>CAWDPR010000008.1:0-131409 GCA_963804305.1 uncultured Acidimicrobiaceae bacterium | reverse complement strand
AATCCTCACTGGTTCAACGCCACGATTGATCGACGAGTGGCAGTTCGTCCCTGAAATCTGGAACAAGGTGCGCCGAGAAGTTGATGAGCGCCGCCTGCCGGGCCAATTCATTCTCACCGGTTCTGCCGCTCCGAGCGACGACGTCACTCGACACACGGGTGCCGGACGCGTGGCTCGAGTGAGACTGCGACCAATGACGCTTTTTGAAATGGGCCGAAGTTTCGGAGAAGTCTCACTCGGCAAGTTGCTTGTCGACGAAGGCCCAGCTGCCGTCGCCGGCGAATTTCGACTTCTTCATCTCAGAGATCGCGGAGTTCATTTGCACTGGGGGATGGCCGCCCTACACAACCTTCCGGTGGTCGACGCCCAACTAGCACTTGGCGACTCTCTTGAGGAGATAGCCCGAACCGACATCAACCGAGTTGACGGAGTCATCCGCGATCCCAACAAGGTGAGGCGCGTCCTAAGGTCGTTGGCGCGCAATGTCGCCACTCCGGTGGCGGGCCACCGTAATTGCTGCCGACACGGCAGGCGAAGATGAGCCCGTCGCCCGTAAGACTGTTCCAAATTGCTCTATCCGCTCTTGAGCGGCTCTGGATAATCGAGAATCAGCCGGCTTGGGCGCCACGGCTCAGGTCTCGTTCCAGCATGCGCATCGCTGCGAAACGACATTTCATTGATTCCTGCCTGGCCGCGGCTGCATTGGGTGCCGGTCCGCAGAAACCTCGGCGATCTCAACTTCCTCGGCTTCCTTTTCGAGAGCCTCGTTGTGAGGGATCTGCGCGTCTACGCCCAACTTCATGACGCCAAGATATATTCCATTACCGCGACAACACCGGACTTGAAGTCGACGCCATCGTGGAGCGGAACGATGGCTGCTGGGCTGGCATTGAAGTGAAACTCGGTAGCAATCAAATCGACCAAGGTGCGAGAAGCCTCCTCACATTCTCTAACCGAATTGATCAGTCCACCTGCGGTGCTCCGGCGTTCCTGGCGGTCGTGACGGCCACGGGCTACGCCTATCAGAGGCCCGATGGTGTCATGGTCATACCGATTGGCACTCTGGGACCCTGACTGGCGAAACGCGTCGGTCTACTCGTAGCTTCTTCACGTCGGCGAAGGCTGCGACACGAGGCTGATCGTGCCGGACATAGTCGTTCTATGAGTTGAAGACACCTAATTGCTCGCGGAGTCTTGTTACGTCGAAGGTCATCGCGGGAGGGGCCAGCGCGCCGCGGCGGTCGAATTCATTACCGAGCAGTGCGGCGAGGTCTTCGCGACGAGTGGGGTCCGCCGCTGCTCGACGAGGCGTAAGGCCCCCAAGCGCGGGAATCGACTCGTCAAGCCACGCGTCCTCTTTCGCGCGCATCAGGTCTCGAACCGCTTTAATAACCTCGGCCGGTACTTCACTGTCTGTCGAAGGCTCGATATTGTGCCCACCACGATTCACCAAGTCGGCGGTTGAAGAGAGATCGGTGCGAACCTCATCGATGACTGCTAAATCCCCAACTTTCTCGTGCAGGACGTTGAGAATTCGATCAAAACGTTCGATCGAATTCGTTTCGACCACGAGGGTCTCGAGTTCGCGGCGGAGCAGACACCTCACTACGCTGGCGCCGCTGATCTCAACGAACTCTGTCCACTGGCCATCGTCGGACTCTCCAAATAGTCCATCCAATGTGGCCGAGAGCTCCTCCCAAGAAGTCGTCACCGGACTAAACACCGCACGACACAGCACCACGTCGTCTCCTTCGTAGTTCGCTAACTGGATCGGTGCGAACAACGAGCCAACCCACGCAGCCAGGTCCAGCGTTCTTGCTCCTGCGTCGAGAAGTTCTAACAGTGATGCCCGATGCGCTAATGGCACACGAACGATCTCTCCAGTGAACAGGAATCTCGACTCGGTGGGCACCACCCGAACGAACACGTAGTCACCGACGTGCAAACTCTGCGACGCGGAGTGGTCCTCGACGACCACACTTGCACCGCCTCGGGTGTCGAATAGTTCGACCGACGCCCCCAGATCAACGTCGACGACCTGCCACAACACCGGCGGCGAATCCCGCCACGTGCGTGCGAGCGCGAGTTCGTCTTCAGGCAATAAAACGCCTCTCGCTTCGATGAACTCGTCCAACGCGTCTCGGTCAAAGGCCGCGAGGTTGACCAAAATGGAGAAGAATGAATCGGGCGACCCCGCGCGAGCGCAGTCAACTGCAATGTCGAGAAGCTCTTCTAACCGCCATTGGTTCTGCGGTCGAAGAGAGAACAGCGTGATCTTGTGGCAAAGCCAGTCGGCGCGGTCTTCAATCGACAGGCGGCGCCCGTTGACGCAACACAATTTGAATTTTCTCCCCGAACCGCAAGGACAGGGTTCATTACGCCCGACGCCGAAGCCGGTACTCCAAGGCGCCGTCTTAGGTACTCAAATTCTGGGTCACCCGCCAAGGCGCCGGAACGTCGCAAGAGAGAGGTTGCAAGGCGGGCATGCACTGCGATCCGCTGCGTACCGGGACAGTTCGAGGAGTGCCGCGTCAAAACTTGAGTTCGCAGAGACGGCGGCCTGGAGCTCTCGTTCGGCTTCGATCGTGCGACCACCGCGCTCGGCGTTGAGCCCCAGTAGGTAGTGACCAGGGGCCGAGGACTTCCCACTCAGGTAGGGGCCCGACGGCAGATGCGAACTCGGTCAGGAGCTCTGATTCGAGGTTATCTTCACTAAGGACGTAGTCGACGAACGCCGGTGCGACTCCTCCGTGTGCAAGGGCGAGGGCCACGCCATGAACGTCAGTGAGCGCAGTTTGGTCTAGCCCGAAATTGAGCCACTCGAGGAGCAGATGTTCAAAGGCCTGAGTGCAGCAACTCTCAAAGCCGTATTCCTCGCTCAACCCGTTGATCATTCGTTCGCGGTAGATCACCCCCGGATGTTCTGCAAACTCTCCTTGGCGTGCCACCCATTCTCCGCGACACTCGATTCCGGCCCGCTCGAACAGCTCACTCACGGGAACCACCGGCAAGCAAAGAGCGACGGGTCGCGACAGAGTGCGTCCAGGACAATTACCGACGAATCACTCAAGATGCCTTCGACATGTCGAAGATCAAATGCGTGGCGTAGTGCGGCTGATTCAGCGTCACCTCGACCTAACGCTCCACCGGTCTGAATCGACACGACCTCTCCTGATCGAGTCACTACAACCGTCCCGGGTGAGCGAATCTCGCCGAGCCAGCCCGGTGGTCCAGCGAAGAAGCCGTGTTCGTCTAACTCTGGCTCTTCCGCGAACAAGAACTTGAGCTCACCTCCGCTCTCTAGGGCAAGAGAACCATCGATGTCAAAATCAAGAACTATCAAGTCGGGAAATGCGTCAATTGCTTCACGTGCGAGTTCCGAACTCGTCATTTGGTGACTAAAACTAACCCCGTCGAGTAACGCCGCAGTTGAAGCAACGGTTTCCGTCATTGGTGGTCCGCGGCGTCGGAACTAGGAGAATCTCATCGAGTTCATGTGCCAACTTTCTCTTCGTCAAAGTCATGGAGATGAGCCAGAACACCTCGGTGTCGAAGACGAGTTGCCAACTCGACGGATACTTATGGGACCACCTGCCAGTTCGACAAGTGCGGCTGACTGGACGAGCTCGACAAACGAATCGGCGATCATCGCCATGATGATAGTGATCTGGCGGAAGTGAATTTGTTGCGACCAACTGCTGAAGTATCTGCTGAAGTTTCATGATCTCCAAGAAGTCGGTGAGCGAACCAATGGTCGCCCCAACATGGGAAAAGTGAATCCGTCCGTCGTCTTCGTTCACCGCTGACCTCTTGCACTACAAGCAATGGCATGCATCTTCGTGAGTTGAGTCCACGCCGTGGAAGACCGTGAGCCGGTCATCAGGCAATTTGTAAAGTGGAGGTACGGGGATTCGAACCCCGGACCCCTTGCATGCCATGCAAGTGCTCTACCAGCTGAGCTATACCCCCAAAGGTCCAAAGATTCTAACACCCATGGGAACCCACAATTTCGCTCCCGAGGCGCTGTCTCGCAAAGATTTGTGGGCTGTGTCGGGTACAGGATGGATTCGTTCTAGTCCGATTGTCACATCCATGTTCCTCGCCAAACATGTTTTGTCACGTATCAAAATCCGCGACCTAACGCCTATCGCCGCGCTTAGTGCACTTAGTTACCGGCGGTCCAATTTCTACTCTTCTGTCGAGACCGATATGGCTCACTCCCGCAAGATGACCCATTCAGGTGTGCGAATTTCACGTCAGGGTCAGAGCGAAGGACTTAACTACGTGCACTCCTGAAGCGTCACTGGCATTCGTGGTGAGCCGCGCAACGATTCGGTGGACCTTTCGAAGCGTGGCGAAGATACCACGATTCAACGTGAGGATTACAGGCGACACAGCGCCCGTGGGCATAGAAAAACGCACCTGCGCCAGCGTGGCGTCGTGAAAATGTGTGCCTGGCAATTTGAGTACCGCGGTGCCAGCGCATGGCGACTGCGCGCCACTCGGACACAGCAACTCAATCGCTGCGCGACCCGAACTCTCAGACCTTGCACCGGACACATGCGGGGCAATGGACGCTGTTTTCGCAACCGCAAGGACTGGCACGCGTGAGGATGTAGGAATGACTCCCGAAGCGAGGAATGAAGGTACCTTGGAATTAATACTGAGGCACGGTGAAAATTCTGAAGTCGAACCATCGGAGCCGGTCGCGGTCATGGTGATCGCCGACATGTCTGAAGGTAGGGGTGGGTACGTCAAAGTGAAGGACAGATTGCCGAACGAGCTAGAGACTGTTTGGCTCCCCATGTAGAGAAAGCCCTGGGTTGAGTCGGTGAACATTGTGCCGCACGATGCTTGTGCGTAAAGGCTGATAATCAACGTGCCCGATTGTGGCGAAATGCCCGAAACCAATGAACCAGCGGTCGATTCCTGGTCAGACATGATTATTGGATATGGTTCACCCTCGTTGGGTCCCGATGGATTGACGAGGTCTTTCGTGTTGTACAGAAATCCGGCGTGACCCAATTCGATGCCAACGTCGTTGTGTTGCATTGAGACCTCTGTGATTGTGTTTCCCGATCCCGCATCAACCTGAATACCCGCCGTGGCGTTCTTCATGAATTGATCGTTCTGGACCACATCGTGGCTTCCGTACACCCACACGGCGCCATGTGACGCCTGGAGCCCGGAGAATAGGTTGGCATCGGCAGCGAGCGGACCGCCAATGGTGGCGCCGTCAACACCGACGCCAACGCCGGCCGTGATTGGCACATGTTGACTGTCTTTGAAAAGGTTGCCCTGGATCACAGCGTTGGCGTTGGAATCGCTGAGTTCGTCGCTCACGACCGACGCACGTTCTAGGGGCTCGAATGTGTTACCCGCGCCAGCGCCGGGTGTTGACACGGGTCCCCCGACATTCGCGGCACCGAGCACGCTCGTGTGACCGTAGAACGTGTTGCCCTGGATCGTCGAGGCGCCCGTGATAATCGAACCGGTGACGCGGTTGCCCGCGCCGGTACCGGGCCCACCAATCGTTTGGGCACCGTTGAGATACAGCGCCGGTTCCGGATCAAAGTTGTCCGGGGCTCCCTTGGGCGGATCGCCAACGAGCGCCACCTCGGCGCCAGCACGAATTCCGACGTCGTTGCCCTGAATCACGTTTCCTCCCAGGGACTGAACTCCGTCGTAGATTGCGGCAGCGGCTCGCGTCTGTTGATTGGCGCCGGGTGGAGACGCCCAGGAGAGCGCGAAGAGGTTTCCCTCGCCGCCGTTAGCCCCTCCAATCTGGTTGCCCGAGCTTTCGAGGTCGATGCCGATCTGTGCGTATTCGCCATCAATCGGTGACGCGCCATTTGGGTTCCAATCAGGTGACGTACCTTTTGCGTCGGTCATGAACCAGTCGCCTTGAATCTTGTTATCGCCACCCACGAGCTGGATTTGATCGTTGAATCCGTTGATTACCATGCCAAGGATCGTCGAACCGGCGCCCCCGACTCTTACGTAGAGCCCTCGAGTGAACGGACCTTTGACATTTGAGTTTGCGGAACCACTGAGTTTCGACCCGACCACCCGGTTGGGTGGTCGCGTCGACTGTCGTCGGTGCATTGAGTTCGATCACTTGTTTGTCCGGAACGTCGATCACCGGGACCGAATCGTCGAAACGATTTCCATTCTTGTGAACAATGTCGAACCTTATGGTGTCGCCACCTTGAATATTCGAAACGGCAATCGCTTGGGCCAACGTGCACACCGGCGGCGACGAACCCGGATCTACGTTGCAGTTACCGTCGCGCGCTTCCGTCGAGTTCACGGTATCTCGCGTTGAATTAACGACGATATCGCCACCGAATACGAAGACCCACTCATTGGCGCCAGTGTTGTTCGGGCATTGTCCGACGACGCTGTCCATCGTCAAGGTTCCGTTAACCACCGACGCCATCGCGACGAGGTCCGGTGAGCCGGCGCCTCCGAATTCATCGAAGGTGACGTCATTGCCGCTCTCGACGCCCGTGCCGAACGAAGATCCACCGTGGAAACTCCAATTGAAGTTGCCAGTGGACTTGCTGAACCCTGTAACGCTCATTGGGAATGGACCCTGCGAGGTTCCCTGACACGCGACGTCCTTCAAGGTCACGGACCACGATCCATTGAGGTCGTAGGTCGGCGCGATCGCCGACGCGCGCGAGGCAATCAGTAGTCCTGACAGGAGCACGAATGCCGCCGCCGCGATGCGAAGGGAACAAGAGGGCGAAGTGACCGCGGTCGCCCGGACATCACGTTGAACTGAATCGAGTTGAGGGTGTCCCATGAACGCCTCCGAACTACTGCACGCCACAGTCTCGTGGTCGGGTAACGCGACAAACCTTATATCTTGCACTCGCACTGTGCCGGAGGTGTAACAGCCGCAACATCCGTCGACCGGCCAAATCTCGACTACGAAAGTATGGCCTCGCAAAGATTGGATGGTTGGGAAAAAAACGGCGAATGGTCACTCGCGAGGTCGAACACGACGTCGCAACGATCGGCCATGTGTTCCTGGAGCAGGGGATCGATCGCTCGATCGAGTGTGCATCGAATATAGAGGGAGTCGACGCCAGTGTCGGGCGACGTCCTCTTCGCTCGGAAACTCGCAATGGTTTGGGTGGAGAGCTTGTCCACCGCCCAACTCGCTATGGCCGACGGGCAGTCGTTGTAGAGCGCGGCCGAGGCGAGGTGGTTGTTCAGTCGGAAATAGTCACCGTCCACCTCGATGGCCTCGTCGAGTTTCGTGGGCACGCGGATCGTGCGCGGACGTCTCGGTGGCGTTTTCACCCTGCTTCGGCACCAAGGCGGCGACGTAGATGATGCGCTCGAGGTTAGGAATCCAGGGTGCGACCTCGGTGACGACCATGCCGCCGTAACTGTGGCCCACGAGTATGTACTGGCCGTCACGGTGCACCGTCGACGCGACGACGGCCGCGTCAGCCGCCAGATCGGTCGACGGCTTGGCACCGATCTTCGAACTCGGAAGGTCGATCGCGATCCATTTGATCCCGACGGCGGTCGAACTCGGCGGCGAGTTTTTGCCAGCACCATGCCCCGCCCCAGCCGCCGTGAACGAGAAGGTATGTCGGAATGCAACCCACGATATAGGTCACGCAGAGGAGTGTCACCTTAAATTCCCTAGAATGGACCAATGGCGCGGCCTTTTAATGTCACGGAAATAGAAGAGAAGTGGCAGGCCCGCTGGGCCGACGAGGGAACGTACCAAGTCGACAACGACGACCCCCGCGAACGCTTCTACGCGCTCTCCATGTACCCGTATCCCTCGGGCTCCGCCCACCAGGGCCACGTGCGGATCTACACCTTCGGCGACGTCGTCGTGCGCTACCAGACCATGCTCGGCAAGGCCGTCCTCTCGCCGTTCGGATTCGACTCCTTCGGCCTGCCCGCGGAGAACGCCGCCATCAAGGCCGGGAGCCACCCGCGGGTCTTCACCGAAGCACGGATGAAGGAATTGAAGGCCTCGCTGCTGCGTCTCGGTGCGGTCTATGACTGGCGTCGCGAGGTGCAGAGCCACGATCCCGCAGTACATGCGTTGGTCCCAGGCCATCTTCATCGCGTTCTTCAAGGCCGGCCTGGCCTACCGCGCCGAGGCCGCGGTCAATTGGTGTCCCGGGATGTGGCACGGTGCTCGCCAACGAACAGGTGCTGGCTGACGGGACGTGCGAACGGTCGGGTGACCTCGTCGAGCGCCGCAACCTCGAACAGTGGTTCTTCAAGATCACCGACTACGCCGAAGAGCTGCTGCGCAACCTCGACACGCTCGACTGGCCACAACGTGTCGTGACGATGCAGCGCAACTGGATCGGACGCAGTGAAGGCGTCGAATTCGACCTGCCCTTCGCGAGCGACCCGTCGAAGGCGATTCGCGTCTACACGACTCGACCCGACACCGGCTTCGGTGTCACCTACGCCGTGGTCGCACCGGAACACCCGTTGCTCGAGGACCTCACGACCGACGAGCAACGTGACAGCGTACAGTCGCTCGTCGACCGTGCCACGAAGGAGAGCGAAGTCGTTCGCACGGCGTCCTCGGACGGTGGCATCGCGCTCGAGAAGCGAGGTGCCTTCACCGGGAGTTTCGTCGTCAACCCCTTCACGAACGAGCAGGTCCCGGTCTACGTCGCCGACTACGTCCTCGGCACCTACGGCACCGGCGCGATCATGGCCGTGCCGGGGGAGGACGAGCGCGACTTCGCCTTCGCCAGTGTCTACGACCTGCCGGTCGTGCGCACGACCCAGCCTCCCGAAGGGTTCGAGGGCGGCGCGTACAACGGCGACGGCGCGCACATCAACTCCGGCTTCCTCGACGGCCTGGACGTCGCCGAAGCGAAGACGAAGGCCTTCGAGTATCTCGCCCAGCACGCGAACGGCATCTGGAAGGTCAACTACCGCCTGCGCGACTGGCTCGTCTCGCGCCAGCGTTTCTGGGGCTGCCCGATCCCCATCGTCTACTGCGACGTCCACGGGACCGTTGCGGTCCCCGATGACCAGTTGCCGGTGCTCGCCCCCGACGATGTCGTGATGGACAAGAGCGGTCAGTCGCCGCTCGCGACCCACGACGAGTTCCGCAACACCACCTGTCCGATCTGCGGCGGACCGGCCCGACGCGAGACCGACACGATGGACACGTTCTGTGACTCCTCGTGGTACTTCCTTCGCTACAGCGACCCTTGGACCGAGGGCAAGGCCTTCGATCCCAGTGAGGCCGCCAAGTGGATGCCGGTCGACCAGTACGTCGGTGGTATCGAACACGCTATCTTGCACCTGCTGTACGCGCGCTTCTACCTCAAAGCACTTGACGACCTCGGATGGGCCCCGGGGCTGCCCCGCGAACCGTTCACCCGACTGTTCTCCCAGGGCATGATCCGACTCTCGGGTTCGAAGATGAGCAAGTCCAAGGGGAACCTCGTCGCCCCCCAGGAGTACTTCGACGACGTGGGCGCCGACGGCCTGCGACTCTTCCACCTCTTCGCGGGGCCACCGGCGGACGACTTCGACTGGACCGATCAGACCGACGAGATCATCGAAGGCTGCGGTCGATTCCTCGACCGCTTCTACCGACTGGCCCAGTATCACGAAGTCAACTTCCACGAGGGCGTCGACGAGAGCGACATCGAAGTGCGTCGCGCCGTCCATCGGACGATTCAGAAAGTCACCGAAGAGTTCGAGGGCTGGAGTCACAACATCGCCGTCGCGGCGTTGATGGAACTGCTCAATACCGTCTCGAAGTGGGCGCGCAGTGACCACGGTGCAGAACGCGCGACGTTGGACGAGGCCATTGACACGATGATCAAATTGCTGGCGCCGATGACGCCGCACGTGACGGCCGAACTCTGGGAGATGCGATACCCCGACCGACTGACGGTGCATCGTCAGGCGTGGCCGGTCGCGGACCCCGAGTTGGTGAAGCATGCGACGATCACGATGGTGATCCAAGTCAACGGCAAGGTGAAGGCCCGTCTCGAGGTGCCGCCCGATATCTCGATGGCCGACGCCGAGACCGAGGCGCTCGAGGTCGCGGCGATCAGTGCCGCGCTTGCGGGTGCGACACCGAAGAGGATCGTCTCGCGACCACCTCGATTGGTCAACATCATCGTCTGATGGGTAAGCACCCGAACAAGGAACCCGACACGACGATCACGATTGAGGCGCCGCGTTTCGATCGCCCTGAGGTCGAGATCCGCGCCTCCTCGCGGCGCAAGAAGACCGGCACGGCCCATTGGTCGGGTAGTCGCATCGTGGTGCAGATCCCCGCTCGCATTCGAGGGCGCGAACGTACGGCCTTCGTTGACGATCTCGTCGAGCGGCTCATGACCCAGCGGCCACAGAACGCGGCGGGCGACGGCGCCCTCGAGGAGCGAGCGTTGAAACTCGCCGAGCTCTACAACGACGGCGTCGTGCCCAGTTCCGTTCGTTGGGTGAAGAATCAACAGGCGAGGTGGGCGTCGTGTTCGCCCGCGAGCCGCGAGATCCGCATCTCGAGTCGACTCCGTCAATGTCCCGAATGGGTGATCGACGCGGTCCTCGTCCATGAGTTGGCCCACCTCCAGGAGGTCGGACATACACCGAGGTTCAACGAATTGGCCGATCGCTACCCTCGACAACTCGAGAGCGCGCTCTTCCTCGAGGGGTATGCACTCGGACTCGGCCTTCGCATCGAAGAGGGCGACGTCGACGTGCCCTCCGACGACTAGGTCAACCGGTTTCGCCCCGCAGGAACTTCTCCAATTCAGCGGCCAGTTCGTCGCCACTGGGTAGTTCGTCACTGATCGAGACGCCTTCGACTTCGTCGGCCGCCGCTTCGAGCTGCTCGACCATCGAGGTGTGGTCGGGGTTGTTCGTGACCAGGTCATCGACGCGTTGACGGGCCTCGTCGGCCGATACGCGCAGCGCGCTGGCGTCGAGGGTCAGCCCCGCGATGCTCGCGAGGCCGTCGATCAGAGCCGCCGACGCCTGAGGGTACGGCATGGACGCGACGTAGTGCGGCACGCGCGCCCAGAGGGTGACGATCTCCATGTCGACCTCGGAGAAGCCGAGTTCAAGCGCGGAACTGATTCCGGCAGGCACTTCGAGTTCGCCCGACACCGTGCCGACGCGCGTGAGCAGGTGCGCACTCGACGCCGGCGCGGTGCCGATGATGCGAACCGGGCGGGTGTGCGGTGTCGGTGCGGGGAAGGCACCGAGTCCGACGACGAGGCGCACGTCGAATCGACCCGCGGCGTCGGTCACGACGTCCACGAAGTCGCTCCAGTGAAAGTCGGGCTCGGGGCCGACGAGGAAGAGGATGTCGGCTCCGTCGCCGTCGCGGCCGAAGCGCAACTGGATCTCGGGCCACGTCAGCTCGGTGGTGACGCCGTCGATGATGCGCGCGATGGGCCGACGGGCGCGTTGGTCGATGAAGTATTCGGTGTCGAAGGTCGCGAGCACCTCGGTGTAGATGGTGTCGAGCATCGTCCCGATGGCGTTGCTCGCGCCGAGTCCGGCATCGATCCATCCCTCAAGTGCGATGACGAGGACCGGCTCACTCAGTTCGGGGTCCGCCAGGAAGATGATGTGGTCGTAGATTTCGTCGTCCATCATTTCCTCTCTAAGGTCATCTTCGCACTTTCCGCCAACATGGCGATGTACTTCGGATACTCAGTGACGCTGCCCTGGTCGCCTCCAGCGGCGCCGGCGCTGTAGCGCGCGAAGACACCTTGCATGATGCAGGCCAATTTCCAATAGCCGAATGCTTGATAATAAGCGACGTGCGAGAGGTCTAAGTCCGAGTGCGAAGCGTACGCGCGCAGTACCTGATCACGACTCTCGAAGCCGGGCGCGCTCGTGGGCGACACGCCCAACACGTCACCGGTCGGGTCCGACGCTTCGGACCAGTACACGAGCAGCAGACCGAGATCGGCGACCGGATCGCCGAGCGTGCAGATCTCCCAGTCGAGGATCGCGCGCACCGCGCCGTGTTCGTCGAGCACGGTGTTGTCGAGGCGGTAGTCGCCGTGCACGACCGAGACGCGCTGCTGTGCCGGGATCTCGGCGCTCAATTGGTCCCCGACGGCCTCGACGATGCCGCCGTACTCGACCCCTTCGACCTGCATCTGTTCGTACTGGCCGCGCCAGCGCCGGAGCTGTCGCTCGATGTAGCCGTCGTGACGCGCCAGTTCGGACAGCCCGGCCGCCGCGACGTCCACGTTGTGCAGTTGGGAGAGCGTGGCGGCGAGGTTGCTGCCGATCACGCCGCGGATCGACGCGTCAAAGGTCGCTTCGGCCTCATCCTTGTTGCGCAAGATCGCGCCGTCGACGAACTCCATGACGTAGAACGGCCGCTCATTGACCTCGTCCTGCACGCAGAGACCGAGCGGTTGGGCGACCGGGATGCCCAGCGGGTGCAGCGCCGAGATGATGGTGAACTCGCGGACCATGTCGTGCGCCGTTGGCAGGACGTGACTCGTCGGCGGCCGGCGCAGGGCGAAGGACCGACCGTTGGCGTCGGTGACCCGATAGGTGAGGTTGGAGCGCCCGCCGGCGATGAGTTCGAAGGTCAGTGGTGGCGTCGCGCCGACGTGTTCGCCCATCCACGCGGCGACGTTGGCCTCATTGATTCCGATAACCGCTCTGTTCATATTCGAGGAGGCTAACAGCGCACCGTGACCTCTTTGGCGAGCGACGGACACCATTATGCTGTCGCTCGTGACTGACGTAACCGACGCCACATTCGCCACCGCGGTGATCGAGCGGTCCATGACGGTCCCGGTCGTCGTGGACCTCTGGGCCGACTGGTGCGGACCGTGCAAGACGCTCGGACCGATCATCGAAAAGGTCATCGACGAGACGAACGGCGCCGTGGAGTTGGCGAAGGTCGACGTCGACGCGAATCCCCAGGTGGCCCAGGCGTTCGCGGTGCAGTCGATCCCCGCGGTGTTCGCTATCTCGCAGGGAAAGATCGTCGACACCTTCGTCGGCGCGTTGCCCGAGTCGACGGTTCGCGAATTCGTCGAGAAGCTCGCGCCCGGCGCCAGCAAGGTCGACAAACTCGTGGAGGCGAGCGACGAGACGTCACTACGCGCCGCCCTGGAACTGGACCCGAAGAGCGTCGACGCCGCCGTCGCCCTGGGCGACTTCCTTCGACGGGCTGACCGGCTCGACGAGGCCGACGAAATCCTCAAACCCTTCGACAACGTCGTGGCGGCGAAGACCGTGCTCGCTCGCATCTCCCTCCAGCGCAGCGGCGTCAGTCTTGACGGCGACCTCGACCTCACGCTCGACCACCTCTTGGAGCAGTCCGGAGCGGAGGGGAGTGCGAAGGACAGCCTCCTCGAGATCCTCGACGCGCTCGGTCCCGAGGACCCGCGCTACGTCTCGTACCGACGCAAGCTCGCCAGTCGTCTCTACTAGTGCAGGTCTTTCGACCCGAGCGCCCGCTCACGCTCACCCTGGGCGCGACCGCGTTCGACGTGACGTCGAGGGCGCTCGTGATGGGGATTCTCAATCGGACGCACGATTCGTTCTTCGGGCCGGCGGCGACCTTTGATCTCGACGCGCTCTACGCCCGAGCCGACCAACTGGTGCGCGTTGGGGCTGACCTGCTCGACATCGGTGGCGTCAAAGCCGGGCCCGGTGACGAGGTCAGCGAAGCCGAGGAACTCGATCGGGTGGTGGGGGTCGTGGCCCAACTCGTGAAACGCTTCGACGTCCCCATAAGTATTGACACGTGGCGTGCGTCGGTCGCCCGGGCCTGTTTCGAACAGGGAGCGTGCCTCGGCAACGACATCAGCGGTTTCGCGGACCCCGACTACCTCGGCGCCGCGGCGCAGGCGGGTGCGGCGGTCGTGGCCACGCACATTCGTCTTCGCCCGCGGGTCGCCGACCCCGAGCCCCACTACGACGACGTCACCCAGAGCGTCACGGACTTCCTGGTGGAGCGGCGCCAGTGGGCCCTCGACGCCGGGATCACCATGGACAAGATCGTCCTCGACGCCGGCCTCGACTTGGGGAAGACCGCCGGTCAGTCGGTGCAACTGCTCCGTGATTCCAACGTCGTGGCCTCGCTGGGTTCGCCCCTCCTGTTGTCGGCGTCGAACAAGACTTTTCTCGGCGTCCTCTTCGACGTGCCGGTCGAGCAACGGCGCGAACCGTCGTTGGCGGCCACGGCCCTCGGCATCGCCGCGGGGTGTCGTATCGTTCGGGTCCATGACGTCCTGGGTGCGGTTCGAGTTCGCGACGTGCTGGCGAACCTCCTTGAGGAGAGTGCGTGACTAGCGCGAGCGTCTGTGTCGTGGGCACCGACGCGACGATGGTCTACGACGCCGTGCACAACGTCATCGCCAGCGCCCTCGGCGACCTCGACCCTTCGTTCGCGCTCCAGGATTTCACGGCCAAGGATGTGACGACGTCGGGCGGCGAATCGGTGGCGCCGCGCGTGCTGGAGGCCCTCAACACGCCGCCCTTCCTCGTCAATCGCCGCGTCGTCGTCGTTCGTGACGCGCAGTCGCTCCTGAGCGATGAGGTGACCGAGATGCTCGCGTGGATGAGCAACCCCGCCCCGAGTGTCACCCTGGTGCTCGCGGTCGTGGGCACGAAGGCGAACAAGCTGGTGAAAGGTGCCGCTGAGGTCGTCGAGGTCAACGTCTCGTCGCGATCGGCCGATCGGGTCACCTTCGTCGAAGCCAAGATGGCGGAGTACCGAGTGACGATCGATCATCCCACTGCACTCAAGGTGACCGACCAACTGGGCGATGACGTGGCGCGCGTGGACGCCCTCGCGCGAACGCTCCACGCGATCTACGGCACCGCGCCGCTCAACTTCTCCCACATCGAGCCCTACGTCGGTGACGCCGGTGACGTGCCCGAATGGGACCTCACTGACGCGATCGACAGTGGCGACGCGACCAAGGCCATCGTCGTGGCGCGTCGGATGCTCGACTCCAAGGGCCGGGCCGGGTTGCAGATCGTCAACATCCTCCAGCGTCACTATCTGCGCATGACCAAGCTCGAAGGAAGCGGCGTGCGCAACGCCGACGAGGCCGGCATGCTGCTCGGCATCAAGGGCTTCCCGGCGCAGAAATCGCTCGCGATGTCCCAGCGTCTCGGGACCGAGCGGATCGCGACCGCGGTGCACTGGATCACCGACGCCGACATCGCGCTCAAGGGCGGTGTCAGTTATGGCGGGAAGGACCTCAACACCGACATGGACGTGACCGACCTGACGGTGATCGAGATCCTGGTGGCGCGCCTCGCCAAGATGACCCAGGGCGCGAGGCGTCGCTAGGGGTTTCTCGGACATCCCAAGTCTGGGTTAGGCGTCTTCCTTCAGCGCGGCGATGCGCTTCATCAGGCCGCTCTTCTTGTTGGCCGCCTGATTCTTGTGGATGACCTTCTTCGTGGCGGCCTTGTCGATGCGCTTGATGGCCGCCCGCAATGCCGTTTCCTCGTCCTCGGTGCCGACCGCGGCGACGGCGTTCTTCACGCGGGTGCGCAGTTCTGACTTGACGGCCTTGTTACGGTCGCGCGCGACGATGTTCTGCTTGTTGCGCTTGATCTGGCTCTTGATGTTTGCCACGAAATTCCTCGTTCTCAGTGCGCGGAAGAATGCTCCGGCGGGGCTTTGCAATATTAGCAGGCGCACTTCGAGGCGCCGGCTGAGTTCGCGCAAAGAGGCGGATAGCCTTGATGGACCGTGGCAACTCCTCCGACGACCGTTGATTCCAGCAAAATCCGGACCATCAGCATCATCGCGCACATCGATCACGGCAAATCCACGCTGTCGGACCGCATCCTCGAGATCACCGGCGCCGTCGACCCGCGCCTCATGCGCGCCCAGTACCTCGACTCGATGGACATCGAACGCGAACGCGGCATCACCATCAAGGCCCAGAACGTCCGGGTCCAGTACTCCGGCCACATCATCCAGCTGATCGACACGCCCGGGCACGTGGACTTCGGCTACGAGGTCTCTCGCTCCCTCGCGGCCTGTGACGGAGCGGTCCTGCTGGTGGACGCGAGCCAGGGGATCCAGGCCCAAACCTTGGCCAACTGTTACCAGGCCCTGGAGCACAACCTCGAGATCATCGCGGTCCTCAACAAGATCGACCTTCCGGCCGCCGACGTGGAGCGCTGCAAGGAGGAGCTCGACCGCGTGCTCGGCCTGCCGGCCGAGGAGATCCTCGAGATCTCGGCCAAGACGGGCGCGGGGGTGCCGGCACTGCTCGACGCGGTCATCGCGCGGATCCCGGCGCCGAGCGGGGACCCCGACGCGCCGCTGCAGGCGCTCATCTTCGACTCCTACTACGACCAATACCGCGGGGTGATTAGTTCGATCCGCATCGTGGAGGGAACGCTGCGCGATGACGCGCGGGTGCGCATGATGCAGGCCGGCGAGAACCACGAGATCGAGGAGATCGGCATCCGAACGCCCGAGATGATCCGCGTCGCGCAGCTCGGGCCCGGCGAAGTCGGTTACATCGTGGCCGGTATCAAGGACGTCGGGGGTGCGCGCTCGGGTGAGACCATCACCGAGTCGGCGCGACCGGCCGCCAAGCCGCTCGAGGGCTACCTCGACCCAAAACCGATGGTGTTCTGTGGCATCTACCCGATCGACGGCGACGACCTGCCCGACCTTCGCGACGCGCTCGACAAGTTGAAGTTGAACGACGCGTCGATCACGTACGAGCCGGAATCATCCAAGGCGCTCGGTTTTGGCTTTCGCTGCGGCTTCTTAGGGCTGCTCCACATGGAGATCGTGCGTGAGCGACTCGACCGGGAGTTCGACCTCGGCATCATCGCGACCGCCCCGTCGGTCGTCTACCGGGCGTTCCTCACCGACGGCACTGAGTTGTTGGTCGACAATCCGACGGAGCTCCCCGACCTCAGTCGACTCGACCACATCGACGAGCCGATGCTCGACATCACGATCTTGACCCCGACGGACTACCTCGGATCGGTGATGGACCTCTGCCAGAGCCGTCGCGGCGAGATGATCAAGATGGACTACCTGTCCACCGACCGCGTCGAACTGCGCTACACGATCCCGCTGGCCGAAGTCGTCATCGACTTCTTCGACGCGCTCAAGAGCCGCACCAAGGGCTACGCCAGCCTCGACTACGAGCCGAGCGGCTACATCACGTCACAACTCGTGCGCGTGGACCTGCTCATCAACCACGAGCCGGTCGACGCCTTTTCGACCATCGTGCACAAGTCCAACGCCGACTACTACGGCCGACGCATGGCCGAGCGCTTGAAGGAGCTCATTCCGCGCCAGATGTTCGACGTGCCCATCCAGGCCGCCGTCGGCGGTCGCATCATCTCGCGCGAGACGGTGAAGGCCCGTCGAAAGGACGTCCTCGCCAAGTGTTACGGCGGCGACATCACCCGCAAGCGCAAACTTCTCGAGAAGCAGAAGGAGGGCAAGAAGCGGATGAAGAACCTCGGCCGCGTCGAAGTCCCCCAAGAGGCGTTCGTCGCGGCGCTCAAACTCGAGGACTGACGTTCGACGTCGTGCGCTTTGTTGGCTCAGTACCCGGTCGTGCCGTCGATGAGCTCACGGATGAGGTCGGCGTGGCCGCAGTGTCGCGCGTACTCCTCAATCATGTGTAGGTAGATCCAACGCAGGTCCACCGGCTCGCGCCAGGTGCCCGTACTCACCACGAACTCATCCAAGTCGTGACCGCGCGCGGCGTCGTCGGACGTCGCACAGGCTCGCTGGAAGTTGTCGACGACCTCGTCGAGCGTGGCACTGTCCAACTTCGTCCACTCGGCCTCGCGGTCATCAGGACTCCGGTAGTACTCCACGACGTCGCGGCCCGCGAAGCGCGCGTCGAACCAGATCTGCTCGACGAAGGTCATGTGGCGAAGCAGTCCGAGTAGCGACAACGTCGAGCTCTCGATCGGTCGGCGCGTGAGGTTGTCGACGCCCAGTCCGGAGCACTTCTTCAACAGCGTCGCGCGATAGAAGGCCAGCCACGAATCGAGTTGACGGCGTTCGTCGCCCGAGGCGACAGGTTTGGGCCGTTCGAAGCGAGGTATTTCGTCCATGCGTGCACGATAGCCAGCCCGCACATCGGCGTTGGCACTCTGTAGAATTGAGTGCTAGCAAGGAGAGGCATGGCCCGTCGAGTAGTCCGAACACCCAGCACCGCCGGCCCCGACCTTGACGCGCGCAAGGCCACGATCCTCGAAGCCGTCGTCATCGAACACATCGACAGCGCCCAGCCCGTCGGTTCCTCCGCGGTGGCCGCCAGCGCCGACCTCGACGTCTCGTCGGCGACGGTCCGCGCCGAGATGGTCGCCCTCGAACGCGAGGGCTACCTGGCCCAGCCCCACACGTCCGCCGGACGGATTCCGACCGACAAGGGCTACCGCTACTTCGTCGACCACCTCAAATCAGGGGTCCTCGGTTCGGTCCAGCAACAGCAGGTGAAGGAGTTCTTCGCCGGGGTGCGCGGTGAGGTCGAGGACGTCCTCGAACAGACCTCCACGCTGCTCAGCCAGCTCACCAGCTACACGTCGGTCGTCGTCGGCGCCGGTCACGCCCACGCCACGGTCCTGAGTGCCCAACTCGTCAACCTCGAGTCGCGCCACCACCTGCTCGTCACGGTCTTCTCGGACGGTTCGGTGGTGAAGCACAGCGTCACGCCCACCTTCGTCGCCACGCCCAAAGAGGTCATGGAGGCCTCCAAACAGCTCAACGCCCTGCTCATCGGCACCACGCTCGAGAGCCGGGTCCAGGTCCCCTCGCGACACGACCACGTGGCGCCAACTCGTGCGCGAAGCGGTCAGCACGCTGCACGCCCAACAGCCGCGTCACCGACGGTGAGCAGGTCTTCATCGGCGGATCGTCCAAGGTGGCCGAGGTCTTCGACGGCGTCGAGACCGTCCGCAAGGTCCTCGCAATCCTCGAACAGGAACTGCTCGTGGTCTCGCTCGTCCAGGACATCCTCGACCAGGGTCTCTCGGTCGCCATTGGCTCGGAGCACGGCTACGAGCCGCTGCTCGCACGTGCGCGGTCATCGTGGCGCCGATCACCATCGACGGCGCGCCGGCCGGCGCCGTCGGTCTGCTCGGACCGACGCGCATGAAGTACCGCGAGGCAATGGCCGCGGCCGAAGTGGTGTCGACCAACCTGACGCGACACTTCGCGGGGGCCGACGAACGTGGCTAATACCGATCTCTACGCCATCCTCGAAGTCAGTCCGGACTGCACTCAAGAGGAGTTGAAGAAGTCCTACCGGCGACTCGCGCGCCAGTACCACCCCGACACCAGTCCCGGCGACGCGAGTGCCGAGGCACACTTCAAAGAGGTCTCCCAGGCCTACGAGATCCTCTCGGACCCCGAGCGACGCGCCAACTACGACCGCTTCGGGTCGGACCTCGGCGCCGGCGCCAACCCCTTCGGCGGCGGCTCGGTCCAGGACATCTTCGACATGTTCTTCGGTGGCCTCGGCGGTCACCCGCAACAGCGCCGCGGACCCCAGCCCGGTCCCGACGCCGAGATCTCGCTCAACATCACCCTCGATGACGCCGCCTTCGGCGCCACGCACGAGGTCACGCTCACCCTGGCCCAGCGCTGTTCGACCTGCGACGGGTCGGGGTGCGCCCCGGGGACCTCGCCGGTTCCTTGCGTCGAGTGCGCCGGGCTGGGGAGGTCCGACGGGTGCGCAACTCGATCCTCGGCCAGATGGTGACCTCGATGCCCTGTTCGCGTTGTAACGCAATGGGTTCGCGTATCGAGTCACCGTGCGCCGACTGTCGCGGCGAGGGCCGACGAAACGAGACCACGACGTTGACGGTGCAGGTGCCCGCCGGTGTCGAGGACGGTTCGACGATGCGACTGAGCGACCGCGGACCGGCCGGTCCGCGCGGCGGCCCCAACGGGCGACTGTTCGTCCACCTTCGCGTCCAACCCGACCCACGATTCGAACGCCACGGTGACGACCTGCACCACGAGGCGCACATCGCCTTCACCCAGGCCGCACTGGGCGCGACCATCGAGGTGCCGACATTGCGCGAGAGCGCGGTCGTCGACATCGCGGCCGGCACCGCCAACGGGACCGTGCACCGCCTGCGCCACGAGGGCGTCCAGCATCTCCACGGCCGAGGTCGCGGGGACCTCTACGTGCACGTCGTCGTTGACGTGCCGACCGAACTCGACGACGCCTCGGAGAACCTGTTGCGCCAGCTCGCCGAGTTGCGTCAGGAGCCAGTGCTCGAGGCGTCGGGCGGACTCTTCCATCGTCGAAAAGCGAAGAAGTGAGTCACCTCGAGTGGCCGCGACGCGTCGCCGCGCTCGCGCAGTTCCGTGTCGACGACCCCTACCAGCCGGTCCTCAGCGCCGACGACGAGCACCACCTGCGCACGGTCCTTCGCGCGCGCAGCGGCGAGGAGATCGTGGTGACCAACGGCGAAGGTTCGTGGTCGCTCTGCGAAGTCGGCGACGTGGGGCTGCATCGGGTGACGCCCGTGGAGGTCGACCTCGCGGTGCCGGCGACGACGTTGTACCTGGCGCCGCTCAAGGGCGACCGCAGCGAATGGGTGGTGGCCAAGGCCACCGAACTGGGCGTGGGCCACATCGTGCCGCTGGTCAGCGAACGGGTCGTCGTCAAGTTCAAGGGCGAGGTGCGCGAGAAGATCGTCGCACGGTGGCGACGGATCGCCGCCGAGGCGAACGGCCAGTGCCGTCGCACGCACTTCGTCCACGTGGACGATCCGGTGCACGTGCGTGACGTACCGGTGAACGTCGCGGTCGCGGACTTTGACGGTGACGCGAACTGGAGCGGCGTGCATTCGGTCGCCATCGGTCCCGAGGGTGGATGGGGACCCGAGGAGTGGTCGTCGCGTCGGCTGTTGTCGCTCGGACCGACGGTGCTGCGTGCCGAGACCGCCGGCGTGGTCGCGGCGTCGCTCCTCGCTTTCGGGGCTGGTGGTTGGGGATTTACCCTCACGCCGAGCGATTTCGGGTAATGATGAGAGCACCACATGAGTGATTGCCTGTTTTGCAAAATCGTCGCCGGGGAGATCCCCTCGAAGTCCGTTGCCCAGAGTGAACGGGCCTACGCGTTCTACGACATCGCGCCCCAGGCGCCGGTGCACGTGCTCGTCATCTCCAAGGACCACATCACGAGCGCCGACGAGATCGCCTCGAGCCACGGCGGGATCGTCGACGACTTGATCCTGCTCGCCCAGGAGGTCGTCGAACTCGAAGGCATCCGAGATCGCGGCTATCGACTCGTCTTCAATATCGGTGCCGACGCTCAGATGTCGGTGCCGCACCTGCACATGCACGTCCTGGGCGGACGACGAATGGAGTGGCCACCCGGATGACCTTTGATGCCACGGCCCAAGAGGCCCTGACGGCGACCACCTTCGTACCGAACACCCATCTGATGTCGGGACTGCTCGGACCCCGTGACGAGCACCTGCGCGTCATAGAGCGGGCCTTCCCCGAATCGAAGGTCCGCGTGCAGGGCAACCAGATCTCGGTCTCGGGACCCGACGCCGCCAAGGTGCTGCGACTCTTCGACGAACTCGTGCTGGTGCTCGAGAGCGGTCAGGCGCTCGACACGGCCAAGATCTCGCGCACGATCGACATGGTCGAGGACGACCTGCGTCCGAGCGAGGTCTTGCGCCACGAAGTGGTGCGCGGCGCGAAGGGCAAGGCGGTACGTCCATCGACCGCGGGACAGAAGCGCTACACCGACGCCATCGACTCCTCGATCATCACCTTTGGCATCGGTCCGGCCGGGACCGGCAAGAGCTACCTCGCCGTCGCTCAGGCCGTGCAGGCGCTCCATCGACGCCAGGTCCAACGCATCGTGCTGACGCGTCCGGCCGTCGAGGCCGGCGAGCACCTCGGTTTCCTGCCCGGGGACCTGATGGCCAAGGTCGACCCCTACCTGCGCCCGCTCTACGACGCCCTCTACGACATGGTGGGGCCTGAAGGTGCCCAGCGCCTGATCGCGAACGGCACCATCGAGGTCGCCCCGCTCGCGTTCATGCGCGGACGCACGCTCAACGACTCGTTCATCATCCTCGACGAGGCCCAGAACACGACGCCCGAGCAGATGAAGATGTTCCTCACGCGCATCGGCTTCAACTCGAAGGCCGTCGTCACCGGCGACGTCACCCAGGTCGACCTCAACGGCAAGCACAGCGGCCTCGCGACGATCGAGAAGATCCTCTGGAACGTCGACGGCATCAGCTTCATCCACCTCAGCTCGAAGGACGTCGTGCGCCACCGCATCGTCGCGGACATCGTCGCCGCCTACGAACAACAGTCCTCATGACCATCGACATCTACGCCGCCGACGAGCAGCACGATCAGGTGATCGAGCTCGGGACCTGGGTCGCGCTCGCCAACGCCGCCCTGACCGACGAGGGAGTGCGCGGACTGGCTGAGGTCTCGCTCATCTTCCTCGACGAGCCGACCATCGCGGCTCTCAATCAACAGTTCATGGCAAAATCCGGACCGACCGACGTACTCAGCTTTCCCATCGACAACGAGCCCGAACCGTCGGGCCGAGTGCCCGACGCCGGCGGCAGCGGGCCGGGTGAGCCGCCGCTGCCCGAGATCCCTCAGCTCATCGGCGACATCGTGATCTGCCCCGCCGTCGCGGCCAAGAACGCGGTCGAGCACGAGGTCTCCTTCGACGACGAGATCGCGCTGCTGGTCGTGCACGGTGTCTTGCACCTGCTCGGTTGGGACCACGAGCAGGACGAGGAAGCGGAGCGGATGGAGGCCCGCGAGCGCGAGTTGTTGGCGCGCCACTACCAGAAGAGTTCGTCGTGATCGCCGCGACCTGGTCGGCGAGCGACACCTATCTCGGCATCACCGTCGCCGTGCTGTTGATCATGTCGGGGTTCTTCGCCGTCGCCGAGACCTCACTCGTGCGCATGAACAAGAGCCGCGCCCGTTCGTTGCGTGACCAGGGTCGCCACGGCGCGAAGGCGCTGGTCGAACTCTCAGAGTCGCCCGAGAAGTTCCTCAACACGATCTTGCTGTTGGTCCTCATCTGTCAGTTGGTCTCGGCGACCATGGTCGGCGTGCTCGCGGGGCGACTGTTCGGCGCGGCGGGCCTCTTCATCGCGACCGTCGGTGAAGTAGTCGTCATCTTCGTCATCTTCGAGGCGATCCCCAAGAACTACGCGGTCCAGCACCCCGACTCGGCGGCGCTGACCGCGGCGCCGGTGGTGCGGCGCATCTTGAAGTTCTGGCCCATCAAGTGGGTCTCGAACTTCCTCCTCGCCATCGCGGACACGGTGATCGGCTGGTTCGGTCCGACGGGTCGCTCGTCACGGGTGACCGAGTCCGAGGTGCTCGCCATGGCCGACGTCGCGCACGAAGACCGGGCCATCGAGTCCGAGGAGCGCAACTTCATCCACTCGGTGATCGAGTTCGGCGACACCATCGTCCGTGAGGTGATGGTGCCGCGCATCGACATGGTCGACATCCCCGACACCGCGACCGTCCGCCAGGCCCTCGACCTCGCCATCGAATCGGGGCGCTCGCGTTTGCCGGTGCTCGGCGAAGGGGTCGACGACGTCGTGGGCATCGTGAACCTTCGTCACCTCGCGGGCCTCGTCGCCAACGGCAGCGGCGAGGAACTGCTCGCCCAGCACATGGGTCAGCCGAACTTCGTGCCCGAGACGAAGCGCGTCGCGTCGCTGCTGAGCGAGATACGCCGCTCGAAGAGCCACCTCTACATCGTCGTCGACGAGTACGGCGGCACGGCCGGACTGGTGACCTTGGAGGACATCCTCGAGGAGCTCGTGGGTGAGATCACCGACGAGTCCGACCCCGAGGTCGAAGAGGACGACGTCGAGCAGACGATCGAGCAGGGACTCGAGTTGTCGGGCCGGCTCAACATCGACGACGCCAACGTCGAGTACGGCTTGGCGTTGCCCAAGGACGGTTGGGACACCATCGGGGGGCTCGTGATGGACCTGGCGGGCGGCGTGCCCGAGGTCGGCGCGGTATTCACCACGCATCACTATCGACTCACCGTGCTGCGACTCGACGGTCGCCGCGTCGAAGAGGTGCTCGTCCAGCCCCTGGTCGACGCCGAATGACGAGGTCGGGCTTCGCCGCCATCATCGGACGACCGAACGTGGGCAAGTCGACACTGCTCAATCAGGTCGTGGGCACGAAGGTCTCGATTACGGCCGCGTCGCCGAACACGACGCGCCAGGCCATCCGCGGCATCCTCACCGAAGGCGACGTCCAGATCATCTTCGTGGACACACCGGGTATCCATCGTCCCAAGACGACGCTCGGTGGACGACTCAACGACACCGCTCGCGCAGCGGCCGACGGTGTCGACGTCATCCTGGCGGTCATCGAGGCCAGCTCGTCCATTGGACCCGGTGACCGCAATGTACTCACCACCATGCTGCAGAACTCGCGCAGCGCTAAAGGACCCCGCCCGGTCGTCGTCGTCAACAAGATGGACAAGTCCGGTCGCGAGGCGATGGCGGCGCAACTGGTCGCGGCGACGACCGCGGTCGCGGAACTGGCGCAGGAGTTGCACCTCGCCGACGTCGCCGAGCGCGTCGAGTACTTCCCGGTCTCGGCGAAGACCGGCGAAGGCACCCAGGCGCTGATCGACTTCGTCAAGACCGCGATGCCCGAATCTCCGTTTCTCTTCGAAGAGGACGAGGTATCGGACGTGCCCGAGGCGATGTGGGTGGCGGAGTTGGTGCGCGAGCAACTGGTGCGAAAGACCAAACAGGAACTTCCGCACTCGATCCACTGTCGCGTCATCGAGTTCGAGTGGCCGCACATCCTGGTCGAGATACTGGTCGAACGTGAATCCCAGAAGGGGATGGTCATCGGCAAGGGCGGTGCGCTGTTGAAGGACGTCGGCATCGCGGCGCGACGTCAACTTCCCGAAGGCTGTTTCCTCGAGCTAAAGGTCTCCGTCGAGCCCGGTTGGCAGAAACGCGACGACACCCTCGACCGCTTCGGGTACTGAGTGCGCCCGCACAACGAGGCGCTGACCGTGGCGCCAGTGACGAACCGTGAGGAACGCGATCAAGATGACGAGTAGTCCCGCGATCACACCGAGCTGCGTCGTCGGCACGCCGACGTACTTAAGGCCGCTCAGCAGGACGACGCCCGTGATGACGCGGCGCAGCAGGTAGCCCTCGGACTTCGACGAGAGCAGCGATCCGACGATCACGGCGGGCACGCTGCCGATGATGATGGAGCTGGTCAACGAGAAGTCGACGTGGTTGAACAACAGCGTGCCCAACGTGGCGCTGAAGGTCAGCGGCAGGGACTGGGCGAGGTCGGTGCCGACGAGATGCTTGTTGGACAGTTTCGGGTAGACCATCACCAGCAGGACGAGGATCAGCGAGCCCGCTCCCACTGACGTGAGGCCGACCATGAACCCACCCACGGCGCCGATGGCGATGGTCGGAAGGCGGCGCACCGCAACGTGATCGGCACCCTTGGGCGGGGCTTCGATGAAGATCGAACGATAGAAAATCGCGAGGGAGCCAATGATGAGGGCGGCGCCGAGAAGGATCTCGAGGCGATGCTCGGCGAGAGCACTCTGGCCCAGCAGATGAAAGACGTAGGTGCCGAGGAACGCGGCGGGGACCGATCCGAGACAGAGGTAGCGCACGACATCTTTGTTGACGGTCTTGGCTCGCCAGTGGATCGCGACGCCGCACGGCTTCATGAAGAGTGCGGCCACGAGGTCCGAAGTGATGGCCGCTGTGGGCGTTATGCCGAAGATCAGCACGAGCATCGGGGTCATGAGCGCACCACCACCCATGCCAGTCAACCCGACGAGGAGTCCGACCACGGCGCTACCCAGGACGAGGTAGAGGTCAATGTGCACGGAGACTCCAAAAAGACAATATCTAGTGAATTACTAGTATATTCCGACCACACCCTGAGGAGCGGTACTCAACCAACGTCCTTGTCGGGACTGGCTATTCGCAGTTCACGGAGGAAGGCGTGGACCTGGCCGCGGTCGCGCGTGCGCCTCATCGGGGGCAGCTTCTTGAACATCGTCGAGCGGTAACTCGACTGGGCGAGGCGCGTGTCGAGCACCGCGACGACGCCACGGTCACTTCGATTTCGGATGAGTCGCCCAACGCCCTGGGCGAGCAGCATCGTCGCGCGCGGGAGGTCGACGTCATAGAACGGCCGCTCCGACAGCGCGCGACGGGCCTCGGCGAGTGGATCGTTCGGCACGGCGAAGGGCAAACGGTCGATCGTGACCAGGCTGAGCGAATGGCCCGGCACGTCGATGCCCTGCCAGAAGCTCGTGACCGCGAAGAGGCTGGCCTCGTCGTTGTCACGGAACTCCTCGATGATGCGCTGTCGCGAGAGCGTGCCCTGCACGAGCACGGTCGTGTCGATCTGGTCCATCACCGCCTCGGCCACACGGTTCATGACCGAGCGGTTGGTGAAGAGCGCGAGCGTGCGCCCACCGGCGGCGTCGATCAGCCCGGTGAGCTCCTTGATGATCGCGGCTTCCGCCTCGGGTTCGTTGCGCCCGGGGAAGTCCTCGGGGACGTAGAGCAGCGAATTCGACTTATAGTCGAAAGGGCTGTCGAAATGCTCGATCCTCGTGGCGTCGAGTCCGAGGCTCTTGGGCAAGGTGTCGGGGATCGTCGCGCTCGTGAGGATGGCGGTCACCGAACCCCAGAGATCCTCCTGGAGGCGGGGTCCGACGTCCACGAGCGAGATCTCGACGTCGACCTCGCGGTCACGTTTGGTGATGAAGAGCAGTTCGCCGTGGCGGACGTTGTTGACCCGCGCGAGGTCGTTGCTCAGATGGATCGCCGGGCCGAGGGCGCGGATCTTTCGCGCCTCCTCATCGGCGTTGTTCGTCGTCAACGCTCGGAGCCCTTCGACGAGCGCCACGACCAACTCGTTGGCTCGCGTCAGTTCTCGCTGGCAGTCCTCGTCGAGGCCGGTCAGTTCGTTGCGATCGAACTGGATCTGCAGCGTCGCCGCGAAGCGGTCGGCGACGTTGACGAGGTCGAGTCCGCGTTCGTTGAACTCTGGACCGAGCATCGGTCGCGCGACGCCGGCCAGTGCGCGCAGCCGCGTCGCGTTGAGCGACGTACCGAGCAACGAAGCGAAGATGTCGACGATCTCGTGGGCCTCATCGAAGACCACGAACTCATGCGCCGGGAGCAGCATCGAACCCGAGGCGAGGTGCGACGCGTAGAGGTGGGTGTTGACGATGAGGACCGACGACTCGGCCGCGCGGTCCTTCGCCAGTTCGGCGAAGCAGTTCTGACCCTGGGGGCAGTTCGTGCGGTGCAGGCATTCCTGGGGGGTCACCGACAGCTGGCGCCACGCGCGCTGTTCGACCTCGAAGGGCAACTCGTCGCGGTCGCCCGTTTCAGTCTCGTTGGACCACTTCAGGATCTTTCGCATCTGATCGGCGACGCCGCGCGGGATGTCGGTTCCGTCGTCGAAGCTCAACTGGGCTGCACCGCCGACACTCTGGACCCGGTTCAAGCAGAGGTAGTTCGCCTTGCCCTTCAGCACCGCGACACGAACGCCCTTCGCGTGGCTCGCGACCGTCGGTGCGTCCTTCTGGGCCAGCTGGTCCTGGAGATTCTTGGTCGCGGTCGCGACGACGACGCGATGACCCGACATCACGGCGGGGATCAGATAGGCGAGCGATTTGCCGATGCCGGTGCCGGCTTCGATGATCGTCGTACGTCGCCGTGACATCGACGCGGCGACCGATTCGACCATCTTTCGCTGGCCGTCACGGCTCTCGCCGCCGCCCGGTAGGTCCGCCGTGATGAGGTCGAGCAGGGCGAGCGCCCGCTCGGCGTCGATGGCGACGACGTCATCATCGAGTTGGACGCCGCCCTCGAGGTCGGGCTCGACGTAGGCGCTTTCCTCGTCGGGGTCGAAACTCTTCACCTATCGAGGTTAGGTGTTCGCACTCGAAGGTCCGTGAGATGCAGCAGGTAGGTTTTATAGGTGCCCGACCCTCGTCCGACCCCCGTGCCGACGTCGATCGACGTCGCCGGCGTGCCGCGCCACGTCGCCATCGTGATGGACGGCAACGGCCGCTGGGCGCAGCGCCAGGGCCTGCCGCGCACCGTCGGCCACGGCGCCGGCGAGGAGAGCCTCCTCGACACGACCTACGGCGCACTCTCGCTCGGGGTCAAGGTGCTCACCGTCTACGCCTTCTCCACCGAGAACTGGCGTCGGCCGGTCGACGAGGTCCGTTACCTCATGAACTTCAACAGCGGCCTGCTCCAGCGCCGCTCCCACGAGCTGCACGACCAGGGCGTGCGCATCACGTTCTCGGGCCGACGGGACTGGCGCGTTCCGAAGAAGGTGCTGCGCAACATGGAGGACTCGGCGGCGCTGACGGCCAAGAACAAGGTGATGACGCTCAATATCGCCTTCAACTACGGAGGTCGGGCCGAGATCGTCGACGCCGTGGCTCAGCTGGTCGCCGACAAGGTCCCCGCGAGCAAAGTCGACGAGAAGGCCATTCGTGCGCGGCTCTATCACCCCGAACTCTCCGACCCCGACCTCGTGATACGCACGTCGGGCGAGTTTCGGATCTCGAACTTCCTGCTGTGGGAGATGGCCTACTCCGAGCTGGTCTTCACCGAGGTCTTGTGGCCGGACTTTCGCCGCGAGCACCTCTTCGAGGCGGTTGAGGAGTTCCAGCAGCGAGAGCGCCGATTCGGGGGACTCGACAAATGATCGTGACCAAGACGATGCTGGTCGTCGGACTACTGCTCTATATCTTCCTGTGGATCCTGGCGGCCAACGGCGACAATCAACTCGTCGCGCCGCTGTTGATCCCCGCGGTGCTAGCGGTGATGGTCGCGCTCGGCGTCGCCCTCAACCGGTTCATCGGCCTCGAGCCGCGCAAGCAGCACTTCCGCGACCCCCACGATGAGACGGAGCAGTGAAGGAGTTTCGCGACGACGCCGTCGTACTGCGGACGTACAAGTCGGGGGAGTCCGACCGGGTCGTAGTGCTCTGGACGAAGAACTACGGGAAGGTGCGCGTGCTCGCCAAGGGCATCCGCAAGGCAACCAGTCGACTGGGCGGGAACCTCGAGACGCTCGCGTACGTGAACGTCGACCTCGTGAAGACCCGCGGCGAGTTCTACATCGCGCGACACGTGTCGCACCCCCAGCGCCTCACGACCCTGCGGTCGTCCTACGCGAGGATCAACGCCGGCTACGCGGTCGTGGAGGTCGTGGACGCCATCCCGTCCGACGATGTCGCCGATGAGGCGATCTTCGACCTCCTGACCAAGGTCCTGTTGACGCTCGACGACGAGTCCTATGACCCCACGCTGGTGCCGACGTCCTTCTACTTCAAACTCCTGTCGCTCGACGGATCGGGTCCGGTCGTGGACGAGTGTGTCAACTGTGGCCGTGACGTGCCCCTCGTGGCCTTCGACGCCCAGGTCGGTGGCGCCCTCTGCGGTGACTGCCGTTCGGGTGTGTCCATGTCGAGTGACGCGTTGACACTGATCCGACGGATCGTGGGAGGCGACCTCGCGGGCGTGTTGCGTGGCGACGTCCCTCCGGGTGCGGGCGAAGTGATGGCCATCGCCCTCGACGCCATCGAAGAGCACTTTGGCAAGCGCCTTCGCGCGTCGCGCTCCACGCCGCCGCTCGCGCCGTCGACGCACACCAACGGTCATGGCTGAGCCGACGACGCCCTTTGGCGTCTACGTGCACGTGCCGTTCTGTGCCCATCGTTGCGACTACTGCGCCTTCGCGACGTACTCGGACCGCGATCACTTGATGCAGGACTACGTCGACGCGGTCATCCAAGAGATCGCCTGGGCTCGCGAGGACGGCCTAGAACGCGCGACGTCGGTCTTCTTCGGCGGCGGGACGCCGTCGCGGCTCTCCCCGGCCCAACTCCTCTCGATCCTCGAGGAGATCCCCCGTCACGACGACGCCGAAGTGACCGTCGAGTGCAATCCCGAGGACGCCGGCGTCGAACGACTCTGCGCCTACCGCGCCGGGGGAGTGAACCGGATGAGCTTCGGCGTGCAGTCGACGCAACCGGCCGTCCTCGCCGACCTCGGACGACGCCACGGCACGATGGCGCATCGCGAGGTGTCCGACGCCGTCACGCTGGCCGGATTCGCGACGTGGAACATGGACCTCATCATCGGGTCGCGCGCCGAGAGCGTGGCCGACGTGCGCGCGACGCTGGACGACCTCCTCTCGCTCGAGCACCCGCCACCGCACATCTCGTGCTACGTATTGACGCCCGAACCGGGCACGCCGCTCGGCGAGGACCCTCGGCGCCATCCCGATGAGGACGAGTCGGCCGACGCCTACGACGTGGTGGGCGAGGTCTTGGAAGGACACGGCTACCTCTGGGAGGAGATCTCGAACTGGGCCAAGCCCGGTCACGAGTGCCGCCACAACCACGTGTACTGGGACCAGGACGACTACGTCGGCTTCGGGTCCGCGGCCCACTCGCATCGACGTGGTCGACGGTTCTGGAACGTGCGCACCCCCGATCGCTACATCGCCATGGTGGCCAGTGGTGAACGGCCACTCGGGGGCGAGGAGGAGCTCGATGAGCGCACCCAACGCTTCGAACGCGACTCGCTCGCACTGCGCACTGCGCGTGGTGTCGCGCGCGAGGCGTTCGGGTCACTCGAGGAGATCGGTCACCTCGTCGCGGTGCGCGACGGGCGCGTCACGCTGGCTCCGCGGGGTCGACTACTGGCGAACCAGGTGATCCTCCGCTTAAACACTGCGGAGTAGCCCAGTAACATGGGTCGATGGAAACCCCTGACCTGCTCGAAAAGGTAACGAACCTGGCCAAACGGCGTGGGTTTATCTTCCCCTCGGCGGAGATCTACGGCGGATTCCGCTCCACGTACGACTACGGCCCGCTCGGGGTCAACATGCTGCGCAACGTCAAGCAGGCGTGGTGGCGCGCGATGGTCCAGTCGCGCACCGACATCGTCGGCATCGACGCCGCCATCCTCGGTCCGCCGGCCGTGTGGGCCGCGTCGGGCCACCTCGAGACTTTCACCGACCCCCTCGTCGACTGCAAGAAGTGCAAGGAACGTTGGCGCGAGGACAAGATCGACGGCGTCTGCCCGAATTGCGGCTCGACCGAATTCACCGAGCCCCGCGCGTTCAACCTCATGTTCAAGACCCAGGCCGGACCGGTCGAGGGCGAGGGCGCGACGGCGTACCTGCGCCCCGAGACGGCCCAGGGCATCTTCACCAACTTCGCCAACGTCCTCGCCACCGTGCGAAAGAAGCCGCCCTTTGGCGTGGCGCAGATCGGCAAGTCGTTCCGCAACGAGATCACGCCGCAGAACTTCGTCTTTCGCACCCGCGAGTTCGAACAGATGGAGATGGAGTTCTTCGTCCCTCCGGCCGACGCCGACGAGTGGTACGACTACTGGGTCGAGACGCGCTTCGCGTGGTACGTCGACCTCGGCATACCCGAGGCCAAGCTGCGCCGCCACGTGCACGCGAAGGAGGACCTGTCGCACTACTCGCGCGGCACGACCGACGTCGAGTTCGATTTCCCGTGGGGCTTCGACGAACTCGAGGGCATCGCGAACCGCGGCGACTACGACCTGACCCAGCACGCCAAGGCGTCGGGGGTCAGCCTCGACTACTTCGATCAGTCGACGAATGAGCGCTACACGCCCTACGTCATCGAACCGGCCGCCGGCGCCACGCGCGCGATGATGGCCTTCCTCTTGTCGGCCTACGACGAGGACACCGTCGAGGGCGAGACCCGCGTCGTGCTGCGACTCGACTGGCGACTCGCGCCCTACCAGGTTGCCGTCCTGCCGCTCTCGAAGAAGCCCGAACTCGAGGGCGTCTCACGCGAGGTGCTCGAAGTCCTGCAGCCGCACTTCATGTGCGACTACGACGTGACCCAGTCCATTGGTCGGCGCTACCGGCGTCAAGACGAAGTCGGCACGCCGTTTTGCATCACCGTCGACTTCGACACGCTCGAGGACCGTTGCGTCACGGTGCGTGACCGCGACACGACCCAGCAGGTCCGCGTGAAGATCGACGAGCTGCTCGGCTCGTTGCGCGAGCGCACGAACCAGCGCTAGCCGTGGCCTACGACCAGCGAGGCCTGCGCTTCGGTTCGGTCGCGCAGCAGTACGACGAGTTCCGACCCGGTCCGCCGCCCGAAGCCGCCGACCTCGTGGGCGACGTCAACGGACGTGACGTGCTCGAAGTCGGTGCCGGGACGGGCAAGTGGACTCGGTTCCTCCTCGAACTCGGCGCCGTCGTGACGGTGGTCGAACCAGATGACGAGATGCGCGCGGTCCTCACGCGCCAAAGTCCCGACGTCCGCGCCCTCCAGGGGACGGCCGAACGTCTGCCCGTGGGCGACGCCTCCTTCGATACGGTGCTGGTCTCGTCGGCGTGGCACTGGTTCGAGCAGCCCGACGCCACCATCGAGATGGCTCGGGTCCTTCGCGACGACGGTGCGCTGGCGGTGCTCTGGAACGGCTTCAGTCGTGACGTTCCCTGGATCGCGTCCCTCGTCGCGTTGCGCGAGCGGCCCGGCGACGCGGGGAAGCGACCGCGTGGGTGGTCCGCGGAGTTTCCCACCGACAGCGCCTTCGAGGTCGAGCGCCACGTCGAACTCGACTGGGAGTGGACCCGCACCATCGACGAGATGCTGTCGCTCTTTGGCACCTACTCGGGCGTGATAATCCAGAGCGACGTGGACCGGCGCGCCCTGGAGTTAGAGGTTCGCCGACGCCTTGAGGCGTTAGCGGTCAACGGTGTCGTGCAGGTACCGATGACCGTTCGCGGCACGATTGCCCGGCGAAGGGCGCGCAGCTAGGGCCGAGGCGGTATCGAATAGGTCACTTGGGATTTCGCCACCAGATCGGTCGCCCCACGGGAGAAAAGTTCGACGTCGACCACCGCCAGGCGCTTGCCGAGCTTGAGGATCCGAGCCCGTGACATGAGATCGGTGAGTTCGGGCTTGCGAAGGAAGTCGATGTGCAGACTGGTCGTGACGGCCAAGACCACCGGTCCGATCTGGGACATGATCACGACCCATGCTGAGGTGTCAGCGAGCGTCATCATCGCCGGTCCCGAGACGGTGCCACCCGGTCGACCGTGTCGCTCACTGATCGCGAAACTCATGAGGACGAAGTCATCGTTGACCTCTTCGACGCGAGGGACCTCCGCGTCGGGGAAGCCGCCCTGGAGTATCTCCCGCAATTCATCGACGCCGAGGACGGGCACCGGTTACGCCGCTTTGCGGAATCGATTCACGGCCAGTGGCGCGAGGACCGCGATGAGTCCAATGGACCAGGCGAGTGAGACCCACACGGAGTTGCCGTGGGGCGTGCCGAGCATGAGGCCGCGCACGGCGTAGGTCGCCTGACTGATCGGTTGGTTGTTCGCGAATCCCTGTAGCCACCAGGGCAGCTTCGCCAACGGCACGAAGATCACCGACGCGAAGACCAGCGGGAAGATCAGCGGGAAGGTCATCGCCTGCGCCGCCTCGGCGCTTGGCGCGGCGAGACCGATGAACGCGAAGCCCCACGAGAGGCAGTACGCGAAGACCAACATGACGAGGCACGCCTCGATGTAGGGGACGATGCCCCCACTCGGTCGAAAACCGACCAGCATGCCGACGCCGGTGATGACGAGCAGCACGACGACGCTGCGCGACATGTCGGCGAGGGTACGTCCACCGAGCACCGCCATACGGGCCATCGGGAGAGCCTTGAACCGTTCGATGAGGCCGCGTTGGAGGTCCTCGGCGAGTCCGATCGCGGTGTTCACCGAACCGAAGATGACCGTCTGCACCAGGATGCCCGGCAACAGGTAGTTGACGTACGCCACGCCCGGGATCGGGATCGCGCCACCGAATACGTAGCGGAACAACAAGACGAACATGATGGGTTGGATGATCGCGAAGACCACCAGGGTCGGCGTGCGAAAGAGCGCGATGAGATTTCGTTTGGCGAGCGTGACGACGTCGCTGACGACCCAGTAGAGGCTCGAACGGTGCGGGGCCGTCGTGGTCGTCGTTGTTGTTGAGGTGATGGTCATACCTTCTCCTTTCGCCGCGAGCGCCGACCGGTGGGTGCCTCGATTGCCTCGGCGTCTTCGGCCTTGTGGCCGGTGAGGCTCAAGAACACGTCATCGAGGCTCGGCTCGCGCAGCGAGAGGCCGACGAGTGTGATCTGCGCGGCGTCGATCCGGCGTAGCGCGTCGGCCGCCGCGGCCGGTCCGTTGCTCACGGTCGCTTCGATGACCGTGCCGTCGACGTTCGCGGGCTTATCGGGTATGTCGGCGATCAACTGGTTGGCGCGCGCGGCGTCGTCGGTCGACGAGAAGGTGAGTACGAGGACCGTGTTGCCGAGTTGACTCTTCAACTGGGCCGACGTCCCCTCGGCGATGACTTTGCCGTGGTCGAGTACGACGAGTTGCTTGCACAACCGGTCGGCCTCCTCGAGGTACTGCGTCGTGAGCAAGATGGTGGTGCCGCCCTCCACGAGTCGTTCGATGATCGACCAGAGGTCCTGACGACTCTGGGGGTCGAGCCCAGTCGTCGGTTCGTCCAGGAAGAGGATGGGTGGATTGGCCACCAGCGCCGCCGCGAGGTCGAGGCGACGTCGCATGCCGCCGGAGTACGTCTTGGCCTGCTTGTTGGCGAAGGCGTCCAGACCGAAGTCCACCAGCAGTTCGCGCGAACGTTGAATGGCCGTTGCCTTCTCCATGTGATTGAGGAAACTCACCATGCGCAGGTTTTCGAAGCCCGTGAGGTTCTCGTCGACCGCCGCGAACTGTCCGGCGAGACCGATCACCTTTCGCACCCGCCCGGGATGCCTCACCACGTCGATGCCGTTCACGGTCGCCGTCCCCGATGTGGGCAGGAGGACGGTCGAGAGGATCCGGACCATGGTGGTCTTACCGGAACCGTTCGGGCCGAGCAGGCCGAAGACCTGACCGGTGGGGACGCGCAACGTGACCCCGTCGAGGGCCCGGAAGTTGCCGTCGTGGAACGTGCGGACTATATCGGTGGCTTCCACCGCGAACTCAGGCATGGGGTGCAGTGTAGGCGGAGATCGCGACATCGCCGATGTTGGAGTCAGGGAGAACCGGTACCTTCTTCCTATGGCCATTACCGAGAGTGAGATCGCCCAGGTGCGATCGGCGACGGACATCGTCGCGCTCATCAGTGAGGTCGTGGCCCTCAAGAAAACGGGACGACGTTGGACCGGGCTCTGTCCGTTCCACGGTGAAAAGACGCCATCATTCTCCGTGAATGCCGAAGAGGGTCGCTACTACTGCTTCGGGTGCCACGTCTCTGGTGACCAGATCACCTTCGTGCGCGAGATCCAGCACCTTGATTTCATGGACGCGTTGCGACAGCTGGCCGATCGGGCCGGCATCGAGTTGCACGAGGATGCGAACGCCGGACCCGCGCGCAAGGAGCGCCAGGAGGCGCTCGCCGCGATGGAGAAGGCGGTCGAGTGGTACCACGACCGGCTCTTGAACGGTCCCGACGCACGACCGGCCCGAGAGTATCTGCGGGCCCGAGGTATCAACGGCGAGGTCGCGCGGCGCTTCAAGCTCGGGTGGGCGCCCGACGAGTGGGATGCGTTGTCGTCGTCACTGAAGTTCAGCGAAAAGGTACTGCTCTCGACGGGACTCGGCTTCGTCAACAAGCGCGACCGCAAGCAGGACGCGCTTCGAGCCCGGCTCATCTTCCCGATCTTCGATCCCGGCGGCAAGGCGGTCGCGGTCGGCGGTCGCATCTTGCCCCCGCCCTACGGACCGAGCGAACGCCCCGACGGTCGAGTGGAAGCGAAGTACAAGAACAGCCCCGAGACCTCGATCTACTCGAAGCGGCGAACGCTGTACGCGCTCAACTGGGCGAAGGACGACATCATCAAGTCCGACGAGATCATCGTGTGCGAGGGCTACACCGACGTCATCGCGTTCTTCGGGGCTGGCATGCCCCGGGCCGTGGCGACGTGCGGTACCGCCTTGGGGGAGGAGCACTTCAAGACCATGCGCAACTTCGCCAAGCGCATCGTGCTCGCCTACGACGCGGACAAGGCGGGACAGACCGCGGCGGCGTCGGTGTACCAGTGGGAGAAGTCCAACGAGGTGGACGTCTACGTGGCCCACCTGCCCAAGGGCAGTGACCCGGCGGAGCTGGCCCAAAGGGACCCCGAAGCCCTGCGGGCGTCAATCTCTGACGCCGTCCCCTTCTTGCGTTTCCGACTGGACCGAGTCGTCGACGACGCGAACCTCGCGACGGCTGAGGGCCGAGTGCGTGCCGCCGAGAGCGCGATGCGGGTGCTCGCCGAGCACCCGAGTGAACTCGTTCGAGACGAATATCTCATGGAGGTGGCGGACCGATTGCGCTTGGAGCCGGCCCAACTGCGTCCTCGGGTGGCCGAGCTCGCGCGCAACCCGATCGCTCGGGTCGCGAATGAGCCATCTGCACCTGACGTGGGCCGCCGTCTTCAAGTGCAGCGTTCCCCGATGCCCCGTCCCGGGCTCGAGGCGCTGCGACTCCGCGTGCATTTCCCGGCCGATGTGCGGGACCGCCTCATCGCTCCCTATTTCGTCAATGACGTGCAACGCGAGATCTTCGAAGGACTCTCGAGTGACAAGCCCCTCACTGAGGTCATCGACGACCTCCAGCGAAGAGGGGAAGAAGAGGCCTCCCAGATCCTCAGCCAACTCGCCGTCGATGAACTCGACCGTGATTACACGGTCGAGGACGTGACCGCGGTCGTGTCGCAACTGATTCGAAGCGCCGTCAACTCGGAACTGAAGAACGTCGCGCGTGACCTGCGCGAGGGTCGGATGACGCCCGAGGTTGCCGACGTCACGGTACGTGACGTGAAGGAGCGTCTCAATCTTCTCGAAGGTCCCTCGAGCGACGTCGCGGAGAGCGACCTGCGCGAATGGCTCACCGAACGATCCAGCACCAGGTCCGCGTGAGCGAAAAATCCGTCGGCCTCATCGGCGGACTTGAGATGATGGCGCCGCTGAGCGTCGACGAGGAGCGGTCGCTCTATCCGATCATCCAGCAAGGTCGTCGCGCGGAACTGGCACTTCTCACCGGAGCGGTGGCCGATACGTCAGAGCGTCGACGACTGCTTCGACAGCGTCACGCGGGCCAAGAGGCCGAAGGGCAATTGCTACGTGCCACCTTGGGCTTGGTGCGGACTCGAGTGATGGAGCGCGGATACCGATTCGGCAACGACGAATTGGAAGCGGCCGGCGTCGAAGCGCTCGTCAACGCCCTTCGCCGGTTCGACCCCGAGAAGGGAACGCGGTTCTCTACCTACGCCAACTACTGGATCATGAAGCTGGTCAATCAGTCGATCCAGCAACAGGTTGGACTCAGTGATTCCGAGATGCGACTCATTCTTCAACTACAGAAGCTCATGCGCACCGAGACGAAGAAGGAATTGACCAAGCGCGACGTCGCTCGACTTCTCGGCATCAGTCAGGCGAAGGCCCAAGAGACCATGCAACTGAGCCGCGAACTCCAATCGCGTCGATTCGCCACGTCCGAGTTGAAGGACGACAGCGAACTGCATCCTCGCGGCGATCAAGCCGACGCGCCGCCGTGGGTGATCGACGCGCTTCGACGAATCTGCGGGGACGACTTTGACGCGTTCTGGCAGTTCACGTTTCGAACGATGTCCGTCGAAGAGATCGCGCGCAGTTACGGGATATCGCGTCAGGGGATGACCAAGCGCATCGAACGATGTCGACGTCTCGTGCGCGAAAGTCCCGAAGCGGAGCAGTTACTCGCGTGGTTTGCCCAGCAATAGCCGCCAAAGGCGGGTGCTAATGTTGCTCTACCTTCGGGTGCATTCCCAGATAGCTCAATTGGCAGAGCAAGCGACTGTTAATCGCTAGGTTGCAGGTTCGAGTCCTGCTCTGGGAGCTTCAGTACGGTGGTACCCGAAGGGCCGTAGCTCAGTGGTTAGAGCAGGGGACTCATAATCCCTCGGTCGTGGGTTCGATCCCCACCGGCCCTACTGTCTGACCTTGACCCCTAAATCCGGTCCACGGATATGAGAGTTTGGTCGTGATCTACCTGGAGGTAGTCATGCGGACTTTGTTACGACCGCAATGTGAAACGGAGCGTCGCTGAGGTGAGCGACTTCGAAGTCGTCTGAACTGCGGGCGACGCATTCAACGAGTTCGTCATGAGTCGGTGCAACGCCAACTACGGTGCGCATGGCAAATCTCACGTACGCCTTACGCATGCCGATCGGGATTCTGCTATTCCGTGCGAATCGCCAGAATTCGGTCTGGGTGCTTGATCCGTCAATCTCCACAAGGATGACGGCTCCGCCGGCACGAACAACGCGGAGACATTCTTCAATTCCAAGATGGCTGTCGGGCCAGTGCTTGTAAGCGCATGAAGAGACAACGTAGTCAAATGAATTGTCAGCAAACGGAAGGTCTTCTGCACGCGCTTGCACTCCGAATAGCCCAGATAACTTATGCGCCCGACGGGCCACTCGGCGAATTTGTGATGCTGAAGGATCGATACCCACAACCAACGTGTTCAATTGGTTTGCAAGGAGTTCGGAAATTATTCCACCGCCGCATCCGACGTCGAGAACCTGCTTTCCTTTGACTCGCGCTACGAATTCTGGCGCCACAATTTTCGCCAAACTTGGCGCGATGGTCAGCTCGTATGCCAACGCCTCGGGAGAAGAAAAAGCCCGTCTACATACGATTTCCGCTAGGCGTCCGTACAATCCTTTGGCTTCTGGTTCCTCGGTTGGGACCTCGACTGTCATGAGCTACGTCCTACCATTAGTTCTTGACGACGGTGATCGTTCAGGGTCAAACAGTGAAAGGTCGCGGTTTGTCATGAGGCTGATACGAGCGACGAATACCGATTCACTCATAGCACTTCACCAGTCAGTCGAGGGACTTGACCCCACATATGACGACATTGGCGCCACTTTCTCCAGCGCGTTCCCCCGCGGATATCACCACGCTTGTGTTGCGATTGAGATCGGTCATGGGCAAGATGTCTTTGAACGCTCGGTCATGGGACTGAGAGAACTTCGGTCGCATCGAACCAAATGGATGAACATCTTTCCAGAATCACAGCAAGTCGCAATTGGCCAGACAGTAATCGTGATGATAGGAACCAAAGCCTTCTCAATCGCAGCCCCTTGTCGAATCGTCAAAATTGTCGATGAAGAATGCATCTACGGATTTGCGTACGGGACACTTCCTGGTCATCCTGAGAGTGGTGAAGAGTCGTTCGTGCTTCGTATTTCGCCGAGCGGAGCGGTCAATTTTGAAATTCGGGCGTTTTCACGTGCCCAAGACAACCTCGTGAAACTCTCAGGTCCAATTGCGCGTTTGATTCAAATGAAGGTAACGAAGCGGTATCTCAGTGCAATTAAAGAGATTGCTCAGGGCTAGCGCACTTAAATCCTTGCGTCAGAATTCCCACGTTTCATCCCACATGCCAATCCGAAGTCACCGAAACCGACGCTCAGTCAGGAAATCGATCCCCACCGGCCAACTCACATATTGCGTTCACAACTGGCAGGCACTGAACAGCTTCACCGTCGACACATCGTCACGTGTCGCGAATCGACGCAAAGCGGTTAAGCAATGAAGCGGTGGATTGCCTCGTTTGCGTGGTCCTGGTAGGACGGGTTAGCCAGGTCAGGGAAGAAGTCTGCTTGGTCGACCATCGGGCCTTTCAACTTGCCATCTGGGCTGGCGTAGAACACGCCGCTTGACAAGGTCGGATCGACGACGCCATCGACTATTCGCTTGGCGCCGACGTGAAGTTCGTGGGATATACCGAGATGAGGCATGACGTACTTGGCCGCCACGCGTAGTGGGAGCGCCAGGCCGTCGGGGGCTTGGGTGCCGAGGGTATTCCCCGGGCTAACGGTGAGCAGTCGCAGGTCGGGATGTTGGCGCGCCAGGTACGACATCCACAAGGCACCGATGTATTTGACCTGCCCGAAGGCCAGGTTGGGTTCAAACTTTCTGCCGTCGAAGTAGCTGCCGTTGATGACCGTGGCGAGTTCATCGGCCGAGGTGGAGATGAAGGAGGGTCGTGGCATCTTTAACATCGTGGCGAAGAGCCCAGACTTCGGAATTCCCCTGGCTGCTTCACTTCCGACGAAGACCGCCACCTCATTCAATCGGTTCTCGCTGATGAGCCCATCCAGTAGAGCGACGTGACCAAGAACGTTCGTCGCGAAGAGGGTAGTGACCCCGTCAGCCGTCAATTTCATCAACTTCTTGTCGCCGATGACCCCGGCGTTCATGACCAATGCGTCGATGGAACCATCGATCGCCGCCAGGCCAGCGCGAACCGAACCCAGATTGGCGACGTCCATGATAATGATGTCGAAGATGGACCGGCCGGTTGCCGCCTCGAGGTCGGCCCTGGCCGTCATCGCGCGATCTTCGTTCCGGCACGCCAAGTAGATCCGCGCAATCTCGGGACGTGAGGCCAGCTGGCGGGCCACTTCCTTGCCGATCCCGGCGTTGGCTCCGGTGATGAGTACGGACTTCGCGGTCGTGCCTGTCGATTCAGTCATTGGATGTGTCGTCCTTCGCTCAAAATGGGTTGTGCAACTCACTATGACACAGCCAGAGTGGGTTGTCAAACTCACAATCTTGCTAAGTTTGGTCCATGGTCAACGAGACGAGTGTCCGATCGAAACTCACCCCTAAAGGAGAACGCACCCGCGCACGGATCGTGGAGGCGGCTGCCGCCTTGATCCACGACCGTGGGGTGGCGGGCACGACCTTGGAAGACGTCAAAACTGCGGCGGAGGTCAGCGGCTCTCAGATGTACCACTACTTCCCCGACAAGAACGAACTCGTGCAGGCGGTCATCGACTACCAAGCAGCTACCATCGTCACCCACCAACGTCACGCGCTCAGTGGCGCCAACGGCGTCGAAGCCTGGCGGAAATTTGTGATCTCGGCGGCGAGGCGCACCAAGGCAAAGGGGGGTTGCCCACTCGGTTCGCTCGTTGGTCAACTCGCGGAGAGTGACCCAGAAGCCCGAGCACTCATCGCGGCCGGTTTCGATCAGTGGGCGACGGCCATCGCCGACGGCCTCAGAACCCTTCAAGCCGAAGGAAGACTTGCGTCCGATATAGACCCGGATGACCTCGCCACGACTCTGCTCGCAACTCTCGAAGGAGGGCTGGTTCTCTCACAGGCACTCGGGAGTAGCCGCCCCTTCGAAACAGCGGTCGATACCGTCCTCGCCCTCGCCATCGACAGATGAGCTCACGCTAGATTCGTCTGCATCACAGTGGGTGTACTGCAATTGGAATATGCGTCGGCTCTCCGCAAATGCACGCATTGCGGAACTTGAAGTTGGCATCCACAGGGGATGGGCCGACTTTTCTTCGAGAGCGACATTCGTAGTAGACAGCTGAATCCACGTCATGGCGGCGTCGCTCGTCATTGCCGATGCGTCTCTTACCAGTTTGAGCCCGTTTAGTAACACTCTCATCAGGGATAACGTTTAAAGTTGCATCAATGGACGTTGGAAGCAGTGACTCAAATCATGTGGGTGTGCCACCGACAACGAAGAAGCAAAAGCGCTCCACCGCCGTGATGAATATCGCCCTCTTGGAAGCTGAACGACAACTCCGAACGGGTGATGAGGGCCAACTTCGAATACCCGAGATCTGTCGACTCACGGGCGTCAATTACGGGTCCATCTATCACCATTTTGGATCGAGGGAAGGACTGATCGACGCCGCGTACGCGGAGATGTTTACGAAGACCGTGGCTCGAGATATTGAAATGATCAGAGATGCGGTGACCAACGCTTCCACGTTCGGGGCCTTCCTCTTGGCATTAGAGAACGTGTTGAATGTCACGACGATGGGTGACGAACGACGCGTCAGCAGGGCGACGCGCCTTCGAATTCTGTCGGCCTCGGTGACCAGACCGGAACTCCGCAAGGTCATCAGCGCGGCACAGACTCAGTTCACGGAAGAACTGACCAAGACGATCGAAATCTGTCAACGCCGGGGTTGGATGCGCGAAGAGTTCGAGCCCAAGTCAGTGGCGGTGTTCGTACAAGTAGTGATCTTCGGACGCAACCTCGATGACCTCTCGGCGGCGCCTATTCCCGAAAGGGAATGGGCGACCTTCATGTATCACGTGCTCAGTTTGTTCTTGAAGCCAAGTTGAATTGGACGTCGAGGACGAGCACACTTGGTCGGGAGTCTGACTATTGCGCGGTGGCGAATCAAGTAATTCCCACTCTTTGAACGTGCCCAGCACGCGCAATACCATACGTTCACTATGGACGAGGCCAATTCTCGCATTGCCCTCGTTCGCCAACTTTTACCGTTCGAGTTCCGAGACGCTGTTCTCGTCGAGAGTTGGTCCAATGACGTTTGGGTGAACGAAGAGTTCGTGCTTCGAGTCTGCTGGAAGGGAGACCGAGATCGACTCTTGCGCGAGCATCAAATTCTTTCGGCCCTTCCCAACTCAGTACCACATGCTGTGGTGATGGCGTCAGGTCATGCCGGAGACCTGACGTGGATGTTGCTCGAAAGGATTCAAGGAGACCGGCTCGACGTGGTGTGGCCGTCTCTGTCGTCAGACGCGCACCGCAGCGCGGTCACCGACCTGGGCAAAGTCCTAGGCAATCTCCACGATTGGGTACCTCCTCTAGAACTTCAGGAGATGTTGCAGCGTCCGACGCAAACTTTGACGGCATCACGAGGGGACGTCGTCGGATCGTCGATCCTGCCGCTGCCTGTCGAGCGGGTGAACGTCCTGCTCGACAGCTTCGAAGGCGCACCTGGCGTGAGCGACGATCTCCTTCGAAGAGTGAGAAGGCGGATCGACATCGTTGCGAGCGCTGTCGATCCTGCGGAATTTCAGGACGGTCCCGTCGTGCACGGCGACGCGCATTTCGCCAACACCCTTTGGTCCGAGAATCGCGTGGTCGCCCTGCTCGATTTCGAATGGGCGCGACTCGGGCCGCCCGATATGGAACTCGAGGCGGCCTGTCGTGAGGATCCAGTGATTGAAGCTGCGTCTACGTTGGGGCCGATTCTCGCCAGCGATGTGCCGATGTTGTCCTGGCTGCGCGAAGGGTACCCCGCACTATTCGATCGAGATGGTCTCACGGAGAGGCTTTGGCTTTACGACCTCTGTTACCAGGTCAGGCGACTGTCGATCGCCGGGGTTGTCGCACTTGAACCGCTGCAACTGAATCGACTCCGAAGGCTGGCTGACCAGCCCCGGGTGCTCTTCGCGTGAAGCACATCGAACACTCCGTTGAACGAATTGGGGTTTTCACTTAATCGGCCCAGATTCTCGAGATACCAAGATTGCAGATGAGGTGGCGCAGCGCCAACGAAGAATTAGAGCGCTGTCGTTGTGACGGTGACTCGATTGAGCGAACGATTGCTTACCGAGACGACCTTCCAGAGGATCTTCACTTTGGCGTAGAGGAAGTCGGCGGTCGCGAGCGCACGATTTCTGGCCAGACCGGGATTGGAGAGTGCGTAACCGGTGAACGTGACCCTCGCTCCGGTTTTGAGCTTTGTCGCCAAGACTTGGAGTTGCAATTTGTCTGACGCGCTCAACGCGAAGCTCCCCGGAGAAAAGCTCAGGTTCAGCGCGGCCGGTATCCTCGGCTGTTTCGATGGAACGGTCGTGGTCGAACCCGACGACGGGGGAGTGATCGCGAAGGTGAGAACCGACACAGCGTTGGCCGGCTCGCTGGCGCCTGTTTGAAGCAGGCAGCAAGTCCAGGAGGTTCCCTTCCCGGTCCAGTAGCCATTGTTGAGGCTCGTGAACGAAGGAGCGGAGCCGGGCGTTCCACCAAAGACATTGAGCGAGAAACCATTGTTAGGGGGCAAGGTCACATTGACATTCACGTCCATGTTCGCGGTGAGAGGAATTGTCACGACGCACTGGGTCGCACTCGACGCGACGCAAGTGACACCCAATGATCCCTGAGCCGATGCTATTGACATGAAGGTGGACGCACCCACGATGGTGCCCAGCAGCGCGGCCGCGGCCACACGCGATGAGATCCCTTCCCACCTCATGCGAGCATCATAGGTGGCGATGGTCGTGAGTTCCAGGGGCGCGTCATTGCGGCGCACCAGGAACGAGCGGTCGTCCTCACGGACTCGTCGCCGAGTAATCACCGCGGAAATGCCGCGGACCTCGCTCGATGGAAGAGTTCCACTGCGGCCGGTGTCAAGGCCGAGAGATCGTCAGCGCCAAACCACTCGAGCCCCGTCAACTCTTCGCTCGCGACGAGTGACTGGTCACTGGTCTCAATAACCGCGACGAATTGCACGTCCAGATGGAGCGCTGGCTCGTCGACGGTTCGACACGGGTACGACGAGAGACGGACATCAATCAGAGCGGGTTGAACATGCGCGACCAGGCCCGCCTCTTCGAAGAGCTCCCTGGCGGCGGTGGCACTGAGAGTCGCGTCCTGTCGTTCGAGATGTCCTCCGAGTGGTCCCCATTGCCCGTAGCGGCGGTGCCGGGCGAGTAGTACCAATCCATCACCGTCGACGACGACGACACTGGCCACCAAATGTGTGCCGTCAAAGTTGCCGGCGCGAAGGAACGTTGACACTTGGTCCCACGCCGCTTCACGTCCCGATGGGGCCGCGACAGCCGAGAGCAACGCCGTCGTCGCCATCCAATGTTCTGCGGAATACTCCTTGGGGTCAGCGCCGTCCACTTCCATCATTGTTGTCGGTCGAATTGACGACGTTTCCAGATACGCAAAGGTAGGTCGCTGGAAAAGCACGTCTGATCAGTTATTTTGCAGGACAACGAGAAAGCGTACAGATATTCGTATGAAGATACGGTTTTATGATACAGTTCTCCCAGTCGCACGAGAGCGATTCGACAGTCGGGGGGACTGATGGCGGAGTTGATGGAGAGCGATTTCATCGCTCCAGTGGAGAAGGGGCTTCGAGGCGGCGTCATCGGCCTGCTGTCGAGCGTCGTGATCGCGGTCTCTTCGACGGCGCCGGCCTATTCGATGGCCGCGACCCTTGGCCTGATCGTGGCCGTGATCGGCATCCACAGTCCGGGGATGCTGATTATTTCGTTCCTCCCAATGCTCTGCATCGCCTACGCGTTTCGCGAGATGAACCGAGTCGAGCCTGACTGCGGGATCACGTTTGCGTGGGCGACGAAGGCCTTCGGTCCGTACATGGGGTGGATGGGCGGATGGGGCATCATCGCCGCGGACGTCATCGTCATGGCCAGTCTGTCGCAGATCGCGGGACGCTACGTGTTCTTGTTGTTCGGAGCTAATGGGACCGCATCGTCCTCGCTTTGGGTCACCGTCGCGGGGGTGGTGTTCATCGCGCTATTGACGTTCGTCTGCTACCGCGGCATCGAGATATCAGTGCATCTCCAACAGGCGCTGCTCGCCATAGAAGTTGTCGCGCTCCTGATCTTCGCCGTGGTCGCATTCATCAAGGCGGGGACGGGCCACGCCCTGGCTGGCGGGGCCACCCCTTCGCTGAAGTGGTTGAACCCGTGGGGTGGGTCCTTCAGCGATCTCTCCAACTCGTTCCTTCTCGCGGTCTTCATCTACTGGGGTTGGGACTGCGCCTTGAGCGTGAACGAGGAGTCCAAGGACAAGTCGAGTACGCCCGGTAAGGCGGGGGTCATCGCCACAGTCATGTTGGTGGGGATATTCACGGTCGTGAGCACCGCCGCGCTCGTGTTCGCGGGACCAAGGTTCTTGGCCGCGCACAGTGGCGACGTGCTCTCGGCGATGGCCAATTCGGTGCTCGGCACGACGTTCGGTCGGATCCTCATCCTTTGTGTCCTCACGTCAGCAACAGCCTCCACGCAGACGACGATCATGCCAACGGCTCGCGCCGTGCTCTCCATGGGCGCGTACCGTGCATTGCCGGCTCGCTTCGCCAAGACGAGCGAGCGATTCAAGACACCAACGTTCGCGACCGTGGCGATGGGCGTCATCTCCGCCGCGTTCTTCGTCACGCTCACCGTCGTCTCCAAGAACGTCCTCGCCGACTCAGCCTCCGCGACGGGACTCCTCATCGCCTTCTACTACGGACTGACCGGTTTCTCGTGTGTCTGGTACTTCCGCCATCAGCTCACCGATGACCTGCATTCGTTCCTCCTGAAGGGACTGTTCCCGCTCGTCGGTGCGCTGTCACTCCTCGGCGCGTTCTGGCTCTCGATCAAGTCGTTCCTGCCAGCTTCGAGCAGTTATTCGAGTTTCGACGGACTGGGTGGCGTGTTCGTCATCGGAGCCGGTTCCCTCATCATTGGCGTCGTTCTCATGCTGCTCACTCGTTGGCGGCTTCCATCCTTCTTCGCGCAGAGAGCTGAATCGGCCAAGACACACCACGAGCACGCGCCGATCGCCACGGCCGTCCCCGTCACTCCGATCGCGGGCGTCTGACAACATCATGACGTCGCTCATCACGAACGATCAGCCCCGACGCGGGCGACGCGCCGGCAAGCGCAAACTCCTGGCCCTCGACGCAGCGGCGAAGGTCATCGCGGATCGAGGCGCTGACGCCGCGCGTTTCGTTGACGTCGCCAGTGCGAGCGGGGTCGCGGTGAGCACCCTGCAGTACTACTTCGGCTCACGAGAAGACATGTTGGTGGCCGCATTCCGCCACGCATCGGATAGCGAGCTCACGACGCTCGCGGGCGAACTGGCCAGTCGCGACGACCCGTGGGAGAAAGTCCTGTTCACCATCGAAGACGCGTTGTCGGGCTACGTGCCAGGAGATGACAAGGGACCGCTTTGGATCGAGGCGTGGCGGTTCGGGCTGCGCGACGATGAGATGCGCGCCGACGTCCAACGCGACTACGCGATTTGGCAGTCACTGCTGGCGGGCGCCTTTGCTGAAGGGATCGCACGCGGGCGATTCGTCACGAATTTCGACGCTGATCAGTGCGCGGTCCTGGCCCTTGCCCTCGTCGACGGCATCGGACTTCGCGTGGCGGTTGCCGATCCACTGGTGAGCATCGACGAGGCCAACGAGGTCGTGCGATCGGCGCTGGCGACCTTGCTGCACGTCGCTGAGCAGTAGTCGCCCCACTCGCACGTACCGCCGCACGGCCTACGACTAGCGCGCATGACGTACTGTGAATGCCCAGCGGATCGGGTGAAAGGTGGGCGACGTGGGCGATCGAATTGCCGGCAAGGTGTGCGTGGTGACCGGAGCTGGGTCTGGCATCGGTCGGGCCTCCGCCCTCCGGCTCGCGGAAGAGGGTGGACGGGTCCTGTGCACGGACCTGAACGGCGACTCCGCGGAGGAGACCGCTGAACTTGCCCGTTCGACCGGCGGCGTCGCGAGTTCTCGCCAAGTCGACGTGAGTGATTCGAGCGCGGTTGACGCGATGATCGCCGACGCGCTCGAGCGGTACGGACGACTCGACGTGCTCGTCAACAATGCCGGCGTCAACCTTCCCGGCGTCCTGCACGAGGTCACCGACGAGGTCATCGACCGCACATTGGCGGTGAACGTCAAAGGACAGATCTACGGATGTCGTGCGGCGATTCCTCACATGCTCGCTGGCGGCGGCGGTTCGATCATCAACATCTCGAGCGTGAATGGCATCGTCTCAGAACCGTTCCTCGCCGTCTATTCCGCGTCCAAAGGTGCGTCGGTCATGCTCACGAAGGGCGTCGCACTGGACTACGCGAAACGAGGAATTCGTTGCAACGTGATCTGTCCCGGATGGGTCGATACGCCGATCAACTACGCGCACGCCGAGATGCTCGGGGGGCTCGCGCACGTCTATGAGACCATCGACTCCTTCCAACCGATCGGTCGTCCCGGCGAACCACGCGAGATCGCGAACGTCGTGCTCTTTCTGGCCTCGGACGAGTCGAGTTTCATGACAGGGAGCGTCCTCGCGGTCGACGGGGGAATGACCTCCCAGTAACCGGAGGGACTCGCGTCCTCGAAGGCCGTCGAAATCTGCCATGCATCGGCTGGGGCAGGCTTCGAATCGCGAACGGCCTACCATTCGCGTAGTGGAAGGGAGCCAAATGTCGTCGTTCATGCTCCGTAGGGTGATGTGGCCTCGCACGCTTGGCGGTCCGCTGAGGTTGTTCGCGGCCTGCGTCGTCATCGCCGCTTCGGCGATGGGCGTCGCTCTGCAACCCACGACCGCCGGCGCAACGGGGGTCACACCGCAGTTCGGCTCATCCACCGTCGTACCGACCTACGCGTCGCCCGATGGACAGTACAGCGAGGTGAGTTGCGTCGACACCACCATCTGTGTCGCAGTCGGTGAAAACGACGCGTCATCCACTACTCAGCCAATATTCACTGTTGGGCAGTACCTCTATAGCGGTGTGAGCTACTCATGGAATTGGCAACAGGGCAACCCAGTGCCGACGGACTCGTCGGGCGGCGGGGCACTCGACGGCGTGAACTGCACGTCGGACCAAACCTGTGTGGCCGTGGGTGGCGACGATGCCACGCCGGTTCAGGGAATCGCGTCCATGGGTACGTGGAACGGCAGCAGTTTGTCGTGGACGACGACTGTGATCCCCTCCGACAGTTCAGGTGGTGGGACTTTCAATGACGTAAGTTGCCCCACGGCGACGACGTGCGTTGCCGTCGGCGTTGACGACGCGGCGACACCGCACGCGATTTACTCCATCGGCACCTTGGTCTCGGGCTCATGGACGTGGTCCGCGTCGGCCAGGGTTCCCGACGACTCGTCGGGAAGTGGATTCCTCAATGGCGTCAACTGCGTCAGCGCTTCTACGTGCATCGCCGTGGGAGGCGATGGAGCTCAAGCCATTGAATCGGTCGGCACATTCGCCTCGAGTGCGTGGACGTGGTCCACGTCGAAGGTGACGTCCGACGGGTCGGGTGGTGAGTTAATTTCGCTGAGCTGTCCGGTCTCGACCACGTGCGTAGCCGTGGGCGAAGACAATTCGCCGGCCGGTCAATCGATCTATTCGGTCGGTACCGAGTCGGGAAGTCAGTGGACGTGGACGTCGTCCAGTCTGATCGCCCCCGATAGTTCGGGCGACGGAATCCTGTTCGGCGTGAGTTGTCCCAACGCCACCTCGTGCTACGCGGTCGGAGAAGACCAAAACGTCCAGTCGATATTCTCGGTGGGCACCTTTTCGGGCTCGAGTTGGTCGTGGACGCCCACAACGATTGCGCCGAGCGATGGTTCAGGCGGCGGCGTGTTCTACAGCGTGTCGTGCCCGGTAGCCGATTGGTGCGTCGCCGTGGGCGCCGACGGCAACGGCGCCGGCATCTACGACACGTTGGCGTCGCCCATCATGCCCGACGCGCCGGCGGCCGCCCCGACGGACAGTTCCGGTTTCGGATTCTTTTACCACGTGGATTGTGTCAGCGAGACGTCGTGCCTTGCCAGCGGAGACGACACAAATTCGGTGCCCATAATTCTGGAGGGATCCGAATACGCCGGGTTCTGGTCGTGGAGTGACACGGATGCGCTCATGCAGGGCCAGCCCGTCATCTCGTGTGGAAGCGCCACGGAGTGCATGTCCGTGGGTACGCAAGAAGTTGGTGGAACGCTGCAGCAGGTCTATTCGACGGGTTCAGAGTCAGGTGGGGAGTGGACGTGGTCGTCCGTGACGGTGATCAATCCACAACCCACTCTTCAAACCGGATTTCAAACTTTGAGCTGCCCGAGTGCCACCGTGTGCGTGGCCACTGGCGTTGGCGGCAATCAGGACCCGACGGTGATGGCGAGCGCGACATTTTCGGGCGGCGTGTGGACGTGGTCGACGCTCCAGACCATCGCACCTTCCTTCGACTTTGGTGGATTGGACTGCCCGAGCACGACCACGTGCATGGCCGTCGGGTCGATATCCGGTGAGGGGTATTACTCCGTGGGCACCAATACCGGCGGCGTGTGGACGTGGAGCACGCCGGCCGCCATGGGACCAACGCCAGCGCAAAACGGTTCGGACATGCTCAGTGTGAGTTGTCCAAGCACAACCTCGTGTATCGCGGTGGGAAGTGACGGTAATGACCTCGCCGCGATGTCCGCTGAAGGTACCGAGTCGGGAGGAGTGTGGACATGGAGTACGCCGCTCGCGCTCGAGATGCTCAACACCGGTTACGACATGCCGCTCTACAGCGTGTCGTGTCCAACTACTTCGAATTGCGTCGCGGTGGGAACGGCCACCGACGCTACCAACCAGCAAATCCAATACCCGCTCTCGGCGACCGGTACTGAGTCCGGGGGCGTCTGGACATGGTCGGAGCCGTATCTGGACGTGAGTGACGGCACGACGAGCAGTTTATTCCGAGCCGTCAGCTGTTTTGACGTGACGTCGTGCATGGCCGTTGGCATCGACGAAGCCGCCCAGGAGGTTTACGCTCCGTGGACGCCCGAGTTGCCGAATCTGCCGAGCGCTCCCACTATCGGCACTGCGACGCTCGTCGGCGGTTCGCCATCGTTGACGTGGACCGCACCATCGAACGCCAATGGCGTCATCACCACTGGGTACGACGTACTCGCCCTCGACGTCACGACGGGCAACATGGACAACGACGCCTGCCCCAATCAACTCGATACGACGACGACCACGTGTGTCGCAACCGGCCTCAATCCCGGCGACACGTACGAATTCGCCGTCGCCGCCGTCACGGACGTGGGGATCGGACTCGCGTCGGGGTTCACGAGCGAAGTGGCGATGCCTCTGACGGTGCCCGATATCCCCACGAATGTCACTGCCACACCATCGAATGCCTCGGCGTCAGTGCAGTGGAGCGCTCCTCTCAACGACGGAGGGACCGCGTTGATCGGCTACGAGGTCACTGCGTTGAACACGACAACGAACACGCCGACGACGGACGCTTGCCCGACGTCGGATTCGAGCACGGCCCTTAGCTGCACGGTCAATGGACTGACCAATGGTGACACCTACGTCTTCAAGGTGGCGGCGATCAACGCCGTCGGTACGGGCAGCGCGTCGACGGCCTCCGCATCGGTTACCCCCGTCGCGCCATCTGGCGGTGGTGGTGGCGGCGGCGGAGGAGGCGGTGGTGGTGGCGGTGGTGGCGGTTCGACGGTGGGTCCAACGAACGCACCGCCTCCAGCAGGACTGACCGCGTCAGCCTATGGAACCCCGGTGTCGATTCACGTGGGCGCGTCCGGTTCGACATCGGTGACAGGATCGCTCGGATCAGCGAACGCAACGATCACCATCCCGCAAGGTGCGATGCCCACTGGTACGACCGTCAGTATCTATCCCGTTCCCGAATCATCGACGCTGGACGCAGATCTACCGACCGGATCCACGTACGTAACGGCGTTCGCTGTGAGCTGGGAAAATCCAGATGGCTCCTCGCTCAACTCAGTCACTCCGGTGACCATGACCGTCACGGATGTCAACATTCACGTGGGCGACACAATCTACGTGCTGACATCATCAGGATTGAAGGCCGTGGGAACCGCGACGGTGGAGGGCACGGTGACGGTCAGCTTCTCGAGCGACCCCATTTACGCCGTCGCGTCCTCGATGGTGGCGCAGGCCGCGCTCTCGATCACGTCAACCACGGGCCACGTTGGTTCGGCGCTGCGTTTGGTGACGAGTGGAGGATCCGGGACGGGCGCCGTCAGCTACAGCGTGACGGACGGCACGGCCACTGGCTGCGTCGTCACCGCGGGAACACTGACGTCCCAGTCGCCAGGCACCTGCATCGTGACGGCGACGAAGGACGCGGACGTTAACTACGACGCCGCCACGTCTGAAGCCACGACAATTTCCATGGCTCTCCCGGCGAAACCGACCAGGGTCACGGCGGTGTTTGTAAGGGACTCGAGTGTCTTGAGTGCCGGAGACAAGGCAGCATTGAGGGCACTTGCCCGGAAGCTATTGCCTGGGGCGTCGGTCACGATCACGGGCTACGCAATGGGTAACGCCGCGCTGGCGAAGCGTCGGGCCACCGTCGTCGCAAACTATCTGAAACAGCAGGTGCAGATTCGAGTGACGTTGAAGACGGTCGTAACCTCGCGCGTGAACCAATCATCCGTGACGACCACTAGGCAGTAGGGAAAGCGTCGGCACATTCCTCCCCTTGATTGGAGAACAAAATCTACCCAACGGTCGCGTACACCCACGACGTGTTTCTGGTCGCAACGGCACTCTAGTTTCCGAGTCGCCGAGTCGCCGAGTCCCGAACCCAAGGGCTGATGCTCTGGGATGACGCTGCATCGACGCGGCGGGCGGGTACAGCGTTCCTTAGGTCTGATCGGAATTGAACCGCCGAAGTTCCGACGACGTGTGAATGCCCTCGTTACGCAACGTCGCGCAAGGATTCGACCTCGTCGCGGTGCAGGGTTGACACTGCTGAGGGTTCATGGCGCAGTGACGTGCTTCGACGGCGTCGAGTCATGGTCCAGAGCGCGACGACAAGGCTCACAACGCCCGTCACGCAGAGTCCGACGCCGAGAAGGAAGAAGGGGGTTCCACTGATGCAGGCTTGGTTTCCCGTCGTTCTGGCACTCAGTGCGCACGCGGAGTCCAAGGTCCGAGAACCACTGATGACCCAGAGTCCAACGGCGAAGATCACAAAGCAAAGCATCACGGTAGCCAGGCGCTTCACTGAACTTTTTTAGCACTGTGACGGTCCGAATTGGTGGCAATCGGAGATAATCGCCACGTCTCCTTCTCCGAACATCACCTTGCATGGGCGATTACGACCGTCTCGTCGACGGTCAATGAACCATCAAGGATTCACGCGAGAGGCTGACCATGTGGTGCGATCACTTTCTGGATCGCGGCGTAGAGGTGGGGCAGCGACCAGCCACCGAGTGTGGGAGTTTGGGCGACCCCGTGCTGGTAGACAGTGGCCTCGGGGCAGCCACCCAGTTGGAAGACCACTTTCGTGAAGGACGATGAGGCCGATGCCGTTGAGAAACGCACGATGTAGGGCACCATCGCGTCATCCGGGCACGCTCGGTGCTTCGAGTAGTTGGCCACTGGGATGGCGTTGATCATCGCGCGCACCCGTGCGATGACGCCGGCGTTGGTGATCTTCATGGTCCCGTAGTGCACGCCCGACGGGAGCGGCATGGAGTAGCTCCAGTAGAGCGCCGTGGCACCGCTCGGGACGAGGAGTCGGACCGGCTTGGCGGTCGCCAGCGCCGGTGTCGAAAGTGAGAGCGTGGCGCACACCACGAAGAACGCGACAGTCATCGTACGAATCCGACCCATGAACAAACTCCTCCTCTTTCATCTACGTCCTGTGCACTACGCCTCCGTTCTTTCAACAACGATTGTCCGCCAGGTCGTTCATTGCTCAGAGAGGCTCGGATTGCACTAAATACTTGCTCAACACACCCGCTACGACGTGGCGACGAGTCGGAATTGCACCCTAGGGACTACCGCCGAGGCCAAACGTTGTGTCACTGACTTGGCATGGGCACGACCCACTGCAATCGCGTCCCGCCGGTCGACGCGTTCGTAATCTCGAACGTTCCTCCCAGGAGTCGGGCGCGTTCGGCAAGATTGCCGAGTCCGCTGGTGCGCGAGTTTGGACCAATACCGATGCCGTCATCAGAAACTGTCACGCGCAAGGCCGTTGCGTCAACTTCAACCTGGACGAGAGCGTGGCTGGCGTGGGCGTGGCGAGCGACGTTCGAAAGCGCTTCTCGGACGCAGGCGACGGCGTCCGAGATTACGCGGCTCGGGATGGCTATCTCTTCGGCGGCGTCGAATTCGATGGACGGATCGAATCCCAGTGCGGTGCTGGTCTGTCGAACGACGTCCAGGATCTGTGCACGCAGATTGAGTTCGTTGTCGTCCTGGGATCCGAGGCTGAAGATCGTGTTGCGGATCTCTCGAATGATCTCGTCGAGGATGTCAACTGACTCGGACACTCTCGTTCGAGCATTTGACTCAGCGATCCATGCGAGTGACGACTGCAAGCCGAGGCCCGCGGCGAACAGTCGCTGGATCACGTGATCGTGAAGGTCCCGGGCAATCCGCTCCCGGTCGTCGATGAGGACATTGTGTTCGCGAAGTCGTCGTACCTCGTTCTCGGCAGATTTTCGTACACTGATGTCGCGCACGATCGACGAAAAGCCAATGACCTCACCCGCAGAGTCCTTCAACGGTGAAATGGACACGGCCACGTCGACCTCTCTACCGTCCTTTCGACTCCATCGTGTGTCGAGAGCAGCGTGATGCCTGTTGTCTGCAGCGGCCCCGAGGAGTTCTTCGAGTACGTCCGATGCGTGGCCGGGGACCAAGGTGGCGATGTGCTGACCCAGAATCTCCTCCTTGTTGAAACCGAACAATGTCTCGGCGCCGGGGTTCCAATTCGTGAGGTGACCGTCCAACGACGTCGTGAAAATCGCGTCCGACGATGAACTCACGATTGTGGCCAGCTCCGCTTGCGCCGCCGCCGCCTGTCGCTGTTGGCTGACGTCGCGAATGGCGGCGACCACGAGTTGGTTACCCGAGTTGGTGATCGGAGCCAGACTTATGTCGATTGGAAATTCGGTGCCGTCACTACGGCGGCCCGTGAGGTGAAGGCCGGCGCCCATGGACCTGATCTGGGGATCGTCCATGTACGACGCGCGAAGGCCTTGATGTCGACGCCGCACCCTCTCGGGAATGAGGATCTCGACGCTGAGTCCAGTCAGCGAACCCGACGAATAGCGAAAGAGCTGCTCTAAGTGCGCGTTCACCGAGACGATGCGTCCCTCAGGATCGGCGACGACGGCAGCGTCGGGTATCAGAGACACCACCGCGCCAAGTAGTTCAGAAGCGATCACGCGCGAGTCGTCCAAGGCCCGTTGTTCGTCGCTTCGAGTGTCAGTCCAATGTGGACCGTGCTCGCTCACCGGAGCTCCTTCAAAGACCTATTGCACTTGCCGCTCAGTCGCCCGTAATTTAACAGCACGAAATCAGATTCTTAGTATATGAATCTTGCGCGGCTTCAGCCTATTGGGCGCCGCCAGTGCTTGGACCGTTGGACGTGGAACGTCTTCGCGTACAGCGTGAGTTGGACGGACTTGCTTGGATAGGTCGCGACGACTTTGGGACCGGCTTTGGCACGTGCCCGCACGTGAAGAATTTGCGAGTGAATCTTCTGAAGATCAGTTTCGAATTTGTTCGACGGCTGAGTGAAAATCCCGAGAACCAGCACGTCGTGGATGCCATTGTCGACCTGGCGCACGGCTTTGAATGTCAAACCGTGGCCGAAAGGGTAGAGGACGCCGAGAGTTTCGCTCTGCTGAAGGAGTTTGGCGTCGATTTCTGGCAGAGGTTGTATCTGAGCCGACCTCCTCCACTCTGACGCTACGCGTGGTTAGATCATCCTCATTGCAAAGATGTGACCTAAGTAACTACGTGTCGAACTCTCCGCAGGTGTACATCTGAGATTGGAACAGAGGAGAGCCATGAGACGATGGGTCCGATTTTCCGCCGCTGTCGCAACAACGCTTCTTTCGTGGGGACTCGTAGGTGGTGGTCCTGCGGCAGCGACCTCAATGGCGCAACTTCGCGCCGACGCGTTGACCATTCACCAGATGCCCACCGGTTGGACCGCCCGTCCACCCACTGACAACATCGTGATGGGCTGTCTTTCACATCTGCTGGAGCCGAGCGGCGTCAAGGAGACCCACTTCGAGGAGGTCTACTTTCTCGGGGTTGGCGACCTACCACTGCTCGTTGAGACACTCACGACCTATTCGAACTCCACCGTGGCGTTCAAGAAGATCGCCACGAACATTGCTCGGTGTCGGACGGTGTCGGGCGAGTTGCGTGGCTATCCGGTGACGGGGACCGTGCGGCCGATGAAGTTGGCACGTTACGGCAATGCCAGTATCGAGTACTTGATAACCCTGTCGGGAACGCACGTAACCGTGAAGTCCGACTACGCCATCGTTCGAAGGGGCAACGTGATCCTCGCCCTCTTGGAGGGGAACTTCCCCGCCGTGAGTGCCAGTCAATTTCAAGGTTTCCTCACTCAAGCGGTCTCGAGGGTGAGGTGAGGGCGACTCCACACACGATCACGAAGCACGACCGGGCGCATCAGGATGACTCGTGGCGCGCGCACGACCTCGATTGGGCAATACGGCACCATCCGAGCGGACGATCGATCGTCGTGGTCCAGCAGCGAGTGTCCGGCGCCAACGACGGCGACGATTGACCGTCGTTCACAGGTACACGGGTGCTTCTCGTCATTGACCATCAAGACAACCCGGCTTGCACGATTGGCGGATGAAATTAGGCCGAGTCAGCGAGGTCCGCGGGCGCCTTCTGTTCCAGGTACGACACGGGGCTGCCAAAATCCTGATCGGCAAGACGTTCCGCAGTAAGGCGCATTGCGACGTCGACGGTGAAGCCGATCTTGTCGACGTCACTGTCGTCGACCACTGGTGTCGATATCGCTTTAGCGGGCGCTTCGGTGATTGAGGTCACGACGCCATGGTCGCGTGGAGTTGATCCGCGAAGAACATGAACGAATGGGTTCATTCCAATAAAATACTTCGTAGGTGAAGGCATTTCGGCGACCATCGGTTGTATTTGTGGCAATGCTCCGCGTGGAACTTCGCGCCAGATTGCTACATTGGCGGGCAATGGCGAGTGCCCTATCGCTTCGTTGACCGTGTGACCGAGACGCTGAGAGAGCAGGGGACTGTCGTTCATGACAACCGATACGAGTGCCGAGACACCCATCGAGTGGGCCTTTAACCCCTTCGACACCGAGTTCATGACCCACCCCGACTCGGTACTGCGGACCGCGCGAGAAGATGCGCCGATTTTCATGAGTCCGATACTCGGTTCGTGGATCATCACTCGTTATAACGACATCGCAGCGGTTCTGCGCGAACCGGAGCGGTTCTCCTCGAAGGAGATCCTGTCGATCACCGAGCTGCTTGCTCCCGAAGTGCTCGAGGTCTTCGGCGACTACATCCCGATGGAGGGCACGCTGACGGGCGTCGATCCTCCGAACCACACGAGGTTGCGCAGCGTCCTCGAAGCCAAGTTCAGCGCGAGTGGCGTGGCGTCACTCGAGCCAATGGTTCGCGACGTGTGCGAGGACCTCTTCGAGAAACTCGAAGGTCGCCACAATGCTGACCTCCTCGCGGAGTTCGCCTATCCACTCCCGTTGACCGTCGTGTCACGACTACTCGGAATACCGAGAAAGGCCATGTTGCCGTTGCGCAAGGCGGTCGAGGAGTGGAGCGAACTCTCGATGGCGTTGCTCACCGGTGTGCCGCTCGACGAACAGTTGAAGATGGCGACGCACATCCTTGAGATGCACAAACTGGTGGCACGACTCATTGAGGAGCACTATCAACGACCGCAGAACGACCTCCTCGGCGTCATCGCGCAAGCTCGAGACGAGAAGGGACTCACGCCCCACGAGATGCTCTCACTGGTCCCGGGACTCTTCCTCGCCGGACACGAGGCGCCGGCGAACGTGTTCACGAATCTCATCTGGCGGCTTTTGTCCGTGCCCAATCGATGGCAATCACTCCTCGAGAATCCCGAACTCGGGCAGCGCTACTTCGACGAGGCGCTTCGCTGCGATCCGGCCGTGCTCGGCATGTGGCGCATCGCCACCGAGGACACCGAGTTCCTCGGGCAGACGATCACCGCTGGTCAGAAGCTGTTCCTCGTTTATTTGTCCGGTAATCGCGACGACTCGCTGTACAGCGAATCCGACCAGTTCTCGATCGAGCGCGGCCGCGTCGCACCACATCTCGCGTTCGGACGCGGCATCCACCATTGCATTGGCGCGCCCCTCGCTCGGATCGAAGCTCGCGTCGCGCTCGAGATGTTGACCGAACGCATGCCGAACTTGCGACTCGCCGATGGCTTCACGCCGACCTACAAGCCCCATCCCTTCTTGCGCGGCATGGCGGAATTACCGGTCGTCTGGTAGTCAGTGCGCACCACGAGAGTGCGACGATCGAGTACACGCATTGCGAACCGTGCCAGTTGACGTTGAATTCGCACAGTCCGAACAACTCGCGCGCAAGTTTGGTGTGCCCGAACAAAGTGCGACAATGTTTGGGTTTTCATCGACGCGAGCGCTATACAGATTGTCCAACCCAGAAAGCATCCCGTTAATATAGAGCGATGGCGAAACAAAGTCGCTCGGCTCCAGTCATGCAGGCTGTGCTCGATGCAGTTGGAGAACGCCTGATGAACGGCGATGAATCGCTGATCCGCATCCCCGAGATCTGCGAGGCGACGGGCGTCAATTACGGATCGGTGTACCACCACTTTGGCTCTCGCGAAGGGGTCATCGACGCCGCCTACCACCAGATGTTCTCGAAGTTGGCCGAAGAGGACATCGCCGTCCTTCATATGGTGACCGTGTCATCACAGTCACACGATGAATACGTCACGTCGATCAGGGGCTTGATCGGGACCTTCGCATCGGGTGACGTGCGCAAGGCCCGACGGGCACTTCGTACCCGGATCGTCGCGGCCTCCATGACCCGTCCCGACCTGCGTCGACTCATTGGTTCGACGCAGTCTCGTTTGACGTCGGAACTTCGTCGGATCGTCGAATACGGTCAGGAACGCAACTGGTTGAGCAATGCGCTTTCGTCGCATTCGATCGCCGTCATGATTCAAGTCGTGCTGGTCGGTCGAACGATTGATGATATTTCGACCACGCCTATCGAGAACTCGGATTGGGAGCACTGCATGGGCATGCTTCTGGCCATCCTGCTCACTCCTTAATTCATCCACGTGTGGTGGACTGGCACCATGAAGATGACGCGGGTCGCCGCCACCACCGTGCTCCTCGTTGCGCTCGTCGTCGCTAGTTTTCACGCCACGTCGAGTTCCTCTCGCGCGCCCGAGGCGATCCCGTGCACGAGCGGCGCCCTCGCCGTCGCCTTCAGTGGTCAGCTCAAGTTGACGTCGATGCAGCAGTTCGGCTGCGAAGGGGAGTGGGCCTACGCGTGGGCGACGGTCGGCACGGGGCAGCACGCCATTGGCGTGACACAGGTCCTGCACTTCGATGGGACGTCGTCTCGTTGGGTCATCGTCTCACGCGGACGCGACTGCAAGGCGAGCGTCTTGCCGTCGGTGATCTACCGGCTGGGTTGCTTCTCCAACTGAACTATCTCGCGCGCCTCGGCGGCCACGGGAAGAAGGAACTCGTGGTCGCCACGTACTCGTCGTAACCGGCGCGGGTCTTGGTCAACTTTCGCTCCAGCATCGGCTTACCCGACAGCGATGTCAAGAGGTACAGCATCGCGAGCGGTGATAGCACTGTCAGACACCCCCAGCCCGATGAGCAGGCGACGACGTAGAAGCCGCACCACACGACCGCGTCGCCGAAGTAGTTGGGATGACGCGTGTAGCGCCATAGCCCGGTGCGAAGTGTCGTTCCTTTGGTCGCAGGGTTCGCCACGAACGCGCGCAACTGCTCGTCACCGGTCGCCTCGAACAAGAAGCCGATGGTCACGAGGACGAGACCGGGGACGAGCAGCCAGTCGAAGTTCGTGCGAAACGCGATCCATTGCAAGGGGATCGATACGAACCACAGCAAGAGACCCTGGAGCCCGTAGATCATCCGCAGCGCGTACAGCGTCTCGTGGCGACCGCGTGCGCCCTTCATGATGACGACGTAGCGGGCGTCCTCCTTCGCGCCGCGCTGACGCAGCGCCAGATGAACGGCGAGACGAAGTCCCCAGAGCGCGACGAACGCCAGCACGAAGTAACGCGCGTCAAAGTTGGTCGGCGCGACGTTGGTCACGCTCACGACACCACCGTGATGGGCGACGAGGAGACTTTCGAGGTAGACCACCACGAACCCCGCGCCCCAAAAGACGTCGATGGTGGCGTGGCGATGGACGACGCGGCCGACGACGAAGGCGAGGAGGGCCCACAGCCACGCCGTGGCGAGGGCGAGGGGAAGGTTCGAGAGGAACGTCCACTGCACCGGGCCGGTTTAGCAGATGGCGTGTCAGACGATTGAGCGCGTGGACCCATCACCTACGCTTCCTAGTCATGCGAGCACGCGGTTTGGGTACCCTCGCGTGGGCCTCCGCGCAGGAGTTGTTCGATCAGACGACCGCCTTCGGTCGTCTCGCGCTGGTGCACGTGATCATGATGGCCGGCGACACGCTGGTCACCGTCTCCTTGGCGGGTTCGCTCTTCTTCTCGGTCTCCCCGACGGAGGCGAAGGGACGGGTCCTGCTCTACCTCCTGCTCACGATCGCCCCGTTCGCCGTCGTCTCACCAGTGCTCGGACCCCTCATCGACCGTTCGGCGAACGGGAGGCGGATTCTCGTCGCGCTCTCGGCCAGTTGTCGCGCGGTGCTCTGTTGGATGATGAGTGAGCACCTCAACTCGCTCTGGCTCTTTCCGATGGCGTTCCTGGTGCTCATCTCCTCGAAGCTCTACGTCGTCACCCGTGGCGCACTGGTGCCCGAGATGGCCCGCACCGACCAGCTCCGCGAGCACTCCACCAGCGTCGGTAGCGCCGGCTGGCCCACGCAGGCACCCCAGCCCGAAAAGGGTTTCTCGGGGTTCAACGCCCAGTTGACCCTGCTCGGTACGATCAGCGGCCTGCTCGCCGGTTCGATCGGTGCGGGCATGTTGAAAGGCATCGGCGCGCCGAGTGTCTTGATCCTCGCCTCTTTCGTCTTCATCGGGGCCACGGTCGCGAGCTTGCGACTGCAGAAGCCGCCCAAGGAGTTGCGTGATGAAGTGGCCGGGCTCACCCAGGCGGAACGCGACCGCAACGCGCTCAATCCCCTCGGCGACATCGAAGTTGCCTGGGGCCTGACGGCCGCGGCCCTCATGCGCTTCACCGTCGGTTTCGCCACGTTCCTCTTGGCCTTCGGACTGCGCCGCGAGAACGCCGGTCTGGGCTACTTCGCCTTCGCGCTCGCGATGAGCGCATTGGGTTCGCTCGTGGGTTTAGGCATCGTCACCCGCGTCCGCAACAAGGTGCCCGAATCGACGCTCCTGACGTTGTCGTTGCTCGCGACCGGACTCGGTGCCGGTGTCGCCGCCTCGCATCCGACGCTGATTGCCCAAGTCGTGCTGGCGGGATGGCTCGGACTGTGTGCCGCCGTCGCGCAACCGACATTCGACGCGATCACCCAGCGCAACGTCGCCCCGGGTGCGCAGGGACGCACCTTCGCTCGATTCGCCGTCCGTCAACAGTTACTGTGGGTCGTGGGTGCGTTGATTCCGGTCGCCATCACCCTGCGATTCTCGGTTGGCGACACGTTGCTCAGCGTCTTGATGATCGGGGCGGGACTGGTCTACGGACTCGGACGACGTTTCGCGCGACGCTGACTGAACGGCATTGCGCCGCTCATAGGATGAGGTCGAGATGGCGATATCCCCCCGCTCCGAGGCGCACGGCGACCTCGCGTCGTGGCCACACGTGGTCATCATCGGCGGGGGCTTCGCGGGCATCGCGACCGCGCGGGGCCTCAGTGATCAGGCAGTACGCGTCACGATCGTCGACCAGCACAACTTCCACACGTTCCAGCCGCTGCTGTACCAGGTGGCGACCGCGGGACTCGAACCGGCCGACGTCGCCTACCCGATCCGGACAATCTTCGGCTCCGCGCGCAACGTGCGGTTCCGACATGGACGCGTTCGCACCGTCGACGAGCAGCGAGGTGTCGTCACGCTCGACGACGGTGCCACGATTGGCTTCGATCACCTCGTCGTGGCGACCGGCGCGATCGCGACGTTCTTCGGCGTCCCCGGGGCCAAGCAGTTCGCCCTGCCGTTGTACTCGTTGGCCGACGCTCGCCGACTCCGTAATCGACTGCTCTCGACCCTCGAGCGGGCCGACGTGGCCGCGGACGATGAGCGCGTCGGTGTCACGTTCGTCGTCGTGGGAGGCGGGCCGACCGGGGTCGAAACGTCCGGTGCGCTCTCGGAGTTGATCACTATCGTCATTCGACGAGACGGCTTGCGTCTCGACGCGGACAAGGTGCGAATCGTGCTCGTGGACGTCGCACCACGCCTGCTCACCGCGTTCCCCGACGCTGCGAGCCGCTACGCCAAGAAGCAGCTCGAGTCGATGGGCGTCGAGGTCGACGTCGACCGCTCCGTCGTGGAGATTGACGCGACGTCGATTCGATTCAGCGACGGCGAGCGACTCGAGGCCGCGGCGGTCATCTGGGCCGCCGGCGTCAGTGCCGGCGACGCGTTGCCGGCCGGACTCTCAGCGACGGCGGGCTCGTCGGGACGCGCCGTCGTCGAGCCCGATCTGCGCCTGGTCGGACGGACGAACATCTGGGCGGTTGGCGACGCGGCGGCGATTCCCCAGGGTGACGGAACGTTCGCCCCGATGTTGGCTCCCGTCGCGATTCAATCGGGGCACCACTGCGCGCGACAGATCCTTCGCGTGGTGCGCGGCGAGGCGACGACGCCGTTTCGCTATCGCAACAAGGGCATCATGGCGACGATCGGACGAAACGCCGCCGTCGCGAAACTCCCAGTCGGACGCGTCATCACCGGCCGCCTCGGTTGGCTCGCGTGGTTGGGACTGCACCTGTGGTACCTCATCGGCTTTCGCAACAAGTTGCGCGTGCTGATCAATTGGACGTGGCGCTACTTCGACTGGAAGTCGGGTCCACGGCTCATCGTGGCCGACGCCGAAACTGACGAGGCCTAGAGGTCCGGGAGTTGGAAGTCGAGCGTGGCGACATCGGTGCCGCCGTCGATCTCGAGCACGGTGCCCGTGACGTAACCGCCGGCCGGTGAGGCGAGGTACACGACGCCGGCCGCGATGTCCTCGACGTCACCGATTCGCGCCAGCAACGTCTTGGACTCCATCATCGCTTTGAGTTCGGGTGTCGTGGTGACGATCTCGAGCGCTGAGGTCGCGATCGAACCGGCGGCGATCGCGTTCACGCGAATTCTCGGGCCTAAGTCGCGCGAGCTGAGCCGCGTGTAGTGGGCCATCGCGGCCTTCGCCGAACCGTATGCGGCGTACCCGCGACCGGTCACGCGGCCCATGACCGACGAGATGTTGACAATCGCACCGCCGCCGGTCTCGAGCATGACCGGCACGGCCGCGAGGTTGAGTGCGTGGGCCGTGGCGACGTTGAAGTGGAACGCCTCCTCCATGTACTCGGGTGTCGTGAGGAGGAAGGGGAGCGGAATCGCTCCGCCGATGTTGTTGACGACGACGTCGATACGTCCGAACGCGTCGTTCGCCACGTTCGCGAGGTCCGCGATGGCGCCGAGGTCGGCGAGGTCACACGCGACGGCGACGCAACGTCGACCGAGCGCCTCGATCTGGCTCTTTACCTCGTCGAGGTCGGACTGGGTCCGCGACGCGATGACGACGTCGGCGCCCACTTGCGCCAAGGCGACCGCGCTCGCGGCGCCGATGCCGCGGCCCGATCCGGTGACGATCGCCACTTGGCCGTCGATGCGAAATCGGTCCAGAATCACGGTGTTCTCCTCACCACGTTGGCGACAGTGCGTGCGACTGTCGCACTGAGGGTACCGCGACTACGACGCCTCGAGGCGCGCTTCGAGCGCGTCGACTTCGTCGTTGAGCTTGGGCGGGAGGTGCACGCCGAACTCGGCGAAGTGCTCGCGAATGCGCGGCACCTCGTGACGCCACTCGTTCGTGTGGACGGTCAACAGTTCCGTCATGTCGGCCGGGGTCACGTCGAGACCCTCGACGTCGAGCGCGGTCGGACTCGGCACGTAGCCAATCGGTGTCTCGACCGCGTCACCGCGACCGGCGCTTCGCTCGAAGACCCACTCGAGGACGCGGGAGTTCTCGCCGTAGCCGGGCCACAGCCAGCGTCCGTCGTTGCCCTTTCGGAACCAGTTGACGTAGAAGATCTTGGGCAACTTCTCCTCATCGAATCGCTCGGAGAACGTCAGCCAGTGCGCGAAGTAGTCGGCCATGTTGTAGCCGCAAAAGGGCAGCATCGCGAAGGGGTCGCGCCGCAGGTTCCCGACGGCACCGGTCGCGGCCGCGGTGGTCTCTGAGGCGAGGATCGACCCGAGGAACACGCCGTGGTCCCAGTCGCGCGCCTGAAAGATGAGCGGGACGACGCTGGCGCGGCGACCGCCGAAGAGGATCGCGTCGATGGGCACGCCGGCGGGGTCCTCCCACTCGGCCGCGATGGCCGGGTCTTGGTTGGCCGGCGCGGTGAAGCGCGAGTTCGGGTGCGCCGCGGGCGTCCCGAGTTCCTTGCTCCAGGGCTGACCCTTCCAGTCGATGAGTCCCTCCGGTGGCTCGCCCATGCCTTCCCACCAGATGTCGCCATCGGCGGTGAGGGCGGTGTTGGTGAAGATGGTGTTGGCCTCGATGGAGTACATCGCGTTCGGATTGGTCTGCATGTTGGTGCCCGGGGCGACCCCGAAGAACCCGGCTTCGGGGTTGATCGCTCGCAACCGGCCGTCGGGACCGGGCTTCATCCAGCAGATGTCGTCGCCGATGGTCTCGACCTTCCACCCCGGCAAGGTGGGCACCAACATCGCGAGGTTCGTCTTGCCGCAGGCACTCGGGAACGCACCGGTCACGAAGCGCGACTCACCGGCGGGATTCGTCAACTTGAGGACCAGCATGTGCTCCGCCAGCCAGCCGTCGTCGCGCGCGATGACCGACGCGATGCGAAGGGCGAAACACTTCTTGCCGAGCAGCGCGTTGCCGCCGTAGCCCGAACCGTAGGAGATGATCTCGCGGGTCTCGGGGAAGTGGACGATGTACTTGTCATCGTTGTTGCACGGCCACTTCACGTCGGCCTGGCCCTCTTCGAGCGGCATGCCGACCGAGTGCAGGCACGGCACGAAGTCGCCGTCCTCGCCGAGCACCTCGAGTGCGCCCGTGCCCATGCGCGTCATGATCTTCATGTTGACCGCGACGTAGGCCGAGTCGGTCAACTCGACGCCGATGTGACTGATGTCCGAACCGAGTGGTCCCATCGAGAACGGCACGACGTACATCGTGCGACCCTTCATCGATCCGGCGAAGAGTCCGTTCAGGACCTCGCGCATCTCGGCCGGTTCGCGCCAGTTGTTCGTGGGTCCGGCGTCCTTCTCGTCGCGCGAACAGATGAAGGTGCGGTCTTCGACGCGCGCGACGTCACCGGGGTCCGAGGTGGCGTAGTAGCTGTTCGGTCGCTTCGTGGGCGAGAGGCGGATCATCGTGCCGTGGTCGACGAGCACTTGACACAGTTGGTCGTACTCTTCGTCGGAACCGTCACACCAGTGGATACGATCGGGTGTTGTGAGTTGCGCTATCTCTTCCACCCAGGCAATGAGTTTCTTGTGTGGGGTTGGGTACGACACGTTGGGTTCCTCCGCTCCTACTTCTTCGATCAGCTGCGACACTCTCCTGGCGAACCAGGATCATGCCCGCGCCAGTTGACCCAACGTTTCCCCAAGGGGATTACCCCCAGCGCGAGGATGACGTCATTGAGCGTATCGCCCAAATTGTGGGGCAAAGCAACATCCCAAAAGGTGAACGTCATATTGGCGACGACGCGGCGGTCCTCGCGCCCTTCGTGGGACAGGCGGTGATCAGCACCGACGTCGCCGTCCTCGGCGTTCATCTCGACACTGAACTTTTTCCACTCGAGGATTTAGGCTTCAAGGCCGTCGCCGCGGCGGTGTCGGACCTGGCGGCGATGGGTGCGCGCGTGCGCGGCGCGGTGGTCGCCGTGACCGCCCCTCCCGGTACCGATCTCGAAGAACTCCATCGCGGCATGGCCGACGCGTCGATCGTCACCAACTGTCCGATCGTGGGTGGGGACCTCGCCCAGGGCCGCGACGTCTCGGTGGCGGTCACCGTGGTGGGTGAGTGCCCCGGTCGCGGTGCGGTCTATCGCAGCGGGGCGAAGGCCGGCGACGAGATCCTCGTGACGGGACCGCTCGGTCGCTCGGCGGCGGGGCTTCGTCGCCGTCGCGAAGGGGCGTCACTGAGTGACGAACTCGTGGTAGCGCACCGACGCCCGTGGCCGAGGCTGAGCGAGGGCATGGCGGCGCGCGGCGCTGGCGCGCACGCGATGATGGACCTGAGCGACGGGATCGGACTCGACCTCCATCGTCTCTGCGACGCCTCGAACGTGGGTTTCTCGCTGAGCGACGTGCCCGTCGCCCAGGGGGCGACGTTCGAGGAAGCGGTCGCCGGGGGAGAGGACTACGAGTTGTTGATCACGACCGACGACGCGGCGCGACTGCGGCTCGTGTTCTTGGACCGCGGGCTGCGCGAGCCGATCACCATCGGCACGATCGTCGCGGACCGTTCATCGAGGACGTTGCGCGGCGAGACCTTCGAACGCAGGGGCTGGCAGCACCAGCTCTGACTAGGCGCTGACGTTACGTCGAGCGGGCTTGGTGACCTTGCCCGATCGGATGCAGCCGGTGCAGACGTTCATCCGCTTGGGCGTACCGCCCACGAGCGCGCGTACGCGCTGGATGTTCGGATTCCAGCGTCGCTTGGTGCGGCGGTGCGAGTGAGAGACGTTCATGCCGAACGACGGCTTCTTGCCGCAGATTTCGCAGACGGATGCCATGATGAACAATCTCCTTTGACCGGGTCCGCGCGCTTGGCGCCACCGGTATAAACCGAAGGACCATTGTAGCATCGCTAGCGATGACCTCTCCGCTGACGCTGTCCGCGCGCGAACTGCGTACGACGATTGGGACGTACGCGGAACTCCTGCGTTCCCACAAGGATGTCATCAATCGGCTCAACGTCTATCCGGTCCCCGACGGTGATACCGGTACCAATATGACCCTCACGATCGAATCGGTCGCCGCCGAGCTCGGTCCGCTGGCCGACGACGCCGACATGTCCGACGTCTGCAAGGCCATCGCCCACGGGTCCTTGATGGGGGCTCGCGGCAACTCCGGGGTCATCCTCTCCCAGATGCTGCGGGGCCTGGTGGCCAAGTTCCCCGGGCAGGGCGACGTCTCGGCCGACCTCTTGGCGGAGTCGCTCGAGAACGCCGACGTGCTCGCTCGGCAGGCGGTCGTTCGCATCGTGGAGGGCACGATGCTCTCGATCGCGCGCGCCGCGGCCGAAGGGGCGCGCGCGCACTGCGAGACCTTGACCGCCCTCGTGCGATCGGCCCGCGACCGCGCGAAGGACGCGCTGGCCTTCACGCCCGAGCAGTTGCCGGTCCTCAAGCAGGCCGGTGTCGTCGACTCGGGCGGGACCGGGCTCCTCCTGCTCTTCGACGCACTCTGCTACACGGTGGCGAACGATCCGCTGCCGATCGCGCCGCCGGCCGACTCGATCCAAGTGCACGTGCACGAAGAGACCGAGGTGCAGTCCGGCGACATCGCCGATCTGCGCTACGAGGTCATGTACTTGCTCGACGCCGACGACGCGAAGATGCACGCCTTTCGAGAGGTCTGGTCGGGCATCGGCGATTCGATCGTCATCGTCGGCGGTGACGGGCTCTACAACTGTCACATCCACACCGACAACATCGGCGCGGCCGTCGAGGCGGCGCTCGACGCGGGACGACCGCGCGAGATCCGTGTCACCGACCTGAGCGAGCAGGTCATCGAGGAACGCTGGGTCCGTGAAGGAAGCGTCGAGCAGACGACCGACGAAGCGGAGCCGGCGCCACCAACGGCCGTCGTGGCCGTGGTCGTCGGCGAAGGCGTCGGTCGGATCTTTCGATCGCTCGGCGTGCGGGTCCTCGTCAAGGGAGGACAGTCGATGAATCCCTCCACGGCCGACCTGGTGGAGGCCGTTCGCGCCACCGGCAGCGAGCAGGTGGTGTTGCTGCCCAACAACAAGAACATCCGGCCGGTCGCCGAACAGGTCGACGCCCTGGTCGACCAAGTCGTCACGGTCGTGCCGACCAACTCCATCGTCGAAGGCTTCGCCGCGCTCCTCGACTACGACCCCGACGCCACGGCGCAAGACAACGCGAAGTCGATGTCGCTCTCGGCGTGCAACGTCGTGGCGGCGGAGGTGACCCAGGCCGTGCGCGACACCACCACCGACGTCGGCGAGGTGCACGTCGGTGACTGGATAGGACTCTCGAGCGCCGGCGTGCGCTCAATCGATGATTCCATCGCGGGCGCGAGCAACCACCTCCTCGCCCAATTGATCACGCCGAGTCACGAACTCCTGACCATCATCGAGGGCGAGGGAAGCTCACCGGCCAACACGAGGCGGATCACCGAGTTCATCGCTGACGAGTACCCGAGCGTGTCGGTTGAGGTGCATCACGGGGGTCAGCCGCTCTACCCCTACTACTTCGGCATCGAGTGAGTGAGAGCGAACCGCGCGGACTGCGGCGCCTAGGCGACGTTCCAGTCAGTCAACTGCGTCACGTGGGGGAGAAGCGCGTGGCGGCGCTCGCCACGCTCGGCATCGAGAACGTGTTCGACTTGCTCACGGTCTATCCCCGCCGCTACATCGACCGCACCAAGCGCGTCGACCTGTCCGACCTGACCGTCGGCGAGGAGGCCGCCGTCTTTGGCGAGGTGACCAAGGTGAGTGGCCGTCGTACAAAGAACGGCAAGGTCATGGTCGAGACGACCGTGAGCGACGACAGCGGCTCCTTCAAGGTCGTCTTCTTCAACCAGGCGTGGCGAGAACGCCAGTTGAAGGTCGGCGTCATGGCGCTCTTCTTCGGGAAAGTCACCGACTACAAGGGTCAACGACAGATGACCAATCCGGTGGTCGACGTCATCGTCGGCGCGAGCGGCGACGAGCGCGACGCCTCGCGGATCGGGCGCGTCGTCGCGATCTACCCGGCGTCGGGCAAGGCGGGACTGACCAGTTGGGAGATGGGCGGGTTCATCGAGGAGTCGCTGCGACGGGCCGGTCCAATGCTCGATCCCGTCCCCAGCCTGGTGCGAGAGGAGTTGGACCTCGTCGAGCGCACGACGTCGTTCTGGGGCATCCACCTGCCGGCCGACTTCGCGGACATCGCCCCCGCACGACGCCGCCTGATCTTTGACGAGTTCTTGCGACTCCAGCTCCTGCTGGCCCTTCGCCGCCGTCGCCTCGAAGAGTCCTCCGCGGGCATCCGCCATCCGATCAGTGACGACGACCTCGACGTCGGGCCGGGGGCGCTGAGCGATCCGTCGTCGTCGCTCGTGCGTCGATTCCTCGTCGGTCACCACTTCGCGTTGACGACCTCGCAGCGAAAGGTCCTGGGCGAGATCGCGAAGGACCTCTCCTCGCCGCTCCCGATGCACCGCCTCCTCCAGGGCGACGTCGGATCGGGCAAGACGGTCGTGGCCCTGACGGCGCTCCTCGCGTCGCTCGACGGTGGCCGCCAGGGGGCACTCATGGCACCAACCGAAGTGTTGGCTGAGCAGCACCTCGCCTCACTGCGCAAGGACCTCGAGGACCTGACCAAAGTCGACGCGGGCGTACTCGCGGGGGAGCGGCCGTTGTCGATCGCGTTGCTCACGGGCCGAGTGCGCGCGAAGGAACGCGCGGCCGTCGTCGCGGGGCTCCGTGACGGTTCGGTCGACATCGTGGTCGGTACGCACGCGCTGTTGACTGACGACGTGCGTTTCAAGGCACTGGGGGTGATCGTCATCGACGAGCAGCACCGCTTCGGCGTCGAGCAGCGCGCGGCGTTGCGTGACAAGGGTCGAGAACGCAGCGACGAGGCCGCCGACCCCGACCTGCTCGTCATGACCGCCACCCCGATTCCGCGTACCGCGGCGATGGTGGTCTTTGGCGACCTCGACCGGTCCGTGCTCGACGAGTTGCCCGGTGGGCGGCTCGCGATCAAGACCTACTGGGCCCAGAGCGACATGGAGGTCGCGGCCTGCTGGCAGCGAGTGCGTGACGAGGTCGCACTCGGGCGCAGGGCGTACGTCATCTGTCCGCTCGTGGAGGGATCGGAACGCGTCGAAGCGACGAGCGCCGTGCAGGAGCGCACGCGCCTGGCACTGCATGAACTTCGAGGGCTCTCGGTCGGACTGCTGCACGGGCAGATGAAGGGTCCCGAGAAGGACGAGGTGATGGCGCAGTTCCGTGCTGGCGAGTTGGACGTGCTGGTCGCGACGGTGGTCATTGAGGTCGGCGTCGACGTGCCCGAAGCGAGCGTCATCGTGATCGAGGACGCGTGGCGCTTCGGGCTGGCCCAGTTGCACCAGTTGCGTGGGCGCGTGGGACGAAGTGACGTGCAGAGCTACTGCTACCTGCTCGGGACGCCGCCGAGCGACGAAGGGGCGGTGCGACTCCAGGCGTTGGTCGACTCCAACGACGGCTTCGCGCTCGCCGAGATCGACCTCGACCTGCGCGGTGAGGGGACCCTGCTCGGGACCCGCCAGCGCGGTCGCAGTGACCTTCGACTGGCGTCGCTGCGGCGCGACGAAGAGCTTCTGGTGGCCGCGCAGAGGGTCGCCTCGGACATGGTGGCCCTGGACGGGCTCGCCAGCGCGCCCGAAATGGTGGACGAACTACGGCTCTTTGTTGACGACGAAGAAGCCGATTACTTGTTCAAGTCGTAGCGGCACCGCGACGTACCCTTAGAGGATGCGAGTCATTGGTGGGACGGCCCGGGGACGCCCGCTGAAGGCGAAACTGCCCGCGAGTGTCCGTCCGACGACGGACTACGCCCGCGAGGCGATCTTCTCGATGCTCGAGAGTCGTGGCGGACTCGTCGATCTCGTCGTCGCGGACCTCTACTGCGGTTCGGGCGCCATGGGCATCGAGGCGATGTCGCGCGGTGCGTCCAAGGTCTACTTCGTCGACGCCGATCCCGCGTGCCTCGCCGCGGTGAAGAGCAACCTCGAGCCACTCAAGTTCGACGCCGAGGCCGTCTTCGTGCGCGCCATGCTGCCCGTGTGGTCGGCGCCCAGTGACCTCGACCTCGTCCTCGCCGATCCGCCCTACGGACCTCTCGACCTCGCGAGCGTGTTGCGCGGCGTGGTCGCCGGTCGCGTCATGGTCGAAAACGACCGTCACATGGACGCGCCCGAAGGCTGGATCGTGACCAAAACCAAGCGCTACGGCACTACGCTCGTTACGATGCTGGAACCGGACGAAGGGCATGAAGCATGACGGTTGGCCTCATTCCCGGGTCCTTTGACCCCTTCCACAACGGGCACCTCGAGGTCGTCGAGCGCGCGTCGCACATCTTCGACGAGATCGTCGTCGCCGCAATCCGCAACCCCCAGAAGTCCGAAGCCCTCTTCGACCTGGACGAACGTCGCGACATGATCGCCGAGTCGCTCGCCCACCTGAAGAACGTGCGCATCGTGTCGATCTCGACGCTCCTCGTGAACGTGGCCAAGGACGTCAACGCGACCGCCATCGTGAAGGGCCTGCGCGCGGTGTCGGACTTCGAGAGCGAGTTGCAGATGGCGCAGATGAACCGTTCGCTCTCGGGCGTCGAGACGCTGTTCATCCCCTCGAGTTCGACGCATTCCTTCATCGCGAGTCGACTGTTGCGAGAGGTGGCGCGCTACGGCGGCGACGTCTCTCCCTTCGTCCCGGCGGCCGTCGCGAAGCGGCTGATCGGCAAGTTCCCAGGAGGTGGGCAATGACGTCCTTTGACGGCTACGACGAGCCCGAGGAGTTCGCGGAACCACCGGGGCGCCACGTGCGACGCGACATCGAGACCGACCTGCGCGACCTGATCGAGATGGTCGCCAACGCCAAGCAGATGCCCCTGTCGAACTCGGCCCTGATCTCACGCGACGACGTGCTCGCCCTCTTGGAACAGGCGCTGCACAGCCTGCCCGACGAGATCCGCGAGGCTCGCTGGGCGCTGCGCGACCGTGAGGAGCTGATGGCCGCCGAGATGCAAAAGGCGCAACAGCTCATGGACCAGGTGCGCGCCGAGGCCGCGCGCATGGTCGACAAGACCGAGATCGTTCGCCAGTCGCGCCTGATGGCCCAGCAGATCATCGCCGAGGCCCACGCGCAGTCGCGCCAGATGATCAACCAGTCCGAGGACTTCATCGACGGCAAACTCGGCAGCTTCGAGATCGTCCTCGAACGTCTCTTGAAGACGACCCACTCCGGACGTGAACGCCTGAGCGCCCAGGGCCTGCCCACGTCCCTCATCGAGGAGGCGCGCGTCGACGAGCCGCTCGCTGGATTCGCGCCCGACTACAAGGAGCCGTCCACCATCGAAGACACCACGTCGTTCTTCGACCAGGACGCGTTCTAGGCAGTGAACTCGCCGTACCTCGTCCCCGTGGCCCAACTGCTGCGCGACGTTCCCTCACGCACCGAGGTCGCCTTCGAGGCGGAGTTCGACGAGCCGCACGAGTTCGAGCCGCGCGGTGCCGCCGAGACTGACGTCTTTCCCGAGGCGACCGTGCGGGTGCGGCTGCGCCTCGAGAGCTTCAGCGGGGGGCTGCGCGCGAAGGGCACCGTCGAGGCCCCCTGGCACGGGACCTGTCGGCGCTGCTCGACGCCGGTCCTGGGGGTGAGCACGGTGGCGGTCAACGAGCGCTTCGTCGATCATCGCGGCCCCGGCGACGAGGAGACCTACGAGATCCACGATGATTTCGTGGACCTCGCCCCCCTGGCGCACGACGCGATCTTCCTGGACCTGCCGCTCGCGCCGCTGTGTCGCGAGGACTGCAAGGGCCTGTGCCCCTACTGCGGTATCGATCGCAATGAGGCGACCTGTGAGTGCCAGGCACCGCTCGACCCGCGCTGGGCTACACTTGACGGACTCCGATTCACGGACTTTGAGCCCGGCGAATCCAAAGAAGTGTGACGGGTTCGCCCGCCCAGCTGAAAGAGAAGATCGATGGCCGTCCCCAAGCGCAAGACCAGCAAAGCCAAGACCCGCAGCCGCCGCGCCGCCAACTGGCGCCTCGAGCGACCGGCACGCAGCGTCTGCCCGCAGTGCGCCACGTCCAAACTGCCCCACATCGTGTGCCCGAACTGTGGCTGGTACAAGGGTCGCGTCGCCGTAGAGGTTAACTAAGTTGGCCCTGCCCATCGCCCTTGACGCGATGGGTGGCGACTTTGCTCCCGGCGAGATCATCGCGGGTGCTCGCGCCGCTGTCGACGAACTCGGCCTCTCGGTCATCCTCGTCGGCGTCCCCGACCTGATGGGCGACCCTCTCGGTCTCGAGGTCTTCCCCTGCAGCGAGATCATCGCCATGGACGACGACCCGGCGGCGAGCGTTCGGCGAAAGAAGGACTCCTCGCTCGTGCGCAGCGCCGAACTGGTGCGCGACGGCAACGCCTGCGCGATGGTGTCGGCCGGCAACACCGGCGCGACGATGGCGTCGGCGCTGCTGCGCATGGGTCGACTGCCCGGCGTCGTGCGACCCTGCATCGCCACACCGATCCCCAACCCCGGACGCCAGCCCATGGTGATGGTTGACGCCGGCGCGAACTCCGAGTGCACGCCCGAGATGCTGGTCCAGTTCGCCCAGATGGCGAGCACGTTCGCGACGGCGCACTTCGGCGTCGAGAGTCCCAGGGTCGGCCTGCTCTCCATTGGCGAGGAGGCGACCAAGGGCACGCCACTCGTGAAGGAGACCCACGCGTTACTGGCCGCGCTGCCCGGACTCAACTTCGCGGGCAACGTCGAGGGCCGAGACCTCGTGCCCTCCCCGGTCGACGTCGTCGTGACCGACGGCTTCACGGGCAACGTGGCGCTCAAGACCCTCGAAGGGGCGCTCAAGTTCATCTTCAAGGCCGTGCTCGACGTCGTCGACACGAACGACGAGACCCGCCAAGCCGGCGCCGTGCTCTTCGAGTACCTCGTGCCGCTCGCGAGCCAGCTCACGCCCGAGAACCAGGGCGGCGCGATGCTGCTCGGTCTCGACGGCATCTGCGTGATCTCGCACGGCAGTTCGAACGCCGTCGCGATCAAGAACGCACTACGCGTGGCCGCCGAAATGGACGCCGCCGGGGTCGTCGAGAAGTTGCGCTTGACCATTCGACCTGATCAGGGCTGAGAACCGAGGGCCGAACCCCCGCCGTTCGGTAAAGTGGACCAGCAACAATAAGGGAGTGGTGTATGGCCGACGCTGTGAATCCGTCGTCACTGGACAAGGCGACAATATTGTCCATCGTCCGCGAGCAACTGGCGGAAATCCTGGAGAAGAGCCCCCAGGACATCGCCGAGGACGTACCCTTCACCGACCTGGGCGCCGACTCGTTGGCCCTGATCGAACTGGTCGAAGCGCTCGAGGAGCAGCTCGCGAAGTACTCGGCCGGCTTTCACATCGATGACGAGGACCTCGAGGGTCTGCTCTCGGTCCGCGACGCAGTCGACTACGTCGCAGTCAAACTGCAGGTGTCCTAACGGGGTTCGTGAGCTCGCTGCTGTCGCCACTTGATGCGTTAGGGCAGCGCGTGGGACTCGCCGCGACGAGTCCGCTGCTGGCGCTCGCACTCACACATTCGAGTTACGCCGCGGAGCACGGCGTCGAGTCGAACGAACGACTCGAATTTCTCGGCGACGCGGTCGTCGACCTGGCCGTGGCCGACCTCATCGTGACCGGTTATCCGACGCTCAACGAGGGGACGGGTTCGCTCGTTCGTTCGCGCGTCGTCAACGAGACGTCCCTCGCGCGCGCCGCAAAGCGACTCGACCTGGCGAGTGCCATGCGCATCGGGCGCGGCGTCATCAAGGAGAACGGGCTGGAGCGGCCGTCGCTGCTCGCCGACGCCTTCGAAGCCGTGGTCGCCGCCCTCTACCTCGAGCGCGGCTACGACGTCGCGAAGGCCTTCGTGCTCGACGCGCTCGCCCAGGACGTCGCCGCGGCGGCGCTGCAACCGGGCGAGGTCGATCCCAAGGCCCGACTCCGCCAATGGTCCGAGGCGAACGGCCACGGCACGCCGGTCTACGCCGTGACTTCGACCGGCCTGAGCCACGACCGCACCTACTACGCGAGCGTCGAGGTCAACGGCCTCGTCGCGAAGGGCGAGGGCCGCTCGAAGAAGAGTGCCGAAGCCAACGCCGCCGAGCGCGCGTGGGAGCAGCATGCCTGAACTACCCGAAGTCGAGACGGTGCGCGCTTCGCTGGCGCGCGACCTCATCGGCAAGAAGATCAAGAGCGCCTCGGTCACCAACGGGCGATTGGTGCGCCGTCACAAGACCGCGAAGGACTTTCGTGCGCTCGTCGAAGGACACTCGATCAAGAGCGCGCAACGGCTCGGCAAGAACCTGGTCTTCGCGCTCGACAACGGTACCCACCTGGTGGTGCACCTCGGCATGAGCGGCCAGTTGCTGCGCGCCAAGGGACCCAAGGACCCCAAACCCAAGCACACCCACGTCGTGTTCACCTTCGCCCAGGGCGGCGAACTTCGTTACGTCGACCCGAGGACCTTCGGCGAGCTCTACGTCTCGACGGGACCGGTCGAGGGCGAGGAGGTGGAGATCTCGAAGTTCGCGCGCCTCTCCATCGGTGGCGACGGCATGGCGCTGCGCAAGGCCATCCCCGAACTGGCGCACCTGGGCGTCGACCCCTTCGAGGATCAGATCGGCTGGGACCGCTTCGCCGCGATCCTGCGGAGCCGTTCGACGGGCCTCAAGGCCGTCATCACGGACCAGGACATCATCGCGGGCATCGGCAACATCTACGCCGACGAGATCCTCTACGCGGCGGGACTGCGCTTTGACCGCGAGTCCGAGTCGCTCTCGACCATCGAGATCCGTCGACTGCACCGAGCCATCGCCGAGACGTTGACCGAGGCGATCAAGTACGGCGGTTCGACGCTCGACGACGAGCAGTTCGTCGACCCCGACGGCGTCGCCGGCAAGTATCAGGAGTACCACCAGGTGTACAACCGGGAGGGACTGGCGTGCTTCCAGTGCCGACAACCAATCGTGAGAGAAACGGTGCGCGGGCGCTCGACATTCTTCTGCCCGAAATGCCAGAGCTAGCAACAGTGACGCATCGGAAGATTGCTAGCGTCTACCCGTGTTTCTAAAGCGATTGACCATGAAGGGCTTCAAGTCCTTCGCCGACAACACGGTGCTCGAGTTCGAGACCGGCGTGACGGCGGTGGTCGGTCCCAACGGCTCGGGCAAGTCCAACGTCGTCGACGCGGTGACCTGGGTCCTCGGGGCCCAGAGCACCCGGGCCCTGCGCAGCGCGAAGATGGACGACGTCATCTTCATGGGCACGGCGAATCGCGCGGCCCTCGGACGCGCCGAGGTCGCCCTGACCCTCGACAACACCTCGGGAAAACTACCCATCGACGGCGCGGAGGTCACGATCTCGCGCACCCTCTTTCGAAACGGCGATTCGGAGTACGCCATCAACGGCACGACGTGCCGGCTCCTCGACGTCCAGGAGCTCTTGAGCGACTCGGGCGTCGGACGTCAACAGCACATGATCATCGGCCAGGGCCAGCTCGACTCGATCTTGAACTCCTCGTCGGAGAATCGACGCGCCGTCATCGAGGAAGCGGCCGGCGTCTTGAAGCATCGGCGCCGCAAGGAGCGCGCCGAGCGGCGTCTCGACGCGACCCAGGAGAACATCGAACGTCTCGGTGACTTCGTTCGAGAGGTCCGCCGCCAGATGCGACCGCTCGAACGCCAGGCCGTCTCGGCGCGCAGCTACTCCGACGTCGAGGCCGAACTGCGCGCGGCCCGTCGCGCCCTGTTCTCCTCACGTCTGCACGCCTTCGAATCGCGACGCCGCGCGCTCGAGACCGACCTGGCCGCGTCGGCGACGCGCGAGCGCGAGCTCCGTCACGAGTTGGTGACGCTCGACGCGCAGGCCGCGAGCGCCGCGGCGGAGATGGCCAGTCGTCGAGAGGAGCTGCTCGCCTCCACCCTCGGCACACTCCAGGGACTGGCCGAGCGTGCGAGGGGTACGACCTCGGTCATCCAAGAGCGCGGACGGTCGCTTCGCCAAGCGCTGGTCGCGTCGGCCGACGAGAACGTGATCGCCACGCTCGAAGCGGACGCCGCGAAGCTGTCGAGCGACCTCGCCAGCGTCGACGAGGAGAACCTGACCCTGACGGCGCTGCGCGAGAAGGTGGCCAGCGCGCAAGACGAACTCGACGAGGCCCAACGACTCTTCGACGAGACCTGGGGTTCGACCTCGAGCGAGAGCGACGAGGCGACGCTGCTCGCGGCGCGCCAGCGCATTGCTTTGTTGGAGCGCTCGCTCGAGTCACTGCACGAGAGTGAACGCCGAGCGACCACCCGACTGGCCGACGCGCGCGCACGCAGTGCTCAGGCGACCTCCGATCACGAGGCCGTACGCCGCGAACATGACGAAGCGCGTACGGCCCTGGCGAGCGCCGTCGACGAACGATCGAACGCACAGCACGATGCCGACGAGGCGGAGGAGGAGCGAACCGCGTCGGACGAGGCGCTTCGTGAGGCGACGGACTGGGCCGCGCGCACCCAGGCCCACGCGGACGCGTTGGCGCGGGCCCTCGACGAATTCTCGGGCGCGGGCGGCAAGGCCATCATTGGTGACCTCGAAGGGGTGCTCGGCGCGTTCCTCGACCTCATCGAGGTCGACGCGGGATGGGAACGGGCCGTCGAATCGGCGGCCGGCGCCTCGGTCGGCGCGATGATCGTGGACGGCCGCAAGTCGGCGCGCGCGGCGCTCGAGGCGTTGCGTCGAGAGGGGGGCGCCGGCCTGGTGCTTCCCGTCGCCGAGGGATCGGTGGCGACGCCGTCGACGCCGTCGGGCACCGAGCCACTGCGCTCGTTGGTGCGGGCCCGATCGAACGCGCCCGCGCACGTGACGCGGGTGCTCGACGCCCTCTTCGCGAGGGCCTTCGTCGCCAAGGACTGGGAGTCGGGCATCGACGTCGCGCTGGCGAATCCCGAACTCGTGATCGTGACGCGCGACGGCGACCGCTTCGCGACCTCGGGATGGCGCATCGCGTCAGGACGAGCGGTCGTCACGCGTTCGAGCGTCGAGGAGGCCGAGCACGCCGCGCGTGAGGCTCAGGGCGCCGTCGCACCCCTTCGCGAACGGCGCAAGGTCGCCGACGCCAAGGCGGTCGAAGCGCGTCAACGTCTCAACCGAGCGGCGTCGAACGAGGCGGGCCGCCACGCGGAGGTCGCGCGTCTCGAGGGCGAGGACCTGCGCCTACGCGGACTCCTCGAGGAACTGGTCACCGCGGAAGAGACCGCGTCGAGTGACGTCGCCGCACTCGTCGAACAGATCGGGACCATCAGCGAGGAACTCCTGGTCCTGCGCGAGGAGTTGCCCGCGCTGGAGGCGACGGTGGCGACCTCACACGAACGAGCCCAACGCGTGGCGATCGCGCGAAGCGAACTCGAGACCCTTCGAGCGACCGTGAGCGACGAGGCGACGGCCCTCTCACGGCGCGAGGCGGAGTTCGCCGAACGCCGACGGCTCCTGGAGCAACGACGTGGCGAGATCGAACAGCGCCTCGAAGGAAGGACGAGCGAGCGGGCCGAGGCGGCGGGCCGACGTGAGTCCCTCGAGTTCGACCTCCAGGTGCTCGAGCGTCTCGCGTCACTGGTGGAGCGGGCGGCGGAGGAGATCCACGTCGCCCAGGAGGCGATGGACTCGACGTACCGAGAACAACTCGAAGCCACGCGAGCCGGTGCCGAACTGCTCGAGGAGGTTCGCCGCCACCGAAAGGAAGCCGAGACCCGCCTGACCGACTTGGGCGACGTCGCGCGCAAGAGCGAGATCGAGCAGGCCGAACTCGTGGTGATGATCGCGAACCTGCACGAGATGATCCGTCGTGACCTCGGCCTCGAGGCGAGCGACTTGGCGACGGTGACCCACGTGGACCTACCCGAGGGCATGTCGATCGAACAACGTGTCGCCGACCTCGAGGCGCGGATCACGTCTCTCGGACCGATCAACCCGCTCGCCCTCGACGAGCTCGCCACGCTCGAGGAGCGCTACAAGGACCTTGACGCGCAGGTGAGCGACGTGCGTCACGCGCGCCGTGAGCTCCAGGAAGTCATCCGCGCGCTCGACCAGGAGATCATGCAGACGTTTTCGAGTGCGGTCGCGGACGTCAACGAACACTTCTCGGCGCTCATCGCCATGCTCTTCCCGGGCGGACAGGGCCGGCTCATCTTGACCGAGCCCGACGACCCGCTCAACACAGGTGTCGAGATCGAGGTGCGACCGCTCGGACGAAACGTCCGTCGGCTCTCGCTGCTCTCGGGCGGCGAACGATCCATGGCGGCGCTGGCCTTTCTCTTCGCGGTGTTCCGCTCGCGACCGTCGCCCTTCTACATGATGGACGAGGTTGAAGCGGCGCTCGACGACGTCAACCTCCAGCGATTCCTGAGCTTGGTCGACGAGTTCCGTGACGAGGCGCAGCTCCTGATCGTGACCCACCAGAAGCGCACGATGGAAGCGGCCGACGCGCTCTACGGCGTCACGATGGGTCCAGGGGCGTCGTCAAAGGTGATCAGTCAACGCGCGTCGCGCCCCAAGGCGGTGGAGCCGGCGTGATCGTCGCCATCGTCATCGCGGTGATCGTGGTGCTCGCCGGTGTCGGTGCGGTGATCGCGCGACGTTCTCGACGGGCACGTGCGATGTTGCCCGAGGCGCCGCGGGCTCCGATGCCGAGTGTCTTGGTCAGTGAACTCGCGCAGCGCCCATCACTCGAGGAGCCGGCGTCACTCGCGCAGCGTCTCGGATCGTCGCGCGGCGTCTTTGACCGGGTCCGGGCTCTTTCGGGCGCGGGCGCCGTCAGCGACGAACAGCTCGACGTCGTCGAGGAGGTGCTGCTACGCAGCGACGTCGGCGTCGCGACGACCACGATGATCCTCGAGGACCTTCGCACGAACGGCGCGCCCGACGGCATCGCCGCGTCGGTGCGAAACTCGCTCCTCGACTCACTGAGCGCCGACCGGTCCGTCACGGTGAACGCACAACCGGGCCGCGTCGCGGTATGGCTCTTCGTGGGGGTGAACGGTGTCGGCAAGACGACGACGATCGGCAAACTCGCGCAACGCCACGTGGACGAGGGGCGAAGTGTCGTGCTCGCGGCCGGTGATACGTTCCGTGCCGCGGCCGCGGACCAGTTGGAGGAGTGGGCGACGCGCAGCGGCGCCGACATCGTGCGTTCGACCGAAGGCGCGGACCCCGGGTCGGTGGTGCATGACGCCCTCGGCCGCGCGGCGGCGCGCGGGGCCGACATCGTCCTGGCGGACACCGCGGGACGTCGCGCCAACAGCACGAACCTGCTCGACGAACTTCGAAAAGTGCGCCGCGTCGCGGACCGCGAGCCGGGGCAGGTCGTCGAGACGTTCATGGTGCTCGACGCGACGACCGGCCAGAACGCGCTCAGTCAGGCGCGCGAGTTCCTGGCCGCGGCTGACGTGACGGGGATCGTGCTGACCAAGCTCGACGGCACGGCGCGCGGCGGCATCGTGGTGGCGATCGAACGCGACCTCGACATCCCGGTGAAGTTCGTCGGTATCGGTGAAGGCGTGCACGACCTGATCGTCTTTGAACCCGAGGCGTTCGTCGATTCGCTCCTCGACACCTAGCGATAGCCTGAACGCAACATGTTTGATGCCCTCAGTGAACGTTTTGAGCGCCTCGGTACGTCCCTGCGCTCGCGCGGCCGGCTCAGTGACGCCGACCTCGACGAGGCGCTGAGCGAGGTCCGCGCGGCGCTGCTCGAGGCGGACGTCGAACTCGGCGTGGTGCGGGCCTTCCTCGACGCGGTGCGTGAGCGCGTCAGCGGCGAGGCGTTGAACCAGAACCTCGCGCCCGGACAGCAGGTCATCAAGGCGGTCAACGAGCAGTTGATCGAGGTCCTCGGCGGGTCGGCGCTCAAGGTCACCTACGCGTCGAAGCCGCCCACGGTCGTGCTGCTCGCCGGACTCCAGGGCGCCGGCAAGACGACGACCGCGGCCAAGCTGGCGCAGTGGTTCAAGCAGCAGGGCCGCCAGCCCTATCTGATCGCGGCCGACCTCCAGCGTCCCGCCGCCGTCGAGCAGCTGCGCGTCCTCGGTGCCCAGGTCGGCGTGGACGTCTTCTCGGAGTCGTCGAGTCCCCTCGACGTCGCACGCAAGGGACTGGCCGAGGCGACCCGACTCGGTCGCGACGTGGTCATCATCGACACCGCCGGTCGACTCTCCATCGATGAGACGTTGATGAGCGAAGTGCGCGCCATCGCCGACGCGACCTCACCGCACTACACGTTCCTCGTCATCGACGCGGTCACCGGCCAAGACGCCGTGCAGACCGCGCGGGCCTTCCACGAGACCCTGGAACTCTCGGGCATCATCGTGACCAAACTCGACTACGACGCCCGAGGCGGCGCGGTGCTCTCGGCGCGCGGCGTCGTGGGACGACCGATCGTCTTCGCGTCCACGGGCGAGAAGATGGCCGACTTCGAGCTGTTCCACCCCGATCGCATGGCGTCGCGGATCCTCGGCATGGGCGACGTGCTCTCGCTGATCGAACAGGCCGAGCAGCGCATGGACGCCGACGTGGTCGCCGAGGGTGCCGGTCGGATGATGAGCGGGACGTTCACGCTCGACGACTTCCTCGCTCAGATGGGTCAGGTGCGAAAGATGGGGTCGCTCGGCGGCATCATGAAGATGATGCCCGGCGTCACCAAGGAGATGCGCAACGCCGCGAGCAACGTGGACGAGGGCGAACTAAGCAAGATCGAGGCGATCATCCACTCGATGACCAAACGTGAACGGCGTGAGCCGGTGATTATCGATGGGTCACGACGCAGTCGCATCGCCAGGGGTTCGGGTACGTCGGTCGGCGCCGTCAACCAACTGTTGAAGCAGTTCAACGAGATGCGCAAGATGATGAAGCAGATGAGCGGCGGCGCGATGCCCCAGCTGCCCAAGGGGATGGGACGAATGGCGAGCATGGCCGCCAAGGCCGGCGCATCACGCGAACAGCTGCCGCCGGGCTTCGAAGCGCTCGGCGCGGGCATGAACGCCGGTGCGCAAGTATCGCGAGGCGGTGGCGGAAAAAACAAGAAGAAGAAGGGCGGGAGGGTCACACCCCCTAAACAACGCTAAACTTTGACGCTCGGGTATCTCGCCCAGTTCCGGTGGACCGGAGCAAAAGGTTTGAAGGGAATTTCGTCGTGGCTGTGAAACTTCGTTTGGTGCGTATGGGGAAAAAGAAGCAACCGACCTATCGCGTCGTGGCGGCTGAGAGCCGTCGAGCCCGTTCGGGCGCTTTCCTCGAGATCGTCGGCACGTACCAGCCCCGCGGGCTGTCCGCCGCCGAGCCCGAGACGGTCACCCAGATCGACAACGAAAAGGTCGTCCGCTGGCTCCAACAGGGTGCCCAGCCGACCGAGCGCGTCGCCAAGCTACTCAAGACCAGTGGCGCCCTCGACCTGTTCGAGGCCACCAAGGCCGCGAAGGCGGCCCAGTGAGCGACGTCAACGACGACTACGTCGCGGGTGACGTCAACACCATCGACGACGACGGCTACGACGACGACGTCAACGAGGAGTTCGACGCGCCGAACGCCGCGACGGCGACCGCCGTGCTCGAATACATCGCCACGTCCCTCGCCGAAGACCCGAGCGCGGTCTCGGTCGACGTCAGCGAACGCCAGGGCAAGGTCATCCTCTCGCTCAGCGTCGGCGCCAATGACATGGGCCGGATCATCGGTCGTCGTGGTCGCACCGCGCAGGCGATCCGCGCCCTCGTGGGTGCCGCCGGCGCACGCGATGGCGTGACGACCTCCGTCGACATCGTCGACTAGTCGTGAGCGCCGCCGAGCGCCCCACGCTCGAGGTCGGGCGGATCATCAAAGCCCAGGGTCTGAAGGGCCAGGTCCTCGTCGACCTTTGGACGGACCGAACCGAGCGACTGACCGCGGGCACTGAACTCTTCACCGAACGCGGCCCCTTGACCGTCGTCGCGTCCGGCGCACACCAGCAGCGCTTCATCGTGACCTTCGAGGGCATCGACTCGCGCGAGGAGGCGGAACGTTGGCGCGGTGTCGTGCTGTCGGCGCCGCGACTCGAGGACGAGAGCGTCATCTGGATCGACCAGCTCTACGACGCCGAGGTCTACGACGCGCAGGGTGTTCGTCGCGGCGTCGTGACCGGCGTCGAAGCGAATCCCGCGAGCGACCTGCTGGTGCTCGACAGTGGCGCGCTCGTGCCACTGACCTTCGTCACCCACGTGGATGCCAACGTCCGCATCGACGTCGACGTGCCCGAAGGACTCTTCGAATGACGCTGCGGGTCGACGTGCTCACGTTGTTCCCCGACGCCGTGTCGCACTACGCCACGACGTCGGTGCTCGGTCGCGCCCTCGAACGCCAGGTGTGGACATTGCACGTCCACGACTTTCGCGACGCCACCACCGACGCACACCGGACGGTGGACGACACGCCCTTTGGCGGCGGGGCCGGCATGGTCCTGCGCGCCGAGCCGATCCTGCGCACGCTCGACGACCACCCCGAGATCGCCCGTCCCCTCATCGCGCTCACCCCGTCGGGGCGGCGCTTCACCCACGACGTCGCCAAGGAGCTGAGCGCACTCGATGGATTTTCGCTCCTCTGTGGCCGCTACGAGGGCTTCGACGAGCGCGTGCTCGACCTCGTCGTCGACGACGAACTCTCCCTCGGCGACTTCGTCCTCGCCGGCGGCGAGTTGGCGGCGCTCTGCGTGATCGAATCGGTCGTGCGACTGCTCCCGGGAGCGCTCGGCAATGACGAATCAAGTGCCGACGAAACCTTCAGTGACGGACTGCTCGAGTACCCGCACTACACCAAGCCGGCCGAGGTCCGGGGTCTCGAGGTCCCCGCGATCCTGCGTTCGGGCGACCACGCGCGGATCGACCGGTGGCGTCGGGCCCAGGCCCTGCACCGCACGCTCGCTCGCCGGCCGGACCTGATCGAGCAGCGCGGCGGGCTCAGCGACGCCGACGTCGCGATAATGGCCGAATTCCCCTTGTTGGAAGGGAACGGGCGCACCGGCTAAACTTCTAAAGCCTCAGTGATCCGAAAGGGACCGCTCTCATGAATCCGACTGACCTCATCGACCGCGACTCGCTTCGCGATGACATCCCCTCCTTTCGCACCGGTGACACCCTGAAGGTCCACGTCCGCGTGGTCGAAGGCACCCGCGAGCGAGTCCAGATCTTCCAGGGCGTCGTCATTCGCCGCCAGGGTTCCGGCGTGCACGAGACCTTCACCGTGCGAAAGATCAGTTTCGGCGTCGGCGTGGAGCGCACCTTCCCGGTACACGCCCCTACGATTGCCAAGATCGAAGTCGACTCCTACGGCGACGTACGTCGAGCCAAGCTCTACTACCTGCGTGATCTGCGCGGAAAAGCCGCCAAGATCAAGGAGCTCCGCGTAACCGAACGCGCGCAATAGCGCGTGAGCGAAGAGGAGCTCGACGACTACGAATCGACGCTAGAACTCGCGCTGGTTCAGGAGTACAAGGCAGTGGTTGGCATGTTCAACTACGCCATCGAAACCGACCGTCGCTTCTATCTCGCCAACGACGTCGCCGTCGAGGTCCGCTCCTCGGGGTCGCCGACGTTGCTCGAGATCACACTGCACGACGCGTGGGTCTGGGATATGTACCGCTCCGCCCGATTCGTGCCCTCGGTGAGGGTGCTGACGTTTCGTGACGTCAACATCGAGAAACTGCCCAAAGAGGACCTGCAGCCCTAGGTCATGTCGCTGGCCCGACTCCTCGTACCGCTGGCCCGTCTCGACGAGGTCGCCGGCTACGTCAACGACCACGACGTCGTCGTGGGTTGCACGGACGCCGACACGGTCATCGCCGTCGCCTCGCTCCGCGACCGCCTCACTCGCCCGATCGGGTTATGGCTCGTGCTCTCTGACGACTACGCCGCCCAGCTCGCCGCGCGCGACGTCGCGACGCTCAGCTGGTTGGTCACCCTCGGTCCGGTCGTGATCGAGCGCGGCCGCGACGCGGCTGCGCACGCGGACGTCGTGCGGGCGCTGCTCACCAACGACGAGGTGAACGTCGTCAATGACGCGGCGACCATCCGCGGTGCCTACAACCGCCCGGCGCCGCCGTACGCGATCGACGTCTGGAGCTTCGACGGCGCCGAACTTCGCCTCGGGTCGACCGTGCTCGGCGCCCGGTCGAACGAATCGCTGGCGTTCGGGGATCGAACGGACTTCGCGTAGCCCTCAGCTCGGCTGCATCGAGATGCGGTCGGGCGTGATGCGCACCGTCACGCGAACCTCACCTTCGCGCCGAAAAGGGTAGGAGTCCTCGCCGGTGTACTTGAGCGCCAATCGGTCGATGACCTCGTCGGCGCCGATCGTGGTGAAGCCGGTCACGGTCCCGCGCACCGCGATGACGCCGTGATTGTCGTCGGGATCGACGATCGACACGGCCACGCGTGCGTCGTTCGCGAGGTTGCGGGCCTTGGCGCGGCCGAGTGCGGTATTGATCACGATGTCGTCACCATCGAGTTCGACCCAGACCGGCGTGACGTGGGGATGACCGTCCGCGTCGAGGCTCGCGATGTGCGCCAGCACCTTCTTGGCGATGAGCGCTCGGGCTGCGGGAGTGAAGGTATCGGACACGGGTTCGCCTGACGTCGGGGGGTGGATGGGAAGGTAGTTTTACTGTAATGAACATTGGTGCACACGTACGCGGTGGCGGCAAGCTCGTTCCATCGCTCGAAGCCGGCGTCGAGATCGGGGCCACGTCGGTTCAGATATTCACGCAGAGTCCCCGGATGTGGAAGCCGTCGCAGTACGCCCCCGAGGTGCTGGCGAACTACCGCGAAGCGCAAGCGAACCATCCTTCGATCACCGATACGTTCTGTCACGCGACGTACCTCATCAACCTCGCGAGCCCGGACCCGGCGCTCTATCAAAAGTCCGTCGACTGCTTGATCAGCAATCTCTCGACGGGCCGGGGCATGGCCTCGTCGGGCGTCGTCCTGCACGTCGGTTCGCACATGGGCGCGGGCTTCGAGACGGTGATCAAGCAGATCGCCGAGGCGTTCGAACGCGCGCTCGACACAGCCGACCAGGCACCGCCCGGCGTGAAGGACTGTCCCATCCTCATCGAGAACGCGGCCGGAACGGGCGGCACGGTCGGAAGGAGCCTCGATGAGATCCAAGCCCTCATCGACGCCTGCGGCGGCGACGAGCGGCTGGGTCTGTGCATCGACACCCAGCACCTCTGGGCCAGCGGTGTCGACTACTCGACCATCGAAGGAACGAACGCGTTGGTGAAGGAGATCGACGATCGGATCGGGATCGAACGACTGCGCTGCTTCCACCTCAATGACTCGAAGATCGAGTTGGGTGGCAACCGTGACCGTCACGCGAACATCGACGAAGGCACGATCGGCACCAAGGGTCTCGCACCGCTCGTCGGTCATCCCCAGATCCGCGACCTCCCGCTGCTGCTCGAGGTACCCGGCTCGGGCGATGGACCGCGGCACGAAGACGTGATCGCCGCGCGCAAGGTGGTCGAAGTAGGCATCAAGCTCTACGACGGTGCATCGAAGTCGAACAATGTGAAGACGAAAAAGGAGAAAGTGCAAATGGAAAATGTCAACGAGGGCGAAGTGCTGACAACGCGGGAGGCCGCCGTCGAAGCCGTGGCCGACACGATTGATGCGGTGAAGGACTTCGCGGCGAATGAGATCGCAGTCGTCAAGCGAGAAGTGCCCAAGAAGGTTGCCGAGGTGAAGAAGGTCGCCGCCAAGGAAATCGCGGCCGTGAAGAAGGAAGTGCCAAAGAAGATCGCCGCCGCCAAGAAGTCGGCCGCGAAGAAGGTAGCCGCCGCCAAGAAGGGTGCCGCGAAGAAGTCGTCCCCGGCGAAGAAGGGTGCCGCGAAGAAGGCCACGGCGACGAAGAAATCGACCGCGAAGAAGTCAGCCCCCACGAAGACCGCCAAGAAGTCGGCCGCAGTGAAGAAGACCGCGAAGTCGGCAGCCAAGAAGACATCGGTCGCCAAGAAGAAGGCGGTGAAGAAGTCGATTGCCGCGAAGAAGACAGTCGCGCGCGCCGCCGGCGCGGCGAAGAAGGGTGCCACGAAGAAGTCCTCCGCTGTCAAGAAGTCGGTGGTGAAGAAGTCGGCTGCCGTGAAGAAGGGCGCGTCGAAGAAGGCTGCGGAGGCGAAGAAGGCCGTGAAGAAGAACGCCGCGAGAAGGTAGGGGACCATCATGACGGACGTTCGTATTGAGTCCGATTCGATGGGCACGATTGAAGTGCCGGCGGATCATTACTGGGGGGCGCAAACTGAGCGGAGTCTCCATCACTTCGCCATCGGTCACGAGACCATGCCACCGGCTCTGATTCGAGCCTTCGGCATTCTCAAATTCGCCTCGGCTCAGGTCAACAGAGACCTGGGCAAGTTGGACGCGGAACGGGCGAATCTCATCGAACGTGCGGCGCGCGAGGTCATCGACGGCGTCCTCGCCGACGAATTCCCGCTCCGCATTTGGCAAACCGGTTCGGGTACGCAGACGAACATGAACGTCAACGAGGTCATCTCCAATCGAGCGATCGAACTCGCCGGCGGCGTGCAGGGGAGCAAGGTTCCCGTCCACCCCAACGACCACGTGAACATGTCCCAATCCTCCAACGACACGTTCCCCACCGCGATGCACATCGCTGCGGTGACCGAGATCACCGATCGACTCATTCCCTCAGTGACGAGGCTCCGTGACGCACTCGATCGAAAAGCGAACGAATACGCAACCATCATCAAGATCGGTCGCACGCACCTGATGGACGCGGTGCCACTCACCCTGGGTCAGGAGTTCTCGGGCTACGTGGCCCAACTCGACGCGGACCTCGGGCGCCTCGAACTGGTCTTGCCGGGCATCTGCGAACTGGCCGCCGGCGGTACCGCCGTGGGCACGGGCCTGAACACCCATCCCGAGTTCGGAGAACGCGTCGCGATCGTCATCGCGGCGCTGACCGGCAAGCCCTTCGTCACGGCGCCGAACAAGTTCGCCGCCCTCGCGGCGCACGACGCGTTGGTCTTCGCCCACGGGGCGATCAAGACCCTCGCCGCGAGTCTCGTGAAGATCGCCGACGACCTGCGGTGGCTCGGGTCGGGGCCGCGCTCTGGACTGGGTGAGTTGAAGCTCCCCGAGAACGAGCCGGGGAGTTCGATCATGCCGGGCAAGGTGAATCCCACCCAGAGCGAAGCCATGATCATGGTGGGTATTCAGGTCTTCGGCAATGACGTGGCCATCACGAACGCCGGTTCGCGCGGCAATCTCGAGCTCAACGTCTGCAAGCCGGTCCTCATCCATAACTTCTGCAATTCGATCGACCTTCTGACCGACGCGTGCGATCGCTTCCGTGAGTTCTGCGTGGAGGGTCTCGAACCGGACATCGCGCGAATCGATCAACACCTCAACGACTCACTGATGTTGGTCACCGCGCTGGCACCGTCCATCGGGTACGACAACGCGGCCCTCGTCGCCAAGAAGGCTCACAAGGAGGGGACGACCTTGCGCGAAGCGGTGGTCGCCCTCGAGTTGATGAGCGTCGAGGAGTTCGATGCCGCGGTCGTGCCCGCGGACATGACCCACCCTTGAGTCGACCGCTTCGGTTGGATGATGGCGTCGTGCGCGAATGGCTCGCCCGGCACGCGACGTGGCGCCTCGACCAGGGGCACCTGGTGCGCGAGGTCGACACGATCGACTACCCAAGTGCCGTCGCAATAGTCGGGGCTTTGGTGTCGACCGCCGAGGGACTCGATCACCACCCGATTATCACGATCGGCTATCGACACCTTCGTTTCGAACTTTGGACACACGACCGCGGTGGCCTCACGCAGCTTGACCTCGATTACGCCAACGCGCTCGACCTACTGCTGCGCGAGAGGTTCGCGTCCGTCGTCAGTTGACCGGCAGGTTCCAGAGGGCCATCCACCGGGTGAGGTCCTTCTCCATGGGCAGGTCGTCGCCGATGAACGACCGCACCCGCAGCTCGAGCTCATTGTCGCGTTGGGACGGACCGGTCGGCGCGAAGGGATAGAAGGTGCCCTGCTTCAAGAGATAGACCAGTCGCACGGAACCGTCACCGGGCGGCGTCTTGGGAATGAAGCCGAAGACGGCGCAAAGCAGGCGCGGGCCGAGTCCGTGTTCGACCATCGTGGTATTGGCTCCGTGGATGCGCGTGACCAGTCCGTCGAGTTCGGGGTCGGTCACGACGAGCCATTTGAATCCGAGGTCATCGGTCGTGATCTTGACGGTGCCGGTCGTGTCGTCAAAATTGAGGAGGGCCATGACGTCGTCGTCGCTCGTGATCGAACTCTCGCCACTGCCTGCTTTGAAACACAGCCCCGCGTTGCCTGAGGAGACAAGGTCCAGTTCGCTCTGCAACGTCAACGCCGCCGACGGCAGTGCGAAGAGGCCGTCCAGCTTCGGGGCGACCTGTTTCGTGCGACCAAACATCGCGTCGCGAAAGCCCACTAGCCGTTCAGTTCGCGCTCGAGCTTGTTGAGCTGGTCCAGGCGCACTTCCAACGACGGGTGCGTCGAGAACAACGACGCCGCCGTCTTGCCGGCGAGGGCCGGGGCGAAGAAGAAGGCGTTCATCCCTTCGGCCTTGCGCAGGTCCGTGCGCGGGATCTTGCCCATGTCACCAGTGATGTGCACGAGCGCACTGGCGAGCACGCTCGGCTTGCCGATGAGGATCGCACCCGAGCGGTCCGCCGCGAGTTCACGGTAGCGAGAGAGGGCCATCGTCAACAAGAAGGCGATGATGTAGATCACGATCGAGACCACGAAGGTCGCGAGCTCCAAGAGCACGAGCTGCTGGGCGTTCTTCCCGCGACCGCCCCCCCCGAGCACCGTGCTCCAGAGTGCGATCCGACTCACCAGTCCGGCCAGCATGCCCACGCCCGAGGCGATGGTCATGATCGCCACGTCGCGGTGCGCGACGTGGCTGAGCTCGTGCGCCAGCACCGCCTCGAGCTCCTCGTCGCTCAACCGGTTCATCAGGCCCCTCGTCGCGCAGATCACCGCGTGGCTCGGGCTGCGACCGGTGGCGAAGGCGTTGGGGATGTCGATCTCCGCGACCCCGACCCGCGGCTTCTTCATGTCCGCGAGGAGGCAGAGTCGGTCGACGATCTGGTGCAGCTTGGGTTCTTGTTCGGGTGTCACCTCTTTCGCGTGCATCGAGAACATCGCGATCTTGTCCGAGAAGTAGTACTGGGAGAAGATCAACGCCGCGGCGATGACGATGACGAAGCCCAGTTGGACGCCGACGTTGATCAAGACCGTGACGATGATGACGTAGAGGACCACGAGCGCGAGACCCGTGATGAACATCCGTACGTTCAGTCCCTTGTCACCCTCGATCTTTGACTTCGCCATTATTGGGCACCTTCGCCCGAGGGAGCGGCGTCGCCGGCGGGTGGCGCCTCGCCCGACGGTAGCTGCGACGAGGCACCCGTGCCGACCTGCGCCTTCAGGGCGGCGAGCTGCGCGTCGATGTCCGACGAGCCCTGCGCCTTGTCGAGTTGCGCCTGGATGTCGTCGTTGGTGCTCGTGAGATCGGTCAGTGCTCCCGAAGCGAGCAGTTCGTCGAGCGCTCCGCTACGGGCCTGCATCTCGGCCACCTTGTCCTGTGCGCGCTGCATGGCGGCGCCGGCGTCGCCCATCGACGTCGAGATACCGCTGACGGCCTCGGAGATGTGCGCCGACGCCTCGGCGGCGGTGTAGGTCGCCTTGATCGTCTCCTTCTTCGTGCGGAAGGCCTCGACCTCGGTCTGGAGCCGCTGGGCGGTGTCGGTGAGCTTCTGCTCCTGGTCGACGATGGTGGCGTGCTGGGTCTCGAGGTCGGCCAGTTGGACCGTGATGGCCTGGCGCCGTGAGAGGGCTTCGCGTGCGAGCGGCTCGTTGTTCTGTCCGAGGGCCGCCTTGGCCTGCTCGGCGAGCTTGTCGCCCTGACTCTTCAACTGTTCGGCCTGGATCTCGACGCGCTTGCGAGCGGTGGCCACGTCGGCGACCGCCCGCTTCACCTTGGTGAGATTGTCGAGCTGCTGCTCGTACGAGAGATCAAGCGTCTGGCGGGGGTCCTCCGCCTTGTTGAGCGCCGAGTTCGCCTTCGCCTGGAAGAGTGTGCTGACGCGCTTCATGATACCCATGGGGGCCTCCTTGTTTCCTTGACCAGACTAGGGGCCGACGCGACTCGTCCGCGAACGATTTGCACTGGCCGAATCGTAAGAAAGTAGTTAACTCCTCGGCAGGTCGAGGTCCTGCTCGTGGGCCTGTGCGGCCAATTCCCCGCGGTAGGACTCGAGGGCGACGCCCAGCGTCGCGTCACCGAGGGCGAGGATGCGCGCGGCGAGCAACCCGGCGTTCGTCGCGCCGTTGATCGCGACGGTCGCCACGGGCACACCTCGGGGCATCTGGGCAATCGACAACAGCGAGTCCATCCCGTCGAGGCGGGCGAGCGCGACCGGCACACCAATGACGGGCAGGGTGGTCACGGCCGCGAGCATGCCCGGCAGGTGCGCCGCGCCGCCCGCCCCGGCGATGATGACCCTGAGGCCGCGCTCGCGCGCGCCGAGCCCGTAGGCGATCATTTCCTCGGGGGTGCGGTGCGCCGAGACGACGTGGATCTCGTAGGGGACCTCGAAGCGCTCGAGGACCGCCGCCGCGTCGTGCATTATGTCGTGGTCCGATGAGCTGCCCATGACGATGCCGACCAATGGTTGCACTAGCTCTCCCGAGTTCCCGTTCCGTATGCGCGCGCGCCCTCCCATGCTCTCACGTGCACCGCATGGGGGTCATCACCCACCACGGTGACGTGGCCGAGCTTGCGGCCGGGACGCCACGACTTGCCGTAGTCATGCACGTGCACGCCGTCGAGCGCCTGGGCCGCCTCGATCGAACTGGGCTCGTCGCCCCCGACGAGGTTGACCATCACGACCGCCGGTGCCACCGGCTCGGTCGATTGGAGCGGCCGCCCACTCACAGCGAGGAGGTGGTTGGTGAACTGACTGGTGCGCGCGCCTTCGATGGTCCAATGGCCCGAGTTATGGGGTCGAAGCGCGATCTCGTTGACGACGAGTCCTCGATCGGTCAAGAAGAACTCGATGGCGAGCACACCAACGGCGTCGATCAACGTCGCGATCTTGCGCCCGAGCCGGGCCGCTTCGAGTTCGACGCCGTCGTCCACCTCGGCGGGGTAGCGCACTTCGACGCACATCGCGTTCGACTGGACCGTCGTCACCAGTGGATACGACGCGTACTCGCCGTGCACGCCGCGAACCCCGACGAGGGCCAGTTCGCACTTCAACTGCAGTCGCTCTTCGACGACGACGGTGCCAAATGACGTCATCTCGTTGATGACCTCGAGGGTCTCGGCCCGACTGGCCGGGAAGCGGACCCCGCGCCCGTCGTACCCGCCGCGCGCCGACTTGACGACCGGGGTGCCGACGCCGTCGAGGAAACCGCTGAGCAGTGGGTCGGCGACACTCGACACGACGATGAAGCGCGGCACCGCGATGCCGGCGCCGTCGAACGTCGTGCGTTGGAACCCCTTGTCGACGGCGCACTTGAGGGCACGCGCGCTCGGTCGCACGACGGCGCCGCCGCGCTCCAAGGACGTGATCTGTTCGAGGTCGACGAGTTCGTGGTCGAAGGTGACGACGTCGACCGCCGCGACGAGACGCTGCAGCGCGTCGAGGTCCGTTGGACCGCCGATGATGGACGCGTCGCAGGTCGCGACCGCGGGGTCATCGATCGACGTCGCCAACACGGTCAAGGTGACGTCCGCCCCGCGAGCCGCCTCGCCCATCATCAGGGCCAGCTGACCGCCACCCACGACGCCCACCGAGACCGGACCGATAGGTTGGAGGTCGTTCAACACGACCGTAACGATACCGGTCGATGAAGGAGACTTCGATGGAGATCGCAATTGGACTCGACGTCGACGGACCGGTCGACAAGGCGCTCGAACGCGCGACGCAACTTCGAACGATGGGGTTCACTCGAATGTGGTCGTCGCAGATCTTCGGACCCGACACCCTGACGGTGCTCGCCATCGTGGGCCGTGAACTTCGCGACCTCGACCTAGGCACCTCGGTCGTGCCCGTCCAGACCCGACACCCGACGATGTTGGCGGCCCAGGCGCGCACGGTGCAAGACGCCATCGGAGGTCGCCTTTCACTCGGCATCGGTCTCTCGCACAAGTCCACCGTTGAAGGCATGTGGCATCTCTCCTTCGAGCGTCCGGCCCAGTACATGGGCGAGTACTTGGCGACGCTGGCGCCCCTGCTGCGCGGCGAGAAGGTCGACGTGACGGGTGAACGCGTCGGGGCCACGACGTTCGGCGCACTCGGTCCAAGGGACGTCGCGACCCCGAGCCTCTTGGTGGCGGCGCTCGCGCCCAAGATGCTCGAGATGGCCGGTACCTACGCCGACGGCACGCTCACGTGGATGACGGGCGTCACGACGATCGCCGAGCACGTCGTGCCGACGATCAACGCCGCCGCACAGAAGGCCGGGAAGCCGACACCTCGCGTCGTGTGCAGTCTGCCGATCTCGGTCACGAGCGACGTGAGTGACACGCGTGAGAACGTGAACAAGCGGCTCGCCATCTACGGCCAGTTGCCGAGCTACCGCGCGATGCTCGACCGCGAAGGCGCCGAGGGACCGGCGGACGTCGGACTCTTCGGGACCCGAGAGCAGGTCCTCGAGAAGTTGCAGTCACTGGCCGACGCCGGGGTCACGGAGTTCTCCGCGTCGATGGCCGGGAATCCGGGTGACCGTGACGCGACGTACGAGACATTGCTGGCGTTCAACGCGACCAATTGACGTCGACGCGCGGCGACTGCTCGCTACGACTGCACTGTCGTCGTGATCGGGAGCGCCGAGAGAGCGACGAGCCCGCCCACGACACCGACACTGGCGACGCCCCACAGCAGTCCGAACAGCGAGAAGAGCGCGAGACACGCTCCAACGACGAGCGCCGGGGCGCCCTGGGCGCTCGATTGACGCCTCCATCGCACCTCAAGACTTGCCGCGCCCGCGAGGAGTCCGACCACGGGCGCGATGACGATCGTGAACGCGGCGACGGGGTCGCGCTGGAACAAGGTGAGGGCCGGGGGATTGCCGGTATAGGTGTGACCGTTGATGGTGATCCCCAAGACGCCGGCTGGTTCCGGGAGGTGATACGTGAAGACGACGAGCACGATGATCGCGGTCCAGAGCGTCGCGCCGAGGAGGAGCAACCAGTGAAGGAGCAACGAGCGGGGATCCAACGTGTCGCGCGTGTCACGTGGCGATGAACCGATGGCGGGCGTCATCTCGTCTGGAGCGCGGCGAACCCGCCGGGCCCGCGCGATAGCACGAGCACCGGGCACGTGAACATCAGGCAGGCAACTGCGTGTGTTTGAACTCGTTGATCGCCGGTTGCGACGCCATCATGGTGACCAGCGTGGTGACCAAGTCAACGGACGCTTGAGCGTCCTCGGTCGGTTCGTCCATGTAGCGCACGAACGTCGCCTGCTCGTTCACCACGAACGTGGGCACCCCGAATGCCTCGTAGCGGTCGAACTCCTTGTGGCTCGCGGCGATGACGTCGTGGGGACGGCGAGACGCCACGTCGTTCGCGACTTTCGTCATGTCGACGCCGAGGGGCGCCACGACGTCGCTGATCTCCTCGAGCGTCACGAGTCGTTTTCGGCCGCCGTGACGGGCGCGAAAGAGCGCCTCGTGCGCGTCGAGGAAGACGTCGGGCTGCTGGTCTCGGATCGAGATGCCCGCCGCGAGTGACAAGAGGTCCGCGTCGTAGGCGGGGTCGTTCCAGACGTCGGGCGCGCCCTCCTCGCGACTGCCTTGACTGAGCGACCAGGGCATGAACGTGACGTCGAGGTCAGCGCCGGCGCGAAGCGCGGTGATCACGTGCAGGTGCATGTTCTTCGCGAAGGGACAGCGGTAGTCAAAGGAGAGGTCGAAGGAGGGCATGACTTCAGACTAAAGGCTGCGTCAGACGACGATTGACGGTGTTTAACGCGGAACGGGGACGCCGTTGGCTTGGCAGAGTTCCTTGTACGAGCAGAAGCGACAGGCATTCACCGACGGCGTCGCGGGGAACTCGCCGTCCTCGTAGTACTGGGTGATCCGACCCCAGGCGTTCGACGCCGAGTTCGACCTCGCCTTCACGACGACGTCGGTGACACTCCGCTCGATCGTCTCGCCCTTGGCGACGTACATCAGCCGTATCTTTTTGGGTTTCTCGCCGAGCGCGGCCTCGCAGAGGGCGGCGTAGAGTTCGGCGTTGGCGAAGGTCTGGCTGTCGTAGTTGCGGTTGGGCAGTCCGCCCGTCTTGTAGTCGACGATGGCGAGTGTCCCGTCGGCCTCGCGATCGAGACGGTCGAGGATCCCAAAGAGCGGTGCGCCGTTCACGGTCGCACCGAGTCGAAGTTCCACGCCCTCGCTGGCGATCGTGGTCGGGTCCTCCATGAGGAAATACGTCGTGATGATCGATTCGGTCTCGGTGACGAGCCGGTCCAACATGGCGTCGTCCATGGCGATGTCGGACCTGACTTCCTCGGTGAGGATGGCCTCGATCGCCGGCGCGATGAACTCGCGTGCCCTCTCGACCGTGCGATCTGGCGGGTCGAGTTTGAAGAGTTCCTCGAAGACGAAGTGTGCGAAACGGCCCTTCGCCGTGGCGTACGACGCCGGCTGGGGGATGCGCTCGATCGAGGCGTACTGGTAGCGACGCGGGCACGCTTGGAAGTCGGAGAGCCGCGACGGCGAAAGCGATTGCGGCAGGGCCTGCGTGAAGGACATGTCCCTACGGTACGACAGCGCTGTCACACCAGTCGTGACGGTGCCACGGACTAGAAATGAGGCGTGAGAAAGCGATCGGAGGTGACCCGACGCGGCAACCTCGTCCGTTCGACCCGGTGGCACGGCGTCAGCGAGGGTGACGTCGTCGTCGTGGACGGAGCGAAGGAGCGACGCCAGCACTGGGTCTTCGTCGCCCACGTCGTGAACGAGTCGACGAACGACGAATGGGTCGAAGTGCGCGGCGGTCGAACCGGTGAAGCGAAGGGTCGCTCGTTCCGCCCCGAACTCATATACCCAATTGGTTCGAAGAAGGGTTCGCGTCTGGTAGGTCTCTCCCTGGCAGAGGCTCCTCAGCTGGAGATGCGCTGACTCGATGGGCGTCGATCTCGTTGATGCGCCGCGAGCACAGGATCCACAGCCCCGGTAACGCGCAGATCGACCCGAAGACCACGAAGTACGTGCGGATGCCCATCAGACCGCTCAACCAACCGGCCAGCACCAAGCCGACCGGTCCGAGTCCGAACGACACGAAGAAGTCAACCGAACTGACACGTCCAAGAATCGTTCGTGGGACCTCGCTCTGGAGCATCGACTCCCAGATGACGTTGCCCAGGAGGGCCGTCGGCGAGACGATGAGCGGGAAGAGGAAGACCTCCCAGTAGTTCGTCGCGACACCGATGATGAGTGCGGAGAGGCACGAGATCGTCCAGTAGCTCCACATGACCCGTATTCGCCGTTTCGGCGTCCTCAGGTTGGTGCCGATAAGCGCTCCGAGCGACCCCGAGATGCCCGCCATCGCAAAGGCGTACCCGACGATCAACTTCCCCGTGTGCAGGTCCTCGCGCAAGAAGAACGGGATGAGCACGAAGCCGGCGTTCAGGACGAACGCGTTGGTCGCCGCGACGGCGAGCAGCGTCGTCCAGATCCAGCGCGTCTTGCGGACGTAGGCGATGCCTTCCTTCGCCTCTTCGAGCATCGACTTGCCCAGCTCGCGTGCCGGTGACGGTGTGGGATGCATCGAGACGAGGCACGCGGCGCTGAAGAGGAAGGTGGCGCAGTCGACGCCGATGGCCCAGGTGGTGCTCGCGGCGGCGATGATGCCGCCCACGGCGGGACCGATCATGTTGCCAGCCACGTTGTTCGAGAGCGGTCGCACGGCGTTCATCGCTTGGAGCAAGTGCTCGGGAACCAATTCGGGCGTGATGGCGGTGATGGCCGGACCAAAGACGGAGTCGAAGGTGCCAAAGGCGACGCCAAAGACCATGAGCTCCCAAAAGTGCAGGTCGCCGAGACCTATGAGGACCACCAATCCCGCGGTGAGCACGGCGCGCGACATGTCCGAGATCAGAAGCAGTAGGCGCCGCGAGTAGCGGTCGACGATGACGCCGCCCACCAAGAGGAAGATCACGGTCGGCGTGATCCGCGCCGCCGCGAACCACGCCAACTTCGACACGCTGTGCGTCGTGTCCAAGACCAACAGCGACAGGGCAACGAGAGCGACGCCGTCACCGAAGTTCGACACCGTCTGGCCCAAGATCAAGAGAGCGGGTTGGCGGTGTCGCGCGAGTTGCAGCAGGGCGAGCCGTTTTTGCATCAAAGAGACTCTAGGCACTGCAGGCCGTGCTCGCCGGTTCGGTAGCGTTGCGGGCATGGGACTCGACCTAGAGGACGCCCGTTTTCGTTACCACGTCGCGTTTACCGCCGAGGACCGAGCCCGGCTTCCCTTCTACGCCGCGCTCCTCACCGCACTCGAACGTGACGAACAGGCGCAAATACTCCTGGCGGAGGTCCGGAGCGAACAGCGCAATCCCATGTTGGTCCTGGCCTCGCTCCACCTCGTCGCGCTGAAGGGCCACCCGGTGCTCAGCCCGATCTATTCGGCCGCCCGCGCTCGCGAACTGCACGATCCGATGGTTGCAGCAGGCGAGGTCGTGCGCGTCGTGAACGTCGAGCCCGACACGATTCGACGAGAACTTCACCGTTCGACCCAGACCAACGAACCGGGACGCTCCGCCGTCTTTCAGGCGGTAATCGCGCTCATCGCGAAGGAAAAGTACGAATCCATCAACATCGTCGACGTGGGAACCTCGGCCGGACTCAACCTCTACTTCGACCGCTTTCCGGTGCGGGCGAATGACGACGGGAACCCCCTAACCCTGGTCTGTCGCGACGAATCGGCGATCGATCGATCGCTGCCGCTGCCCGAGGTCGTGGCACGGGTGGGCGTCGACCCGTCGCCACTCGACCTTTCGGTGGAGGAAGATCGCCTCTGGCTGCAGGCCTGTTACTGGCCCGAGGAACCTCGGCGCATGGCTCGACTCGACGCCGTGTTGGCGGCGCGATCGGCCTGGCCGGCGACGACGATCCTCCAGGGGACGGCGAGGGAGCGACTGGGCGACGCGTTCGCGCTCTGTGACCCGAACGTGTTGACGATCGTGATCAACAGTTACGCCCTCGGGTACTTCTCCGAGAGCGATCAGATGGCGTTCTTCGATGAGATGGGGCAGCGCTGTGCGACGTCGAACGTGGCCTGGATCTCACTCGAGTCACCGTTCATGGTGAAATGGCCCACGTCACAGGTCACGAGCGTCGAAGCACGAACCGGCGCGACGCAAGTCTTGGTGACGCTCCCCGGCGGGTCCCCGACGCAGTGGGGATGGTGTCAACATCACGGACTGTGGATCAAACTTTACGATGCGGTCGCGACCTCGTCGCGTGCCACTTGACGAGACCGCGTCAGTTCGAGAGCGCTGACGCCACGAGCGGCGCGATCTTTTCGGTCTCGAGCAGGAAGCCGTCGTGGCCGTAAAGGGAGTCGATCACGTGCAGCGACTCGGCGTTCGCCAGGAACTTGACTAACTCCTCCTGCTGGGCGAGCGGGTAGAGCCGGTCACTCGTGACGCCGATCACCGTGGCGGTCGCGCGCACGGTGCCCAACGCCGCCTCGACGCCACCGCGACCGCGGCCCACGTCGTGGGAGTTCATGGCGTCGCTCAAGACGACGTAGGAGTTCGCGTCGAAGCGGTGCACGAGTTTCTCGCCGTGGTATTCGAGGTACGACTCGATCGCGTAGCGCCCCCCGCGAAGGGGATCCTCGTCGCCCTGGGGTTGGCGTCCGAAGCGGACGTCGAACTCTTGGTACGTGCGGTAACTGAGATGACCGAGGCCGCGCGCGATGGCGAGACCCTCACTCGGGCGTTCGCCGGTCGTGTAGTAGTCGCCCCCGGCGAAGGCACGGTCGGCGCGCACCGCGCGGTTCTGCAAGGAACACAGGGCGATCTGCTCGGCCGACGCGGTCGCGCCCACGGCCAGCACGACGATGCGTTGGACCCGGTCGGGGTACTCAACGCCCCACTCGAGAGCCCGCATGCCGCCCATTGATCCTCCGATGATGCAGCACCACGACGCAATGCCCAGTTCGTCGCTCAGGGCGACCTCGACGGCGACCTGGTCCCTGATCGTGATCGCCGGGAATCGTGAACCGTAGGGGACACCATCACGGTCCGGTGAGGACGGGCCGGTCGTGCCCTGACATCCACCCAGCACGTTGGGACAGACGATGAAAAACCGGTCCGTGTCGAGCGCTCGACCGGGTCCGATGAGGCCGTCCCACCAGCCCGGCGTGGGATGACCCGGTCCAGCCGGCCCGGCGGCGTGCGAGTCGCCGGTGAGGGCGTGTTCGACCAGGATGGCGTTCGAGCGATCGGCGTTGAGTTCGCCCCATGTCTCGTAGGCGACGATGACATCGCCGAGCTGGATTCCGTCCGTCACGACGGGCAGCGTCGACTGGTCGAACCGGGCGAACTTTCGATCGCCCGGTTCGTCTCCACGTTGCCAGGTGCCCGGGAGCGAACCCAGGGTCACGCCCCCTTGGCGGCGGCGAACGCGCCCTCGAGGTCCGCGAGGATGTCCTCGATCGACTCGACGCCGATCGAGAGACGCACGAGGTCGGGTCCCACGCCGGTGGTCAGTTGCTCGTCCTCGGTCAACTGGGAGTGCGTGGTCGACGCGGGGTGGATCGCGAGGCTGCGCACGTCACCGACGTTCGCCAGGTGACTGAACAGTTCGAGACCCTCGATGAACTTCTGACCGGCCGATAGTCCGCCCTTGATCCCAAAGGCGATGATGGCTCCGCCGCCCCGGGGCAAGTAGCGCAGTTGGCGCTCGTGCCACGGACTCGATGCGAGGCCGGGGTACGTGACCCACGAGACGTCGTCGCGGGCCTCGAGCCAGTTGGCCACGGCGACGGCGTTCTGGACGTGTCGCTCCATGCGATAACTCAACGTCTCGAGCCCCTGGATGAACAGGAAGGAATTCATCGGAGCGATCGCGGCACCGACGTCGCGAAGGTACTGCAGCCGAGCCTTCAAGACGTAGCGCGCGGGGAACAGCGCGGGCGGCAACTGGGCGAAGATCAGCCCGTGATAGCTCGGGTCGGGCTCGGTGAACGATGGGAAACGACCGCTGCCTTCGTAGTCGAAGGTGCCCCCATCCACGATGACGCCACCGATCGACGTGCCGTGACCACCGATGTACTTGGTGGCGGAGTGCACGACGATGTCGGCGCCGTGCGCCAGCGGATTGGCGAGGAACGGCGTCGCCAGCGTGTTGTCCACCACGAGCGGGATGCCACTGTCGTGGGCGACCTTGGACACGCCCTCGAAGTCGAGGACGTCGCCCTTGGGGTTGCCGAGCGTCTCGGCGTAGAAGGCCTTGGTGTTCGGGCGGATCGCCGAACGCCACTCCTCGAGGTCGTCGGGGTTGTTCACGAAGGTGACCTCGATGCCCAGCTTGGGCAACGTGTAGTGGAACAGGTTGTAGGTACCGCCGTAGAGCGAGGCGGACGAGACGATGTGACCGCCGTTCTCCGCGAGGTTCAACAGGGCGATGGTCTCGGCCGCCTGACCGCTGGCGACCGCCAGGGCCGCGACGCCGCCTTCGAGCGAGGCGATTCGCTCCTCGAAGACCGCCTGTGTCGGATTCATGATCCGCGTGTAGATGTTGCCGAGCTCTTCAAGTCCGAAGAGGGCCTTGGCGTGCGCCGTGTCGCGAAACACGTAACTCGTCGTCTGGTAGATCGGCACCGCGCGAGCGCCGGTGGTGGGGTCGGGCACGGCCCCGGCGTGGATCTGGCGGGTTTCGAATCCCCAGTTGGTCATAGCGACTCCTTCTATCGGTCGTGCACTTCATCGGGGGAAGTACCACGACATATTTAACATTGTTTAGTGATTTAGTCAACTTTAAATTGGGGCCACGGGGCGACGCCGTCGTGCGTCGAGACGACGTCGCCGCAGCGAACCTGGCGACTACTCGTTGACGCGGATCTCGAAATTGAAGGGAAGCAACTCCGGTACGAGATCGACCGCGACGAAACCCTCGGGGGAGTGTTCGTAGTGCGTCATGCCCGTGAGGGGCGGCGAGTACGCGTGCACGCTGAGCGCTGGACCGAGCGAACGATAGACATCGTGCACGTGATCGGCGCCGAATGAAGCGAGGTCGCCCACCCGTAGGTGTCGACACTCGATGCCGACGAAGTCGTCGGATCGGAACTGCTCGACCAACGTGCCCGAGGTGACGGCGAAGGCGCCGGAACTGCCGCCATGGTCGTGCCAGTTGACCTGATGATGGGCGTCCCATGATTCGACCTTCACGCCAAAGCTCTCGTTCACGAAGAGGTGCACCGAACCACTTTCAAGGTCACCGTCAATCAAGTCGACGAACAGCTCGGGCCGTGACGCGATGGCCGACACGACGCGCTCGAGGTCACCCAGGCTGAGACGTCCGACGGGTAGGTCAAGGCTGGCAATGTAGTCCTGTATGAGCAACGCGCGGGCGGGCGGCGCCTCACGACTTTCTGATGCAACGCTGAGTGTCATAGCAGCCTCCTTGAGGTCATTAGCGGTGTTATCTAGTATTTCTATTGGTTTAGTAGATAATAGGGAGAAATGCAAGCATTCACTCGAGCGACCAATGAATCATTGAGGTTTCAAGATTCCGCCGCGCGACGACGCCTCCGGACGGACCCCTCTCCTACAATCGACGGCCATGCGAACCTCGGTCTCTCGTGTCACGATCAACGCGTCATTGGCCGCCGTCTGGGCCGCCTTGACCGAACCTCGCTACGTCGAGCGTTGGCAGTACGGGAGCCAGCTCGAAACGGACTGGACCGTGGAGAGTCCGCTGCGTTTCACGACGGAATGGGAAGGGCAGCTCTTCGAACAGTGGGGGACCGTGCTCACGTTCGACGAGCCGACGACGGTTCGCTATTCGCTCTTCGCACCTCGACCGGGCCTGGCCGACGTGCCGGAGAACTACTTCACGATGACCTACGAGCTCGAGCGCGACGCTGACACGACGAGGGTAACGATCACACAGGACGATCCGCGCGCCGAGGACGGCGAGCGACCCGACGAGGACGACGCGACCAATCCGGTGCTGCTGGCCCTGAAAGACGTCGCCGAGTCGATTCGTGGTGACTGAGAAAACCCAAGGACCGCGCTCGTTGCGGAGGCCACCAAAGGTCACCCGAGGTGACCAGGTGGCCGTGCTGTCGCCCTCGTGGGCCGGACCGGGCGTCTATCCCGACGTGCACGAGATCGGCATGTCGGTGCTTCGCGACCAACTGGGACTCGTGCCCGTCGAGTACCCGACCACTCGCCTCGTCGGTGCCTCGCCCGAGGCGCGAGCCAACGACGTGATGGCGGCCTTCGCCGATCCGTCGATTCGCGCGATCCTGTCCTCCATCGGCGGTGACGACCAGATCACTGTCCTGCCGCATCTCGATGCCGAGATCGTGCTCCAGAGTCCGAAGGCCTTCGTCGGCTTCAGTGACAACACCAATATCCTCAACTGGCTGTGGGGTCTCGGCCTGTCGAGCTACCACGGCGGTTCGACGCTCATCCACCTGTCGCGCCCCAATGGCGTGCACGACGTGTCGCTCACCTCACTTCGGCGCGCGCTCTTCGAGACCGGTACCTTCGACGTCGAACCACTACGGCGCTTCACCGACCTGAACGCCCGGTGGGAGGATCCGGCGTCCTTGCTCGAACCGTTGGCGACGACAGAGGATCCCGGTTGGCAGTGGCACAATGCCACGCACGTGGTCAGAGGTCCCACGTGGGGAGGCAACCTCGAGATCATCCATTGGAACCTGGCGGTCAATCGCTGGATCAAACCGAACGACGCGTACCACGGCTGCGTGCTCGTCCTCGAGACGTCCGAGGAGATGCCCAGCGCGCAAGAGGTCTTTCGCATGATGCGCGACATGGGCGAACGCGGATTGCTCGAGCAGTTTCGCGCACTCGTGATGGCCAAGCCCAAGTGCTGGCGCAATGATCGCCAACTTTCGGAATCGGAGCGCGAACTCTTTCGTGCGTCGCAGCGGGCGGCCGTGCTCGAGGTGATGGCGACGTATAACCCGACGGCGATGGTCGTACTCGGACCTGACCTCGGTCACACCGACCCGCAGATCGTCATTCCCTACGGAGGGTTGATGACCGTCGACGGCCCGAGCCAGCGGATCACCGCGGACTACTGAGTCGGACATCGCGCACAGGGCGAAACCGCCCTTTGGACCTGAATCACATCCAAGAGCCCCGAGGCCTCTTACGATGACCACTATGAATCTGTCGCTCTCCTTCATGCTCGCGGTCGAGGACGCATCGAGCGCATCGCAGTGGTACGTCGCCGCGCTCGGCGCGAACGAACTTTGGAGTCTCGGTTCGGTGCGGGGATTGGAGATCGGCGGCGCCACCTTCCTTCTCCACGAGTCCAACGACCGTGGCTTCTCGAGTCCGTCGGTCGCGGGACTCACGACCGTGCGCATCGAGGTCTTCGTGGATGACCCCGTGGCGTTCATTGGAAGGGTGATGACTCACGGCACTGCGATTGACGCGCACGGCGTCGAGAGTCATACCGTTCCCTGGGGCGAGCACCGTCAAGGCGGCTTCACCGATCCGTTTGGTCACATCTGGCTGGTCGGCGACAGGTCCCCGTTGACTCGACACTCCGACGAAGGGTGATCGCTCCGTTCTGCCCACGTCGCACCGCGTTCAGCGCCCCTGGGCGTCGCGGGGCATCGTGGCACTAAGTGCGTCACTACGCTGACCGCTAAGTGCGAGGAGGATGAGTGACACTCCACGACAGCCCCGTTCGCGACGGCGCGTTGCGCGCACGGCCCGTCGCTCGTCGGACGGCGTTCACGGCGTTCATCGCCGCGGCGCTCGGCGCTCTCCTCGCGCTCATGATTGTCTGGCTGGTTGGTCCGACGTCGAGAGTGGGCGGACCCGACGTCGTGGTCGATGCAGGATTCTCAACGCACACCATCACGATCATCGACCAACTCGGCACCGTGCACGTCGACGTGTGGGTGAAGAATCATGAACGGTTCGCAGTGTCCGCGACCTGCGCGGTAATCGTACGGTCCGGAACGGGTCATCCCCATCACCACTACCAAGGATCGGCGGCGTTTGCGTTACGGTCGATTGGTCCTCAGCAGACGAAGCGTTTCATCGAGGTCGTCACTGGCGTCTATTACGACGGCGACGCGACCGGGCCGATTGGTTCAATGTTGCTCCCGTTGCCGCAGTACGCCAGGTTGAGCGCCGGCTCCACCGTTCAGTGCGTGAGTGCGCGAGCGAAGTAAGCGGCTGCGCTCGCAGAGCACTTCGTGCGCCCAGGCGCGGTGAGCAGCGAAGGAAAACGTCACGTTCGTCGCGCTGTACGTGTGGTCGCTCGTCGTCGTGACCGTCGGCGGGAACGTCATCCTCGTTCGACATCACTCCCTTGGAAGGCTGTGGTGAACATCGGCATCGTCCTCGTGTTCACCGGCTTCTCTTTGAGGTTCGTGCGACATCGCTAACGCGTTGGAAGGTCAGTGAGGTCATCTCGGACCTCACGCCTTCAGACTCGCACGACAATCTCAGGGTTATCCCTTACGGGGTGCTCCAAGGTCACGCCAACCCCCGTCGATACCATCGACCCATGTGCAAATTCGCGCAGTGGGCGCCACGAACGCGTGGCGTAGGACGAGCGTGAGCACACTGACGAGCGGTGAACGGCGTCGGTGGTACGTCCACTTGGCGCTGCTCGTGTCGTTGGCCGGGTCGCTCCTCTCACTGATCTACCTGAGTCGCAGCATCACGCTGCACGTGATATTCGGCGTGTGGTTCATGGCGATGCTGTTGTTCCACTTCTACCAACGACGCCGCACCATACGGTCACTCTTCAAGCGCTTGGTCGGCATCCAAACGCGCACGGGGTCGACGACGCGACTCGCGATCTCGGACATAATCTTGGAGCTGCTCGTCCTCGACGTACTCGTGTCGGGCATCGTGGACGGGCTCCAGCACCACGCGACGCAGTTCCCTTTGGCGTCGACATTGCACCTTCCGCCGGGTCTGTCGCAGTGGCACAAGCTCGCAGCCTTCGTCCTCGTCATCTACGCGGTCGTCCACATCGTGCGCCGGCGCAAGCGGCTGCGTCGATCGCACATTCAGTAGCTCGCCACTACGCCCTTCAAACAAAGTTCGATCTCGTTTGTGTCGCTCGGCCGCGGCTCTTCGAGCGAGGTCGTCGAGTGAGTTCGATCGAACGAGCACGAGTAGCGTTAGCGAGTGTGACAGCGAGACTTTCGCAGTGTTCTTGGCGACACGCCCCAGTCACACGGTCGAGTGTCCAAGCGAACGAGAGTGAGCGGCCGTGAGGATCCTCGTCGCGGAGGACGACCGCACCTTACGTGAGGTGCTCGAGCGCGGCCTTCGCGAAGCGGGGTACGTCGTCGACGTCGTGGGCGACGGAGAGGCCGCGACCTCGATGCTCAAGGATCACGAGTACGAGGTGGCAGTGCTGGACTGGCGAATGCCTAAGCGCAGTGGCATTGAGACGCTCGAGCACGTCCGCAGAATCGGCATCGCGACGCCTATCTTGATCCTGACGGCTCGCGACGCGCCGATCGATCGAGTCGAGGGTCTCAACGCCGGCGCCGATGATTACCTGGTCAAGCCCTTCGACTTCCCCGAGCTCGTCGCGCGCCTCCAGGCCCTACAACGGCGACCGGCGTTGCGGTTCAACGCCGAGATCCGCTGTGCCGACCTCCTCTTCGACGCGGGGAAGAGGGAGTTGCTCGCGGGCGGCGAAGTAATGGAGCTCACGTCGACCGAGAGGCTCATCATCGAACTCTTGTTGCGCCGCAGTCCGGCGGCGGTCTCGCGACGGACGATCGCCACGCACGTCTGGGACGATCAGGCCGACGCCGTGGGCTCCAACACGATCGAGGTCCACATCGCGCGGATTCGCTCCAAGATTGCCGGCTGCGAGGCCAAGATCGAGACCGTTCGAGGTTTCGGCTACCGGGTCGTCGCACCATGACGAGCGAACGTTCCGATCGAGTCCGCGCGAGCAAGGTCGCCGCGGTGGCCACCGTCATCGGCATGGGCAGCTACGTGATCATCGCGCTCATTTTCAACTTCACGTTGATCAATCACCTCACCGCACAGGTGGACACTCGTTTGGCACAACGTCTGACGCTCGCGGTGAAGAATGACGGCCGAAGCGAAGGCGCAATCACCGGCACGCCGACCAGCGGGTACGGGGACCTCGACGACGTCGACGCGCCCGTCTTCGTATGGAGGGTGACGTCGAAGGGCGCCAGCACCGCGCTGACTGTTGGCGGACCGTCACTTCCTGCGCGAACGTGGACCTCCGGCAACTCTTCGATACTCATCGGCACGTCGGCCTTTGGCGTGCGTGCAGTTGCCTTTCGCTCGGGATGGCTCGTGGCCGGCGAGAGCCTCGCCGACGTTGATCGGATCCGCGACTCGTTGGTCAACGCGGAACTCATCTTCGGGGCGGTCCTGCTCGCCTTGATGTACGGTGCCTCCTTCGTCGTCGGGATTCGAGCGCTCTCGCCCATCGCGCGCGCGCAACGTCGTGAACGTGAGTTCACCGCCGACGCGTCGCATGAGTTGCGGACGCCGCTCAGCGTCATTCAGGCCGAGGTGTCGATCGCGCTCAGCAAGGAGCGTGACGCGCCGTCCTACAAGGCCGCGCTCGAACGGATCGGCGGCGAAGGGCGTCGCCTGGAACGGATCGTCGAGGACCTCTTGTGGTTGGCCCGTGCTGAAGGAGAACGACAGCCGCACTCCGAAGAGATCGCCGACCTCGAATCAATCGCTCGCGCGTGCACCCAACGGTTTCAAGCCGTGGCCGAGTCGTCACAGCTGCGACTGGTCTTTCAGACGTTCGGTGAGGAGGAAGCGCTCGTGCGCGCCCCGCGTGAGTCACTGGATCGGCTCGTGGGTGTCTTGGTCGACAACGCGTGCAAATTCGCGGGCCCGGGGGGCCAAGTTGAGGTGATCGTCGCCACGCAGGGCAATTCGGTGACGCTCGAGATCGACGACAGTGGCCCCGGTATCGATCCGCGCGAACGCGAACTCATCTTCGATCGATTTCATCGCACGTCCACCCCAACGGGGGGCACCGGGCTCGGACTGGCCATCGCCGACTCCATCATCCGAGCGACCCAGGCCCATTGCACGATAGGCGTCGCGTCGATCGGGGGCGCGAAATTCGTGGTCACCTGGCGCCTCGCCGTGACCAATGCAGCCCATCGCGACCAAGAAGGTGACGACGGGGACGAGTGACCGGCGAGCGCGGCCTCGACGAGGTCGCTTTGCGTCGTTCGCGCGTGCAACATAAGAATCTCTGAAGAGTCGACGGGCCTTAATCCGTCCGTAAGGTTCGCTCCTTAACGTTCTCTCCATGACGAGCACCGGTTGTCGCGCCCGCGCACCACGGCACCTCACTCGGTCCAGTGCATTGGTCGGTGCACGGTCATGACGATCGACAACCAACCCGTCTTCGAACGGCGCCCCAGTCCTTCGCACGCGCGACGTCGTGTGCACGCGAGGGGATTCGGCACCGAAGCCAACGCGCGTCTCACGAGTTCGACCGCCTTGGTGCTCCTCGTGCTGCTCGCCATCGAAGGTGTCACGGTCCTTCAGGTCAGGTCGCTGCTCACGTTGCACGTGTTCGTGGGCATGTTGCTCGTGCCGCCGGTGCTCGTGAAGCTCTCCAGCACCTTGTGGCGTTTCGCCAAGTACTACACGGGATCGCGTGAGTACCGCGAAAAAGGTCCGCCTCCGGTGGTGCTGCGACTACTCGGACCGTTCGTCTCGATCTTGACGATCGTCATGTTCGCTTCGGGGATCCTGCTGCTGCTCGGACCATTGGCCTGGCGCCCCAATCTCTTGCTCTTGCACCAGGCGAGTTTCGTCCTGTGGTTCGGGTGCATGACCATTCATGTGCTGGGACATATCAAGGAGACCGCCGAACTCTCGACGAAGGACTGGGTGGTTCGCACGAGGGTGCGGGTCGCCGGTTCGCGACAGCGGCGACTCGCCATCACGACCAGCATCGTCATGGGTGTGGCACTCGGTTTCTTGACCATCCACTCCGTCGGACCCTGGCTGAGCGCCCACTGATAGTCCATGAGCCAATCGACCGTCAACCGATACCGACCACCGATCCAGGGACCGCGAGGTCCGCGACGCGGCCGTCACTCCCGTTCGATATTTCGACGCACTCGCCGGCGACGCCAGGTCTTCGCCGGCTTCATCTTGGCCTTCATGGTGTTCATGATCTGGCTGACCTTCTCGTTGGGTGGGGCGCTCTTGAATCCGGCCCTCGGAAGTTCGTTCAGCGCACGACTCGCCGAATGGGCGAGGAGCAACGGAGGGGCGAGCGTCGTGAACTGGGTGGAGAACGAGTGGTACAGCCACCATCCGCCACCCGTGGGCGGCACCCTCCCGCCCGGTGCCATCCGCACGCCGACGTCGAGCGTCCCGACCGGTGCGACCTCCACGGCCTATTTGCCAACTCCCAAGGCAATCGTGCCCTTCGCCTCGCCCGCGGTCCCGGGCGAGGGTGAGTGGTCGCCGGTCGGGCGCCGAGTGAACGGCGTACCCGCGATCTACGAGACGACGCTTCGCCCCGACGCGGTGCACACGAGTTACGTGGTGGGCGTCGCCTGGATGGACACGAAACTCCTGCGCGCTGCGCTGTACTCGGGCAGCTGGATCCCCGGTGGTGGCCCCTATCCGCTCACCGCTCCGATAAAGCCTTCGGCGGCACGGACCCTCGTCGCGGCCTTCAACGCGGGCTTCTTGATGACGGGAGCGAACGGTGGGTACTACACCGCGGGACGCACCGAACTGCCGCTTCGAAAGGGCGCCGCGTCCTTCGTGGTCTATCGAAATGGTACGAGCAATATCGTGGCGTGGGGCGAACCAACGACGCTCAATCACTCCATCGTGTCGGTCCGCCAGAACCTCGACCTCCTCGTGAACAACGGGCATCAGGTCCCTGGTCTGCAGGCCAACGACACGACGAAATGGGGGCTCACGCTCGGCGACGCGGTCTACGTCTGGCGATCGGGACTTGGCATCACCGCCAACGGCGCACTCGTCTACGTCGCGGGCCCGGGTCTCAACATCACCGACCTCGCGAATCTTCTGGTCCGTGCGGGGGCCGTGCGCGCGATGGAACTGGACATCAACACCGACTGGGTGAACTTCTCGAGCTACCAACCTTCGAGCGCCCACGGCCTCGCGGCGGCGTCCAACGGGACCGAACTGCTGCCGGGCATGACCGGGACTCCGGCGCGGTATTTCGAATCGTGGTGGGCGCGCGACTTCATCACGATGTCGGCGATCGCCACCAGCAAGAGCAAGGGATAGAGCATGGCACTCGTTGAGATCGTGCAGGGGCGGGCACTCGCCGAGGCGATGACCGAACCTTCGAACGTCAGATCGCGACGGAGCCTGTCGTGGTGACGCCCGCCGGCCCCGCGATGGACCGCGTGACCACACGCGTTCGACGCGACGGCGCGCCGCCCGACTCGCGCCGTCGAGCCAGCCGCGCGCTTCGACCGGCTCGACCGCCGCGACCACGCATCGCCAACGCCCTCGCGCTCCTCGCCGGCATCGGCCTGGGTGTCTCGGTGGCGCTCTCGTTCCTCGGCGAGTCGCTGGCCTCGTTGAACTCCGCCGGGGGTTGGTTCACGTTCCTCGGACGACTCACGGGCCTGAGTGGCACCTACATGTTGATCATGATGGTTCTGCTCGTGTCGCGCCTCCCATGGCTCGAATCCACCGTGGGTCAGGTGCGACTCGTCCACTGGCACCGCATCGTCGGTGGCTGGCCGATCGGACTGATCGCGCTGCACATCGTCTTCATCACCCTCGGCTACGCCCAGGCGTCGCACGTGGGGGTACTGAGTGAGTTCTGGACGTTCATCATCCACTATCCCGACATGCTCACCGCGACGGCCGCCTTCGTGCTCTTGGTCGTGGCGGGCGTCACGTCGATTCCGGCGGTGCGACGCGCGATGCGCTACCAGACGTGGTGGGCGGTGCACATGTACCTGTACCTCGCACTCATCCTGGCGTTCGCCCACCAGATCAAGACCGGCGTCATGTTCATCGGGCATCCGATCTCACTCGATTTCTGGATCGCGCTCTCTGCGGCCGCCCTCGGTGTCGTGCTCTCGCTTCGGATCGTCCGTCCCCTCCTCAAGAACCTGCGCCACCAGCTGCGAGTGGTGAGCGTTCGCGAAGAGGCGCCGGGCGTGTACTCGCTGGTCCTCAAGGGTCGCAACATGTCGCGGTTCAACGTCTCAGGGGGTCAGTTCTTCCAGTGGCGATTCATCGCGCCAGACCTGTGGTGGCACTCGCACCCCTATTCGCTCTCGGCCATGCCTCGCCCTCCGTTCATTCGCGTGACGATCAAACGTCTCGGGATGCAGAGCTTGGCGGCGACGCGACTGAAGCCGGGCACCAGGGTCTTCGCCGAAGGCCCCTACGGTGTCTTCACCCGACACGTCCGACGGGGCGGGCGCGTCATCCTGGTCGGCGCGGGCGTCGGCATCACGCCGATCCGGGCCCTGCTCGAGGATCTTCCGGTCGGCACTGACGTGACCGTCATCCTGCGCGCGACGACGCTCGAGGACGTCGTCCATCGAGAGGAAATCGTGCAACTCGTGAACGAACGCGGTGGACAGCTGCACGAGATCATCGGGACGCGCAAGAAGGTCAACATGAACCTCAAGGCGATCCAAAAACTCGTGGGGAACGTCAGCAACGCGGACATCTACGTCTGCGGTCCCGCCGGATTCAGCGAAGGCATCGCCGACACCATGTCGCGTCTCGGGGCGCGTCGTGAGCAGATCCACCAAGAGGCATTCGTTTTCTAGACGCAGAAAGGCGTACACAATGAACATCATTGGAGGCAACAGATGAAACGGGCACACTACGTGATCGGTGGCACGGTGGTCGGTCTGGCCGGGCTCTTGAGTTTCAACTCGAGCGCCGTCAACCTCTCGCTCGGCTCACTGTCGGCGGCGACCGTGCCCACTTCGCCGACCACCACCACGACCGCCGCGCCGACGACGACCACGGCGCCGCGCGCCGGGGGATCCAAGCCAACGTCGACCACGTCGAGCGTTCCGCCCACGACGACCACGACCGCGCCGCCCGCGGCCTCTCGCAGCGCGACGGGGCCCTCGGTCAACTACAACTACGGCATCCTCGCCGTGAAGGTCACCGCTTCGGGCAGCAAGATCACCAACGTCTCGATCGCCTCGATCAATGACGGGGGGAACCCCCGTTCGCAGTACATCGACCAGCAGTCGATCCCGATCCTCGAACAAGAGGCGATCAGTGCCCAGAGCGCGAACATCCAGGGTGTCTCGGGCGCGAGCTTCACGTCGGCCGGCTTCGCGCAGTCGCTCCAGTCCGCCCTCTCCAAGTTGGGCATTTAGTGGGGGACGCGCCGGCGGCCTCGACGACTCGCAAGGTCCTCCATCACGAGGAAAGTGTGATGGGTACCGTCGTCACCTTCGACCTCTATGACGACGAAGCGCCGACCGCGGACCTCAAGGACCTGCTTCGCGACGCGGTGGCGACGTTGCACGACGCCGACGACGTCTTCAGCACGTACAAGGACGACAGCGCTATCTCTCGGCTCCGACGCGGCGAACTCTCTCTCGACGAGTGCCCAATATCGGTGAAGGACGTCTTAGCGCTCAGCGCGATCGCGAAAGCGGCGACGAAGGGGTGGTTCGATCCGTGGGCCATGCCCGGCGGCGTCGACCCCACCGGCTACGTGAAGGGTTGGGCGGCCCAGCGAGCCCTTGACGTCCTTCGTCGAAGCGAGATCCGTGGCGCGCTAGTGAACGCCGCGGGCGACACGGCCAGTTTCGGCGGCCCACTGCCCGGCGCACCGTTTCGCATCGGCATCGTCGATCCGACGGACACGAAGCGCCTGGCGTGCGTCGTGGAGAGCCCCGGGGCGGTGGCGACGTCGGGTGACTACGAGCAAGGTCCGCACCTCATCGATCCCCGAACTCGCCAACCCTTGTCGCGATCGGCGTCGGCGACGGTCACCGGCCCGGAACTCGGCTTCGCCGACGCCCTCGCGACCGCGCTCGCGGTCGCGGGCGAACAGGCGCTTGGGCTCGTCGAGGCGATCAACGGGTACGAAGCCCTCGTCATCGACCACGAGGGCAACTTCCATCGCACCAACGGATTCCCGGTCGCGGTGTCAAAGGTCGGGTGAACCCCGCGCGGGTGCCTCCAGTCGCATCGCCGCAGGTGCACAGTCGGGGCTCACGTTGCATCGCACTCGCTCGGGGTCGGGTAGTACCGTGACGGTCGTGACGTTCGGGCTGCGCGAGCTGAACCGCTTCCAGCGGGTTTGCCGGGAGTCCCTGGGTTTCGCACTGCAGCGTTGGACGACGTCGACGCTTCGAGACGGCGATCCTCGCTTCGACGACGTGTGGGCGTCGACGAGCGGCGTGCCGGGCTGGTTCAACGAAGTCAACGCCGTCGCGATGTTCACCATCGTCGCCGAGTTGGCGCCGAAACGGATCATCGAGATTGGTTCGTATATGGGCAGGAGCACGGTCTTCTTCGCCCGTTCACTGCAAGTCCTCGGTACCGACGGTCGGGTGACGGCGATCGATCCTCACTCCGGTGATCGTCAGCAGCGTGAGAGGTACGCGATGTCAGAGATCCCCACCTACGACATGTTCCTCACACATCTACGGATGGCCGGCGTAGAAGATCTGATCGATCCAATCGTTGCCACGTCGAGTGACGCCGCCAAGGGATGGACGGAGCCGTTCCAATTCCTCTTCGTGGACGGATGGCACGGCTATGACGCCGTCCTCGCCGACGGGCGTGAGTGGGTGCCGAACCTGAGCGAGGGAGGCGTGGTCGTCTTTGACGACGCGCTGCAGTACGACGAAGTACGCCGCGCGATCGCGCAACTTGAGAAAGAGGGCATCATCCACCTGTGGGGACACTTCTACGGTCAGGCCTACGCCGGGCGGTCGTCTGCACCCCCTCCCTCCGTCAAGCGCTTACTTGGCGCCGGTCGCGTTGAGCGGATCGCGCGAGATGTCGAGACGATGCTCTTTGGACACGGTCGCACGTGATGGTAACCACGGTGTCGCCTGTGAGAATCGGAGCCAACGTCACAATTGAGCCGCTTCAATACTTTGGAGCGGGCGAGGCTTCGCTGGTTCGGTGGGGCCCGGTCTGTCGACAAGGCCTCTCACCCGAGCAATCCTTGGTCAAAGGAAGCTTGTGGAAGATGGCAAGTGAACTTGGAGCCATAGTACGAAGGCCTGCCAGGCGCCCGTGACTTCGGCAATACCGATCAAAATGAGCATTATGCCCCCAATGCGGCCGATCACCTTCTGGTGACGACGCAGCCACCGAGAAGTGCTCGCCATCCACTCGGTGGCAAACGCGGCGCCGACGAAGGGAAGTCCGAGGCCTAGGCAGTAAACGAAGGCGAGCATCGAGCCTCGAATTGCCGTGGCTCCTGAGGAGGACGCGGCCAAACCGAGAATTGCCGCCAAAGTGGGACCGATGCAGGGCGTCCAACCCAGGGCGAAGGTAAAACCAAGTAGCGCGGCACCAATGACCGAGGCCCGCGGCAGGTGATGAACGCGACGCTCTCTCAGTAACCAGTGGGCCGGCCACCAACCAGCAAAGAACAGTCCGAGCACGACGGTGATGACGCCAAAGACGATCTCCAACTCACGTTGGTGGGTGCTCAGCGATCTTCCCAATCCTCCAAAGAGCGCACCGAAGCTCACGAAGACCACGGCGAAACCTACGACGAATGCGAGTGAACCGATGACCGTCCGACCCTTACCCGCCGGCCCTCCCGTTTCACCGGCTGCCCCACTCAAGAAGGCGATGTAACCCGGGAGGAGCGGGAGCACACATGGCGACACGAAGGAAACCACCCCGGCCGCAAATGCGAGGGGGAACGCGGCGAGAAGTGAACTCGGAAGGGTAGCGATCATGGCGGCGATTCAACTACTTCGAGGCAAACAAAGCGATCGCGGCGGGCGCCGATTGATTCACCGTGCACGCCCTCAGCGAGTGCGAGTCCCCAGTCATGTATGGCTCGCGACCGACTCACAGCCTCTTGCCGGTGACCCACTGGAGCGCCTGGATTGCTTCGGTTGGCGTCCACCCACCTTTGAAGACGGGACTGTTGTAAATGTTGCTCTTGTAGCCCATGAACGTCGAGAGGACCGACGACAGTCGGCCGGTAAATGCTGGAAGGTCACCACTGACGAATCGCACCGATTGATTGGCGTCGATAATCCAGAACCCGTCAGAGTGATTGATGTCATAGGACAGGAGATCGTGAGGTGCCAGCCAATCCGTCGGCGCCGGGACAGATTGCGGCACTACTTGGACAGTCCATCCGAGGAACTTTTCAATGGTTGTCAAATTCGCGTTCCGGTCGCCCTTGCCTACCGGATTCTTCTTGGCGTACTCCTTGATCGGAATGTAGGGAGTCGAAGTCGCCCCCGATTCGGTCCAGATTTGAAAGTTGGCGCCAATCAATTTTGCGTAGGCCGCGATACGAGAGCGCGTGTCGCGGTAAGGATCAACGTCGATGGCAATGACTGCCACGTTGCCCACTTTCGCGGCGTCGATTCTTGTCTGCAACTGAAGGAGGTTGCCGGAAGTGAAGGGGCACGTGTCGCCACACAGGGTCAGCAGTGGGACCACGAAAACCGTTCGACCCTTCAACGCGCCCAACGTCTCGGGCGTGCCGTTCTGATCCACGAACTTCGCGTCGCGCACTGCGACGGGTAGTGCGATGCTCGTCGCGACCCCCACCTTTGATGGGGGCTGCGGAAAGTTCGCCGCCGCCCCACTGGGCGTACCCATGAGCGCCATCAGGGTTACTGACCCGGTGGCAAGTAATGCCCCAATCGTGCGCTTTGACATGACACCCCCGTTCAACTACCGTATGTAGTACGGAGATACTACCCAACGTAGTAGAAAAGTCAAATTGTCGAAACGGCGCCGACCCGGGAACTACGATGAGTGCGCTATTACACATCGATGACGAGGTGAGCGTTGGGACTTGGCGAGTTAGAGCGTGGGGTGATGGAAGTCATATGGACGAACCCGTCCGAGGCGTTCACGGTTCGCGAAGTCGGTGAATACTTTCCCGACCACGCGTACACCACGATCTTGACGGTACTCTCGAGATTGAGCGCCAAGGGCTTTCTGCAGGAGACCAAACAGGGTCGCCTCAACACCTTCACGGCAACGGCGTCGCGAGAGGATTACATCACCGGATTGATCATGGACGCACTGGCTCATACGCAGGACCGCCAAGCCGCTCTGTCACACTTCGCCCAAGCACTGGCACCGAGTGATCGCAGTATTTTCCGCAAGATCTTCACTCGAAATCCTCGCTAATGGCTACGACCATTCTCGCGCTCGTCGCATCGGTGCTGTGCCTCATCGTTCTTCCGTTGACCCTGTACTCGACCCCTCGATTCGATCGAAACCCCATCGGGGGTCTCGTTATCTGGGGCACTCTGTGCGTCGTGGGATGGCTGAGTGCTGTCGTGGTGTTCTTGAGGGTTGGTCTTGGCAACACGGACACGCCACTCTTTCGTGCGCTGATCACCTTCGTCGATCGTCTGGGCGACGGTCACCCCTTACGCGGACTCGGACTTTCGGAAGTCGTGGGACTTTCGGTGGCGTTCGATATCACGGTCTTGATGCTCGGCGGACTGGTCGTCACCGCAGTGAGAATATGGACTGCTCGATCGCAACAGCGGACCGTGATCGATCTCGTGGCAGAGGCGCCCGGCGCGCTCGAAGGGGTGTGCCTCTTGCGCCATCCCTATCCAATGGCGTACTTCCTCCCAGGCGACGGCGGGCGAGTCGTGTTGAGTACTGGAGCGGTCGAGGTCCTTAATCAACCGGAACTCGACGCAGTGATCGCTCACGAGAACGGACATCGAAACGGGCGCCACGGCGCCGTCCTGATCCCACTTCAGGTCTTGGCGTCATTCGTTTCGTTCCTGCCGCTCGCGCGATACGCGCCGACGGCGATTCGCGCGTACCTTGAGATGTTGGCCGACGATTTCTCTCGTTCGCAATCCTCTGCTGAGGCGTTGAAGACCGCCTTGACCAAGGCGGCGCTGTTCCAGCCTCCGCCGGTGGGCGCGCTCAACGCCTTCGGTGCCGTCATCGATCGGCGAATCGACCGACTGGACGTCGAACCGACTCGTGCTCGCACGGCGTGGGCGGCGTTGAGTGGTGTGGGTTGCACAATGTTGTTTGTGGGTCTGCTCCTCTTGGGACGCTGAGCGCAGATCTGAGAAACCGGACGCTCTCTCAGGCGTATTTGAGACCGACCGGCTCTCTGATCGCGCGCTGGCGCGACGCGGCGTGCACGGAAAGGACCGCGACGTGAACGATCATCAATCCCGTTCCCAAAGCCATCATCACGATGCCCCCGTCGTGTACGTCGACGATCGAGATATTCGACATGCTCATGCCCACCGAGTGCAGTGACAGGTTCGTCGATGACCACAACACCAAGCCCGTCGTCGCGACGACGGGCAGTGCGAGCACGGTGTAGGTGATTCGCTGCTGGTCGCCAAGCGTGCGACTCCCTCCGTAGACCGGGACCCAGAACCACACACCCACCACAAGGAACGCCGCCAGTTCGAGGTAGTGACCTTCTGGATACTTCATCACCCAACTCCCCAACGCAGTGAGATGGAAGAGAGGGACGAGGAGAGTCAATGCGATGAATCCGGCCGCGGCCGCGGGAGGGCCGATCCGAACGTTGAGGGCTCCGGCGAAGATCGGCGCGATCAAGAGCACGACGACAATGTGCTCGATCATGTGACTTGGATAGCTCGACATCGAAAGAGCCTGAACGTCTGAAGACAGCAGAAGCACGGTCACGAACAGTCCCAACGCGAGGAGCAGCCTCTGGCGTTTGGAAGTTCGTGGCCACAACGCCCATAGACCAACGAGTCCGACGACCACCACCGCCGCGACAGCCTCTGAAAGGTGCCAGGAATCCCACTTGGGCCACGCGGCCCCATTGCCCATCATCCGCATCATGGTGTGTCTCACGGCTTTACTACCATCGATTCCGAACACTCACGATCGTGGAATTCGGGCACACTACATTGCCATTCCCGCCATGCCGAAAAACAAGTGGTTCGGCGCCTTTACCACTTTCGCCTCAACGGTTTCTGAGTGGACTTTTGTGAAGTCGCTCCACGTGATCACCAGTTGGATAGTTGAGCCCTTTACGAGTGCTGTTTTCAACTTACGCAGCATTGCGCCCTGATACTTGTAACCCAACGCCTGTGTTCGACCTCCAGTGATGAGGATATTGGCAACGGGCGTCATGGCGTGGTTGCCTTGACACATGTTCACGTCATAATCAATCATGCTCGCCTTGGCATTGGACGATGTCACCGAGATCAGGGAGATCGGATCACCAGACTTGTTCGTGATCGACATCACGACCGCGGAGTTTCCGTGGATCTTTCCGGCCGTCACCGTTACGTGCGAAATGATGACGTCGTTGACCCCAGCAGATGCACTCGAGGTGGAAGCGACCACCATGAGTGCCGTGGCACAGACGACTGTGAGTACTCGAAGACCAGGGTAGGACCTCTTCATGCCCGCATACTACCTGCCGTAGTACCTCGCTTGGAGGCGCCCGGGCGCGTATTCGCGCCGCACCTCGCAACTGTTAGATGTTGTAGAACCACGTCGATTCGATCGTGTCGTTCGTCGCGTTCACGACGACGACGCAAAAATCATTCACACTTCCGTTGCTGAGGTCCTCGATATACGATGCTTTGAACACGACAAGGTACGAAGGTGTACCTCGGCCACTCTCGAGCGGATTGCCGCCGAGACGCCGGAAATCGTGACGCCCGCGAAACTTACCTTCGGCAATCGTTGATGTCGTGCCTCCGATCGCATAAAAGGTCGCGCCATTGGCGGTCGCGAGCGCCTGTCGGGCCGTCGTGGTGACCTCCGGCACTTGTTCGTGCAGGAGAGGAGAAAAGTGCCAGTGCCTGGCGAATTGGCCGTTGTTGGAAGGAATACCTAAATCGCTCGTCGGTATGAAGTGCGCCCCACCTGGACTCTCGACGTACTTCGAAATCGATGGTGCGTCCGAGGTCAGGTGACGGATCAAAATGGTGAGGCCGATCACCGCGATGAGCGCCACGACCGCAACGAGAACGAGCTTTCGACGAGGCGGCGAATGATGTTCCGGCGCGTCGAATATTGGAGCCTCCTCGACGAGAGGTAGCGCCCTGATTGCGGCGACTCGATCCTCCAACGGAGGGTGCGTTCTGGCCCGAAGGCAGTACGGGAAGAGCAACCAACGAAGCGATGAGGGTCCGTACAGATTGCGTCGAAGGGGCGGAATCAATGCGTACACGTCGTAGAGTCCGCCGATAGCCGCTTCGGGATCCTTCGACGCCTTCACGCCTTCAAGGTCGGCATGAAGTTCGCGTGAGCGCCACCAGAAGCCCGACGCCCAGGCACTGAGCGCGACCAGCGGGGAGAAGAACGCGAGGTACACGGCGAGTCCGAGGAGGCTATGACTCGATGTCGTGAAGACGATGAAGATGAAGGCGAGATAGATGGTGAACCCCACCACCACCGCCCTCCCCTGGGCGGCCGTCACATCACGGGCCTTTTGGTGAATTAGCTCGTGAGCGATGATGGCGCGAAGTTCGCGGTCGTCGACCGCTTCAAGGAAGTCGGGGGAGATGCAGAGAAGTGGGGCTTTCTGGAATTCGGTCATCGCCGCAGGATGCAACGACTGCTGAACGCGAACTCGTGGCGCGGGGATCGCCAGGATGGCACACAGTTCGAGAATCGGCGGTGTGAGACGCGCCTTCACGGCGTCATCATCGATGATGGGGCCACTCAAGGACTTGGCCCGAAAGTACAGGAACACCGGCTGGATGCCAAAGAGGAATCCAAGGATGAAGACAAACCTTAGGTAGCCAGCGATCGCCAACCAAAGACACATGATGGGAATGTCGTATAAGAAGAGTGTTCGCACGAACCAGCGAACGACGCGTCGACGTCGCGCAGGTTTGTGCTCAGTGCTCTTGAGAAACACGACTTCGGTCGGTGGCTCGTAACCGAGACCCTCCGGCACCGGGGAATCGCCATCCGCAGGTGAGTAGATCGCCGACGCCATCAGTCCTGGGGTGGCGGTGATGAGAGGGCGTTCTTGCGTCTCGTTACCGCACACGACGCATTCTGCGGCATTGGTCGGCTGACCACATGCCGGACACACGCGCTCGAAGAACATTCTTTGCATTAAAGCACCGAGCAGGTGGCCTGCGGTCTTGCTCACGAGCCGAGACAAGAGGTTTTGTCTTCACTACTCAAGCTATTTGGAGCGGGTGACGGGAATCGAACCCGCATGGCCAGCTTGGAAGGCTGGAGCTCTACCATTGAGCTACACCCGCGTGTCTCGTCGAGACTCGAAGAAGTCTAGATGACGCCATTAACGTGGTGGGGTGGAGGACACGTTCTACGACCAGGTCGGTGGTCACCCTTTCTTCCATTCCCTGGTGAATTCGTTCTACGAGCACGTCGAAACCGATGTTCAACTTCGAGCCATGTACCCCAATGACTTGACGGAGTCAAAGAGGCATCTGGAACTCTTTCTCGAGCAGTACTGGGGTGGGCCAAAGACCTACGCCGACGAGCGCGGACACCCACGACTTCGGATGCGTCACGCCCCTTTCGCGATCACCAAGAGCGCCCGTGACGCCTGGCTGGCCGCCATGGAGGCAGCGATGGAGAGCGTTCGATCCAGCCTCAACGACGAGCAGTACGTCGAATTGCACAGCTATTTCGCGATGGCGGCCCATCAGATGCGCAACGTCTGAACCCAGAGATTCACAGGAGTTTCACGTGTGATGTTCACACACCCGAGCGTCCAGTCCTTACGCTTGTAGGTATGGCCGCGCGAACGATACTGCGAGAGGGCGAAGTCCGGATCATCTCGGTGACGCCGGTCTCACGAGGGATCATTCGGCCCCTTCTGGTCGCGATCGTCGTGGTCGCATCGTTCGTCTACGGCGGCCAGCACGTCCACTTCCTCCATCAGCACGAACTCTGGTTCGACGCGGTGATCGCGGGACCCTTCGTGCTGGTGGCGTTGACCAGGACCTGGCGTTGGCGATCGCACAAGGTGCACGTCACGAACGAGCGGATCCTCGTCGAGGGCGGCGTCCTACACCATTCGCGCAGCGCCATCGAACTGCGCGACATCGCGGCGATTCGCGTCGATCAGCGACTGAGTGAACGTTTGACCCGCCGTGGCGTCATCTACGTCGAGACCTTCGCGGGGACGATATCCATCGGAAAACTCCGACATCCCGGTGCCCTCGGGCGCCTGATCGACGCCGAACGATTCAACGACCAAGCGTCGCCCGCCGCCTACGACACCGTGTTCACCTATGACGAACCGGCGCCATTCGACTACGAAGTACAACCTCGCCACGGTCGCGGGCGACACGAACTGGAATGAATGACTGAGTTTGCACGTATCGTGAAGTCGTGACCACTCGTTACCGTTGTACGGCCTGCGGCAACTTGACGCGCTTCGACGTCGTCGAGACGACCTCGGTGCGAGCGTTCCACCACTACACGGTCGGTGGCGAACTCTCAATCGAAGAACCCGAGGTCATCGCGCACTCCGTCGAGTCAGTGACCTGCCGTTGGTGTGGCCATGGGCGCGGCGTCGAACCGCTCATCGAATCCAGTGACGTCTGATCTAAGTCCGCGTTCGTTCGATCGACCACGCGGGCGTCCCGCCATGAGGTCGCTGGCGGGTCATTGGTCGAATGGTGGCGACGTGGTCGTCGCGCTCACCTCATTGACACTGCTCATCGTCATCAAGTCGAACTGCGACGGCTGCCGTGAGTTCCTCCACGCCGAGCTGGACGAGTTCGCCGGACTCGAGATCGTCTTTGTGAGTGGCACTGAAGATACAGACCACGAATGGAACGATTCTCGACGGCCTGTCCTCATCGCTCCCGATGTCCTGGCCGCTCTCGACGTGCGCTGGCCGCCGATGTACGTACTTATCGACCCAGTTGCCAACGCCGTTCGCGTCGAAGGTGTCCTCTTTGGACCGTCACAGGTCGCCGCAGAGATCGCGCCGTTTTTGACGCCCTGAGATGTCACAGCACCGCGTCACAGTGGATGCAAGTGAAAGGTGCGTCAATGAGCAACGAGATTGAACTTTCCATCAGCTGCAGTGACTGTGTGCGTCGAGGGACGCCGGACTGCGACGATTGCCTCGTCAGTTTCGTTCTCGGCGAGACTCCCGACGAACTCGTCATGACGAGCGCTGACGCTGACGTCGTGCAACTGTTCACCGCCCAAGGGATGATGCCTCGGCTCAAGTTCCAGCAACGCAGGACGTCACTCGAGTCCGTCGAAGGAATCAGATCGACTGAGTAGCCTGATCGCATGGCACGTCACTTGCTGGTGACCAACGATTACCCTCCGAAAACAGGCGGAATCCAGGTCTACCTCCACGAACTGTGGCGTCGCCTCGAAGTCGGGCGAGCCGTCGTGCTGACGGCCTCGTCGCACCCCGACGCCGCGACGTTCGACGCCGATAGCGAGGTCGTGGTGGAACGCGTCGCGACACGAACACTCTTCTTGCCGACCCTTCGGGCGCGCCGTGCCATCCAGGCGGCGATTGCGCGCTACGAGCCTGACTTGGTCCTCTTCGACCCGGCGTGGCCCCTTGGGCTGCTTGGTCCCACGCTTTCGGTTCCCTACGGCGTGATCGTGCACGGCGCCGAAGCGGCGATACCGAGCCGTATCCCGATCGTCGCGTCGTCGTTGCGCTTCGTCCTGAAGCACGCCGTCGTGGCGATTTGCGCCGGCTCCTACCCCGAAGAGGTCGTGCGCGACAACGCCGCCGAATACTCGCCGCCAATCATCCAAGTGCCGCCCGGTGTCGACACGATGCGCTTCACGCCCGTGAGCACCCTGCGACGTCACGAAGTCCGCGCGGCACTGGGATTGGCTGACGACGACTTCGTCGTCAGTTCTTATTCGCGGCTCGTGCCTCGAAAGGGAATGGACACGTTGATTCGCGCCGCCGCCCGACTGAAGGCGGAACTGCCCAACCTCAAGGTCGTGATCGGTGGCACTGGTCGCGACGAGGATCGGCTGCAACAGCTGGCGCAGCGCCTCGGCGCCCCGGTGACGTTCTTAGGTCGTGTTCGTGATGAAGAACTCAGTGACTGGATTGCCTCGAGCGACCTCATGGTCATGGACTGTCGCAGTCGGTGGCTCGGCTTCGAACAGGAAGGCTTTGGCATCGTGTTCGTCGAAGCGGCCGCGACGGGAGTGGCGCAGATCGCCGGACGTTCGGGTGGGAGTCACGAGGCGGTCGAGAACGGGGTGACGGGACTCGTGCTCGCGGACCCGCGAAGCGACGAGTTGCTCGCCAAGGCCATCGGCGCCCTCGCCCTCGACGACGAACGACGACTCGCGTTCGGTCGGGCGTCGCGGATCGCGGCGGTCGGGCGCTTTGAGTGGTACCGCCTCGCCATGCAACTCTCGTACGAACTCGCGCCGTTCGACCACTTTGGGATGGACAACTCCCTGTCGTAAGGTTGGTGGAGGAGGCGTCGTGGCACAAAGGGCAACGGAATCGATCACGGTAGACGCGACACCACAGCGGGTGTACGACGTCGTCACGGACTTCGAGCACTATGACGCGTGGGTGAGCGACCTCAAGCGCATCGAGGTCCTTACGCGCGACGAGCAGGGCCGGGGCCTGGAGGTCGAGTTCCGCGCCGCCGCCTTTGGACGTTCCACCACGTACACCCTGCGCTACGACTACTCCCAGGCTCCGAAGCAGTTGTCGTGGCGCCAGGTCGAGGGAGACCTCACCGAGACACTCAACGGTCAGTATCGATTCGAGGCGGACGGTGACCAGACGCGCGTGACCTACGACCTCGAAGTGGAACTCCTCGTCCCTATACCGACGTTCATCAAATCCCGCGCCGCCTATCGGATCCAGACCCAGGCGCTGCGAGAGCTGAAGGCGCAGGCCGAGCGGGCGCGATGATCGACGTCGCGATCGGCGTCGACGTGGGCGGGACCAAGGCCCTGGCGCTGGTCGTCGCACGCGACGGCCGTGTGCTCGCCGAGGACCAGGCGCCCACGCCCCATCTCAACAGCGACAACGTCGGCGCGCCGACCGCCCAGGTCGTCACCACCCTCATCGAAGGACTGTGCGCGCGTCAAGGTCTCGATGCGAGCGCCGTGCCGATCTGCATCGGACTTCCCGGCATGATGCGCCGCGACGGACGACTGGTCTACGCGCCCAATCTCCGCTCGGCCTCCGGGGCGGACCTCGGTGCGCTCCTCGGGGCGTCGCTGTCGAGCGCGCTGGTGTTTTGCGAGAACGACGCCAACTGTGCGGCGCTCTGTGAACACGAATGGGGTGCCGCACGGGGTATCGATGATTTCGTGATGGTCACGCTCGGCACCGGCATCGGAGGCGGCGTCGTCGCTGACGGGAAGCTGGTCCGCGGTCGAAGCGGGTTCGCGGGCGAGATCGGTCACATGGTCGTCGAGGCGCGCGGAGCCGCCTGCCACTGCGGCGCGCACGGCTGTTGGGAACGCTACGCCTCGGGCGGCGGACTCAATCGCATGACCCGCGAGGCGGCTATCGAAGGTCGACTGCCGACGCTGGTCGCCAAACGAGGCAACGCCGCCGCCGTGCGTGCCGAAGACGTCACCGAAGCGGCGGCGCAGAACCTCGACGAGGCGGTCGTCCTGATGAAGGAGGTGGGCTGGTGGTTAGCGCTCGGCCTCGCCAACCTCGTCGCGATCCTCGACTGTGGTCACTTCGTCATCGGCGGGGGACTGTCGCGCGCCTCGGACCTCGTGCTGCCCTCGGCGCGCGACTATCTCGCGGACCTCGTGGAGGGCTACAGCGCGCGACCGGCCATCACGGTCACGCCGTCGCTGTTCGGACCACGATCGGGAGCCATGGGTGCCGCGCTCGTGGCGTTCGAGCGGACGTCATGAAACTCGGCGTGCTGCTGCCGACCTTTCGCGACGGCGCCGATGACGCGTTGGCGTTCGCGAAACGGGCCGCCGACGCGGGACTCGACGGCGTCTTCGCCTACGACCATCTGTGGCCGATGGGCACACCGACACGGCCATCCTTGGCACCCTTCCCCGTACTGTGCGTGGCCGCGCGGGCGAATCCGACGTTGGTGGTCGGTCCCTTGGTGGCGCGCATTGGCTTGGTGGGCACGCCGCATCTGATCGAGCAGTTCCAGACGTTGCACGCGCTGACCTCGGGGAGGGTCATCGCCACCTTGGGATCGGGCGACAAACTCTCCGCCGCGGAGAACCTTGCGTACGACATCCCCGAGCGCAGCGCCGACGAGCGTCGCGCCCTCATGGCCGAGACGGCGCGGGCCCTCGTGTCGACGATGCCGGTCTGGTTCGGCGCCGGCAACGACGCGACGAACGCCGTCGCGCGCGAGGTCGGCGCGGTTCTCAACGTCTGGAACGCGCCGCCCGATCGCGTCGCGACCTTGCACGCCGACGGACCGGTCTCGTGGGCCGGGCCGGTGCCCGAGGATCTTGCCGCGACGCTCGACGCCCTGCGCGACGCCGGAGCGACGTGGGCCGTACTGACCCCCGACGCCGACATCGACGCGCTTGCCCGGTGGCGTCAACCGTGACGAGTAAAGTCCATTGATGGAATTTCGTCGGATCAATGGACTGCCGCCCTACGTCTTCGCCACGATCAACGCGCTGAAGGCGGAGGCACGCGCCGGCGGGCGCGACGTGATCGACTTCGGCTTCGGCAACCCCGATCTGCCGAGCCCCGACGTCGCCGTCGCGAAACTGGCGGAGGCGGCGAACAATCCCCGTAACCACCGCTACAGCGCCAGCCGGGGCATCCCCAATCTTCGCCTCGCGATGGCCAATCGCTACAAGATGCTCTTCGACGTGGACCTCGATCCCGATACCGAGGTGGTCACCACCATCGGCGCCAAAGAGGGCCTCACGCACCTCATGTGGGTGCTCCTCGGCCCCGGCGACTCGGCCATCGTGCCCAGCCCGAGCTACCCGATCCACTTGGCCGGGCCCGGATTCGCGGGGGCGACGGTGATCACCGTGCCCATGCACGACCCCGGTGCGACCTCGAATGACCCCGGTGACGACTTCTTCGAAGGTCTCGTCGTCGCCTGGGAGAACGCCGTCGTGAAGCCGCGCGTCATCATCTGCTCCTTCCCGCACAACCCGACGAGTGCGTGCGTCGACCTGGCGTTCATGACGCGACTCGTGGACTTCGCCCTCGAGCACGACGTGATCGTCTGTCACGATTTCGCCTACGCCGATCTGGGCTTCGACGGCTACGAGCCGCCGTCGATCCTCCAGGTACCGCGAGCGAAGGAGTGCTGCGTCGAGCTCTACACGTTGACCAAGTCGTTCTCGATGGCCGGTTGGCGCGTCGGATTCCTCGTGGGCAACGCCGAGATCGTGGCCGCACTCACGAAGCTGAAGAGCTACCTCGACTACGGCACGTTCCAGCCCGTGCAGATCGCCGCCATCGTGGCGATGAACGAGGCGACCGACTACCCCGAACAACTGCGCGTCATCTACCAGTCGCGTCGCGACGCCCTGGTCGACGGGCTTAACCGCATTGGATGGGACGTGACCGCGCCGCGCGGTTCGATGTTCCTCTGGGCGCCCGTGCCCGAGCCGTACGCCGGGGAGGGATCGCTCGGCTTCTCCAAGTACCTCATCGAGGAGGCGAGCGTGGCGACGAGCCCCGGCGTGGGCTTCGGCGATGGCGGCGACGGCCACGTGCGTTTCGCGCTCATCGAGAACGAGCTGCGCACGACCCAGGCGATCCGGAACCTGAAGAAAGCGCTCACCAAACTCGGCTGAGCCTTGGTCTAGGGGAGTCCCGCGCCGGGCGTGTCGACGCGCACCATCTCGACCCGGCCACGCGTCACGTCGCCGACGACGAAGCGGTCGCTCGTGGGTGCGGTCATGACGTAGAGGTTCTGCCGGTCCTCACCGCCGAGCATGCACGCAAACGCGTTCTGCGTACAGGTCACGGTGCCGGTCACCTCGCCGCCCTCCTTCACGCGCACGCAGGTCTTGGACACCGCGTTCGCGAGCCAGATCTGGCCCTCGGCGTCGAGGCACATGCCGTCGGTCGCCACGAAGTCGAACTGGGCCCACACGCGTCGATTGTCCAACGTGCCGTCGGGACCGATGTCAAAGGCGGTCAGGCGTGACGCCATCGTCTCGCCGATGATGAGCGTCTTCGCGTCGGGGGTGATCACGGTGCCGTTGGGGAAGTCCATATCGGGCACGACCTGGATGACGTGGCCGTCAGGGTCGAGGACCACGAGGTTCGTCGAGGGAGGCGGTGTGGCGAGGAACGCCTCGACGCCGAGTTCCTTGAGCCTCGTGTCGAGGTCGAAACCGAAGTTGCCCACGTAGCTGATGCCGCTCGCCGAGACGGTCATGTCGTTGGCCCAGAACGTGCAGTACGCGCTGATGTCGGCGAAGGTGGACGTCTCCTTTCCGGAGAACCGCAGGACCTTTTGGTCGATCATCGACACGCAGAGCAGGTCGCCGTTGGCGAGCCAGCCGAGGCCCGATGGCTGGGTCACCACCTCGTGTTCGAGGAGTTCGTCGCTCCCGTCGGCCGACATGGAATAGACGGCTCGTCGGTAGAAGTCGGAGTACCAGAGCCGGCCCTCGTGCCATCGCGGTCCTTCGCCAAATCCCAAACCCCCGCGTACGACCAGTGCTGTGTACTCCTTCACGGTGCCCCCCTTCGTTGCACGAAACTACCTCTCACGCGTGCGCGACCGCGCGGAGCCACTGGGCGTAGCCGAGGTCCACGAAGATCGGATCGTCGGGTTCGAAGCGCGCATCGAACTCCCAGAGCTCGCCCAGTTGCTCGAGCGACGACCAGTGACCGGCGCTCAGACCCGCGAGCGTGGCGGCGCCGCGCGCCGTGGCCTCGAGCGACGTGCTGCGATACACGGGCAGTCGCGAGTTCGTGGCCTGCAGTCCGAGGAGGAGGTCCATCGCCGCGGCCCCTCCGTCGGCGCGGATGTGCGAGAGCGCGATGCCGCCGGCGGCGAAGGCGTCGGTCATCGCGCGCACCTCAAAGGCCAGCGATTCGATGAGGGCGCGCGCGATCTGCGCGCGACCGGCGCCGCGACTGAGTCCGGTGATCGATCCGCGCGCGTCGCTGCGCCAGAACGGCGAGCCGAGTCCGGTGAAGGCCGGCACGAAGGTCACTCCGCCGCTGTCGCCCACGCTCATGGCGAGCGCCTCGAGTTCGCTCGACGCCGTGATGAACCCCAACTCGTCGCGCAGCCACTGCACGGCGGCACCGGCCACGAACGCCGAGCCCTCGACCGCGTAGGACGTCGGTCCCAGTTCGCCGAGGTCCCACGCCACGGTCGTCACGAGTCCGTCGAACACGCCCGGTGCGTCGAGCGCCGACGTTCGCCAGGATGAAGGCACCGGTGCCGTACGTGGCCTTGACGACACCCGCCTCGAAGCAGGCCTGACCAAAGAGTGCTGACTGTTGGTCGCCGAGCATCGCCGTGATGGGTACGTCCGCGAGCTCGGGCAGGATCGATTGGTCGACCGTCGCGAAGTGCGATGACGACGCGCGGATGTCAGCGAGCATCGACGTATCGATGTCGAAGAGGTCGGTCATCGCCGAGGACCACGTTCGCGTCGCGAGGTCCATCAACATCGTGCGCGACGCGTTGGACGGTTCGGTCGCGTAGGCGCCGCCCTCGACTCCGCCGCTCAGCCACCACAGGAGCCAGGTGTCGATCGTCGCGAGGCTGGGCGTCGTCGCGTCGTCGAGCGTCCCGTGGTCGAGGAGCCAACGCATCTTGGTCGACGAGAAGTAGGAATCGAGTACGAGGCCGGTCGTTCGACGAACGAGTGGGCCATGACCGGCTCGCTCGAGCTCTTCGCAGTGTGCCGCGGTGCGCCGGTCCTGCCACACAATGGCGTGGGCGACGTGACGTGCGTCACTGCGATCGAAGGCGACCGTGGTCTCGCGCTGATTGGTGATGCCGAGCGCGACGATCTCGTCACGTCGCTCGCGAGAGCGGGTGGCGACCTCGCGCAGCGTCTCGACGGCCAGCCGGGCGATCTCGATGGGGTCGTGCTCGACCTCGCCGGGGTTGGCGAAGTACTGGGTCAGTTCGCGATAGGAGGAGTCGACGACCCTCGCGCGCTGGTCGTAGGCGACCGCTCGCACCCCCGAGGTCCCGGCGTCGAGGGCGAGAACGAGTTCCACCGGCGTCAGGATAACGATGGTTGCGTTGCTGATTGTGGCTAGATCATTGGGTCGAAAAAAATTGTGGAGAAAACAATCAAAATTGAGTTGACTCGGTGTAATTACAGTGCTGTAATGACACAGCATCTTGCGACGAGAAGTGGTCTGACCACTACATCTTGTGGCTCGGGGGGAAAAGGGTAGTAAACTTGACTTCCCGACCTCGGCGCCGCAGGAAGCATGTTCTTAGTGTCGGTTTCGGCAAGAAAAGAGAGATTCATATGGCTATCGCACCTCAGCGACTCGGAATTGGCATCCGCCGTTACTTCACCACGGACGACCGTCACCCCTACGACGAGGTCACCTGGGACCGTCGTGACGCTCGGATCACGAACTTTCGCGACGGGACCGTCGCCTTCGAGCAGCTGAACGTGGAGGTGCCCTCGAGTTGGTCCTTCAACGCCACCAACATCCTCGCCCAGAAGTACTTCCGCGGCACGCTCGGCACCGCCGAGCGTGAGACCAGCCTGAAGCAGGTCTGTGACCGCATCGTCGACACGATCACCCAGTGGGGCATCGAGCGCGACTACTTCGTCGACGAGGAGGAGACCGAGTCGTTCCGGGCCGAGCTCAAGCACCTGCTGATCACCCAGAAGGCGGCCTTCAACTCGCCGGTCTGGTTCAACATCGGCGTGAAGGGCGTGCCCCAGCAGGGCAGTGCCTGCTTCATCCTCGCCGTGGAGGACTCGATGCGTTCGATCCTCAACTGGTACACCGAGGAGGGCATCATCTTCAAGGGCGGCTCGGGCGCCGGCGTCAACCTCTCCAAGATCCGCTCGAGCGCTGAGATGCTCGAGGGCGGTGGCACCGCGAGTGGACCGGTCTCGTTCATGCGCGGCGCCGACGCGTCCGCCGGCACGATCAAGTCCGGTGGCAAGACGCGCCGCGCGGCGAAGATGGTCATCCTCGACGCCGATCACCCCGACATCGAAGAGTTCATCTGGTGCAAGGCCAACGAGGAGAACAAGGCGCGCGTCCTCCGCGACAACGGCTTCGACATGGACCTCGACGGCAAGGACATCCACTCGATCCAGTACCAGAACGCCAACAACTCGGTCCGTGTCTCGGACGACTTCATGGAGGCCGTCATCGCCGACGGTGACTGGAACCTCAACGCCCGACACGGCGGTCGCGTCGTGCAGACCGTGAAGGCTCGCGAACTCTGGCGCCAGATCGCTCGCGCCGCGTGGGAGTGCGCCGACCCCGGACTGCAGTTCGACACGACGATCAACAAGTGGCACACGTCGTCGAACACCGACCGCATCAATGGCTCGAACCCGTGCTCGGAGTACATGCACATCGACAACTCCGCGTGCAACCTGGCGAGCCTCAACCTGATGAAGTACCTGCTCGACGACGGCAGTTTCGACGTCGACGCCTTCAAGCACTCGATCGAGGTGCTCTTCAGCGCCCAGGAGATCATCGTCGGCGCCGCCGACTACCCGACGGAGAAGATCGCGGAGAACTCGCGCAAGTTCCGTCAACTCGGACTTGGTTACGCCAACCTCGGTGCGCTCCTCATGGCGTCGGGACTGGCCTACGACTCCGACGAGGGTCGCGCCTGGGCCGCCGCCATCACCGCGTTGATGACGGGCCACGCCTACGCGACCAGTGCCCGCACGGCCGGCCGCATGGGTCCTCACGAGGGCTACGAGGAGAACGCGGAGCCGATGCTCAACGTGTTGCGCATGCACCGCGACGCCTCGTACCAGATCGACGCCGCGCTGGCGCCCGAGGAGATCCTGCGCGCCGCCCAGCAGTCGTGGGAGGACGCCGTCGACCTTGGAGCGCGCCACGGCGTGCGCAACGCCCAGGCCTCCGTGCTCGCACCCACCGGCACCATTGGACTGCTGATGGACTGCGACACGACCGGCATCGAGCCGGACCTCGGACTCGTCAAGTTCAAGAAGCTCGTCGGCGGGGGCAACATGGCGATCGTCAACCAGACGGTGCCGCGAGCCTTGCGCAAGCTGGGCTACTCGGAGATGGAGACCCTCGCCATCGAGGCCTACATCGACGAGAACAAGTCGATCGTCGGGGCGCCCGGACTCAAGCCCGAGCACCTGCCGGTCTTCGCCTGTTCCATGGGTGACAACACCATCCACTACCTCGGCCACGTGCGCATGATGGGTGCGGTACAGCCCTTCATCTCCGGCGCGATCTCCAAGACGGTCAATATGCCCGAGGACGCCACGATCGAGGACGTCGCGAACCTGCACATGGACGCCTGGAAGTTCGGCGTGAAGGCCGTTGCGATCTACCGCGACAACTGCAAGGTCGGCCAGCCGCTCTCCACGGCGAAAAAGGACGGCGAGAGTTCCACGTCGTCGGTGACCGCCACCGACTCGGTCGCGGCGGAACTGCACACGCAGGATCGACGAACTCGAGGCGGCACTCGAACGGGCGAAGTCCGAGGGCTCCCAGGTCATCGTCGGCACCGTGCGCGAGCGCATGCCGCGTCGCCGCGTGTCGACGACCTTCTCCTTCCGCGTAGCGGACTGTGAGGGATACGTCACGGTGGGCGAATGGGAAGACGGCCGTCCCGGTGAGGTGTTCATCAAGGTCTCCAAACAGGGTTCGACCCTCGCGGGGGATCATGGACGCCTTCTCGATCTCATTCAGCCTCGGCTTGCAGCACGGTGTGCCGCTGGCGACCTACGTGCGCAAGTACGTCAACATGAAGTTCGAGCCGTCGGGCATGACCGACGACGCCGACCTGCGTATCGCGACGTCGCTCGTGGACTACATCTTCCGCCGTCTGGCTCTCGACTACTTGAGCCCGAGCGAACGAGAAGAACTGGGGTGCTCTCAACGAGCGAGCGAATCCAGCCGACGTTGCCCGAGGTCGCGGAGCAGGCCACTCCGACGCTCAACGCCAGCGTGCAGCCGATCCTCGTGGACGTGAGCGAGAAGCGCGAGCCGACGCTCCTGCACCGCGACCAACAGCGCGACGCGCCGATGTGTTACCAGTGCGGTGACTCCATGCAGCGTGCCGGGTCGTGCTACGTCTGCTCGAGTT
>CAWDPR010000007.1:0-9925 GCA_963804305.1 uncultured Acidimicrobiaceae bacterium | reverse complement strand
GGTCGCGAGCGTCTTCACGGGTTACGTCTTCGTCGGGTACGACACCCGCGAGAGCTCGCCGCAACTGGCTGCCGCAGTCTTGGCCGGACTGCGAAACGGCGGCGCCATCGGCGTCAACCTCGGCTACTTCACGACGCCGGGCGTCGCTGTCATCGCCCAACAGCGCGGCGGTGTGGGCATCGTGGTCTCGGCCTCGCACAACCCCTACTACGACAACGGCCTGAAGGTTCTCGGATTCGGAGGCGGCAAACTCGACTACGCCACCGAGCACGCGGTCTCGCTCGCCCTCAACGCCGCGTCGAGCGCGCCGAGTGACGTCTTTGACGACGTGACGATCGACGAGTCGGCCGAGCACGACTACGCCCGCCACCTGCGCTCCCTCGTGCCCACCGATCTCTCGTCACTGCACATCGTGCTCGACTGCGCCAACGGTGCCGCGAGCCACGTCGCCCACGAGCTCTACGAGTCGACGGGCGCACGCATCACGACGATCCACGACGAACCCAACGGGCGCAACATCAACGAGCACTGCGGCTCCACGCACGTGGACGACCTGGTCGACTTCGTGAAGAAACTCGGCGCCGACGTGGGGCTGGCCTTCGACGGCGACGCCGATCGACTCATCGCCGTCGACGCCAAGGGCAACGTCCGCGACGGCGACGACATGATGATCCTCTTCGCGCTGGACTTCTTCGAGCGCGGCCTCCTCGGCGGCGGACTGGTGACCACCACGATGAGCAACCTCGGACTACATCGCACAGTTGCCGACGCCGGCATCGACATCGTCGAGACCGACGTGGGTGACCGCAACGTGCTGATCGCGCTCGAGGAGAAGGGCTGGCCCTTCGGCGGCGAACAGTCCGGACACCTCATCTTTCGCAACCTCGCCCCGACCGGCGACGGGCAACTCACTGGGCTGCTGCTCGCGGACCTCATCGTGCGCCGTGGCCCTCTCGACGAACAGGCGGACGCGGTCTGGCAGCGCGTGCCTCAGCGCCTGATCAACGTCGCGCGCGACGACTACGACGAAGGCGCGGTCCACGACCTGTTCGATGCGTTGTGCACGAAATACGGCGTCGACAGCGACGACGTGCGACTGCTCATCCGTCCCTCGGGCACCGAACCGGTCATGCGCGTGATGATCGAAGCGCTCAACGGCGACTTCGTCCACGAGTTCTCCACGCGCCTCGCGGACATCTTCGTCGCCTGACGGCCGCAGGCCGAAAGGCCAGAAAAACGGCCCGAGTAGGATGGACCCATGTGCGGCATCATCGGGGTCGTGGGATCCGACGAAACGCTGGCGACTCTCCTTGAAGGCCTGACGCGCCTGGAGTACCGCGGCTACGACTCGGCCGGCATCGCGCTCGTGCGCGCCGGCCAGACCTGGCGGGCCCGCACGGCGTCGGGCACCGAGTCGGTCGAGGCGCTGAAGCTCGAGTGCGAGCACGCGCCCACCGGGTTCACCTCGGGCATCGGTCACACGAGGTGGGCGACCCACGGCGCACCCGAAGCGGTCAACGCCCACCCGCACCTCGACTGTTCGGGCAACATCGCCATCATCCACAACGGGATCATCGAGAACCACACCGAGATCCAGGAGGACCTCGAGACGCGTGGCCACGTCTTCACCTCGGTCACCGACTCCGAGGTCTTGGCCCACCTGATCGAGGAGTCGCGCTCCAAGGGTCTCGAACTGATGGAGGCAGTCCGCCAAAGCCTCCTCGTCGTGCGCGGCGCCTTCGCCGTGGCGGCGATGGACGCCACCGAACCCAACGTCATCGTCGCCGCGCGACGCATCTCTCCGCTCGTCGTCGGGACCGCACCGGGTGAGACGTACCTCGCGAGTGACGTGCCCGCGATCCTCGACAAGGCCAAGGCGTTCTACGCCGTCAACGACGACGAGATCGTGCGACTCGGACCGGAGGGCTTTCGCGCGATCGACCTCGAGGGGGCGCCCGTTCGCCTCCACCAGTTGTCCATCGACTGGGACCTCGAGACCGCCGAGAAGGGCGGTCACGACGACTTCATCTCGAAGGAGATCGACGAGCAGCCCGACGCCATCCGATTGACGCTGCTCGATCGTCGCCGTCCCGACGGGACGATCACCTTCGACGAGATGCGCATCAGTGACCAGGAACTGCGCGATGTGCAGCGCGTGACGATCGTCGCGACGGGCACCTCGTACCACTCGGCGTTGATCGCGAAGTACGCCATCGAGCGCTGGGCGCGCATCGGTGTCGACGTCGACATCGCCAGTGAGTACCGCTACCGCGACCCGATCATCGAGATCGGCACGTTGGTGATCGGTGTCAGCCAGAGCGGCGAGACTATCGACACGATCCAGGCGACGCGCGAGGCCCAACGGCGCGGCGCGCACGTGGTCGCAATCTCGAACATCGTCGACTCGTCGTTGGCACGAGAGGCTGACGCCGTCATCTACACTCGCGCCGGACTCGAAGTCTCGGTCGCCTCGACCAAAGCCTTCGTGGCCCAGGTCGCCGCGCTCGAACTCTTCGCGCTGCGCCTCGCGCAACTGCGCGGCACGCTCCCACCCCATGAGATCGACGGGCTGTTCCAGGGTCTCAACGCCGTGAGCGCACAGGTCGCGACGGTGCTCGATCGACGCGAGAACGTGCAATTGGTGGCGAAGGAGCTCATGGGCAGCCACGACTTCTTCTTCCTCGGACGCCACGTCGGGTTCCCGACGGCGCTCGAGGGTGCGCTCAAACTGAAGGAGCTGTCCTACCTGCACGCCGAGGGCTACCCCGGAGGAGAGCTCAAGCACGGCCCGCTCGCCCTCATCGAGCCTGGTGTCGTGGTCGTCGCCATCGCGACGGACCCCGCCATGCACGACAAGATGCTCTCGAACTTGGCCGAGGTTAAGGCCCGCGGGGCGAGCGTCGTCGCGGTCGCGACGGACGACGACGACAAGATCGAAGCGGTCGCCGACTTCGTCTTGCGCGTGCCCGCGACCGAGCCGATGTTCACCCCGATGGTCGACGTGATCTCGCTCCAGCTCTTCGCGTACGCGATGGCCCGGGGACTCGGTCGCAACGTGGATCGTCCGCGCAACCTCGCCAAGACCGTGACGGTGGAGTAGTGGCCGTCATCGGTGTCGGCATCGACATAGTGGACGTGCCCCGTTTCGAGATTGTGATGAATCGCCGTCCGCGGATACTCGACCGACTCTTCACCGAAGGCGAACAGCGCGACGCCCGGGGCAAGGCCGAACGTCTGGCCGCGCGCTTCGCCGCCAAAGAGGCGGTCATGAAGTCGATGAGCGTCGGCGCCGGATCGGTCCCGTGGAAGTCCATCGAGGTGAAGCGGGCGCCGAGTGGCGCCCCCTCGGTGCTGTTGCACGGTGCGGCGAAGGAACTGGCCGCCACGCGAGGCATCGACGCGATGGCCATCTCGTTGACGCACACCGCGATGACCGCCGCCGCCTTCGTCGTCGCATCTCGCGAGCACTGATGCAGGCGCCCGGCGTCCACCGTCCGGCGTGGGCCGAGATCTCCGCCTCCGCGATCGCGCACAACGTCCGCGCCATCAAGGCCGTCGTGGGTGATTCACTGCTCTGCGCCGTCGTGAAGGCCAACGCCTACGGCCACGGGGCTGAATTGGCCGCTCGCTCCGCACTCGTCGGCGGGGCCGACCTTCTGGCGGTCGCCATCGTGGACGAGGGGATCGAGCTACGAGAACTCGGCGTCACCGCTCCGATCCTGCTCCTCGCCGAAGTGCCGAGCGACGCCCTGAGTGATGCGCTGGCCAATGACCTCACCCTGACGATCGGTTCGATCGAGGGTGCGCGGGCCGCGGCCGCCGCGGCGGCGTCGAGCGGCCGCGTCCACAAGGTCCACCTGAAGGTCGACACGGGTATGCGACGCATGGGCGTGTCGCCCGATGAGGTGTCGGACGTCGTCGACGTCCTCGTCGCGGCGGCGTTCCTCGAGATCGAGGGCGTCTACACGCACTTCAGCGTCGCGGACGGTTCGAGCTCGGACGATCGGGCGTTCACCCGGTCCCAGATCCAGTCATTCGGCGAGGTCGTCGTCGCGCTCGCCCTTCGCGGCGTGACGCCCAAGCTGTTGCACGCGGCCAACAGCGCCGGTGCGCTCGGCTACCCCGAGGCGCGCCTTTCGATGGTGCGCATCGGGCTCTCGCTCTACGGCTACCTGCCCGAAGCGTGGCTCGCCATGGCCCTCGAAGAGAAGGGTCAACATCTCGAGCCGGCGTTGACGCTGCGCGCCAAGGTGAGCGCGGTGCGACGCGCCGAGGCCGGCGAGCGCCCCAGTTACGGGCGCCACCGAGCGCTCGACGCGGCGTCGACGATCGCGACCGTGCCCTTCGGCTACGCCGATGGCTATCCGCGACGGCTCTTCGCGTCCGGGTCACAGGTCCTCATCAACGCCAAGCGCTACCCGTTGGCCGGGATGGTGACGATGGACCAACTGCTCATCGACTGCGGTGACGATTCGGTTGCGGTGGGCGACGACGTGGTGTTGCTCGGTCGCCAAGGTGACGAGGTCATCACCGCGGATGAGTGGGCCGCGCACGCGGGCACCATCTCCTGGGAGATCCTCTGTGGCATCGGCGCGCGCGTGCCACGCACCCTCGTGAGTTGACATGGGTCGCGACCTCGCCGAGTTGGCGACCTGCACCCTCTGTGCGCTGTCGCTCACGCGTCAACGTGTCGTCATCGGTTCGGGACCGATCAGTCCGGCCCTCATGGTCATCGGTGAGGCGCCCGGTCGTGACGAGGACGAGGGCGGTGAGCCGTTCATTGGTCGAAGCGGTCGTCTCCTCTTCCAACTCATCGCCGAAGAGGTGGGGCTCTCGCGTCAACAGTGTTTCGTGACCAACGTGGTGAAGTGCCGGCCGCCGGCGAATCGGACGCCGACGCGCGACGAGTTGAGCACCTGTCGACCGTGGCTGAGCGAACAGTTCAAAGTGGTGCGGGCTCCACTCGTGCTCGCGCTCGGCAACACGGCGGCCAAGTCGGTCTTCGGCTTCGAGTTGGGTATTGGTCGCACCCACGGGCAGGTCGTGCGACTCGGTGGGGGCCAGGGCATGGCGACGTACCACCCGGCCGCCGCGCTGCGTGGCGGACCTAGCGTGGTCGACGTGATGCGAGCCGACCTTCGGATCTTGAAGAGTCTGGTCGTGACCGAGTGATCTGGCGACGCGAGGCCCCGAGCGCCGAGGACACGATGGCGGCCGGCGAGGATTTCGCCCGGGTCCTACGAAGCACGGACGTGGTCCTGCTCTCGGGCGCCCTGGGTGCGGGCAAGACGACCTTCGTAAAGGGCGTCGCGCGCGGACTCGGTGTTACCGAGCGGATCACGAGCCCCACGTTCACGATGGTCCGCGAGCACCGGTGCGCCAACGACCTCGGGATCGTGACCCTTCACCACTGCGACGTCTACCGCGTGGCCACGCTCGACGAGGTCGTCGACCTGGCGCTGGGTGAACTGGTCGAGGAGTCGGGCGTCGCGCTGATCGAGTGGGGCGAACTCGCGGCGTCGATCTTCGGACGCGACGTCATGACGATCGACTTCGTCGTCGACGACGAGGAGAAGCGGACGCTCATCGTGGACGGGGCGCTCGCGCACGAACGTATGGACCTGCTCGACGAGTGGGCGGCGTCATGAACATCGTCGCCATCGAGACGGCCACCACGGCCTGCGCGGTCGGGGTGCGCACGACGTCGGGTGTCGAGGTCTGTCGCGTGGTCAACGACGGACGTCGTCATACCGAAGCGCTGGCGCTCGCCCTTGGCGTCCTCCTCGACGACGTCGGACTCACCCCTCGCGACGTCGACCGGGTCGTCGTCGACCGCGGGCCGGGGCTGTTCACCGGACTTCGCGTGGGCATCGCGACGGCCATCGCGTTCTCGCAGGGACTCGGCGCGCAGCTCGTGGGCGTCACGTCGCTCGAGATGCTGGCGCACGGCGCCTTTGACGCGGCGGTGCGCGGCACGCTCGTGAGTTGCGTGGACGGCCGGCGCGGTGAGATCTTCGTCCAGACCTTCGAACTTTCCGACGAGGTGCGCGCGGTGTCCTCGCCGCGCGTCGCCACGGCTGACACGGTCGCCGCCGAATGGGCGAACTCGGGCGGTCCGGTCACGTTCACCGGCGACGGCGTCGAACGTTACGCGGCGCTCTTTGCCGTGCTGGACCAGGCGTCGACCTTCGCGCAGTCGGTGCCGTCGGTCCACGGCGCCCTCGCGCTCGCGGTCGCTGGTACGCCGAGCGACGTCGTCACACCGCTCTACCTGCGCGAGGCCGATGCGGTGGCCAACTTCGCGACCCGCCAACGCCCTTCATGACGGACTGGACCATCCGTCTCGCCGAACGACGCGACATCAGCGAACTGCTGTTCATCGAGGAGTCCCAGTTCCCCGAACCGTGGACGCGGCGGATCCTGCTCGACGAGATCAGCAATACCGAGACGCGCCGCTACACCGTGGCCGTCGCGAACAAGCGCATCCTTGGCTATCTCGGGGTCATGTTCGTGCTGGACGAGTTGCACATCAACACCATCGGCACGCTCCCGGGCGAAGAGGGCCGCGGGGTCGCGAGCTCGTTGATGGACGAGGCCTGGGCCGACGCCAAGGTGCGGGGCCTCAAGCGTGCGACCCTGGAGGTCGCCGTGTCAAACGAGCGAGCCATCGCGCTCTACTACCGCTACGGCTTCGCGCCGGTCGGGGTGCGCAAGAACTACTACGAGAAGATCAAGGAGGACGCCCTGATCCTGTGGGCCGACCTCCCCGTCGACGACTGAAGCGCGCCACGTACGCTGGAACGGTGGGATTGGTCCTCGGCATCGAGACGAGTTGTGACGAGACGGCGGCCGCCGTCGTCGACCAGGACTTCCATGTCCATCTCGTCGGTCGTCGAATCCTCGATCGACGAGCACCGCGCCTTCGGCGGCGTCGTCCCCGAACTGGCCGGGCGCGCCCACGTCGCCACCATCGGCCCCGTGGTTCGCCGCGCGCTCGACGAGGCCGGGCTCAATGCGACCGACCCCGCGATCGAGGGCATCGCGGTCACCAGTGGACCCGGTCTCATAGGTTCGCTGCTGGTGGGCCTCTCCGCCGCCAAGGGCTACTCCCTCGCCTGGGGAGTTCCCTTCGTCGGGGTCAACCACCTCGAGGGCCACCTCTTCGCGCCGTTGCTCGAAGCCTCGGATTTGGAGTGGCCGCTCATGACGCTGCTCGTCTCGGGCGGCCACAGCCTGATCGTCCTGCAACGAGAGGCCGGAGCACACGAAGTGCTCGGCGAGACCATCGACGACGCCGCCGGTGAGGCGTACGACAAGATCGCGCGGTGGCTCGGGCTCGGCTACCCCGGGGGACCCGAGATCGACCACCTGGCCCAGGAGGGAACGGCGGGAACCCTCAAACTGCCGGTCTCGATGACCGGCGACGACTTCGACCTCTCCTTCTCCGGGCTCAAGACCGCCGTGGTGCGCGCGACCCAGCACAGCGACGTCGCCCTCGCCGACGTCGCGGCCTCCTTCCAGGCCGCGGTCGCCGAGCAACTGCTGCGAAAGTTGCGTCGCGCCCTCGAGCACCACCCGGTCAAGGGTCTCGCGCTGGCTGGGGGCGTCGCCGCCAACTCGGCGCTTCGCGCGGGCGTCGTCGAGTTGGCCGCGGAGTTCGCTCTCGTACCCCACCTCCCGACGATGGCCATGTGCACGGACAACGCCGCGATGATCGCGGCGGCCGGGCTCTACCGGTTGCGCGCGAGCGGGCCGAGCCCGATGGACCTGTCCGCCAACCCGAACTGGCAGTTGGCGGACGTTTCGTGAGCGAACTGTGGGTGCCGCTCGAGATCACCGACTGTGACCCGAACCCCTTCGCGCAGTTCCACCGGTGGTTCGACGAGGCCAAGGGGGAGATGGACGAGCGCGACGCCATCTCGCTCGCGACCTCGACGCCCGACGGTCGACCGAGCTCGAGGATGGTGCTGCTGCGCCACGTCGACGACCACTCCTTTGGTTGGTTCACCAACTACGAATCGCGCAAGGGCGAGGAACTGCTCGCGAATCCCTTCGCGTCGATCCTCTGGTACTGCGAACCGCGCGGACGACAGATCCGCATCGAGGGTCCGGTCGAACGCATGAGCGAAGTCGAGTCCGACGCCTACTTCGCGACGCGGGCGCGGGGCAGTCAGCTCGGCGCGCACGCGAGTCAACAGAGCAGCACCATTTCGAGCCGCGAGGTGTTGGAGGCGCGCGTCCACGCGTTCGACATCAAGTTCGCCGGACACGACGTGCCACGTCCGCGCAACTGGGGAGGCTATCGATTGACGCCGACCCGCTTCGAGTTCTGGCAACACCGTGAGGATCGTTTGCACGATCGGATCGTGTACCTCCCCGACGGTGACGCGTGGATGTTGGAGCGTCAGTCGCCCTGAGGGTCCTCCTCGAGCGCCTTCGCGGCGCGACTGGCGCGCAGGGTGAAGGGACCGAGTAACAAGACCGCGGCGGTCGAGACGATGCCGGCGATCTGAAAGACCGTCCTCGGCGCGATCAGCGTGAGGATCAATCCGCCGAGCGCGGTCGAGGCGATCTCGGCACTCGTGAAGATGGCGTTGGTCGCCGCGAACATCTGGCCGCGGACCTTCTCGGGCGTGCGGATCGTGAGCAACGTCGTCGCCGCGACGTTGACAATGCCCGCGGCGACGCCGGTGACCGTGAGCAACCCGTAGACGTAGCCGACGTGTTCGACGAGACCGACGCAGCCGATCGACACGCCGATGACGACGATCCCGATGAGCGCCGCGCGGACCAACGAGATGTCGTCCTGTTTCACTTTCGACGACGCCACCGCGCCGACGACGTTGCCCACGCCGAAGGCCGTGCTCACGAGTCCATAGACCAACGCCGTCGAGTGCAGGGTCCTCGTGATGAAGAAGACCTCGGCGACGTTGATGATGATGAGCGACAACAAGAAGATCAGGAACGTGACGATGAGGGGGCGCAGCACGTCGTCGGCGAAGAGTGAGCGCATCCCCGCACCGAGGTCGCGCTCACCGCGCTTGGGACGGACCGCCCCCGGTTCGGGACGGCGGTCGGTGCGCAACAACACTGTGCCGAGGCCAGCGACGGCGAAACTTATGGCGTCGAAGTAGAGCGGCCAACTCTGCCCGGTCAGGCCGACGAGCAGTCCGCCGAGTCCGGGGCCGGCGACCGCCGCGATGCCCTGGACGCTCTGCATGAGCGACTGGGCGCGCGCGATGTTGTCCTCACCGGCGATCTTGGGGACGAGCGCGGAGTAGCCCGGCACCGAGAAGGCGACGAAACAACTGAGCAGTGCCATCAGTGCGATGGTCACGATCCGGCCGTGCCACAGACCGATGCCGGCACAGACGATTGCCTCGCAACAACACAGCGCGACGAGGAGCCGCTTCAGCGCGAAGTGGTCGACGACGAAGCCGGCGATCGGCGAGAGGACGACGAGGGGCAGGGCCGCCGCGATCGAGACCGCGGCGATTCCCCAGGACGCGTCGTGACCGTGGGAGAGGCGCAAATAGAGCGCGATCAGGGCGACGGCGTCGCCGAGGTACGAGAATCCGCGCAGCACCGCCACCAAGGAGAGGTCGCGTCGTTGCGCGGGAGCGAGGGCCACGGCCCAAGGCTACGAGTCGCGCGAACTCCGTTGGCACTCGTCCGTTTAGGCTGCTAAATTGGCAGTCGGAAGATTCGAGTGCTAAACGCTCAGGAGGCAAGTGACTATGAAGTTGTTCCCATTGGAAGACCGCATTGTGGTTCGTCCGGACGTCGCCGAGGCGACCACGGCCTCAGGCCTGGTCATCCCCGACACCGCCAAGGAAAAGCCGCAGCAGGGCGAAGTCCTCGCAGCCGGCCCCGGTCGTCGCAGTGACACCACGGGTGACGTGATCCCCCTCGGCGTCAAGGTCGG
>CAWDPR010000006.1:0-210904 GCA_963804305.1 uncultured Acidimicrobiaceae bacterium | reverse complement strand
AAGTCCTTATAAATAAGGGACTTTGGCCAGATTTCCAGAGCACCCCCAACGGGATTCGAACCCGTGCCGCCACCTTGAAAGGGTGGGTGGAGATATTAACTTGCTCTTTCTATAAGTACTGATCAACTGGCATTTTACGGCCTCACGAGTTATTTTGCCGAACGTGATTCAGGCATACCACGGGCATAATCGGGATGACTTAGTGCATTCGTCTTCAACAGATTGACCTGAGACCAAGATGCTTCAACGATGCTTGCACTTGTATCGTCATCGTGAACTAGGTCCATTCAAGCTTCGCGGTTCCATATGCCACGGCGACACCTCTGAGCGCTGGGTCCAGGAACGACCTAACGATGACGAGCGCCTCGTCCAGAGTCAAAGCGACTTCGAGGAATGATCTGCTGACCTCCGCCGCATAGCCGCGCTCCCATAGTTCCCTATCTGGAACATCGAATGTATCGGGCAGCACGAGACTCCTTCGCTCAAATTCTGAGCGAATAGCTTTGCTCAGAGCGTTTGAATCGATTGAAGCACGAGTTGCGATGGAAACCAAATCAACGAGATCCTTGAAGCGAGTGGATGGATTGTCGGATACGCCATGGCGCTCGTAAGTTGCCGCCACTTTGTCGGCCACGTGATCAGCCAAGGGGTAAGCCCGATATCCACTCTGTTCCACGGAAGGAATAATTCCTCGCGCGATTGGAAGAACATCGTCGGGATGTCCAGTTAAGCGAAGGTCGATGCCGGACAGATCCACGTGAAATTCTGCCCAGGTTGTTTGTCCAATGGTTGCTACGACCGGGGAATCGAAGACCGTTGTTTCCAATTGGAGTGGCGACTCCTACGTTGAAGACGAACCAGTCATCCAGATCAATCTCTGCGGCGCGCTCAAATCAGCTTCCGCGATCTCTTGTGCGTCTGCCCGATACACATCGATGTCGAGACTCCCTCGTACACCGAGATCTCGCGCAAGTAGCGCCGTTGCACCCTTGACGATCCAACCATCGTCGACAAAGTAGAGCCGCTCGAGAAGACGGTCATAAGCCACCTGACGTTGTAGTTGTTGAAGGGTCCACTTTGAACTATCGGCCGAGTTCCGGAGCCGGTCGTTTAGAGCAACGCGAAAGGCTGCCGGAGTGGCATATCGTTCCCGAGCATTCATGGTCCGATATCCAGTCGAATGGTTTGATCTACATGGGCCCGTGCCTCGGCCATCCATCGTGTTGCGTCCTTGTCTTCGGTAAGTTCGAAGCAGCCATCGAAGTAGTCCGAGACCGTCTTGTTTGCGAAGGCCGAAGTGAGAGGCGTGTCTGGCAAGTTGGTCGGCAAATGTTCCGGGATAGTCGAAGACGCGTCGAATCGACTCAGCGATGAGACGAGCAATTGTTTCTGGATCTTCATTATCCGATAGCAGATCAGATGCAATTCGTGATGGCCTCGTCACCGGGAGACCCTTAAGTCCAATCCATTCTTGGGTGGTTAGTTTTCTGACGTGGATTCGGACATCAGGTCGCTGGGTCTGTCGTCGCCGAGGCATTGTAAATTCTTGAGTGTCAGCTGGCAGATCACCGATTCCATACATTGATGCCGCGGAACGATGTGAGACGACTCCCTCATCGGAGGTTCGACTCCAGGCGGGTTTGCCCGGTGCCAGTTGAAGCCAAGCAGCTCGAAGTTCAAGATGATCAGGCAGTGGGGCGGCGGCTACGCGGTATACGCCGGTAGCAACACGCTCGAGCGCGCCTCCTTCCGTCGAAAGTCGTTCAATCGTCGTCTGACCGATTCCGCGCTCCACCATTTGCCTCCGAGTGACGAGGCCCCACTGGTCTTGCGTAAGCTCTTGAATTCGAGGAAGAGCCGAGAGTCTGGACACATCTGCATTATACCCCTTAAACGGGGCATAATGCAGTAGGAAAGAACTTAGAATACTGGATATCCCCCCTTATAAGGGGTAACAGCCAGTATCAATCCTGCACTTACGTCTCGATCGGTTGCATCGTCTCTGCGTCCGCCCACCAGAGCGTTTGCATCAGCGGCGCCACTTAGGAGTGAGCGAGCGCGTGGTTGGCTGGTTCCAGGTAACTGGGAGCACAAGGGGCGTCCACACTGCCGGCGGTACGAAATCTCGCCAGTCGCCCACTCGTTGCAAGAGAGCCCTGGGGTCTTCGACGAGTGCACGACCCATGACTCGCGCCCGCGCTAGCTCCTCAGCGTGTAAGACCCCGGCCGCGACTGCAGCATCAGCCTCGTCTTCGTCCTTCCATTCGTGAGTACCGTCAGGAAACAACCAAAGATCTATGTGCCAATCGATCGAGTCGAAACTTGTGCCACCGCGTTGAAAGGGCTGCTCGAAGTTGATGTACCAGCCTCGAAAGGATCCGTCATCGTTCCAAAAGTGAATGATCTGAAATGGAACCTCCGGTAAAAGTACTCGTAAAATTCCGGGTCCAATCCACTGGCGACGTTTGGCAACCAACGTCTGTTGAAAGAGCTCGTTCAAGGGATAGGACCGCGGATCACGGCCGTCCAGAGTGGTCCAGTACGTAATCTCGCTGCCTTCGGTGAGCCACGCAACGGTACGATCCTCTCGATCCTCGACGACACGCATCGGCAACGTCATCTGCTGATGGCCGTCCGAACCGAAGTATCGAATGAGGACGTGGTCCCCGAACTGGGCGAATTCGTTGACTGGCGGCGCCATGCGATCAGCCTACGTAGTGAATCGGACTTGACACTTGTTCGGCTTCAAGCGACGTCGTCTCGATGAGTCCCTAGGGTCCTCTGCGGACGAAGAGCTGAAACACACGGGCCTCCATCGCGGAAGGAACGTGGTTACAGAGACTGTTGCCCCCAAAAGGGGTTTCGATCGCCATTCAATATCTCGACGCTGTTGTCAGTTATAAACGGAACGTCGGCGGACATTGAGTCACAGTCTGACACTGGTACGGGCATTACCCTCTTGTTTGACGTATATGTGAGTTCATCACGGTTTCTTCCTTGAGCCACTTGACAGCGTAAAGAAGAGTTCCTCAAATCGGTATTCAAACCCTCCGATGCCTTACCTTCCCAATGCCCGAGGACGGCGGGCGCGAAGCGCCAAGCCGGCCGTTCGGGCCCCTCGGATAATCATCAAAATCAATGAATACGTCTCAAATTCTGAAGAGATTTGTGTTCATTCTCAAAGAGTGACGACCATTGTCAGCGGCCAACTAGACAAGGAACGCATTCTCGATGACTCGACGTCACTTTGGCTCTGTAAGAAAGCGTCCATCGGGTCGCTGGCAAGCCCTGTACTGGCAGGATGAGCGCGTTCAATCTGCTGGCACATTCGCGACCAAAGCCGACGCCCAAGCGTGCCTCTCCGCAATGGAGACGGACCTTCGAAGGGGCAAGTGGATAGACCCTCGTGGGGGACAGGTCACTCTCGACAGCTTCGCCAATGAATGGTTGCAGCAGCGAACCGATCTCGCGGAACGAACTGCGGAACTGTATCGACACGTGCTTGACAAGCACGTTCTCCCAGTGCTCGGTACCACGACACTCGCGGAACTCAGTCCCACCAAAGTTCGAGCCTGGCATTCCAACATCGCCAAGGACCATCCCGCGACGGCGTCTAAGGCATATCGCCTGTTGTCGTCGATCATGCGGACTGCCGTCGTCGATGGCATTGTCTTGATCACGCCTTGCAAGGTGGAAGGCGCCGGCATAGAGCATGCCGCCGAAAGGCCCACGGCTTCCGTTGTCGAGATCGAATCGATCACAAAAGCGATGCCGGAACATCTTCAAATCGTGGTGCAGCTCGCTACCTGGTGCCAGCTTCGGCGAGGAGAGATCCTCGGACTGCGACGGAAGGACATCGACGTCAAGCACGACGTGATTCACATTGCGCAGAGTCGCACTTTCGGTATGGATGGGAAACCAATTGTGAAGTTACCGAAGACGGCTGCTGGTCGACGGACAATCTCCGTTCCTCGGCCCGTGATGGCGTCGCTTCGACAACACCTCGCGACGTTCACGTCGATCGAGCCAGATGCGCTCGTAGTAAGCGGCAAGGGAGGAACACTCCTCAGTAGAGATGCCCTCCAAGGTTCGTGGGAGAGCGCGCGTCTAGCCGTGGGACGACCTGACCTACGGCTCCACGACATGCGTCACACTGGATTGACGTTGGCCGCTGCGACGGGAGCTACTACATCAGAACTGATGCATCGCGCAGGACATTCATCCGCACCCGCCGCACTTCGCTACCAGCATGCGACGAGAGATCGTGATCGGCGCCTGTCGGAAGCGCTCGAGACCATGATCTCCGACTCGGATAATTAGGTCCAAACCTCGATGTTCAGGTAAGGCAGTGCAAGTTTGAAAGCGGAAAGTTGAGAGCGGATGTCGCCGATCCACGGTTCGTCCGTACAGGTGAAACGAAAGTCACGACCAACTTCAATCCACTGGACTGCATGGCGGCAACAGGGTCTTGCTTGGTTGCTGTTGGCAATGGCGCGTTCGCAGCGCACCATGCACTTGAGTCCGGTCTAAGGATTTCAAGGTGCTCGGCGGTCTGAAGTGGGGATCCTGCCACCGCAACGAGGTCCCCGTTGGCCGCAATTGACATTACCTGTCCGAACGAAGCAAACGTTCCGCCGACAGGTTTCCCGTCCATTTTCGGAAGGGAAATTGAGGTCCAATTCGTCCCACTTCGTGTGTAGAGCAGAGGGTTTTGGCTGCTCCGATCGATAAGGAATTCAGTCCCTGAATTTGTGGCAATGAGTTGCTGACTTCCGCACTGGCTGACAGATGTGACGGCGCCCGCTGCTCGCCACTTTGGTGTTGAGGTGCTTGCTCCAGTGCCACCGAACAGCACTGACTGCTGCCATTCGGACATTCCACACGCTCCCTGCGGTGCCTGCGGACCAAAGATGAAACACATGTCAGATGTTGAGCAACCTAGGCGCGCATCTGTCCACGACAGCCCGCCAGTAGTGGACGTTGCCGCCACGAGTGTGATCGATTGGCCTTGCTTCAACGGGAAGAAGATGTTGTGCGAGAAGAGGAACTCGACGCTACTCAATCGAATGACGAATCCGGCAAAGTCCGTCAGCGAATAACCACGCGGTGGTGGCACGAAGGTCCAACTCTTGCCCATGTTTGATGTCACCAGTGCAATGTCATAGAGCGGTGGAATTGATCCGCCCTTGCTCGCCTCGAAGCTGGCGTACACGGTATCCGGATGGTTCGGATCGAGCGCGACGGCGTCGCACGCTACGACAACCTTCGAGCTCCCCGGCAATCCGACCATGCCCAGGTGGGAGCTCTTGAGCATGATTCCCACGGTGTTGTCTGGGACCAGAGTTGTCCGGCTGCTGCCTGATGCAACTTCCACTCCCTTCTTTGAGCACCACCCCGTGGTGTCGCTACTGGGCTGGGCGGCGATCGGGCTGCCCCAACCTGCGGGCTGGGTGAGGATTGGCCGGATAACCCCCAAGGACGCCCACGGGATCGAATGACCATCGGTAGCGGCAATTGAAGGCGTCGCGATGGCGGCGCCAATTCCAATCGTGGCGATGGCGATGAAGACGCGAGGGAAGATGGCCACGCCTCACTATGGCATCGAGTCGCGGTCAATGTGGCTCAGGGTAGAACCGCTAGGACGTCAAAGCAACCACGGTCGAATCACCTATCTGGTGTGCCATTTCGGGCATACTGCGGGCATACTGCGGGCATACTGCGGGCATATAACGGGCATGTAGCAGGGGTAAATGGCGGTCACTCGTGGTCATTGTTGGTCACTCGTGGTCACACCAAAACCCTTGCAATTAAAGGATTTTGCGGTTCATTTCCAGAGCACCCCCAACGGGATTCGAACCCGTGCCGCCACCTTGAAAGGGTGGTGTCCTAGGCCGCTAGACGATGGGGGCCTGCACTACGTAACACCTGGTACTGCTGTAGTGGTCGGGCTGCCGGGATTTGAACCCGGGACCTCTGCGTCCCGAACGCAGCGCGCTACCAAGCTGCGCTACAGCCCGCAGCGAGTTGCCTCGCAGCCCGCCAATCCTAGTCGCCGACCCCAGATCGCCACAAAGCCTAAATGACCGAGGGCAACTCCACTTCGGGAGGCTTGTGGTACTCGATGACGATCTCGCTGATGCGCCGTTTCTCCACCGACTGCACGCGAAACGTCCAGTCCTTGTAGGTGTACGTCGTGCCGGCGGCGGGGATCTCGCCCGGCCAGGTCCAACACGAAGCCGGCGATCGTGACGTACTCGCCTTCGGGTATGGCGATGCCGAGCGCCGCCTCGACTTCATCGACGTGGGTCTGACCGTCGACCAGCCAGCGGTCCTGGCGTATCGGGACGATGGTCGGCTCCTCATCCTCGTCGAACTCATCGTTGAGGTCGCCGACCAACTGTTCGAGGATGTCGCGGATCGAGACGACGCCCGCGACGCCACCATGTTCGTCCAAGACCAGTGCGAAGGTACGGCGATGTTCACGCATCTCACTGAGGCTCTCGAGGAGGTCCATGGTCTCGGGCAGCATGAAGGGGCGGCGGATCTTGCGGGCGATCTCCTCAGCCGTCGGGAGCGACACCCCGATAGCGCGCTTCGCGGTCGTGCTGCGAAAGAGGTCATTGACGAAGAGGACACCCTCGACCTCGTCGAGGTCGCCGTTGACCACGGGGAAGCAGGAGTGACCGGTGTCGCGAATCGCCTCGGCCATCATCTCGGGGGTCACGGGAGTCGTGAGGAACGCCACGTCGGGTCGCGGCGTCATGACGTCACGAAGCTCGAGTTCGCTCAGTTGGTCGACGCGCTGATGGATGGCCACCGCCTCGGGGGAGACCGGTCGAGTCTCCTCGCGTCCGACGATTCGTCTGCGGAGTCGAGACAGCCCCGACGGGTGGGCCTGTTCGTCGCTCATCGAGCGTCGGAACCACCCACGCGAACGGTCGCCGGTCGCAGGGAGTCGTCTTCGTACTCTTCGCCACGGAGAAGGGCACGTACGGCAGCGCGTACCCGCTGGGGATCGAGCGGCTTCACCAGGAAGCCTTCGGCGCCGCTTCGTCGGGCCAGGAAGACGTCGGGACGCCGGTCGAGCAGCATCAAGACGGCGACCGGTTCCGCCGCCCCGTAGGACTCTTCGTTCCGCAGTTCCATGCAGATCGCCATGCCACCCATCGACCCGATTTGCAGGTCCAGTACCACGAGATCGACGCCGCCCTCCTCCACGCGAGTGATGACGTCCTTGCCGTTGGCGACCTCCTCGATGAACAGGTCGGGCCCCTCGAGCGTGGTGCGCAGCTCGTGGCGCAGGGAAGAGAGGTCACTTGCCAGAAGAACGGTCGCCATGGCATTCAGCGTAGCGGAGCAGGGATTTGGGCTCTGGCGGACTCGGCGCCGGGCGGGGAATTTACTCTTGCCTGCCGGGCCAAGTGTGGATAGCCTGCAGTCTCTAGGTCAAACCGGGGGGAGCGACTTATGGCGATCACGCCGTTGAGTTGGACTGACCACGCAGCATGTCGAGACAGCGAGGGTGCACTCTTCTACCCCGCTGACAGTGCGGAGCGCAAGGAAGAGCGACTCGAGCGTGAGTTGGTCGCGAAGCGAATCTGTGCGAGTTGCGGGGTGCGAGAGGAATGTCTCGAGGCGGCGCTGGCTCGCCACGAGTCCTACGGGATTTGGGGCGGACTGAACGAATTCGAACGTCGAGGACTACTGCGCGCTTGAGCGGGTCCAACCGAGCTGGGTGGGACTGACCATCGTCAGGACGATGAGCATCGCGAAAGTGACGACGTGCACCGCGCTGCAGTACTCACAGATGTGGTCGATGATGATGAGTTCCGCGTAGAGCAGCCACAACACGAAGCACATCGAGACCATGACGATGACGAAACGAGCGACGTGGAGCCAATAGTTCGAGGCGCGCCATCCCCACGGCGAGTTCAACACGGTGAGCACCACGTACGTCGCGAGACCCAGGATGGCGACGGGGATCCCGAGGAAGTACGACTGGGGTGACGTGGTGACGGCGAGACAGTTGATCGTGCCCCCACCCGTGGAACAGGAATTGATGATCACCGTGTGGTCGAAATGCGAGATCGTCAGGAAGATCGACAGACCAAGCCCGATGAGGCTTAAGACGAAGGTGGTGGTGACGGCCCAACGAGGGACCGACTGTACCGTGCGGATCACTTGAGTTTCATCGCCTTCGCGGCGGCCTTAACCCCTGGACTGGTGCACACGTTGCTCGGCTGGGCCTTGGTCAGCGTACAGAGCGCGGCGGTCTGATAGTTGGCCGAGGCGATGATGGCGTCGGTCACGGGGCTCGTCGGGTCGCTCAGTCCGGTCGCCACCGCGTCGCGGGTGAGACCGGTCAAGGTATCGGGTGAGTAACTCGCGCCCGACACGATGAACTGGTTGGCGAACGTTATGAAGGGGATCGGGTTCCCCTGGGCCGACGTCAGGCCGGGAACGTACTTCGACGAGTCGTACTTGAGGATCAACTTCTGCTCGGCAGGGGTGGGGTTCTGCAGCGACACCCAGTTGGTCCCGGCGGCATTGAGTTGATTGGTGTACTCCTCGACGCTCTTGAAGGCGAAGTACTTGGACTTGTAGGTCGCCTTGACGAACGTGAACGTCGGCGTGTTCGGGTACGAGTCCTTCGCAGCGCTGGTCATGTTGCCCAGGTTGCTCCACGTGCCGAAACGACTGAGCGCGATGATCGTCGCCCATCGTTGGGCCGCACAGAACGGGCAGTATTCAGCGCCGATGTAGAGGATTTCGGGAACCTTGGCGCCGGTGGCACTCGTCGCGGTGAGCTCTGGTTGGTTCTTCAACTTGATCGGGGCGCTGACCTGGACGACCTGGGAGTTCACGCCCACCGTGTCAAAGACGCTCTCGGGGATCTTGGTCAACTGGGCGACCATCGCCGGGTCGGTCGCGGTGAAGCCCGAGGTGCCGTTGGTGCCGCCGTTACCGCCGCTCACCTTGATGATGACGAGCGTGGCGACGACCACGACGACGAGTCCGATCGCGAGCCAAGTGAACAGCCCGGCCGGCCGGCCGGCCGAGGGCTTGTTCGCGGGGCGGTTCGGTGCCTTGCGTGCTCCCGACGAGCCTGAGGGGCGTCCCTGGGCCTTATTCGCCGCGGCGGCGTTCTTCTTAGCGGGGGTCTTGGCCACGATGCTCCTTGTGATGTCTGGACACCAAACTTAGTGGTTGCGCGCTCACGAGGGATTTCAACCTCGCCGTCGGCGTAGTTTTCACTATGGCCGAAATTTTGAGTCCCCGTCCGGCAGCGACCGTGATGACCCTGCGTGACCGTGAACAAGGTTATGAAATTCTTATGCTGCGTCGGAACTTGAACAGTGACTTCGTGGGCGGTGCGTACGTGTTCCCCGGCGGTGGTGTGGACCCCGCCGATGCCGGCCCGGCGGCCCAGTTACTCGTGCGCGGACTGAACGACGCCGACGCGTCGAAACGTCTCGCGATCGCGACCGGTGGACTCGCCTACTACGTGGCGTGCCTTCGCGAACTGTTCGAGGAGGCCGGTCTCCTCATCGCATGTTCGGCCGCGGGCGATCCGGTGCTCTTCAGTAGCGAGGCGACGATCGCTCGCATGGCCGCGTATCGACGCGACGTCAATGCGGGCACGCTGGGTTTCGTCGAGATGATGCGACAAGAAGGACTGCACTTGGACCTACGCGGGCTCGAATACGTCGCGCACTGGATCACGCCCGTCGGTCAGACCCGGCGCTTCGACACGCGATTCTTCGTGGCCCTCGCACCCGAAGGCCAGGTCGCGACCCATGACGCCGGTGAGACCGTCGCCGACCAGTGGATCCGACCGCGCGACGCGCTCGACGCGTACGCCCGGGGCGAGTTCGAGCTCATCTTCCCGACCATCCGCAATCTCGAAGCGATCGCGGACTTCTCCACGGCGCACGAAGTCCTCGCATACGCGAGGTCGCTGACGAGCATCCCTCGCACCGAACCCCGGATCGTCACGCGCGACGGCGCGGTGTCGATCCTTCTCCCCGGCGACGACGGTTACGAGGACTGAGCGGCGACTGCCCTCTCGATGGCGTCGAGCATCCGCGCCGAGCAGCCGACGGCGCCGACCGGAGGTGCGACGTCGGTGAGGACGCGTTGAGCCAATCGGTGGAACACGCCATCGATCGGCTCCTGGAGGACCGCGGGCTCGCCGTCGTCCCCACCCTGGGCGATCGTGGCGTTGAGCCCGATCTCGGCGAGGAGTGGGACCTGCAACTCGTCGCTCAGCGACTGGCCCCCGCCTTCGCCGAAGAAGGAGTGGCGTTGCCCGCACGAGCAGGTGAAGCCGCTCATGTTCTCGATGACGCCCAGGACGCGGATGTTGGACTTGCGTGCGAAGTCCGCCGCACGCGCGGCGACGCGCTGCGCCGCGATGGTCGGTGTCGTCACGACCAGTTGACCCATTTGTGGAAGTAGCCGGGCGAGGGTCATGGCGATGTCGCCGGTTCCCGGCGGGGTGTCGATGAGCAGGTAGTCGATGCCCGACCAGTCGGCGTCTTCGATGAACTGTGCGACAGCCTTTTGGACCATCAGCCCACGCCACATGAGTGCCTGGTCCTCGTCGGCGAGCAGACCCATCGACAGCAACCTGATGGAGCCATCGCCCACGGTGCGCGTGAGTGGCTGCATCTTGCCCGCGATCGCCGTCACCTCGCCCTGGATGCCGAGCAGACGGCTGAGCGAGAAGCCCCAGATGTCGGCGTCGAGCACGCCAATCGTGCGACCGGATGCGGCGAGCGCGACCGCCAAGTTCGCGGTGATCGAGGACTTACCGACACCGCCCTTGCCCGACGCGATCATCAAGACCGGTGTCTGGACCGGGATCGACGTGCTCGGCGCGCGACGTTGGGCGATGGTGCGCGCGCGCTTCATCAACTCGGCCTTGGCCGTCGCGTCGAGGACGCCCATGACCAACTCGATCTCGGCGACTTCGTCGAGGGAGAGGGCCGCTTCCTTCACGTCGCGTTCGATCTGACCGCGCAGGGGGCAGCCGACCGTCGTCAGAGAGATTTGAATGACGGCGCGGCCGAGGTCGTCGACCGTGATGTCGCCCACCATCCCGAGTTCGACGATCGAGGCGCCCAACTCGGGATCGAGCACCTGCGCCAGGCGTTCTCGCAGTCGTTCAGAGGGATGCACGATGTGACGCTACCGGCGAACGGGGAGGGGGTGTTCAGCGCGGAATACCGTCACTATCATGGTGAGAAGCACTTTCGAAGGAGCCCCATGTCGAACACCACCATCACCAGCGTGAACCTGACGAAAAAGGATCCCAACCCGATCAGTTTGACCGATGTGGCGGTCTCGAAGGTCGCCGAACTGATCGCCGCCGAAGGTGTGGACGAGGTACTGGCGCTGCGCGTCTCGGTGAAGCCGGGCGGTTGCTCGGGCTTCAACTACGACATGTTCTTCGACTCCGAGTTCGCTGACGACGACATCCTTCGCGACTTCGCGGGCGTCAAGGTCGTCGTCGACCCCTCGAGCGCGGAGTTGCTCAACGGATCGACACTCGACTTCACCGACGGGCTGCAGGGCGCCGGCTTTCACATCACGAACCCCAACGCCACGCGCACGTGCGGCTGCGGGAACTCCTTCAGTTAAGAACGGTTGTCACCAATGGCCGTGACCTTCGGTCCCTACTCCACGTGGCGCCGCGCCGGTGACCTCGTGGTCATCTCCGGTCAACTCGGCATGGTGCCCGGTGACAAGCCCACGATGATCGAGGGTGGCGCGCCCGAACAACTCGGCCAGGCATTGATCAACGCGCGGAGTGTGCTGGCGGAAGCGGGCGCCACGTTCGATCAAGTCATCAAAGCGACACTCTTCCTCACGGACATGGCGGACTTCGCCGCGTGCAACGAGGTGTGGATCACGCACTTCGAGCCCCCTCGTCCGACGCGCTCGGCGGTGGCGGTCCACCAGCTTCCCCTCGGCGCATTGGCCGAAGTCGAACTCTGGGCCTACTCGCCGCTCGACTAGACGGCGTACTCGCTCGGCGTCGTGCCGAACTTGTAACCGACGGAACGCACCGTCTGGATGAGGTGCGCGTGTTCCTCACCCAACTTGGCGCGCAGTCGTCGCACGTGCACGTCAACCGTGCGCGCGCCGCCGTAGTACTCGTAACCCCAGACGCGACTGAGCAGCGTCTCTCGCGTGAACACCCGGTTCGGGTTCGTCGCCAGGAATCGCAGTAGTTCGTACTCCATGTACGTGAGGTCCATGACCCGCCCGGCGATCGACGCCTGGTAGGTCTCGAGGTTCATGGAGAGACCGCCGTGCTCGATCCGCGGAGCCACGTTCTCGTTACCGGCGCGACGAAGGCGGTGGCGAAGTCGCGTGGCGAGTTCGCTCACGTCATAGGGACCGACGACGAAGTCATCGAAGAGGTTCTCCCGGAAGGTCAACTCGTCGAGCTGGTAGTGATCGAGGAGCAAGATGATGGGGCCGACGCCGCGGGTCCGCGCGCGGAGTTGTCGACAGAGGTTCATCGCTTCGGTGAACGGGAAGGCGGAGGCATTGATGACCGCGCCGGCGAAGCCGTCGGTCGGCTCGAGCGCGGTGACCTCGTTCAGCCGACCGGTCGACGCGACCGCCGGGGTGACCCCCGTGACTTCGAATGCCTTGCGAACCGGCCCATCACACGAAGGCACGCAGAGGACGACGTCAATGATCACAGCAGCGGAAGGTATCGATTGAGTTCGAAGGGCGTGACTTGGCCGCGATAGGCGTCCCACTCGGCGCGCTTGTTTCGCAGGAACCACTCCACCTGGTGGGGCCCGAGGGTCTCGTGCAGGAGCTTCGAGTCCTCCATGAGGTCAAGCGCCTCGGCGAGGGACTGGGGCAGCGGTGCCGTGCGCTCGCCCTCGGCCGGCAGTTGGTAGTCGCCGGCGACACCGCGAAGTCCCGCGGCCAGTACGACGGCGAAGGCGAGGTACGGGTTCGCGGCGGGGTCTGGAGAGCGGTACTCGATGCGCGTGGAGTCGACGCGACCCGGCTTGACCGACGGGATGCGAACGAGCGCCGCCGCGTCGTAACGGGCCCAGCTGGCACCGACGGGCGCCTCGGCGCCCGGGACCAGTCGCTTGTAGGAGTTGACCCACTGATTGGTCACCGCGGTGATCTCGGGGGCGTGGGCGACGAGGCCCGCGATGAACTTCGTGGCGACCTCGCTGAGGCCGTAGGGGCCGTTGCCGATGAAGGCGTTGTGGTCGTCCTCCCACAGCGAGAGGTGCGTGTGCATGCCCGAACCTTGGACGTGGGCGAGCGGCTTGGGCATGAAGCTCGCCGCGACCCCGGATTGGCGAGCCAGTTCCTTCACCACGTGTCGCAGCGACATCACCGAATCGGCCATGGTCAACGCGTCGGTGTAGCGCAGGTCGATCTCCTGCTGGCCCGGAGCGTCCTCGTGCTGGGCGTGCTCGACCCCGATGCCCATCTCCTCAAGGGTCAAGACGGTTCGGCGTCGAAGTTGACTCGCGGTGTCGTCGGGCAGGAGGTCGAAGTAACTCCCGCTGTCGATGGGGCGAGGTGCGCTCGCGGTGTCGAGGTCCTCGAAGTAGAAGTACTCGATCTCGGGAGCGACGAAGAAGGTGTAACCCTGGTTTCGGGCCTCGCCGAGGACCCTGCGTAGTTGCTGACGCGGACAGCCCTCAAAGGGCGTGCCGTCGATGTTGACGATGTCACAGAAGACCCGGGCGACACCCGCGCCCTCCTCGTACCAAGGCAGCAACTGGAACGTCGAGAGGTCCGGTCGGGCGAGGACGTCGGACTCCTGGGTCCGCGAGAACCCGTCGATGGAGCTGCCGTCAAAGGTCATGCCCTGATCGAGGGCGTCCTCGAGTTCCGCGGGCGTGACGTGAAAGGCCTTGTGGCGTCCGAGGACGTCGGTGAACCAGAGCTGGACGAAGCGCACGCCACGCTCTTCGACGGTACGAAGCACGTACTCGGCAGAACTTTGCATGGGTGCCATTCTCTCACCTTCCCGCATCGCTGACGATTCGTCCTCAAATGTCAAAGCCGGCCGCCCGAGAGCGGCCGGCTTTGAACCCGTTCCTTAACGACGAGCGGCCGCCTTCTTGGCCGGTGCCTTCTTCGCCACCTTCTTCGCCGGAGCCTTCTTGGCCGCGGCGCGCGCCGGTGCCTTCGTGGCGCTCGCCGCGCCGCAGATGGTGTCGGTGATCAGGCGTGCCACGACGTAGGGGTCGGCGTTGGCGTTGGGACGTCGGTCCTCGAGGTAGCCGCGCTTCTCACGCGCGACCCCGCCGGGGATACGAACCGACGCGCCTCGGTCTGAGACCCCGTAGGAGAACTTCGACCAGTGGGCCGTCTCGTGGGCGCCGGTGAGGCGGTCCTCCACGCCGACGCCGTAGTTCGAGATGTGCTCCTTCACCCGCGTGCCGAGGGCTTCGGCGCCGGCGATGACGGCGTCGTATCCGTTGGCCGCGCGCATCTGCTTCGTCGAGAAGTTCGTGTGTGCCCCCGCACCGTTCCAGTCCCCGGGCACGGGCTTGGCGTCGAAGCTCACGTCGACGTCGAACTCCTCGGCGATGCGCTCGAGCAGCCAGCGCGCGACCCACAACTGGTCACCGATCTCGACCGGTCCGAGCACGCCGACCTGGAACTCCCACTGGCCCATCATCACTTCGGCGTTCGTGCCTTCGATGCCGAGTCCGGCACGCATGCAGGCGAGCGTGTGGGCTTCGACGATGTCACGTCCGGGCATCTTCGCGCCGCCGACGCCGCAGTAGTACGGGCCCTGCGGTGCGGGGAAGCCCTCTTCCGGCCAGCCGTAGGGACGGCCACCCTGGAAGAAGGTGTACTCCTGCTCGATGCCGAACTTCGGTTCGAAGCTCGCGTACTTCTTCGCCACCGCGGCGGTCGCCGCGCGCTCGTTGGTGACGTGCGGGGTCATGTCGGCGTTCAAGACCTCGCACATGACGAGGATGTCGCCCGCGCCGCGCAGCGGGTCCGGACAGGTGAAGACCGGCACCAACACACAGTCCGAGAAGTGTCCGGTGGCCTGGTTCGTGCTCGAGCCGTCGAAGCCCCACACGGGCGGCTTCGCGCCCGTGGCCACGATCTTGGTCTTGCTACGCAACTTGCGCGTTGGCTCGCTGCCGTCAATCCAGATGTATTCAGCTTGGTACGACACGGCTGCTCCTTGTTAGATGTCATGCGCCCTTGACGCGTTCAATACCAGTCTGGTGGAGCGACGTCATGGCCTACCCCCACTTTTGTTAACCACGTGTGAATGTTCGCCAGATGGTTCCCCGGGGAGCGCCGGTAGGCTCACGTCGTGCCCGTGATTCGACTCGCCATGGCCCAGATGAACGCAGTTGTGGGAGGTTTCGCGCAGAACGTCGAGACGCTCGGACGATTCCGAACCCAGGCCGCGTCGGCCAGCGCCGACCTGGTCCTCGACGCCAGAGTTGTCCCTGATGGGCTACCCGCCCGAGGACCTCCTGCTCAAGGAGGGGTTCATCGAAGCGTCGCGCGTCGCGCTGATCGAGATGGCCCTGCTCGACAACGTGCCGCCGGTCCTCGTGGGAACAGTCGTCAGCGAGGGTTTGGGGACGTCGCCCTGGCACCGTCGAGCGACGGACGCGACGTCGCGCGCCCGGCCTTTGGTGAAGCACTGTCACCCCACATCGCCAACGCACTCGTGGCGCTCAGTGACGATGGAGTGGTCGCCATCGCGACCAAGCGACTGTTGCCGAACTACGACGTCTTCGACGAACAGCGCTACTTCCATCCCGGCGTCGGGCCGCACACGATCGTCAACGTCCACGGTGTCGCCATCGGCATGTTGATCTGCGAGGACATCTGGACCAGCAACGGGCCGGCCGCCGAACTGGCGCGCGAAGGGGCGACGATGATCGTCGTCGCCAACGCGTCGCCCTACGCACGCGGCCGTCGTGAGGAGCGCGAGGCCATGCTGCGCGATCGCGCGATCGAGACCAACTGTCCGATCGCGTACGTGAACCTCGTTGGGGGCCAGGACGAACTGGTCTACGACGGACAGAGCGTCGTCGTCAACGCCCAGGGCGACGTCATCGCGCGCGCCACGGCCTTCGGCGAGGAGTTGTTGGTCTGTGAGATCGGGGCGCGCGAGAGCAGCGCCGGCGTGCCACTCAACATCGGCTACGCCCGCGACGAGTCACGACTCACCGCGTTGCACGTCAATCGCATCGCTGAGCCCCTCGACGAGGTCGAGGAGGTCTACCAGGCGCTCGTGATGGGGACCCGCGACTACCTGCGCAAGAACGGTTTCCGAACCGCGGTGATCGCGCTGTCGGGCGGTATCGACTCCTCCCTCGTTGCCGCGATCGCGGTCGACGCCGTCGGCGCGCGCGCGGTGCGGGGCTTCACGATGCCCAGTCGCTACTCGTCGGACCATTCGGTCACTGACGCCGAAGAGTTGGCGCGACGACTCGACATCGAGATCACGACGATTCCGATCGAGAGCGCGCACCAGGCCTTCGGTCAGGCTCTCGGCGGCGTCCTCGACGGGGAGCCGCGCGGGATCACCGACGAGAACCTGCAGTCGCGGATTCGAGGCGTGCTGTTGATGGCCATCTCGAACGACACGGGAGCGATCGTGCTCACGACGGGCAACAAGTCCGAGATGGCGACCGGGTACTCCACGCTCTACGGTGACTCGGTCGGCGGCTTCGCGGTGATCAAGGACGTGCCCAAGACCCTCGTCTACGAACTCTGTCGTTACCGCAACGACGTCGCAGCGAAGGACGGTGATCCCGAGCCGATCCCTCAGGCGGTCCTCGAGAAGCCGCCGTCGGCCGAGCTACGCCCCGACCAGCGCGACGACCAGTCGCTCCCTCCCTACGACGTGCTCGACCCGTTGCTCCAGCTCTACGTCGAGGACGACGCGACCGCCGAGGAGATGATTACGAGTGGCCACGACCCGGCGCTCGTACTCACGATCACGCGTCTCGTCGATCGCAGCGAATACAAACGACGCCAGATGCCTCCGGGCGTGCGGATCTCGAAGAAGGCCTTTGGCCGCGACCGGCGGATGCCGATTACCAACGCCTTTCGTCAAGAGACCCTCTGATGCCTTCCAATGAGGAGATGGCCCTCCATCTCCTCGCGTGTTACGACACCATATATATGGCGCTCGGCGAGGGCGCGCCGACGCTGACCAACGACGCCTACGTCGTGCGCACCTACGAGATGGGCCGAGCCTTTGGCGCACTCGCGCTCGAGATGCGCGAGTTCACCGCGACGAGCGAGGTCCCGGCGATCGGCGTGCTCGACGCCGTCCTGCGCCACGCGCTGAACTGCGACGAGAGTGGCGCCATGGTGCTCTACGCCATGGCAATGGTGGTCGGGCCGCGCCTGCTCGTCACCCTCGTCGACGCTCGCGCCACCATGACCGACGACGAGAGATTGCTGGAGCTCTTCAATCACGGGTCCCAGGTCGTCGTCGCCGAAGTCCTCGCCACCGGCGAGGTGGCCAAACAGCAGGCGCCCATTGACGATCCGAGCTGGCAGGCGGCGGCCTTCGACCTGGCGACGACGCTCGACATCGCCGGAAACGCTGAAAGTCTGGGCCTTTCCCGGTAGGTTGCCTACCTCCGTATAACTAGGAGTACCGGACTTTCCGGTGTCGGGAATCAAGGGAGTGCCATGGCAAAAGATCGCGTAGACAGGGATGATGAGGACCTCGTCCGTCTCTATCTGTCCGACATAGGTCAGTACACCCTCCTCACCAAGGACGACGAAGTCCGTCTCGCCCAGACCATCGAAGAGGGTCGCGAGGCCAAGGCCGAGCTCGAAAGCGCCGAGACCGACAAGAAGATCAAGTTGACGCCTTCGAAGAAGTTGGCGCTCAAGCGTTCGGTGCACCGTGGCGACCAGGCCGAGCGGGACTTCGTGCAGTCGAACCTTCGACTCGTGGTCTCGATCGCGAAGAAGTACCAGGCTTCGGGTCTGCCGCTGCTGGACCTCATCCAGGAGGGCAACCTCGGGCTCATGCACGCCGTCGAGAAGTTCGACTGGCGCAAGGGTTTCAAGTTCTCGACGTACGCCACGTGGTGGATCCGTCAAGCGATCACCCGAGGCATCGCCAACACCGGACGCACTATCCGGCTCCCGGTGCACGCCGGCGACACCTTGGCGCGCGTCCAAAAGGCGCAGTCGCGCTTGGAGCTCAAGTTCGGGCGCCCTCCGACGATCAAGGAACTGTGCGACGAGTGCGAGATGCCCGAGGACAAGTTGATCGAGGCGTTGCGATTCCGCTCCGAGCCGATCTCGCTGTCCGAGCCCCTTCGTGAGGACGGCGACGCCGAACTCGGTGACGTCGTAGAGGACCGCTCCGCGGAGTCGCCCTTTGACGTCGCAGCGGTCAAGATGATGCCGGCCGCGATCGAGAAGCTGCTCCAGCCCCTCGACGACCGCGAGCAGAAGATCCTTCGCATGCGCTTCGGACTCGATGGCGCGGGCGAGATCCGCACGCTCGAGGATGTCGGCGCCGAGATGAACCTCACTCGTGAGCGGATTCGACAGATCGAGGCCCGCGCGATGAGCAAGCTCCGTCACCCGTCGTCGGACACTGGCGCTCGCGACCTCCTGACGCTCTAACGTCTCGGGATCTTCGAGCGGCCGAGGACCGCCGCCACGCCGATCACGAGGGCGCTGATGAGAAATGGCGTGTGCGATTTCGAACGGTCGTGGGCGCGCACGGGATGCGTGAAACTGAGGAGCGGCCATTGGTTGTCGTGCGCCGCCTTCGCTAATTGGCGATCGGGGTTCACCGCGTACGCGTGACCGACGCACTCGAGCATGGGGATGTCGGTCTCGGAGTCGGAGTACGCGAATGACTCTCCGAGGTCGATGCCGCGGCGTTGCGCCAACGCTCGGATGGCGACCGCCTTGTTCTCGCCCTGCGCGAAGAACTCCATCTCGCCGGTGAACTTCCCCTGTTCGTCGAGCTTGGCGAGCGAGGAGATGGCGCCGGTGATGCCGAGCAGTTCGGCGAACGGTTCGACGATCTCGGCCGGTGCCATGCTCACGAGCCACACTTCGTCGTCCTGGGCAAGGTGGAAGTCAATGAGGTCGAGGGCCTCTTCGTAGATGAGCGGTTCAATGACTTCGTTGATGGTCTCGGCGACCAGCCGCTTCACCTCGAGGTGGTCCCAGCCTTTGGTAATCTGCAGCACCGACTCGCGGATCTTGTCGAGTTTCTCCTCGTCAGCGCCGAATCGCATGAACATCATCTGGCTGAGGACCGCCCAGACGAGGGTGCGCCGGTGCAGGAGACCGCGGGCGTGAAATTCCGGGCCGAACGCCACCAGCGACGACTTGGCGATCACCGTCTTATCTAGGTCGAAGAAGGCCGCTCGCACCTAATCATGCTAGGTCTGTTCGAAATTCCAGGGTTCGAATTCAGCCCACGAAGGCCGAGGCACAGTCCTGGGATGCGTCGGAGCGAGTGATCAAGATGACGTGATCATGTTCCAAGAAGTGCATGGTGGCGGTGGGCACGAGCGGTTGGCTGGAGCGCACGACCGCGACGACACGCACGGAGTCGGGCAGGCGCAGTTCGTCAAGCGTCATGTGCTGGGCGACCGCCGGGGCGTTCTCCGCGAGCGTCACCTCGATGAGCCGCATGCGGCCCTGGGCCAGGTCCATCAGATTGATGATCGCGCCGACTTCCACGGCCTCGTCCACCAGCGACGTGATCAACGCCGGCGTGGACACTGACACGTCAACGCCCCAACTCTCGTTGAAGAGCCACTCGTTGCGCGCGTTGTTGATGCGACTTATGACCCGCGGGACGCCGAACTCCTGCTTGGAGAGCCACGAGATGACCAGGTTGTCCTCGTCGTCGCCGGTGGCGGCGATGACGACGTCGGCACTGCGCAAGTCGGCCGCGGCGAGGCTCGCGTACTCGCAAGCATCCGCCGCCATGACGTTGACTCCCGGCAAGAGGCCTTTCAACTTGTCAGCGGTCGCCGCTACCTGCTCGAGCAACGTGACGTCGTGGTGGCGGTCCACGAGGTCGAGTGCGATCGCGGTGCCGACCGACCCACCCCCGGCGACCATGACCCTCATCGCAGTCCGTTCTTGATCAGGCCTTGCAGCTCTTCGAGGCCCTCGGTGGTGACGAGGTACTCGAGGACATCGTCTTCCTGAGCGAAGAGGCCGTCGATGTTGACGCGACCCTGGCCGCCCCGGATGACACCCACGACGCGCACGCTGTCACCCTGGTCGAACTGACTGAGGGGCTTACCGGCAAGGACGTCGGGAACGATCCGTTCGACGAGGTGCATGTTGCCAGTGCCGGCGGTCCACTCGATCGAGTCGTCGGCGGGCAAGATCCAGCGCTTTACCTGCTGGGTGGTCCAGGTCGACGTCGCCACGGTGGGGATGCCCAATTTCATGTAGATGTCGGCACGCGCGGGGTCGTAGATGCGCGCGACCACGTTTTTGATCTCGTAGTTGTCGCGGGCGATGCGCGCGCAGAGGATATTCGTGTTGTCGCCGCTCGTCACCGCCGCGAGGGCGTTGGCGCGCCGGGCGTCGGCCTGGAAGAGGACGTCGCGATCAAAACCGGAGCCGACGAGGGTTTTCCCGTGGAAACCCTGCAGACGTCGAAAGGCGTCGCGGTTCTTGTCGACGACGACGACCGAGTGTCCCTCTTCCGAGAGTTGCATCGAAAGTTCTGAACCCACCCGGCCACAACCGACGACGACGATATGCACCCCGTCATCTGAACACATGTGGCGAAGGGGGTGCAACATCGCCAGACGGCCCGAGCGTCACCCGAGCCACGAAACCCACTGGCTTAGTATCGTGTTCGTGTCAGAGGCCGATAAGCAGATTTCCAGCAATTCGCGGGTTCTGACGTCGCACGCCAACGTCGCCGACGTCTATCCCGAGACGCTCGGGTACCGGATCAAGCGGATCTTCCTCGGAAAACCGTTCGTCACCGAACAGTTGAGCGGCGAACGGCTCAATCGGGCCATCGCGCTCGGCGTCCTCGCCCCGGACTGCATCTCCTCGTCGGCGTACGGTACCGAAGAGATCCTCACGCAGATGACGCCCCTCATCGGTATCGCGGCCTTCGCGCTCGTCGTGCCGATCATGTTCGTCATCCTGGGAGTTTTGTTCTTCGTCACGACCTCCTACATGGACGTCATCAAGTACTACACGACGGCCGGCGGTTCCTACGTTGTCGCGCGCGACAACTTCGGACCGAAGATCGCTCAGATCGCTGCGGTCGCACTGCTCATCGACTACACGGTGACCGTGGCGGTCCAGTGCTCGGCCGGTACGGCGGTGTTGGCGAGCGCGATCCCCAGCCTCAGTCACGCCCCCGATCCGCTCCTCATCACCGTCGGCGTGGTCCTGATCCTCATCTACGGCAACCTGCGCGGACTGAAGGAGGCCGGCAGCTACTTCGCGTTCCCGACGTACTTCTACATCTTCATGATGTCGGCGACCATCATCTTCGGCGTCTCGAAGAAGATCGCCGGTTCGCTGCACCGTATCCCATTGCCGCTGCAGCACGACCTCATCGGCCACCACCTCGGTTCGAAGGGAACCGGCGTACTGATGGGACTGGCGTTCATCGCACTACTGCGCGCCTACGCCAACGGCGGTTCGTCGTTGACCGGTCTCGAAGCGATCAGCAACGGTGTCGCGAGTTTCCGCCGACCTGAGTCGCCTAATGCGCGCAAGACCCTCGTCACGATGTCGAGCATCCTCGCGTTCCTCCTCCTCGGTATCACGTTCCTCGCGCAGTGGACCCACGCGATCCCCTACGAGAAGGGCTCGCCCACCGTGGTCAGCCAGGAGGTCCTCGACGTCTTTGGCAGCCACGGAATTGGCCACCTCGTCTACTACTTGGTCCTGCTCGCGACGATCCTCATCCTCTACACCGGCGGCAACACGTCATTCAATGGATTCCCGTTCCTCGCGAACTACGTCGCCACCGACAAGTACCTGCCGCGTCAGTTGACCAAACGCGGGCACCGTCTGGCGTTCTCGAACGGCATCATCGTGCTCGGCGTCGTGGCGCTCACGCTCATCATCGTCTTCAACGCGAGCGTCAACGCGCTCGTCGCGCTCTACGCCATCGGCGTGTTCACGGGCTTCACGTTGGCGGGCGCCGGCATGGTTGCGCGTCATCTTCGCGAACGCACCGGCAAGTGGCGTTTCGGCGTCTTCGTGAACGCGCTGTCGGCGACGGTGACCGCGATCGTGGTCGTCATCTTCCTCACCGTGAAGTTCAAGGAGGGTGCCTGGATCATCGCGGTCATCGGGCCCCTGATGTACGTCGCGTTGATCCGCCTGAACAAGCAGTACGTCCGTGAGGAACGGGCCTTCGAGGCCGTGAGCGGTCGGGCCGCGACGATGAACATCCGCATGAATCGTGTTGTCGTCTTCGTCGACACCTACGACCTCGCCACCGAACGCTCGTTGCTCTACTGCACGTCGCTCAACGCCTTCTCGGTGCGCGCCGTGCACTTCGACATCGACCCGATCGTCACCAAGCGCCTCGAGGAGAAGTGGGGATCGCCCGGCACGGCGTCGGCGGGCATCACGCTCGAGATCGTCGAGTGTGACGACCGCCGAGTCGACCGCGCCGCCCTCGAACTGGTGGCCGACGTCGTGCGCGACCCCGAGGTCTTCTGCATGGTGATCCTCCCGCGTCGCGGCTACGTCTCTCGATTGCAACGATTCCTGCACGACCGCAGCGCCGACGCCATCGCGGGCGCGGTCATGCACGTGCCACGCACCGCCGCGACCATCGTGCCCTATCGCGCGGTTCGCAAACTCACCGAGGGCGCGATGCAAGAGGCACCGCGAAGTGATGAGGTCGTGCGCGGCGGCGTGCGCGACAGCGCGCACCTGATCGCTGACGAGAAGTTGGCCGAGCGATCGAGCGCGTCGGCGCCGATCGGTGGCCTCGTCGAGCGCCAGTTCGCCGAGATCGCCGGACGCGTGCGCTCAATGGCGATCAACCACGAGAGCGGAGGTCACGAACTTCGCTGCGTGATCGCCGACAACAGTGGTTCGGTCACCCTCGTCTTCCAGGGTCGATCGAACATCCCGGGTATCGAGCGGGGTACCCGACTGCTCGTTCGCGGGACCGTTACCTCGCTACGGCGTGAAGCGGTCATCCTCAATCCGCAGTACGAAATCGTCGCCGCTCCTGCGGGCGACGCGTAACGTCATCATCAACGCAATCATCAGTCGCCGCACCGTGTTTGCGCCGACCGATGGGTCGCGATGGGCGAGGATGACGACCAAGGGGTTCCAGACCTGCCTATCTTGTAGAGCGCAGAGTGGTGGCGCGTGCCGCCGACGTAGTCACTGAAAGGAGGTGAGCATGGCCCGGGCACTCGTCATCGTCGAGTCGATCGCGAAAGCGACGCGCATCCAGGGCATGCTCGGCCCCGACTACATCGTGAAACCCTCCATTGGCCACATCCGTGACCTCCCTCAGAGCGCGGCGGACATCCCCGCGTCAGTGAAGGGGGAGAAGTGGGCGCGACTCGGCATCAACGTGAACGACCACTTCAAGCCCGTCTACGTCGTCTCGAGTGACCGCAAGAAGATCGTGGCCGAGCTCAAGGCGGCCCTCAAACAGGTGGACGAGTTGTACCTCGCGACCGACGAGGACCGCGAGGGTGAGGCCATCGCGTGGCACCTCCAGGAGGTCCTCAATCCCAAGGTGCCGGTCAAGCGGATGGTCTTTCACGAGATCACCCCGGCCGCCATCGCGAAAGCCGTGAACGACACGCGCGATTTGGACCTGCGACTCGTCGACGCCCAGGAGGGCCGCCGTTTCCTCGACCGGCTGGTGGGCTACGAGGTGTCGCCCGTGTTGTGGCGCGCGGTCGACAAGGCACGCTCGGCCGGCCGTGTGCAGTCAGTCGCCATCCGCTTGGTCTGTGAGCGCGAACGCGAACGCATGGACTTCACCTCCGCAACCTGGTTCGACGTCACCGCAACGTTGAGCGCCAAGAGCGCGACGTTCGAAGCCACCGTCGAACTTCTCAACGGCGCGTCGCTCGCGACGGGGAAGAACTTCGATGCCTCGGGGGCGCTCGACACCAAGGCCAAGGTGCAGGTGCTGAGCGAGCCGTCGGCCCAGTCCGTGGCCCAAGGGCTCGAGGGCGCCACGGTCACCGTGCGCTCTATTGCCTCCACGCCACGAACACAGCGTCCCCAACCACCCTTCATGACGTCCTCGCTGCAGATCGAGGCCAGTCGCAAACTGCGCTTCGACCCGGAACGGACCATGCGCGCGGCCCAGCGGCTCTACGAACAGGGTTGGATCACCTACATGCGCACCGACTCGACGACGCTGTCAGACGAGGCGATTCGTGCGGCGCGTTCGACCGCCGCCTCGATGTTCGGCGACGACTACGTGGCCGACGCGCCGCGGCGCTACGACCGCAAGGTGAAGAACGCCCAGGAGGCGCACGAGGCGATCCGTCCGGCCGGTGAGTCCTTTCGCACGCTCGACGAAGCGCAGTCCCAACTCGGTGGTGACGAGTTGGCCGTCTACGACCTGATCTGGAAGCGGACCATCGCCTCGCAGATGGTCGACGCTCGGCTCACCCAGGACCGCGTGCGCCTCGAGGCGACGTTGCCGAGCGTGGTCGGTTTCGACGGCGACGTCCTCGTTGGACTCGCCGCGACCGGACTGCGCATCGAGTTCCCCGGCTTTCGCCGGGCCTACGTCGAAGGGACCGACGACCCCGAAGCCGAACTGGCCGATCAGGAACGGATCCTGCCCGCGTTGAGCGAGGGCGAAGTGGTCCCGGTGCAGGGCGCGGAGGCCAAGGGCCACGACACCCAGCCACCGGACCGCTACTCCGAGGCGACCTTGATCAAGAAACTCGAGGACCTGGGGATCGGTCGGCCCTCAACCTACGCGTCGGTAATGAAGACCATCGACCGACGGGGCTACGTCTGGAAGAAAGGTAAGTCCCTCGTCCCGGCCTTTCGCGCCTTCGCCGTCGTGAACCTGCTCCAGATCTACTTCGCCGACCTCGTCGACTATCAGTTCACCGCGGAGATGGAGGACCAGCTCGACGAGATCGCCCAAGGGACCCAGGACCTCGAACCGTGGCTGCAGCGCTTCTACTTCGGGGACCCCAACGCCACGACCGAACTGGCCAAGGCCGGTCTCGAGAAGATGACCCACGAGCAGCACGAGTTCGACTTCGCGGCGATCAACTCCATCGCGCTCGGGGTGGCGCCCGACGGCGTGCCCGTCAGCGTGCGCTCCGGTCGCTACGGCCCCTACCTCGTGCACGGCGAGGATCGCGCGTCGATCCCCGAGGCGACCGAGCCCGATTCGCTCAGCGTCGCCAAGGCGCTCGAACTACTCGCTGCCCCGAGCAACGACCGCGAACTCGGCGTGGACGAGGCGAGCGGCCTGCCCATCTTCTTGAAGGCCGGTCGCTACGGCCCCTACGTGCAGGTGGGCGAGATGACCGATCCGAAGGAGAAGCCCAAGACCGCGTCGCTGTTCACGACCATGTCACCCGAGTCGGTCACATTCGCGGACGCGCAAAAGCTCCTCTCATTGCCCCGCGTCGTCGGCGAGCACCCCGAGGGCGGCGAGGTCGTCGCCCAGAACGGCCGCTACGGCCCCTACATCACGTGGGGCAAGGAGACGCGCTCGTTGGAGGACGAGGAGCAGATCTTCGTGATCGATCTCTCCGGGGCGCTCGCCCTGTTGGCCCAACCCAAGCAACGTGGCCGCCGCGCGGCCGCGGGACCGTTGAAGGAACTCGGTGAAGACCCGGTCACGAAGAAACAGGTCGTGGTGCGCACGGGTCGCTTCGGTCTCTACGTCACCGACGGTGAGACGAACGCGACGCTGCGTCTCGGCGACACGCCCGAGACGATCTCGCTCGATCGCGCTTGTGAACTCCTCGCCGAGCGGCGCAACGCCGAACCGTCGACTCGACCGCGCAAGGCCGTGAAGAAGGTCGCGAAGAAGACCGCGAAGAAGGCGGCCAAGAAGGCGCCCGCGAAGAAGGCGACCGCCTCCGCCAAGCGTGACGCGGTAGCGAAGGGCGCCAAGTCCAACGCGGCCCTGCTCGCCGCGGCGCGGACGGACGAACCATGACGCGCGGTCTCTTCGTGGTCTTCGAAGGGATCGACGCCAGTGGCAAGAGCACGCAGGCACGTCGGGTCGCCGAACTGCGCGACGCCCACTTCACCTTCGAGCCCGGTGACACGCCGCTCGGGGTGGACCTGCGCCGTTGGGTCCTTGACGCGTCGACTCCGATGACGCCGGTCACCGAGGCGCTCCTCATGCTCGCCGACCGATCTCACCACGTTCGCACCGTGATTGAACCGACGCTCGAGAGCGGCGGGTCGATCGTGAGCGATCGGTACTTCGCCTCGACGCTCGCCTATCAGGGTTACGGTCGCGGCGTCGACCTCGCCCGACTCGAGGCGGCGACGGAACTCGCGATCGGGTCCTGCCTGCCCGACCTCACGATCCTGATCGACACTCCGCCAGAGTTGGCCAACGACCGTCGCGCGCCCGACGCGCGCGACCGCTTCGAGTCCGCGGATCTCGCCTTCCACCAGCGGGTGCGCGAGGGCTACCTCGAAATCGCTCACAAGTGGGAAGGTCGATGGTGCGTCATCGACGGTTCCCAGAGTGAGAAGCTCGTCGCCGACGCCGTCGACGATCGCCTCACCTCCTTACGATGGTGAGATGACTGACGTCTTCTCTTCGCTCGTGGGTCAAGACGCGGCCGTCGCGGCCATGCGACAGTACGTCAAGAATCCGGTGCACGCCTATCTGTTCAGCGGCCCCGTCGGATCGAGTCTGCACGACGCGGTGATGACCTTCGCCGCGGCGTTGCAATGTCCTGATGACGGTTGCGGCCACTGTGACGTCTGTCGACTCGTGTTGAGCGAGAACGACGCCGACATCTATGTCGCACCACGTGCCGGGGTCTCGTGGCGGATCGATGAACTGCGCGAGGCCGATCGGATCGGTCGTCGCCGGCCGCTCGGTTCGGGCTACCAGATCGTGGTGCTCGAAGATGTCGAACTCACGACGACCGGGACCTCACCGAGCGCCGCCGCCCTCTTGAAGTCACTCGAGGAGACGCCCGCGCGCACCATCTTCCTGCTCAGCGCCGAGGACGTGCCGCCAGCCCTCGACACGGTCGCGTCGCGCTGCGTCGAATTGAAGTTGCGCGGACTCGGACCCGATGACATCGCCGAACTCTTGGTCCGTGAGGGTGCCGACGTGGTGGCCGCGCGATCGGCGGCGAGCGCGGCCAACGGCAACCTTCGCCGGGCACGGATTCTCGTGCGCGACGCCGCGTTGGCGCAACGTATCGCGCAGTGGCGTTCGGTTCCCGACCGACTCAACGGTACGCCCGCGACGTCAGCCGCCCTGGCGAGCGAGATCGCTCAGTCGCTCGACGAGGCGATCGCGCCGCTGCAACTGTTGCAGGACGAGGAGATGGAAGTGCGAAGTCGCGAGTCACGCGAGATGGGGCAGCGTTCGGTGTCGAATCGCAAGGACATCGAGGCGCAGTTCAAACGCGAACAGCGCAGGTTTCGCATCGACGAACTCCGCTTCGGACTCACCGCCCTCACCAACGAGTACCGGGCGAGGATGACTGAGGGCCTCGAGACCACGGCCGTGCGTGACGCGAGGGCCGAGTACCGAGTCGGTGCGTCGATGAAGGCCATTGGCGTGGTGGCGGAGGCTTCACGACGGCTCTCGTCGAACGTCGACGAGACGCTGCTCTTGAACGATCTCATGCTGTCGCTCATGGAGTTCTAGGGCCCCTGCGCCGGTGGCCTCGTGGGCCCATCAAGTAGAGTTGCTGGTTGCGCCTGGGTAGCTCAGTCGGTAGAGCAACGCATTCGTAATGCGTAGGTCAGGAGTTCGAATCTCCTCCCAGGCTCCAGAGTTTCGGTCGATTCCTCGCTCGAACACTCCCTCGTCTGCTCCTCGTCAAACATCGATACTGAGGAGAGGACGTAGTGGGTGGCCGAGAACATGAACCACCGGAAAGTGAAGTAGCCATGCGCGAAGGCCGGATCCCGGATCAAGGCGATCTCGCGTCGCGACTCGGCGCACAGGTCCCTTCTTGGCTCTCGAACACGATGCGCACGCGCGGCTACGTGCTGATGAGCGTCGCCCTCGTCATCATCGTCATCACGTTCGCGACGTTGACGCCATCGCATGTGACGAAATTCCTCGCCCGGGCACAGCATCATTATCTCGGCGCAATCACTCCGGTCGAGGAAGCGGATGCGATCTTCAACGGAGGTAGTTCAACGCCGAGCGATCATTCGAAGGCCAGCACCAACACGCTGGTGAGCGCACTGGTCCACGAGGTTGATGACCTCAACACAGTGAAGTGGCCGAGCGACGCGGCGTTCGAGGTGGGCAAACTCATTCGATACACACGAGAGGAAATCGCACTGCTCATCACCTTCGAGACTGCGCCGGTGGCGAAACGACCATCGCTACTCAGCGCGCAATCGGTCGTCGCCAATCATGCTGAGAGTGAGAACGAGAGCATCCTGAAGGAACTGAAGTTGCCCACGCCGACCAACGCGGTCGCCCCCGCGGGCACGCCCCAGACCGTGCCCTAGATGTGCGACGTCGCGGTGACCATGTGGGTGAAGTCGGCTGATCTCTCCTCCCAGTTTCGGTAGCGATCGAAGCTCGGTGCCGCGGGCGATAGGAGGACGACGCCGCCCTGAGGCACGTTGAGGCGCGCTCGCTCGACGGCGGCGCGCATCCCCTCGACGTGAACGTGGACAATGTCGGGGCGCAGTCGGCGAAGGGCTTCGCCGAGCCGTTGGCCCGCGTCGCCGATACTTATGAGGGCAGTCGAATTCGTACGAGCCGCGAGGACGACGGCGAGCGGTTCGTAGTCGACGCCTCGATCGAAACCTCCCGCGATGAGTGCCACGGGGTCGCCTTCGAAGACTTCCAATGCGGCGATGGTCGGCAGCACCGACGTCGCAAGACCATCATCGACGAAGCGCACCGTTGCGCCGTCGATGTGCTCGGTCGCGACCAACGTCAGACGCCCCGGCAAGGGGGAGAACGTCGACGCGTGCGCCGCGATCCGATCGTGCAGCTCACTCGGATTGACCCCGGTCAGGAGCGTGACGCAGCGAAGCGCCATCGCCACGTTCGAGTGGCTGTGTGCGCCCTGGAGACCGAGGGACTCGGCGAGCGAGGAGCTATCGGGCGCGACGAAGGAGACGCTGCCGCCGAGTTGATGGACGAGTTCATGAAAGATCGAACTTTCGGGGACGAGTGTCTGGTGGTCACCCGATGCGCGTGTCAGCGACAGTTTGTCGCTCCGATAGTCCGCGACGCTCCCGTGCCAGTCAATATGATCCTCACCCAACGAAGTGACGAGCACCTGCCCGGGCGCCACATCGATGTCGACGCACTGGAAGCTCGATACCTCGACGATGAGCCATCCACGTGACGTGTCGATGTCGGGGTCGTAGGGCGGCTGTCCGATGTTGCCCAATCGAAGGGCGTGCTCACCAACGCATTGGAGGAAGAAGGTCACGAGGGCCGTCGTCGTCGACTTTCCCTTCGTGCCGGTGACCGCGACGACCCGTGATCGATCGACGTCGTGCAACCATAGGTTGAGCGCTGACGTCACGACCACGCCGCTTCGCTCCAGGTCGAGGACGTCACTGCGGCGACGCGGGATTCCCGGACTCTTCAAGACGACGTCGCATTGACGAAGCGCCTCGAGGCCACCCTGTGAAGTCACGAGCACTCCGTCGCCGACGTTCGCCACGTCGTCGACGAGGACGAGTGATCCGGCGATGCCCTCGAGACGACGCCGGGTCGCGCGTCCTTCGACGCCGTAGCCGAAGATGCCCACTCGCTTGCCGGCGAGGTCAGCGAAGCCAGTTGGTCGGAACACGACTGGGTCCTTGTGGTGTGAGCAGGTCCGCGACCGAACGGTCGCAGTCAAGTTGCTCGGCGAGTTTGTCGAGGAGCGTCACGTCGTCCCACTCGCCGCTGCGACTCACCTCGCACAGTGCGACCGCGCACTCGTCGGGGTCGCCCACGCACTCGAAGGGCTTGTGCTCGACGCCGATGCCGACCAGGGTCTGCAGCTGCAGTGTCCTCGCGGGATCGCTCAGTGGTTCAGTGCCGAAGATCTCTCGGAGCGCGGAGCGCGAGATGAACGGTGCCAGCATCAGATTGATGAAGACGCACTTGTCGCATTCGCCGCACCACGTCGCCGCACGATCTTGCGCCCGCTGTGCGAAGGCTCGATTGCAGCTGCGAAAGACGTGGTGGTACTCCTTTCGAAGTGCGAACTCCTGCGCGACCCACAGTTCACTGCGGTCACGCAAATAGCTGGCGACGACCAGCTCGTCCCCGACTCGTTCGGCGATGGCGTCAGCCATCAGTAGTTCCGCGTTCCACGACTTGCTCCACTGATGATTGATGTCTGCGTTGTACCAACGCAGATTGGGCGCGGAGGCCGAATGCTCGTTCGCGAGGGCGACGCCGCCGCGCCCTGACGCGACCGCCGCGATGGCGCCGAGGAGGATGACCATCGCCGTGACCGGCACGTGGCCGTTGAAGAACGACTCGTTCTTCACCAGGATTTGAGGGTCGAGGGTCCTAGTCGCTCGTACGATGTCGAGTCCGGTGACGGCCGCCGTCGCTTCGAGGGGTTCGAATCGCCCGGTCGAAGGACTCACGACGAAGAGCGATTGGTCGACGAGTCCGCGAAGCCGCTCGACGGTCACCACCGAGTCGATCCCACCCCCGAAGGGGGTGAGGACTCGTTGCGGATCGAGGAACGGGTCGAAGGGTTCGACCGACGCGCCGCCCTCGACCGTGACCTCGCTCAACGTGAGCTCGTTGTTGAAGGCGAACTCACCGAGGCCGTCACGCAACGCCGCTTCGAAGAATCGACGGCCCAACTTGCCGAGCGGGGTGGTGCCCACGTCGACGCGGCGCGCGGCGCCGGCCTTGTAGTACGAAAGTCCGGCGACGAGGTACCAGAGCTCGGCGAGGGAACGGCTCGCGGGCGCGTCGAGCGCGCGCACACCCTCGAACGTGACCTGCTCCACGAATCGGCGACCGTCAAGTTCGTAGTGCCCGGCGAGCGTGGTGTCACCGACGTCAAGTCCGACGTAGCGAAAGAGTTCGGCTCGAGTCTTCACGCGATCACGCGCTTCGCGACGAGACCGAATCGCCCGCATGGTCGCGCGGCGCGGTCGCTGAAGAACGTCTCGCCGCCGTCGGTGGACTGCGTACTGACCACGATGTGGTCGTCGGTGACTCCGTGGTCCAGGAGTTGAGCGATCGCGACCTGGCGCAGGTCGAGTCGCGAGTGGTCGGGGCCATCGGGAGTGAGCGCACCGGGCACGGTGGTGAAGTAGTTCGCGACGTCGGGGCCGACTTGGTAGGCCTCGGCGGAGATGCACGGCCCGATGAAGACGTGGACCGACCCGGGATGTTCGAAGTTGCGCAGTGCGTTGACGATGACGCCACTCTGGAGCCCTCGCCAGCCGGCGTGCACGACGGCGAGCGCCGGAGATATCTCGTCGACGAGCAGGAGCGGGACGCAGTCGGCCACGAGGACTGCGATGGCGAATTCGTCGCCGAAGTCCACGATGACGTCGCCCGCGCTATCGGGTGTCGCTTCGTTGGCGGCGACGACGTCGGTGCCATGGGTCTGGTGCACGATGACCAGTCGCGTTGGGTCGACGTTGATGGCCTGGGCCACGAGGCGACGATTCTCTTGCACGTGCGCGGGATCGTCGTCGACGTGATCGCCCAGGTTGAGTGCTTCGTAGGGACCGACGCTCACGCCACCGAAGCGGTCGGTCACGAACGCGCTGACGCCGAAATGTCGGGCGAACTCGACGGGGTACACGCTGAGCGGCCCGTGGAGTTGGGGAGTCAGGGTCAGTTCACTTGGCATGATCCACAGATCCCGGTGAATTCCACGACGTGGCGAAGGTCGCGATAGTGAAATCGTTCCCCTATGTCGTGGGCCCACTTCTCCAGCTCGGGGGCGTCGACTTCCACCGTGGCGCCGCAGACCCGACACGAGAGATGGTGGTGGTGCGACTCGACGACGCATCGTCGGTACAAGCTCTCTCCGCGGTCGGTCATGACGATGTCGACTTCACCGTTTTTGACCAGTTTTTTCAGTTGCGTATAGACCGTCGCGAGCGCGATCCGCCCACCGTCTCCTTCGATGAGAGCGTGGAGTTCTTGGGCGCTCACAAAGCCCTGCAACTGACTGAGGACGCCGAGAACCTCTCGCCGCTGCACGGTATTTCGGGTCGTAGTCACGATATTCATCGTAGTGGTTGCCGGTTTGCTTTCTAGAACGATTCTTATTAACGTAACTGGAATGATTCTAGAAAGGTCTCGTTCTTCGTGAACGCGCGACACGAAGGTTTCCGGAGGTTCCATTGGCCAACGCGGCGCGGTCGCGCCTTCGAAAGGCTCGCCGTCCTGCTCGCGGCGTCGCTGACGGTGGCCGCCTGTAACTCGCCTGCGACGAAGACGACTGACACGATTCGCGCCGTCGGTGCGGAGAACCAATACGCGAACGTCATCTCGCAAATTGGTGGTCGCTTCGTCAGCGTCGACGCCGTGATGAGCAACCCGAACACCGATCCCCACACCTTCGAAGCGAGTGCGTCAGTGGCGCAAGAGATCGCGTCGGCACAACTCGTCGTCCAAAATGGTGTGGGTTACGACACCTTCATGCAGCAACTCGAGTCCTCATCACCCAACGCGTCGCGGCGCGTCATCAACGTGCAAAAGGCGTTGGGGCTCACGCTCTCGACGAAGAATCCTCACCTCTGGTACGACCCGACGACGATGCCGGCGGTCGCGAAACTCGTAACTCGTGACCTCTCATACCTCGCACCGAAGCACTCGTCGTACTTTGCCGGTCGCCTGAAGAAGTTCCTCACTTCGATGCAGTCGGTCGACACCGCGATCGAGCACTTCAAGTCCCGGTTCGCTGGCACCGAGGTCGCCACGACCGAGCCGGTGGCCGACTATCTCCTGACGGCCCTCGGTCTGCATAACGCGACACCGTTTCGATTCCAGGCCGACATCATGAACGGCGTCGACCCGTCGCCCGAGGACATTGCCTTTCAGCAGAACCTGTTCACGAGTCACCGCGTCAAGGTCTTCTGCTACAACGAACAGGTCAGCAGCACCGTTACGGTTGCGATGCAATCGCTCGCCGCGTCGTCGCACGTCCCGGTGGTCGCGGTCTACGAGACGATGCCGGAACCCGGTTTCGACTATCAGACCTGGATGCTCGCCGAGATCACCGCGTTGAGCAAAGCGCTCGCCTCGCACGTCTCGACCAAGGAGTTGTGATGACCAATCGAACATCGCCCGAAATCTTGAGCGTGAATGGGGTGGAGGTCGTGATTGACGGACGCTCGATTTTGCGCGACGTCGACTTTCGCATCGAAGCCGGCGAGTTCACCGGGCTCATCGGCGCGAATGGATCGGGCAAGACCACGCTCTTTCGAGTGATCCTCGGATTGCAGCCGGCAGTCGCCGGCAGTGTGTCCTTTCACGGCGAACCGCTCGCGCGACGAAACCGCTCGATTGGCTACGTTCCCCAGAAGGTGCTCTTCGATCCCGAGATGCCGCTTCGCGCGCGCGACCTGGTGGCCCTCGGCGTCGATGGTGACCGCTACGGACTGCGCCGACGTTCGCGCGCGGTGCTCGCTGACATCGAGGAGATGCTCAACGCCGTCGACGCGGACGAATTTGCCGATCGACGCGTTGGTGAACTGTCCGGTGGTGAGCAGCAGCGCGTGCTCATCGCGCACGCGCTGGCGAGCCATCCCGAGTTGCTCCTGCTCGATGAGCCCTTGGCGAACCTCGATCCGGGAAGCGCGCAGGAGATCATCGGTCTCTTGCATCGGGTGGCGACCAGCAATCGGGTAGCCGTGTTGTTGTCGGCGCACGAGATGAACCCACTCCTGCCGGTGATGGACCGCGTCGTGTACGTCGCCAACGGTCGCGTCGCCAGTGGCACCACCGACGAGGTCGTTCGCTCCGACGTGCTGAGCGCCCTGTACGGCCATCACGTGGACGTGCTCCGAGTGCACGGTCGCGTGCTCGTCGTGGCCGGAACGAGCGACGAACGCGAACACCTCGTGAGCGAACATCCCGAACTGGTCGTCGAGTAGCGCGTGCACTGGCTCTTCGAACCCGGGCTGCTCTCGAACCACACCGTGCGCACCGCACTGCTAGTGGGAATGACCGCGGCGATCGTCTCGGCGGTCGTGGGCGTCTTCACCGTCGTGCGTGGTCAATCGTTCGCTGGTCACGCACTGACCGACGTCGCCACCGCTGGGGGCGCGGGTGCGTTTCTCGCCGGCGTCGCGCCGATCATTGGGTTCGTCGGCGGAGGCGTGCTCGGCGCGGGAGCCATGGACGCAATCGGCGTGCAACGGGTGAAGGGCCGTGACATCGCGACCGGCGTGGTGCTCGGCGCGGCCACGGGACTCTCGGCTCTTTTTTTGTACCTTTCAGCGACGAGTAGTGCCTCGACCGGCGCGACACAGCTGATCCTCTTCGGTTCGATCTTCACGGTGCAGACCTCGACCCTGCCCGAGGTCGTGGTGCTCAGTTGCGTCGTCCTCTTGACCGTCTCGTTCATCGCGCGCCCACTTCTGCTGAGTTCGCTCAGTGTCGAGTTGGCGGCAGCAAGGGGAGTGCGGATTCGCGTCGTAGGGCTCGCGTTTATGATCATCCTCGCCGTGTCCGTCGGGCTCTCCGCGATCGTCATCGGGTCGATCCTCTCGACCGCGCTCTTGATAGGACCGCCCGCGAGCGCGCTGAAGGTCGTCAACAGGTTTTGGATTGGGACGGTCATCGCCGTGGCCCTCGGGGTCGGCGCCACCTGGGCCGGCATCGTGTTCGCCTACGACAGCTACTACTGGATCCCCTCACATCGCGGACTGCCCGTGAGTTTCTTCGTGGTCGCGTTCGTCGTCGTCGAGTTCGCGGTCGTCAGCGTGGTGCAACGCAGCCGGCGAGGTCGCCCCTCGGGCGTAGTGGAAGATTCGTCGCACCACGTCGAGACGCAGTGGCACTGACCATGTTCTCCAGCTTCATGACCAACGCGTGGCTGAGCGGCACAATCGTCGCGGTACTGGCGGGCGTCGTCGGATTCTTCGTGGTACTGCGCGCCGCCTCCTTCGCGGCGCACGCGATCCCCAATGGCGCCTTCGCCGGTGCCGCGGGCGCCAACCTCCTCGGCATCAATCCGCTCGTCGGCTTGATCTCGTTCGCGGTCGCCGCGGCCCTCTCCATTGGCGTCACGAGTCGCCGGTCGCGCAGCGACGTCGCGACCGCCTTGTCGCTCGTGCTCATGCTGGCCCTGGGCGCGGCCTTCCTCTCGTTGAGCACCGAATACGAACCCGCGATCAACGCGCTGCTCTTCGGCGAGATCCTCGGCGTCTCGAGCAGTCAGCTGTTGCCGGTCGTCGTACTCGCGCTCCTCTGCGTCGCGGCCATTCTCGTCCTGTATCGGCCACTGGTCTTCACTTCAGTGGCACCGGACCTCGCGGCGGCGAAGGGTGTCAACGCCACGCTGGTGGAGATCGCCTTCCTGCTCGTGCTCGCGATGGCGACCGCCCTGACAGTGCCCATCGTCGGCGCCCTGTTGACGTTCTCCCTCATGATCGGACCTCCGGCGGCGGCGCGACTGCTGAGCACTCATCCGGCTCGGGCATTGGGGCTGTCGATCGTGCTCGCGCTCGTCACCGTGTGGGCATCCATTGCCTGTTCGTTCGAGTTCAACCTGCCGATTGGCTTCTTCGTGGGCACCTTTGGCGCCGCCCTCTATCTGGGAGCGAGGGTGAGCCACGCCCGTCGACTTCGCCGCAACGTTGCGTAATCTACGAGCGATGCCCGACGCGCACCATCTCTTGACGCAGTGTCACTTCCCCGAAGGGGCGCAGCACGTCGACCTCGCCGTCTCGGGCGGCCCCGACTCCCTCGGCCTCTTGCTACTGGCCCGCGCGGCGGGTCTGGACGTAGTGGTACACCACGTCAACCATCACACGCGACCTACGAGTGACGTCGACGCGGTCCACGTGGGATCGATCTGTGCGACGATTGGCGTGCCCTTTTCGTGCCACGACGTCACGGTCGCGCCGGGCGGGAACTTCGAAGCTCGCGCGCGCAGTGCGCGGCGTTCGGTCATGCCCGCTGGCGTCCTCACCGGGCACACCATGGACGACCTGGCCGAGACGGTGCTCCTCAATATCGTGCGCGGCGCTGGCGTCGACGGACTCTCCCCAATGGTGGGGGACCCCACCAAGCCCTTGCGCGACGTTCGTCGCGCCGACCTCCACGACTTCGTTGCCGCATCGGAGTTCGTGGCGCTCCACGACGAGACCAATGACAGCGCCGACTATCGACGCAACCGCGTTCGTCACGAACTGATCCCCGTCGCCAACGACGTCGCCGAGCGCGACATCGTGCCCGTGCTCGCACGTCAGGCGAAGCTCATGTACGACGAGCGAGTCTGGCTCGACCTCTTGGCGGACGGCGACGGCGCACTGACCCTGGAGGAGGCAGACTGTCGCGACATTCGCACGTGGCCCGTGGCACGACAGCGTCGCTGGCTGCGCGAACGTCTACGAGGCGCTGACAAGGGTGACGGTACGCATCCGCCCAGTGCCGATGAAGTCGAACGTGCGCTCTGCGTCATTGCCGGCACGGTGGTCGCGACCGAGTTGAGCGGTGGACGTCGGCTGTCTCGACGTGGTCAGCACCTGACGCTCGAGTAGCGCCAACTACTACGCTGGCGAGGCATGGGTAGCCACTCTTCTGAGGATTTCACCGCACTTTGGGCGCAGCACGACCTCGGCGAGGTTGTGGTGTCGGCGAAGGAAGTCCACGACCGCGTGTGCGAGTTAGGTCGCCAGATCACCATCGACTACGCGCTGAACCCTCCGCTGCTCGTCTGCGTGTTGAAGGGGGCGATCAACTTCATGTCCGACCTCATGCGCGCGATCGAACTGCCCGTCGAGGTCGACTTCATGGCGGTCTCGTCCTACGGTGCGGCGACCAAGACCAGTGGTGTCGTGCGCATCGTGAAGGACCTCGATGTGGACCTCCTCGACCGCGAGGTCTTGATCGTCGAGGACGTCGTCGACTCCGGACTCACCCTCAACTATCTGCGCCACTATCTGGGCGCGCGTAACCCCAAGAGTCTCGAGGTCTGCGCGCTCTTGCTCAAGGAGGGTGAACAGCGCGTCGAGCAGTCCCTCAAGTACGTGGGGTTCACCATCCCATCGGACTTCGTCGTCGGCTACGGTCTCGACGTCAACGAGCGCTACCGCAACCTCGACGCGATCTACACCTTCACCGGCGAGGCCTAAGCGTGGTCGACCACGAGCGGGTGAAGGGCCTCGTGTACGAGCTGCTCGAGGCGATTGGGGAGGACCCGAACCGTGAAGGACTTCTCGAAACCCCTCGACGGGTCGCCGACATGTACGTCGAACTTTTCGAAGGCATCGAAGCCGACCCGGGTGAACACCTTCGCGTGACCTTCGAGGCCGGCCACGACGAGATGGTCATGGTCCGCGACATCCCCTTCACGTCGCTCTGTGAGCATCACCTCGTCCCGTTCGTGGGACTGGCGCACGTGGCCTACCTGCCCGGACCCGAGGGCCGCATTACCGGCCTGTCGAAGTTGGCACGCCTCGTCGAGGGATTCGCGCGCCGGCTGCAGGTGCAAGAGCGCATGACCACCGAGATCGCGGAGGCCATGGAGCACGAACTGCGTCCTCGCGGTTCGATCGTGGTGATCGAGGCCGAACACTTCTGTATGTCGATGCGTGGAGTCAAGAAGGCGGGGGCGACCACGGTCACGTCCGCCGTGCGCGGCACCTTCCGGACCGACGCCGCGAGCCGGGCCGAGGCGTTGCAGTACATCCACCAGCGGCGTTCCTCGTGGCGCTGAGCCCCTCGGTGATGGGCATCGTGAATGTCACGCCCGACTCGTTCTACCCCGACTCTCGAACGCTGGCCCACGACGAAGCCATCGCGCGGGGACGCGAACTGTTCAATGCGGGATGCGACATCGTCGATGTCGGCGGTGAGTCGACCCGTCCCGGGGCTCTGCACGTGCCCGACGACGAAGAGATCGCCCGGGTGCGACCCGTCGTCGAAGCGCTCGCGGCCCTGGGACCGATCTCGATCGACACGCAAAAGGAGTCGGTCGCCCGTGCGGCGGTCGCCGCTGGCGCTACCGTGCTCAACGACGTCTCGAGCACGCTCGTGGAGGTGGCGGGCCAGTTGGGCGTGGGCTACGTGGGGATGCATCGACGCGGCGACGCTGCCAACATGCAGGACGATCCGCGCTACGACGACGTCGTGGACGAGATCTCGGCGTACTTGCGCGTCGTGGCGACACGGGCGCGCCACGCCGGGGTGTCGCCCCTGTGGCTCGATCCGGGCATCGGATTCGGCAAGACGACGCGCCACAACGTGGCGTTGCTCGCGCACGTGGACCAGTTCGTGGCACTCGCCCACGAGTTCGCAGCGGGCGTCCTGATCGGCACCAGCCGAAAGCGATTCCTCGGTGAACTCGGAGGCGGCCTCGACGTAGACCAGCGTTTGGAGGGCTCGATCGCGACCGAGGCGTGGGTCCTCCTCCAAGGTGTCAGTATGGTACGAGTACACGACGCTGCGGCCGCCGTTCAGCTACGTGAGCTGTTGACCCGCCCTGTCGAGGAGGTAGTCGCGTGAGGGGCAAGTGGGCGGCGGGCATAGAACCGCGGAGTTTCACCTGGGTCTACAAGGGGATTCTCGCGGTCTCCGAGCGACCCGGGGGCTCGACCACCGTGCACCGGCGCGTCCGACGTGACGAGGAACTCCTCTGGCTGAAGCACCAAGGTTTCGGTCGCGTGATCTCGATCCTGCCCGTGATGCAGAACTTGAGTGCGTACTTCGAACACGGACTCACCGCGAGTCACTACGCGTTGCGAGGTGGTCCCCAGCAGCGCGAGGTCCTCGAGGCCTGTTACGTCGACTTGGCGAATTCGATGTCGAACAAGACCATGGTCTTGCTGCACAGCGACGAGGTCTCGGACCGCTTGCTCGGGGTCATCGCCGGCTACCTTGTCTGGAGCCAGCGCGTCCCGACGGTGCCGCTCGCCATTGCGTACGTGGAGCGACTCTTCAAACGTTCCATCGGTCCCGACGGGAGGACCGTACTCTTCGACTTGCCTGAGGTCAGTGCGTGAACGACGTCATTGAACTTCGCGACCTTCGCGTCAGCGCCATCGTCGGGGTCCTGGCCGAGGAGCGAACTCGCGCCCAGCCGCTCGTGTTCGACCTCGAGATGGTCCGACCGTTCGAAGCGGCAGCGATCAACGACGACATCACCGAGACGACGAACTACGCGGACGTCCTGACCCTCACGAGTCGCACCGCCACCGAGGGCCGCTACCTGTTACTCGAGACGTTGGCGTACCGCGTCGCTTACGAGATCCTCGCCCTGGACGAGGAGATCGCGTCGGTCACCGTCGCCGTGCGAAAGGTTCGCCCACCGGTCGTCGAGGACGTCGCGTCCGTCGGCGTGCGCTGCACCGTGTCGCGCTCGTAGTGCAACGGGCGTACCTGTCCTTCGGTTCGAACATCGGCGATCGCGGCGATCACCTCGCGAGCGGCGTCGCGTCCGTCGCCGGTGCGGACCGGTTCCGACTGTCGCTCGTCTATCAGAGCGAGCCGGTCGGCGGCGTCGAGCAGGATGATTTCTGGAACCTCGTCATGGAGCTGTCCACGCGGGCCACGCCCCGCGAACTCCTCGAACGGGCCCAACGCGCCGAAGCGCAGCGTGGACGGACCCGCGAGGTCCGTTGGGGTCCGCGCACCCTCGACGTCGACATCTTGTTGGTAGGTAGCGAGACCAGTTCCGATCCCGAGATCCTCGTGCCCCATCCCCGGCTCTACGAGCGTTCCTTCGTCCTTGTACCGCTCCACGAACTGTCGCCCGCCTTGGTGAGCCAGGCCCAGTTGGACGCCGGTGTGGGGAAGGTCACGCCACTGGGTACACTCGAATCGTTGCGATAACCGAACGGCACCCGCGAGGGGCTGGAACGGACAGGAGCAGTCATGAACATTGCAGTAGTCGGCACCGGTCGCGCCGGTTCCTCGTTCTCCCTCGCCCTTCGTCGGGTCGGCCATCACGTCGAATCTCTCCATCACGACGCGCTGTCGTCATTGGGATCGCCCGACCTGATCTTGCTCTGCGTGCCCGACGACACGATTGGCGACGTCGCAGCGCGAATCGCGCCGAGCGATGGATTCGTGGTGGCTCACGTCGCCGGTTCGCGCACGCTCGACGTGCTCGGCCCTCATCGGCGTGTCGGATCGCTCCACCCGCTGATGACCCTGCCCGACGCCGACGACGCGCAGCGACTCGTCGGCGCGACGTACTGCGTCGCGGGCGATGTGCTGGTGCGACGAGTGGCCGAATCGCTGGAGGGCCGGATCATCTCCCTCGACGACGCCGCGCGCACCACGTATCACGCCGCCGCGGTGGTGGCGTCGAATCATCTTGTCGCTCTGATGGGTCAGGTGCAGACCCTGGCCGAGTCGATCGGTCTCTCGCTTGACGACTTCATGCCGCTCGCGCAACAGTCACTTCGCGACGTGGCGACGCTCGGGCCCGACGTGGCCCTCACGGGGCCCGCGTCGAGGGGTGACATGGCGACGATCGACGCCCACCTCGCCGCGATCCCCGAGAGCGAGCGCGCTACGTACGTGGCGCTCGCGAACGCCGCCTTCGAGCTCTCCGAACGGCGACGCTCCCAGACACCTGCCTGATGGAACTGATCGATGACGTCGCGCGGTGGCGCGCGTACTGCGAGTCCCAGCGCGTCGCCGGGAACCGAGTAGGACTGGTGGCGACGATGGGTGCGCTGCACGCCGGTCACGCGGCGCTCTTTGACGCCGCGCGGGCGAATGGCGACGTGGTGGTGGCGACACTGTTCGTCAATCCGCGCCAATTCAACGACGTCGATGACCTGGCGCGCTACCCGAGGTCGCGTGCACAGGACCGGGCGCTCGCGATCGCGCACGGCGTCGACTGTCTCGTCGAGCCCTCGCTCGACGAGATGTGGCCCGACTTCCCAGAGCCCACCGCCACCACGGTGTCGGTTCGCGGCATCGGCGACGGCTATGAGGGTGCCTCTCGACCGGGGCACTTCGATGGCGTCACGAGCGTCGTCGCCAAGCTGTTCACCATCACCGGACCGTGTCGGGCGTACTTCGGCGAGAAGGACTTCCAACAGTTGGCGATCGTTCGACAGATGGTCCGCGACCTCTCCTTCGACGTCGAGGTCGTCGGCTGTCCCATCGTTCGCGACGAGGACGGCTTGGCACTGTCGAGTCGAAACGTGCGACTCAGTCCCGACGGTCGACTCCGCGCGCTGGCGCTGTCGCGGGCGCTGGCCGAGGCGGCGTCGATGCGTGCGAGTGCGAGCTCGCTTCGAGGTCGCCTGCGTTCGTCGCTCAGCGACGCATCGATCGACGTGGTCTACGCCGATGTCGTGAACGCCGCCACGTTCGAACCCTCACGCGACGACGAAGACGGCGAGGCGCGGGCCTTGATCGCAGCCCACGTCGAAGGCGTTCGACTCATCGACAATGGAATCGTCACTTTGGAAAGAGAGGACCGCTGATGCTCTTAGCAATGGACGTTGGCAACACCGAGACCGTCATAGGTCTCTTCGGACCCGAGACGCCCGGCGCACCTGACGCCATGGGCTTCGCCCGCGCGACCGATGAGCGCGGTCTGGCGTTCCACTGGCGAATCTCGACGGTCGCGGAGCGCACGCCCGACGAACACGCCATGGTCTTGACCCAGCTCCTTGACCTCGAAGGACTCGATCTGCGGACCGCGGTGAGTGCCATCGCCATCTCGTCGTCGTCGCCGATGGCCAACACCCAACTTCGCCGCATGGCCAATCGTTGGTTCTCCGACCTCGACTTCACGGTGATCGGGCCGGGCACGAAGTCGGGCATGCCGATCCTCTACGACAATCCCCGCGAGGTCGGTCCTGACCGAATCGCCGACGCGGTCGGTGCCTACGACCTCTATCCCGGCGCCTCGATCGTCGTCGACCTGGGAACGGCCACGGTCTTTGACGTGATCAGCGCCAAGGGCGAGTACCTGGGCGGCGCCATCGCGCCCGGCGTGGCGATCTCGCTTGACGCGCTCTACGCCCACGCCGCGGCCCTTCGATCGGTCGAGCTCGTTCGCCCGCGCTCGGTGATCGGAAAGTCGATGGTCGAGTCGATCCAGTCGGGCGTCCTCTACGGCTTCGCGGCGCAAGTCGACGGGGTGGTGGAACGCATCCTCGAAGAGATGGGCGAGGCCACCGTGATCGCCACGGGGGGACTCGCCGGGCTCATCGCCCCGCACACCAAGCACGTCCAGCACGTCGAGCCATGGTTGACCCTCCACGGATTGCGTATCGTTCATGAAAGGAATCATTCGGGAGACGCTTAAGTGACATTGCCATATTCGTTCGCGCACAACGCCTACGCCGCGACGCTGCAGACGACCTACGACCACCTCGCCGACGGCGAGGAGTCCGGCGACAATGTCAACGTCGCCGGTCGTCTCATGCTCCTTCGCCGTCAGGGCAAGTTGGCCTTCGCGACGATGCGCGACTCCAGCGGTGAGATCCAACTCTTCGCCCTCGCGAGCGTGACCAACGAGTTCGAGGAGTTCACGAAGCTCCACCTGGGTGACTGGGTGGGCGTGAGCGGCGAGGTCGTCCGCACGAAGCGCGGCGAGCTCTCGGTGAAGGTCGAGTCGTGGGTGACCCTGGCGACGGCCCAGCACAACTTCGGTGACAAGTGGGCCGGCATCACGGACTTCGACCTGCGCTATCGCCACCGCGAGGCCGACCTCTGGGCCAATCCGGCGACGCGGACGTCGTTGCAACGAAGAAGTGACGTCGCGCGTGCGGTGCGCGAGCGCTGCTGGGCCCAAGGTTTCGTCGAGGTCGAGACCCCGATTCTCAACGCCATCGCGTCGGGGTCCGACGCGCGGCCCTTCGCGACGCACCATAACGCGCTCGACAGCGATTTCTTCTTGCGTATTGCTCCCGAGCTTTGGTTGAAGCGCCTCGTCGTCGGTGGCTTCGAGCGGGTGTTCGAGATCGGCCGGGTCTTTCGAAACGAAGGCGTCAGCCCTCGTCATAATCCCGAGTTCACGATGCTCGAGATCTACTGCGCGTATTGGAACTACGAGGACATGATGACCTTCACCGAGGAGTTGACCGCCGGGGTCGCGATGGACGTCCTGGGCACCACCGAAGTGGAGTACCAGGGACGTCCGTTCTCCTTCGCCGCCCCGTGGCCGCGGCGCACCATGGCGGAACTCGCGAGCGAGGCGGTGGGCGAGGAGGTCTCGGTCCACACGCCGAGAGAGAAACTGGCGTTAATGCTCGAGGAACGCGGCGTCGACGTGCATCCGGCGTGGGGACCCGGTCGCTGCCTCGCCGAACTCTTCGAAGCGACCGCCGAGGAGGCGCTCTGGAATCCGATCTTCGTGACGGACTTCCCCGTTGAGATCTCGCCGCTCGCTCGACGCCACCAGGGTGACCCCGACCTCGTGGAGCGCTTCGAGTCCTACGCCGTGGGCCGTGAACTCTCCAACGGCTTCTCGGAACTCATCGACCCGGTCGACCAACGTCTGCGCTTCGAAGACCAGGCCCGTCTGGCCGCCGCGGGCGAACCAGAGACGATGCACATCGACGAGGACTACATCAAAGCGCTCGAGTGGGGTCTGCCCCCGACCGCCGGATTAGGCCTCGGCATCGACCGGCTGGCGATGCTGATCGCCGACGAGTCAAACATCCGTGAGGTGATCGCCTTCCCCACGCTCAAGCCCTTGGCCGACTAGAAACTCGGCAAGTCCTCGAGCAGCGATTCGATGAGCGACGAGAAGCCTCGACGGAGATCTTCGTTCGGTACGACGTCGAGGACGGTGTGTGCGCGCTGCAGGTACGTCTGAGCGGCGTCGATGGTGCGCTCGATGCCGTCGGTCGTGACGACGAGCTTGCGCGCCCGTTCGCGGTCCTCGTCGTCGAGGAGCGCCCCGAGGACACTGCGGAGTTGGTCGCCCACATTGGGGTCTCGTAGCGCGTAGATGGTCGGGAGGTTGTAGATGCCTTCGGCGAGGTCCTGGCCGGCCGGTTTGCCCAACTGGTTGTCGGTCGCGGTGATGTCGAGGATGTCGTCGCGCAGTTGGTAGATCATCCCGAAGCACAGGCCGAACTCGGTCAGCGCTTCCTTCTCGTCCTCGGGAAGTCGCGACGTGAGCGCTCCCACGCGACAGCTCGACGACATCAACGTTCCGGTCTTGCCCCCGATGGCGGCGAAGTAGTCCTCCTCGGTACGCTCGACGGAGAAGGCGGTGCGGACCTCACTCACCTGGCCCCGGGTCAGTTCCGCGAGCGTGTGGGCGAGCAGCCCGGCCACCTCGACGCCGAGGCTGGCGGCGATGCCCGCCGATCGGGCCATGAGATAGTCGCCGGCGACGATGGCGATGAGATTGCCGTAGCGGGCATTGACGCTGTCGACGTTTCGTCGCACGTCGGCCTCGTCCATGACGTCGTCGTGGTAGAGCGACGCCAAGTGCATCAGTTCGAGCGCGACGCCGCCGAGCAGGTCGTCCTTGGTCGCGGCGCGCGCGCCGCCCGTCGCGGACGCGATGGCCAGCAGGGGTCGAAGGCGCTTCCCGCCGGCGTAGATGAGGTGCGTGGTGACCGAATCGAGGTACGGGTCGCCGAAGATGACCGACTCGGCGAGTAGGGTATCGAGCCGCACGAGGTCGTTCTCCACCGTTGCCAGCTGTAATCGCTCGAGCGGGTTCACCCTTCCACCTTAATTGAGCGCCGATTGGCCATTCTTGGTGGTCGTGGGGGTGGGGCTCAGGATGAACGCTTCACCGGTACACTTTTACTTATTGACGCACAAAGGATGACACTTGTTCGAACGATTTACTGACCGTGCCCGCCGAGTACTCGTGCTCGCGCAGGAAGAAGCACGCGACCTGAACCACGCGTTCATTGGCACCGAGCACATCCTGCTGGGTCTGATCCGCGAGGGCGAAGGTGTCGCCGCCAAGGCGCTCGACGCCCTGGGCGTGACCTTTGACGTCGTGCGCGAGAAGGTCGAAGAGGCCATCGGGGCTAACACCAACCCGTCGCCCGGGTCACCCCCCTTTACGCCGCGGGCGAAGAAGGTGCTGGAACTCTCACTTCGCGAGGCACTGCAACTCGGCCACTCCTACATCGGGACCGAGCACATGCTGCTCGGACTGGTGCGCGAGGGCGACGGCGTCGCGGCGCAGGTCCTGTCGGACCTCGGCGCTGACATGGCGCGTGTGCGCACCCAGGTGATCCAGATGATGTCGGGCCAGGCCGGCAAAGAGGCGGGGAGCCAGGGCGCCAGCGGCGGTGCGAAGAGCGATCCCGAAGGCGCCGGCGGCTCGGCCGTGCTCGACCAGTTCGGACGCAACCTCACCCAGTTCGCTCGCGAAGGCAAGCTCGATCCACTCGTGGGACGCGAGAAGGAAGTCGAGCGCGTGATGCAGGTCCTCTCACGACGCACCAAGAACAACCCGGTCCTCATCGGCGAACCGGGCGTGGGCAAGACCGCGATCGTCGAGGGCCTCGCCCAGAAGATCGTCGCGAACCAGGTGCCAGTCACCCTGGCGGACAAGCAGCTTTACACGCTCGACCTCGGCGCACTCGTCGCGGGCAGCCGCTACCGCGGTGACTTCGAAGAGCGTCTGAAGAAGGTCCTCAAGGAGATTCGCACCCGCGGCGACATCATCCTCTTCATCGACGAGATCCACACCCTGGTCGGTGCGGGCGCCGCCGAGGGAGCCATCGACGCCGCGTCGATCCTGAAGCCAATGCTGGCTCGGGGCGAACTGCAGACCATCGGCGCTACGACCATCGACGAATACCGCAAGCACATCGAGAAGGACGCCGCGCTCGAGCGCCGCTTCCAGCCGGTGAAGGTCGAACAGCCGTCGGTCGCGATGACCATCGACATCTTGAAGGGACTTCGCGAGGTCTATGAGGAGTTCCACGCCGTCAAGATCACCGACCAAGCGCTGATCGCCGCGGCGAACCTCGCCGATCGCTACATCTCGGACCGGTTCCTTCCCGACAAGGCGATCGACCTCATCGACGAAGCCGGTAGCCGACTGCGCATCCGTCGCATGGACACGCCGCCGGCGCAGCGCAAGTTCGACGAGGACATCATGAGGGTTCGCGCCGACAAGGAGAGCGCGATGACCAGTGGCGCCCTCGAGCAGGCCAAGGCCCTCGAGGAGCAAGAGCGAGACCTCGTGTCCAAGCGCGAGGCGCTCGACCTCACGATCCAGGCCTCGGGCGGTGTCGTGTTCGACCTCGTCGACGAGGACACCATCGCCGAAGTCCTCGCAGTCTGGACCGGCATCCCGGTCTATCGACTGACCGAGGAGGAGACCTCGAAATTGCTGCGCATGGAGGACGAACTCCACAAGCGCATCATCGGTCAAGACGAGGCCGTCATCTCAATCAGCCGGGCGATCCGTCGTACACGCGCCGGACTGAAGGACCCGAAGCGTCCTGGTGGCTCCTTCATCTTCCTTGGCCCGACGGGCGTGGGTAAGACCGAACTGGCCAAGACCCTCGCGGAGTTCCTGTTCGATGACGAAGACGCACTCATTCAGCTCGACATGTCGGAGTACATGGAGAAGCACTCGGTGAGTCGGCTCGTCGGCTCGCCTCCCGGGTACGTCGGTTACGACGAAGGTGGTCAACTCACCGAAGCCGTTCGCCGCAAGCCCTTCTCCGTCGTGCTGTTCGACGAAGTGGAAAAGGCCCACCCCGACGTGTTCAACACGTTGCTGCAGATCCTCGAGGACGGTCGCCTGACCGACGCCCAGGGTCGGGCCGTCGACTTCAAGAACACGATCTTGATCATGACCTCGAACCTCGGTACCGCCGACCTGCGAAAGGCCGCCATCGGCTTTGGCAAGATGTCCGACGTCGCCGACCACGAGCGCATGAAGGAGAAGGTCAACAGCGCGCTGAAGGCCCACTTCCGTCCCGAATTCCTCAACCGTATCGACGACACGATCGTTTTCCACGAGTTGACCAAGGAAGAGGTGATCCTGATCGCGGACATGTTCATCAGCCGTCTGCGCGACCAACTTGGCGTCCAGGGCCTCGGGCTCGAGCTCTCGGCCGCGGCCCAGGGATTCCTCGCGGACAAGGGGTACGACCCCGAACTCGGCGCGCGACCCCTTCGTCGCGCGGTCCAGCAGTACGTCGAGGACGCACTCAGCGAGAAGATCCTCTTCAAGGAGTTCCACGCTGGCCAGACGATCGTCGGTGACGTCGCCGAAGGACCTGACGGGCCGTACCTGACCTTCGAAGGCGTCGAGGGCTTGCCGCCGTCGGTCGACTTCGAGGACCTTTCCGACAACGCCTAAACGTCACAGCCGTTTCCTAACCTCATCAGGGTGAAGGTCCACTCGATTCACGTCTGTCGCGAGTGCGGCACGACCGCGCCACGCTGGACCGGGCGGTGCTCGGGCTGTGGCGAGTGGAATACCCTGGACGAAGAGACGACGAAAGTCACGAAACGGTCGCTCGTGGCGACCACGTCGTTGCTCGACGTCGAGCACGACAGCGCGCCGGTCACCTCGACGGGCGTTCGCGAACTCGACCGTGTGCTTGGTGGCGGGTTCATCCCCGGCTCGACGACGCTGCTCTTCGGTGAGCCGGGCGTCGGAAAGTCGACGCTCGCGCTCATGTCACTTCGATCGCTCGCGACGAGCGGGCACGCGGTGCTCTTGATCGCCGCCGAAGAGTCGGTGAACCAAGTGGCGCGACGGGCCCGTCGACTGGGGGCGGTGCCCCCGGGCCTCGAGGTGACCGCGACCACCGACGTCGACGTCGCTGAGGAACTGGTGCGGACGTTGCGACCGACGCTCTGCGTGGTCGATTCGATCTCGGCGATGAGCGACGGCGCGCTCGGTAACGTCGCGGGGTCCGTGCCCCAGGTGCGACACGTCGCCGAACGGCTCTGCTCCGTCGCCAAGGAGACGGACGTCGCACTGCTCTTCGTGGGCCACGTGACCAAAGACGGCGAGCTGGCCGGTCCCCGAGCGCTCGAGCATTTGGTCGACACGGTCGTGCGCATCGACGGTGATCGAAATGGCTCGCTTCGGCTCCTGCGAGCGCTCAAACACCGCTTCGGTCCGACCGACGAGGTGGGCCTGCTCGAGATGGTGAGCGACGGACTGCGAGAGATGGCCGACGCCACGGTGCTGCGCGGGCCCGCACTCGACGTGCCCGGCGTGGTCTTCACGGTCACCAACGACGGATCACGGTCGTTCCTCATCGAGATGCAGGCATTGGTCGCGACGAGCCTGGGCTCACCGCGTCGAGTTGCTCACCAGGTCTCCTCCCAGCGACTGGCCCTGTTGCTCGCGGTGCTCGAGTCGCGCTGCGCCGTCAATACCGCCGGTCTCGACGTGTTCGCCGCCACCGCCGGCGGGCTCCCGGCCAACGAGCCCGGGGTGGACGCGGCACTCGCGCTCAGCGTGGCGTCCGCGTCGCTCAACTTCGCGGTCCCGAGGACGCTCGCCGTGATGGGCGAAGTGGGACTGGCGGGCGAGTTGCGAGCCGTCTCAGGTCTCACTCGCCGGATTCGAGAGGCCCAACGCCTCGGCGCCACGGACGTTCTGGTGCCCGCTGAGGGCGACCTGGAGGACGTGGCCGGCGTGCGCGTGCATCGTCGGCGCACCCTCGCCGAAGCCATTGTGGTGGCCCAATCAGACACGTTTTGAGCAAAGTCTGGTAAACTAACTAATCCCCCTTCCGCCACATTTGGCAGAATTCCTTTGAGGAGAACCTCGTTTATGACTGCTCGCAAATACAAAAAGGGCGATCGCCTCGTCTACCCCCACCACGGGGCGTGCACGGTCGAAAAGATCGAGAAAATGACGGCTTTTGACGTAAAACAGGACTACCTGAAGCTCAAGGTCGCCTACACCGACCTCGTCTTGATGGTCCCTGTCGCCAACGCCGAGTCGGTCGGCCTGCGCGACGTCATCAACGACGAAGAGGTCGAAGAGGTCTTCGCCGTGCTGCGCAAGAAAGAGGCGCGCATGCCGACCAACTGGTCGCGCCGCTTCAAGAACCACTCCGAGAAGCTCCGCTCCGGTGACATCTACCAGGTCGCCGAAGTCGTGCGGAACCTCTCGATCCGTGACAAGGACAAGGGACTCTCGGCCGGCGAGAAGCGAATGCTCACCCGTGCCCGTCAGATCCTGGTCTCCGAGCTGACGTTCGCCTTGAACGTGGACACGGAAGCGGCTGAAGAAAAGCTCGCCTCGGTCCTGCCGTAGTCATGACGGTCGCGGCCGTGGTCGTCGCCGCCGGCCAGGGCGTGCGTTTCGGTGGTCCCAAGCAGTTCGCTCTGCTCCAGCACGACACCGTCGCCGCCCACAGCGTCAAGGCCGCTCGCTGCGTGGCCCAGCACGTCGTGCTCGTCGTACCCGCCAACTACGGCGGGGGAGGCGAAGGGGCTGACGTCGTGGTGGTGGGCGGCTCGACCCGCGCTCAGTCGGTGCGCGCGGGACTTGCGCACTGCGAGGACGCCGATATCGTCGTCGTCCATGACGCCGCTCGACCAATGGCTTCGGCCGCACTCTTCACCGCCGTCGTCGACGCCGTCGCGCACGGCGCCGACGGCGCGGTACCAGGCTTGGCGATCTCGGACACGGTCAAGCGCGTCGCGGTCGAGGAGACGCTTACCCTCGTCACCGCGACCGTGCCCCGCGACGAGCTCGTCACCGTCCAGACGCCCCAGGCCTTTCGTCGCGACGTTCTCGTGCGCGCGCACGCCAACGCCGATGACGCCACCGATGACGCCGCGCTCGTCGAAGCGCAGGGCGGCCGCGTCGTCGTGGTTCCCGGCGAGTCCACGAACGTGAAGATCACCGAACCCGGCGACCTGCGCACGCTCGCGTCCATGGTGCGCTCGTGAGAATCGGTCACGGGATCGACGTGCACCGGATCAGCGACGACCCGTCGCGGACACTCTGGCTCGGCCTCGTGGCGATCCCCGACGCACCAGGACTGGTGGGCAACTCTGACGCTGACGTGGCGACGCACGCGCTGTGCGACGCACTCTTGGGCGCGGCCAACCTTGGCGACCTCGGACGCCACTTCCCCGACACCGACGCCACGTTCACCGGTGTCTCGTCGCGTCAACTCTTGGTGGACACCGTCGCAATGGTCCGCGACCAAGGTCTGCGGATCGAGTCGGCCGATCTGACCATCGTCGCCGAACGCCCGAAACTGGCGTCGTTCATGCCAGCGATGAGTGACGAGCTCTCGGCAGTCGTGGGTGCTCTCGTGACGGTGAAGGCGACCACGTCCGAGGGACTCGGCGCACTCGGCCGTGTCGAAGGTATCGCCGCGACGGCGGTCGTCTTGCTGCACGAGGTCAAATGACCCCGCGCCCTGCACCACGAAAGGGACCGCCCGGTCGATCTACGCGCCAGGGAGGACGTCCCATGACCGGCGGTCAGGTCGGAGGACCGCGTCGCGCACCGAGTGCTCGCGACAAGGAGGGACTGGGTGGCGAGCAAGTCGAAGGACGCCACGCCGTCCTTGAACTACTCAAGGCCCGTCGACGACAGGTGCAGAAGATCTACGTCGCCGACGCGCAGGACGCCTCGGAGATCCTCGACGCCATCGAGTTCGAGGCGCAACGCCAACGGGTGCCGGTCCAGGTCGTGTCCATGGCGCGGCTCGATCGAGAGGCGCGAACCGAGGGGCACCAAGGAGTGATGGCCATCGCCGCGCGCCTCGAGACCGTGCACCTCGACGATCTCTTGGCGCACCGCCACCCCTTCCTCTTGGTCTGTGACGGTGTGACCGATCCGCGCAACCTCGGTGCGATGCTGCGAAGCGCCGACGGCGCGGGCGTCACCGGTGTCGTGGTGCCCCGTCACCGGTCGGCGCGCATCTCACCGTCGGTCACCAAGACGGCGGCGGGCGCCATTGAGTACCTGACATTCTGTGACGTGGGCGGGGTACCCGCGGCGCTCGAGGTCATGAAAAAAGCGGGCGTCTTGACCGTCGGACTCGCCGGCGAGTCGAAGGACTCGCTCTACGACCTCGATCTCGGGTCGACGCCTGTCGCCCTCGTGGTCGGCGGCGAAGAAAAGGGACTTTCCGTGCTCGCACGCAAGCGATGCGCGGCCGTTGTGTCGATACCCCAGTTGGGGAAGATCAGCTCCTTGAACGCCGGTGTCGCGGTGTCGGTCGCGGCGTTCGAGGTCGCGCGTCAGCGAAGTCGGCGTTCCTAGATCGAATCAACTCGGGACTTTGTGCTCTAGGGCGAACGAACTCATCGTTCTGTAGCCTTCGTGCGCAAGGGAGATTCGGCTACGCGCTGTACTCGTCATCAAGTTGCACTGTGGCGACAACATCTTCTTCGAGGCACGCATTCTTATCGGAGACGTAGCTGCCGTAAGTGCGTTTGCATGTCCAAACGCACCTCCCTACTCTCAAAGGAATCAAAATGCGTGGTCGTCATTCTTCATGTTTCGGCAATCTTGTTCAAAGCTTGGATTCATGAAGAAATATTCCAGTCTTCTCAGATTTCGCAGCCCCGCGATGATCGCACTCTCTATCGCACTCTTGTCCATTGGATCTCCACTGATTGACTCAGCCAGTGGCGTTGGGATCTATCACTCAGTGACGTTCGTTGAAAACGACAACAGCAATGACCCGGTCTTCGCAATTCAATCATCAAATGTTGCTACCGACCTCACTTCAATAACGAGCGTGAGCCCGGCGTTCTTGAATGTCGGATTCACATTTGTCGATTGGAACACGTCACCAGACGGAACAGGAGTCTCGTACGCCAATGGCTCTCTATATTCGTTTACTGCGTCGATAGACCTCTTCGCGATTTGGAGCGGGATCTTCCACTCGGTAACTTTTCTTGAGAACGACACACCAGCGGATGACGTGTCTGCGATTCAGTCTGCGAATCGACCAACGCCCTTAACAAGCTTGTCGTCGATGAGTCCTGCAATGGTTAATCCCGGATTTTCATTTGTTGATTGGAATACATCGGCTGACGGAAGCGGAACTTCTTACGCCAATGGTGCCGACTTCAATTTCTCACAGACAATCGGTTTGTTCGCAATTTGGCAGGCAGTACCCACGATCACTCAGAGCTTTATTTCAAATGGTGGAAGTGGCACACTTGCGGCGATCACAAGTGAAGTTGGGACCCCAACGACGCTACCGCCGGCATCGGGAATGTTGAACGTCGGATATTCATTCAGCGGCTGGAATACAGCTGCGGATGGGAGCGGTACGCAATATGCGAGCGGAGCAACCTATACGTTCTCTGAGAGTCAAGTTCTCTACGCTCAGTGGGTGCCGGACGTGTATTTGGTTACATACGCCTACGGCGGCGGTGTCATCGGTGCAACCACAGCTACCTATTCGGTAGGAAGTACAGCATTGATATTGCCGAATTCGACGAATGGCGGATTCAACTTTCTCGGTTGGTTTTCACAGTCATCGGGCGGAGTTCTCATTGGCTTACCGGGTGATTCGTTTACCCCGAGTGCATCAGCCACACTTTTTGCTCAGTGGACACCCGTTGCGATTTACTCGATTGATTTCTCGGCCAACGGAGCCACGGGATCAATTTCGGCAATGAGTGGCGAAGATAGCTCGCAAATAGTTCTTCCCACTGTTACGGGGCTTTCTGACATTGGATACGCGTTCTCTGGATGGAATACCCTCGCAGACGGGAGTGGCGATCAGTTTGCAGGTGGATCGTCCTTCACGATCGCTAGCAACCAAACGCTTTATGCACAGTGGGTTCTCGGGCCGACCGTCACGCTGACTTTTGATGCAAATGGTGGGAGCGGCTCCGTAAGTTCGATTATTGGCGCGCCTGGTTCGACGGTAATACTTCCAGATCAGAGCGGTCTAATTTTCACCGGATACTTAGTAAGTGCATGGAATACAAATTCCAAAGGTACCGGCAAGTCCTATTCATTCGGTCAAGCGCTCAAATTGACAGGCTCAACAGTCCTGTATGCGCAGTGGAAGGGTCACCGGTCAGTCATGCTGTTCGGCGCTATCGGTTCGTTCAGAAAGAATTCGTCATCACTTTCGAGTGCTCTTAAGTCCCAAGTCGACCGCATTGCGCTGACAATCAAGTTGAAGAAATTCTCTTCAGTGACTCTCTATGGCTACACCGCGGCGACCGGATTGGCATCGTTGAACATTTCGCTAAGTAGAGCTCGGGCCCTACACGTAGCGCAATTCCTCCGATTGCGACTAACTGAGATCAAGGCGAAAGGGGTCGTGATTCGCTCGGCGGGTGAAGGGGCCATCGCTGGTGAGACTGGCTCTTCCTATTCACGGGTTGAGGTCTTTGGTGTGTGATCAGTCGCGGAGTCGATACCTCATGATGCTCGAATAGATCTCAATCCGCTGACGTTATTTGTCGCGGCAGTGGTTGGGGCCGATGTTCAGTAACGCACGATGTTCGTCGCCGAGCGCCTCGAGGCCACCCTCTTCATATTTGGCCAGCCAGCGATAAATCGTCTGGCGCGACGCACTGAACTTGGCCGCGATCTCGGTGATGGAGAAACGCTGTTCCAGATTGCTGATGTCCATTGGCTCGGGCCACCTCCTTGACGTCCAAAGTCGACGCCAAGGGGCAGCGATGTGTCAAGGGTCAGCCGTTACCGTGTCACGCATCTGGCGTTACCGAGTAACAGATCATCTGTTACCGATTTGTCACGGATCAACCGCGACAGAACAGGCTGGAGAGCCGGTGGAGGGATTCGAACCCACGACCTGACGATTACAAATCGCCTGCGCTACCAGACTGCGCCACACCGGCTTGGAAGTACCAAGGTTAGTGAAAACGACGTGGCATCAATATGTAGGCTGAGACGAATGAGCGATTCATCCCAGCCACAGCACGGCTCCAACCCGCCAGGCTCCCACTATCAGCCCGCTCTGAGTGTCGTGCTCATCATCGTGGTCCTTTTCGTCGCGTCGGCCTTCTTGATGTTGCGTTACGTCAGTCCTGCAGGACCGTCGACTTCGACGACGTTGCCCCCATCGCAGACGACCACTACCACTCATCCGGCGACCGTCTCTAAGGCCACGGTGCGAGTCCAGGTCGCGAATGGCACGACCCGCGCAGGGCTCGCGCGCGCCTACACGCAGGAACTACAGACGAAGGGTTGGGACACCCTTCCCCAAGAGAACGTCATCGGTCCCAATGTCAAGGTGACCTCGGTCTATTTCAATCCCGGCTTCAAGTGGGCGGCGACCCAAATCGCCAACATGATTCACGTGAAGCTTCGTGACGTCGTTCCCCTCAATGGACTTCGCCCTGCACCCGGCGCGTCGAGTGATGACGTGGTATTGATCCTCGGTCCGGACGCGCCCAACATCGGCTAGTTACGTCTGCGGTGGTAAGTGCACCGAGTAGCGCTTGAGTGCTGCGCGTAGAACGTCCATCGACATCGGTCGCAACTCTTCGAGTGGTCGATTGCGATGTCGTCGAACACCGAGATCGACTTGCGCGAGTGAGTGCACACCGAATTCGCGAGCGATGTCGATCAGGAGCGCGATTTCCACTCCGTACGCCTTCTCCAGCGTGATCGCCTCGAACGCGCTGCGTCGCCCAGCGGTCTCGCCCGCGAGCGGCTGACGGATCTCGCCAAGACCGGGGTAGAGCAGCGAAAGGATAGGGCGGGCGGCCAATTCGTTGACGCGCCCGCCACCGGTCGGCATGTTGTGCAGTGGACGCTCGTAGTAGCCCTTGACGAGTTGGATGTCGTGGCGAAGCAGGAGCGGCTGGACCAGGCGCGCCACGAACTCCGAGGTCGTATTGATCACGTCGGCGTCCAAGAACACGACGAGTTCAGAGTTCGTCGCCTCGAGGCCGGCGCGCATCGATTCGCCCTTGCCGCTCGGGCCGTCGAGCTTCACCACGCGAGCTCCGTGATGGTCGGCCACGGTGGACGTGTCGTCGACCGAGTAATCGTTGACCACCACGAGTTCGTCGACGAACTCGGGGTGCACCTGCACCGCGTCGAGGACTGCGCCCACGGTGGCTGATTCGTTCTTGGCCGGGACGACGACCGCGATCGTCGTTGCACCCTTGAGCTTCGCGACCTGATGAAGGTCGAAATCGTCGCGGGTCAGGGTCCACGGGACGTCGGCGCTGCTCACTCGTAAAAGGATAGGGGGCCGACCAACCGAGCCCACACTTGACAAAGCACCGGGCCAACGGCGAGAATTGTCGGGTCATCAAGAGCGACTGAGGGACGGCCCCGTTGAAGTCGCGACAACCAGTGTGATACCCGAGCAACCCGCTCATCACACCAGGTGCCAAAGGCCGAACGATGAAAAGGGAGTTATGAGTTTTGCTACCGGTCTGATATGTCGAGAGTGTGGATCCGCCTACCCCAGTGAGGCGCGGTACTCCTGTGATAACTGCTTTGGCCCGCTGGAGGTCGACTACGACCTCGAGGCCGCGCGACGAGTAGTGACGCGTGCGTCGATCGAGAGTGGTCCGAACTCGATCTGGCGCTACGAAGCCCTGTTGCCCGATCCGGGCGTGGCGCCGATCGATCTCGGGGCCGGCTGGACGCCACTACGGCGCAGCACACGATTGGCTGAGGTCTTGGGCGTTCGCGAACTCTGGCTGAAGGACGACACCCGCAATCCCACGGGTTCGTTCAAGGACCGCGTCGTGTCCGTCGCCATGTCGAGCGCTCGTCGACTCGGATTCACCACCGCGGCATGTGCCTCGACGGGCAACCTCGCGACATCGGTGGCGGCGCACGCGGCATTCGCCGGTTGGCCGAGCGTCACGATCATCCCTTCGGACCTGGAAAAGTCAAAGATCGCCATGACGGCCATCTTCGGTGGCACGGTGCTTGGCGTTGAAGGCAACTACGACGACGTCAATCGACTGTGCGTCGAGTTGGTCGCCGAGCACGCTGATTGGGCGTTCATGAACGTCAACTTGCGCCCGTACTACGCCGAAGGGTCAAAGACACTCGCGTTCGAGATATGCGAGCAACTTGGATGGCGAACGCCCGATCAGGTCGTCGTGCCCCTGGCGTCGGGCAGCCAGTTCACCAAGGTCGCCAAGGGATTCCACCAATTCATCGATCTCGGGCTCGTCGAGGGAAGCGCTCCGACGCTCTTCGGCGCCCAGGCCACGGGCTGCTCGCCGATCGCGACGGCGTTCGCCAAGGGTGCGGACGTCGTGACGCCCCAGCGTCCCAACACGATCGCGCGATCGCTCGCGATCGGCAACCCCGCTGATGGTCCCTACGTGCTCGACGAGCTGCGAGCCAACGGTGGCGACTGCGGCTCGGTCAGCGACGAGGAGATCCTCGAGTGCATTGGACTTCTCGCCCGGACCGAGGGGATCTTCGCCGAGACCGCCGGCGGCGTGACGATCGCCTCTCTTCGCCAGATGCTCCAGCGAGGCTCGATCGACCCTGACAAATCGATCGTCGCGATCATCTCGGGCCATGGCCTCAAGACGCTCGACGCCATCGTGGAGAGCGCCACCGTGAGCTCGACCATCTCACCGTCGCTCGAGTCGGCCGAGGACGCGCTTCGCTTCCACCAACTGGTGGCGGCGTCATGAGCGTCACCGTGCGTCTGCCGAGCCAACTCCGAACCCTCGTGGGGGGCGCCGGGGAGGTGCCGGTCGAGGCCGCCACGGTCCGTGAGGCCATCGTGGCCGTCGATGAGGCCTATCCCGGGATCGCCGTGCGGGTCCTGGACGACCGTGGGGCGCTGCGTCGATTCGTCAACGTCTTCGTGGCCGACGAAGACGTGCGCTTCCTCGACGGGCTCGACACCGTGCTCGAGCCCGGTCAGACCGTGTCACTGGTCCCCGCAGTCGCCGGCGGCTGATCTCCGTTAGCACTCGGCACCCTAGACTGCTAATATTGCAGTGCACCAAGAGGGTGCCTCGCACTAGGAGGATTCACAGTGGCGAAACTGATCTCATTCGATGAAGAGGCCCGCCGGGCGCTGGAGCGCGGCATGAACAAATTGGCCGATGCCGTCCGAGTGACGCTTGGGCCAAAGGGTCGCAACGTCGTCTTGGACAAGAAGTGGGGCGCGCCCACGATCACCAATGACGGTGTCTCCATCGCCAAGGACATCGATCTCGAGGATCCCTTTGAGCGCATCGGCGCCGAACTAGTGAAGGAAGTCGCCAAGAAGACTGACGAGGTCGCCGGTGACGGCACTACGACGGCAACCGTCCTCGCGTGGGCCATGGTCCGCGAAGGACTGAAGAACGTCGCCGCGGGCGCGAACCCGATGTCGTTGAAGAAGGGCATTGAGACGGCGGTCGAAGCGGCCGTCGCCAGCTTGCACGACCTCGCGAAGCCGGCCGACACGAAGGAGCAGATCGCCCAGGTGGCGTCAATCTCCGCGGCCGACGACGAGATTGGTGCGATGATCGCCGACGCGATCGACAAGGTCGGCAAGGACGGCGTCATCACCGTCGAAGAGAGCCAATCCTTCGGCATGGAGATGGACCTCGTCGAGGGCATGCGCTTCGACAAGGGATTCATCGCCCCCTACTTCGCGACTGACACCGAGCGCATGGAGGCGGTCCTCGAGAACGCCTACATCCTCCTCGTCTCGAACAAGATCACGTCCGTTCGTGACGTGCTGCCCGTCCTCGAAAAGGTCATGCAGTCCGGCCGACCGCTTCTGATCATCGCCGAGGACGTCGAGGGCGAAGCCCTCGCGACGCTCGTCGTGAACAAGATCCGCGGGACCTTCAAGTCCGTCGCCGTCAAGGCGCCCGGCTTCGGTGAGCGTCGCAAGGCGATGCTCCAGGACATCGCCATCCTCACTGGTGGCACGGTCATCTCCGAGGAGATTGGACTCAAACTCGAGACCGCAGATGTCGAGATGCTCGGTAGTGCTCGCAAGGTCGTGGTGACCAAGGACGAGACCACCATTGTCGAAGGCAGTGGTTCCGAGGACGACATCAAGGGCCGCATCAACCAGATCAAGGCCGAGATCGACAACACGGACTCCGACTACGACCGCGAGAAGCTGCAGGAGCGCCTCGCCAAACTCTCTGGCGGCGTGGCGGTCATCAAGGTCGGTGCCGCGACGGAGGTTGAGCTCAAGGAGAAGAAGCACCGCATCGAGGACGCCGTGTCAACCACGAAGGCGGCCATCGAAGAGGGTGTCGTGCCCGGTGGCGGTGTCGCACTGCTGCGTAGCCAGGTCCGGATCCTCGAGGCGGCTGACAAGCTCAGCGGCGACGAGGCGACCGGCGCGCGCATGGTGGCCAAGGCCGTCGAAGCGCCGCTGAACCAGATCGCCGTGAACGCGGGACTTGAAGGCGGCGTCATCGTCGACAAGGTCCGCAATCTGAAGAAGGCCACGGAGGGCCTGAACGCCGCGACGGGCGACTACGAGGACCTCATCAAGGCAGGCGTCATCGACGCGGCCAAGGTGACCCGCTCAGCACTCCAGAACGCCGCGTCAATCGCCGCACTCTTTCTCACGACCGAGTGCGTCATTGTCGACAAGCCCGAAGAGAAGTCGGCGGCAATGCCCGGCGGTGGGATGGACGACTACTAAACGCAGCATTTTCAGCGCATCGATGGAACGTGGGGCTTTTCGCCCCACGTTTCGTCGTTGGTGTCGGCCCACGATTCTGACGTCTTCATTGGCGCGGGTCCGTGGAGATGTTGACCCCGTAGCATTGGTCCATGGCAACTCCTGAACCTGTGGTCACGTCGCGCGGTCTCAACGTGGTGCATCTCTTTTGCCACTCCGTGGGTGACGTGGACGCGGGCGCCGTGCGCAAAGCCGTTGATGAGGCTCGCGCCGCTGGAGTGCAGGTCGTCACCGCGGCGATTCTCGGGGCCAAGGCCGATACCTGTTTCATGGTGCTCGGCGAAGACCTCTGGGAGCTCCGTCGCTTTCAGTCGAAGATCCAAGGCGCCGGACTCAACGTCACCGAGAGTTACGTGTCGGTCACCGAGGTGAGCGAATACGCCGCGGGCATGCCCGAGAAGATGTTGCACGATCGACTCTTCCCCGTCCTGCCGCCCGAGGGCATGCGCGCGTTCTGCTTCTATCCGATGTCGAAGCGCCGCGGTGAGGCGAACAACTGGTACGCGCTGGACTACGACGACCGTGAGCGCCTGATGCGCCAGCACGGCGCCCTCGGCCGTGAGTTCAAGGGTCGCATCCTCCAGGTGGTCACCGGCTCGACCGGACTTGACGATTGGGAGTGGGGAGTGACGCTCTTCGGCGTCCACGTGGATGACCTCAAGGAGTGCGTCTACACCATGCGCTACGACGAGGCGTCCACCCTTTACGCCGAATTCGGTCCTTTCTACACCGGTCTGGTCGGCTCAGTCGACGAGGTGCTCGACGCGACGTTGCATTAGACGTCGTTGCTAGCGTCGAGTCCGTGGATCCCGTTCCAGAAAAGACGCTCCTTCGCTGGGCGGAATCGTTGTCGGGCGTCGCGCGCACCGGTCTCGGTTTCACCGAGAGCCAATACGAACGCGAACGATTCGAGGAGGTCTTGAAGATCGCGGGCGACATGAAGGCCGCGGCGGAGCAGGGACTCGGTGGCGTCCTCGACGCCGATGGGTACGTCATCGAATGGATGAAAGAAGTCGGGGTCGGTGTCGCCGGCTACCAGACACCGAAGGTGGCCGTCGGCGCGGCGGTCACCAACGACAAAGGTGAACTGCTCCTCATCCAACGAGCGGACTCGGGCTATTGGCTCTACCCGACCGGCTGGTGCGACGTTGGCTACTCCGCGCCGGAAGTCGTCGTCAAGGAAGTCCTCGAAGAGACGGGCTACGAGGTCGAACCGGTGCGACTCATCGGCGTGTTGGACGGCATGCGGCTCGGCGCGTCGCGGATTCCTCTCTATTCGTTGCTGTTCTTCTGTCGCACCGTCGGGGGCGAGATGAACATTCACCCCCTCGAGTGCTCGGACGCGGGATGGTTCACGCGCGACAACCTTCCCTCGCCGACAATCGGTGCGGAGCGTTGGGCCGGCCCGATCTTCGCGGCCATTGATGGCGAGCCCCGTGACGTGTTCTACGACGATCTTCGTCGACCGGTGTGGCGAGGTGATCAGTGACCGTGCGCGTCGAGATCGTCAACGAAGCACGGCAAGAAGTCGTTGACGCACTGAATAAGTTGGTTCCACAACTGTCCTCGAGTGCGACCACGCTGACGCTTTTCGAATTGCGCGACCTCGTCGAATCCTCTTCGACGACGTTGTTCATCGCGCACAGTGATGAGGTCATCGTAGGCACCCTCACGCTCGCGGTCTTTCGAATACCCACGGGGCTTCGAGGTTGGATCGAGGACGTGGTCGTCGACGAATCGGCGCGCGGAACCGGCGTGGGCGAAGCGCTCACTTCAGCCGCTATCGAAGAGGCGCGACGGCGTGGCGTACGCTCGCTGGACCTCACGACTCGACCAACTCGCGATGCTGCGAACCGACTCTACGCCCGATTAGGTTTTGAACGTCGTGACACGAACGTGTACCGCTTCTTCATAGCGGATCGTTAGCCGGGCATCAGAGAGGCTGACCCTACGAGGCGGGGGTTCCCACAAACTCGCTGATGTGCACGTTGTGCGCCGCCGCCAGGAGTTCAGCGGCCTTTTCGCCGATCATGATCGAGGCCGCGTTGGTGTTGCCGCTCACCACGTTGGGCATGACGCTCGCGTCGGCCACCCGCAGGTTCGCGACGCCCATGACCCGCAGTTGGGGATCGACCACGTCGCCCATACGGCACGTCGACGTCAAGTGATAGACGGTGAACGAGTAGTGCCGGGCGTAGTCCTCGAGCAAGGCGTCACTCGGCACCGAACCTTCCGTGTACTGGTGCTTCTCGGCCAGGAAGGGAGGAAAGTTCAGAGGTCCAAGCTCAAGACTCGATGGCCAATTCGCCGCAATCTCGAGTGCCTTTCGAATCACCGAGATCATTACTTTCATGTCGTGAGGGTCGTCGAAGTAGTTCATACGGATCTCGGGGTGTACGAGGGGGTCACTACTCACGAGGACGATCTCTCCTTCGCTGTGCGGCTGCACTGGATTCGCGAGCACTGAAATGTTTTCCTCGAATGGCCCCAATTGTGTTTCGGGATCGAGCATCAACACGTGTGGATCGACGCGCAGGTTCTTTCGAATGAGATCCATGTTGGCGCCGCCGACGAGGATAGCAATCTGGGCGTCGTGCGTATGGGGATCCCCGAGGCCGGTGGAGTACCACGCGCTTGCGTCGTACATGGAGGATGACGCGAGGCCACGCCCCGTCGTGAACCACTCCACGAGCTGGCGCTCGCTCTCAGCCTTGAGGGCTTGAAGAGCGGGATCCATTCCTTCGTCGTCACTGGGATCGGCGGGAAGTGGTCCGTTCGGTTCTCGAAGTGCGTCGGGGCCCAAGGCGATGCCCGCGTTGAGGTTTGATACGCCCGCCCCGGGTGCGTTGAATGTGAAGCCGACTTCAAGATGGTCCTTCAGGTGTTTGCCGACTGGCAGATCGAGTCGGGGCGTCACGCCCACCGACTCAAGTTCGCTCGTTGGGCCAATGCCCGAAAGCATCAAGATCTGCGGCGAACCCACCGCGCCCGCGCTGAGGACGACCTCCTTGCGGGCTTCAATGACGGACGTCGCCCCGTCAGCGGATACGAACTCGATGCCGCGCGCCGCGAGGGCTTCGTCGTCACCATCAAGCACGACTCTGGTGACCTGGGCACCGGTGATGATTGAAAGATTGGGACGTTGCTCCGCGGAACCTTCGAGAAACGCGTGGTACGTGCTCGACCGCTTGCCGTCCTTGGTGCTCGTTTGCATCAATGAGACCACGCCGTCTGGATTCATGCGGTCTCGACCGTTGTAGTCGCCGATGATGAAGCCGGTGGCGGCTGCGGCCTCGACGAAGGCCTGTGCACCCGCAATGATTGGCGACCGCACGGAGACACCGAGCGGACCTTTGGTGTTGTGGGCATCGCCGTCGATGACGACGTCGCCACTGGGCGCGAGTCCCTCACTCTTCTTGAAGTAGGACAAGACATCGTCGTAGCCCCAGCCCGACGCACCGTCGGCGGCCCACGCGTCAAAGTCGCCCGGGTGACCACGGACGTACGCCATGTAGTTGATACCGGAAGAGCCGCCGAGCATCTTGCCTCGCGGCACCATCATGCGGCCTTCATCGAGTCCGAGTCCCGCGTTGCCGGCGTCGGCGGTGTACATCCAGTCAGTGCTTGGATCGAGCTGCAAGGCCGCACAAGCGAGCGGCATGAGTTCGTGTGGAGGCGGAGTCTCGCCCGCCTCGACGAGAGCGACCCGGCAATCTGGGTCCTCGGATAACCGAGCTGCGATCACCGCTCCCGCTGAACCGCCACCCACCACGATGAAGTCATAGATATCAACCATCGCGTAAGAATATGACGTCCAGTGTGCACTTGCGCAGGGCAATCGAAGGTTGTCAATTCGGGCTCGATGCCGCGCCGTCAGCCAGTTGCTGGCGAAACCTTCAAATCAGCGACAGGATCTTCTTGGTGAGATGTTCGACGTTCGAGAGTTTGGCGGTTGTGCCACCGACCGCGAGTTCGGTTGACTTCTTCAAGACGGTCACGGAGTACGTGTAGCCGTACGACGGCGAGCCGAGTGACGTGGAGAAAGCCGGGAGTACCCCGAAGTTCAGATCGGCCTTGGGATTCTCACTCTGAGTCCCCGCAGCCTTACGATCGGCGTTGAAACCAGACTTGCTGTCGCCCGTCTGGACTCGAACGTAGGCGGCTTGCGCATTCGTTCCTACGCGGTACCAGCAGACGGTCACGTTGCCGTTCACATCTGATGAGACTTTGGTCGCCTTGACGCCGAGATAGCTCGACACTTCAGCGGCCGTCACCTTCTGGCACAACGATGACGCCGCACTGGCGTGAATGGCCGGGAGCGCGACGACGAGCGGCGCGGCAAGTGTTAACGCGACACCCGAAAGCACAAGACGGGCTCGCCCATGCAACAACTCCATGCGACCTCCATCGGCGGCGGCGTCGCCGTCTTGACGCCGTTTTCTCGAGCATTCTACGGCCACATGTATCGCGGCGGAGACCCGAACCGTTGAATCCGTTAGTGCCCTAGCGCGCACTAACCACCGGCTCAGCGTGGTGACAGACTGAGGTCATGCGAACGATCTCGCGTTTCGCGGCGGCGATCATCGCACTTGTCGCGTGGTGTTCGATGTCGTTGGGAGCCCCGGCGGCGACGTCGGCATCGTTGCCACGATGCTCGTCGGCCTCGGTGAGTGTTACCGACTACAACACCTTGGTGGGCGCTGGACACGTCAACGACCTCTTCTGGATCAAAGACGTGGGCCACGCTTCGTGCACCGTGCGCGGATACGTTCGGGCAACGTTCATTGGTGTCTATGGGGAGGGAACGCCCTACAAAGATCCCCATAACTTGACGGTCCGCGAGACGCACTTGTACGGACGAGGTGGCAATCACGTCGGTGGTATCAGTAACGGGCGCCCGATACCCACGGTGACGCTTCGCCCGGGTGAGGGCGTAGCGTCGTTTTGGCTTGATGGCACCGATGAGCCCGTGGGAAACCCCCCGGGGCGCTGCATCATCTCCCACGAGATGTTGGCGTGGCTGCCGGGGTCGTCGGCCGCGATCGTCGTCCATGCGCTTCGCGACAACGGCTTTTTCTGGTGCGGAGGTTTCGCCGCGCTTCCGATCCTTTCCGGGAAGTCGGGAACCGAGCCTCCTCGACCACTCAGCTACTACTTCGGCGTCTCTGGGTAGGAGGCATCTTTCCTTTCAGCACGGACTGAGGTGCACGTGCCTATTGATCGGTTGCGATGAAGAGCGGTGGTGCACTTCGTTGATCTCTGCGTGGTTCAACCTCATTAGGATGACCAACTGCACGTTTCGCGCTTGTCGAAACGCTAGAAACGAAAGGATCCGCATTGGTTGATCTCAAGGTACCTCGAAGAATCGTCATTTTGGGATGCGGTTCAGTGGTGCAGTGCATGCTCCCGCTCATGCTTGAACACTTCGAGCTCGATCCAACGTCGATCACGGTGATCGAGAGCCGCGACAACCGAGCGAAGATCGCCTCGTCGATCGGCAAGGGTGTCCGGTACCAGCAACATGAGATCACTGCATCGAATCTCAACGAGACCCTCAGCGCCCAATTGGGTGAGGGCGATCTCCTCCTCGACCTGGCATGGAACATCGGTCTCGACGACCTTCTCGAATGGTGCCGGGACCACAACGTCCGCTACCTGAACACCTCGGTGGAGGTCTGGGAGCCCTACGCCGACCCGGCGATGAAGTCCCCTCAGGAACGCACGCTCTACACCCGTCACATGGCGCTGCGGCGACAACTCGCTCGATGGGGCCGCAATGACGGCCCGTCGGCGGTCGTGGAACACGGGGCCAATCCCGGTCTCGTGAGTCATTTCACCAAGCAGGCTCTGGTCGAGATCGCCGGCGCCACGTTGCGAGACGGTCTGGCGCCCGAGCGCGCGCCCGCGATCGAACAGTCGCTCGCCAATGAGTCCTACAACGATCTCGCGCGGCTGCTCGATGTCAAGGTGATTCACATCGCCGAACGTGACACGCAGGTGAGTGACCACCCGAAGGTGCCCGGCGAATTCGTCAACACGTGGAGCGTCGATGGCTTCTACGAAGAGGGCGTCGCCCCCGCGGAGATGGGATGGGGGACCCATGAGAAGTCCCTACCCGCATTGGGACTCGTGCATGAAGGAGAGGGACCCCTCAATCAGATCTGTCTCGCCCAAATGGCGCACAAGACCCTCGTCCGTTCGCGCGTGCCGTCAAGCCAGATCGTCGGCATGGTCATCCGTCATGGCGAGGCGTTCACCATCAGCGACCACCTCACCGTGTGGGACGATGACGTCGCCCTCTACCGTCCAACGGTCCACTACGCCTACTGCCCGAGCGATGCGGCGTGGGCCAGTTTCGTCGAACTCGAGGGCAACCAATACGTGTACCCCGACAACCAGCGAATTATGAACGACGAGATCATCGCCGGTCGCGATGAACTTGGTGTGCTGCTCATGGGCCATCCCTACAAATCGTGGTGGACCGGTATGTTGACCTCGATCGAGGAGGCCCGCGCCGTGGCGCCGGGTCAGAATGCAACGACGGTGCAAGTCGCGGCGTCGATACTCGGGGCCGTTGACTGGTTGCTACGCGCACCGAATGAAGGCGTGCGCGTACCCGACGAGCTGCCCTGGCGTGACGTCCTGCGCGTAGCGATGCCCTACGTGGGCACGACGTGGTCGGGTCCGCTGGACTGGGATCCAGTGTCATCGAGGGCCGACTGGTTCGATCAGTGGTCGGGCCGCATGATCGATCATGACGACCCCTGGCAGTTCACGAATTTCCAAGCGTAGAAACCGCACCCTGACTCGGTGGCGAACTGGATAACAATGTCCAATGGACATTCGAGAGGTAGATGGCGAATCGCGACACGCGGTCATCGCGCTGTGGCGAGAAGCGGAGTTGACTCGACCGTGGAACTCACCCGAAGACGATTTCGATCGGGCAATAGGGGGAGTTGCGTCCGCCGTCCTGGGTGGATTTGACGATCATGAACTGGTCGCAACCGCGATGGTCGGCCATGACGGCCATCGAGGCTGGGTCTATTACCTCGCCGTGGCGGCGACGAGTCGAGGAAACGGCCTCGGTCGATCGATGATGAGTGCCGCTGAAGAGTGGGTGCGCCAACACGACATCCCCAAGATTCAACTCATGGTGCGTAGCGGGAATGTGGATGCGAGCGACTTCTATCAACGTGTCGGCTACGAACGATCGGATGTCACCGTCTTCGCGCGACGACTCGACGGATGGTAGCGATTCGAACGGGCACACGCCGCTTCGAGGGCGAACCTTGAACTGACCGGCCGCGCCGGTCGTCGAAGCGTTGTGTTACGTTCAAGCCAAATCGAGAGAGCGAAAGGCGCTGATATGGCGTACGACATAGAGGGTGACCCGAGGATCGATCCGCGCGTGAAGGCCTTGTTGGCCACGCTGCCGCCCGCCGACCTGCCCACTGACGTCTCGAGCCGCGAGGAGATGCTCGTCGAGGCGTCCAGTGAAGAGGCCGTGGCGGGGCAGGCTCTGCTCAAGGAGTTCCTGGAGATGGCCGATGACGAGAACATCGCGCCCTCGAAAGGTCTTCGGATCGGCACCCACACGGTCACTTCGTCGCCTGACGGGAACGTCATCAATATCCAGTACATCCGGCCCGACAACGACGACGTCGTTGCGTGCGTGTATTACATCCACGGCGGCGGGATGGCCACCATGTCGTGCTACTACGGGAACTACCGGGCGTGGGGCAAGATGATCGCCCATCACGGCGTCGCGGTGGCGATGGTCGATTTTCGCAACTCGCTCATGCCGTCCTCGGTTCCAGAGGTCGCTATCTACCCCGCCGGTCTCAATGACTGCGCGTCGGGACTGCAATGGGTCGTCGCGAACGCGAGTGAACTGGGCGTCGATTCGTCGCGTGTGATCATCGCCGGCGAAAGTGGAGGAGGGAACCTCACCCTCGCCCTCGGAATGAAGTTGCTGCGCGAAGGTGACATAGGACTGGTCACCGGCCTCTACGCCCTCTGTCCGTATATCGCGGGCGAGTGGCCGCAAGCCGACCTTCCCTCGTCGACGCAAAACAACGGGATCTTCTTGAATCTCCACAGCAATCGAGGCAAGTTCATGTACGGGGTCGAGGCGTTCGACGCCCGCGATCCACTGGCCTGGCCCGGATTTGCCACGGCAGACGACGTGAGGGGTCTACCTCGCGTGGTCATCAATGTCAACGAGTGCGATCCCCTTCGCGACGAGGGGATCGCCTTCTATCGCCTACTCATTGCCAATGGCGTCGCCGCACGTTGCCGCCAGTCGATGGGAACGATGCACGGGACGGAGATCCTTCCCATCCTGTGTCCCGACATCTCGGCGGACGCGGCGCGCGACGTTGCTGGTTTCGCCACGGGTTGACGGTGAGCCTCACGTGTTGAGGTTGGCGCGATCGAGTGTGGCGACGTCTACGACGTTGCTCGAGTCGCCCACCTAGTGTGTTTCGATGGGTCTTGAACTGGTGTCAGTCATCGTGCGCGACTACGACGAAGCGATCAGTTACTTCGTCGAAGTCCTCGGATTCTTCGTGGCGGAGGATTCGCCGTCCCTCGACGGTGATGGACAGCCCAAGCGATGGGTGGTGGTGAAGTCACCGGGTTCCTCGTTCGGAATACTTCTGGCGCAAGCGCGTGGCGAGGAACAAGAAGCCTTGGTCGGTCGCCAATTCGCTGGCCGGGTCGGATTGTTCCTACGCGTCGACGACTTCGATGTGGCCTTCGCGAGAATGTCGAGCTACGGCGTGGAGTTCCTCACCGAGCCCCGCGTTGAACCCTATGGCAATGTCGCGGTCTTCAAGGATCTGTACGGGAACAAGTGGGACTTGCTCGGACCGCCATCTCCTTGAGATGTTCGTGACACGGATCCACACGGACTGAGTAGTCTCAAGTTTTCGAGTGAACAGAGGAGGTTCGATGCCGAACTCCACGCCACCATTCGTACTGCGGAACCTGCCGCAACTGCCATCACACCTCAACGACTCCTACGGCATTGACGTGTCGGGGGTCACCGAATTGGACTTGGGTGTGTTGCGTATCGATCGTCATGACGGTCCGAGTTGGGTGGCCCGAGTATTCCCTGACACCAGACCCCTGGCTGACGTGCACCGCGACGCGGACACGCTCGCACGACTCGAGCGCGGAGGTTTCCCCTCAGAGCGGCTCGTCCCTGGCGAACCCGTCACCCAGTTTGAAGGGCAAGGCGTACTGGTCACGACCTTCATCCCCGGGGTGAGGCCAAGGGGGAACGGTCGCACGTTCGCGTATATCGGCTCGCTGCTCGGTCGACTGCATGCGCGCGACGGGATCGACCTCGCCCCTGGAGGTGGATGGCACCACCTAGTCTCGTCGGGCACGCCCAAGGACGAGATTGTCGCAGTGCAGGCGCAATTGGGCACCTTCGGACAAAGCGTGGCGAGCACCGATCGCAAGGAATTCAAAGCGCTACGCGCGCACGTCGACGCCATCGACGCGTGTGACGACCTCCCTCACTGCTTCGTGCATCCCGACATGGTGCCAGTGAACGCCGTAGAAGTGGAGGATCAGTCACTCGTCATCGTTGACTGGACCAACGCCGGACGGGGACCGCGCCTTTGGTCTCTCGGCATGACGCTCTTCGCCGCGGGTGCGCGCGACATTCGCCTCGTCGAAAAGGTGATCTCTCGTTACGTTCGACATTCGTCACTTTCAGACGAGGAACTCGCACGGCTTGACGGTGCCGTCAGTGCGCGTCCCCTGACAATGCACGCGTGGTCGATCGTCCACGGACGAACAGCGCTGGACGAGTCCAAGGCCGCTGTTGGTTTCATCAAGCACATGGCGTCGCACATTGGCGACGCCGCGCGTTCGTCATTCGCACTCGAACGCGAGTAGGTGCGATCGGCCGTCGTAGCGAGGCGCATCGTCCTTCGTCGGTTGACACCGATAGGTCGATGTGATTGGCTACGGCCATGACGATTACGAAGATTCAGGTGGTGTCCGTTCCGGTGAGTGATCAGGACAGGTCGAAGGAGTTCTATTCCAACGTGCTTGGTCTTGAGGTCATCCAGGACATGCGAATGGACGAGAACTCGCGGTGGGTGCAACTGCAGCCCCGCGGTTCGGAGGCGTCGCTGACACTCGTAACGTGGTTCCCGTCGATGCCCGCGGGATCATTGAAGGGACTCGTCCTCGAGACCGACGATCTGGAGGGGACCCTCGAAGAGATGGTCGCCAAGGGATTCACGATTGATGCGGAGATCGATGCACAGCCGTGGGGCCGATTCGTGTCCTTTGACGACCCCGACGGCAATGGCATCGTCTTGCGTCAACCGGTGACGGACGGTCCGAAGTGACTTCAGTTCAAGAACTACGACGAACGATTCAATTCCGATTTCCCTGAATCTCCGGATTCCGAAATTTTCACTTGTGCTCGCGTGAGGTGAGCATTTTGACCTTCCTCACGAAGGTTGACTGTTCGCCTTTTGTGTGCACTCGCACTCGCACGAAGCCTTCGTCAGCGTTGCAACGAAGGTCCGCGTAGAGTCCACCGGGATCCTCGTGGAAGTGGAGAAACGCTTTCGACTGCCAATAGAAGACGCCCGGCCGCTTCTCAATTATCCCTTCCACGCAGCGCAAGGACGCCAGCAATGTTGGATATTTCGCCAAAGTCATCTCAGTCGCGTGACGCATCATCGTGATCGTATCGCTGTCGACTTGACAATTTGTTGAACGCACGATCCGATGGCGTGCGCCGACACACCGCGAACTTAGACTCCAGCACATGATGAGTCGCCGGCCGGGAGAGGGTCGTTACGCGAAGATAGAGCGCGAACAACGGTGGCTTCTGTCGTCAGTGCCGCACGCAGTCACCAATGAGCGGATGATCGTTGACCACTACTGGATCGGGACGACGTTGCGACTACGCATGATCGAAGAGGGCGACCGGGCGGTCTACAAGCTGTGTCAGAAGGTGCGCGTCCACGAGGGCGATCCGCGTGTGGTGAAGATCACCAACATCTACCTCAGCACGAGTGAGTTCGATCAGCTCTCGGTCACCCCCGCGTCCATCGTCGCGAAGAGTCGCTGGACGTTGTCAGCGGCGGGCGTCACCTACGCCATTGACGAGTTCAAAGGTCGACACGCGGGACTGGTCTTGGCGGAGGTGGAGCTCGATGATGACGCGCCACTGATCGCAAAGCCGTCGTTCGCGGCAGTGGACGTCTCTGATGACGATGAGTACACGGGAGGCTGGCTCGCCGCGGCGAGCGAGCCCAACGTCCGGCGTGTCATCGCGCGGTCCAAGCACTAGGTCGAGCGGTCCGTCGTGTCGCGCGTTGGCTAGATTTCGGGCCATGGTTGCGAAGGGGAGATATGGATCACGCTCAATACTGTGACGCACTCGTTGCCGAGGTTGACCGGTTCGCGGATGTGATGGCGCTCATGAGCGGCGACACCGATGTCGCGACATGTCCAGGTTGGACGGTCGATGACACGGCCTTGCATCTCGGCACCATCCATCGTTGGGCCGAAGAGTTGGTTCGAACTCGCTCCGCCTCGCGAATTCCACGAGTCACCCCGTCACTCGATGAGGTTTCCGTGTCGCCCGAGTGGCTCCGCCAAGGTGGACACGCGTTGGTGGCGACGCTACGCGACGCGGATCCCAACGACGAGATGTGGGCGTGGGGCGCTGACCAGCACGTCCGATTCTGGTCGCGTCGCCAGGTCCACGAGACATTGGTTCACCGGATGGACGTGGAGCTGGCCGGGCACATCGACCCGGCTGCGGACGCCGTCTTGGCGAGCGACGCGATCGACGAGTTCCTCCACAACCTCCAAAAGGTGACGAACTCGTCAGCGACGACGTCGCTTTGTGGGCGCGGAGAGAGATTGCTCTTGCACGCGGTGGACTCTGACGTCAGCTGGGCCATCAAACTTCGCGACGGAGGATTCGACTTGGTGCCCTCCCCAGGGGACTTCGACGTCGTCGTGGAAGGACCGTCGCTGGACCTTTTGCTCGTCGTCGTGCGACGCCGACCGATCGAGGTTGCGCCGCTCAACGTCATCGGTGACGCGGCGTTAGCCCACTTTTGGCTTGAGAACTCGGACTACGACTAACCGCGCCGCGGACCGGAAACGTCATCGCATCGTAGTCATCGACATTTGTAGGCTGCGTCGGTGTCGCAACACTCGTTCGGGCCGTTGTCCCCAATGGATCGCATCGTCATCCAAGGCCCGTCGGGAAGCGGCAAGACCACGCTCGCCGCGGCCCTCGCCGCTCAGTTGGGATTCCCTCATCTAGAACTCGACGGGATCTTCCACCAGCGTGACTGGACGCCCATCGAACTCGACGAGTTCCGATCCGCGGTGGACGAGTTCACGGCCCGACCCCAGTGGGTCATCGACGGCAACTACAGCAACGTGCGCGACATCGTGTGGGCGAGGGCAGACCTGGTCGCCTTCATTGACCTCCCACGGTCCACGGTCATGTCGCGCATCGTGAAGAGGACGCTTCGACGAGTGATCCGTCGAGAGGAGATGTGGAACGGGAATCGCGAATCGTTTCGAAACATTGTCTCTCTTAACCCGTCGAAGAACATCATGTTGTGGTCGTGGACGACTCATTCGAAGTATCACGAGCAGGTGCCCGGCGAGGCTCGATCGCAGGCACATCACGCTCGAGTCGTGATGTTGCGCACCACACAAGCAGTTGAGGCATTCCTGAAGTCGTCAGGTCGCGAATGGTGAGCCTGCGCTACGTCGAAAATGCGCGCGACACCCTCACTGCGTTCTCTATGGCGCGGTGACCAATAGGCCCATAGGACGGTTCGTCGTTCATGCCCAAGAGTGTGAACATGAGTCCGAAGTGGACCGCCCAACCCAGCATGCGTTGCTTGGTCGCGACGTCGACTCCGCCGTACGCGTCGAAGAACTCGCCAAGGGACTCGTAAGGCAGTGACATCAATGCGCCTGCGAGGTCAGTCGCGGGATCGCCCGCGCAGAGGTCGCCAAAGTCAATCACGCCCATGAGCGTGTTGTCCTTAAAGATGGCGTTGGCGGGATGAAGGTCGCCGTGAATCCAGACCTTCGACGTGGGCCACGCCGGTGCGACCAATGCGTTGCTCCAGAGTTCACGGATGGCCTCGCGGTCCACAAGGTCGCCCACTGCGTCGAGACGCCCTTGCAGCGCAGTGCTGAATCGACTGAGTGGCGCGCTGCGAAACTCGTTGAATGGGGCCGCAGCTGGCGCTTCGACGTGCAGGGCCCGCAAGAAGTTCGCCAATGGCACCGAGGCACATCTAAGTGTGTCGTCGTTCACGAGATTGCCTGGCGTCCCATCGATCCACTTCGAAATGGACCACGGCCACGCGAAGCGCGGACCGGGCACACCTACACGGACGGGTGCGGGAATTTGAAGCGGCAGCAATGGCGCGAGTTCAGGGAGCCAGCGCAGCTCGTGTTCCATCAACACGGCCCCGACGGCTCGCCGAGGGAGTCGTACGACAAAGTCGTCGCCCAGCCGCCAAATCGTGTTGTCGAACCCGGCAGTTGACTCACGGATCTCGTAGTCGGCGAAGTCAGGATGCTGACGTCGAAGAAGCTCTCGGACGAGTTCGATGTCCATCGCAACTTCCGGTGGCGGCCAGTTCACAAGAGTGAATCTACGACAGCGCGACGAAAACGAAGACTCAACCTTCGATGACGTGTACGTCTCCGCGGTAAAGGTCCGGCCGTCGAAAGTCCAACACCGAGATTTGCTGGCGTCGTTGCGCCACGTGCTCAATATCGAGCGTGGCCGTGATCACGTCTGGACCATCGCTTGTCGATTCGGCAAGTATCTCGCCCCACGGGTCGACGATCAATGAGTGGCCGAAGGTGGCGATTCCTTCGTCGGTCGTACCCACTTGTGCGGCGGCGACGACGAACGCGTGATTCTCGATCGCGCGCGAACGGACGAGGATCTCCCAGTGGGCGCGTCCCGTGACCGCGTTGAAGGCGGCCGGTACGGCCAGGACCTCGGCACCGCTGAGCGCGAGCTCGCGATAGAGCTCGGGGAAGCGGACGTCGAAGCAGATGGAGAGTCCGAGTTCGAAGCCCGACACCTTCACGACGACGAGTTCGTGACCGGATTCGATGAAGTCGGACTCGTGCGGGGCACGCGCTCCGGGCACGTCCACGTCGAACAGATGGATCTTTCGATACGTCGCGACGAGATGACCGGTCGTGTCGATCACGACGCTCGTGTTGTAGAACTTGCCCGATTCGGACGTCTCCAAGAGACTGCCGAGATGAAGCGTCACCGCCCTCGCCGCCGCGACATCCGCCATTCGTGCCGTCGTCGGTCCCGGAACCGCTTCGGCGACCTCGGCGAAACCACGTGAAGGTCCGAGATAGTTGAAGTATTCAGGGATCTGGATGTACGACGCCCCTCGGTCGGCGGCTTCGTTGACCAGTGCAATGGCGCTCTCCACGTTCTGTGCGCGGTCCACACCCGAAGAAAGTTGCACGGCGGCGACGGTGATCGACCTCATCTCAATGTCCAGCCACCGAAGTCGTTGCGATCACACGGAGTCATTGTCGGCGTTGAACATCGCCAAATTGTCCGAGGCGTCCCCGAGGTGATGTTCGCATTCGTGTGCCGCGTTGGAAAAGGTGGAAGAGATCGTCACCGCCAGTGGCGTGCGCGAACTGTAGACGAGTTCGCGAGTATCGAAGTCAGCCGGAAGTGTGGTCACCGTCTTATTGAAGAGCACGACCGCCGTTTCGAGTTCGTTCAGAACTTCCTTGGCAGTGTCTTCGGCATAGAAGCCCAGCTCGATCCGCTCGTCGCGGTAGATCGGTGTTCCGGTGGGCACGTCGATGATGGACGCGACGATCACCCGTTCTCGGATGCTGAGCAAGACGTCGCGCACGTGGCCCCCGTATTCCAGGATCGACCATCGATCGGGACGGGGGCGGACCGCGACCTTCGCACCAGCCTCCTTCATGACCTCGATGAAGGACGAGACGGCTGCCTTTGTTCGTTCGTTCACCTCGCTTCGAATCATCGGGTCCCATGAGAACCCGCACTGAGCGCAAGAAGGCACTTCGTTGGATGGCGATTGCGTCACGGGTCTCATATTGACACACGTGCGCGAGGTTTCAAAAGCGTCCGCCGGTCGCTCAGGATGTGGCTCGCCACTCGTAGTGACGGATCACCTCCGCCACCTCGATCTCGTAGTCGTCGTAGAAGTTCGTTCGACCTAGAGCCTGAGCCTCTTGATGGATGGGATGTTCGCGCCACTTGACCAGTGATGCCATGTTCTCGAAGTACGAGATGGTGACGCCTTGGCCGGTTGACTCGTCGCGGAAACTGGCGTGCCCGAGGTAGCCAGGCATCGTCGCGACCAACTGGTCCATGCGCTTCGACCAATCGTCGTACTCCGCCGACGAGGCGTTCGATCGAGTCGAACGGAAGATGCACACGACGTGTGGTTCATCGCTCATCGTCGCATCGTAACGTCACGAGGGACTCGGTAACTTGGAGAAGTGCCCACGCCCTCCGATCGCTACTCCCACGGTCATCACGAGTCGGTCCTGCGTAGCCACACGTGGCGCACGGCGGAGAACTCGGCGGGCTTCCTATTGCCGCACCTGCTCCAAGGCCAGTCGGTGCTCGACGTGGGCTGTGGTCCGGGAACGATTAGCGCCGACTTGGCTCGACTCGTCGCTCCGGGCAGGGTGACCGGTATCGATCTGGCCCCCGAAGTGATCGAAGTGGCCCGTCAAAGCGCCGAAGGGATTGACGGGGTAGACCTGGCGTTCCAGGTCGACGATGTCTATCAACTGTCATTCGACGATTCCTCATTCGACGTGGTCTACGCCCATCAGGTGCTCCAACACCTGAGTGATCCCGTACGGGCGCTTCGTGAGATGCGTCGCGTACTCGTCCCGGGCGGCCTAATCGCCGTTCGTGACGCCGACTACGGGAACTTCACGTGGTCGCCACGTTCTTCGGGGCTTGAGCGGTGGCTCGAGTTGTACCACGACATCACGAAACGCAACGGCGCCCAAGCTGACGCCGGCCGGTATCTCGTGGACTGGGTTCGTGACGCCGGATTCGAGGAATTGACGGCGTCAAGGTCGACGTGGGTCTTTCGTACCGACGAAGAGAGAGCGTGGTGGGGAGGCCTCTGGGCTGAACGCGTCCTCAAGAGCGAGTTTGCTCGACAGGGGATTGAATTTGGACTCACGACGTCAGTAGAGCTCGAAGCGATCAGCGCGGCGTTTCTCGCAATAGCCAATGATCCCCATGGGGAGTTCGTCCTGGTTCACGGCGAGGTCTTGGCGCACACCCCGACGTGACGTGTCGTCGCTGACGACACGAGAGCACTAGCTGGCGACGAAGTGGGGATTGAAGATGAGGCCGACGACTTGACCGAGCGGGTTCGTCACCGAGGCAACGATGATGCCTTCGCCGACGTCACTCGGTTCCTCGCGCACGGTCGCGCCGTGTGACAGGGCTTCGGCCACGGCGGCGGCGACGTCGTCGACGGCCCAGTAGGTGGTTGGACTCGTCTCGTCGCCCTCAGTGGCGACGATGCCGAGTTCGTACCCGCCGACGTTGAAACCCACGTAGAAGGGTTCGTCGAAGTAGGGGCCAAAGCCGAGAAACGTTGCCCACCACTCCTTGGCAGTCGTCACGTCGGACGATGGGTAGATAAGACTTCGTAATCCGTGAAGTTGAACAGTCATGGCGTCAACGTAGCAAAGCGCTGTGACGGGTACTCAGCCCCGCTGAGGTGCGATGAAGTGCGGCGTGAGCGCGCCGCTGGCAACCAGTCCCAACGCACGTTCGAAGTGCGCCGCGGCGGCGAGTATGGTCGGCTCGTCGCCGGGTCGACCGACGATTGAGAGTCCGACCGGCAGGCCATCGATGAGGCCCATCGGGACTGTCGCGATTGGCCATCCCGCTATGGCGGCGGCCTGGGTCAGGTCGGACCAACGCGCCCCGCCGCTCCCTCCCAATACGAGGTCGTTCTTCCACGCGGGACTGTACGAAGGCGCGATAAGACAGTCAGCGTCGGCGAGGGCCGGACTCAAGCACACTTCGATCGCCCACTTGAGATTCCTCGCTCGGGCGGGGGCGTAGTTTTCGTTCGCGCGGCCCCCGGTCGCCAGTGACTGATCGAAGTATTCGTGTCCGAAGTACGTCAACTCCACGTCGGCGTGTTCGTTCTCGAAGGTGATGACCTCTTCCAACGAGGAAGGACCGACGCCAGCGCGCCGTGACAAGTTGCGGGTGAGATCGTCGAACATTTCGCAGAGCTCCACCGTCAGCTCATCGGCGTCGACCTCAGCGTCCTTTTGCGCCACCGCGACGTCGAAGAGATTCATCGCGTCAGCGCGCGCACGCTCGACGGCCTGGCGAAAGACCTCGTCCGTCGCGCGATGCCCGGTCATGAGATTGGTGGCGACCGCCACCCGCACGTCACCTGTTCCCGCTTCCACGGTCGACACGACGTCGGTCCGCTCCGCAAGCACCTCGTACAGGGCGGCCACGTCACGAATCGTCCGCGCCATTGGTCCGGGGCTGTCCTGACTCGCGGAGATGGGAATGACACCCTGGCTCGGCACGGTGCCGACCGCGGGCTTGATGCCCGCCACTCCGTTGAGCGAGGCGGGGCAGGTGATGGAGCCGTCGGTTTCGGTTCCCACCGCGAGGGGCGCGAGACGCGCGGCCAGGGCGGCGCCCGAACCAGACGACGAACCGCCCGCGCATCGGTCGAGCCGGTACGGATTCACGGTCAAGCCGCCTACCGCCGACCAGCCGCTCGTCGAGAAGGGGGAGCGCATGTTCGCCCACTGCGACAGATTGGTTGAACCGAGAACGATGAGCCCCGCGTTGCGCAGCCGTGTCACGAGCGGCGCGTCAACCTCGACCGCACGACCGACGAGCGCCGTCGACCCGGCTGTACTGGGCAAGCCGACGACCTCCACGTTGTCCTTGATGAGGATCGGGACGCCGTGGAGGCGGCCACGAACCTCACCGGCCCGACGTTCGTCGTCGCGGCGCCGGGCTTCCTCGAGAGCATCGGGTGCGAGGGCGAGGACGCTACGAAGCGCGATGGCAGACTCCGGCGCATCGACCAGCGCGATCCGCTCTTGAAGGGCCGCCACGATCTTCACTGAGGTGGTCTCGCCCGCGTTGAGCAGGTCCGCCAGTTCGAGGGCCGACATGTTGCAGAGATCGTCGTTTGATGTCGCCATGAGTCCCCTTGGTCGAGGCTGAGACTAACACTCGCTTAGCGCGCGCCATCTAGCAGGAAACGCCATGAACCCGAGCGCGACGGGGTCGTCACACTAAGGTTTTCCAATGGTCAAATTGGACAGCAAAACACCTGAAGAGCTCGTCGAATGGCTACCTCAGATGTGGGAACACTACGTGAGCGAGCGGATCAAGGCCGGCGAGGATCCAGACTCCGCCCGCAAGGGTTCGCAGTCGCAGCGCGAACAACTGTTCCCCGATGACCGGCCCGCGGATGGCCAGTTCGTGATGAACATCCTGGCCGACGGGGACGTGGTCGGCACGCTGTGGATGGGCAAGCCTTTCTCTGGTCCTGAGGACACGTGGTTCGTGTTCGACGTGGAGATCGCGAAGGAACACCGAGGTCGTGGCTACGGAAGGGCGGCCATGGAGGCCGCGGAGGACTGGACCCGCGAACGTGGGGGTACTCGAGTCGGCTTGAACGTCTTTGGTCCAAACCTGATCGCCCGATCGCTCTACGACTCACTCGGCTATGAAGTACTCGCGACGGCCATGTTCAAGGATCTCTAATTCGTCTCGATTCGCGCTAGATCTACCTAAGGTCTTTCCGTGAGCGAATCCCGGTCAGTATGAGTGTCTTTCTCGGCGCCCTTGATCAGACGTGGGCCCCTTTTGTCCTGATTCTGGGGCTCATTTTCATTGGACACACCGCCGCGCTCGACGGACTCTTCGAGTCTCTTGGTGCACGACTCGCCAACCTCCCGGGCGGCGGGGTAGCGCTCTTCGTGTCGATGATGCTGCTGGTCGCGGTCGTGACCGCGACGCTCAACCTTGATACGTCCGTGGTCTTCCTCACACCGATCTTGCTGCACGCGGCGAGACAACGAGGGGTCGACGAGCGAGCGTTCCTCTACGGCTCGATCTTCATGGCGAACGCAGCTTCGCTGCTTCTGCTGGGGTCGAATCTCACCAACATCCTGGTGTTCACCGGGCGAAGTGTTCGCGGACTGACGTTCACGCACACGATGCTGGCGGCATGGTTGACGTCAATCGTCATAACGACGGTCATCGTCGCCGCGTGGAATTGGAAGGAACTTCGCACAGAGCGGACGACGAAGCACGGCGATGCGCCCCCCCTTCGACTCGGTGTGGGTATAGTCGCGTTCTTCACTGCAACGGTGCTCATGCTGGTCCTTCGCAGTCCCGCACTACCCGTGCTCGTGGTGGGCGTGGTCGCCGAGGTCTTTGAGGTCATCGTGCTCCGGCGCGCGAGTGTCGCAGACTCAGCGAAGATTGCGAACGCTCCGCTCCTCTCGACGCTCTTCGTGCTCGCCCTTGGGGTGGCGTCACTCGCGAGAGTGTGGCACTACCCCGCTCATATCATGAGCGACGCCGGATCGTGGGCGACCGGTCTTATCGGCGCCGGATCGGCGAATGTGATCAACAATCTTCCGGCCGCAGCCCTACTCTCATCGAAGCTTCCCGCGCATCCCTACCAACTGTTGCTCGGCCTTGACCTGGGACCGAATCTCTGCGTCGTGGGAGCGATGTCATCGCTGCTTTGGCTGAGGATCGCGCGGCAGAACGACGCCGCGCCCTCGGCACGGACATTCAGTCAAATCGGGGTGATCGTGACGGCGTGCACGATGTTGGTCGCCTTGGCCGTCACCTAGGTGAGGCCAAGCGCATCGTTGCGGCGGCGACAGACGAGCTCGCCTTTTCCCACCGAGGCGATCATCGAGTCAACTCGCTCGTCATTGAGTGCGAACTCCAGCATTGGTTCGAGGTCGTCGAAGTGGCTCGTGGCGTTGTCGGCGACGAGTATGCCACCGGGGACGAGTTTCGGAACGACGGCGTCGTAGCAGGACTTGTAGACGTCCTTCTCCGCGTCGAGGAAACAGAAGCCGATCTCGTCGAAATCGTCTACGTGCGAAAGGAAGTCAGAATCGACGAGCGTCACGACGTCGGTGACGCCGGCTCTCGCGAACGTGTCACGAGCGAGTCGGACCTTCTCGGGAAGGATCTCAAAAGTCGTGAGGGTGCGACCGGTCAAATGACACGCTTGGGCGAGCCACAGGGCCGAATAACCCGCGCTCGTGCCGATCTCGACCATGGCGCCAGGCGGTGACGACGCGGCCCAGAGGGCGATGAATCGACCGGTGTCTGGGGTGATTTGGCGGAGTCGCTCCAGATGGGGCGTGCCGTCATCACGGTCCTGCGCGTCGCGTCGCTCGAGGTCACGCATTATGGCTGTGATATTGCTCGGAATGTTGTTGAACATGCAGTCTCCTGCCCCTACAGCCAACCTACCGTCGTGCGACGACACCGTCCAGAGGGAATCTCGGTTGACTACCGGAACGACGCGATCGTCGCGGCCAGCACGTCGTTCCAGGCCGTGGGTTCGAGGCCGAACGTCGCGCGCGTCTCTGAGTCGTCGATCACGAACGGGGAGGTGAACTGATAGAGGGTCGTGGGCAGCTCACGCAGTTCGGTGTTGAAGAGTCCGCCAATTCTCAAGACGAACGTCGGCACCTTCATCATCTTCACTCCTTGAACACCAGCCAATGACGCGATGTCACTCGTCGCTTGGCGAACTGAGCGCGCGGGATTGGCGGGGGCGTGCCACGCGCGCCCCCAGGACCGGTCGTCTTGCGCGCACGTGACGAGGGTGCGCGCCACGTCCGCGGTGTAATTCCAACTGTGCGGCGCGTCGACGTCGCCGATCACCTGACAACTCTTTCCCGCGAGGATGCGCGGCACGAGCAGATTGAGATAACTCTGGGCTCTGGGACCCACGAAGTCCGAGGCGCGCACCTCGGTCGCGCGGAAGCGACCCTCGTCGTGCGCCTGCTTTGCTTGGTGCCACATCGTGGCGCGAACTTGGGCCTTCTCGTAGGTCGCGCTCAGCGGATCGTGCGGTGACATCGGAGCGGTGGGCTGCCCGTAGGCGTACAGATTGCTGAGGGTGACGAGGTCACTGCCGGTGGACGTAGCCGCGTGTTGGATCGCGTTGGCGATCGGGGGCCAATCAGTCGGCCAGCGATGGTACTGGGGATTGGCACAGTTGAAAATCGCGTCGGCGCCCTTTGCGTGCAATGCAACGGTCGATCCGTCCGACGCGTCCCCTGTCACGCGATCGATCATCGGGTCATCGGGACCGGTGCCGCGACGTGAGAGCAGACGGACGTGGTGTCCATCTCTCGCCAACTGCCCCGCGACCTCTGCGCCGATTGCCCCCGCGCCCACTATTAGATAGGTACCCATAGCCACCTCCACATTAGAGAGCAGCGCTCTCGCAAATAGTGTGCCACAACCGAGAAGCAATTGCAAGAGCACTGCTCTCCAAATCACACGCGCCCCGCGAGAAACTGCGATACTGGATCTCGTGAACGATGTCCGCATACCCAGGTCGGAGGCTCGCCTCCTCCAGATCGAACGGATCAAAGCGACGTCGCGACGGCTCCTCGCGGAGAAAGGGGCGCCGACGCTCTCGTTGCGAGAGGTCGCGCGCGAGATGGGACTCGTCTCGTCAGCGATCTACCGGTATTTCGCGACACGCGACGACCTGCTCACCGCACTCATCGTCGACGCGTACAACGACCTCGGCGACTTCGCCGAACGTGCGCAGCGTCGCTCGAAGTCCCGTGACGCTCGCGAGCAACTCCACGCCGTCGCGTCCGCGATCCGAACGTGGGCGAAGCGAAACCCCAACGAATACGCGCTGCTCTACGGGTCGCCGGTGCCGGGGTACGAGGCGCCACAGGACACCGTGGCCGCGGCGGCGCGCGTGGCACTCGCCCTTTGTGCAGTGGTGGTGAATGCCTGGCAGAAGGTGCCACCGGGCAAGTCGACGGCGGCCCACGCGACGTCGCGGTCGGTCCTCGAGCCTGGCGTCGACGAGTCGATGCCAGGCGTGCCGGAGAACGTGCAGGTCCTGGCCCTCATGATGTGGTCGCAGATCTTCGGGTGCATCAGCTTCGAGCTCTTTGGTCACTACAAGGGGTCGGTCCGCCATGCGAGTCGCTTCTTCAATATCGTGGTCGACGAGGTCGCCAACCTCGTCCTACCGTCGGCGTAGGGCGCGACGGGGGAGGACAATGCAGTTCATAGAACCACTGGAGACCGAACGGCTCTCAATTCGTCCGCTCACCGGCGACGACTTCGACCGTCACTTCGCGATCTATTCGAATCCCGACGTCGTTCGCTACCTCTACGAAGAACCATTCGATGCGGAGGGAGCGAGACAGCATCTCAAGCGGCGTTGCTCGATCGACTTGCCGTCAGAGGGTTCGTGGGTCAATCTCGGCGTCGAGGTACGCGACGAAGGTGTGCTCATTGGAGAGGTTGGCCTGACGCTGGTGAGCGCAGTGAACGAGCACTGTGAGATTGGCTACGTCTTCGACCCGGCGTACTCGGGGAGCGGCTACGCCACCGAAGCGTCGGCCGTCATGGTGGAGCTGGCCTTTTCGGCGCTCGGTGCGCATCGGGTCAGCGGTCGACTGGACGCTCGCAACAGTGCGTCCGCTCGGGTGCTCGAACGTCTCGGCATGCGACGTGAGGGGGATTTCAAGGAGAACGAATTCGTCAAGGGGGAGTGGACCGATGAAACGGTCTACGCCGTCCTAGAAACTGAATGGCGCGCGACGCACGGACCGGCGAAGGACTTTCGTTTGCGGCGGTAGTGCGAGGAATCTACGCCGGTTCACTTCGATTCGGGCGGAACCACTTGTACTCAATCGCCTTTGCGATCTGCTGGGCGAGCACTTCATTGAACTCGCGTGCCACGAGCCAGAGAGCGAGATCCAGTCCGCTCGTGACCCCGCCGCAGGTAATGAGGTCACCGTCGTCGACGACTCGTTCGGGTACGACCTCCACGCCGAGTTCCGCGAGCTCTTCGAGGGCCGAGTGGTGTGTGCTGGCACGACGTCCGGTGATCGCTCCGGCGTGCGCCCACAACATCGTCCCGGTGCAGATACCGCCGATCAGGCTCGCCGACGCCGCCGCGGCCTCGAGGAGTGGCATGAGTTCGCCCTTTTGGTACTCCGCCCACGCCCCCTGTTTTGCGTGCGCGTTCCAACCGCCGCCGGCCACGAGCACGACGTCCGCCTCACCGGGGACGAAGGGGGCATCGACGTCGAACGTCAAGCCGCACGCGCCGCGGACGCTCCCGCTGTCAGAGCGGGTCACGAGCCGGACGTTCAATCCATCAGTCGCTTGTCCCGCCCGGCGCAGTATCTCGAGTGGGCCGAGCGCGTCGAGTTCATCGACGCCATCGAAGACCACGATGTCGATCAACATGATTCGAGTGTACGAGTGCCCACGTCAATTCGTTGACAATGGGCCGGGCGCTCAGGCTGGACTGCGGGGTCTGTGTGAATCGAGAGTCTGTAACGCTACGCGGGTGCCCGAGACTATTGGTGGTGGAGGCAGGACCAGGCGCGACATTTAGAGTTCATCCAACGAGATGCGTGTCGCATGCGCGACGCGGTGCCAGGCAGGGACATCGATTGTGACACTGATTTTCGTGGCTTTGGCCGCCGGACTGATCGCGGGAATCTCGCCGTGTATCGTGCCGGTGCTTCCCATTGTCTTCGTGGCCGGGGCATCGAACCGCGAGGCCGCGAGCGGCGGACGGGGCAACGTACGGCGGTCGCTCGCCATCGTCCTGGGCCTCGCCGTGAGTTTCAGCGTCCAGATACTCGTCGGCTCAGAGGTCCTCTCGCTCCTCCATCTGCCCCAGGACTTCCTTCTCTGGTTCGGTGCCGGCGTCCTCGGTCTCGTGGGACTCGGATTCCTGGTTCCCCAACTCGAGCACCTGCTCGAGCGTCCTTTCGCCAGGTTGACCGGACGTCAGCCCAGCAGTTCGAGTGGCGGCCTCGTCATCGGTCTGATGCTCGGTTTGGTGTTCACCCCGTGCGCCGGACCGGTGCTCGCCGCGGTGATCGCGATCGGGGCGCGTCACACGGTCAATCTGATGTCGGTGTTCGTCACACTCGCCTTCGCCGTCGGTGCGATCATCCCTCTCTTGTTCATCGCGCTCGCCGGCGGTCGGCTCGTCGCTCGAGTGCGGTCGGTGCGCACGCACGCCCCCTTACTTCGTCGCATCGGAGGCGTCGTCATGATCCTCATGGCCGTGGGCATCGGGACGAGTGCCTTCAACTTCCTCACCGCCGTGCCGGGCTACACCAATGCCTTACAGAACCGGTTCGAGAACACGTCATCGATCCGAAGAGCGCTGAACGACCTGCCGGGAGGCAAGGTGGCGACTGGCGAACTGGTCAATTGCCCAGCGGCCTCGCCGGGGCTCGTGAGCTGCGGTGAGGCGCCTAACTTCACCGACGTCACCTCGTGGTTCAACACCCCGCACAATGAACCGCTCACCATCGCTGGACTCCGAGGCAAGGTCGTCATTGTCGACTTCTGGACCTACTCGTGCATCAACTGCCAACGGACCCTTCCCCACGTCGAAGCCTGGTACAAGCGCTACGCGCCTTACGGACTCGTGATCGTGGGCGTCCACACGCCGGAGTTCGCGTTCGAGCACGTGGTGAGCAACGTGAAGGCGCAAGCGAAGTCGCTCGGCGTCAAGTATCCCGTGGCCATCGATGATGCCTACGGGACGTGGCACGCCTATCACAACAACTACTGGCCGGCCGAATACCTCGTCGACGCAACGGGCATCGTGCGTCACGTCGACTACGGCGAAGGCAGTTACTCGTTGACCGAGAGCCTGATCAGAAAGCTCCTCCTCGACGCCAATCCCGGTATCAAGTTGCCGCCACCGACGACGGTGCCCAATCTCACGCCCACCGAGGAGACCAACCCCGAGAGCTACGTCGGGTACGACTACGGACTGACGTACCTGGACTCTCCGGTGGCCCCGCGCTCGAACGTCGCGGTCGAGTACCGCTTCCCGAAGTCGCTCACCCTCGGTACCTTCGCGTTCTCTGGTGAGTGGGATGTGCACGCGGAGGAAGCAACGGCTGGGCGCGGGGCGAAGCTGGAGCTCGGCTACCTCGCGAAGAACGTCTATCTCGTCATGGGCGGTACGGGGACGGTGACGATATCGGCTGGCGACGGGACGGCGCCGACCTCGGTGCACGTTCAGGGAGTACCGAAGCTCTATCGATTGCTGCACTTCGGGGCTTCGTCGAGCGGCACGATGACGATGACCCTGTCGCCCGGGGTGCAGGCCTATGACTTCACGTTTGGCTGAGCGGTTCGCTGCGAAGCCCGTATATCTAGGGTGACTGCGCATCTGACGTGACCGCCGCCAACGCGGGGAGGTCGCTGAGATTACTCAGGTACACTCCGGATAACCGGCGAATTTGCGCACGCAGCGAGCCGCAGTGAAGGGATTCAAATGGTAGGAATCGTGTTGGCAGTCATCGCGGGGATCATCGTCCTCCTGGTCTTAGCGGCGATCTTGAAGGCCGTTCGCATCGTGCAGCAGGGTTTCGTCGGCGTCATCACCCGATTCGGCGAATTCAAGGACATCAAGAACCCGGGTCTGACATTCATAATCCCCTTCATCGAGGTGATGAAGATCGTCGACGTCCGTGAGACGCCACGTACGGGCGATCGTCAACAGGTGATCACCCGCGACAACGTGGCGGTGATCGTAAACGCGACCATCTTTAGTCAAGTGGTCGACGTGCGACTGGCGCTGTTCACGAACTCGGACTACCTCGTCAGCGTGGACAACTTGGCGCGCACGTCAGTGCGCGCGGTCTTTGGCAGCATCACCCTCGATGAGGCGTTCTCCCAGCGCGAGCGCATTGGCACGATGCTGCAAACACAGATGGAAGAGGCGACCGACAAGTGGGGTGTGCGGATCAATCGCGTCGAAGTCCTCGAGATCACACCGCCCGAACAGATACTGCAAGCAATGGCGCTGCAGAAGCAGGCCGACCAGGAGAAGCGTGCCCGCATCCTCGAATCAGAGGGCCAACAGCAGTCCGCGGTCAATGTCGCCGATGGTCAACGTCAGGCCGCGATCAAAGAGGCCGAGGGCGCCCAGCAGTCCGACATCCTGCGCGCGCAGGGTCGACGACAGGCACTCATCCTTGAGGCCGAAGGTCGCGCGCAGGCCATCGCGTCGGTCTACGCCGCCATCAAGGCGCAGGCTCCCGACCCGACCTTGGTCGCCATCCTTCAGCTCGACACCTTGGCCAAGTTCGCCGAGAGCCCGAACACGAAGCTCATCATTCCCGCCGAGAGCGCGGCCCTGCTCGGTGCGGCGCAGGCCATCAAGAGTGTCATGGCTGACGTGCCGTCCACGCCGAGTTCCTAGGGCGTGGCGGCCACAGGGCCGCTGCGACAGGGGCGAGGATTAGATCGGGTCGACCCAGAGGGTCGTCCCGTACGCCTTCTTCACGACGATGGGCGTGCCGTCGGGTAACTGAGCGGGCCAGTCGGTGACGGCCTTCCAGGATTCTCCTTGAATCTTCACTCTTCCGGGATGGGTCGCATCGCCGACGGGGAGCTCGACGAAGCCGTGCATGTCGGTCATCGCGGTATTCGTGGGTTGGGACATGTCGATTTCAATGGCGTGATGATGAAATCGTCGCATCGCGAACGGTCGCAGCGTGACCAACGTGACGGCCGAGACGCTCAGCCAGGCGGCGGCTTGAAAGGTGAAGGGTAGACCGGCCAATGCCAGGACGAACGAGATAGCGGCGCCGAAGCCGATGAAGACAGCGATGAAGGCATTGGAGTGCAGTTCGAGGACGAACGAGAACCCGACAATGAGTACCCAGAACAGAACGGCGATCATAAATCGAAGTATATGGCTGGCCCGGAAATCCGGGCGGGCGCGTCGACGGGCGACCGTCACGACCTAAATTTCCTTGAGGGCAAAGGAAACTGGTCATTAGCATGAGTCGATGGTCAGACTCTCCCCGTTCCTGTGGTTCGACGACAACGCCGAGGAGGCCCTGGCGTTCTATGAGGGTGTCTTCGAGAACTCCGAGATCGTGTCGGTCACGTCGATCAACGAGCCGTCAATGCCCGGTGGCGGGTTCATCATCGGCACGATCCGAATCGAGAACCTTGAGATCACGATTTTGAATGGTGGTCCGATGTTCACGTTGAATGAGGCGTTCTCCCTCTTCGTCTCGTGTGACACGCAAGATGAGGTCGACTACTACTGGAACGCCCTGTGCGACGGTGGGGAGCCCGGACGCTGCGGATGGTTGAAGGACCGTTTCGGTGTCTCGTGGCAGATCATCCCCGCCTTGCTCGGTGAGTTGATGGGCGACGCCGATCCGCAACGGTCCGGTCGCGTTCGCGACGCGATGATGGCGATGTCGAAGATCGAGAGTGACCAGCTTCGCGCTGCCTACGAGGGGTGAGCCGTGATCGCTGACGACGTCGTCGTCACCGAGAGCCGAGAAGCCGCCGTCGGACCTTTGACCGTTCGTCGCGCGCTGCCGACACGCGGTCGTCGCAGCGTCGGGGCGTGGTGTTTCGCCGATCACATGGGTCCGCTGTCGCTGTCACCTGACCTGTCAGTGGACGTCGCGCCGCACCCACATATTGGACTACAGACGGTGACGTGGCTCTTCAGCGGCGAGTTCTTGCATCGCGACAGCCTCGGGTCTGAGCAACTCATCCGGGCGGGTCAACTGAACCTGATGACCTCGGGGCACGGCGTCGCTCATTCCGAGGAGAATCCCGGGCGAACGTCGGGCGAGTTGCACGGGCTGCAGCTCTGGGTGGCACAACCATCGGCCACGCGCAACGCTCCAGGGGAGTTCGCGCATCTCGCCGAACCTCCCAAGGTGGAGGTCGAGACTGGTATCGCCACCGTCTTGGTGGGCACGTTCGCCGGTGCCGCGTCGAGCGCCCGACGCGACTCCGAGCTGGTCGGCCTGGAACTTGAGTTGCGCCGAGGCGACACGACCATCGGACTCGACCCCTCCTTCGAGTACGCACTCATCGTGGCGAGCGGCGAGGTGGCCGTAGCGTCCACGCCCGTGCGACCGGGACGGCTCGCGTATCTGGGACGAGGTAGCGACGAGTGTCGATTGACGTGCACGCAGTCGAGTCGGGCGGTGCTGCTCGGTGGAGTGCCGTTCGAAGAGCGACTGTTCATGTGGTGGAACTTCGTGGCTCGCACGCAGGACGAGATTTCGGAGGCGTGGCGAGCATGGGCGACGGGCGACGAGCGTTTCGCCAAAGTCGCGTCGCCCTTCGACCGCATAGAGGTGAGTGCGCCGCCGTGGATGCTGACGACCATTTGACGTCGCGCTGAATCCCACGATTGAGTCACTCGAGTAAGCAACACTTTTTCCAGAGAGTTGCTGGAGTATGGGGGAGCATTACCATTGCTCATGAGGGGCTTTCGAGAGGTTGACGGTGCGTAAGCGCAGCAGAGAGAGCGAGCGGCTCCGAGATCCTCAACCGGTCCTCAAACGTCGAATCCCGTCCGGTCGTGGGGCGATGGAACAGCCCAACGTCACCGACGACAGCGCGGCCCTCACGCCGCAGTTCTGGTTGGCGGTCGCGCTCACGGGCGTCGCGACGGGCCTGTTCGGCGACCTGATGATGTGGGTACTCGCCCAGGCCGAGCACGCCGCGTACCACTACAGCAGCGGGAGCTACCAGAGCGCCGTGGCCGCCGTCTCATCGAGCCGTCGGATCGTCGCTCTGCTCATCGCGAGTGCGATCGGGGCGGCGTCGTGGTACCTCATCCGCCGCTACCTCCATCGCGAGCATTCCGACATCGACGACGCTGTCTGGAACGGCGACGGCGAACTCTCGCTGCGTCGCAGTCTGCTCACGTCACTCGTGTCGGAGGTCGTCATCGGGCTTGGCGCCTCGATCGGTCGAGAGGCGGCGCCCAAGTTGATGGGCGGAGCGTCGGGGAGTGTCGCCTCGCACTGGTTCCACCTCAGTCCGGTCCAAAAGCGTCTCCTCGTCGCCTGCGGTGGCGGCGCCGGCTTGGCGTGCGTGTACAACGTGCCCCTCGGCGGTGCGATATTCACCGCCGAGGTGCTCTACGGTAGTTTCGCGCTCCCCGTAGTACTTCCGGCACTCGCGACGTCGCTCATCGCCACCACGGTCGCGTGGCTCTACCTGCCGCGAGTGGCGACGTACACGGACATTCCCCAGTACCGCTTCAGCGCCTCACTGATGGTGTGGTCGATCGTGGCGGGACTGCTCATCGGGGCGTTGGCCGTGGCGTACGTACGACTCATTGCCTACGCGTCACACTTTCGCGCGAAGGGGGCGAACATCTTCTGGATGATGCCCTTGGCGTTCGTGGTCCTCGGCTTCCTCGGTATCTGGTACCCGCAACTCTTCGGCAACGGCAAGGACATGGCGCACGAGGCGTTTCTTGGATTCGGGGGAATTGGTCTCCTCTTCGCGCTGTTCGCCCTGAAGCCGTTGGTGACGGCCCTCATGCTCGGGAGCGGTGCCGCGGGCGGGGTCTTCACGCCCTTCCTCGCCACGGGTGCGCTCTTCGGCGCCTTCTTCGGCGCCGTGTGGATTCACATGTGGCCCGGTACACCGGTGGGGGCGTTCGCGCTCGTGGGCGCCGCCGCGATGATCGGCGCTTCGATGCAGGCACCCCTCGCCGGTCTCGTGCTGGTTCTCGAGTTCACGCACAGCGGCTTCTCACTTATGATCCCCATGATGGTCGCCACGGGGATCGCTACCCTTCTCGTGCGCCACGTCGACGGCTACAGCATCTACTCCGCGCGACTGCCTCGTCGCGACAGCACTAGTGAACTCACCAATCCTGAAGGCACATGACGATCGAGAGGAGGAACCATGGGCAATGACATCGAATTCTTCGTTCCCGATGTCGAACTGCCCACGACAGTCCTGCGCCGACGCTTTCATGGACCCATCGACGAGGTCTTTCGCGCGTGGACCGATGCGACGATCCTCCAGGCTTGGTACGGGCCATCTGACTTCGAGGTTCGTGAATGTACGTTGGACCTTCGTGACGGTGGACTCTTTCGCATCGTCCTGGCTCACCGTGAAGGCTTTCTCTTCGTCACGAAGGGATACGTCGACGACATCGTGGCACCCGAGCACCTCACGATGGTCATGCAGCTCGACGAACACCCACAGGCGTTCATCGACATCTTTCGACCACTCGGATCGGAGGTCGAGCGGGTGCCGCTCACCTGGAACCTTGACATCCTCTTCGAGCGTCGCGCTGACGATACCCTCGTGACGCTCACGACCACGTACCCGGTCGTCGCGGACCGCGACCGCTTCGTATCGATGCAGGGCGAACGCGGCTGGGCGGAGGGCTTCACGAAGCTCGATCGACTACTCGAGGACCGGCGCTCGACCTGAACGTTCGTGAAACAATGGAGAGATGTACGTTCCCGCGAAACACGCCGTTGACGAGGAATCAGCATGGTCGATCGTGCGCGAAGCGGGCGCGGGCACACTGGTCGCCAACACGCCTGAGGGGTTGCAAAGCGTCTTCGTCCCGGTGGTCGTCAGTGATGACCGGATGACTATCGTGAGCCACCTCGCGAAGGCGAACCGGTGGTGGCGTTCGTTGAGCGACGGCGACGAGGTCCTGGGCCTCTTCCTTGCAGCCAGCGCGTATGTCTCGCCGTCCAACTATCCCAGTCGTCTCGACAATCCGGGCGTGGTGCCCACGTGGAACTACGTGGCCGCGGAGGTGCGCGCGTCGGTGCGAGTGCACGAGGACCCGCAGTGGCTCGGTCGTCAAGTGCGTCTCGTCACCGATCAATTCGAAGCAAGCCGCTCACCGCAATGGAGCGTTGACGACTCGTCGGACACCTACGTCGCCGCCCAGCTCAGGGCGATCGTCGGCATCGAGCTGCAGGTGAAGGCCATCACCGGCAAAGCCAAGCTGTCGCAGAATCGACCGGCGGTCGACCGTGAGGCCGTCCGCACCAATTTCGCCGAAGGTACGGCTCAAGAGCGCAACGTAGCGGCACGGATGTCCGATCGTGGATGAGGCGACCATCACGATCCGTCGAAGTACACGCGACGACTGGCGCGCGTTGAAGGCCATTCGACTCGAAGCTCTCGCCGATACGCCCGACGCCTATGGCTCGACGTGGAAGGAGAACAGCACCTGGTCCGACGGGCAGTGGAAGAACGCCGCGTCGAACCGGCTGTACTACCTCGCGTTCCGTGACGACGTCGTCATCGGCATGGCCTCGGGTGGACTCAACGACACGCATCCGGGGACGCGCTGGCTCTACGCCATGTACGTGACGCCGTCCGATCGGGGCAGCGGTGTCGCAGACCGGCTGGTGTCGACGGTGTGCTCGTGGGCCCGCGGCGAGGGGGCCTACGAGCTGTACCTGCACGTGACGACCAGTGTCGCGCGCGCTCGGGCCTTCTATACGCGGTTGGGCTTTCGGCCAACGGGCGAGACCCTGCTGATGGAACGCGACCGCACACTCACCCTCGAGACGATGGTCCTGAACCTTGAGTGACGAGCTCAGGGTCGAGCGGGTGACGTCAAGCCAATTGCACGAACTGCGCCGGCGAGTGCTGCGCAACGACGACGCCACGCTGTATCGCCCGGACATGCGCGACGACGAAACGACCTCGATTCACTTCGGCGGATTGCTCGGTGCACGAGTCGTCGTCAGTGCTTCGTTCTTTCCCTCGTCACCGCCGATGAATCCGACGCTGCGGACCTATCAGCTGCGCTACATGGCGACTGACTTCGACGTGCAAGGTCGCGGGTACGGGGCGATGGTCCTGGCCGTGGCCGAAGATGAATTGCGCGCACTCGACGTGCAGCAGATATGGGCGAACGGCCGTGACACCGCTCTCGGATTCTATGAACGCGAGGGTTGGCTCAAGGTTGACGGTTCTGAACACCTGAGCCCCGAGACGCAACTTCCGCACACCGTCATCTTCAAACGCCTGATTGACGACCCTGATCAATAGGGACGGCATCGTTCACTAAGTTTGATGTATGCGCAAGCCCCAAATCTACGTGACCGCACTCGTCGTCGTGCTCGCCGCCGTCGGTATCTTCTCGTACATTCATTTCCGCGGTTCGTCGGGTCCCACGACGACGACGACCAGCACGACCACCACGACCGCACCGACGTACCCGATCGCTCCGTTGTCGGGACTGCCCGATCCAACGCTCCAAGCGAATCGGCGACCAGCGCTCACCGTCAAGATTGAGAACACACCCGAAGCGCTTCCCCAGTGGGGAATCGATCAGGCCGACGCGGTGTACGAGGAGATCGTCAACGGGGGCATCACCCGACTGGCCGCCATCTTTAACTCGCATGCTCCCTTGAAGGTCGGTCCGGTCCGATCGGTGCGCCCCACTGACACCCAGGTCGTCTGGCCCCTCGGCGGCATCTTCGCCTACTCAGGCGGCGCTCCCTACGCCGTAGCGAGTATCTCGACGGTTCCCGGACTGAAGCTCATCGACGAGTCCAGTGCCGGGGATGCCATGTTTCGCGACCCCCAGCTGTACGCGCCGCACAATCTCTTCGCGATCGCCCCCAAGCTCTTCGTCTTTGGCGGCTCGCCCGTACCACCGCCCAAGCTGTTCACGTATCTGGCCAAGGGTCAGTCGTTCAGCGGTCGGCCCGTCGCGAGTTTCGTCGTCCCCTTCCCGAGCATCTACGGCGTGACCTGGACGTGGGACAGCGCGACGACCTCATGGGACCGCACCCTCTTTGGCAAAGCCGACGTGACAGGTACTGGTGTCAGGGAGTCGCCGAAGAACGTGATCGTCATGTGGGTGAACTACGTCAACGGCATCGGAACGGAGGCCTCCTACGCGAATCTGCAGGGCTCGGGTAAAGCGGCCTTCTTCTCCGATGGGAAAGAGACCTTGGGGACGTGGTCACGGGGGCCGTCGAAGAGTGACGTCATCACGTACTCGTTGGCCAACGGCAAGCCGGCGCTGCTGACGCCCGGTCAAACCTGGGTTGAACTCCTCAACGTCGGAGCAGGATTGCCCATTACGCCGTGACGACGGACTCAAGGCGCGCCAGCGTCTTCTCCATGGCTTGGCGATTTCGCTGCGGGAAGTGGAACGGCTCGATCACGAATCCCCACGGTCGGTCGTAGTCAAAGGATTCGGTGACCTTCGTCCCGCCTTGCACCTCCTCGAGGTCGTAGCGCCACACGAACCGGGCGAAATGGTGCCAGGCGATGGCCCGGTTCTCGTCGAAGACCACGACTCGATTCCGCGTGACGTAGCCGAGTCCTATCTTCATGTCCATGGAGAAGGTGGAGCCGAGTGAGAGCCGTGCCGGCGCATCCTTCACGCGCTGCACACTGCCCGAGCCGTCCAAGAGTGGATGTTGGCGCGCATCGGCCAAGAGGTCGAAGATCTTCTTCGCAGGAGCGGGTATGAAGCGCGAAACGTGAATCGTTCGTGACGCGTTCATTCGTCCAGCGTAGGGTGGTGTGTTGAACGAAGGAACGGTGGTCGATGACGTACCAAGAGCGATTGATTGACAGCCCTGACGGGCGGGTTTTGGAGGTCGCGACCGTCGGTGACCCCTCGCATCCGGCGGTCATTCTTCATCACGGCACACCGGGGGCGGCGTCGACCCTTCGATCCTTCGAAGGTATCGCCACGGAGGGCCGCCTCTTGCTCGTCACGATGTCACGTGCCGGTTACGGCGCGTCGTCTCGTCAAGAAGGTCGTGACGTCGCGGCCGCGGTGCCCGACACGAGGACGGTGCTTGACGCGCTCGGAATCGACAGTTACGCCGCGATCGGATGGTCCGGCGGTGGGCCACACGCGCTGGCGTGCGCCGCACTCGACGCGCCGCGTTGTGTCGCGGCGTGGTCAATCGCGGGCGTCGCTCCGTCCACCGCTGACTTCGACTGGACCGACGGTATGGGCCCAGAGAACGTGGCGGAGTTCGAACTCGCCATGAAGGGTGGTCCCGAATACGAAGCGCATATTGAGATGATCGGGACGGTCTTGGGTGCGGCGACCGTCGACAACGTCGTGGAACTGATGGGCGGGCTGTTGTCCGACGCCGACAGGGAGACGCTGGCGACGACGACATCGCGCGAACTGTTCGTCATCTCCCTTCATCAAGCGTTCGCGAACGGATGGCGGGGTTTCTTGGACGATGACCGTGCCATCATGAGCGATTGGGGTTTCGAACCTGGTGCCATCACGGTGCCCGTCGCCGTGTGGTTCGGCAACGAAGACCTCATGGTTCCCGCGACGCACGCCGCGTGGCTGCTGCGCACGATCACGACGTCGAGCGCTCACCACTACCCAAGTGAAGGTCACTTCTCGATCTTTGCGAATCACATCGCGGAGTTGGCCAACGACATCAAGCGGGCCGTCGCATGACGGCCCCGCGTTTCACGAGGTCGTCGCCGTGCGCATAGGCAATCTCTACGGTGCCGATTCAACGTTCCTGGGTGTGCCGAGCGCCGACCCCGACGTCGCGAGTGATTGGTCGAGCGCCGCGGCAGCGATCATTGGCGCTCCCTTCGATGGCGGCACGTCGCACCGACCCGGTTGCCGCTTCGGACCACAGGCCATCCGCGTCACCGACTATCTTCCCCACGACGGAATGCGGCCAAGCCTTTCGCTGGGCGTGGACCCACTGATCGACCTCGGCGTCGTCGACCTCGGCGACGTGGAGATGCCCTCGGGGGACACCGAACTCTCACTTCGCCGACTCGAAGAACGCGTGCGCGACGTCGCCGGCGCCGGCGTCGTGCCCATCATCCTGGGCGGCGACCACACGATCGCCCTGCCTGACGTCACCGGCGTCGCTCATCACGTCGGATGGGGGCGGGTATCGGTCATCCACTTCGACGCGCACGCCGACACCGGTGACACCCAGATGGGCTCGCTGTACGGCCACGGCACACCGATGCGACGACTCATCGAGTCCGGCGCGTGCCGCGGTGACCGATTCCTGCAGATCGGACTACGGGGTTACTGGCCCGAACCCGAGACGTTGGACTGGATGGCCGAGCAGGGTATGCGTTCATTCGAGATGACCGAGATCGTGTCGCGAGGGATGGACGCGGTACTCGACGAGGCACTCACGATCGCGATGACCGACTGTGACGCCGTCTTCCTTTCCGTCGACGTCGACGTGGTCGACCCCGGTTCGGCACCGGGAACCGGAACGCCCGAACCGGGTGGGCTCACGAGTCGCCAATTGCTCGACGCGGTTCGTCGCATCGCGATGGAGGCGCCACTCGGGGGCGTCGACGTCGTCGAGGTCTCGCCGCCGTACGACCACGCCGAGATCACCGCGTACCTCGGCAACCGGATCGTGCTCGAAGCTCTCGGCGGCATGGCCTGGCGCCGGAAGGGTCAGCGCGGCGAGGCGACGCGAAACCCCAGCGACCCGTTGCTGAAGGGTCGCTAGTCGCGCATCGAGTCGAGGATCTGGTCGACCAATTCGTCGGTGGTGTTGGGGTGCAGGAAGGCCAGCCGTCCCACGGTCTCGCCCTCCCACTTCGTCGGCGTCACGAAGGCGACCTGATCGCGGAGCAACTGGTGGCTCCACTGCGTGTACTGCTCGGTCGTCCAACCCTTTCGACGGAAGAGCACGATGGAGAGACTCACGGGTCGAACCATCTCCACGTGATCCATCTCGTCGATCTTCTTCGCGGTACGGTGCGCCAGGTCGACCGCACTCTGCACGGCGGTCTCGTAGAGTTCGGTGCCGTTGGTCACCAGCGAGAACCAGAACGGGAGGCCACGAGCCCGTCGCGATAGATGGATGGCGAAGTCCGAGGGATTCCACTCGTAGTGCTCGTCATCGCTCGAGTGCAGGATGTCGAGGTAACCGGCCTGCTGGGCGAGGACCTTGCGTGCCACCGTGGGATTGCGATAGATCAGTGCGCAACAGTCGAGGGGTCCGAAGAGCCACTTGTGCGGGTCGACGATGAAGCTGTCGGCGTGGCGCAGTCCGGCGAGGAGGTGTCGTTCGCTGGGTGAGAAGAGCGCGGCGCCACCGTAGGCGCCGTCGACGTGGAACCACAGGTCGTGTTCTCGCGCGTAGCTGCCGAGGCCCTCGAGGTCGTCCACGATGCCGGCGTTCGTCGTGCCGGAGGTGGCGACGATGCCGATGACGCTGGTGGGATTGGGGTCGTTGGCCATCGCCGCTTCGAGACTCGCTCGCGTGAACCGGTGGTCATCGGTCGTGACGACGAGTGGTTCGATGCCGAGCACGTGCAGGGCCTTGCCGATGCTCGAATGGGCGTCGGAGGAGATCGCGTAGCGAACTTCGTGCGGCGCGAATTCGGGATGCTTGGCTCGTCCCACGTCGCGGCCGACGGTCAGGCTCGAGAGGTTGCCGAGGGAGCCTCCCGAGACGAACGCGCCGCCCGACCCGACCGGCATGCCGGCCAGGTCCGCGAGGTACTCCAGCGCGAGATTCTCAGCCATGACGACCCCGCTCGATTCGAGCCAGCTCGTGCCGTTGAGGCCCGAACAGGCGACGACCATATCGAAGAGCAACGAGTTCTTCGTGGGGGCGTTCGGGATGAAGGCCAGGAATCCCGGCGAGTCGATCGAGACGACCGCCGGGGCCAGTTCGTCCTTGAAGAAGGAGAGGATTTCGTCGGCGCTGTGACCTTCGGGTCGGATGAAGCCCTTCATGTCCCCGGGCGGCATCGCGTGCAAACTGCCGTAATCCAACGGCACCGGATCCATTGAAAGGCGGTCTCGGCAGTAGTCAAAGACCTCATTCGCCAAGTCGGCGTTGTACTCAAACATCTGGTGCCCCATTGCACGCCTTTCGATTTTGTCCCCTGTCTATCGTACGCACTCAAACGACCTTGATCGGCTCGGCCCCAATGGCCGTCTGTCGCGACGCAACTAGAGTTTCCTGATGGGAATCGCACGAATTGGCTATCTCGGACCGGAAGGCTCGTTCTCGCACGAGGCGGTGTCCACCCTCGAGGGCGTCCAGAGCGTGGCCTGCGATTCGATCGCGGGCGTACTCGAGTCGGTCGTCACGTCGACACTCGACCAAGGGCTCGTTCCCTTGGAGAACGCCATCGAGGGCACCGTGTCGGCCACCATCGACGGCCTGGTCTTCGACCACGATTTGGTCATCGTACGCGAGATAGTCCTTCCGATCAGGTTGCATCTCTTTGCGAGACCTGGCGTGTCGCTGGAGCACGTGACCAACGTGCGAAGTTACGTGCACGCCCTCGCCCAATGTCGGACGTTCCTTCGTGATCTGAACGTCACCACTGAACAAACGACGTCAACGAGTCAGGCCGCCAAAGAGGTCGCCGGTTCCAACGAACCGTGGGCCGCCGTCGCCTCGACACTCGCGGGTGAACTCTTCGGGTTGGTCGCGCTCGCCACGGACATCGAAGACCACCGCGACAACGCCACCAGATTCGTGCTCGTCGGACGAGACATCGTTGCCGCTCCCACTGGTCACGATCGCACCACGATCGTCTGCTTTCAAGACGCCGACCGTCCCGGATCGCTCTACGGGATCCTCGGACGCTTCGCCGCCCGCGACATCAACCTCACGAAACTCGAGAGTCGCCCCACGAAAAGGGGACTCGGTGACTACTGCTTCGTGATCGAGTTCGAAGGTCACGTCGCCGACGACGTCGTCGCGGACTGTCTCGCTGACCTCCAAGCGCATTTGGCTCGCGTCAAGTTCCTCGGTTCTTATCCGGTCACCGGTGTCGACGCGACCGATCGTCGTGAAGAGGTGGCGGCCGCTCGTCGTTCCGCGGCGACGTGGATCGACGACATCCGTTCACGCATCTCGAGCTAAAGCGCCAATCGGCCTAGCGCTCTAGGAACTCGTGACTGTCTCGAGTTCCGGCTGCGCGAACGGCAGGGGGAATCCCGCGATGAAGAGATGGCGGTCGATGACGTCGAGCAGGTGTTGGAGGTCGAGTGGCTTCGAGAGATAATCGCCGACGCCGGCGTTCTTGAATCGTCGCTGCTGCCACGTGGTGGCGTCGGCGGAGAGCACCACCACGGGGATGTCGATCGTACGCGAGTCGCCGCGCAGACGTTCCAGTACGTCGTAACCGTGGACGTCACTCAAGTGCACGTCGAGGAGGATCAGCGACGGCTCGTACTGTTGGGCCAATTCGATCCCGAGGACGCCTTGAAGGGCCGTGATCAGTCGGATCGATGGACGTTGGAGCAGCAGACGTTCGACCAGTTGCACGTTCGCCACGTCGTCCTCGATGTAGAGGATGGTGATCGTGGGGAACGATTTCGCCTGGCGAACCAGCGACGGCCGGGCGCGCGAGGAGAGTGGCTTCGTCTGTTCTGCGACCGGGAGTTCGATCCAGAAGGTCGAACCTTGTCCGACGATGCTGTCGACTCCCAGGGTGCCGCCAATCGCTTCGGTGAGACCTTTCGACAGTGCGAGACCGAGCCCGGTGCCCTCGATGCCCGACGATTCAGCGTCGAGGCGGTCGAACGGGGTGAACAGTCGCTCGCGCAGTTCAGGATTGATGCCGGGTCCGGTGTCGGTGACCGAAAGGCGAACCTTCCCACCTTCCTGGGAGCAGGTCAGGGTGACGGTGCCGTGCGGGCGGTTGTACTTGATCGCGTTCGACAAGAGGTTGAGGAGTACCTGCTTGAGTCGCTGCTGGTCGCTGAGTACTTGGACGTCATAGGTGGATTCGGCGACGATATCGATGCCCAACTCGTTGGCTTGGGGAGTGACGAGCTCGATGCATTCGTGCTCGAGCTCTTTCAACCCGACCGGTTCGATCATGACGCTGATGTGACCAGCTTCAATGCGCGAGATGTCGAGGACCTCATTGATCAACTCGAGGAGGTACTTTCCGGAGTTGTGGATATAGCCGACCATCTCGAGCGCGTCGCTCGACGTCAGTTCCATCTCCAAGATCTGAGCGAAGCCGAGCACTGAATTGAGCGGCGTGCGAAGTTCGTGGCTCATTCTCGACATGAACTCGCTCTTGGCCCGGTTGGCGCGCTCCGCCGCCTCCTTGGCATCCTTCAAACTCGTCTCGTCGGCCACGGATTCAGTGACGTCGCGAGAGACGAGCACGGCGCGCGGTGCGTCACCGTTCGCGTCGTGAATGAGTCGACCCCTGGTCTCGATCGTCAGCATGCGTCCATCCACGTGCTGCGCCCGGAAGCGGTAACTCGTCAGGTTCCCGTCGCTGCCTTTGAAGAGTCGATGCAGTTCGGACGCGACGTGAATGCGGTCGTCGGGGTAGACGATGGTGAGCGAGTTGCGCCCCACTCGGTCCACTACTGAGACGCCGTAGATTCGGTCGGTGCCCGGACTCACGTCCAATACACGAAAGTCTGCGTTGATCGTGATGATCGAGTCGACCACCGCGTCGAGGATCGCTCGCTTGGTCTCAAGACTCTCCGCGAGCGCGTTCTGGTTCTCGACTTGGGCGGTGATGTCGCGTCCGGCGGAGAACACCATCCCATTACGGCCCTGGCAGCTCCACTCGATCCAGCGATACTCGCCGTCGCGTCGGCGTTGTCGGTTCCGAAACTCGACGAGGGTCGCGTCAGGAAGGGCGACCAACCGTTCGAACTCACGAAGCGTCGACTCGACGTCGTCGGGGTGGATCAGGTCGATGAACGGTCCGCTCTGCAGGTCTTCCAGCGACCAGCCCATGGAGTTGGGCCACGCCGAGTTCACGACCTTCCAGGTGCCGTCGCTGTCCAGGATCGACATGAGATCGGTGGACGTCCAGAAGAACTCCCCGAGGTCAGTCGAGTCGAATCTCTCCCTGGTCATGTACAACTCCGTTCGGCAAGTCGTTGAAAATGGTGAGCGGCACTAGCCACTGGTGGTGAAAACCACGCTTCGCACAAACAACGCTAACCACGCCTCGTTGCGACGCTTCGAAGAAATCGTTCGTGCAGGCACGTATTGACCCTCCGGGACACAAATATGTTTCGGGGTTGACGTCGCGTTGGGTTTGCGTCTCGCGGTGGCGACTCGACCACCGGTGATCATCGTTGAACTAGATCAAATGTCAATCTTTTTCACACGCGCTGCGCGAGTGCGTCGAGGTAGTAGCGAATCTGGATCGCGACCGCGGCCCCTTCACCGACGGCCGACGCGATCTGCTTCGTCGACCCCGATCGCACGTCGCCCGCCGCGAAGATACCGTCGACGTTCGTGCGGAACATCGGATCGGTGACGATGAATCCACGTCCGTCGACGTCCAGCGCGCCATCGAGGAAGCTCGTGTTGGGGTCGAGTCCGATGAAGACGAACGCGCCGTCGGTGTCGTGCGTCTCCTGCGTGCCGTCGTGGTCGATCGTGATCGATGCCAATTTTCCGGCGTCGTTGGCGTTGAACGACTGGATCTTCGTATTGAGCAGCACGGACATCTTGGGGTGATTGAGGACTTTGTCCTGCAACAACTTGTTCGCGGTCAACTGTGACATTCCCTGCATGACGGTGACGTGTTGGGCGAACTGCGTGAGGAAGAGTCCTTCCTCCAGTCCGCTGTTGCCGCCTCCCACCACCGTCAAGTCGCTCGCACCACGATAGAAGGGTCCATCGCATGTCGCGCAGAAGTGGATGCCCGCGCCGATCAGGTCTGCCTCACCGTCGGCGTCGGTTCGGCGATACGTCGAGCCGGAGGCGATCAACACCACGGGCGCGAAGACTTCGCCACCGGTCGAAAGGTTGACGCGAAGCATCGGTCCCTCGCGAACGATAGACGTCGCCCCCACGGCCTGGAGGATCTCGACGCCGTATCGCTGGGCCTGCTGGGTCATCCGCTCGGCCAACTCTGCGCCGCCCACACCATCGGGAAACCCGGGATAGTTGTCGAAGCGTTCGGTCACTCCCGCTTGGCCACCGGGTGCGGACTTCTCGACGATGAGCACGTGGGCGTTCTCGCGCGCGCCATAGATCGAAGTGGTGAGTCCGGTCGGTCCGCCGCCCACGATCACGATGTCGTATTCGCGACTGGAGGCGACGCGCGAGAGCCCAATCCGATCGGCCAACTCGTCGTTGGAAGGTTCCGCCAAGAACGAGCCGTCGGGAAAGACGATGGTCGGGATGATGCGCTTGCCATCATTGCGGGCCTCGACCTCGGCCGTCTTCTCTGGGAACTCCTCGAGGTCAATCCACTCGTAGGGGATACGGTGCGACGCGAGAAACTGCTTCGCACGTCGACAGTCGGGGCACCAACTCGCTCCGTAGACGGTGAGGGGCGCAGTGGTAGTGGACGGGGACGTCATGGAATGACCTTTCAGTTGTCGGAACGGTACTGACGAAAGAGGTTGACGAGACCCTCGACGACGTCGTCGGGCAGGTCGTCGGGTCCGACGTGGCCACTGGCAGCAATCGTCGCCCGGACCTGCGCCAAGTACGCCTGGCAGGCGTCGCACGCCGCGAGGTGCTTCTCGAGGCGTCGACGATCACGTCGCGACAGGCTGCCGTCCAAGTAGTCACTGACGAGTTCGACGGCGTCGCGACAGACCAGTGGCGATGGCATCAACCTCATATCTTCGTTCCCTTCATGGCCGTCTCAACTAGTCCTCGAACCTTCGCTCGGCCCCGGTGCAAGATCACTCGCACGTTCGCCTCGCTGAGTCCCAGCAGTGTGGCCACCTCCTCAGTAGATAGTCCTTCCACGTCGCGAAGCGTTACGACGGACAGCTGAGGTTCGCCCAGGGACGCAATCGCGCCACGCACCGCGTGCACGAGCACACTGTTGTCCAGTCGCGTGTCGACCGCGTCGGTGAAGGGGACTGGCGGGTCGCTCCACGTCCCTCCCTGGTCGAAACGTGAGGCGGGGACCGTCGGACCCGACTCCGTGGGATCGGTCGGTACCGTGCGGTGTTCCTTCACTCCGAGCGTCCGCGCTCGGTTGATGCAGATCCGCAGCAGCCACGTCTTGAACGAACTTCGCCCCTCGAACTTCTCCGCTCCGCGGATCACGGCGATCCACGTGTCCTGGGCGACGTCCTCGGCGGACGCGTGGGTCTTCACGTAGTAGCCGGCGACCTTCACGAGCGTCGAGTGGTAGCGACGCACCAGTTCGCTGAAGGCCGACTCGTCGCCACCGAGCAATCGTCCCAACAGCTCGGCGTCATCCACGATGCAAACAGTACCGCTCGATGAATGACTCTGTAACGCGATCGCGACTCGACGGACTGCTTCATCGGCGCCCCCGCCACAATCAAGGAGATCACATGAAACTGCACCGTCCACTACGAACCCTCGCCGCGGCGAGCCTGTTGCTCGGCGTTGGCGCCGTCGCAACGACGTCATTCGCCGGAGCGTCCTCGGCGAAGGACCTCGCGCCCACGGGCCACGCCCTCTTCGTCGAGACCGACGCCCCTGGCGGCAACTCGGTGTTGAGTTACACGCGCGGCACCGACGGGACCGTCTCGTACGTCGCGTCCTACGCCACCGGCGGCAACGGGTCCATCGCGGCGGGATCGGCCGCTGACCCACTCGCAAGCCAGGGCGGACTCGCCCTCGTGGACAACGGCGACGAGCTGCTCGCCGTGAACGCGGGCAGCGACACCGTGTCGGTCTTCGCCGTCTTCGGTCCGTACCTGCACCTCATCCAGCAGGTGCCCACGAACGGTGACTTCCCCGTCTCGATCTCAGTGCACAACAACCTCGTCGCCGTGCTCAACGCGGGCGGCACCGGATCGGTGACCGAGTACCAGCTGCAGTGGGGACGACTCGTCGGAACCGGTGTGACTCGTTCGCTAGGTCTCTCCAACACGACGCCACCCAATTTCTTGGCCGGCGCCGGTGAGGTTGGCTACAGCCCCAACGGCAAGTTCCTCGTCGTGACGACCAAGGGTTCGACGAGTTCCTACGAGGTCTTCACCGTGGGCTTCAACGGAACGCTCTCGGCGACACCCACGGTGACGACGGCGACCAACGCAGTGCCGTTCGCCTTCAACTTTGACGCACTCGGCCACCTCGTCGCGGTCGAAGCGTCCAACAGTTCGCTGAGCACGTACGCGATCAATTCGAATGGCTCGTTGTCGCCCCTCGGCACGGTCAGCGAGAGCGGTAAGGCGCTGTGCTGGGTCGCGACCGCCCAGGGTTACTTCTTCGGATCGAACGCCGGCAGCGGCACGGTGAGTTCCTTCAGCGTCAGCGCAGCCGGCGCTCCCGCGCTCCTGAGCCAGACCGCGGCGACGACCCACCCCGGAACGACTGACTCGGCCGCGTCACCCGATGGCCAGTTCCTCTACGTCGAGAGCGGCGGCTCCGGCGCCCTCGACGCGTTCGCGGTCAACGCTGACGGAACGCTCACTCCGCTCGAGACCTTGTGGAACCTGCCCAAGCCGTACGAAGGCATCGCGGTCAGCTAATCCACCCCGCGTTCGACGTGCATCGCCCCCAGGTCATGACGACCGGGGGCGATGTGTGACGGTAGTCGACGTGTTGATGTCTCCGTGAGGTGCGTGAATCCGCCGCTAGGGCATCGCCCGGCGTGGCCCACGACGCCATGTGGTCGAGATGTCTGAGTTCATGGGGTGACCCGAGCTCCATCAGTCGATCGCCGCCTGAGCGGACTTTCACTGGTCGGTGAGATGACCTGTCGACCTCGTTCGATCGTGGTGATCAACAAGCCTCACGAGAGTACGGAATTTCGCAACGACTTGCCGACGAGTGGCGGGCCATCTCGGCGGACGATCTCGGTGATCCCACTCATCCCGCCTAGCTCGGCGGCACGACGAAGACTCACCAGCACCTGTTTGCGGTAACTGCGGACGATGTCGGATATTGAAATCGTGCCCACGATTCGACGATCGTCGTCCACGACCGCGGCCCACGATTGCGGCGTCGTGGTGAGCGTTTCGAGCACGACGTTCAACGTCACGGCACTGTGGACGGGAGCGAACGTGGAGTCGATCACCGTTCCCACGGCGGTGTCCTCGGCACGTGCCTTCGACGTTTCGATCCGTTCGTGCGTGATCACGCCGACGTAACGCCCCTCCACGTCGATCACCGGCGCGGCCAGGACGCCGACGTCGGTGAACTTGCGCAGAGCGTCGGCGAGAGTGGCCGTCTCGACGAGTACGCATCGCGGCTCGGACATTGCGTCGGACGCGCGAACGGTGTCGAGGATCGGCAAGCCGGTGAGTATTCGATGGGCGGGCGACTCGGCTCGATTGCGTGGTTGACTCCTATAGATCGTGTCATCGCCACGTCGAACGACGAGCGTCGCGAGGCCCACCGCCACCATGGCGGGCACCATCAGCGAGAGTGTGCCCGTCATTTCGGCCACCATCAACATGACGGCCAAGGGCGCGCGCGAGATGCTGCCGAAACACGCCATCATCCCCACGATGACGTAGGGCGCGGGATCGTGCCCAGGCTCGGGACGAGCGGTTCCATGAGCCGCCAAAAGGCGCCGCCCACGAAGGCTCCGATGACCATGCCCGGTCCAAAGATTCCGCCCGAACCTCCCGAGCCGATCGAGAGCCCGGTCGTGGCAATGCGCGCGAAGGGGAGGACGAGCACGATCCAAAGGGGGATGTGCAGGAGTTGTGGTCCAAGGCTCTGTTGGATCCATCCGTAGCCAGTGCCCAAGACCTCTGGTATCGCCAGACCTATGCATCCGACGACCAAGCCACCAATGGCTGGTCGCACCCACCGCGGCATCGCCAGACGAGCGAAGAACGCAACGAAGGCGTAGAAGCCTTTCGCGTACAGGAGGCCAATCAGACCACCGAGCAAACCAATGACGCCGAACCACCCCAACTGTGCGGCGTCGGAGAGTCGGTAGTTGCCGACGAACCCGAAGAGGAGTCCAAATCCTTCGATCGAGCCCCACACCGAGTAACCCACGATCGAGGCGATGAAGGACGGTAGGAGGGCTTCGACCTCGAAGTCATCGCGGTACATGATCTCGTCGCCAAGACCGCGCCACCGAGCGGCGCGCCGAAGATCGAACCAATGCCCGATCCAATGCCGCTCGCCACCACGATGCGCGCGTCCGATGGGCTGAGGTCAAAGAATCGGGCGAGGAACGATCCGAAGCCGGCACTGATCTGTCCCGTCGGACCTTCGCGACCGCCCGATCCACCGGAACCAATGGTGAGCGCTGACGCGACGATCTTCACGAACACGGTCCTCAAGCGGATGCCGCGCGGATTGTGATGCACGGCCGCGATAGCGGCGTCGGTGCCGTGTCCCTCGGCGTCAGGCGCCAGTCCAAAGACCAGGATTGCCCCGAGCAACGCGCCACCGCAGGCGACTAAGGGAATGGCCCAGGGCCGAGCGAAGTGTGAGGATCCGAGACCCCTGCCCTCGCCCGATGGTGACGGGACCTTGTAGCCCGCGATGACCTGCAGCAGGACGTAGTTCGCAAAGCGCAGCGCCTCGTAGAAGACGACCGCGCCGAGGCCGGCGACGATACCGATGATCACGCCCAGGAGAAGCCACTTCTTCGTGTAGGTCGTCGCGCCGAGCCACGTCGAAGCCTTCGCCTGGAGTGATCGGCCTCGACGCTTGAGACGTGCATAGGCGAAGGTCGTGCTTGACACGAACTAGAGGTCCCAGCCCGTGGACCAGTCCTGATCCGGGACTTCACCGGCGGCGCTCGTGAAGCGACGGAGTGCGAGGACGAGCGAGTCCTGTTCTGCCCGTGGAATATCGGCGAGGATGTTTCGAATCTCATGGCGCCTGCGCTCGCTCACGGACCGCACCAGCTTTCGCCCCCGTACGGTCATGGCGACGCGCACCTGTCGACGGTCCTCGAGCTCGGTCTTTCGTACGACAAGTTTCTTCTTGACAAGTCGATCGCACATGCGCGTGGCGGTCGCCGGTGTCACCCCGACGGCGTCGGCCAATCCAGCCAAACTTTGCGGTCCTTGTGACGCCAGAACCACGAGTGTTCGATATTGGGCGAGCGTGACCTCCTCGCCCACGTCAGCGAGCGACCGCGCGGCCACCGCGACGAGCGCCCTGCTGGCGAGCAGCACCGCGTCGATGACCGGGTCGCCGTCCCCCTTTAGGGCATCATCGGAAAGATTCATAGTCTAATTATTGCACATACTAACTAATGAATTAGCCGAGAATCGTGTCACAACAGCGGAGTTCACTCGAAGGCTCACTTCACGTTGTTCGGAGGCGACTACTCGTTCGGCGTCCTGGCGTCCACGCCGCGGAGCAGAAGATCCAGGCCGGCGACGAATTGATTCGTCGTCGTGAATTCCGCCAATTGCTTCAGCAGCGTGTTGTCGGTGTCATTCGTTGACTTCCACGCGGAGCGAGAGGCCTCGAGCGCTGCGAAGCCGATTGTGTACGTGTGCAGGGTGGCGTAGAGCGCTCCAGCGGAGTGCTCGTCAAGACCGGCCGCACGAAGCACTTTCAGCATGGACTCCATCCGTTCCACCGCGGCCGGCGTCGCGACAGGATGACTCAAGTAGACGTGGAGCACTGCGGGCTGGGCGACCAGGAGATTGCGCAATCGCATCGCCGCCTCGCTGATCCACTCCTGCCAGGTTTCGTGTACTTCGGTGGGGCGCCAACTCTTCTCCAGGAGTTGATTGGCCACTTCATCGAGGAGGTCATCTCGATCGCGGATATGCCGATACAACGTCATGGGGGCGACCCCCAATTCACTGGCGAGGCTCCGAATCGTCATCGATTCGTAGTGACCCATTTCAATGGTGGCGATCGCCGCGGCGACGATCTGTTCACGCGAGAGGCTTCCCCATTGAGCGCGCGCCCGAGGCTCGGGACTGGTCACACCCGCCAGGTGTACAGGATCACTCGGGCTCATCGCCTGAGCATACAATTCGAGAATTCCCCTCTTCGTAGGACGCTTGATGGTCGACGCTCGACTCTGCATCGACAATGCGCACCACTCGCATTCGCACGTCACTCCGTGTCGGACGATGACGTGACCATCAACCGTTGTAGTTTCCGCCGTTGACGAGGCTGTTGGTCGTCATCGTGCTGCCACCAGCGGTCGTAACCGTGAGGTTGCCCTTGGCGTAGTTCCCCCCAGAACCGGTCAACGTGATCGTGATCGCCGTCTGGGTGTTTGACACGACCGAGGCCCCAGAGAATGCGCCGTTGACCGACACCGATGCGCCGTCGAGATTCGTGCCGGTAATGGTCAACGTCTCTCGGCCGCGATTGTGGCCTGCGTAGTACGGATGAGATGACGTAGGAAAACTGATCGACGGACTGGGCACCGTGGTCGTGGTGGCGGGAATCGTGGTCGTCGTGGTCGTCGTCGTCGTCGTGGTCGTCGTCGTAGTGGAGGTCGTAGTCGTGGTGGCTGGAATCGTCGTCGTGGTCGTGGTGGCCGAATCGTCGTCGTCGTCGCGATGGTGGTAGTGGTCGGCGTGGTCACGACGGTCGTCGTCGAACCGACGGCGCTCGCGCCATCACACGCGTTGCCCGAGTCGAAGGAAACCGGTGCCGACGAGATCGGCGCTGACACCATGACCGTGCCGTTTTGGAGTGTGATGGCGTAGTACGGGCTTGACGGGACGGATTGGAGAGAGGCGTACGGACCGTTCGCCAAGTCATCGATGCTCGTGGGCGCGATACCGCCAGACTGCGCTTCGTACGCCGCCACCGCGGTCTCCACGCTGCGGGCATCGGTCTTGCAGGCGGAGACGGCGGCCTGCGCGTTGACCCCGCCGAGGGCAAAGACGACGACGGCCGAGAGGATCTCCCAAAATGACCACCACGATGAGAGCTCGATCAACGTGAACCCCGAGGTCGAGCAGTCACGTGGCCGCGGATTGTGGTGCCTTGCGTACACGTACATAAGGTTATGCGTACATGTACGCTAAGTCAACAATTAGTGTAACTTTTGGAACCCGATTGGAGAATCGTCAGGGTGAAATGGTGCAGCGCCGGCAAAATGTGAGGCCGACGCCACGTCGAACGGTCGGATCCGGAACAAACACCGCGAGGGCAACGGCCGTCGTTGCGCCGCGCCAGAACGCAACGAGACTGGCTGCCCGAACGGGGTTAAGTCCTAATGGCGGAGGGAGTGGGATTTGAACCCACGGTGGGCAAGCCCACGCCGGTTTTCAAGACCGGTACATTCGGCCGCTCTGTCATCCCTCCGGGGACGACCTTACTAGAGCGGAATTACTTCTTCTTGTGGAGTCGATGCCGCGCGGCGACATCGAGCACGGCCTTGCGAAGGCGAACCGACTGTGGCGTCACTTCGACCGCCTCGTCGTCGGCGATGAACTCCAACGCCTGTTCGAGCGAGAAGATCGTCGGCGGGGCGATTCGCTCGGTGTTGTCACTGCCCGAGGCTCGCATGTTGGTGAGTTTCTTCTCTTTCGTGGGATTTACGTTCATTTCGTCCGACCGCGCGTTCTCACCGACGATCATTCCTTCGTAGACCTCGACACCGGGACCCACGAAGAGCGTGCCGCGCTGTTCGAGGTCGAGCAACGCGTTACCCGTCGTGTCACCGCGTCGGTCAGCGACGAGCACGCCGTTCTGGCGCAGTCGAATGTCACCGAACCACGGCGCGTAGCCGTCGAAGTTCGAGTGCATGATGCCGCCACCGCGCGTCTCGGTCATGAATTCGGTGCGGATGCCCACGAGGCCACGGGCGGGGATCCGCCACTCGAGCCGGACCCATCCGGTGCCGTGGTTCACCATGTCGGTCATAGTGCCCTTGCGAGTGGCGAGCAACGTGGTGACGTTGCCGACGAACTCCTCGGGCACGTCGATGGTGACGTGTTCGACCGGCTCGTGCACCTTGCCGTCGACGATGCGCGTCACGACTTGGGGTTTGCCGACGGTCAACTCGAAACCCTCGCGTCGCATGGTCTCGATTAAGACGGCGAGCTGGAGCTCTCCGCGTCCCTGGACCTCCCACGCGTCGGGGCGTTCGGTGTTGAGCACCCGCAGGGCGACGTTGCCGACCAGTTCGCGGTCGAGGCGGTCCTTCACCATGCGTGCGGTCAAGAGCTTGCCCTCGGTCCCGGCGAGTGGCGACGTGTTGATGCCGATGGTCATCGACAGGCTGGGCTCATCGACGTGCAGCGGCTCCAGGGCGATCGGGTTCTCGGGGTCAGCGAGCGTCTCGCCGATGGTGATGTCCTCGAAGCCGGCGACCGCGACGATGTCGCCGGGCCCCGCGCTCTGGGCGGGAATCCGCTCCAGCGCTTCGGTGATGAAGAGTTCGGTGATCTTCGCGTGCTCGATGGTGCCGTCGATCCGACACCACGCCACTCGTTGACCGCGCTCCAACGTGCCGTTGACGACACGACAGAGGGCGAGGCGCCCGAGATACGGTGACGCGTCGAGGTTGCAGACCAGTGCCTGGAGACCATGGCCTTCCTCGTACTCGGGGGCGGGCACGTAGTCGGCGATCGTCTGGAACAGCGGGGTCAGGTCGCCCGAGGTGTCATTGACGTCGAGCGACGCCCAGCCTTGGCGCGCACTCGCGTAAAGGATGGGGAAGGAGATCTGATGCTCGTCGGCGTCAAGGTCGAGGAACAGGTTCTCGACTTCCTCGACGACCTCCTTGATGCGCGCGTCTGGCCGGTCGACCTTGTTGATGACGAGCACGACGGGAAGTCGCTTCTCGAGGGTCTTTCGCAGGACGAAACGGGTTTGGGGCAGTGGCCCCTCAGCGGCGTCGACGAGGAGGATGACCGCATCGACCATGGCGAGACCGCGTTCGACCTCGCCGCCGAAGTCGGCGTGGCCCGGGGTATCGATGATGTTGATGGTGAGGTCGTGCCACTTCACCGCGGTGTTCTTTGCGAGGATGGTGATGCCCTTCTCGCGTTCGAGGTCCCCGGAGTCCATGACCCGATCCGTCAACTCCTCGTGGGCGGTGAACGAGCCGGTTTGACGGAGCATTTTGTCCACGAGCGTTGTCTTGCCATGGTCGACGTGGGCGATGATGGCGATGTTTCTAAGGGAAGTTCGTAATGTCATGGCTGTTACACACTACTTGAGGGGTCCAATCCATCGAACTCACGCCGCCAAAGGTATGTCCTGACGCCGTTGCGCGACTGCGGTGCGAACCAGGTCGCGCGCCCCGGCTCGCAGGTCGGTCATGGTCCCGTCCACGCAGAGACAGACACCGGCCTCGGGCCACAGCCCAATCAGGCGTGAGGGAGCGCGGCCGTCGTGGTCGGCCAAGGCGTCGATCGTCAGGTCCGCGCGAAGACCTGGACCGGCACTCTTGCCGGGAGAACCGGAGCGAAGGCGGAGGATCACGCGCGTCTCGCCGCGGTCAACGATGACGTCGCGGCGAGCCCGCAGCGTCGTGCGAGCAGCGGCGACGTCATAGAAGGCGTCGTTCGGCGCGATCGACCACTGCCCATCGATGCCTTCGGTGACCTCCTGGAGTTGGGTCGCCCAATTGACCGCCTCTGCGGTTACCAAGCCGATGACCGGGTGCGGCGCCGACGCCAGCCAGTACGAAAGCGAGCCGTCGCGCGCGTAGCCCGACGTGGCCCGCAGCATCTGGTCAGCCAGTTCATCGCGTACCGCTGCGGTGATCGTGGTCAGCGGCTGGGCGGTGACCCGCCGCAGTGCGGCGTTGCCCAGGACCCGACGCGCCGTCGCCGGTGCCCAACGAAAGTTCCGCCCGCGCTGTCCGGCCTGCTCGACCGTCCACGCGTCGAGGCGACGATGCCCTGGCGCCGCGACGGCGCGAAAGCGCGCGGTCAGCGAGCGGCGATGATCGTCGGTCAGCTGCGCCACCGAACGCGGCGCCGTTTCGATGAGTTCATTGAGGTGCTCGTCCGTGAGTCGTCGATGGAGCAACGACGTCATCGAGCACTCCAGAGGTCAGCGACGCACGACAACACCTCATCGACGCTTCGTGAAAGCAGCGAGTAGTCGACGTCGCGCAGCCAGAACTCGCCGGTCGCGCTGGAGAAGATGCACGTGCGAAGCGGCATCGTAGACGTTCGAAGGGTCTGGACCAATGCGTGATAGCGCATCGTGCGTTCTGAACCCTCACCGAGTGGTGACGTGGTCACGTCGAAGAGGGCGATAGAGGCGACGTCGCTCGTCGCGTTACCGATCACGAGGTCAACGACGTCGCGGAGCAGGACGTTGCCGCCCGCGAGGCGCTGGGTCGCACGCGCGGCGCTTCGCGGACGCCAGCGAGCGGGGATCGCACCGAGTGCGCGCGACAGCGTGACGAAGTGCGCCTCCAGGTCGGTGGCGAGACGGGCCCGCTCGTCACCATCGAGCCCGTCAAGGTGCGCGAGCAGATCGTTCGAACCCACTTCTGCGCGCCATGCGCAGGCCGCGTCCTCGAAGGGGCGGTCGATCGAGACACCGACGCTGAGGAGTCGAAGTAGCTGACCGACGAGGATCCCGCGCAGTCGACCAGTGACCGAACTCGCGATGTCGATCGTGGCGGGAGTTCGTTGGAGCGTCGCGGCACGCACCACGAGGGGCATCGCGAGTCGCTCGCCACCGAGCACTTCATAGATGCCGTCGTCGAGGAGTGAACGGAGTCCGGCGGCACTGGCGGTGTCAATGAGCGGGCGCTTGGTGCGGTCGCCTCGGAGTGCGTCGACAACGCTCAGTGGAGATGAATCAAGCAACGTCGTCATGGAACCAGTGTGGCCACGCCCTGTAACACCAGTAACCTCAAGACGTGTTCATCGCCGTCTTCTCCGTCTTCGTGGTGGCGATGCTCGTGCTCGTCGTCTTCATCGTGCGTTGGGCCATTCGACGTGACCGCGAACGCAAAGCCGCCCAAGGGCCCGGCAGCAAACTGACTTAGTCTTCGCGCGCCTGGAGTTCCTTCAGGCTGCGATCGATGTCGGCTATGGCGCGTTCGATGACCGACAGTCGCGCCGCCAGTTCCTCTTCGACCAACGCCTTGACGCGATCGTCGAGCTTCTCATCGACGCGGCGGTCCACCTGTTCGCGAAGGCGGGTGTCGAGATTGTCGACGAGAGGTTGCGTGAACTGCTTCAGGCGGCTCTTGAGATCCTGCGCTTGGCCGGGATCGGTGGCATTTGATTCGGTGGTCTCGTGCTCATCACTCATAGATTCAATCTACGGCGAGGCGGGCGGGCAGTAGACGCCAGCGTTGAATTGCAGCGTGTTGAACTGTCCAGACCACGGAGGATTGAGCAGGGTCGCTTCCTCTTGTTGGAGTGTGGACAGCGGTGAGCAACTGGCACTGAAGGAGATGAACCCGCGAATGTTCGCGCCGCTCGCACCGGCCACGGGGATAGGTCCGCCGTTGCCGAAGGCGACGGCCACGAACACCGGCATCGACTGGGTGACGAGGTCGTAGTTTCGGTACTCGGACTGACTCGCGTACACGCCCGCGTTCAGCGTCGGATCGACCGAGGCCATGCCCGTGGACCAGCCTTTGAGCATGGCGCTCCAATAGGAGGCGTACTTCGTGAGCGTCGCGGACGACGATCCCCCCGGGGCATCGAGACCCGAATGGTTGTCGGGATAACCCTCGGGGTCGAGGATGACCCAGTCGGGCTTGAGTCCGACGCCGAGTCCGCGGTACTGATCGATTTGGGTCGCGACCCACGCGCCGGCCGCGAAGCCATGGTTGTAGTAGGTCGAAGGTTGTTGCGACTCTGACGCGAGGGGGCCGCTCACGGTCCAAAACGAGAGCCAGGTGACTCGCTTATGCGAGTTGTAGATGCTCTGACCCATGAGGAAGTCCGGAGAATAGGCCACGTTCTTCGTGGACGTGAAGCCGACCCACGGTGCGCTCTGCGTTCCGAGTCCTCCGGTCTCGCTGACGATCGGCCAACCGTCGGTGATGGCCTGACTCCACTTGGCCGAGGGAATGGCGTAGACGCCCACACCCTGTGGTGGTGGGGAACTGACGCCCGCGGCGTAGAGCGTCAACGTCGTGCCGACCTGCATGCCGGTGATGGCGTCGCCGACCGTGCGTGCGGACGTGCCACCGGTCGCCGAGACGTCGGTAGCCGTCCATGTCGGGGAGCCGACCGCGTTGGAAAGGGCGAAGAGGTCACCCCAGTTCGCGGCCTGCCCGTCAATGGTCACTTGGGTGGGCGACGCGCTCACGAAGATCGAACCGCTCAGTGGCGGCGCGCCAGTGGCGACCGAGGTGACGTTGAGCGCCCCCCAGACCGGGGTGGGCAACGATGCGTGGCTGGTCAGCGACACGACGCTCGGTGTGGGTGTGCTGAAGAGTTCCACGGAGCCGGCGCTCGTCAGTGCGGCCACGTCGACCGACGTCATGTTTGAGGCCACCGCGAGCGTCCCGCCGACCTTGGGAGCCTGCGTGAGCGTGGTGACGTCGAGCGTCGTCCAAGAACTCAACGTTGAACCGGTGTTCGAGTACACGAGGAGGTCGCCGACGTTCGACGTCGTCACGAACGTCGGCACGGGTCCGGGGATGACAACCGGATCACTGGCCACGGTGACACTCGCGGCGGGAATCGTCGTGGTGGTGGCGATCGCCTTGGTGGTGGTCGTCACCGGCTTCGTGGTCGTGGTGACTGGCTTCGTCGTCGTCGTCGTCGCCGGCTTCGTGGTGGTCGTCGTGGACGTCGGTACTTTGGTGGTCGTGGTGACGGGCTTCGTGGTGGTCGTCACCGGCTTCGTGGTCGTGGTGACTGGCTTCGTCGTCGTCGTCACTGGCTTCGTGGTGGTCGTCGTGGACGTCGGCGTCTGAGCGGTGACGGTCACGTTCCCCGGGGCGGCGGTCATGAAGGGAATGGGATGACCCTCGGCCCAGCCGAGTTGTGCGACCTCGATGGTATTGGTCACCGTGCGATATGCGACGAGTGCGCTCAGTCCATTGACCAAGATGCTCGGGAGTCCATTGGCGGCATCCTGTCCGCTCAGCGCGCTGAGGTCCGTCACGGCGTAGGGTCGCCACGCTGAATCACCGCGAAGGTGGTGCCACGCGCTGTTCACGGGATCGTTCTCGCTGAGCAGGATTACGTGGGCATCGGTGTCGATGTAGAGAAGGTCGACGTTGCCCGAGGGGTCGAAGAAGGGAATCGGATCGGCGCCAGGTTTCGGGAGACTGTTTGCGGGTACCGAGAGATCGGTCCACGTCTGAGCGCCGACCGACGTCTTCGTATAGAGGGCGAGTTGGTCCTCGTTCGTTCGATAGGCGAGCACACCCTCGGTCGCGTCGCTCGCAGCGTGGGGAGCGCCCAGCATCGTCGTGTGCGAGATCGCCCCTTCAAGCGACGCGGCGTTCCAGGGGAGTGGGCCGGTACCCGAGTCGTTGAACTGGAATATCGGGAGACCGGCGGGTGCGGCTGTCGTCGTGGCGCCACGCGACCCGCTGGCCGCGAAGGCAATGCTCGCAAGCACCACCATCGCCAAGAGCACTGTCCGTCGAAGTTTCACTCGTGTCCTTCATTGGGCGTAGCCCAATCCGTCGTGCACCTCCACCTGGGTCAAGTCTAGAGGTGGACTCTTTTTGCACTGGTGCAGCAACTCTGCACGGATGTCACTGCGTGCGCGTGACCACTGTCTTCGCTGGTGAGGCCGCGCCCGGCCCATAGACATTCAGCGCGCGAACGATCACTTTGTACGATTTGCCTCGCGCGAGGTTGACGACCTTGATCGAGCTAGAGCGCTTCGCCAGGGACAGCCACTTCGCGCCCCCGCTCAGCGAATACTGGTACGAGGTGATGGCACTGCCTCCGTCACTCGACGGCGCGCGCACGCTGAGTTGGAATCCGCCGACCAGTGGCGTCAGGGCCGCGATCGTCGCGCGACCTGGCGTCGTCGGAACGACGTTGGACGCTGCAGTGAACTGCAGCGTCTTGGTGAAGATCGTCTGGGACTCGAAGCTCACGGTCACCACGACGGGGCCCGGTTCGGTCGTCGACACGTTGAAGGTCGCTGACCCGTTGACGTCGCTCGTCACGACGTAGGCGGCGTGCCCACTCGTGGTCTGACTCGAGCGGTCGTTGTCGATCGTCACTCGACCTACCGACCCGGTACCCGTGCTCACCGCGGTCACGTTCACGAGCGCGTTCGCGATGGCCCTGTTGTTCGTGTCGTGCAACGTCGCGGTGATGTTGATCGGCGCGCCGTCGATGGGTGCACTGCTCTTGGACGCCGTGAACGAACTCTCGGCGAGGTCGAACTTGGGCGGACAGAGACCTGCGAAGAATGGCGCGCCGTTGGGACTGCCGAGCCCGGACGCTTCGTCGTAGCCTGGACCGGCGCTGTAACCGCCCACGCCGTAGAGGTCGTTCGAACCGGTCGTCACGTCGACGAAGCCGGTGCTCGCCATGGCGTAGAGCGACGGATTGATGAAGCCGAGTCGAGGGACGTCGCACGCCTGGGCCGCGACGGCCACCAGCGCACTCACGAGCGGCGCGCCCACCGACGTGCCGCCGATGGCGTTCCACCCGGCGGCACAGTTCTTATGGCAGAGACCGGCGCCGGTGCCGGTGAAGTACTGGATGAACCCGGTATTGGGGTCGGCCAACGCGGAGAGATCGGGTACGAGGCGCATGGACTCACTGGCGCTGATGCCGGGGGCCACCTGCCACGTCGGGCGCGACCAGAGCACCGAGATGCCACCGCCACCGGCGCCGGCGTTGCCGGACTTGACCGGAGAGTCCCACACGGTCTGGCTGAGCGGACTGATGCTGTTCACGGTGAGTCCGCCCACCCCGGTCACGAAGGGCTGGGACGCCGGGTCATCGACGGCGAGATTGTTGTTCGTGATGCCGTTGCAGTCCGAGGAGCCCGCGTCGCCCGCGGCCGAGACGATGGTCTGACCCTGGGCACTCATCTGCTCGAAGATCGGTTGCTCGGCCGACGGGTCGCCCTGGGGATCGCTCTCGCACGTGCCCCACGACGTGGAGACGATGGTCGCGGAGTCGTCATCGGCGATCTGGGTGTACGTGTCGATCGGGCCCGTGCTGTTATTGGGACCCTGATAGACCTCGAAATTCGCGCCGGGGGCGAGCGCCGCTGCCTGCTCGATGTCGAGGGTCGGTTCGTCGTCGTAGGTGCCGGTCGGTCCGCCGTCAACCGAGATCGGTGTGATGGTCGGGCTCAGGCTGTAGCACTGCAGGAACGTCGCGAGGTCCGAAGGGTCGTACGCGCTCAGTTCGTAGAGCGCGATCGTCTGGCCGGTCCCCACGTTGCCCGCCGCCCACTGCGGGGTCAGGCCGTAGAGCTGCGCCTCCTGCAACGCGGTGTAGCCGCCTAACGAGTTGGGCGTCGTGGACGTCTCACCGCCATCCTCGGCACAGGCCTGGGGCACGGTCGCATGACTCGCGACACGTGAATGGACGAGATTGGTCGAAGGCTGCACGACCGAGGAGAGTCCGGCCACGCCGGCGATGTCGTGCGCGAGTGCGCTCGGTAACGTCCCGGCCGACGCGAGTTGCGCGGCGAGCACTCCGTCGACGCGCCGCACCGTCTCGACACGTGCGGAGAACGCGTGGGCGATGTCCGTCGTCGTGCCGGTCACGCGCACGACCAGTCCACCAGTGCTGACCGAACCCACGTGCAGTCCGTAACCGCGAAGATAGGAGCGCACCGCGTCCACCGACGCCGACGTCGCGCCAAAACGCTGTGCGAACTCGAGCGGCGTGAGGTAGTGGTGGTAATTGGGTGATGCGGTGTTCGACAGGCTCTCGATGAATGACGCGAGGCCGCTCGCGTCACGCGGCGCGAAGGTGACGTCGAAGGAGGTCGTGATGGTCTTGGCGACGATCGTGTCCTGCGCGGGGATGGGCGCTGAACCGGCGACGGTCACGCGTGGCTGGGTCGCGAGGGCGCTCGCGGCGGGCAGCGCGGTGCCCAAGAGCGTGAGCCCGAGCAGCACGACGGGCCAACGCAGCATGGGGGAATGGCGTTGCATTGCCTCAGCCTAGGAAAGAGTCGACCGCACTGCAGTGGCAGGTCGAAATGTTGTCGCAGAAGTTAGCGAATTCTTATTGCGTTTTGAGAGTGGTCGTCGCGCGACGAAGGGCCAGGTCGCCGCATTCGACGCACACCGCCTCGGGGATCGCGCCGGCACGGATGAGCCAGCCAAAGACCGTGCAGCCCATGCAATAGCCGAGAAAACCCTCGAGCGCCGCGGCGCCGACGAGCGGTACGAGTATCCACCGGGCGTCACCCCAGCCCGCGCTCAACCACACGATGGTCGCGGACCCGGTGAAGGCCAGGCCCATCGTCTGGGCGAATCGCTTCGGCGGACCGGGCACGGACTTCTGCCAGGAGGTGAGTCGAGGGGCAGCGACCTTCGTGGCGAATTGGCCCAGGGGCGAGATCTTCGGACCGGCGGCGACTCGCGCGACGAACCCGTACGTGAGAGGGATGAGGAGCCAGGCCCAGTTGGTGGCGAGCGCGACGACCGCCATCGTGAACACGCCCAGGGCGACCGTACGCGCCGCGGCGTCGTTGACTGGATTGGGGAAGGAGAAGAAACTCTTCATTCGACAAATCTTAGCGAAAAAGTCGCCTTTTGGCTACGCCGTCAGGGCGAGTCGCACGGTCGTCACGACGCCCACGCAGATGATGAGGACTCGTACGACCGTGGGCGAAAGGCGAACGATCAGGACCGCGCCGAGCCATCCGCCCACGAGGGTGCCCACGAGGAACATATAGACCGCGTCGAGGATGAGGTGACCGCGCACGACGAAGATGAGCGCCGCGAGCAGGTTGATGATCAAGGACAACACGCTGCGCAGTCCTTGGAGGTCGGCGATCTCGTACGGCAGTGACACCGCCATGACCGCGAGGAGCAAGATGCCCATGCCGGCACCGAAGTAGCCGCCATAGATCGCCACCAGGAAGACGCCGACGTTGAGGCTCCAGCGCCGCCCGCGGTGATCGTGATCGATGTGGGCCAACCGTTTGGTGATCAGCGGCGCGAACGCGAAGAGCAGAGTCCCCGCGCCGATCAGCCAGGGCACCACCTGTTCGAAGAGTTTCGGCGAACCGAGCAGCAGGAGCGTGCAGCCGGTCGCGGTGCCGACGAGACAGAACGGCACGAGCGAACGAATGAGCGCTCGATGTCGCTGGAGTTGTGGCGTGAAGCCGCGGATGCTCCCGAGATAACTCGGCACGACACCGACCGTGGTCGTGACGTTCGCGGTCAAGGCCGAGGCGCCGGTCGCGAGCAAGGTGGGAAAGGTGATGAACGTGCCTCCACCCGCGATGCCGTTCGCGATGCCGGCGCCGACACCGGCGAGGAGGTAGATGGGAAGTCGCCAAAACAGTGAAAGAGTGGCGACAAGCATTGCCGTAGCCTATTGAAAGTGAAATCTTTGCGAACTCGACACCGCAATACCGGAGTTCCGTCACGCGGTCATCTACCGTTAGCGACGTGTATCTCTTGAGCGGCGAATTGATTGTCCCCAAAGACGCACCCAATGACCTCATCCGCGCGGCCGGTGGCATCATCCGACGTTTCATGGCGGGCGGTCGCGTCGAAGTCGCGTGCATCTATCGAGAGGCTCGAGGAGACTGGACTTTCCCGAAGGGCAAGATCGACGAAGGTGAGACCTTCGAGATGGGGGCCTTGCGCGAAGTCGAAGAAGAGACCGGTATGCGCTGCTCCGTCATCCGCTTCGCTGGCACGACGAACTACACGCACCGAAAGGGCAAACCCAAGATCGTCGCCTACTACCTCATGGAAGCGAACACCGGCGAGTTCTCTCCGAATGACGAGGTCGACGAACTGGTGTGGCTGCCGATGGAACAGGTTCGCGAGCACCTCACGTGGGAGCGCGACCAAGAGCTGTTCGACGAGGTCACGAAGTTCCCCGAGATGCGCGCGCAGGCGAGTTAGCGGACCCTCTCGAGGAACTGCTTCGTCGAGTCGTGCTGGGGATTCGAGAAGAGTTCTTCCGGAGTGCCCTTTTCCATCAGTACACCGCCGTCGAGATAGACGACCTGGTGGGCGACGTCGCGCGCGAAGTTCATCTCGTGCGTCGCGATCAACATTGTCGTCCCCGACGCCGCGAGGTCGCGCAGGAGGTCGAGAACTTCGCCCACGAGCGACGGGTCCAGCGCGCTGGTGACTTCGTCGAGCAGGAGCAAGGCCGGTTTCATGGCCAACGAGCGCACGATCGCGACTCGCTGTTGCTGGCCGCCCGAGAGCCGATCGGGGAACTCCTTGGCCCGATCGCTGAGTCCAATCCTCTCGAGCAGGTGCATCGCCTCCTCGACGACGTCACTGCGCTTGCGCTTCAGCGCCCGCACCGGTCCGACCAGAACGTTCTCGAGTACCGACAGATGAGGGAAGAGATTGAACGACTGAAAGACCATGCCCGTGTGGCGCCGAACGAGGTCGGGGTCGATTCGTGGGTCGTTGAGCGACTGGCCGAAGAGGGTGATCGATCCTTCGTCGATGGTTTCGAGGAGGTTGACGCACCGCAACAACGTTGACTTGCCCGATCCCGACGCGCCGATGAGACAGACCACCTCGTGACGGTGGAGCTCGAGTGAGATGCCGCGCAGCACTTCGTTGTCGCCGAATCGCTTCACGACCGAGTCCAGTTCGAGGATTGGTGTCGTCACGATGAGGCCAAGCGGCGCTTGCGGTCTCTCGTAATGAGACCGTCGGTGAAGCGGGTCAGGGGGATCGTCATCGCGAGGAAGAGGAGGGACGCGACCATCAGCCCGCTGGAATTGAACTGCGTGTCCTGATAGATCGTCCCCGCGTTGACGGCCTCGACGACACCGAGAATCGACAGGAGCGCCGTATCCTTCTGCAGCGAGATGAAGTCGTTCAGCAGCGGTGGAATGACGGTGCGCACGGCCTGGGGAAGTATCACACGACGCATGGTGGTGGCGTTCGTGAGACCTAGGGAGCGAGCCGCGAGGAGCTGACCGTTCGGCACGGAATAGATGCCCGCGCGAAAGACCTCGGCGACGTAGGCGCTGTACGTGAGCGTCAGTGCGATGCACCCGTAGGTCGCCACCGAGAGATTTGAGATGAAGCCGATTTGCAGTGGCGGCAATCCGTAGCCCACTAAGAGGAAGACCAAGAGCACAGGAATGCCGCGGAAGATGTCCGAGTACACCGTGGCGAGGATGCGAAACGGCATCAAGACCGGTGACCTGCTCATGCGCGTCCAGGCGATCGTGAGTCCGAAGATGAGTATGAACACCTCCGAGACCAAAAAGACCCAGATGTTCGTGAGGAGACCTCGGCCCACCGAGCTGAGACCCTTGTTGTGATCGCCCACGAATGCCTGCCACATGTCGTGGGGATTGAAGTAGAACTGGCGAACCGCGGCACCGCCGCGCGCGGTGTAGAAGACGGCGATGAGTCCGCCAACGATGACCACCGTTGACAGCGTGCTCACCGCCACCCCGCGACGACCGATGAGCAGCTGTTTTCGCCGCGGTGCCAGAAAGGATGGAGTCTCTTCCGACAGTCCCTCGTCGGTATCGTTCGACACTGCGTTTACGGCTGAATGACTGGCACGCTGGTGTAGATGCTGAGCCACTTCTTCTGCAGGGCCTCCATCGTCCCGTTCGATCGAAGCGTCGCGATCGCTGAGTTCACGCACCCAACGAGCTTGTTCCCCTTTTGAAAGAGCAGACCGTAGTGCTCTCCCACACTCGGGAACTGACCTACCTGCACACCGATGTCCTTCTTTTGCGCGTTGATTATCTCACCGGACGAACTCGACGCCATGTACTGACCATCGGGTGTGTCGACGACGATCGCATCGATCTGACCAGCGTTGAGCGCGGATACCGCGTTGTTCAAGGAGGGATAGACCCGTACCGACTTCGTCGGCTTGATGTGTTGGTTGATATAGGTGAGACCAGTGGTACCGACTTGGTCGCCGTATTGGTAGGTCTTGAGTTCGGCCGGCGTGTGGTTCTTCACGATCTTGCCCGACTTAAGGGCGACGATTGACTGCTGCACGTCGTAGTAACTATTGGAGAACGTCACGACCTTCGCTCGGGCGGCGGTGTAGGAGATCTCGTTGATGTCGAAGTCGAACTTCTTGTTGCCCGGCGCGAAACTCGCGTCGAAGGGCTCGTGGACCCAGATCACGTCCGACTTCTTCACCCCGAGCAGTGTGGCGATCGCGTAGGCGATGGCCGATTCGTAGCCCTTTCCATTGGACGGTGTGTTGTTCACGAACCACGGCGTGTACGCCGGATTGTCGGTGGCGACGGTGAGCTTTCCCTTGGTGTACTCCTCGGATCCAATCGACGTTTTGCACGAGGACAAGCTCGGGAGTGTCGCCGCGTTCGCACCCATGCCGGTCGTGAGCGACACCGTCGCGAGTGTTGAAAGCGTGATCAATCCCGCCAATGAAAGTCGGAGGTTACGCATGGACATCCCTTCTCGGTGCAGCTGGTGTGGGTATTTCTCCAGCGCAATGATAGAGAATCTTTGCTTCGGGCGACGGTGCCGGGCTGTCGCGTCGCGCCTTCTCTGATGAGCCACGGCTATCGATCGGTCGTTCGTCAACAACTTTGTGTGGCGACAACGCCCTTTTACTAGGATGTCAAGGCTGGGAGAGGTGGGTGAGTTCGGTTTAAACCACATTCCTGCTAAGAATGCGGCCTGCGAAAGTGGGCCCGAGGGTTCAAATCCCTCCCTCTCCGCCATCACCACCGAGCGCACAGCGCTCGGTGTCGTCGTGACTAGAGGAGATGTTCTTGCGGTACTGGATCGAGACGCTCGGGTGCCCCAAGAATCACGTCGACTCCGAGAAACTGGCGGGACTGCTGGAGTCCCAGGGTTACACGATCGCGGGCTCGGCGACGTCAGCGGACCTCGTCGTCGCGAACACGTGCGCCTTCATCGAGGCGGCGCGCGAGGAGTCGATCGAGACGGTACTGGCGCTCGCCGACGTCAAGGCCAAGGGTTCGCGCCTCGTCGTGACGGGCTGCATGGCCGAGCGCTACGGCGAGGAACTGGCGTCCGCGCTGCCCGAGGTCGACCTCGTCGCCGGTTTTGGTGAGAGTCTTACCGCCCTCGCGCCTTCGACGCCCGTCGCGCTGCGCAGTCGTCCAACGAGTTCCTTCGACCTCTTGAACCTGCCACGACCGAAGTCGGCGACCCCGTGGGCGTACGTGAAGATCGCCGAGGGGTGCGATCGGCGATGCGGGTTCTGCGCCATCCCTTCGTTCCGAGGTGACCAACGATCTCGTTCGACCGAGGAGATCCTCACCGAAGGGCGAGCGCTCGCCGAAGGTGGTGTCCGCGAGTTGGTGTTGATCGCCCAGGACCTCGCGAGTTGGGGCCACGACCGGCGTCGCGCCGGTCGCGGCGAGCCGGTCGAAGTTCTCGACGAAGGCGGGACCCAACCCCTCATTGAACTGACGCGCACGCTCAGTCGTGAGGTCGATCGCGTTCGCCTGCTGTACCTGTACCCGTCGGGGCTCACGGGCGGCCTCATCGAGGCCATCCTCGAGAGCGGCGTGCCGTACTTCGACCTCTCCTTGCAGCACGCGTCGCGGCCGCTCCTGCGCGCGATGCGACGTTGGGGGGATGCCGATCGATTCCTGGAGCGAATCGCGGCCATTCGAGCGAGCGACGCCGACGCGACGTTTCGATCGTCGTTCATCCTGGGCTACCCCGGGGAGACCGAGGACGACCAACGAGCACTGCTCGACTTCATCGAAGAGGCGCAACTCGACTGGGCCGGTTTCTTCACGTTCTCCTCCGAGGAGGGGACCTACGCGAACGAGCTGGGCGCGCAGGTCCCCCACGAACTCGCCCTTGAACGGTTGCGAGAGGTGAGCGAACTCCAGGACACCATCACCGCGCGCCGACGCGACGCACTCGTCGGTTCGCGTCAGACGCTCCTCATCGATTCGCCCGGTGTCGCTCGAAGCGTTCGCGAGTGTCCCGAGATTGATGGCATTGTGATGGTCGACCCGTCACTCGACGTGGGGACGCTGGTTGACTGTCACATTGTGGCGAGTCACGGAACGGATCTGGAGGCGGTGCTGGTATGACGACCAAGCCCACCTACGGCGAATCCGCGCTCCTCACGCCCGCCAACATGCTGACGGCGTCACGGTTGCTCGTCGCGCCCGTCTTCATCTACCTCATCGTCTTCGACCGGATCTCGTGGTGGACCGCGCTGGTCGGCTTCCTCGCGGCGATGTCGGACTACTTCGACGGCATCGTCGCGCGCCGACACGGCACGACCACCTCGGGAGCCTTCCTCGACCCACTCGCCGACAAGGTGATCGTCCTCGGTTCGCTGTACGCACTGGTGCTGGCGCGTCCCCACGGTCTGAAGGACTTCATCATCCCGGCCGCCATCATCACGCTGCGTGAGATCTGGATGAGCGTCTTTCGCGCCAAGGCGGCCAAGCGCGGTATCTCGATCCCGGCCAGCAAATTGGCGAAATGGAAGACGTTCACCCAGGACTGGGCCATCGCGTTCTGCGTCATACCAGTGACCGCGCACCACGGGTGGATCGGCGTCACGGTGATCTGGATTGCGGTCGTTCTCACCATCTATACGGGCTGGCAGTACTACGACGAAGGCAAGAAGGTCGGTCTCCGTGCGAGTTGAGATCGTCGCGGTGGGCACCGAGTTGCTGCTCGGCCAGATCCCCGACACGAATTCGCAGTGGTTGGGCGAACACCTCGCGGCAAACGGCATCTCGTCACAGTTCCATCAGCACGTGGGGGACAACCACGAGCGGATCGTGCTGGCGTTTCGCACGGCGCTCGCGCGAAGCGACGCGCTCATCGTCTGTGGCGGGCTCGGACCGACCCAGGACGACATCACCCGCGCGGCACTGGCTGAGGTGATGAACGTGCCGCTCGAGCGTCACGAGGACCTCGTCGAGACGATCCGCGCGATGTTTGGCTCGCGTGGGCGCACGATGCCGGACAACAATCTGCTCCAGGCGGACGTGCCCCGCGGTGCGACCATCATCCCCCAGACGCGCGGGACGGCGCCCGGACTGATCTGTGAAGTCGGCCTCAAGGTCGTCTACGCCGTGCCTGGAGTCCCCTACGAGATGACCGACATGTTCGAGCGAGCGATCCTCCCCGACCTCCTGGCGCGCCAACGGGCCGACGGTTCGACGTCGGTGATCACGAGTCGAGTGCTGCGCACGTGGGGCGCCAGTGAATCGGCCCTGGCTGAAGTCGTGTCGGAACGCTTCGATGCCTTGCGCGACGACGATCGCGTCACGATCGCCTTCCTCGCCTCAGGGATCGAGGGCATCAAGGTCCGTCTCACCGCGAGGGGCGACGACGCCGCGCACGCCGCGGCGCTGCTCGCCGAGGAGGAGCCGCTCGTTCGTGCGCTCATAGTCGAGCACCTCGGGGAGATCATCTTCGGCGTTGACGACCAGACCATGGAGGACGTGGTCGCCGAACGTCTGCTCGCACGCGGTGTCACCTTGGCGGTCGCGGAGTCGGTCACAGGGGGTCTGATCGCGAGTCGCCTCGTCGCGGTCGCGGGAGCGTCCACGTGGTTTCGCGGCGGCGTCGTGAGCTACGCCTCCGACGTCAAGTACGACCTGTTGAAGGTTCCCGAAGGGCCCGTGGTGAGCGCCGAGGCGGCCGAGGCCATGGCGACCGGTGTCCGCACTCTCCTCGGGAGTGACATCGGCCTGAGTGTCACCGGTGTGGCCGGCCCCGACGAACAAGACGGCCAGCCAGTCGGCACCGTGTTCGTGGGACTCTCGATGGGTGACGCGCTGGAGCACGCGTCGCTTCGATTGCCCGGCGATCGCCCCCGAGTGCGCGCCTACAGCGCCATCAGTGCCCTCGACGTGTTGCGCCGGGCCCTGGATCGACCATCGTGACCGACGGACGTCTGACGTAATCTCGTTCCAACGCGGAGGTGCGCATGTCGTCATTCGAGATTCAGGTCGATCCATCGAAGATGGGTTTCGACCCGGATCGATTGGCGCGGATCAAGCCGCACTTCGACGCGTACGTGGACGATCGCCGGCTCCCCGGTTGGCTCGCGACGGTGTCGCGCGGCGGTGAACTCGTCTGGAGCGACAAGGGCGGGTTTCGTGACCGCGAGAAGAACCTCGAAGTCACCGACGACACCATTTGGCGCATCTATTCCATGACCAAGCCGATCACCTCGATCGCGGTGATGATGCTCTACGAAGAAGGTCGGTTCGACCTGAATGATGACGTCGGTCAGTGGATCGACGCGTTGAAGGAGCCGCGCGTCTGGTCGGGCGGCACGGCGGCCAAGCCTCAGACCATTCCCGCAATCGAGCCGGTTCGCGTGCACCATTTGCTCAGTCAGATGAGCGGTCTCACCTACGGTTTCCACTACGCCCATCCGACCGACGAGATCTATCGACAAAAGGGCTACGACTTCGGCTTCGCGCCCGGCGCCGACCTCGCCCAGGCCGTGCACGACTGGTGCTCGAGTCCCCTCGTCTTTCAACCGGGAAGCGGTTGGAACTACTCGGTCTCGGTCGACGTACTTGGTCGCCTCATCGAGATCTGGAGCGGTCAGTCGTTCGAGTCGTTCCTCCAGGACCGAGTCCTCGGTCCTCTCGGCATGGTCGACACCGACTGGTACTGCCCCGAGGAGAAGTGGGACCGACTCGCGATGCTCTACGTGCCGAGCAAGGGCGACTCCTTCCCCTACGAAGAACTCGCGAAGGGTGCCACGCATCCTCCGCGAATCCACGGCGGCGGCGGAGGACTGGTGTCGAGTGCGAGCGACTACCTCCGGTTCATGACGATGTTGCTGCGCGGTGGGGAACTCGACGGGGTGCGTCTCGTCTCCAACCGAACCCTCGAGTTGATGACCCGCAACCACCTGCCCGGCGACGTCGACTTAGAGACGTTCGCGACCGATTCCTTCTCGGAGATCGACTACGCCGGCATTGGTTTCGGCCTCGGCTTCTCCGTCGTCCTCGACGCCGCGAAGAACAAGAGTCTCGTGTCCGAGGGAACGTTCGCCTGGGGCGGCGCGGCCTCGACGGCCTTTTGGGTCGACCCGGCCGAGGACCTGACGGTGGGCTTCTACACCCAGTTGCTGCCGAGCGGTACCTATCCGATTCGACGCGACCTGCAGCAACTCGTCTATCAGTCGCTCGTCGACTAGCCCCAATTTCCCTTAAAAACACTGCCGTTTCGTTCCCGCGGCGGTCATTATGGGGAGGTCACCGAAATACCTGAATACGAACGTATGTTCGTATAGCGTAAGTACAGGTGGGGACCGACCGATGTCACTAGAGGTTCGTAGCGTTCCTCCGATGACAAAGAACAAGGAGACAGTAATGGCAACCGATGACCGCGCCAAGGCTCTCGACGCCGCACTCGGCCAGATCGAGAAGCAGTTCGGCAAGGGTTCGATCATGCGCATGGGCGAGAACATGCACATGAACATCGAGTCGATCCCGACCGGCGCCCTCGCCCTTGACATGGCACTCGGCATCGGCGGTCTGCCGCGGGGACGAATCGTCGAGCTCTACGGTCCCGAGTCCTCGGGTAAGTCGACCCTGGCGATGCACGTGGTCGCCGAAGCGCAGCGCAACGGTGGCGTCTGTGCCTACATCGACGCCGAGCACGCCATGGACCCGGTCTACGCACGCGCGATCGGCGTCAACGTCGACGACCTCCTGATCTCCCAACCCGACACCGGGGAACAGGCCCTCGAGATCACCGACATGTTGATCCGCTCTGGTGCGCTCGACGTCATCGTCATCGACTCCGTCGCGGCGCTCACCCCGCGGGCCGAGATCGAAGGCGACATGGGTGACACCCACGTCGGACTCCAGGCCCGACTCATGAGCCAAGCACTTCGCAAGTTGACCGGTGGACTTTCCAAGTCCAACACGGTCGCGGTGTTCATCAACCAGCTCCGCGAAAAAATTGGAGTGATCTACGGCTGCTTTGAATATGATGCTCGCGTCGTGTTAGCCGACGGGACAACCGAGAAGATCGGGAAGATCGTCAATCAGCGGATGCCCGTCGAGGTCTTGTCGTTCGACCCCAAGGTCGGTGCGGTCGTTCCCAAGCGCGTCGTCAACTGGTTCGACAATGGTAAGACGGATCAGTTCCTTCAGTTCACGGTGGCCAAGCCAGTGAAGAACGGTAGGGCCTCCTTTGGATGCACCCCTAATCACCTCATTCGCACGCCCACCGGTTGGGTCGAAGCAGGGAAACTCAAGGTCGGCGACCACGTCATGGAGGCCCTTCCGCATTACTTGACGGATTGGCAGTGGACCGCGCTTCGCGGAACCTTGATGGGGGACGGCGCCGTCTCGCCAACTCGAAGTGGGCGAGGCGCTCGCTATCGCTATAGCCACTGTGCGGACCAAATTGAGTACGCCGACTGGAAGGCATCGTTGTTTCAGAACATTGACTCGTCTCGCCACGTCCGCAAGGATGGCGTGGTCACGTACGACTTCACGCCAATGCCGGAACTCGCCGAACTGCGTTCTACTGTCTACGCAGAAGGGAAAAAGCACTTCGATGACGACTATCTGAAGTCGCTCACGCCGCTATCACTCGCATTGTGGTACATGGACGACGCCAATTTCACGATTCGCTCCAAAGGTCTACAGAAGCGCACGGAAGGCATGACTGGCCGAGCGGTGATTTGCGTGGAAGCGATGGAGGCAGCGACTCAAGAGCGACTCGTCGCCTACCTGGCGGACACGTGGGGCATTCGAGCGCAATTGAAATTGAGCGGAGCAAAGAAGAAGGCGATTCTCGTCTTCGACAACGCCAATACGGCCAGGCTTCACGCGCTGATTGCACCGTACGTCCACCCAAGCATGGAGTACAAGTTGCTCCCGGCGTTCCAGGGTCGATTTGACGTCGTGCCAATCACGTCGCCAATGCGTTACGAGCTCATGGCAATGCCCGTCATCGACATCCACGTCAAGCCTCCGACCAGATCGATGCATCGCTTCGACATTGAGGTCGAAGATAGTCATAACTATTTGGTGGACGGAGTGGTCGTGCACAACTCCCCTGAAGTGACTCCTGGAGGACGCGCTCTCAAGTTCTACGCGTCAATCCGACTCGACATTCGTCGCATCGAGTCAATTAAAGACGGCACCGATGTTGTGGGCAATCGGACGCGTGTGAAGGTCGTAAAGAACAAGTGTGCCGCGCCATTCAAGCAGGCCGAGTTCGACATCATGTACGGCCAAGGCATAAGCCGTGAGGGTTCCGTGCTCGACGTCGCAGTGGAGCTCGGTTTCGTGAAGAAGGCCGGAGCATGGTTCACCTATGAGGGCGAGCAGATGGGCCAGGGTCGAGAGAATGTCAAGGCGTTCCTTCGCGAGAACCCGCAGACCATGGCCGAGATCGACGGACGGGTGCGTGAGCACATGGCGAACGCGCTGCTTCCGGACGTGGTGGGCGCCGGCGCGGAGATTGACATCGACGCGCCGATCTCACTCGACTAAATCTCTCGCGTCTCCATGGCTGACCACTTCAGCCATGGAGACGCGAGGAGCATTTGATCAGCACATTCATTCTCGTGATTGGACTTATGACGGTGCGGTCCAATTGGACGATCCTTCGGGCAGACTGCAGAGATGACTAACGCTGGCGAGCATTGGTTCAAGCATCACAATGCGGATCGACGCAGGTCAATCGCCCGCAGGACTTCATTGTTGTTGAGTTTGTGCTGCGTGATCTTGGCGATAGGCGTGCCGGCATCTGCATCGGGTAGATCAAGCTTCGTCGTACATACGAACTATCTCGGTCCGTCCGACGCAAGTCGAATTCGCTTGGCTCACGCTGAAGCCAATCGGCTGCTTTCAATTGCTTGGTACCCGAAAGGGGCTAGAGAACTCTCCACGTGGATTCACTTGAAGGGATTTGATCTGTCCGAGCCGGCAGCGACAATTGGCGACCCTGACCAGATCGACAAGTCACGTTTCTTTCTCGCGGGACCGAAGGACGAGAATACATCGTGGCTGAACGCGCGAGTTCCGCCCGGGGGTTCGTTGGATGGTCGCGGTGGAACCGACCGTGCGAATCTGGAGTGGTCTTACTCCTTCACGTCCACAGCAATACTTGGGCAGTCCGACTTGCAATACACGAAGCGCATTTTGCCAGACGGCGACGTGGAGTTTCGCATCGACGCGCAAGTCGCGTGGACGCCACAGAAGTCTCGGTTCTCCATCATCACCGGACAAGTGTCCAAAGTGGCTGCCGTGTACGACCCGGGCGCCGTGGTGCCGAAGTCGATGGCGAAGAGGGTGGCGGTCAGTACTAGGAGTGGGACCACGATCGCGACTATTCTTCGTTTGACAAATGCACTCCCCGTGGCCTATCCCGGTTTCATAAGTTGCCCATACGAAGCACAGGGAACGGTGACTGTCAGCTTCTTTCGTTCATCGCAGAAGCGTGCGTTCGCAAAGGCATATTTTGGCAGCAGCGTGTGCGGTGTCGTTCGTATCAGTCAGTACTCATCATCGAATCGGCTCATAGGAACCGGCAACGATGACGGAGGATACGGCGCCGTTCCTGGCATTGTGAAGCTCCTAGGCTTGAATGTTGCGGCATAAGACTCGGCGGGGTTTGCGTCTGATCGTCTCGAGTGGGTCACGGTAAGACCTGTAGCGTGACTTCGTGAATAATCGAACACGGATTCGCCAGTTTCTGGGTGCGCGTGTTCGCCAATGGCGTGCGTACGTGAACGATGTGGCGACCGTAGGCCCCGACGATCCCTACGCCAAGAGATTCCAATACTTTGGCGCGGGTGCGGCACTGATGGCACCTCAAGGCGTCATCTATAACGAGCGTTACCTCTCGATCGGTGACGGGTCCTTGATTGGGCCCAACGTCTGTCTGACCGCGGGCATCAGCGGCGAACAGACCATGCTCAGTTCACCGGTGGTCACAATTGGGCGTAAGTGCATCATCGGTCGCGGTTCACACATCATCGGCCACTGGTCGATCGTGCTCGGTGATGAGATCCAGACCGGGCCCTACGTCTACATAACTGACGAAAATCATTCGTACGAAGATCCGAACGCGCCGATTGGATGGCAGCCACCGACCGAGGCGGCCGTGCGAATCGGCTCAGGAAGTTGGCTGGGGGCGAACGTCGTGATCTTGCCCGGCACCGTGCTCGGTCGCAACACAGTCGTGGCGGCCGGCGCCGTGGTGCGAGGGGAGTTCCCTGATCACGTCGTTATTGGTGGTGTGCCCGCGAAGGTGCTGCGCCATTACAGCGAGGAGAACGGATGGCAGTCGGGTCCAGCGCGTGACTGAGCGCAACGTTGGCATCGACCTCTCGCCGCTTCGAGTCTCGACGCAGTATCGAAGGCTGTACATCGCGGGTTTCATCACCTCGCTGGGCAGCCAGGCCACGTACGTGGCTGTGCCATACCAATTGCGTCTCCTCACGCATTCGACCTTGGCGGTGGGGTCGATCGGACTCGCTGAACTGTTGCCTCTGATCGTCTTTGGCCTCTACGGCGGCGTCCTCGCCGATCGACTCAATCGTCGTCGTCTGATCATCTCCATGGAGATGGTCCTCATGCTCTCGACCGCGGTGCTGTTCGTGAACGCTCTGCTGCCGCATCCCCAAGCGTGGATCCTCTACGCCGACGCGTTCGTCGCGTCGGGCGCGGGAAGCCTTCAGCGCCCGAGCATCGAAGCACTGAATCAGATGTTCGTGCCGCACGAATTGCAGCGCGCGGCGTCGACGTTGGCCAACTTGCGTTTCACGACCGCGTCGATCATCGGACCGGCGATCGGTGGTCTCGCGGCCATCGCCTTCGGCCCCGGATCGGTGTACGTCGCCAATTTGGTGACATTCACGCTCTCGTTGGTGATGCTCTACTCGTTGAAGGCAACGGCCGCCAGCACCAAGATTGAGGACGGTGACGTGGCGGCGCTGCGATCGGGACTCCGTTACGCATGGTCGCGTCCGGACATTCTGGGCACGTACATCATCGACCTACTGGCGATGATCCTGGCCTTTCCCGTCGTGATGCTTCCGTTCGTCGCGGCGAGGTTTCACGAGACCTACGCGCTCGCAGTGCTCTATTGCGGACTTCCGACCGGCGCCCTCGTGGCGTCGTTGACCTCGGGTTGGTCGCACCGCATCCACCGATACGGACGGGCCATCGTGGTGGCCGCTGCACTGTGGGGGCTCGGCATCGCCCTCTTCGGCTACTCGTCCTCTCTCTGGCTCGTGCTGCTCGGGCTGGCGATCGGCGGTGCCGCCGACGCCATCAGCGGGATCTTCCGCACGACGATGTGGAACGAGTCCATCCCGCCCGACATGCGAGGGCGGATGGCTGGCATCGAGATGATCTCGTACTCACTGGGCCCGACCGCGGGACAGTTTCGCGCCGGGGTGATGGCAGCCTGGACGACGTTGCGCTTCTCGCTGACCTTTGGAGGGTTGGCGTGCACTGGTTCGGTGGGAACGGTCGCCGTCGCACTGCCGGCGCTGTGGAGATTCGACGCGCGCACGGACGTCCACGTCGCGGAGGTACGAGAGCTTCGCGCCGGCGAGGATCATTCGGAGTCGTAGCCGCGATTAAAGAGCCTCTACGCTTCTTGGGTGCCCGCTTCCACTTTTCTCGTGACCGTTAGCGGTCCCGATCGGATTGGCGTCGGCGCCGAACTCTTCGCCGCGCTCTCACTTTTGAGCGCGCAGGGTGTGCACATCACCGACGTGGCCCAGATAACCATCAAGGGGGCACTCGTACTCTGCGCGGAGGTCAGCACCGAGAAGTCGATCTCCGTCGCTGACGTTGAAGCGGCTCTCGGTTCGCGCGACATCGTGCGCAACGGCGTCAGCGCAATCGTCGAAAAGGTCCAACCGAGCGACGCCAGTGACGGACGCCGTCTTCTCGTGACGTTCCTGGCGTCGCGTATCGGCGCGACGCAGCTCGAAGAAGTCTTCGCCGCGATCGCCCGTTCGGACGCGTCGTGCGAGCGAATCGTGCACCTGGCGAGTTACCCGGTCGACTGCTATGAGCTGGTGGTGCGAGGACCCGACCACGACCTCCTTCGCGAGGAGTTGGTGGCGGTCGCGGGCACGAGTGGACTCGACCTCGCGGTGCAGCGCGCCGGGCTGCACCGCAGGTCCAAGCATCTCGTGGTGATGGACGCCGACTCCACGCTCCTCCAGGATGAGGTCATCGACCTGCTCGCCGAAGAGTGTGGGTGCGCGGCCGAAGTCTCGGCCATCACCGAACTCGCGATGGCGGGCGACATCGACTTCGCCGAGGCGCTTCGCCGTCGTGTCTCACTGCTCGCGGGTCTGCCCGAGAGCGTGCTCGACGCCGTGCGGCGCAAACTCCGCCTCACGCCGGGCGCTCGCACGCTACTGCGCACGCTGCAGCGCCTCGGCTACGTACCTGCGGTCGTGTCGGGAGGCTTCATCGAAGTCCTCGAACCGCTGATGGCGGACCTGAAGGTTGAGCTCCTCGCGGCGAACCGCCTCGAGATCGCGGACGGAAAACTCACGGGCGCCATCGTGGGCGAGATCATTGACCGCGCCGGCAAGGCGACGGCGCTGCGTCGATTCGCTCTTGAGGTCGGGGTGCCGCTCGAACAGACGGTCGCGGTGGGCGACGGCGCGAACGACATCGACATGTTGTCCTGCGCGGGGCTCGGCATTGCCTTCAACGCGAAGCCCGTGGTGCAGGCGCACGCCGACACGGCGCTCACGGTGCCCTACCTCGACGCGGTGCTGTATTTCCTGGGCATCAGTCGCGAGGAGATCGAAGCCGAATAGCAATGTCAGGCAAAGTCGGCGTTACCGGGTAGTAAGGTCCTATTCGAACAGGAATGGGGGGCTGGTGAAAGTTCGAATCGATCCGGAGATTTGTCAGGGACAGGGCCGTTGTTTCTCGATTGCGCCATCGATCTTTGACTTCGATGACCTCGGCAACGGTGTGGTGCTCGGTGACGGCACCCTGAGTGCCGACACGCTGGCGTTGGCCCAACTCGCCCAAGCGAACTGCCCCGAGCACGCGATCTTCATCGAGGAGTAATCATGGCTGACAACCCTCTCGTACAAGATTTCGCCACCGACTGGGACCACTCCGATCCACAGTGGGTCGCCGACCCCTATCCGATCTGGGATGACCTGCGCCAGCGCTGCCCCGTCGCGCACACCGAGCGCTACGGCGGTGGGTGGTTCCCCGCGACCCACGCCGGCGTCTCGACCATTGCGAAGGACACGGAGAACTTCACCAGTCGAACTGTCGTCATCGGCAACGGTCGTCCGACGGAACTCGACCTGCCCGCGCCTATCGGCGTGGCACCACCTATCACGTCGGACCCGCCCTTCCACGCGATCGCCCGACGTCTGATCCTGCCGGCGTTCGCGCCCGGTCCGATCAACGCACTCGAGCCGATGATCCGCGAACTCTGCTCGAGTCTGCTGGACGCCATGGCGGGCGAGGACGTCGTGAACGCCGGCACGAAGTACGCCCAGTACATCCCGCCGGGGGTTATCCGAGGGATGTTGGGCTTCCCCGAAGAGGACATCGAGAAGTTCCTCGAGTTCGTGCACATCATCCTCGAAGGCATCGACCACCCCGAGGAGGAGCGCATCGTCGAGTTCATGCCGGTTGAGGAGTACTTCGTGGCACAGATCGAGGACCACATGGACAATCCCCGCGACGACCTCACGTCGTATCTGCTGAACGTCGAACTCGACGGCCAGAACCTCGCCATGGAGCACGTCTTTGGCACGATGCTCCTGATCCTCGTCGCGGGCATCGACACCACGTGGTCGGCGATCGGCTCGGCGATCTGGCACTTGGCGCACAACCCCGAGGACCTCGAGCGGTTGGTGAACGAGCCCGACCTCATGCCCGTCGCCATCGAGGAGTTCCTGCGCTTCTACGCCCCCGTGACGATGGCTCGACTGGTCAAGCACGACATGGAGTACCTGGGCTGTCCAATGAAGGAAGACGACTGGATCCTCCTCGGGTTCCCGGCCGCCAATCGTGACCCCGTGGCCTTCAAGGACGCCGACCAGTTCATCATCGATCGGGCGGAGAATCGCCACGTCGCGTTTGGACTCGGCATTCACCGATGCGCCGGTTCGAACTTGGCGCGCCTGGAACTCCGCGTGGCGATCGAGGAGTTCATCAAGCGCTACCCGCGTTTTGAACTCGCCGACGCGTCCGCGGTGACATGGGCGCCAGGTCAGATCCGCGGACCGCGCAATCTGCCGATTCGAGTTCTGCAGTAGCCGCAGCGGTAATCAGTAGTTGGTGAATCGGGGGACGCGACGATGACGATCAAAGAACCGGTGGAGGATTTCGCCACTGACTGGGACCACACCGATCCACAGTGGGTGAACGACCCGTACCCGATCTGGGAAGACCTGCGCGATCGTTGCCCGGTGGCGCACACCGAGCGCTACGGCGGCGGCTGGTTCCCCACGACGCACGAGATGGTGTCCTCGATCGCGAACGACACGACGCATTACACGAGTCGCATGGTCGTCGTGACGCACGTGAAGTACCCGCCGAACTTCGTCCCCGCCCCGATGGGTGGCGCGCCGCCCATCACCTCGGACCCGCCGTTTCACCAGATCGCTCGTCGCGTCATACTCCCGGCCTTCGCGCCCGGTCCGGTCAACGCATTGGAACCGCAGATCCGCGCGCTGTGCAACAAGCACCTCGACCGCCTCGTGGGTCACGAACTGATCGACGGGGGAACCGAGTACGCGCAGTTCATCCCTCCGGGCGTGATCGCCACGATGCTCGGCTTCCCACCCGAGGACGAGGAGACCTTCCGCGACATCATCCACCTGTTCCTCGACTTGATCGACCTGCCACCGGAGGTCCGTGGTCCGATGTTCGAACCCGTGGCGGACTACTTCACGAAGCAGATCGACGACCACATCGCGAATCCGCGCGACGACCTGACGACGTATCTATTGAACGTCGAGGTCGGCGGGAAGAAGCTGCTGCCCGAACACGTGCGCGGAACCATCGCCCTGGTCCTCATCGCCGGCATCGACACGACGTGGTCGGCGATCGGCTCGGCCATCTGGCACCTCGCACGTCACCCCGACGACCTCGCGCGACTCGTCAACGAACCAGAGTTGATGCCCGTGGCGATCGAAGAGTTCCTTCGCTTCTATGCGCCCGTGACCATGGCCCGCCTCGTCGCCGAGGACCACGACTTCTACGGTGCCCCGATGAAGAAGGACGACTGGGTCCTGCTCGGCTTCCCGGCCGCGAACCGCGACCCCGAGGTCTTCGAGGACGCAGACAAGTTCATCATCGACCGTGAGGTCAATCGGCACGCGGCCTTCGGCCTCGGCATCCATCGCTGCATCGGATCCAACCTGGCTCGTCTCGAGCTGCGCGTGGCGATCGAGGAGTTCATCAAGCGCTACCCGCGTTTTGAACTCGCCGACGCTGACGCGGTCACGTGGGCGCCGGGGCAGGTACGCGGACCTCGACACCTGCCGCTTCGGGTGCTCGCCTAGTTACCGCTACAGACCGAGGTTGGTCGAGCCTGACGCCCAGAGATCGGCCATCCACGCCTCGATGGCCTCGACGGTTCGCGGCAGTTGCGCCGACAGGTTCCTCGAACCCGTCGCCGTGACGAGGACGTCATCCTCGATCCGAACACCGATGCCCCGGTACTCCTCGGGCACGGTGAGGTCGTTCGCCTGGAAGTAGAGGCCCGGTTCGACGGTGAGGACGTAACCCTCGTGGAGCACACCGTCGCGGTACATTTCGTCGCGCGCGTTCGCGCAGTCGTGGACGTCGAGGCCGAGCATGTGACTCGTGCCGTGCAACGTGTAGCGCCGGTGCAGTTGGCGGTCACTTCGCATCGCGATCTCGGGCTCCTCGCGCAAGATACCGAGGTCGTAGAGACCCTGGGCGAGGACCTTCATCGCCGCCTCGTGCGGCGCCTTGAACTCGGCGCCCGGCTTCACCGCGTCGATGCCCGCCTGCTGGGCCGCGAGGACGAGCTCGTAGACCGCGCGCTGGGGCGCGCTGAACGTCCCGTCGATCGGCATGGTGCGCGTCACGTCGGCGGTGTAGAGGTTGTGGCACTCGACGCCTGCGTCGAGCAAGAGTAGGTCACCGCGCCGGACTTCACCGGTGTTCCTCGTCCAGTGCAGCACGGTCGCGTCCGAGCCGCTGGCCGCGATCGTGTCGTAGCCCACGTCGTTGCCTTCGACGCGTGCTCGGAGGTTGAAGACGCCTTCGATGACACGCTCGCCTCGACCTTCGGCGGAAGGGAGCGCGCGCACGACGTCTTCGAAGCCCTTGACGGTGTAGTCCACGGCCAACTGAAGTTGCGCGATCTCGAATTCGTCCTTCACGAGTCGCATCTCGCTGAGTTCGCTCGCGAGAAGGGTGTCGTCGTCGTGCGCCTCGATGATGGAGTCGACGTAGGCGTCGAATCCTCGAATGCAGACGATCTCGGTGCCCTGACGCGTCACCAGGTCCTTCTCGAGGTTCTCGAGTGGCGCGGTGCGCACTTCGTAGTACGCGGCCGCCTCGGTCACCCCTCGACGGGGACCGACCCACAGTTCGCCGTAGCGCGCGTCGGAGAAGAACTCGTGCGTCGACTGATCGCGACGGTGCGCGATGTACAAGGTTGACGTCGGACCGTCCGCGCCGGGCGCGATCACCAAGACGGCGTCAGGTTCGTCGCAGCCAGTGAGGTAGAAGAAGTCGGTACCGGCTCGAAAGCGGTAGTCCGTGTCATTCGCGCGAGTCTTGAAGTTACCGGTCGGGATGACGAGGGTCTTGTCGGCGAACGTCGCCCCAATGCGAGCTCGCCGCGCGGCGCAGTACGTCGCCGCCCGATGCACCTCGTGAAGGGTGTCGCGTTCGGCCCAGTTACTCGTCATGTGCTCGACCAGCGCGCGCGGGATCGCCGGGCGGTGCTCGCCGGCCCAGATCCAGTGTTCCGAGGTCGGGTTCTCAGCCGAAACGTCCGGTTCGGGGAAGGCGGGAGTGTTGTCGTTCATATCCGTAACTTACAACCGGTCTTGTCGATGGCAATAGGCTCCCACCATGGACATCTCAGTGGCCCAGACCGGTTCCGTCGCGGTGCTGACGTGGAGCGACGGCGAGAACCGAGTGAACATGGACTCGATCGCTCGGCTCAACACGATCCTCGACGAGCTCGAGACCCTCGACGGTCCGCTCTCGATCGTCCTGACCGGTTCGGGGAAGTTCTTCTCCAATGGGCTCGACCTCGAGCGATTCGGCAACAACCCTGAAGAGTTCGGTGCCACGGTGCGCGAAGCGGAACGGACCATCGGCCGATTGCTCGTCTTCCCGGCGTACACCGTCGCGGCGATCAACGGCCACGCTTTCGCGATGGGGGCGCTGATCTCGTGTGCCTTCGACTATCGAGTCATGCGCGAGGATCGCGGCTTTTGGTGCATGAACGAGGCGGAGATCGGCCTGGCGCTCGACGCGACGTTATGGTCCATCCTGGTCAACCGCTTGCCACGCGCAACCGCCACGGTCGCGGCGACGACGGCACGGCGATTCACGGGACCTGACGCGAAGCAGTTCGGAATCGTCGAAGCGGTCGCGGCCGAAGACGAGGTGCTCGCTCACGCACTGGGCGTCGCGGAGAAGATGTCCACGCTCGATCGAACAGCCCTCGCGCAACACAAATGGTTGGCGCACGGCGACGAAGCGACGCTCCTCGGCTTCTCACGCTGATTGGGAACCACGTGTTCTTGTGGAAAATTTGTCCTGTCCGCAGCGGGAGCCGGCGAGTCCCGTCATTATCGTTGACACCATGAACCTCGACGTGTACCGCGGCTGTACTTTCAAGGAGAAGCGTGACGTCCTCAACGCGTTTTGGCGATCAGGCGTTGACACCACACCGCGGATCGCCGAGGCCGCCGTGCAGTACGGCTACTACACGTTGATTTGCCTCGGCGTCATCGTCGTGGAACTGGCACTCATCCTCGTCGCCGCGATCGCCCACGGCTCATTCGTCGCGTGGCTGACCGCGCTGGGCGAACTGTTCGTCCTCTGGTCGACGTGGTGGGCGTTCAAGCGCTATCGGTCGCTGAGGTCGAACTTCCTCTCGCGAGGTTCGATTTAGATCCAGCCCTGGTCGTGGGCGATCTGTTCGACGTCGCCGATGCGTAGACCGCTGCGGTGCTGCAAAGTGCGGATCAGGCCGCCGGCTTCGTAGAGGGACTCGTGGGTCCCGGTGTCGAGCCAGGTCGTGGCTCGCGAAAGAATCTCGACGCGCAGTTCGCCCCGGTCGAGGTACACGTTGTTGAGTGCCGTGATCTCGAGTTCGCCGCGGTCACTCGGTTTCAAGTCACGGGCGAACTGCGACGCTCGCGCGTCGTAGAAATAAATGCCCGGTACCGCGTAGGAACTCTTGGGCTTGAGCGGCTTCTCTTCGATAGAGATCACCTTGCCGTCATCATCGAACTCGACGACGCCATAACTCGAAGGATCACTCACCTGATAGGCGAAGATCAACGCGCCATCGACCTTGGTGTTCGTTTCGAGGTGAGTTCCCAGACCCGGTCCATAGAACAAGTTGTCACCGAGGATGAGTGCGCACCGGTCACCGTCGAGGAACTTCTCCCCGAGGATCAGTGCCTCGGCGAGACCGTTCGGCTGATCTTGGACGACGTAGGAGATCTGGATGCCGAGCTGTGAGCCATCGCCGAGTAAACGTCGAAAGGCGTCCTGATCGTGCGGTGTCGTGATGAGCAGAATCTCTCGCATCCCGGCCAGCATCAACGTGCTGAGCGGATAGTAAATCATTGGCTTGTCGTAGATCGGAAGCAGTTGCTTGGAGACCGCACGGGTAATCGGGTGAAGGCGCGTGCCGCTACCACCAGCCAGAATGATTCCCTTCACCCCATTAGTATAGAAGTCCGTTAACCCCTTTCTAAAGGCCGAGGTACTGCCATGCGCGTAGTGATCACTGGGGCCGCTGGATTCATCGGCTCGCGGTTTGCGGAGATCCTCCTCGAGAGTGCGGAGCGACTCGACTTCGATGACGTCGTGTTGCTCGACGCGCTGACCTACTCCGGTCGTCGCGAAAACATCGAAGTCTTACTGCGCGATCCGCGCGTTCATTTCATCAAAGGTTCGATCACCGACGCCGAGGTCACCGATGAGGCACTTCGTGGCGCGCACGCGGTCGTGCATCTCGCGGCCGAGAGCCACGTCGATCGATCGATCACCGGCGCGAAGCTCTTCTTCGAGACCAACGTCCTCGGCACGCACCAACTGTTGGAAAGCGCGCGTCGCGGTGGCGTGCAGCGATTCGTCCACGTCTCGACCGATGAGGTGTACGGATCGATCAGCGAAGGTTCGTGGAGAGAGGACCACATCCTCCAGCCGAACTCACCCTATTCATCGAGCAAGGCCGGATCGGACCTCGCCGCGCTCGCCTTTCACAGGACCTACGGGCTGCCCGTCATGGTCACGCGTTGCTCCAACAACTACGGTCCTCGTCAGTTCCCGGAGAAGGTGATCCCGCTGTTCGTCACCAATCTGTTCGACGGCGAGAAGGTGCCGCTCTACGGTGACGGACAGAACGTTCGTGACTGGCTCTTCGTCGACGACCATTGCCGTGGGCTGCTCGCGGTCCTCGAAGGCGGCCGACCGGGTGAGATCTACAACATCGGCGGCGGAACGGAACTCACGAATCAGGAGTTGACGACCCGACTCCTCGACCTGTGCGGATACGACGCGTCGATGATCGAGCCGGTGGAGGACCGGTTGGGTCACGATCGTCGCTACAGCGTCGATTGGACGAAGATCCACGACGAACTCGGTTACGCACCGCAGACGAGTTTCGACGAAGGGTTGAGCGAGACGGTGAAGTGGTATCACGACAACGAGGCGTGGTGGCGGCCATTGAAGGGGACCGATGAAGCTGGTTGAACTCTCGATTCCCGGGCTCTTCCTGCTCGAGTCACCGGTGTGGGGCGACGACCGCGGACACTTTCGCGAGTGGTACAAGTTGGGTGATTTCGAGGAGGCCGGTGTCGACTTTCGCACCGTCCAGGCGAACCTCTCGATGTCGAGTCGCAACGTCGTGCGTGGACTTCACTACTCGATGGCGCCCGAGGGCCAGGCCAAAGTCGTCACGTGTGTGTTCGGTGAACTCGACGATGTCATCGTCGACATTCGAGTCGGCTCGCCGACCTTTGGTCATGTCGAGATCGTCCACCTCGCGGCGGACGAAGGACGTTCGGTACTCGTCCCGGTGGGCGCGGCCCACGGGTACTGCCCGACGACGGACCTCGCGGAACTGGCGTATCTCCTCTCGTCACCCTTCAACGCGGCGATGGAACTGGAGATCCATCCCTTCGACGCTGAGATCGGCGTGAAGTGGCCAGTGTCGGGCGAGCCGATTCTGAGCCCGAAGGACGCGAGTGCCCCCACCTTCGCGCAACGCCGAGCTGCGAACGAACTGCCGATCTACCAGTAACTGCGTCGTCGCGAACCCTTGAGGTCGCGCATTGCTAGCGTGAATCGCGTGAGTACCACGCCACTTCGCCTCGTCACGGCCGAGGATCGCAACGTGCACATCGCCGAGGCGGTGTCGGTGCCGACGATTGAGTCGGAAGCACAATTGCGGGCAATCGTCACCAGTCTTTCCGGTGTCGATGCCGTCGGCGCGGAGGCGAGGGTCGCCAAACTGTCGACTCGTTCGATCAAGAAGTCGACGAAGCTGGCGGCACTCGACATGGCCATTTCGATGGTGGACCTCACCACGCTCGAGGGCGCCGATACGCCCGGTCGCGTCACGTCGCTGTGCACCAAGGCAATGCGTCCAGACCCGCGCGACCTGACGGTCCCCTCGGTCGCGGCGGTGTGCGTCTACCCCGATCTCGTCGCGCACGCCCGTTCCGTGCTCGGGGCGTCACCGGTCGCGGTCGCGTCGGTCGCCACGGCCTTTCCGTCGGGTCGAGCATCGCTCAACGTGAAACTGATGGACGTGCGCGAGGCCGTGAGCGCGGGGGCCGACGAGATCGACATGGTGATCGACCGCGGCGCCTTTCTCTCCGGTCGGATCGGCCAAGTGTTCGACGAGATCGTCGCGGTGAAATCTGCGTGCGGCAGTGCCCACCTCAAGGTCATCCTTGAGACCGGCGAGTTGGTCACGTACGACAACGTGCGCCGGGCGAGCTGGATAGCGATGCTCGGTGGCGCTGACTTCATAAAGACGTCGACGGGCAAAGTAGGCGTCAACGCCACCCTGCCCGTGGCCCTCGTGATGCTCGAAGCCGTTCGCGACTTCGCCGAGACCGCCGGTCGGATTGTCGGGGTCAAGGTCGCGGGCGGGATTCGCACTTCCAAGGACGCCATCCGCTATCTGGTCGTCGTGAACGAGACCGTCGGTTCGACGTGGCTGACCCCCGACCTGTTTCGGTTTGGCGCGTCGTCGCTGCTCAATGACCTCTTGATGCAGCGCTTGAAGCAGGCACGCGGCGCCTACGTCCGCGCCGATGAATTCAGCGGCGACTGAGATGACTGAACGCCAACTCGCGAACTCACAACTCGGCTCGCTCGTGTACGACCCCGCTCCTGAGTCGGGCGCCATCGCCAAGCTCAAGCCCAGTTACGGTCTCTTCATCGACGGGGCCTTCAGTGACGCGACGTCGCACGAGCAGTTCGCGTCCATCAACCCGGCCACTGAAGCCACGTTGGCGACCGTGGCGCAGGCGAGCGCGGCCGACGTCGATCGCGCCGTGGTCGCGGCTCGCCGGGCGTATGACACGGTGTGGTCCAAGACGACCGGTGCGCAACGTTCGAAGTATCTCTTTCGGATCGCGCGACTCATTCAGGAACGTTCGCGCGAGCTGGCGGTCGTCGAGACGTTGGACAACGGGAAACCCATCCGCGAGTCGCGCGACGTCGACATACCCTTGGCGGCGGCGCACTTCTTCTACTACGCGGGTTGGGCCGACAAGCTCGACTACGCCGGATTCGGGCCCAGTCCCAAGCCGCTTGGCGTCGCCGGTCAGATCATCCCCTGGAACTTCCCCCTCCTCATGGCCGCGTGGAAATTGGCACCGGCCTTGGCGGCAGGTAATACGTGCATCCTGAAGCCGGCGGAGACGACACCACTCAGTGCGTTGGTGCTCGCCGAGATCCTGGAACAGGCGGAACTCCCGCCCGGGGTCGTGAACATCATCACGGGCGATGGTTCGACGGGCAGCGCACTGGTCGACCATCCAGGTGTTAACAAGATCGCGTTCACCGGGTCCACCGAAGTTGGTCGACTGATTCAAGAACGGACCGCGACCAGTCACAAGCACCTCACGCTCGAACTGGGGGGCAAGGGTGCGAACATCGTGTTCGATGACGCGCCGATCGACGAGATGATCGAAGGGATCATCGACGGCATCTTCTTCAATCAGGGTCACGTGTGCTGCGCGGGTTCCCGCCTCCTCGTGCAGGAGTCGATCGCCGACGAGGTGCTGCGGCGACTCGTTCGACGTGTCGAGCAGCTTCGCGTGGGGGACCCGATGGACAAGAACACGGACGTGGGCGCCATCAATTCAGCGCAGCAGTTGCTGCGGATCCGAGAGTTGACCGCGTTCGGCGAGAGTGAAGGGGCCACGCGCTACACGAGTTCGTGCCCGCTCCCCGACAAGGGCTACTGGTTCGCACCCACCGTCTTCGCGGACGTCGCCCAGTCGCACCGCATCGCGCGCGAGGAGATCTTCGGACCCGTGCTCTCGGTGCTCACCTTTCGAACGCCCGAGGAGGCGGTCGTCAAAGCCAACAACACGAACTACGGATTGGCGTGCGGCGTCTGGAGCGAGAAGGGGAGCCGGACCCTCTGGGTGGCCGAGCGACTACGCGCCGGGGTCGTATGGGCGAACACCTACAACCGCTTCGATCCGACGAGCCCCTTCGGCGGGATGCGCGAGTCGGGCTTCGGTCGCGAGGGTGGACGCCATGGTTTGGAGGCGTACCTCAATGTCTGATCGCCTCGACGTTCGAAAGACTTACAAGCTGCTGATCAACGGCGCCTTCCCCCGTTCTGAGTCCGGTCGAAGTTACGAGGTGACGACCGCGAAAGGTGAGTTCCTCGCGAACGTCGCTCAGGGTTCGCGAAAGGACGTCCGCGACGCCGTGGTCGCCGCGCGCGCGGCCCAGTCGAAGTGGTGGGGCGCGACCGCGTACAACCGAGGCCAAGTGATCTACCGTCTCGCCGAGATGGCGGAGTCTCGGCGTGACGAGTTGGCCGAACACGTGGCCCTCGGTGAGGGTCTCACGAAGAAGGCGAGCCAGACCACGGTCTCGGTCGCGATCGATCGCATCGTGTGGTACGCCGGATGGACCGACAAGATCGCGCAGGTCTTTGGCGGCACGAACCCCGTCGCCGGACCTTTCTTCAATTTCTCTATTCCCGTGCCGAGCGGCGTGGTCGGCGTCATCTGCGCGCAAGACGCCTCGCTCACCGGATTCGTGGACGCAGTCTTCGCACCGCTTTGTGTCGGTAACGCCGTCGTGGCGATCGCCAGCGAGCGTCGGCCCACACCGGCCGCGCTGCTCGGTGAGATGACCACTTCATCGGATTTCCCCGGCGGCGTACTCAACATCCTCACCGGTCTGACCGACGAACTCGGTCCGACACTCGCAGCCCACGAAGACGTGGACGGGATCGATCTGACCGGGGCGTCGCCCGCCGCGGCCGACGAGTTGGCCGCCGCGGGTGCCGGCTCCATCAAACGCGTGCTGCGCCCCACCGGCCACGACGACGATCACTCACTTCGACGACTACGTGCCTTTGTCGAGACATCAACCGTGTGGCACACGATTGGACAATGATGACAAATCCCTACAAGCTCGCGCACCGGGCGGCCGACGAGTTGAGGAACGAGAGCGGTTATGACAGCTACGACATCGCCATCGTGCTCGGTTCGGGTTGGCGCGAAGGCGCGATAGCGCTCGGCACGCCGACGAGCGAAGTACCCACCTCGTCGTTGAGTGGGTTCGTGGCGCCAACGGTCGCCGGCCACAGTGGCCAGATCCTCTCACTGACCGTGGGCGACCGTCGTATCGCACTCGTCGCCGGACGGGTGCATCTCTACGAGGGCAATACCGCCGACCAAGTCGTTCACCCGATTCGGACGGTGATCGCCGCCGGTGCGACCAAGGTGGTCCTCACCAACGCGGCGGGCGGCATCGATCCATCGTGGGGCCCGGGCACGACCGTGATGATCCGCGATCACATCAACCTGACGTCGACCTCGCCGCTCGAAGGGTCGCCCCCTCCCAAGCAGTACGGCTCGCGCTTCGTCGACCTCACCGATCTCTACAGCGCCCGGCTTCGCGCCGCGGTCAAGAAGGCGGTGCCTGAACTCGAGGAAGGCGTGTACTGCGGCTTTCGAGGACCGCACTACGAGACGCCGGCCGAGATCGTCATGGCGCGCACGATGGGCGCGACACTCGTGGGGATGTCGACGGTGCTTGAAGCGATCGCCGCTCGCCACCTCGGCGCTGAGGTCCTCGGACTCAGCCTCGTGTCCAATCACGCCGCCGGCGTCACGGCGGGTCACCTCAACCATCTCGAGGTTCTTGAAGCCGGTCAGTCGGCGGCCGCGTCGCTCGGCGCGCTGTTGACCCGCGTCGTGCCGGTCCTGTGAACCAAGGACTCCGCGACCGCGTCGTGGCGTGGATCGCCGGCGATCCCGACGGTGACGACCGCGCGACGCTGCAGGATCTCCTCGACCGCGGTGACGAGGCGGAGCTCGAACGTCGATTCGCCGCGCCACTTACTTTTGGAACGGCTGGGCTTCGTGGACCGGTGATGGCGGGACCGGCCGGTATGAATCGCTACACGGTTCGTCGCGCGACCCAAGGCGTCGTGGCGTGGATGCTCGAGCGCGGCGTCGATCCCGAGCGCGGCGTCGTGGTCGGTCGTGACGGGCGACACGGTTCGGAGAAGTTCAACAACGAGGTGGTCCGTGTCCTCCTGGGCGCCAACATCAGGGTCTACGAGATGCCCGGTCCGCTGCCGACACCCCTCGTCGCCTACTGCGTCAAGGCGCTGGGTGCCGAAGCGGGCATCATGATCACTGCGAGCCACAATCCACCACTGGACAACGGGTTCAAGCTCTATTCGAACGACGGATCGCAGATCATCCCCCCGAATGACGAGATCGTCGAACGCTACGCCTCGACGGCCACGACGCCACCCTTGGCGGAGCGGCCGAGCGCTCACCACCGATGGATCTCTGACGACGTGTTCGAGCACTACCGGCTGCACTTCGCGAATCGATTCGGTGCGGACGAACACGACCTCGGGATTGTCTACACGCCACTGCACGGCGTCGGCGGTGCCACGATGATGTCGCTCTTCGAGGCGGCTGGTCACCAGAACGTGACCGTCGTCGCCGAACAGTTCGAACCCGACCCGGCCTTTCCAACGCTGCCGTTCCCGAATCCCGAAGAGCCTGGCGCACTCGATCTCGCGACGCAGACCGCCGACCGGGTCGGCGCAACCTTGGTGCTGGCGAACGATCCCGACGCGGACCGACTCGGTGCGGCCGTGCGTGGTCCAGAAGGTTGGCACGTCTTGCGTGGCGACGAGATAGGTTGGCTGCTCGCGTCGGCGATGTTGGGCGAGATGACGAGTCCGACGGACGTCGTGGCGACGACGATTGTCTCTTCGACGATGCTGCGCCTGATGGCCGACGAGGCGGGTGTCCGATTCGCGATGACGCTCACTGGATTCAAATGGTTGGCGCGCGCCGCCGGCGAGGGCACGCTTCGACTCGGGTACGAAGAGGCCTTGGGCTTCGCGGTCGACCCCTTGGTGGCTGACAAGGACGGACTTTCGGCCGCGCTCGCCCTCGCGAAGCTCGCGCTGGACCTGCGCCAGCAAGGCAAGTCGCTCCTGGAGCGACTCGATGAGATCGAAGCGCACTTCGGTGTTCATTCGATCTATCAACTCTCGTTGCGCGCCGAAGGATCAGAAGGGCTCGCCGCGATCAAGCACGCGGTGCAGGCATTGCGTGAGCATCCACCGACCGAACTCGGGGGCATTGCCGTCAGCGAGGTCTTTGACCTAGCCGACGGCTTCGAAGGACTTGGTCCCACTGACGGACTGCTGTTGCGACTCGGAAGCTCAGGGCGCGTCGTCGTTCGACCGTCGGGGACCGAACCGAAGCTGAAGGCCTATATCGAGATCGTCGCGCCACCCGCGGGAACGGAAGCACTCGCGCAACAACGCCGAGCCTGTGCCACGCAGTTGGACGAGGTGACGAGCGAACTTCGAGAACTACTGCAGCTTTAGAGGGAACGAAGTGCGGCGTAGCCGGGCTTGATCACCGTGTTGATCATCGCGAGACGCTGGTCGAAGGGGTAGAACGAACTCTTCGCCGCATTGAGCGTCATCCATTCCATGTCATTGAGGGTCCAACCAAAGGTCGCCGCGCAGGTCTCGAATTCGCTGCTGAGAGAAATCCCACTCATAAGTCGATTGTCGGTGTTAAGCGTCACACGAAAGCGAAGTTTGCGGAGCAGTTCGATGGGATGGGTGGCGATTGACGCCGCGGCGCCGGTGTGCACGTTGGACGTGGGGCACACCTCCAATGGGATGCGCCGATCCCTCACGAAGTTGGCGAGGCGCCCGAGATGGAGCGCGCCATCCCTCTCACTGATGTCGTCGGCGATCCTCACGCCATGTCCCAATCGCTCCGCGTTGCAGAACTGCACGGCTTCCCAAATGGAAGGAAGGCCGAAGGCTTCGCCCGCATGAATCGTCATGTGGAAGTCTTCGCGCTGCACGAGATGGAACGCTCGCAAATGATGCGTCGGTGGAAAGCCATCCTCGGGGCCGGCGATGTCGAAGCCGCAGACGCCACGGTCACGGAACTCCACGGCCAACCCTGCGATCGTCTCGCTCAAGTTCGCCTGACGCATCGCCGACAGGATCGCTCGAACGACGATCGTGCGTCCTTCGTTCTTCGCGTCGCGGATGCCGCGTTCGAATCCCTCGAGAACGGATTCCACGACTTCGTGCAGCGTGAGGCCGCCCGAGGTGTGCAACTCGGGCGCGAATCGGACCTCCGCGTAGACGACGCCATCGCGCGCGAGATCGAGCGCTGCCTCATTGGCGACCCGTTCCAAGTGATCTCTCGTTTGCATCACCGCGGTCGTGTGCGCGAAGCCCTCAAGGTAACGGACGAGGTCGCTGCCCGGGGTATCGGCGATGAACCACTCACGAAGTTCGTCGGGGTCATTCGTCGGAAGACCGGTGTAGTGCGACTCCCTCGCGAGTTCCAAGACGGTCAATGGTCGAAGTCCCCCGTCGAGGTGGTCATGCAGAAGTACCTTCGGTGCCCGTTCAATCAAGTCACGCGTTAGTGGGGTAACCGCCATGTCGAAAGGCTAGTCAACAGGGTTGTGCGTTAGTTGGTGATTCGCTCCATCAACAACGGCTTCACGTTCACCCGCCGTTCACTTACGATCACCGCATCCGCGATTGCGTCTTCGCCCGCCTGGAGATGCGCATCATCGTCGGCGTGGAGTTCGAAGAGCGGTTGACCCTTCGTGATGGCCTCGCCTTCACGCACTAGACACACAACGCCGGCGGCAGCGCTCACCGGATCTTCCTTTCGCGCGCGACCTGCACCGAGCCGCCACGAGGCGATGCCCACGCGCAACGCGTCAATTGACTCCACGACGCCGTCGTACGAGGCGAGTACGTCGCGTCGCACGGCTGCGACGGGCATCGGTGCGTCGGGATCACCGCCTTGCGCTTCGATCATCTCGCGGTACACGGCGTAGGCCGAGCCGTCGTCAAGCTTCGACGCTGGATCGACGTGGATGTCGACGAGTTCGAGCATGATGCGTGCCAGTTCAACGGTGAGTTCGCGAACGTCAGTCGGTCCGCCGCCCTGGAGTACGTCGACTGACTCAGTGACCTCGAGGGCGTTGCCGACCGCACGTCCGAGCGGCGCGTCCATGGCGGTGAGCTGCGCGACGGTGGCCACGCCGTGACTCGTGCCGAGCGCCACCATGGTCGTCGCGAGTTCGCGCGCTCTTTCGACGGTCTTTATGAAGGCGCCGCGTCCGACCTTGACGTCGAGCACGAGTGCGTGCGTACCCTCGGCGATCTTCTTCGACATGATCGACGAAGAGATCAATGGAATCGACTCCACGGTGCCCGTCACGTCGCGAAGTGCGTACAACTTGCGGTCGATCGGGGCGAGACCCTGTCCGGCGGCGCAGATGACGGCGCCCACGGTGTCGAGTTGGTGACGGATCTCGTCGTTCGAAAGGAAGGCGCGCCAGCCCGGTATTGACTCCAGTTTGTCGAGCGTGCCGCCGGTGTGTCCGAGTCCTCGACCGGACAGTTGCGGCACCGCGGCGCCGCACGCGGCCACCAGGGGAGCGAGTATCAAGGAGATCTTGTCGCCGACGCCGCCGGTCGAGTGCTTGTCGACCGTCGGGCGTGAGAGTCCCGTCAGGTCCAGTCGTTCGCCGGACTCGATCATCCGATCGGTCCAGCAGTTCAACTCGTCGACGGAGAGGCCGTTGAAGAAGATCGACATGAGCAGTGAGGACATCTGCTCTTCGGCGACCTCGCCTCGGTCGTAGGCGTCGAGCATCCAGTCGATGGCCCCGTTACTGAGAACGCCACCGTCGCGCTTGGTCGTGATGACGTCGACCGCTGAATAGAAGCTCACTCCGATCTCCGTTGACCCAGGTCGACGGGTCCGAATGCGTTGGGCAAGAGGTCAGCGAGGCGCGTTGGCTCTTCGTCGTCGCCGGCGTCGATCTGCAGGTCGTTTCCTCCGTGCTCGAACAGCACCTGACGACAACGGCCACACGGCGCGATCGGTGCACCATCACCGGCGACGATGGAGACCGCCGCGAGTCGACCTCCGCCCTGTCGGATGAGATCACTCACGAGCGAACACTCCGCACAGAGCGTCAGACCGTAGCTGGCATTCTCGACGTTGGCGCCGTCGATGATCCGTCCATCGGTCGTGATGGCGCAGGCCCCGACGGTCACGTGCGAGTAGGGCGCGTAGGACAAAGTGGTCGCGCGTCGTGCTCGTTCGCGCAGTTCGTTCCAGGGGATCGCCTTCGGAGAACTCACTTTCAAACAGTACACTTCGCCTTGCGTGAACAACTTTCGAATTTCACCTCTCACCATCAATGATGAAGTGACCAGTGCTCTTGCAGATGGGCGCAGCGTGGTCGCACTTGAGACCACGATCGTCGTGCAGGGTCTGCCGTTCCCCATCAATCTCGAAGTCGCCGCGCACTGTGAAGCGGCGGTACGTGAAGGGGGCGCGGTCCCCGCGACGATCGGTGTGCTCGACGGCAGAATCACTGTCGGCCTGACGTCAGCGGAGTTGGCCCGACTCGCCGAGGGCGATCGTCACGCGGCCAAGCTTTCGGCGCGCGACTTAGGTCTGTCGCTCGCGCTGCGACGTGACGGAGCGACGACGGTCGCGGGCACCATTGCCATCGCGCGTCGAGTCGGCATCGACGTGATGGCGACGGGCGGGCTCGGTGGCGTCCACCGCGACGCGCGCGAGAGTTACGACGAGTCGGCGGACCTCACGTCCCTTTCACGCAATCAAGTCCTCGTGGTGGCGTCGGGCGTGAAGTCAATCCTCGACATCGGCGCGACGCTCGAGCGCCTCGACACGCTGGGCGTGCCCGTCGCCGGTTACCAGACTGACAGATTCCCCGGCTTCTACCTGCGTGATAGCGGGTTCGGTCTCGATTGGACACTGCAGGACGAAGTCGAAGCCGCCGCGGCGTTCCTCATCCACTCTGAACTCTCGGACACCGGATTTCTCGTAGCCAATCCCGTGTCCAAGGAGCGTGAACTCTCTGCGGAGAAGCATGACGGCGCGCTCGCCAGCGCGCTTGAGCGCGCGAAGTCGCTCGGTGTGACCGGCAAGGAGGTCACGCCGGTCCTTCTCGCTGAGTTCGCCCGGTACACCGAAGGAGAGAGCGTTGACGTCAACCGTGACCTCGTCGTCGCGAACGCGCGATTAGCGGGGCGAATCGCAGCAGAGATCGCCAGGAACCGAGCGTGACGCCTCGGCGAATTCTCGTCATCGGTGACGTCATGCTCGACGTGGTCGTGAAGCCCATGACGGAAGTGGCGCCGACGAGTGACACGCCGGCTCGTGTGCGCCTCAGCCGAGGGGGCAGCGCCGCCAACATGTCAGTCGCCCTCGCGCTCGCCGGTCACCACGTGACGTTTCTCGGAGCGAGCGGTGATGACGTGGCCGCCCAGCTGTTCGAGCAGTCCCTCCTCGAAGTTGGGGTCCGAGCGGCGCTGGAGCGCGTCGACGCGCCGACCGGCGTCGTCGTCGCCGTGGTCGGCGATGACGCACAACGTGCCATGTTGACCGACCGCGGGGCGAATCCGATGCTCACGATGGACTACGTGCTCGGGCAACTCGAGCGACCTTTCGACCATCTCCACGTCTCGGGCTACACCTTCCTCGACCCGACGACCCGACACGTCGGTACGGCCGCTCTTGCCCGGGCCATTGCACTGCGCCGACCGACGTCGGTGGACGTCTGTTCGACAGGGCCGCTGGCCGCGGTGACCCCAGCTGTATTCCTCGAAGCCATCAAAGGCACGTCCACCTTGTTCGCGAACGAGGAAGAGGCGCTGATGCTGAGTGGCGTGGGCGACGTCTTCTCAGCGATGGACCTGCTCGCGAAAGAGTTCGTTGAGGTCGTGGTGACTCGCGGGGCCTTGGGGGCGCGGGCGCAAATGGGCGGGAACGGCTTTGAGGTGCCATCGCTCAGCGACGTGGTGTTTGACACGACAGGTGCGGGTGACGCGGCGACCGGGACGTATCTCGCCTTGCGGCTCAACGGTTCGTCGATGATCGATTCGCTGTACGGCGCGATGCGCGCGGCCTCAGAAGTCGTGCGGGGACTCGGTTCTCGCGGTCAATCACGAACCTAGGGAGCGGACGACGCGGCGTTTGCGGGGTGCCAAACGAGGGCTATTTTCGGGTCAACCGTGTAACGGGCGACCGGCGATGTCATTGGCGCAAAAATGACGCCCGAGACCGCAAAAGAGTTGCCGTTCCGCACTGACGGGCCGTGGCGTTCCTTGTTATGCTCACGCTCGGACAGACACAAAGGGCTTCAAAGAACCGTCCATCAAATCCAAAAGGGGAGTGCAATGAATTCAATCGGAAAGGGCCGCGTCGGGCGTATCGCCCTGTCGGCCAGTGCCGCCTGTCTACTTTTGACGGGACTTAGCATCAGCGCTGCGGGCTCATCGGGCGCGACGGCGATGTACCACAAGACGTTGGCCTGCGAGGTTACCGACACCGGTGGCGTCAACGACCGTTCGTTCAACGCCTCGGCCTACCTGGGCTTGAAGGAAGCTGCCAAGGTCGCTCCAAAGTTCATCAAGACCGAAGTGCAGTCGACGCCATCAAATGGTACGGAGTCGACGTACCAGACGGAGATCGGCTCGTTCGTCTCGCAGAAGTGCAGCATCATCATCACCGTTGGCTTCTTGATGTCCGACGCCACGTGGAACGCTGCCCAGCAGAATAAGTCGGACCACTTCGCCCAGGTCGACAATGGCAACCAGAGCCCCGGCAAGGACGGCGTGGCGGTGAAGCCGTACTCGGGCACAGCCAGCAACATCCTCGGTCTGACCTACGAGACTCAGCAGGACGCCTTCCTCGGTGGCTACGAAGCTGCGGCCTACGCCGTGGCGCACAATGCCGCCGCACCGAAGGTTGCGACCTACGGTGGCGAGCAGTTCAGCTCCGTGACCTACTACATGGACGGCTTCTACGACGGCGTCCAGTACTACAACTCGAAGATGAAGCCAATGCACCCGGTCGTGGTGCTCGGTTGGAACGAGAAGACCCAGAAGGGAACGTTCATCGGCTCCTTCACTGACCAGAACACTGCGGCGACTGACACGACGGCGTTTCTTTCACAGGGCGCGACGACTGTCTTCCCGGTCGCGGGCTCTGACGGTCTCGGCACGACGGCTGCGGTGACCACCTGGAACAAGGCGCACACGCTCAAGGCGAACGTGGAGTGGGTTGACACCGACGGATGCACGAATGACCCGTCCGACTGCAACCTGTTCCTCAACTCAGTCACCAAGGGCGTCACGGCGTCGGTGAAGGCCGCTGTACTCCTTCAGGCTGAGGGCAAGTTCAAGGGTGGCGACTACATCGGCACGCTGAAGAATGGCGGCGCCGCGTTCATCCAGGATCACGGTACGGCTGGCAAGGCGAACTCCGCCGCGACGGTCGCCGAGATCGCGACGCTCACCAAGGGCATCGAGAACGGCTCCATCAAGATCGCCGTTGGCGGCAAGTAGTCACACGTAAGTAGTACGTAGAAGCGGGGGCCGGGTCTCAGGACTCGGCCCCCGTCCTCTTTCAATTCCCGATTAGGTTTGAGATTCATGAAGCTGGAACTTCGAGCGGTCACCAAACACTTCGGTTCGCTCGCGGCCAACAAGGACGTCAATCTCGTCGTCGAGCCAGGGCAAATACATTGTCTGCTCGGCGAGAACGGAGCGGGCAAGTCCACCCTCATGAACGTGCTCTACGGCATGATCACGCCCGATAGCGGCCAGTTACTCATCAACGACGAGGTGGTGACGATTCGCGATCCGAAGGACGCCGTCGCGCACAAGATCGGCATGGTGCACCAGCACTTCATGCTCATCCCGGTCTTCAGCGTCACCGAGAACATCATCCTCGGCAGCGAACCAGTGAAACCGTGGCCGTTCATTGATCATCAAGGCGCCACGGCGCGCATTGTTGCGCTGGCCGACGAGTACAACTTCACCCTCGACCCCTCCGCCACGATCGAGAACCTCCCTATCGGCACTCAGCAGCGCGTCGAAATCCTCAAGGCCCTCAGCCATAACGCGGAGGTCCTGATCCTGGACGAACCGACGGCCGTCCTCACTCCTCAAGAGACTGACGCGCTCATGATCGTCATGCGCACGCTCAAGTCCCAGGGCAAATCAATCATCTTCATCACCCACAAGTTGAAGGAAGTCCTCGAGATCGCCGATGTGATCACCGTGATGCGACTCGGCGAGGTCGTCGGTACGACCACGCCGCAGGAGACCAACGAGGCAGCGCTCGCCACGATGATGGTCGGCCGTGATGTCAACCTCGTCGTGCAGAAGCCTCCCGCATCCATGGGTGACGTGTCGCTCGAGGTCAAGGATCTCTTCGTCCAGGACGATCGAGGACTGACCGCAGTGAAGGGCGTCTCCTTCGAGGTGCGCGCCGGGGAGATACTCGCGTTCGCCGGGGTCCAGGGCAATGGTCAAACCGAGCTCGTGGAAGCACTCACGGGACTACGGCGAGTAACGGCCGGCTCGGTGATGCTGAATGGGACTGAGTTGATCGGACAGTCCGTTCGTGAAGTGCTCGAAGAAGGCGTCGGTCACGTTCCTGAGGACCGACAACGACACGGACTCGTCCTGTCGCTGTCTATCGCCGACAACTTGGTCCTCGACCAGTTGAACAGCCCACTGTACAAATCGTTCTGGGGTCGCAAACTCAAGGCAATTCAAGAGAATGGTGTACGTCGGATCGCCGAGTACGACATTCGAGCCCAGGACGAAAGCGAACCACTCAGCGCTCTCTCGGGAGGGAACCAGCAAAAGGTCGTCATGGCACGCGAACTCTCTCGAGATCTCAAAGTACTGATCTGTGCCCAGCCCACGCGCGGACTCGACGTCGGTTCGATCGAGTTCATGCATCGCCAGATCGTCGCGATCCGTGACGAAGGCGTCGCCGTCGTCATTATCTCGAGCGAACTCGACGAAGTCATCGCGCTCGGCGATCGGGTGGCGGTCCTCTACGACGGCCAAATCCAAGACATCGTGCCACCGACGACGAGTCGCGAGGACTTCGGACTTTTGATGGCCGGCTCAAGACCCATGGTCGACGCTGGCGTGCAGTAATGACGATCGACACCACCACTCAAGTGCCACGGTCGAGTCGACTGCTCCAGATCGCCCTTCGCGTTCGACGCGCGAATATGGCGCTGGTTCTGCTGCTCGCCCTCTTCGTGGGACTCACCGTAGGGGCGATCATGATCATCGTGACGACCCCAACGCTCGTGCACTCCTGGGCCACCTTCTTCAGCCACCCGGGCGCGACGATCTCTGAGAACTTCAACACCGTCTGGTTTGCGTACGAGCAGATTTTCCAGGGGTCGCTGTTCGACTTCCACGCCGTGCGCCTCTTGATCGATCACCCCGACAAGGCCAACCTGGCCACAGCGTTGGGGCCGATCTCGCTCACGCTCCAAGACGCCACCCCACTCATCGTGGCGGGACTCGGACTCGCCATCGGTTTTCGGAGCAACATCTTCGACATCGGTGGTCAGGGCCAGGTCATCGCCGGGGGCCTCATCGCCGGGCTGATTGGCTTCAGCTGGCACTTCACACCCTTCCTGCAGGTCACCTTGGAGTTGGTAGCCGCGATGATCGCCGGCGCTCTACTGGCGTCCCTCGCCGGTGTCCTCAAGGCCTACACCGGCGCCCACGAGGTGATCGTCACCATGATGAGCAACTACATCATGGTGCTCCTGATGGGCTACCTCTTGATCACCAATCTCTTCGCACGGCCCGGGGTGAAGGACGGAGCGTCAAAGGCGGTGACGCCCACCGGACAGTTGCCCTACTTCTTCTCGCACCTCAGTTCAGGACTCTTGCTTAACGTCGGGTTCCTGATCGCGTTCGCGATGGTGTTCGTCGTCCAGTGGTTCTTCAATCGGTCCAAGACCGGTTTCGAACTACTCATGGTCGGTCAAAACGGCGAGGCCGCCAGAACCGCTGGCATCAACGCGAAACGCACGACGATCATCACGCTGTGCCTCGCCGGAGCGTTCTGTGGACTCGCGGGCATGTTGGAACTGACCGGCGTCGATCATTTCCTCTCGCCGAACTTCGGCGGTTCGTACGGGTTTGATGCGATCACCGTGGCGCTGCTCGGACGCAATCGCCCGTGGGGCGTCTTCTTCGGGGCGATCTTCTTTGGCGCGATGTATGCGGGTGGCGAGGCGATGCAGGCCTTCACCCCGACCAATATCCAGTACTCCCTCGCTCAGGTGATCCAGGCGGTCGTGGTCTTTTGCGTCGCGACGCCGGCGCTCATCGTCGAGATCTTCCGTCTGACCGATAATGGCCGATTCCGCTCGACGGGATCGGCGGGAGGTTGGACGAAGTGAGCATCATCGCCGAGACCGCTTCGCCAGAGATCGTCACGCTGGAGAACCTCCGCCGGATCACCCGTGAACGGGCGTTGGGTTATGGGCTGACGCTCATCTTGATCGGCGTGCTCGAAGTGCTCTGGTTTGGCGGCACGCGTTCGGCGCTCAAGACGACGATTGAATTTGGCTATAACAGCTCCACCACGATGCCCGCGATCAACAGCGCACTGCGAGTCATCCCGCTGCTCATCGGTCTCCTTCTACTGGCACCCGTCGTCGCACGCTCGGCCCGACGTTACGTCCCCGAGAGGATCGGCTACACCAAGAGCGTTCGCAACTTCTCTCTCATCGTGGGTAGCTACCTCGTGATCTGGCCGATCGCGCTCTGGCTGGGCGTGAACAGCGGCGGTGCGCTTCGCACGATGACGATCCCGGTCTCGGTCACGGGCTACGTGGTCGGCACGCTCTCGATCGTTGCGGGCGCTCTACTCGCGTGGAAGCGATTCGATCGCGGTGCCGCGGCCCTTCTCTACGTCGGACTGATGGTGTTCATGCTCGGATTTCTCGTGTGGGTGGCGCGCGGATCCAACGTGTCGGGCCTCCATCTCCAGTTGACGGGCATCCTCGCGGCGGCGGTGGGAGCGGCCACGTTCCTCATCTTCGGGTCGCTGTCGGGAACCCTGTGCGAACGATCGGGCGTCGTCAATATCGCCATCGAGGGTCAGTTCATGATGGGAGCCATCTCTTCGGTGATGGTCGTGAGTGCCATGAACGGCAGCGGAATCTCGAAACTGCTCGGGGTGCTCGTCGCCGGCGTACTCGGAGCTCTCCTCGGCTGGGTCCTCGCGGTGATGGCCCTGCGCTACCAAGCGAATCAGATCATCGTCGGCATCGTGATTGTCGCCTTCTGCACTGCGTTGACCCAATTCATCATGTTCCAGGTCCTCACGACGCACGAGAACCTCAATGGTGCATTCCCGCTTCCTGTGTGGGCCATCCCGTTCTTCTCTCATATTCCGATCGTGGGACCGATCCTCTTCGATCAGAACGTCTTGGTCTACGTGGCGATCCTTGGCGTCATCATCGCCAACATCGCGCTCTTTCGCACGCGATGGGGGCTACGAGTGCGCTCGGTCGGGGAGAAGCCGATCGCGTCGGAGACCGTCGGGGTGAGCGTCTCGCGAATGCGCTACGGCGCCGTCATCCTGGGCGGCTTCGTCGCCGGGTTGGGCGGCGCGGCGTTCACCATCGGACCGGGGACGAACTTCACGTTCGGGATGACCAACGGCTACGGCTACATCGCGCTCGCCATCATGATCTTCGGGCGATGGCGCCCCTACGGCGCCCTCATGGCTTCGCTGCTCTTCGGCTTTACCATCGCCCTGAGTGCGAACCTCAACATCTATCTGGACCAACTGGTGATCCCCCAGCAGTTCATCAGCATGCTGCCGTACCTGATCACGATCGCGGCGGTGGCGGGACTCGTCGGGCGAATCCGTCCGCCGGCGGCGGACGGCGTGCCCTTCAGCCGCGAGTAAGTACATTCCCGACGCATACCGGTCTGCCGAGGAGCGGCTGCGCCGCGGCGATCCAGTGCGCGCGAGTACGTCGAGACGGCGTCTAGGCCGGCTCGAGCGGCAATGCCGGTGCCACCGCGCTCGATGGTGCCGGTGAGACGGAGCGACCCGTGTTACGCGGCAACGCGAGTGAGACGAAGAACGCGATGATCGTCACCCCGGCGGAGATCTGGAACGCCCGGTCGTAGCCCGAGGTGTAGGCCGACGCGAGTGAGGTCGAGACACGGTCGTGTTTGGTCACGTCAGTGGCTACCGTGGCGAGAATCGCGAGCGCGAGCGAGCCGCCGACCTGTCGGGCCGTGTTGAGGATGCCCGAGGCGAGCCCGGCGTTGGCGCGGTCGACGCCGGCGGTCGCCGCGGTGGCGAGCGGGGCGAAGAGCAGACCCATCGCGAAGGCGCAGATGAAGGAGGGGACCAGGATGTGGCCGAGGTAGGAGTCGCCCGGTTTGATGAGCGAGATCCACAAGAAGCCCAGTGTTCCCAGCACGGCTCCGATCTGGAGCAGCGGTCGCACCCCCGTCCTCGACAGGAGCCGCGACGAGATCTGTGCGCCGATGATGATGGCGACGGCCATGGGGAAGAAGGCGAAACCGGCCTTCACCGGTCCGTACCCGAGGACCCCTTGGAAGTAGTACGTCAAGAAGTACCACATGGCGAAGAATGCCCCGCCGATGAGGAACATGATCAGGTTGGCCGTCGTGAGCGAACGTGACTTGAAGATCGAGAACGGAACGAGCGGGTGCGAGGCCACCTTGGCCTCCCAAAAGACGAACGTGGCGAGGAGTGCGAGGCCTAGGAAAAGCCAGGCGAGCGTGGTCGATGACGTCCAGCTGTGCGTCGTCGTGTTCACCACCGCGTAGATCGCCGAGGCGAGGCCGCCGGTCACCAGCACCGATCCGGTCACGTCGAGCTTGGTGGTGGCGCCTCGGTTGCGCATCTCGCGCAGGTACAGAGCGGCGACGGCGCCGGCGACGATGCCGAAAGGCACGTTGATGAAGAAGACCCAACGCCACGAGGCCCAGCCGGTCAGGATGCCTCCAAGAAGTCCACCGACCGCGCCGCCCGCACCCGCGACGGCGCTCCACGCGCCGATCGCCTTGGGCAGGCGGGGACCGTGGAAGGTCGTGACGATGATCGTGAGCGTGGCGGGCGAGAGGATGGCGCCCCCGATGCCCTGCACCGCACGGATGGCGATCATCTGCGCGCCCGTCTGCGCCACGCCCGCGCCGATGCTCGCGAGCGTGAAGAGGATGATGCCCGCGATGTAGACCCGGCGTCGGCCGAAGAAGTCGCAGGCTCGGCCACCCAAGAGCAGGAATCCGGCGAAGGTCAAGACGTACGCGTTGACGACCCATTGGGCGCTGCTTTGCGTGAAGTGCAGATCGTGGCCCATACGCGGAAGGGCGACGTTCACGATGGAGACGTCCAAGACGACCATGAACTGGGCGATGCACGCGATGGAGAGGATCAGCCAGTCGGGGGCGTGGCGATGGACCGGAGCGACGTCGAGGGTGTCGGACATTTTTCTGAGTGTAATTGTCAGGTGTTACTCCCGAGCCACCCGCGATATCGGTCACACTGGATGTCATGGTTGCTCAGTTCATATTCACGATGCGAGACCTCCGCCGGTTCTATCCGCCCGATCGCGAGGTCCTTCGCGGCATCAATCTCTCCTTCTATCCGGGGGCCAAGATCGGCGTCATCGGCGCCAACGGATCGGGAAAGTCATCGCTCCTGCGCATCATGGCCGGATTGGATGATGGCTTCAGCGGCGAGGCTCGGCTGACGCCGGGCTTCAGCGTCGGGTACCTCTCGCAAGAGCCGCAGCTGGACCCTGCGAAGAACGTCGTGGAGAACGTGGCCGACGGGATCGCCGAACAGCGCGACCTGTTGATCCGTTTCAACGAGGTCTGTGCGGCGTTCGCCGACCCCGACGCGGACTTCGATGCGCTCCTCAGCGAACAGTCCGATCTGCAGACGAAGATCGACGCGGCGAACGCGTGGGACCTGGAGCGGACGCTCGAGATTGCGATGGATGCGCTGCGACTGCCGCCCCCCGACGCCGACGTGACCGTCTTGTCGGGGGGCGAGCGACGCCGGGTCGCGCTCTGTCGGTTGTTGCTGTCCAAGCCCGACCTCTTGTTGTTGGATGAACCGACGAACCACCTCGACGCAGAGTCGGTCGCGTGGCTCGAGCGAACTCTTCAGGATTACAGCGGCACCGTGGTCGCGATCACGCACGACCGGTACTTCTTGGATAACGCCGCGTCGTGGATCTTGGAACTCGACCGAGGTCACGGCATCCCGTGGGAGGGCAACTACTCGTCGTGGCTCGAGCAGAAACAGGCTCGCCTCGCCCAGGAGGAGAAGTCGGACAAGGTGCGTCAAGCCGCACTAGAACGCGAATTGGAGTGGATCCGGATGTCGCCGCGGGCCCGCCAGAGCAAGGGCAAGGCTCGACTCAGCGCCTTCAATGAACTCGTCGCGGAGTCCGAGGCGAGCGAGCGCCGGGCCGATCGCCTCGAGATCGCGATCCCGCCCGGTCCGCGACTGGGCGACGTGGTCGTGAACGCGAACAGCGTCACGAAGGGATTCGATGATCGGCTGCTCATCGAAGATTTGACCTTCCTGCTACCGCCCGGTGGCATCGTCGGGGTCATCGGGGCGAACGGCGCGGGAAAGACGACGCTGTTTCGCATGATGCTCGGACTCGAGGGTCCCGACAGCGGCACGTTCGAGGTCGGCAGCACCGTCTCGTTCGCCTACGTTGACCAATCCCGTGACAACTTGAATCCGGACGCGACGGTCTTCGACGAGATCAGTGAGGGACAAGAGCAGATGATTGTGGGCAACCGTGAGATCCACGCCCGCGCGTACGTCGCCAGTTTCGGTTTCAAGGGGAGCGACCAGCAGAAGAAGGTCGGTGAGATCTCGGGTGGCGAACGCAATCGAGTGCAGCTCGCCAAGGTTCTGCGAAGTGGCGGCAACGTCCTCCTCCTCGACGAACCGACCAACGACCTCGACGTCGACACGCTTCGTGCGCTGGAGGACGGGCTCTTGACCTTCCCCGGCTGCGCCGTCGTGATCAGTCACGATCGATGGTTCCTCGACCGGATCGCCACGCACGTCCTGGCCTTCGAAGGGGACGCGGTCGTGCGATGGTTCGAGGGGAACTTCTCCGACTACGAGGTCGAGCGTCACAAGCGCCTCGGCACCGACGCCGACCAGCCCCATCGGATGCGCTACAAGCCCATAACTCGTTAAGGGGGACCGTTCGCGAGTCCGAGCGGGCTCGAGCGTTGGTCGTAGTGTGGACCCGTGACTAAGGGCACCGACTACTCGACCTATCTGCGCATCAACGACCTTCTGAAGTTGCAAATCCCACTCACCGACGACGCACCCGACGAACTCCTCTTCATCGTCGTCCACCAGTCCTACGAACTCTGGTTCAAGGTCATCATCGACGAGTTGCGACGCGCCGCGGCGGAGTTGCACGCGAACGCTCCCTGGCGCGCCATCGCGCATCTGCGCAGGGTGATCGACATCGAGGATCTCCTGCTCACCCATCTGCAGCTGCTCGATTCGATGTCACCGGAGGGATTCCTCGAGTTTCGTGATCCCCTCGATCCGGCGTCAGGATTCCAGTCATTTCAATTCCGCGCGATTGAGTTCCTGAGCGGTGGCGGGAAGAAGGCCATGCTCAGTTTTGAGATTTTCGACGACGAGCAGCGTGCCTGGCTGAAGGAGATGAGCGAGCTACCCAACGTGTGGACCGGGTTCGAGCACTCACTTCGCACGACCTTGGGCGCGGCGAACGACGACCTGCTCGACGTACTTCGCGCCTTGTACCTCTCGCACGAGGACCCCGCGACGAACGCCTTGCACGCCGTGGCCGAACTCTTGATGGATCACGATGGTCGATTGGCCGTGTGGCGTCACCAGCACATGATGATGGCCGGTCGCCAGATCGGACGTCGGCCCGGTACCGGCGGCAGCGAAGGAATGGCGTACCTCGACACCACGCTCGCGCAGCGTCTCTATGCGCTCCTCTGGGAAGTGAGGTCGATCCTGTGATCACCCGTGACGACTGCGCGGCGATGGACGCCCGCGACGAACTGGCCATCTTTCGAAAGGAGTTCACGCTCAACGAAGGTGAGATCTACCTCGACGGCAACTCACTCGGACCGGTGTGTGACGCGGCTCGACGTCGCGTGCGTGAGGTACTCGATGTCGAGTGGGCGAAGGGGCAGGTGCGTAGCTGGAACGATGCCGATTGGATGGGCGCACCGACACGAATCGGTGATCGCATTGCTCCGTTGATAGGCGCACGCCCCGGCGAGGTGTTGGTCGCCGACACCCTGACGTTCATGTTGGCCAAGCTCGTCGGTGCGGCGCTCGAACAGCGTCCCGATCGTCACGTCGTCCTGACCGACGCCGCGAACTTTCACTCCGACATCTACATCATCGAAGCGATGTGCGAACGAGCGGGACGCCCCGTCACACTCAAGACGATCGACCGCGACACCCTGGACGACGAACTGAGCGACGACGTCGCGCTGGTGGAGCTGACCCAGGTCGACTACCGTACCGGCGAGTCACTGGACATGGCGGACATCACCGCGCGAGTGCACGCAGCCGGGGCGCTCATGCTCTGGGACTTCGCGCACTCGACCGGCGCCGTGCCACTCGACGTCACCGCCGCGAACGTCGACTTCGCGGCGGGCTGTGGCTACAAGTACTTGAACGGCGGACCAGGGGCTCCGGCCTTCATGTACGTCCGCGAGTCGTGGCAGGGAGTACTGCGAAACCCGTTGCCCGGTTGGCTCGGTCACGCCCGCCCCTTCGATTTCGAACTCGAGTACGCACCGGCGCAAGGGATGCAGGCCTTCGTGACGTCCTCGCCATCGATCCTCGCGCTCGCTTCGCTCGAGGGAGCGCTCGAGATTTGGGAGCGCACGACGATGGACCAAGTGCGCGTGAAGAGCTTGGCCCTCACGGACCTCTTCATCGACCTCATCGAGCAACGACTCCCCGGCGTCTTCGCACTGGTCACTCCGCGCGAGCACGCCAAGCGCGGCAGTCAAGTGGCGTTGCGTCACGATCATGGCTACGGCGTCATCCGGGCACTCATCGATTGCGGCGTGATCGGTGACTTCCGTGCTCCCGACATCTGCCGATTCGGCTTTACCCCGCTCTACCTGCGGTTCGTGGACGTGTTCGACGCGGTTGAACGCATCGCCGGCGTCATCGAGGATTCGTCCTACCTCGACGAGCGTTACGCGGTGCGCAGCGCGGTGACCTGACTCATTGGGTGAAGATGACCGTCCGGTCACCGACCAGGGCGACTCGGTCTTCGGCCATCAGGTGCACGGCTCGGAACAGGACGTTTCGTTCGATGTCGCGCCCGAGCGAGACGAGATCGTCGGGGCCTCGGGCGTGGGTGACGCGCACCACGTCCTGCTCGATGATCGGACCCTGGTCGAGCTCGGGCGTCACGAAGTGCGCGGTCGCGCCGATGAGCTTGACGCCGCGCTTGAACGCCTGATGGTACGGGCGCGCGCCCACGAAACCCGGCAAGAACGAATGATGGATGTTGACGATCTGGCCGCTTAGTTCGAGGCAGAGCTCCGGCGAGAGGATCTGCATGTACCGAGCGAGGATCACGAAGTCCACGTCGTAGTGACGGATCAGCGCGAGGGCCTGCGCCTCAGCGCTGACCTTGTCGGCTGCGCTGACGGCGATCTCGTGGAACGCGACGTCGTAGCGACGAGCGAGGTCGCCGCAGTTCGCGTGATTGCTCACCACGGCGACGATGTCGAGTGGGAGGTCCCCTTGGCTTCGCCGATAGAGAAGTTCGGCGAGGCAATGCTCATACTGCGACACCATGACGAGCGCCCTGCGCCGGACCAGCTCGTCTCGGAGATGCAGGGCGGGAGAGAATTGGACGAGTTCATCGCGAAGTCGCGTGCGAATGACCTCGATCGCCTCGCTCGACTCGAAGCGCGAGCGCATGCAGAACTGGTTCGTCACCGGGTCGGTGAACTGATCGTTCTCGAGGATGTTGCCGCCGATGTCGAATATCGCCGAACTGGCTGCGCGCACGATGCCGGGCGCGTCAACGCACTGGAGTGTTGCGATGTACGTCGCCACCACGGTCCCTTCGCTCAGTGCACGTCACTCGAGTGTACGAGTCATGCTCTGGTGTCATGACCGACCAACGGCACCGCTCGGTGTTGCGTCGCGGTCCACGAGATGCGTCGAGACGGTGCTCTCTAGCCCTTGTAGGCGTAGAAGCCTTGGCCCGACTTTCGACCGAGCAGTCCCGCCTGGGTCATGCGCGAGAGCAGCGGGGGCGGCGCGAGGTGCGGCTCCTTGAACTCCTCGTACAGCGACTCCGCGACCGCCAACGTGGTGTCGAGTCCGATGAGGTCGGTCAACGCGAGCGGACCGAGGGGGTGCGCACACCCCACGACCATGCCCGTGTCGATGTCGTCCGCGCTGGCGAAGCCTGACTCCAGCATGCGGATCGCCGAGAGGAGGTAGGGGATCAGCAGCGCGTTGACGACGAATCCGGCCCGGTCCTTCGAACTGATCACGCGCTTGTTGAGCGTCGTGCTGGCGTAATCGTGGACGCGGTCGGTGGTGTCGGCACTCGTCAGCAACGAGGAGATCACCTCGACGAGTCTGAGGACCGGCACGGGGTTGAAGAAGTGCATGCCAATCACCTGTTCTGGACGCTGGGTGACCATGGCGAGTTTGATGATGGGAATGGACGAGGTGTTCGTCGCCAGGATCGCCGTCGGATCCTTCAACGTGGCGTCAAGCTTCTTGAACACCTCGACCTTTAGGTCCTCGTCCTCGGCGACCGCCTCGATGACCATCTCGCGGTCCCCGAGAAGGGCGAAGTCCTCTCCGAAGGTCAGATTCCCTCGGGCGCGGTTGGCTTCGTCCTCGGGGAGCTTGCCCGACGCGACGGCCTTGGTGAGCGAACGCTCGATACGGGCACTGCCCTGAGCCGATGCGTCGGCGTCGCGCTCGATGACGATGACATCAGCGCCAGCGCGCGCCGCTATCTCGGCGATACCCGAGCCCATGAGGCCACAACCAACCACACCAATGCGTTCCATGACTTCCCCTTGCTTCGCGCTGCTTCCACGTGGAGCAGCGCTTCGACGCCAGAGTCTAGGTCCGCCCAGTTCGCCATCTTCTTGACGTCCGTGGGTCGGGCGCGAGGGTCGAAGTACGATGACTCAGGGCGAATTCGCTGCGATGCCCTACTACTAAGGAGACGACGCATGGACACCGTGAACGTCATCGTTGAGATACCTCGTGACAGCCGCAACAAGTACGAATACGACCACGAGAACCACACCATCAAACTCGATCGCCACCTCATCGTGTCAATGGGTTACCCCGCGGAGTACGGCTTCATCGCCGACACCCTTGGCGGCGATGGCGATCCGCTCGACGCCCTCGTCTTGACGGAGTACCCCACGTTCCCCGGGTGCCTCATCGAGACCAAGATCCTGGGCATGTGCATCATGACTGACGAGAACGGCGAGGACGCCAAACTCTTGACGGTGCCTCTCTACGACCCGAAATGGAAGGCCGCCAACGACATCGCCGACGTGCCCAAGTCGACGCTCGATCGCATCAGTCACTTCTTCACCGTCTACAAGGACTTGGACGAGGGCAAATGGGTGAAGGTGGAGAACTGGGTCGGTCGAGCCGAAGCGGTCCAGGAGCTCGAGGCATCAAGGGCGCGTTTCCCCGGCTAAAGAGCCCATGGCGACACTGAAGGACACCGAACAGCAGGTTCTCGGTAACGAGCGAATCAACCGAATCCTCATCGTCACGCAGGTCGTCTTCTTCTCGTGCGTCGCCCTGTGCCTGCTGATCAACCATGGCGCGATGGCCGAGAACGACGGGATCTCGTTCTACGGCGTGTACCACTCGACGATTGAGATCCTCTGCGTCGGCTACGTGGTTGCCGCCGTGGGCCTGTGGCGGATAGCCAACTATTTTAAGTCGTCGGGGTCCTCAACCTTCAGCATCGTCGCCCTTCGCCTCGTCAGCATCGGTCTGTTCGCACTCCTGCTCACTCCCTACGACAAGGGAACATTCTTCAACTGGGGTCACATGAGTGCCGGCGTGCTGGTAGCACTCTTGCAGATGGAGCTTTCGCTGCAGTTCGTTCGACAGCGTCCCTCGACTCGCGCGGTGTCGGCGTTGATGGTTCAGTTGGCGGGCGGTCTGCTCTGTGCCGCTTCGTTACCGGACTGGCACTTCGCGTACTTGCTGCCCGGTGAGATCATCTTCCAGATCGGCTTCGCCGGGAGTCTCCTCGTGGGGATCCGCGCCCTGTCCGAACCTGACGTTCGCGTCGATTCCTAGAAGGCGAGGTCGCTGAACTCCGGGCGGATCGCCGAATCCGCGAGGACGTGCAGCGCGTTGAGCCAGTCTTCGGGGTCGATGGAGAGGGCGTGTTCACCCTCGAGGGCGATCTGGCCGAAGAACAGCGCGTACCAGATCCGCGCGAAGGCCACCGCGCTCATGCCGTCGACGAGCAAGTTCTTTTCCTCCAGAGGTTGGACGCAGCGAAGGATCCGAGCGCTCGCCTCCTTCTTGGCGCCGAGGATGCCGGCCGACGCGGTCGGATTGTGCTTGGCGAAGGAGATGCCCTCGATGCGAAGGATGCGCGCCTCGGTGCGTTCGGGGATCTGGGCTTCCGCGATCATTATCTTGAGGGCCGCTCGCAGGTCGGCCGTCGTCTCGACGTCCTTGAGCGGTTTCGTGAAGATCTCGACGAGTCCGAGGAGCACCTGGCAGTACCGGTGCACGATGGTCTCGGCGATGAGATCCTCGCGGTCGTCGAAGTAGCTGTAGAGCAGCGCGACCGAGACGCCGGCCTCGGACGCGACCCTTTTGACCCTGAACTGCGTCATTCCGTTGCGCTCGATCTCGAGCGCCGCTGAGTCAAGAATCCTGGCTCGGGTCAACATGAGTGAAGCCTACTCATGCGCCCAATGAGCGTCTAGGGCGGCGCCGACCGCTACTGGACGGGTACGTCGAGGTGAGCGGCCATCCAGTCCGCGCCCAGAGGTCGGTGGCGGTAGATGACGTTGGCGCAGCCGTGGTTTCCGTCTTCGAGCAGGACGAACGTGTGCTCACCGCGCGCTTCGTTGGCGAGGCGCTCGCCGTCCTGCCAGGGGAAGAGGCGATCGCGCTTGCCCATGATGACCATGAGGGGTTGGCTGATCTTCTCGGCGAAACCCTCCAGGGTCATGTCCCACGCGCGACGCTCCGCCTCCTCGGGTGAGGAGGAGTACGAGCGCACTTCGAAGGCGCGACGAGTGAGGGGATTGAGGTCCTTCCACGTCGCGCCCAGGTTGTAGGGCCCCGCGAGCGCGATGGTCGCGCGGATCGGCAGATCGGCACTCGCCAGGCGAGCGGCGTAGAAGCCGCCGAGGCTTACCCCCCACACCCCGATCCGGTCCTCGTCGATCGCGGGCATGGTGCGCATGTGGGCCAGGACGACCTCGCCCACCTCCTCCCATTCCGGTTGGACGGGGAGCGTCCATTCGGCCTCACCTTGGCCGGGTCCGTCGAGGGCGAAGGTGGCCATGCCGCGATCGAGGAAGGCCCGCTCGACGTCACGGAACTCCTCCTTCGTCGAGTCGAGGCCCGGGATGAGGAGCACCGTCGGGTGCGGGCCCGCCCCGAGCGGCGTTCGAAACAACGCGACGAGCTGCGATCCTTTGAAGTCGATCACCTCTCGGCTCGACGGCGTGTCGAAGAGCGGCGTGGCCCGACCGAGTGACGCCACCGCTCGCGCGTGGGCCTCCATCGACTGTTCACGGTCGTGCACGAACAGGAACTTGGCGAAGTGGAAATACGTCGCGGCTCGCGCGAAGGACTCACAGGCGCTGCGGCGCCGACCCTCCTCGAGCGCGGCCTCGCCGAGCTCCACGTGGACTTCCGCACCCGAGCTCCACGCTCGACACCAGTCGTCCCAGCGTTCGAGCACGTTCGTGATCCGCCAGTAATCGCTCGCGTCGACGCCGTTGGCGGTGAAGCGCGGTCCCCAGTTCGAAATTGCCGTATCAAGAAGTGCGTCGGTCATCATCCCCCTCGGATCACTCGTGAAAGTGGTCTAGGGGGACAGTCTCACGCAGCCATGGCTCGCGCGGTTTCGAAAACTTTTTAGGTCGAGGGGTGAAATCGTTTCATGGTTTCTGAACTGTTTTCAGACCTCACGGCTTGCGTGTGAGGGGTCCCAGCCTTAGGGTTACGAAATCGCTCAATGAGTGATCGGGTCTGGAATGACGGCTATTTCGGGGGATGTCCAGAGCCGCATAACCACAGAATGCTCGTCAGGCCCTCAAGATGAGCCACGATGGCGTGGTGTTGGAGAATGGGAGCGTTCGACTTCGCGGCACGGGCACCGAGGTACTGAACAACCCCGAGATCGGGGCGTTGTACCTAGGTGGATCGATCTCGGCGCCGCCGGGGGGAACGAAGAGTCCTGGAGGTGACCATGAGTGACGCGAAGACCATTGGCTGGATCGGGTGCGGTCGGATGGGCACCGCCATGGCGCGCCGGCTCGTGCTCGCCGGCAACGACGTGACCGTGACGAATCGAACGCTGGCGAAGACCGAAAGCCTCGCCGCCCTCGGCGCCAAGGTCGTCGAGCGACCACGGGACCTCGCCGACTGCGACATCGTCTTCATCATGGTGTCGGCCAACGAAGACCTTCAAGACGTGGTCTCGAGTGAGTTCGGACTCTTGAGCGACGAGCGACGTGTCCCGGCGATCATCGTCGACTGCTCCACCGTGTCGAGCGACGTCTCGGCCGAGATCCGTCTCGCCTGTGCGCAACGCGGTGCCCACTTCCTCGCGGCGCCCGTGAGCGGCAATCCCAAGGTGGTTGCCGCGGGCCGACTGACGCTCGCGGTCTCTGGCCCGCGCGACACCTTCGAGCAGGTATCGCCCTACTTCGAGCAGCTTGGCCACGGCGTGACCTACGTGGGCGACGGGGAAGTGGCCCGTCTGGTCAAGATCTGTCACAACATGATGCTCGGCATCGTGGCCCAAGCCATGGCCGAGATCACGGTGCTCGCCGAACGCGGCGGCATCAAACGCAGTGACTGGCTCGCCTTCCTCAACGACTCGGTAATGGGGTCGACGTTCACTCGCTACAAGACGCCGGCCTTCGTGAACCTCGATTTCAAGGCGACGTTCACGCCGATGCTGCTGCGAAAGGACTTCGACCTCGGCATGGCGCAGGCGAAATCGTTGGACGTGGCGATGCCGCTCTCGGCGATGTGCACCGAGATCGTGAAGAGCGCCATTGGCGCCGGGTATCTTGAGGAGGACTTCGCGGTCCTCCTCCTCGAATCGGCCCGTGCCGCGGGACTGACGCTCGAGCCAGAGAACATCGAGGTCGACGACGGATTGGCACCACTATGACCGAGGGTTTTGGACCGACGATGAACACGCCGGGCCACATGGGCGTTGACTTCGAGACGAGGGTCGACTTCGAGCGTCTGCGCTCGTATCGACTGGCCCGGGCCCGAGAGGCGCTCGCGTCGAGCGACTTGGCCGCGGTCCTGCTCTTCGACTTCTACAACATCCGCTACGTCTCGGGCACGTGGGTCGGTGGCGCGCTCGGCGACAAGATGACGCGCTACTGCCTGCTCACACGAAGTGGCGAGCCGATCGTGTGGGACTTCGGTTCGGCCGCTCGTCATCACCAGCTCTTCGCGCCATGGCTCGAACCCGAGAACTGCCGCGCGGGCATGCTGGGGCTTCGTGGCGCGATCGCGCCCCGGGCGGGACTGTTCGAATCGGCGGTCAAGGAGATCGTCTCGATCCTGGCCGATCAGGGGCTCACCGGTCAGCCCATCGGCATCGACATCATCGAGCTGCCCTTTCTCTTCGAGATGCAAAAGGCCGGCGTGGAGATCCACGACGCGCAGCAGCTGATGCTCGACGCGCGACAGATCAAATCCCCCGACGAGCTCATGCTGCTCTCACAAGCGGCCGCCATGGTCGACGGGGTCTACCAGGACATCTTCGAGGCCCTCAAGCCCGGGATCAGGGAGAACGACATCGTCGCCCTCGCGAACAAGCGACTGTACGAAATGGGCTCTGACCAGGTCGAAGCGATCAACGCGGTCTCGGGCGAGCGCTGCAATCCTCACCCTCACAACTTCACCGATCGGATCATTCGCCCTGGTGACCAGGCATTCTTTGACATCATCCATTCCTACAACGGCTATCGAACCTGCTACTACCGCACCATGTCCGTCGGCAGTTCCACCTCGTCCCAACGCGACGCCTACACCCGCGCGCGCGAGTGGATGGATGGAGCGATCGCGCTGGTTCGCCCCGGCGTCGGCACCGACGTCATCGCCCGGAGTTGGCCCGCCGCGACCGAGTTCGGCTTCGCCAACGAGATGGCGGCCTTCGGACTCCAATTCGGCCACGGCCTGGGGCTCGGTCTCCACGAACGACCAGTCATCAGCCGCCTCAACAGTCTGAGTGACCCCATCGAACTGCAGGCGGGGATGGTCTTCGCGCTCGAGACCTACTGCCCGGCCAGTGACGGCGTCTCGGCCGCTCGCATCGAGGAAGAGATCGTCGTGACGAACGACGGCCCGGCCATATTGACGAAGTTCCCCGCGCAAGAACTGATGATCGCCAACAAGTACTAAGGAAAAGGACAATGACCAGTACCGACACCGCGACCCCCACCCAGGACCTCACCCACAAACTCGCGCTCTACCGCAGCCAAGTGGAGCTGCGGCAGTTCGAGAACCGCGCCTACGATCTCTTTCTCGAGAACTACGTCAAGGGCACGAGTCACCTGGCCGTGGGCCAAGAGGCGATCGCGGCCGGTTTCGCCAAGGCCATGCGACCAACTGACTGGACCTTCGCGACGTACCGCGGCCACGACCACACCCTGGCGCGTGGTGTCCCCATGACGGCGGTCTTCGCCGAGTTGATGGGGCGCACCAACGGTCTCATGGCCGGCAAGGGCGGCTCGATGCACCTCACCAGTGTCGAGCACGGCGTCATGGGTTCTTACGCCATCATCGGAGCCCACCTGCCGATTGCCTGCGGCGCGGCGTGGTCGGCCCAGTATCGCGGCACCGACCAGGTAGCCGTCTGCTTCTTCGGTGACGGCACGACCAACATCGGTGCCTTCCATGAGGCGCTCAACTTGGCCGCGATCTGGAAGCTGCCGGTCGTGTTCGTCTGTGAGAACAACCTCTGGATGGAGTACACCCGCACGACCGAGGTCACGGCCGTCGCGAACCCGGCCGCCGACCGCGCCAGCGCGTACGGTCTCCCCTCGATCCTCGTCGACGGCAACGACGCCGACCTCGTCTACGAGGTGGCCGTGGCCGCGATCGCCAAGGCCCGCTCGGGCGAGGGTCCGAGTCTCATCGAGGCCCTCACGTACCGCCACGGTGGCCACAGCCGGGCCGACCCAGGTAAGTACCGGCCCGACGAGGAGGTCGCCGCCTGGAAGGCGAAGGATCCGATCGTGATCTACCACCAACGGCTACTCGCCGAAGGGGTGTCAGAAGCCGAGCTGGTCGAGATCGAAACTCAGGTGGCGGCCATGGTGGAGCTCGCCACCGAGGAGGCCAAGGCCGGGGACATTCCCGGCGAGGACCTGTTGATGAAGGACGTCTGGGCTGATGGAGGTTCGCAATGGCGCAACTGACCTTTCGTGAGGCAATAGCAAGAGGGATCGCCCAGGAGATGCGCCGTGACGACAGTGTCGTCATGATCGGCGAGGACATCGGGGCGGCCGGGGGCGTCTTCAAAGGGACGGTCGGGCTCTTCGAGGAGTTCGGGCCGGTGCGCGTGCGCGACACACCGATCAGCGAACAGGCCATCCTCGGGGCCGCCATGGGAGCGGCGATGACCGGTCTTCGGCCAGTCGCCGAGATCATGTTCGCCGACTTCTTCGCCGTCTGCTGGGACATCGTGGCCAACGAGATCGCCAAGAGCCGCTACATGACCAACGGTCAGCTCACCTTCCCGCTAGTGATCCGTTCGGGCAACGGCGGGGGACTGCGCTTCGGGGCCCAACACTCCCAGAGCGTCGAGAACTGGGCGATGATGATCCCCGGCCTGAAGGTCGTCGTCCCCTCCAACGCACTCGACGTGATCGGGCTCATGGCGGCGTCCATTCGCGACGAGGACCCGGTCATCTTCTTAGAGGCCAAATCCCTCTACGCCTCCAAGATGGAGGTCCCCGAGGGCGAGATCCTCGACACGCTCGGCTCAGCGAAGGTCCTGCGCCAGGGCAGCGACGCGACGCTCGTGGCGCTCGGCGCGATGGTCCCTCGGGCACTGGCCGCGGCCGAGCAGTTGTCGGCATCGGGCATCGACGCCACCGTCGTCGACGTGCGCTCGTTGGTCCCGCTCGACACCGCGACGATCCTCGCCGAAGTGTCAAAGACGGGCCGGATGTTCACCATCGAGGAGAACCCGCGGCTCTGTGGCTGGGGAGCCGAACTCTCGTCGATCGTCTCCGAGGAGGCCTTCTACGACCTCGACGGACCAATCGTGCGCATCACGACCCCGCACATCCCACTGCCGGCCGCCGACTCATTGGAGGACTTGGCGATTCCGTCGGTCGAACGGATCGTGGCGAGCGTCGAAGCGTCGATGAACTCCTAGGACGGCGGAGCCAAACTCATCGGATGGTGGCAGGAATGCCACCACGATTAAAAGTTGGGTTCGAAGTCAGGTCGCAGTGCGAAGCCGCTGACGCCCTCGAGCGGTTTGGCGCAGAGGATCTGGTGGATCTCCAAGTGGCGACGCTCGAAGCCAACCGCGGAGCCCGACATGTAGAGCTTCCAGACTCGAGCACGCTGCTCGCCGACCTCCTCGACGGCTTCGTCGAAGCGTTTGGTGAGGTTGGCGACCCAGCGGCGCAACGTGAGCGCGTAGTGCTCGCGGAGGCTCTCCAAGTGACGAACTTCGAATCCGTGTGCCTGGAACATCGACACCATCGTGCCGACCTCGTGCAGCTCGCCGTCGGGGAACACGTAGCGCTCGATGAAGGGGCTGCCGTTCTTCGACGGGCCACGCAGTCCGAGTGCGATCTGCATCTGGCGCATTGCCTCGGTCGTCTTGGACGGGTCGGGATCGGGGTCGAAGGAGACGGGCCGTCCGATGGCGTGGTTGAGGAAGCGACCGCCGGGGCGAAGAAGGTCGAAGAGTTGTTGGGTGTACGTCGCGAGTGACTTACGTCCGACGTGCTCGGACATGCCGATCGAGCTGATCGCGTCGAAGGGACCGTCGCTGACGTCGCGAAAGTCTTGCAGTCGGAACTCGACGAGGTCGCCCACGCCCACCTTGTTCGCGAGGTCCGTGGCGTAACGCTGCTGCTCGCGCGACAGCGTGACCCCGACGACACGCGCGCCGTATTCTTTCGCCGCGTGAATGGCCATGGCGCCCCAACCGCTGCCCACGTCGAGGAGTCGCGTGTCGGGTGAGAGTTCCAGCTTGCGCGCGACGAGGTCGACCTTGCGGCGTTGCGCGTCCTCGAGCGTGTCGTCGGGTGATCGAAAGACGGCGCAGGAGTACGTCATCGATGGTCCGAGCACCATCTCGTAGAAGGCATTCGAGACGTCGTAGTGATGCGAGATCGCCTGGCGGTCGCGCGAGCGGCTGTGCAGCACGCCACGTTGTTTCGCTTCAATCGGCGGCGGCGCAATGGGGCGAAGCGCGTTCAGTCCGACCACCGAGAGCAGTGATCGAAGATTGTCGACCTTCAGGAGCTGGCGTACCGGCGGAACGGAGAGTTCGAAGAGTGCGTCGAGCTCTCCGTCGATGTCGAGGTCGCCGGCCACGTAGGCGCGGGCGAGTCCCAACTCACCGGGGTGCGTGAGGACACGTGTCAGCGCATCGCGGCTGAGGATCTTCAGCGTGACGACGTTCGCCGACGAGGTGATCGTGGGCGTCGCGACGCTGCCGTCGTAGGCCTCGACCCGGAAGGGGAGTTGGTAATTGAAAACCGAGGCAACAAAGGTTGCGACGTCCATAATGACCTCCGATCGACTTGCCGAGACGATACGACACGAGGCACTTTATTGCCACCGATTTGAACTGAGCACCGGTTCAATCCATTCTGAGAGCTCAGATCGTGACAAGTAGTGCACTCGCGATGGATGCGAGGGCGAGCCGGAATCGTCGTGCAGGTTGCTGGCGTCTCGGCGCCATCTCACGTGTAGTGATGCAGTCCGTTTCTTTCGACGTCGGCTTCGCGAAGGGCAAGTATTGGTCATCGTCACGAAACACAACGCGAAAGGGCAGCTTTTCGGAACGATTTTGCGGACGCCAGATGCACTTTTTCGCACGATGTTGGACGCGGGTCCTTGTGCCACCAAGCTGCGGTGAGTGCACCGCTCTTGGCGTGGATGACGTGACCGTGCGGAAGCGAACTCCTGGTGGCAGTGCGAAAGGAGGTGCGGTGAATCGTGATGCTCAGTAATTGCAAGTACTTTGACACACCGTCCTCAACGGTGACGAATAATGGATAAGGGGTACCCCCCGGGGGAGGGGGGCTACGCACAAGTCGGCATTCACCGGACGTCCTTGACGTTGTCAGGTCGTTGAGACTCGTGCAGCGATAGAATAAAAGTGAGAAATGGTGAATCTTCATCCATGCAGCGACATCAAGAAGAGTTTTTCTTCCGGTGATGGTAAGTGGCTTGCAATGAAAGTAAATTTCCTATATCCAGGGTTAGATTTCGATACAACGGAATTCGATACAACGAAACTCGCAACGTCGTAATGGGGTGACAGTGGCATTCAAGAAGAAATCGAAAGACGACGTCACGGACACGCGCCCGCCCAGTGGTGCCGGCGGCAATGTCGCCACCGTGGTCGAAAGTCGCGACGGATCTCTTGACCCTGCCCAGGTTTCGGCCCATCACGAGACGGTGCCGGACTCGATTGACGCAAGGAACATCGCGGCCTTGTCGCGCGAAGAGCGCGAGAACTTCCGCCTTGGCGATCAACTCATTGCGAGCAACATCATCACCGACGCGCAGCTCCAGCAAGCACTCACCATGCAGCGCGACTCGGGTGGCCTTCTCGGTGAGGTGCTCGTCAGCATCGGCGCACTCAACGAACAGGACTTGGCGCGCGCGCTCGCGGCGTTCTTCGGTTACGAGGTCGCCAACCTTCGACGTGACGCTGTCGACCCACTCGTCCTGAACTTCCTCGCCGAAGACGCAGCGCGAAAGTACACCGCGTTCCCCGTTCGGATGAACGACGAAGGTCTCTTCATCGCCGTGGCCGAGCCGAGCGACGAAATCCGCCAGACATTGTCGCAAGTGACGGGCAAGCAGGTGAAGCTGCTCATCGCACCGTTGAGTGACATTCGATGGGCGATTGACAGCAACTACCGCGCCCTCGGAAGCGTCGAGAAGCTCGTCCAGGCGTTCGAGTCCGTCGAGGGTTCGCGCAAGCGCAACGTCGATACCTCGTCCGAGCCCGAGATCGTCGCCGATGACGCACCCGTCGTCCAGGTGGTCGACCGAATCTTGACCCAGGCGATGCGCGACCGCGCGTCCGACGTGCACATCGAACCATCGGACGACATCGTTCGAGTGCGATTTCGCATCGACGGTGCGCTCAAGGAGATCCTGCAACTACCGGCAGCCATTGGTCCGGGACTCGTGAGCCGCATCAAGATCATGGCCAACATGAACATCGTGGAACGGCGTCGTCCCCAGGACGGACAGCTCACGATCAATATTGACGGCAAGGAAGTTGACGTCCGCGTCGCCACGACCGCGACCATCATGGGCGAGAGTTGCGTCATGCGACTGCTCGACAAGACGCGCTCGGTGCTGCGCCTGAACGACCTGGGCATGCCCGTCGACACCCACGAGGCCTATTCGAAGATCGTTCGTGCGCCCTTCGGCATGGTGCTCTGCGCGGGACCGACCGGAAGTGGCAAGACCACCACGCTCTACGCGACATTGAGCGAGGTCTCCAACCCGTCGCTCAACGTGATGACGATTGAGGACCCGGTCGAATACGTGTTCCCGACGATCAACCAGATCCAGACCAATGAGCAAGCGGGCCTCACGTTCGCTACCGGTCTGCGCTCGATCCTTCGCCAGGACCCCGACGTCATCCTCGTCGGTGAGATCCGTGACGTTGAGACGACTCGGGTGGCGGTGCAGTCGGCCTTGACGGGACACTTCGTCGTCTCCTCGCTCCACGCGACTGACTCGGTCTCGGCACTGCACCGCTTCTTAGACATGGGCATCGAGTCCTTCCTCATTGCATCGTCGGTCCTCGCCGTCGTCGGCCAACGACTCCTGCGACGGATCTGCCCCTCGTGCAAGGCCGTCTACACCCCCAGTGACGAAGAGATGGTCTTCTACGAGGAAAGTGGTGGGTCGCCTAAGGAGGTCTTCTACCAGGGGACCGGTTGCAACTTCTGCACCCACACCGGCTACAAGGACCGAATCGGTATCTACGAGCTACTTATCATGACGCCCGAACTGCGGCGGTTGGTCGTGGGCTGGGCGACCCAGGAAGAATTGCGCAATATGGCGGTAAAGCAGGGCATGCGTACGTTGCGACAAGAGGCCATCAACCTCGTCAACCAGGACATCACGTCCATTTCAGAAGTAATCCGGAGCGTGTACACACTATGAGCAAAGACAAGTCCCTCGTAAAGTTCTCCTACAAGGCGCTCGACGACACGGGCAAGCAGGTTTCGGGGACCGAGATGGCGACGTCGACCGGTGCCGCTCACGTGGCGCTGCTCGCCCGTGGTCTCCAACCGACGTCGGTTGAGAGCAAGGCAGAGCCTGCTCAAGTTCGAGATCACCAAGAAGAAGGTCCCGCGCCAGGACGTCATGAACTTCACCCGTCAGTTGGCGGTGTTCATGAAGGCCGGTGTCCCGATCATGGAGGCACTCGAGGTCATCGTCGAAGAGACCCAGAACAAGATGCTGAAGCTCATCCTCTCCGAGATGGTCGACAGCCTCCGAGCGGGCGACACGTTCGCCGCCGCCGCCGCGGCGCATCCCGAGGCCTTCCCCACCTTCTACGTCGGCATCTTGGAATCGGCGGAGTTGACGGGCAATCTTGACGCAGTCTTGAATCAGCTCGCTGACTACATCGACCGCGACCAGAAGGCTCGTGGAAAAGTCACTGCGGCGCTTATTTATCCAGCCGTTGTCGCCGCAATGTCAGTCGTGACGGTGTTGGTCCTTGCAGTTTTCGTCATGCCTCGATTTGAAGTGTTTTTCGCTTCACTCCACGCCAAGCTGCCCTTGGTTACGCGCATGCTCCTCAACACCACCAAGTTCATGGGAACGTACTGGTACGGGGAAATCGCATTCGTCCTCATCGTCGTGGGCGGCCTGATGGCAATGCAACGATCGCCGGGCGGCAAAGCGCGTCTCGATGCGATCAAACTCAAGCTTCCGGTTGTGGGCGACCTTACCGAGACCGCCATCATTGAGCGCACCTGTCGGGTCCTGGCTTCGATGCTTCGCGCTGGTGTTGACCTTCCTCGCTCAATGGCGGTCACGGCTGAGTCCGCGAACAATGCGGTTTACCGCACTGCCTTAGAGAAGATTCGAGAGGCGATGATGCAGGGCCAGGGATTGGCGGAGCCAATCGCCCAAAGTGGACTTTTCCCTGCCGCAGCACGCCAAATGTTCCGAGTGGGCGAGGAGACGGGAACCCTCGACCAGCAACTCGAAGTCGCAGCCGCCTATTACGGACGCGAGCTTGAGACGAAATTGGAACGAGCCACGGCACTCTTCGAGCCCGCCATCATCATTTTCATGGGCGTCGTGGTTGGATTCGTTGCCGTCGCTTTGATCTCTGCGATGTACGGCATCTACAACCAGGTCAAGGTCAGTTAACGGAACGTCGTACGTCTCGCGTTGATCACTAAACACCTCCCTCACCCTTTGGCTTCAAACAGTCCTTTCCATCATCGCAACGACGAAATCGTTCACATTATTTGAGGCTCGCGCAGCCAATCCCTTTATCCAAAGGCAAATGGACTGAGTAATAGTGAGTTCGATTGCCACAAGTGGAATGATGTGCTGACTTAAAATACAAACTGATGAATATTGTCGGAATGTTTATTCAGAGTTGTTTAGGCATTGCCGTGGACTCAGGACAATTGGTCAATGGGTGATCCCACGCAAGGGCGAAGTAAATACGTGACCTCTGGGCACGTTTCGTCCTTTCGTGGATCTCGGGCCAAGTGAAGGTTGAATGAAAGTTCGGGCCAGTTCGGGTATTGATGAAATGTCCAAGAATCCCGACCGGCGACGTACCACGCTCAGCCCGAGTCGACGTCGTCGATCTACAGAGCAAGGCTTCACGCTTGTCGAGCTGCTGATCGTCACAACTGTTCTTCCTCTGATTATTGGCGCCCTTTCCGTCGGCCTCATCTCGGTCTTCTCCCTTCAGAGTGGCGTCTCGAGTCGCCTCGCCAACACCACCGACTCTCAGATAGTGGCGGCGGACTACCAGAGCGACGTGCAGGGCACCGCGCAGATCACGACCGCCAGCACCAGTACGCCCCAGTGCACGTCGCCTTCAGTGACCGGCACGCAGCTCCTCGGTCTTTGGTCGAACGTGAATCAGAGCGGCCAAGTGATCATTTCGTACGTGAGCGTGATGAACGGAAGTGGATCGTCGGCCACGTATTCGCTGGAGCGACTTCTGTGTAGCGGCAACGGTGCGAACGAATTCGTGGCAACAAATATCACGACCTTGTCGAACAACCTCCCGTCGAGCCAGGCCGCGCCCACGGTTACCTGTGTCGCCAACGTGCCAAATCTGTGCAGTAACACTTTGGCCGGTCAACAGTGGATCTCGTCGCAGAACGTCGCGCAGGTGTCGATGACCATCGCGGAACCCAGCACGGTCACGGGCAAGGACACCGGTGCCTATACCTATACGGTCGTCTCGAGTCCCGCCGCGAGTAGTTCTACGAGTAATTCCGGGTCTCCCGTGAACACCCAGGCGACCACCAACTGCTACAAGGCGTCGGCGGGCACCGGCCCCTTTGCCAACAATCTCTGTTTTGTCGATTTCACTCCTTTGCTCAATCCCGCCTATATGGCGGTCGCCGAGACACCCGGCACGTGCCTCGAGATGTCAGCGAGTTTGGGACCGAATTACAACTACGACAAGCTCTTCTTCTGCATCAGCATCACGGAGCCCAATGGCTCCAACCCGACGACCGGCGCCACGCCCACCGATCCCGAGCCCTGGCCCGTTCCGACCTATTCGGGCGCTTTCTTCGGAAACTTGGTCACGGTCAACAGCAAGTCCTACGCCTTTTACACGGGCATTCCTGGGAACCCAGCCATTTACGAGCGCGTGAAGGGAAATTACGCCGACCTGACGAATATCACGTTCAGCAACATCAAGGTCGTCACCGGTTCGAACGCGCTCGCCACGAACTGGTCGATTATCAGCGCGGATGCTGAATCCACCGACCAATCAGGTGCCGCAGCCGGTGAGAATGAATCGTTGACTTGGACGACGGACACGCCCCTCTCGGTTCTGCCCAATGACATCCCTGTCCTCGATGGAACCAATGAGGTCTATCCCGCAGGCAACGCATGTTTGAGTGACCAATCAGTGTCGGGCCTCGTGGGCGGCGTCAATACCTCTTCACCCGACTCCATTACCTGCAACTCGGTCATGGGGAGTGAATTGGAGACGGGAAGTCAGAAGACCGGCGCGGCGATGGTTGAAGCGACGATGCCAACCACGATGACGATAAACCTCGTCTCCGGTGGCGCTGGCTACCAGGGCCTCCAGGGCATCGTCTTTGGAATGTACCTGCCATGACTAGAGGCCAGCGGGTCACCTCCAACGGTGACGAAATGGACGATCGAGTGTCGTGGCTAGCCAGACGCATGGACCGCACCGAACGGGGCGACACCATGGTGGAGATCTTGCTGTCGCTGATCGTGCTCGGCCTCACCTCCGTCGCACTCCTTATCGGCTTCTCGACAACCATCTCCGCATCGGCCGAGCATCGACAGTTGGCCTCGGCGAATCTCGCAATCAACGACTACTCCCAGCAGGTAACTGCCGGCATCGAGGCGGACTCGGCCCTCTTCACTTGCCCGGGAACTCCCTACACGCCCGCGAGCATGATGACCGAGCTGGGGATCACGAGCACAGCGCCCTATAGCCCGCAGATCACCAGCATTCAATACTGGAACCCAACAACAGAGTCGTTTGGCTCGACCTGCGTGGCGAACTCCTCAGAACTAATCACCGTCTCCGTCACGTCCGGGTCAAAGAGTCAGACCCTCAGTTTCGTGGTCGATAGCCCCACCGCTGGATCGAACTTCGTTGGTGGGGCCCCCACCAATATGGCGTTTGTAACGCCCGCCATCGGCTCCAACATCTCCGCCACCTCCGGGGCATCACTGCCAGTGAACCCGGTGGTGGAGGTCTACTTCGGCAATAGCCCGGATGCCACGGACCTTTCGCCGATCACACTGACATTGGGTGACTCCAGTGGTAACCCGACGACCGCCGGTACCCTCTCTGGCTGTAGTTCCAATGACCTGAACGGCGTGGTCACGTACTCGGGCTGCTCCATCAGTCTTACCAACACAGGAACGACGATCTTCACTCTCGTTGCGACCACACCTTCGCTGGCTTCTCCGGCCATCTCGGGACAGATTTCGGTTTCAGGTTCAACTTCGTCATATTTAGCGTTCACGACCCAGCCAGCGGCGGGTTACTCGGGTGCGATCATGTCGACCGAACCCGTGATCAAGGCGTATAAGGGAGGGGGGACCACCGTCGACACGTCGGTGAAGTCGATCACTTTGACTACGTCGGGCTCCGTCTCTGGAACGCCACAACTCACGAACTGCTCTGGTACGTCCAACGGCTCGACGACCACCGAAGTCAATGGCGTGGTGACGGTCACGAACCCGACAGGTGGAACCTTCAACGTCTCAGGTTGCGACTTCTCCGGCCAGTTCTACTACGACGTCAACAGTGGCGCCGTCGGAACCCCCTATACGATGACCGCTTCCGCGACCAGTGTCACGTCGGCGACGAGCCAGCCATTTGCCGCAACCGGCTACGGGTCTGCCGCGCAAATGGAGTACATCGCTGAGCCCGATGGAGGCAGCGCAGCCACCGTTCTCTTGCCTTCAGTGACGCTCAACTCGTTTGAAATCGCTATTGAGGACTCGTGGGGCAACATCTTGAGTGGCCAGGGCCAGTCGCCCTATGCGGGCTCGATCTCGGTGAAAGTGACCGGCGGATCGGCCCTAACGGGCTGCACAGTGACCTCATCAGGAGGGATCTTCACCTTCACCGGTTGCAGCGCGGCGATTGGCGCCAACCTGACCCTCACCGCAACTGCTACGGGTACCGGGAGTTCTGGCGTCACGCCCGAAGCGAGCACGGCATTCAACGACACGGGACCCGTCACGCAACTCGTGTGGTACGACAATTACCCCTCGCCGGGCGATTCGGGCCAACCGGTTGCTGGCGCATCGGGCGCGGTTATGACCAATCAGCCCGTGCTCGCCTACGAGGACGCGGGGCTGAACCTCGGAGAGACCGGTCCACTTGTCGTCACCTCGGACACCACCTCGGTGTCGTACGCATCCTCATACGCCTCGGGAACCCAGGGCACCCCGGTCAACGGGACTTTGACGACCTGCTCGAACCTTCCACCGGTGAACGGCATCATCAGTGCCGGTAACTGCACGTTCGTAGGCCTCGTCGGTACGAATTACACGATGAAGGCTACGACGACGAGCGGGACCGTTATCACGTCGCCGGCGAGCTCTACGTTCTCGCCGACCGGTCCGGGGCCTGCGAGCAAAATCGTCTTCACCCCATCGCCGGGGGTGGAGCCAACGCCCGCCGCTGCCGGATCTCCGTTTACCACTGAGCCTGTCGCCGTCATCGAGGACGTGGGCGGCAACATCGTCACATCCGCCACGACGCAGGTAGAGATGAACGCCTACCTCACGTCGAATCCGACGGTCCAGGGGGGGTCGCTCCTGAACTGCTCGACGCAGGCGCCAGTCAACGGTTCGGTCTCGTTGATCCCGGTGAGCGGCTACCTGGACGTCGAGAGTTCGTGCGCCTTTGGTGGCGTCGTCGGTACGAGCTATGAACTCATCGACTCTGCGACGGGCCTTACCTCGGCCGTCAGCACCTCATTCACTCCGACCACCTTTGGACCACCCAATGCAATCGTGATGTCGGGTTGTTCGCCAGGGGTCAACTACAAGAGCACCTGCACCCTCTCGGCCGCGGTCCAGGATGCCTGGGGCAACCTGGTCTCCTCTTTCGCTGGGGGGGTGACCTTCGCCGACGTGGGCGGTACCGGTACCGTCAGCGGGCTGGGGACGTTTAGCGCCAGTGGCGGCGTGGCGAGCGACCCCGTGATGGGATCGTTCGTCGGACCGGAATTGGTCACCGCTTCGGAAGGTGCAATCACGTCGCCGCAGTACTCGTTCAACGTGAATGGCGACACGACGACGGCAACGGTCTCTGAGACTCCGACCAGCGTGGTCTATGGTCACGAGGCCTCGTCGGTCTTCACGGTCACGGTGGTGACGGGAAACCACGAAGTCCTGCCCTCAACAGACAACGTCACGGTGAACGTTGGATCGGCTTCGTGCGTCGCCGCCGTCGCACCGGCCGGCACTGGCGGCACGGGCTCTTGCTCGATCGCGAACACCGCGCTGCCTGCGAGCGCATCTCCCTACACGGTGACCGCTACTTATCCTGGTGACGCTCAGCTTTTGGCTTCACCGCTCGCCACGGCGACCACCGGTCTGACTGTCACAAAGGACACCACTACGGCGACTGTCTCGGAGTCTCCGACGAGCGTGACCTATGGCAATGAAGCGTCGTCCATCTTTACCGTCACGGTCGTGACGGGTAACCATGAAGTCCTGCCGTCCACCGACAATGTCACGGTCAATGTGGGCTCGGCCTCATGCGTGGCCGCAGTCGCCCCTTCGGGCACCGGTGGGGCGGGAACCTGTTCGATCACCAAAACGGTGCTCGCGGCCAGTGCGAGCCCGTACTCCGTCACCGCTACGTACCCCGGTGATACCGACCTTTCCGCATCATCGGTCGCCACCGCGCCTACCGGGCTCACGGTGTCCAAAGACACCACCACCGTCGTGGTCTCGGCCAGTCCCACGTCCGTCACGTACGGCAACGAAGGGGCGTCGGTCTTCACCGTCGACGTCAACCCGGCCAACGGCGAGAACCTGCCCGGTGTCGAGAACGTCACGGTGAACGTCGGCTCGGCCTCGTGTGTCGCGGCCGTCGCAGTGACGACCGTAGGTACGTGCTCCATATCGGCAACTGCGCTTGCCGCGAGTACCACCCCCTACACCGTCACGGCCACCTACCCCGGTGACACCGACCTTTCTGCCTCGGCGCTCGCTACGGCGGCGACCGGACTCACGGTCAACAAGGACACCTCGACGGTCACGGTCTCTGAAACGCCCACCAGCGTCGTCTACGGTGCTGAGGCGACGTCGGTCTTCACCGTCGACGTCAACCCGGCCAACGGCGAGAACCTGCCCGGCGTCGAGAACGTCACGGTGAACGTCGGCTCGACCTCGTGTGTCGCGGCAGTCGCGGTCACCACCGTCGGCACCTGTTCGATCGCCAACTCCGCGCTCCCCGCCAGTGGCACTGCGTACACGGTTTCGGCCACATACGGCGGTGACGCCGATATTGCACTGTCCGCGACGGCCACCGCGCCGACGGGTCTCACGGTCACGAAGGCGGCACCGCCCACGATCACCTGGGCCAACCCCTCGGCCATCACGTACGGCACGTTGCTCAGCGGCACCCAGCTCAACGCGACCGATACCCTCCCCGGGAACTTCGTCTACAGCCCGGCCTCGGGAACCTTGTTGACCGTGGGAAGCCAGACCTTGGGTGTGACATTCACGCCGACGGACACGACCGACTACTCGACGGCGACCAAGAACGTGACGCTCACTGTCAACAAGGACACCACCGCGGTCGTCGTCTCCGAGACTCCGACCAGCGTGACCTACGGCAACGAAGGGGCATCGGTCTTTACCGTTGACGTCAATCCGACGAACGGCGAAAACCTGCCCGCCGTCGAGAACGTGACCGTCAACGTCGGAAGTGCCTCGTGTGTGGCCGCCGTTGCCGTCACCACGATCGGCACATGTTCCATCGCCAACTCCGCACTGCCCGCAAGTGGCACCGCCTACACGGTCACGGCCACCTACCCGGGTGACGCCGACCTGTCGGCGTCGGCGACCGCCACGGCGGCAACCGGCTTGACCGTCAACAAGGACACCACGACCGCCACGGTGTCCGAGTCGCCAACCAGCGTGACCTACGGCAACGAAGGGGCATCGGTCTTCACCGTTCACGTGACGCCCGCACACGGCGAGAACCTGCCGGCCGCTGAGAACGTGACCGTCAACGTCGGTAGTGCCAGCTGTGTCGCATCGGTCGCGGTAACCGGCGTCGGTACCTGTTCGATCGCCGCTACCGCGCTGCCGGCGAGCGGCACCGCCTACACGGTCACGGCTACTTATGGCGGGGACACCGACCTCTCTGCCTCGGCGACCGCGACCGCGCCAACCGGACTCACCGTCACCAAGGACACCACGACGGCCACCGTGTCGGTGAGCCCGACGAGCGTGACGTACAACGCAGAAGCGACGGCCGTCTTCAGCGTCACCGTCAACACCGCGAATGGCGAAAACCTGCCGGCGGCAGAGAACGTCACCATCAACGTGGGAAGTGCCTCGTGCATCGCTTCGGTCGCGGTGACAAGGACCGGTACCTGTTCCATCGCCAACGCGGCATTGACGGCGAGCGCCACCCCGTACACGATCACGGCCACGTACTCCGGCGACACCGACCTCTCCGCATCGGCACAGGCGACGGCCGCCACGGGACTCACCGTGAACAAGGCGACCCCCCCTGCTCCGACGTGGGCCACCCCCTCAGCGATCACGTACGGAACGCTGCTCAGCGGTACCCAACTGGATGCCAGTGACACCCTCGCCGGATCGTTCGTGTACTCGCCGGTATCGGGCACCGAATTGACCGTTGGGAACAACCAGAGCTTGACAGCGACCTTCACGCCAACGGATTCCACGGACTACAACACTGCCTTCGCGTCGACGACGATCACTGTCAACAAGGACACATCGACGACGACCGTGTCCGAGTCGCCAACCAGTGTCGTGTTCGGCTCGGAGGCCTCATCGGTCTTCACGGTCAACGTAGTGACGGGTAACGGCGAGAACCTGCCAGCCGTCGAGAACGTCACAGTCAATGTGGGTACCGCTTCGTGTACGGCCGCAGTCGCGATCACCAAGACCGGCACCTGTTCCATCGCCGCCACGGCGCTGCCGGCCAGCGGCACTGCCTACACCGTCACGGCCGCCTACCCTGGTGACACCGACATCTCGGCCTCGTCGACCGCCACCGCGGCGACTGGGCTCACGGTCACGAAGTTCACGCCGACGGTCACCGTGACGAACTCTACGGTGACCTCATCAGGGAATCTGAGCCTGACCGCCACGGTGGCCGGTACTGGCACTACCGGGCCCACGGGGACGGTGACGTGGAACGTCACGATCAACGGCACTGCCTACAACTCGTGCCCGACGGCGCTGACCGTGGGTTCTGGTTCGTCCACGGTCACGTGCACGATCACTGGGCACGCCGCAGGAACCTACCTGGCGAAGGCCACCTACGTCCCTGGCTCGGACCCCGATTACTTGACGGCCACGACACCGAGCTACCTGGGCATGTTCGTGGGCACGGACTCGACCAACCCGATGCCAACGTCCGCGGACTATTACACGATCAACGCATCGAGCGCCGGGTCGACCACACTTGGCGCTACCCCGCTCAAGTACACGACAGCAATTACCGTCACCGCGATCACGGGCGTCATCAGCCCCGGATTCACCTCCGGTACCACCCCGTCGGCCAGCTTCACCTTCGGCGAGGGTCAGACGACCTACGCGGCGACGGCCTTCACCTGCAACGTGACCACCACCTCGCCGGGCACGACCTGCAACTACACCGGGACGCTCGCTGTCGCCGCGAACACCTACCTCGACCTCAAGGCACAACGCCTTGCCAGTTCTGACTCCTTCGTCGGCTACTGGATTGTCACCTTCACCCAATGATGAACGACCAAAATGAAATCATGAGCGCCATTACGTCAAAGACGGGTAGTCAGCGCAAGACGTCGCGGCCTCGATCGACGACGACCACGCGACGACGAAACGATGAGCGAGGAAGCTCGCTCATCCTCGCGTTGGTCTATATCGTCGCAATCAGTTTGATCGTCGGCGCCCTCGCCGACTGGGCGATGAATGATCTGACGAACACCACGCACTTTCAGAACGCCAGCACCCTGGACAACGCTGTCTCTGGGGCGACGGAAGTGGCGATTCAAAGTATCCGTTACTACCCGAACTACTCGAACACGACCTCGCCGAACTATGGCTCCTGTTGGAACCTTCTCTCAGGTGTGTACGCGTCCGACGTCACGATCAATAGTGATCTGGTCGCAGTGTGGTGCTCTACTGTCGAGAATCTCAAGAGTCCCAACACGCGGGTCGTGACCTTCATTGCGTGCCCCGAGACTTCAGCCGCAGTGAGTTCAGCTTCCGCTGCGACGACTGCCCAGGGAACGTGTCTGTCGAATCCGACTCTCAAAGCCGTGGTGACCATTGACGATTACCCGTCGGGTGGAGGAGGTCTGCTCACACAGACATGTACAGGTGGTCAGGGAGTTTGTGGTTTTGCGGCGACCACAAACCAATGGACGTGGGCGTAACGGTACCAATGTGATGAGTTCGGGCGCGCACAACCCCGAGTGGGTGAACGTAGTGCGACGAGATCGTGACGTTCCCGCCACGTTTCGGACGTTCGACTCGGCAATGTCATGATGATCGTTTCGATAAAAAAATCGTTCCGCTTCTTAAATCGGCGTCACGAAGAAGAACACGATTCGTGGTGTCGTGTCGAGAAAAGCAATATTCCAATGGTGTTTCCCAGAATTTGGTGTAATTGACGGAGTTCCTACACCCTTGCGGCGTATCAATTAATTGCGAATTGCAGCATCTGGACAGGAATGTCGATGTCCGCTAGCATGACCCTCGCAAGGGCGCAGTTGTTGGCTTTTTGTTGGTCGTTTGACTTTCCGGAGTGTCGGAAACAACAGTCAGGCAGAGTACATATGAGTGGTGCAGCCCTTCAATCGAACGTCCGATCTAGACCAGGACGAGACGAAGTTGGTTCGAAGCACGCCCATACTCGTCGTGCCCATCGCAAGAACGAACGTGGCTTCACACTGGTCGAGCTCTTAATCGTCATCACGATCGTCCCGATCATCATCGGGGCGCTGGCGGGCGGACTCCTCGAAGTGTTCTCTCTTCAATCTGGAACCTCGAACCGACTGAGCGACTCCGCCGACGCCCAGGTCGTGGCAGCAACCTTCACCAAGGACGTACAGAGCGCCTCCACGATTTCGACCTCACCGACACCCCAAGAGCAGTGCGGCACAGGAACCTCGCTGCTGGAGTTGCAATTCGGCGGTTCCAACGAAGTCGTGGACTACAGCGAGCAACTTCAAAGTGGCACGACCTACTCGCTGGTCCGTTTCGACTGTCCGACAGGACCGTCAGGGACAACGAATTCGAGCGTGCTCACTTACGACCTCCTACCTCCTTGTCCATTGGCCGATCCGCTCGCGACGTGCACGTCCATGAAGTTGCAAGCCGCACCAGTCGCCTACAACGGCTCGACAGCCGTCGATACATCGGCGCCCGCGGGAGTGACGACCATCGGCATCACGTCACTGCAGTTCCCCATCACGGAGCCGAACAGCGCATATACCTATCAATTGTCAGCCACACCAGCCGAAGGACCTTTTCCTGGCGAGACCAACTTGGGACTTCCCCAGTTGGGTTCGACCTGCGGATTCGCGCTTCCCGGCACCGGCGAGTTCGCCACCACGATGTGTTTCGTCGGCTTTAGCACCTCGCAACTCCAAAAGGCGTACACGAGCACCGGCACCACATGTACCCAGACGAACCCTGGACACCTGGGCATGGACACATCGGTGTTCGTCCCCGGCGGTTACACCATGACGTTTTGCTTGACCGTCGCGCCTGGTGAAGGGGGGACCAACCCTCCACCCGTCGTGGCCGTCACGACGCCTGTCGGCGGCGGCACGTGCGCCAACCAAGGAGCAAATGGTTGCGACTTAGGTTCACGGAGCAATGGTCAGGGTTTCCTCGGCAACGACAACCAAGTGAACGGGATCGCGACCCCGTTCTACGCGGGCATCGGATGCCCCCTCGCAACGCCAGTCCTGCAGAGCAACGTGGTGACGTCGTCGTGTATCAGTCCGGCGATCTTCCAAACCTCCAACGGGGGCCTCGATACCGTCACGCTCTCGAACATTCAGGTAACCGATCCCGATGGGAACTCTGCTACTGGTTACGAGGTGATCACCGCGGATGCCGAAACTATCGACCCCGGTGGATTTATCAAGTGGTCGTCGAGTCTGCCCACATCCAAACCGCTTCCGTTCAATCTGGTTCCGAATTTCAACAGTTCTGATCTCGGGAACGCGTGCAACAATGTCCCCGCAGCGGACGTCAACGGTTCGGCGGGCTGGGCAATCGACAACGGTGACACGACTGTCCAAATCGGTGGGACCAACTACACCGGCCTTCTGACTGGTCTGGGCACCGCCAATGTCGAATGCACTTCGAATTGGCAGACCAACTCGCCGTATCTAAGGACCGGCACGGCGATGATTGGGATTACGCCGCCCACGGTAGGTGGCTCTGCTGAGCCGGTGACGATCAGCGCACAACTACAGGGCGAAGGCTATAACGCGGTTGCCTTCGGATTGCTGCTCTAATGAACCGCTCATTTCGCGATGGTGGCGGTGTTGAGGAGGAGATAGATCTGCGTGGGCGTCAACGCCATCATCGAAGGAAAAGTAAACATCCCCAAGTACGCGATGACGCCGGCGAAACCCTGATTGAAATCCTTCTCGCCCTCGTCATACTCGCCCTCGCATCGGTCGCTCTGATCACCGCGTTCGAAACTTCGATCAACGCGTCGGCAGAACATCGCAGTCTGGCCAACTTCGATACCGTCTTGGCCAGTTCGATCTCCACCACCTCTTCAGTGATCGACGGGCAGTACGCCAGTGTGTTCAGTTCTTGTCAACCGTTGTCGAGCTATCCATCGCAAGCGGTCCTCACGTCGGCGCTCAATCTACCCGGCTACACGGCGGCGATTGCCCCCTCCGGATCGCAAGCGGCCGTTGAGTTCTCGAACAATGGCTCCTATTCGACTTCGTGTTCCTCTGGCGCGGGCGGTGACGTGGGCAATCCACAACTCATCAACGTGGTCGTTACCGACACGGCAACCGGCATTTCACAAAACGACACGGTCGTGGTGGACAATCCCACCGTGATTCAAACGACCGGCGTATCTGGTACGGCGGCCAATTCGTTGTTCTTCTCGACGCAACCCGAAGGTGCGACGGTCAATTCGCCATTCGCCGTTCAACCGATTCTTGAAGTCCAGTACTGCACGATTCCGGGCCAGGAGAGTACGTGCAGCATCGTCCGGAGTGACCTCTCGCCGATCTCATCATTGACGATTGCCTCCGGTCCAAGCGGAGCGTCGCTTTCCAACAACTGTTCGAGCACCGAAACCGCCGGCGTCGCCACCTACTCGGGATGCAGTCTCAACGTCGTCGGCGCCGGTTACACGTTGTTCGCGAGCGAACCCGATCCTTCGAACCCGGGACTCTATTTGACCGCGACGAGCGCTCCTTTCAGTGTGTACGCGGCGCAACTCATCACGCCGACGATCACTAGTGTCATACCTTCGACGGTGACCGCTGGCGCCATCAATGTCTCGTACAACGGCGCACCGAACGCACCTGCGAACCAGGTGTACAGCGTCAAGGCGTGCACTGACAGCGCGATGAGCGCCAACTGTGTCGTCCAAACTAACTTCGTCTCGGGAAATGACCTCGGCGGATTGACGGCCGGCTCGTCCTACTACGTGGAAGTCACTGCCGCCGCATCGCAAAACTACCTCGGGTCGACCTCGCCGCCGGACGGACCGGCGATGGCCACCGTCAAACTCTCGACACCCTCTACGCCCACGCTCGCCGACGGCACGTCGCCGGGGTCGCTCCTCGTCACGTTCAGCGGTTCGTCGAACGCTCCAACGTCCGGACAAACGTACACCGTCAATGCCTGCACGAATCCATCGATGGGTTCAGGTTGCGTGACGCCCATCACCAACTTCGTGTCTGGTGGCACGATCACGGTGTCGGTCGTTCCCGGATCTGCGGGTCAGCCTTACTACGTGGACGTAGTGGCTAACGCATCCTCAGGTTATTTGGCTTCCGCCGCGTCGGGTACAGCGAATCTGGCTCCGCTGAGTTCAGTGAAGCCGCCCACGGCAGTGACCCCGTCGCCTTCGGCGACGACGGCGGGAGCGATCACCGTCGCGTACACCAAACCCGTCGGCGGCGTCGTGCCGAGTTCCTATACCGCGAACGTCTGTACGGATCCTGCCGCGACGATGTGCGTGTCGACCGCCAATTATGTGTCAGGAGCACAGCTCACGGGACTGACTCAGGGGACCACCTACTACGTCACGATCACCGGCGTCTCTTCGACGTCGGGCTACACGTCCGTGACGACGAGTCCCCAATCGGTCATGGCGACTGTGCAGTTGACGGTCCCCACTATCACCGCGGTCGACTACGGTTCGACCTCCGGATCGGTCACGATCACCGGCGGATCATCCAACGCGCCGGTCGGGCAGACCTACACCGCCAAAGCCTGCACGACGATGAACTTCACTGGCGCGAGCTGCGTCACCCACACGACGTACGTCGCGGGCAGCGACTTCACCGGTCTCGCCTACACAGCCGGTACCGCCGGTGCCACGTACTACGTTCAAATGTCTGCCAACCCATCGACCGGTTACCTCGGCTCGACGGTTTCGTCGACGGTGCCCCCGCCGAGCCACGCCGACACGAGTCAAGTGGGAGTGCCGGGCACCCCAACGGCGGTAACGGGCACCGTGACGGGTTCGATTACCGTCGCGTTTACCGCGCCTTCGGGCCCGGCGCCGTTGAGTTATTCGGTCCAAGCTTGCACGAATACCGGGATGACCCAAGGCTGCGTCACCCAGACCACCAACACGTTGAACTTCCTGTTCACGGGACTCGTCTCGGGCACGAGGTACTACGTCCAAGTCACCGATATAGGTCCGGTCGGCTATTCGAATAACATCTCGGCGGTTTCGACCGGCTTCGGGGTGAAGGCGAAATGATGAAACGTCCGACCCGAGTGGTCGACTTCGCTTCGAAGGACGGTGGGAGCAACGCCGGTGCGCTACGTCGCGGACCCTCTTCGATCGAAAGGTCCGAAGCCGGCGCAGTCCTCATGTTGGCCCTGGCGTACCTCGTCGTGGTCAGTCTCGTCGTCGCCCTGTTATCGACGTGGGTGTCCAATGACCTCAACAACTCGTCAAAGTTCACCTCGGCGAACTCCTTGACCATCGCTGCGAGCGGGATGACCGATCTGGCGATCCAGTACGTTCGTTATAACCCTCTGATCTCCGACAGCACCACGGTGGCAGTCCCGACGCCATTCGTTCCCTGTTGGGGCGGTACGTCGGTCACGGCGATTCAAGCGATCGATGGTTATCAAGTGGCTGTTTGGTGTAGCACGGTGTGGAATCCGCTGGTCGGTGCGACGAGGACCGTGACGTTCGACGCCTGTCCGATCTCTGTGTCAAAGAACGCGTGCACGGCGACCGCCACACCTCCGAGCACCCCCAATTGGCTACTCAGTACCACGGTGGTCTTCGACGACTATCCTCCGGCGCCCGTGAAAAGTGCCCCGATCCAGACGCTCTGCACGGTGTACTGCGGTGAGGGCATGACGATCCAGAATTGGCAGTGGGGATCGTCAGCGGTCGGGACGGCGACGACGGGTATTGCTGCGTCGATGACGTTCTCGAATGAGCCGTCCGACACCAACGCCCAAACGGCAACACAGGCCGCCGTGACAGTCCTCGACGCCAGCAATAATCCGGTCGTGGGCGACACCGTCACGCTCGTTCAACAGTCGGGGCCAAGTGCTGGCACGCCACCGGTGCCGGGTATTTCGTCACCGACCAGTACCCTGACGGCGATAACAGACTCCGACGGCATCGCAGAATTCACGAATATCGACCCGCAACTGTCCGGCTCCTACCGGTTGAGCGCGGTCGACGGATCGATTACCGCGTTGTCGTCGACATTTCAGGCTGCATTGCCAAGAAGCGTGATCAATCCATCCGCAGCGCCTACGAACGCCACGCAAGGTGGCCCGACGTACCAGGCGTCAGCGACCGCATCGAGCGGCGACACCGTGACCATTACTGACACCGCTTCTGCGACGGTGTGCACCATGAACGGTTCGAAAGTAGTCACCTTCACGGGGCCGGGTACCTGCACCATTACTTTCAATGACCCGGGGAACGCGAACTTCGCCTCCGCGCTGACGATCACCCAGAGCTTTCAGGTGGGCGGAATTTCGGCAACGCAAGTGGCCATCGTGCTCGGCACGACGAAACCAACCGCGAGCGCGACGACCAATGATTCGATCACTGTAACTCTGGAGAACGCTGTCGGCACGCCAGTAAAGAGTGCGGGAACGACGACAGTGGTACTGAGCGACATCGGCAACGGGTTCTTCTCCGCGTCGAATAACGGGGCGGCCGGAAATTCGACGTACAACCTTGGCGTTACCAACGGCAATACCTCTGCGACGGCATATTTCGGCGGACAGACCACGGGGCCCGACACCATCTCCGCCGTCAACGGGACCTCGCAGTGGGGGACCGCCAATCTGATAATCGTGAGTGGTGCGCCGACCCAGGTGGCGATCACGCCGAGCACCACGACACCCGGCGTGAGTTCAACCACCAACACGACTCTTACGTTCCAGCTTGAGGATCAATGGGGCAATCTCGCTAGCAGCGCGACGCCAATTTCGCTCACCCTGAGTGCCGCGAGCGGCTACTTTTCAAATTCGTCCGGCTCAACGGGGACGTCCACACTTAGCGTGTCGTTCGCGCCAGGCGTTGGGTCGGCCACCGCCTATTTCGGTGATCAGACCTCAGGGGCTGACGTCCTCAAGGCGGTCAACGGTGCGACCACGTGGGCGACGTCGACGCTGACGCTCGCCCCGGGTGCTGGATCACAGGTTCAGATCACGTTGAGCCCCACGAATCCCGTCCTTCACACCACGACGAACGTCACGGTATCCCTGCAACTCGAGGACCAGTTCGGTAACGCCGTGCCAACAGCCGGCGTGGTATTGACCCTTTCGAACTCGGGTAACGGGTTCTTCTCAAAGACGACGGGCAACCCCGGCACGGCCACATTGGCACTGAATCCAACGAACTCGTCCGGAGTTGCCACGGGCGCCTTTGGGGACAACACGACACAGACCGTGACGATTACCGCCACAGGCACCGGAATCTCATCCACTTCTCCACCATTCAACGACTGACGCGCTAACGCCTGGCCCTGCATTTATAGGGTTTTCAATGGCGAAAATGCTCGAGATACGCCCTGGCAACGGCGTCGAGGCGCAATTTCAACGAAATGCCCTCCAAACACCGTTCACATTCCGATGAAATCCTGGGTTTCTTGCTCGAAATCCCTTTATTCTTAAGGAAATTTCCACGTGGAGTTGTGCGCGAATTGCTCGATTTGACTCCAAACTTCATGTACAATTCTGGCAGCCGTTCGAAACATCTTCTTACGGTTCGTTACTGGGTAGTTCCGAGTGTCGGCCGACCCACTAGACCATAAAGGGAGTAGTTATATGATTTCGACCTACCAACGGCTTAAGCGCCAGAGGGATGCTGGAGAGATCAACGGTTTCACCTTGATCGAACTTCTCATCGTCATCGTTGTTCTCGGTATTTTGGCCGCTGTCGTTATCTTCGCCCTTGGTGGTATCACCGGGAAGAGCGCAGTTGCCGCGTGCCAGGCTGATGGTGCCACGGTTTCGACGGCGATTGCCGCGTTCGAGGCCCAGTACCCAGGAACTGTGGTCACTCAGGCTCTGCTGACCGGTACGACCGACGGTGGTCCATACGTCCAGTCGTGGCCGAACAACACGGCGCACTACACGTTCTCGCTCAACGGAACCGGCACTACGCCGTCCGCCCTTCAGCTTGCAGTCGGCACGGGTGCCGCAGCACAGTACAACGGACCGAGCTCCTGCAACTCTGTAACCTGATTTAGTCTTTGCTGATTCTTCTCGAAGTGCCCGGCCATGTGCCGGGCACTTCGAGGAATTTGCCCCGTTGAAAGGAAGTGACGGAGTGGCCGAAACGCAATCACCCAAAATCGAACCCTGGCTTCAAACGTTGTGGGATCGGGGAGGCTCGGACCTACTGCTTTCTGGAGGTTCGGCACCACGGATTCGAGTGGACGGCAAACTACAGCCCATCGAAGGCGAGGAGATCCTCACCGGGGATGTCATCGATGAGATCGCGAGGCCGTTGCTCACTCCCGAACAATTGCTCGTCTTCGATGAGCAACTCGACGTTGACTTCGCGTTCTCATGGGGGGACCGGGCTCGAATCCGAGGGAGTATGTTTACCCAACGCAGCCAGACCGCACTGGCGCTACGAGTTATTCCAGCCCGGATCCCGACCTTCGAGCAGTTGGGACTGCCATACGCGGCCAGTTGGGTGGCCGAACAGCCTCGCGGTTTCGTGCTGGTCACCGGACCGACCGGTTCGGGAAAGTCGACCTCGTTGGCCTCCATAGTCAACCAGATCAATGAGAATCGGGCGTGCCACATCCTCACGATTGAGGACCCGGTCGAGTACGTGCACACGCACAAGACCGCAGCCGTCAGCCAGCGGGAAGTCGGTCTTGACAGCCCCTCGTTCGATCGGGCATTGCGCTCTGCACTTCGAGAAGACCCGGACGTACTGTTGATTGGCGAGATGCGCGACATCGACTCGATTCAGATCGCCTTGACCATGGCTGAGACGGGACACCTCGTCTTCGCGACGCTGCACACCAATGACGCCCCGCAAGCGATTGACCGAATCATCGACGTCTTCCCGGCCTGGCGCCAGGAGCAGACGAGGGTCCAACTCGCTGCATCGCTCTGCGCGGTCATTGCACAACGTCTCGTCCCGAGGATCGGTGGCGGCATGGTGGCGGCATATGAAGTTTTGATTGCGACCCACCCTGTTCGTAACCTGATCCGAGAAGGACGCTCGAACCAGCTCCAGAACGTCATGTTCACGAATACCAAAGAAGGCATGCAAACGCTGGAGACCAGTCTGGCGCAACTTGATCGTGTCGAACACCATCACGTACGAGGACGCCATGCTCATCACCGCGCACCCGAAGGAGTTGATACGCACGCTTGGAGTCAATGGACAAGACAAGGGTTCCTGTATAATTTATTGAGTGAGTTCACATCGCGGACCGGATTTGCCGTACTCGGTCGTCGCCGGCGTGACACCATGTCGGCTCCGGTTGGCTGGTGGCGAGTGCCAAACAGGCCGGCTCTACTTTCGCACCTGAACCACCGAAATTCTACGACACGTTTCTCGAGGTACTGAGCGAACGCCCGGCGTTCGCCGTCGTTGTCATCAACGTACCCATTGGCTATCTTGACACTCCGACGTCAGGCGCCCGTAAGTGCGATGCGGAAGCCCGCGCGCTTCTCGGGCGTCGTGGCGCTTCGGTGCACAACGCGCCGAGTCGAGCGGTCTTATTGGCGAGGTGCCGCTCAAGCGAGAGTGGCCTCGACGCCGTTACGGCGCACGATCTTTCCGAAATACCGGGAAGTCGCCGACGAAATGTCGCCCTATCGTCAGCGAGTCGTCTACGAAGGCCACCCTGAGCTGAGCTTCTATCAACTCCACAAGGACACGCCGCTTAAGCGATCCAAGAAGATCGAAGCGGGTCGAGTAGAGCGTCGCGTCGATCCTGGAGGAGCGGATCCGCGGTGCCGAACGCTTCCTCGACGTCCGATGCCGGGCGTGCCCCAGAAGCACCTCTTCGACGCCTTCGCCCTCTTGTGGTCGGCCCGACGGGTGCACGGACACGCGGCGTTGCGAATCCCGAAGGAGCCGGTATGGGACTCCGAAGGTCTTCGCATGGAGATCGTGTACTAGCTGTCGTCATCGCCGCAGCGGTGATTCACTCACGGGCTCCGAGCGTTACCTATACGCGTGGAACGGGGCCATGATCTCTGGTCGGCGTAAAAGGCGATCCCGCACCAATCGCGAGGAAGACGCCGTAGGGAATCGGCTGTTCCCGCGACATCTTCTTGGCAGCGATCAGTGCAAGGCCTATCACGGCCCCCACGAGGTTCGCCGCGAAAAACCCGAGGATCACGTAGCGAATGCCGAGCCAGCCGAGTCCCAGTCCGAGCACCGGTGCGAGGCGAACGTCGCCAAAGCCCAAAGCCCGCGGACTGGCGAAGTTGATGACGAAGAAGACCACGAACCAACTGACGGCACAGATCGCCGCGATGAGGAGGCGGTGCCAGTCGCCCGACGCGCCAGCGGCCACGACAGGAGTGCACTCGAGAGCGATCAATGAGGGATAGATGATTGCTTTGGGAAGGACGAGAAGCTCGACGTCGATTGCCGAGAGGGCTAGCAAGCTTGCGATGAAGATAAGGAAGGCCGGAAGGTCCCAGCTGTAGCCGAGACGGGCTGCGGCGCCCGCGAACAGCGCCGCGCACGCGAGTTCGATGAGCGGATAGCGAATGGATATCGGCTCGCGACAGGTTCGACACTTTCCTCGCAGGACTATCCACGAGACGATCGGGACATTGTCGCGCTCTCGTATTGGCGTGGCGCATTTGGGACAGGCCGATCGCGGCGAGACAATCGATTCGTGTCGCGGAACGCGGTAGATGACGACGTTGAGGAATGACCCAATGGCGAGACCGAAAGAGAAAACACGCGACGATGAGTACTGTCAACATGGCGCCCCCTCATTGATTGCGCCTCGCGACTTCGTGGAGCGAGCCACAGTTGCCCTCTCATTGAATGTGGGCCAAGTTCGTCTCATTACCCCACTCGACCTTTCCCATCAGCGTCAAGCGACGTCGACCCACCACCATCTACAAACTAATTTGCGCGCATTCGATGGAGTGGACACTTGGCACCAAATGACGAAGATTTCTTACGTGTCGCGCATCGTTCACTCAGCGAGAGCAGGTGACCGGCGACGAAGGTTTCGATGCCTCGCCGGTAAGTTTGTGACAATGAAACTGGAATCGAAAGTCGGAGGACTATTCAGGGCTGATCTCGGAATCCGGCAATGGCCTCGGACCGTGAGGTTCGAATGACGGCTACGCCGGATTCGAAGATCGGCGATCGGTTAATCGCTTCATTCAGAACGTGGCTCGTTCGCCGCCTTGTCGGACCTCGCGTGCTTCATTGGTTGGATCGGTTCGACGGTCGTCTTTCTCGGTCTGACTTCGTTCGTCGGCGGCCCGGCTGAAGGTGACGCAGCGGTCTCGGTGTATTCGACCTGGGCGATCGCGCATGGTCGTTTCGCGTGCGCCTATCCGTCTGCCACGAGCTTACCATCTTCCATCAATCGCCGACCCCTACACCTACATCGCTCCGTTGTACCCGCTGATCTCTGGTGCAGTCGCGTCGATCGCACGTATCGGACATTCGGTTCCATTTCCGGGTTCGCCCCAACTGGGTACTCGCTGTTCAAATGCACTTGTCGCGATGTTTCATTGGTCGAGCCAATCGGGAGCGATTCTTCCTACAATCCGAATCGGCTATCTGTGCTGGATTCCACTTGCTTACTCGGTGTCGTATATGTTGCTGCTGCTCTTCGTCGGGGCCGGTAACTGCGGTTGGCAGTATTGCCTCTCTGCTACTTCTGGCGACTACTCCCGCTCGCCCGTGACGGAGTGTCTCACTAACGACTTCCTCCGACTGCAGGACACTGCTCTGCCATGGCATTTGATATTAATGGCCATCTGCCTGCGTCCTGCGAGGTCGATGGTTGACGGTCGGTCGTACTCATCTCGGTGCTGGCCGATTCTTTCACGCAATCAATTTGCGCTCTTGGCTCGCCGCACCGCTACTCGGTGCTTGCACCGATCAACCAGTCGTCTGCGATTACGCGCTTCGGTGCCGACTCGAACTCGTTCGCTATCATCACCGTTGCCGATCCTCATTCGTCACCTCCGGTCGCGCCGCTCGAGGCCGACTCTTCATTGGATCTGGCTTTCGGGCGACCAAGGGCGTCACCATCCTCTTGCACAATTCCACCTTTCAGGTGCCACAAGCTGAATCAGCGCCATCTTACATTGAACGAATACGTGCCCACTGGCTCCTCGCGTCTGATGTTGGCGTGGTGGGCCAAGAGCCGCACCTCGTCGAGAGAACGTGCGAACCCTTCCGCATTCTGATCGATTCTCGCCTCCTCGTTTACCCTTCGACTCATCTTCCAGATCACCCTATGGCCCTATTACTTCATGGCCGCTGTCGTGATGCTCCTCATCCTCGAAGTGGTTCAAGTACGAATTCGCGGCATCGTCGTCGGTTGGTTCGCATTGATGACCCTTGGTGTTCGATCCGTTCCCACTTGGATTCATGTCCAATGCTGAGCAGGTTGGTCGACTTGGCGCGCGACAACTCTTGCCGAATTAATTTCTTACGATCTCCGTGGTGGTCTTCGCCATCGGTCTTCTTCGCCGCCAGGTCCGCTGGTCCATCGTCACCTGGATCGGCGTGGTCATCTTGCTGAACATCGCGCACACTCCCATGGTCGCATTCAGGCAATTCGCTACAGGAATGCCACTCTGGTTCTGGCAGTTCGGTTCTCGCCCCCATCCCTCGTCGTGGCTCAGCTGTTGCGAACCCTTGTTTCGATTCGTGCGCCAGCATGATTACGTCGGATCCATCGGCAGAATGACGCATAGTTCGTTCGACTTAAGCGACGTAGCGGTCGTTTGACCAGATCGCGGCAGCGTCGAGCACAGACGATGATTCAACGAGGATTGTGAACGCGCTCGAGCCAGAGTGATTCGTCAAGCAGTCGTCGCTTGATGACGTGAGGTACACGTGCCGGTGACGAAGCCTCGTGAGGTCTCACCTGACGATAGATATAGACGTAGTTCTTGCCAAGATCGAGTTGGAAATGGTCGTCAAAATACGCTCGGAGTCCGTTTGTCCAGGGAATGTTGGGGTCATTCGGACCTGAAAGGACCACGTATTGCGCGTCCTTGAAGTATGACTTCCACTGATTTGCGAATGTCTGCGTCGGCGGCACGACCTTGTAGCCAAACTTCATCCACATGCCGTAGGGGTCGACAACCACGGGGCAATTCGGATCCGTGGTGTAGAAGCGATTCGCGTACGACTCCGTAGGAGACCTGGAGTACACGACGCATGAACCTGGAGGTACGTATGTCGCTACTTGAGCTATCCACGGTCCGTAGAGGCCGTTCGCCCAGGCATACACCGAGTAGTACGAGGATATATAGAAGACCATCGCGAAGACGAACACCGCGCCGACCGTACCCAGTACAAACGCGTATCAGTCGACGTAGCGACGCTCGAATGGAGATTCGGGCCATCCGTTCGCGCAGAGGATCGATGAGTCGTGCCACTGAGACACCGGCGACTCCCCAGAGGAACGGCGCACAGAAGTAGCCGTAGTAGTAGAAGAACTCTCGCGTAGAGAGAAGCGCAACTACGGTGATAGCCGCGGTAACCAATAGAAAGTAGTCGGTCGAAGAGTGTCGCCAGGTGACGACGGAAGGCTAGAGCCACGACCAGCAACAAAACGACGAAGGCAACAACCGCTTCGACTCCTCGTCGGCGCCGATGTTGTTGGCTGGTAGCCGGTCAGTACGACGAGTCGATTGAGAATGCCGGCACTTTGATACGGCGGTGCCTTTCGCAAGAGCTGTTCGGAAAACACCTTGAGAAATGAAGTTCGTGGGCGCCAAGATGAAAAAGGGGAGGCAGATCAGAGCGAAACTTGCCGCCGCTCCTTTCAAGATGCGACATGACGCGCCACCTGTAATGCGGAGCGAGGCAGATGATGAGTGCAATGAATGGAAAGAAAGCCCATAGTTTGATCGACTCCGCGCACACCAAACAAGACACCCGCCAATGCGAGGCGTCTTGCCGGTCGCTTCCTTTATCGTCGGACGAGAAGACGATCGCTGCACTCACAAAAACGAACAAGATGCAATACGGCTCGAGGGTGAGGCTCGTACTCACCCAGAACGCGACCGGTGCCAGCGCGAGCCCGATCCGGCGACGGCCATTGCGACCAGCCCGCGGTGACGCACAACCCACGCGAGGAGGCTGGCGTTTAGTGCGGTCACGAGTGCGCCGAGGACTCGCACAAGTTCGAGCGCGTCGTGTGTTCCGAAAAGTCGGCTGAAAACCGCCGCCGGTGTCATGAGAAGCACGATGCCGGGAGGTTGGACGAAGGTGAAGTTCCGATACGGGATAGCACCTGTGATGAAGTGCATCGTCGCCGCGAGGTAGACGCCCGTGTCGTACGAGGAGAGGTATTCGGGCGATCGCGAGTTGGTCGAGGGAGAGGCCCAAACTGATGAGTCCCACGCCTGCGACGATGAACTGTCGTGTGGTGGGGCGAGATGCGCATTGCCGAGCTTGACATATGACGCGGTACTTCAGTCGTGGTCAACGTTCACTGTCCCTTTCCGATTTATGACGCATCTCCGTGTCCTTTGTTTCGACGTCACATCCGTCTCGTCGGTACCCAGTCAATCATTGCTGGGTGAATGCAGCCCGAAGCGGACCATGGATAATCGAGGAACCGTTTCGACCTACTCGAGTTGAACGTCTTCGAGGTAATCTCCGAACTTGTCGGCCCATCTCCCTCGGATTACCGGAGATCTCCCCAATGACCTCGCCCTCGAAGTTCACGTCGTCGCCTGGACGAAAGAGTGACACCCGCATTCCTCTTCCGGCGCGATCCGCAGTGATTACCCAGGGATGTCCAATCTTGCCCGAATCTCGCGTGGCCATGACTCTGACCCTTTTGACCCTCGCCGACGCTCCACTCCGGTGAGCGGGCGGCATCGATGACCCGCTGGATTTCACCTCCACTCGAGAACCTGACGTCTTGGCCACAACAGTCACCCTAGGTTGCCGCAGTGACAGCAAACTGCGTTTGTCAATGGTGGCGCCTCACGGATTGCTGAGATCAGCTCCGGTCGCAGATGGGATCGCCCGATGGGTCGTCCCTCGGCTGGCGCGCGTGACATCGAGGAGCGCTGACAGTGAGAGCCACAATGCTGGGGTGACCAGGACAAGCCGCCAGATCCACATCGGCACAGAGTACGTCAGACGGTCGTATCCCCACGGCAGGGGATCGAACACCAAGACGATCAGTGCGATCCAACCGATGAATTCGACATCGAAGTCTGCCCTCGCACACGTCAAGGATGATGAGCGAGACAGCGACCGCCATGAAGTAATAGCCATAGAGGCCTCGTCAAGACGAGTCGTAACGACAGTGACGTGGCAACGAGCGCCATCAGTGGCGCCGGTTCGAGGGCCCCACGTCCAAGGCGTCGCAGCATCCAATACGCGATGCCAGCCGAGATGACGATTGGCACGAGCCGCCATATCCCTATCGCAAACGAACCTGTGATGTGCAGTTCGAAGGTAATCGATTTGTCCTGCGATCCAGCGAGGCCCGACCCAACGAGCGCTACTCGCAGGGCCCGCCCAGACGTTAAGAACGACGAGGGGTAGGACGACCGCCAACCACGTCGCGACGGTGGCGGCCGCCATCCTCACCCGGCCGGAGTTAGGAGCAACGTACAAGGAGTGCCACCAGAACCAGAACCGCGAATTGTTGTGAGGTCAGTGCCAGTCCCATGATGACGCCCGCCAGCACCCATCGACGGCGCAGTACTGATGCGACGCCGAAGAGAATCAGCCCCATTGCGAGGAGGTCCTGCGGGTGGAACAAGTACTGGAGGCACATGAAAACCGGCGGGGTGCACGCGATGAGGACGAGCGTCAAAGGTTCCCAGCCGGTTCGGCCTCTTCGGCTAGTTCGAAGGATCGCAACAACACCGACCATCAATACGAGCCAACTGGAGTAGCCAAAACGAAGGGTCGGCGTCAGTGCGCTCGTCTTCGTCGACCACTGACGTATCGGCCCAAGCCAGGTGAGACAGTGTGTTCCGAGCACTGATTGCGAGGGGAACGCAACGCCATGACCCACACCAAATAGCGCCGAAAGCCCTCCGGCCACGAGCGTGTAAAGCGGCGCGGTGAGCGCCACTTGATCGGAACTGCCGGGCGGGTAGGCGCAGGCGAAGTTTCCGTGAGCCATGAACCACGATGAGTATGTCGACAGAAGGGCATCAAGCGATGTGAGTCCGCCGAGGACGGTGGTGAGTCCAACGAAGATTGCCAGTGCGACCAGCCAGCCGATCGCACACGACCAACCGCTCAACGGACGATTCAGCCAACTCGTGTTGATTGAATCGTCCTCCTCGCTGGGGCGCGTCGATGAATGGCTGAACGAAAACTTGTGGATGCGGGTCATTCGTCACCGCACATCGCGATGAGATGCTGCTCGAGCGCGAGGAGGCCCTGCGGTGTGCCTATCTCGAAGAATCGACGAGTGGCTTCATAGCCCGCCAATTGGCCGCTCGACTAAGACGGCCGAGGAATTCAGCGAGGTCAGCGAATTCGCCGGCGGGAACGACCCGTCTGATGTAAGAACTTTCGAAGATGAGTAATCCATAGTCAACGAAGACCATTTGCTCAGGAGCCATTGACGGATGCTTCTCGTAGTGCGTCACGATGCGGCCATCGAAGATCGCGTTGCTCTCCTCCCATCGGCCTTCGTTTCGAAAGACCGTCATGAGGGCGGGCAGACCGACTTCAAGAAATCTCGTCGTAACGTCACCAATCGGCACGTCCAGCAGTGAGTCGCCGTAGAGAACGTAGATCGGCGAGGTTGCCTCCAAGTGATCGACAACCAGGCGCAGGGCTCCGGCGGTACCTTTCAGGGCATTACCCTCGTCCACGTAGGAAACACGGACCCAAATGTTGCGCCTGTACCCACGTGGCGACGGATGCTTTCGCCGAGGTGACCGATTGAAAGAATAACGTCACTCACTCCTTGACTCGCAAGCCATTCGAGCTGCCACTCAATGAAAGGTCGACCTCGGACTGGAATCAGCGACTTCGCGACGTTTGGAACCAATGACTGCATCCGGGTTCCTAACCCGCCCGCGAGTACAACGCAGGGATAGTCAGTCGCGGACAAGAACCGTCGTTCCTTCGAAGTCGAACCCGAAGGGGACTTCTTGCAGACCCTCACTTGCCATTGCTTCGCGCAACTCGGCGTGCCGGCGTGTGTAGAAGAGCAGAAATCCGCCGGCGCCTGCACCCACGAGTTTGCCGCCGACTACGCCATGAGAAAGTGCGAGCTCGTAGTAGCGGTCGATAAGCGGATTCGTCATCGACATGGATCGCTCTTTCTTGTGCAACCAGTGACGATTCATGATTTCTCCGAAGCGATCGACGTCACCGTCCTCCAGAGCATCCTTCACTTCCAGACCGAGTTTCTTCATCATGTGGAGATTCTCGATCATTGCATGGTCGTTGCCCTCGGACTTCGATTTTGCTCCCCAAGAATAGGTTGGCGTCCCTTGAGTAACCGGTGAAGAACATGAAGAGATTCGATTCCAATTGGGTGATCGTTTCGTTTGATAGGCGCAATGGATTTACCTCCACCGAGCCATCGGTACGGAAATCCATACAAGCGATGCCTCCGTATGCGGCGATGAACTGGTCCTGTTTCCCCACTGGCCGTCCCAACGTGCCAATTTCGATGTCACAGGCCTCGAGCGCAATGCTGTGCGCCGTGGCGAAGTCTCGACGGAGCGCCGAAAGTGCTCGAAGTAGTCCGACCGTGAACGCCCCCGATGTCCCAAGTCCTGTGCCAGAAGGAATGTCGGCAACGCTAACCACTTCAACTCCCGGTGGAAGGTAATAACGGCGAAGCGCCTCTCTGATAATCGGGTGCTCGATGTCGCCGATCGACTTCGCTCGTTCGAGTTGTGAGTACTTGAGCAGATAGTCATCACCAAAGGACTTGTTGATCGAAATGAACATGTATCGGTTGATCGCCGCCGAGATCACCAATCCGCCGAATCGGTCCGAATACGACGGCAAATCAGTACCGCCGCCCCCTAATGAGATTCGAACCGGGTTTGCGGGTGATGATCACGACGATTTGCCCATCATCACTACAGTGTCAGTCCCGAACGCACGGCATCGTTGTAGAACATTCTCACCGTGTCGAGCGACACTGACTCGAGATCACGACCCAAACCGGACAATTTTGCGAGCAGGTCATTCGTCACCGTGATGATGTGGCAACCTGTGGACTCGGCCTGCACAATGTTCAAGATCTCTCTCGGACTGGCCCAAAGCAGCTCGGCACATGGATACGGTGCCAGAACGTCGAGCGATTTTCGCATGACTGGAATTGGATCGACGCCCGTGTCCGCGATGCGGCCCGCGAACACGGAGACGACGATTGGCACTACCGGATTGAGAGCCTCTGACACTTGTTGGACGTGGCCGATAGTCGTGAGGGCTGTGACATTCAGCTGTAAACCGTCCGCCGCGAGTTCCTTGATGAGACCTACGGAACTGCTGCCGCGCGTATCGGTAATCGGTATCTTCACAAATACGTTGTCGCCCCACGATGCGAGAAGACGAGCTTGACGCGCCATCTCGGTTGAATCATCGGCTACCACCTCAAACGACACGGGCGACGACTTTACGTGCTCGAGTATTTCGCGGGCGAATGCTTCGTACTTCACCACCCCAGAGCGGAACATGAGGGTCGGATTGGTGGTAAATCCACTGATGGAAGGGTTTTTGGCCAGTTCCAGGATCTCGGTGACGTTCGCTCCATCCGCAAAGATCTTGATCTTGACGTCCGCATCTGTCACCAACGAATCTTAGGCTTTAGGCGTTCTCGGGACGTGTCTCTGATGCACAGATAATGTCCGAGGCTTCTCGGAGATTTCGGGCTCGCAGGTCTGGGATGTCGCGCAATTGTGCATCCCAGTCGGGGCCAACGAGAATCGTCGTACACCCGGCACGTTTGCCAGCCGTGATATCGCGCCACCGGTCTCCCACCATGAAACTGAGCGTGGGATCGATGCCGTGGCGATTAATAGCGTCGTTGAGCATTCCTGGCTCGGGCTTACGGCATTCACACATGTCGACGTCATCGTGAAAACAGGTGAGGATCTCGTCGACGGGCAGCTCGGCTCGCAGCTTCTCGTTCATCGATTCGACGACTTCGACTCGTTGTTTGCCGCGGGCTACGTCAGGTTGGTTCGTCACGACGATGAGGATGAAACCGGCCTTTCGCAACATGTCCAAGGCTTCGGCGACGCCATCGATGAGGTGAAATTCAATCAACGAGCGCGGTGGCACTGAGACACCCGCGATCCGAAACGATTCATCGAGTACGCCGTCGCGATCGAGGAAAACCGCTCGACGCTTCGGTGTACCCATCTATCCAATCTTTCCCGAACGGACGTCTTTAAGGAGCGAATCGATGGAGCGCTGTAATGCCTCACGAGTGGAGAACGCGTTGTTCCATCCGAGTTCACGGATTCGATCGCTCTTCAATCGAACTATCGGTACATCACCTTGCCACCCTCGGTCACCACCGGAGAAGTGTAGGGTCGTACGCGCCATCGTACCCACGACGGTTTCGATCGTCAGTTGGGCGATCTCTTTGACGGTGATGTAGTCCGTTGTCGCGACATTGAATATCGAAAAAGGATCCACCGGTGCCCGCGCTGCCATCAGCACTGCGGAGATGACGTCATCAACATATATATACGATTTCGACTGATTTCCGTCCCCGAGGACGCTCAACTGTGTTGAGTCATCGAGGAGCCGGCGTACGAAGTCATAGCCAACGCCGTGGGTCTGACGTGGCCCAACGACGTTGGCAAATCGGAACGCGCGTCCGCGCATTGCGAACATGTGGCAGTACGACGAGATAAGTGCTTCCCCAGCGAGCTTGCTCGCCCCGTAGGTGGATTCCGGAAGCAAGGGTCCGTAATCCTCTGTTCCCTCTCGTTCGCCCAGATCACCGTAGACACCGCTACCTGAGGCGTACAGCACCAGTTTGGCCTGCGAGCGCCGCATTGCTTCGACGACATTTTGTGTGAGCAACGTGCCCTGATCGAAGTCGATGAGCGGGTTTCCCACTGCGGCAGCGATGTCCGGATTGGAAGCCAGATGGATCACGGTGTCGAAACCAACCATCGCGGTGCTCAGGGCGTCCAGATCGCGAACATCTCCTTGCACGACGTCGAACCTCTGATCATTGACGTGTGCGTCGAGGTGCCAATGACGGCCTGATGAAAAGTTGTCATAGACCCGAACTCGTCCCACTCGCTCTGTGGCGAGAAGTGCATCGACGAAGTGCGAACCGATGAATCCGGCACCGCCGACGACGAAGATTCGTTCCATCGAATTGGCATCGGGAGTCACTTCATCGACTCCCATTTGGTGGGCGCACGCGACAATGACGGATGTGAGACGAGGAGATGCCAAAGGACCGCGCAAAGGCCCTCGGTTTGTGGCGTGACGTGGTCTTCGAAGAGTGGCGGGATGATGATGCGTTCGTCGGCATGACGCACGGTGTAGCCCCCGTCGCGACCGACGATGCCGTAGATCGACGCTTTCCTTGTCATGGCGAGATCAATTGCGCGAACGAGGTTCACGGAGACGTTGCGCTCTACGCTTCCGCCCCCTACCGAGAACACGAGAATTGCGTCGCGTTCATTGAGACGGGACCCGTGCAACCATCCTTCAATCGTCGACTCCCATCCATCGTCGTTGGCGCGCGCCGTCAGCTCAGAGACGTTGTCAGTGGGTGCATAGGCCTCGAAACTACAGAGTTTCCGGAAATCATTGACTGCGTGCGAAGCGTGGCCCGCCGAACCGCCAACGCCCAGGATGAATAGGCGCCCACCCCGCTCGCGAACCGAAGCAAGTGCTTTGGCCATCCTCTCAATTGATGCGACATCGATTCCGGCGATAATCTTCGTGGTTTCACTGAGAAACCGCGAGGAAAAAGTCTCTGTCAACGATTCCCCCTCGATCTCATTGGTCTGTTCGGCCATTCAAGTTCTCCCAAGCTCGCCGCCCGAAATTTGGCTCATCATTCTGGACGCAAATCACATATTCCACCTGCAGACTACGTCCGTGAACGATGATAAAGGAACGATTACGACGTTCGGGTATACAGCGATGCCTTGCGAGGAGTCCAACTTTCATGTTTGCCCACCAACCAACGAGATAGTCGAGAAGTCAGTTGATTCCTGAATTGACAATTGTTATCCCCTCTTTCAACGAGGCGGCGCACATCGAGAACGTCATCGATGATTGGTCCGGCGTATGCGAGCGACTCGCCATCGATTATGAAATCGTCATTTACGATGCGGCATCAACTGACGGCACGCTCGACATCATTGAGTCGAAAATCGCGAACGATCTGCCGAGTCGTCTCAAGCTCGAGATTCGACCTGGCTTGGCCCACGGTCCGTCGATCCTCATCGGCTACAGGGAATCAAAATCGAAATGGATCTTCCAAATGGACAGCGACGACGCATTCGGCACTCCGCCGTTCGAGGCATTGTGGGCAAATCGAGAGGATTTCGACGTCCTGCTTGGTTATCGTGTTGGTCGCCAATCGAACTGGGCTCGACGTTTGGTGACGGCAACGAGCCATTTGGTCGTTCGCCGCATGTTCCGTTCGGTGGTCGTGGATGCTAACTCGCCCTACCGCCTCATGCGCGCGAGTGCCATTAAACCCTTGTTGGTGTTGCTGCCCGGTGACGTAGTTGCCCCGAACGTCATCATCTCGGGTTTGGCCGGATATGCCCGTCTGAGGATCTTCCAGGTCGAAGTGCGTGACGCCGGTGCTGCCGTTGGCACTGCGGGTTTGGCCAAACTGAAACTTTGGCGAATCGCGGCCCACTCCTTCGTGCAGACGTGCCTCGTTCGCATAGCAGCGAGGGGACTTCGTGGACACTAGCGCCGCCACGAGTGATCACAATTGCGCATCTGAGTTGAAATTCATAAAGCGCGTCTCGGAGGGACCATCGGTGGTATTCCTCGTTTCGTTAATAGTCCGACTGATCGTGGCGACGGTGTTCCTCGGCAGCGTCGATTCGATTAACAGTCTTTCGTTCATGCCGGTCGCGGCTTCGCACGGCTACTTCTATCTGCCTTATTTCCCCGTTGTGGAGAACATCCTTGGATCGTCGGCGCTTCTCATGAACCACCTTCGATTCGTTCCAATAGGACTGTTTCCGAAGCTCGTGCCGTGTGTCGCAGATAGCCTTCTCAGCGTTTGGTTGTTTCGTTACGATCGATTCGACGCGGTGTTTCGACGAAGAGCGGCGTGGATCTACGCATTCTGTCCTCTGACCATCATCCTCGTCTGCCTCGAAGGTCAATGGGACTCCTTGTGGATTCTCCCAATGATCGCCGCTCTCGCTCTAGCGATACAGACGCGCGACGAGAGTTCCAGTAAATTCCTGACGAGCTTCATCATCGGTCTGCTGCTTGGCGTGGCATTGATTTCCAAGCCAGTGGCTCTGATTGTCGCTGGGCTCCTCATTCCGAACCTTCACCGCCGTGCGTCGATCGTGGCGTGGTGCAAGGAACTCGCACTGATCGCCGTGGGAGCGATTGTTTCGCTCGCAGCGTTCTTCGCTGTGTTTGCGGCGCAAGGAATCGACCTGCGCACAAACCTAAAGAACGTGATCAGTTACGGCGGCTCTCCGGGGTTCATCGTCTTCGGTCCCGCGGACTGACCTTCTTCCGCTTCCTCTCGCATTTGCAGTCACACGCGACGGTCATCGGCGACTTTCGAACCTTCGCCGTCATCTACGTCTTCGGCATCGTCATTTACCAGATATTCTCCAAGACCCCGATGGATACAATGGCCGCTGCGGCGTCAATGCTCCTCATCGCTCCGGCGATTGGTGGGCTCGCCGCGCAGTACCTAGTGTGGCCACTCGCGTTCATTATCGCCGCGGGTCGGTTGCGACTTGCAGTTGCGTATGCCGCAGCCACCTCTTTCCTCTTGTTGCTCTATTTCCTCATACCGGGTTCGTCCATCTCACCCGGCGAGAACATTGGAGCGTTCCTTCCGTTGCACTCGCTGCGTTTCTTGGGCGTTCCCACCAGTGCCCTACGTTGGGCGGCAACCACCTCGATCGCGAATGACGTTTGGTTGCCAACATTGAATCTCTATCTTCCCGCTGCGATGTGCGGGCTGGCGATATACCTGATGATGTCGAAGTGGCGCTTCACATCCTCGCCGGAGTCATTGGCGCTCAATCCTCTGGAATTGCGCGCCACGAGAGCCTGCATTCCGTACGTGGCGGTCCTTATCGTGTCGGTCGCGACGTATTCGTTCGAACCTACGCACGTCAAGAAGGAACTCATTGGGGTCGTCCAACGCGGACTGACTCACTACGCCTTCCTGCGATCCATCTACTCGTGGACCACGTGGCAAAAGGTGACTTTTGGACCGTCTCGACGCCCTACAAGGACGTGGTGGGCGGCGCATGGTGGGGATCCATAATCGTGGTCGGGCCACTGTTAATAGTCCTGTGGAGTTATTTCGCCCTCGGTCCATTCACATTTGGCGACCGAGACCACCGTCACTCGAATGCGCCCAAGGGCTCACCGTCAAGTCAGTCGCTGAGCGCCACGTCCGATGGTGACTCGAGAGAAGTGAGTTCGAAAGAGAAGCCTGTTGAACACGAGGAACTTCAGTAACCACAGGGTTCCATAGGTTGCAAAGTTTGCCATGAGCAAAATTCCAGCCCGAGTTGTCTTGACGCGATTCATCCCGCTTCATATCCAGCAAACCGGACCGCGAACGTCGAGAGGATCAATGAAGCGAACGCGATCGCCTAGAATGGGATGACTTCCTTGGTTAAGTGTGACCGACCGCGCTTCTTGAATACCCACATCCGGTTCAGGTAGTAGTAGGGGATCGTCGCGATCATGGTCGCCCAGATGTTCGACCAGCCTGGACTGAGAAGAGAGGATTCGGTAAAAGAAGAAGAGGCCGGTGAGGGAAATGACCGTTGAAACCACTGAAATCGTCGCATAGCGCCAGAGTTTGGTGAATTCGGTGGAGCCTCGGAAATCCAGCCATCGCGCTCGTAGAGATCGCTTGGAGGTTGCCACACTGCAAACGATAGTTCTGACACTCCGATGAACTGACCCAGTGTCCAGAATCGCGAACGTCGCTTTGTAGAGTGAGTCGAGAGTTCGAAGGCTTGGAGCGTGAATGAGGACAGGCATCATCGGAGCCGGCGCGAGTGGTCTGAGTCTCGCTCTCATGCTCGATGGCGACGTCACGGTCTACGAACGTGGCAGCAGAACGGGCGGTCACTGTCACACGACGGTCCGTGACGGGTGGACGTTCGACCAGGGGCCTCACATCATGTTCTCCAAGAATGATGAAGTGCTCGAGTTCATGATCAAGAGTCTTGGCGACAATGTCCACCGCTCCACTCGAAACAACAAGGTCTTCGTCGATCGACGGATGGTGAAGTATCCCCTCGAGAACGACCTCGCGTCGCTCGACCTCCCGACGAGGTCGCGCTGCCTCCTGACCTATCTGTTCAACGATCATTCGGCGCTCGCCCGCGATCCCGCCGATCTCCGCGAATGGTTCTTAGGTAACTTCGGCGAGGGTATGACGGACCTCTACTTCCGTCCCTACAACCAGAAGGTTTGGAACGTTCCTCTAGAAGACCTCTCCATGACCTGGTCGCAACGGATGCCCCTCCCACCGCCGCGGGACGTCGTTCGCGGCGCGTTGGGTGAATCAACCGAAGGCTATCTGCACCAGCTCAATTATCACTACCCGCTTGTCGGCGGATACCAGGCGATAACCGATGCCTGGACTTCGCCGGCTTTCGCCTGCGCTCGCTTCGTTTGAACGAAGAGGTAAAGAGAATTGACACGGTCGCCAACGGAGTGACTGTTGCCGACCGACATCGACATGCGTTCGTTTGATCGAGTGGTTTCGACAGTGCCACTTTCCCCCACGTTATTGGAGTTGGTGGGGACGTTCCTGATCGAATTCGAGACGCCGTTGCTTCACTTCCTAATCAACCCCGTGATCGTCGTCACTCTTGGATATCTCGGTGTGAACCGCAGTAACTACACGGCGGTGTATTTCGCCGGAAGACGAATTCCTGCCCAACCGAGTGAGCGGGCCAAGCGTCTTCAGTCCCCGCAATGCACTCCGAGGGCCACTTCAGTCTTCAAGCGGAGATCACCTATCCTGCCCTGGGGCAGGTTTTCTCCGAGATGTCAGATGCCGATCTCGTGGCGCACGTCCACGAAGGTGTCGTCGAAGCGGGGATGGGGGTGGATCGAATGAGCGAACCAGTCTTCGAGGACGTGCAGCGATTGCGTCACGCGTACGTCGTTTACACCAAAGGGTATGAGGCTGAAGTGTCGCTGGTTCGCGAGTGGGCATTGAGCCTCGGCATCGAACTTCATGGACGTTTCGGGTCGTTCGACTACCTCAATGTTGATGGGTGCGTCGTGCGATCCAAGGAATTGGCAACGATGCTCAACGGACGTGAGACCGCGCTCCCGCCGATACCGAGCGGCAGCGAGCCTTGACTGACGCACCATCCTCGTTTGGCGATGTGTCGGTCGTGATGATCACGCGCAATGAGGAGGGGGCGATCGCCAAGGTGGTCGATGATGCACTCGCGGCACTCCCAGGGTGCGAAGTCATCGTGGTCGACGGATCTTCGGACAAGACTCCAGATATTGCAAAGGAACATGGCGCCCACGTGCTTCGCGAGCCTCGCGGAGGGCCTGCCCCGGCTTTCGCTTTATCGCCCTACGCGCGTCAACGCGGTCAATCGTCGTGACGGTGGATGCCGACGATACGTATCCAGCGGACGTTTACCCCGACTTAGTGCGGCGAATCCGGAGAAGGCGACGACATCGCCGGGACCAACCGGCTCGGTCGTCGACCTCCTAAGGCAATGCCACTTCGCAACTGGGTCGCCAATATTGTGTTCAACGTGGTGGCCAGTGTGCACGCGCGACGAGTCCTTCGTGACGTGCATTCGGGACAGCGCGCCTATCGCCGCGAGATCATCGACCAATTTGACTGGGATACGACAGGTCGAGCCTTTCCAGTCGACCTGTTGCTGTGGCCCGCGATCGCGGGCTATCGAATCAGCGAGATCGGGTAGATTCCCTGATCGTCGGACCCAAATCGGTCAAACGACATTGCACCGCTGGATTGACGGGCGAGAGACTATACGTCGTCTATTTCGTCGTGTGACGCCCCATATCCGACAACGTCAGGTCTGATTGGTTGCATCGGCTCACCTGCGGGACGGTTCTGGCGGAGATCCGCATAGAGCGGTGCCAGGGCCAACCACAGCGCTGAGGGGACCAGGATGAGTTGCCAAAGCCACGTGGGGAGAGTGACGAACGAATGCGTTGTCGCGAGACCGCCATCGAGAGTGGCGTACGTCACTATGACGAGCCAGGCGACGTAGGAAAGGCGAATACGACGCCGCAGGACGTCAAGGATCAGTAACAAGACAGCGAGGGCCATGAAGTAATAACCCCACAAATTGACCTCAAAGACCAGACGCAGTATCAGGCACGAAGAGACCAGCGCCACCAACGTCTCCTGGGGCAACGGTTCGTGCCTCAAGACGACGTCGTACGACGATCGCCAGACAGGTACTGACGACGAGAGGCATGAGTCTCGCGATGCGAAACAGGAGTGGTCCAGTGAGTTGGGTCTCGTCGAGCCACGTCCCTCCGCGCGTTGTCGCTGCAGTTCCGTAGATAATCGCGTTGAAGGCGCGTCCCGAAGTCATGACGAGAATCGGTGCGTCGATGATGAGGAGCGTTGCTGCGAACGCCCCGGCGCACTTGAAACGGGGCGACCATGGTGCCACGACGAGTAATTCCAGCGCTACGAGGATGGAGAACCGTCGGGAAGAAATCGCCAAGGCGC
>CAWDPR010000005.1:0-10242 GCA_963804305.1 uncultured Acidimicrobiaceae bacterium | reverse complement strand
GCGATGTCACGATGATGAACGGCAGTGAGATGGTCGCGACCGTCGCGAGTCCGGGTAATACCCAACGAAATCGCTTCGCCGTCGGTAGGAGCACGAACATCGGTACTGCGAGGAGCAACACGAATTGATTCGAAGAGAACGCGAGCGCCATCAGGACGCCGGACAGTTCCCACCGACCGCGCTTCATGCAGGCGACCGACCACAAGGCAAATCCGATGGCGACGATGTCTTGGGGGTGAAAAAACTCGGAAATGCACTGTGTCACCGGAGTGAGTATCGCGAGCACGAGGAGGGCCAACGGCTCCCAATTGGTTTTGCCTCGTCCCAGGGCGCGAATGAGGGAGATCGCTCCGCACAGAACGAAGATCCAACTGAAGTAACCCAACCGCACTGTGCTTTGAATCGCGTTCGAGTGCGCGGACCAGTGGAACATCGCGACAACGGCATTCGAGCAGTGCGGACCGAGCTGGGAGGACGTGGGAAACCCGGCGAATTCGCGATGCGCGTGACGGCCAGGACGACGCCGCTGAGGAGTGGATAGAACGGCGCAATCAACGTGAACGGATCGCCAATGGGAGGAACGTGCAGGTGCGACACCGACACGTACGAGCAGGCGAAATGGCCGTTGGCGATGGCCCATGTCGAATATACCGAAAGGGCCGCGTCGAATTCGGTCGGGCCGCCTAGGAGCGACGTGAATACCTATGAAGACCACGAACGCACAAACCCACCCTATGAAGCAGCCCTGTGCGGACAGTGGTCGGTCGAGCCACTCAAGGGCACTAGGGTACACCGCTCTCTCGGCATCCGGGCCCGGCATCTTCATTGAACCGTGGCGTAGGAATCCGAGGCGTTCGATGCTTCGTACTCTCAATGCCTCACGCTCCTCTCCTGCAGTGACCAACAGTACCGTGACGACATCGGCGCACTCGTGCATTGACGAAGGCAGACCACAGTCGGCAATTCGGACTCGTGGTCGCCCGGCTGGCCGACCTACGCTGCATGCTCGCAGAATGCCTTCAAGTTCTCCAGCGTGGTGCGAATTGAGATTTTGGAATAGTCGGCACGTTTAAAATCCTCGCTCTCGCTTTGCTTGCGGGCGAAGTCGCTCCGGTGGTCGGTCCACGTCTCGGTGACGCGGCACCCTCCTGGCGCGGACTCGATCTCAAACTGCCAGCGCGCGACCTTGAAGATCTTCTTATACGTGACGTCGAAGGCGAATCGCCTTGGTGGATCGTAGGTTACGACCTTCGCAATCGTGTACCACGAGTCCTTCTCGCGAGTATTGGTGCCCTTGAACTTCGCCCCGACTCGGGCTTGCGTCGCGCCGGAGACCACTCACCGCCGGTATTCTCGGGGGACAGTCGACCCATGTTGGGTAGGTCGGTGACGACGTTGAATGCCTGCTCGGGGGTGCAGGCGATGTCGATGGAATCGGAGTAGCTCATGGGAACGAACACTAGCCAGAATGGCCGTTTGGCGAAGTCGCCACGGCTACTTCGACACGCGCTCTCGGACCGAGATCGCCGAACCAGTCGTGATGCCTAGGGCGCGGAATTCGTTTCGGCTCATCTGCACCCACGGCGTCGACCCGTCACTCAGGAGCAAAGTCACCTGAATCTCGAATCCCAATTCCATGATGGATGCCACGGTGCCCTCGATGGTCCCCGACCGTGGGACTCAGCACTTCGAGGTCGTGCGGCCGAACGGCAACTCCCTTGAAGAGCGTCGTGGGTCCGAGGAAGCCGTGGACGAATTCCGTCGCCGGCCGATCGTAGAGTTCGGTGGGACCGCCGGCCTGTTCGATCTTGCCCGAATGCATGATCAGCAGTTGGTCGGCCACTTCCATGGCCTCGTCCTGGTCGTGAGTGACCAGGATCGTCGTGACCTTGATCTGTTGGTGGAGCTCCTTCACGAAGTGGCGAAGCTCGGTGCGCACGATGGCGTCGAGTGCACCGAAGGGCTCGTCGAGGAGCAGGACCCGTGGTTCGATCGCGAGGGCGCGAGCCAGCGCCATACGCTGACGTTCGCCGCCAGAGAGTTGGGCGGGGTAGGAATTGGCCTTGCCTTCGAGCTTCACGAGTCCGAGAAGTTCGTTGACCTTCGCATTGATGACATCCTTGGGCTGTTTGCGAACGCGAAGTCCAAAGCCGATGTTCTTCGACACGTCCATATGACGAAAGGGCGCGTAGTGCTGGAAGCAGAACCCGATGTCCCGGTAGCGAGGGTCGACGTCGGTGACGTCGTCGCCTTCGATGATGACGCGACCCTCGTCGGGCACTTCGAGTCCGGCGATCATCTTGAGCAGCGTGGACTTTCCCGAACCCGATGGCCCGAGGATCGCCGTCAGTGAACCCTCGGGGATCTCGACACTCACGTTGTCAACGACGGTGTTGGGTCCGTAGCGCTTGGTGAGCCGGCTAAGCGAGATCGACATGCAGTCTCCTCTCACGGGCTCGAAGGGTCGAGAGAATTATAAGTGCCACGATGGAGATGCTCGCGAGTACCAATGCCCCGGCGAACGCTCCGGTCGTGTCGTAACTCTGATCCCAGACCGCGAAGATGTAGATCGGCAACGTTTGAGTCTTGCCCGTGATGTCACCGGACACGACGAGGACGGCGCCGAATTCGCCCAAGGTTCGAGCGATGGTGAGCGTCACACCGTAGAGGACGCCCCAGCGAATGGCTGGCAGCGTGATCTGCCAGAAGGTCCGAAACGCCGCCGGCACCGAGGGTGCGGGCCGCCTGCTCCTGGTCCTTACCGACCTCGATCAACACGGGTAGGACCGAGCGAAGAACGTACGGCAGCGACACCGCCATGGTGGCCATCACGATGCCCACCGGGGAGAACAGGATCGTGATGCCGTTCTTGCTCAACCACGAGCCGAACCAGCCGATCCTCGAATAGGCGAGGATGAGCGCCACGCCGATGATGATGGGCGAGACGGCGACCGGGATGTCGAAGGCGAGGGTGAGCGCCCGTCCGCCGAAGACCTTCTTCTTCGCGAGCAAGAGCGCCGCGCCGATGCCGATGATCGTGTTCACGGGCACCGCGATGAGGGCCACCTCGGCGGACAACTTCAACGCCGCGAGGGCGTTCGGTTTAGTGACCTCGCCCCAGAACGCTCCGAGGCCGTGGCTGAACGCCTTGATGAAGAGATAGCCGACCGGCAACCCGACGAGCAGGGCGAGGTAACCGATCACGAGTACGCGCAGCGACCATTTCCTCGACGTGTGCTTCATGGGGCGAGCCGGTGCTGGAAGCGACGAGCGAGGACGTTCGAGGCGATGAGGATGATGAGGCTGAGGACCAGCAGTGCCGTCGAGACCGCGGCGGCGTTGGTCCAGAGGAAGCCCTGGGTGAGGTTGTAGATGTACGACGACGCGGCAGTCGTTCGACCGATGCCACCCGCGATGAGCGATATCGAGCCGAACTCACCAATGGCCCTCGCGAAGGCGAGGCCGAAACCTCCTAGTACCGCGGGCCAGAGCGAGGGCAGCACGACCGAGAGGAAGGTGCGAAAGCCACCGGCCCCCAGGGACTTGGCGGCCGCCTCCGCCTCGCCGTCGAGCGACGCGAGTACTGGCTGCACCGCGCGCACGGAGAAGGGGAGGGTGACGAACAAGAGGGCGACCATGAGTCCCATCCACGTCTCGAAGAGATCGATGTGCAATGGGCTCTGGGTGCCGTAGAGGAAGAGCAGCACGACGCCGACGACGATGGTCGGGAGGGCGAAGGGCAGGTCGATGAAGGCCTCGACGAACCACTTCCCGTGGAACGAGTCACGCACGAGGACCCACGCGATGGCGACGCCCATGATGGCGTTGATCGCCGCCACGGACAGGGAGAGCCAGAGGGAGAGCCGGATGGCACTGATCGCCGCGGGCTGTGTGATGTCGGTCCAGAAGGTCCCAAACCCGGCACTCAGGTGCCAGTGCCAGAAGGCGGCGCCCCAACCATGGGTGTTGATCGTGAAGGAGAACCCGTGCGCGACGACGGCGGCAATCGGAATGAGCACGATGATCGAGAGGTACCCGACGATGAGCGACCCGCCACCGATGGTGCTCGCCGACGATCGCAGGCGCACAGCAAAGCGCCGCCAACCCTTTCGGGCTGGCGGCGCTCCGAGAGCGGCATTCGTTGGCTTAGCTGGTGAATCCATTTGCGTTCTCGGCCTTCGTGATAATGCCAGTCGGTCCAAAGAACTTAGGCGTAACTGAAGCCCATCCGCCAAGTTTGGTGATGTTGTTGAACGTGGTGGGCGTGTAGAAGGTGGACTTGCTGACCGACGCCAACGACGCGATCGTGGGACGGAAGTGCAGGCTGAGCCAAATCTGCTGTCCCGCCTTGGAGAAGATGAAGGCGTAGAAGGCCTTGGCCGCTGGGTTCGTCGTTCCCGACGACGTGAGCGCCGCCGGATTCTGGATCAGAAGGTTCTGGGCGGGCTCGATGACTTGGAGCTTCTGGCCTGTCTGGAACGCGTTCAAGGCGTCACTCTCGTACGCGAGGAGCACGTTACCCGTACCCGCGATGAATGCGGAGAGGGCCTTGGATCCACTGGCCGGCTCGGAGATCACGTTGGCGATCAACGAATTGATGTAGGTGTTCGCCTGCGCGGCGGTCTGGCCCTGGTCGATCTGCGACTCGTAGGCCGCGAGGAGGTTCCAGCGCGCGCTGCCCGAGCTGATCGGGTCGGGGGTCACGATCTTGACCCCGCTGTTGAGCAGGTCGTTCCAGGTGTGGATGCCCAAAGGATTACCGGGACGCACGACGATCGCGACGACCGAGTCGGTCACGATGCCCTTCTCCGCCTTGGCGTACTTGTTCGAGGCCCACTTCTTCGACACCAGTCCGGCGTTGATCAAGAGGGCGAGGTCGGGCTGCTGGGAGAAGTTGACCACGTCGGCCGGCTGGCCGGCCACGACGTCCTCGGCCTGCGTCGTCGAGGCGCCGAAGGAGTTCGTGAAGGTCACCCCTTGACCGGGACCGGTCTTCGCGAAGGCCTTCTCGAGCGCCGTATAGGCGTTGGCCACAATGGAGTAACCCACGACGTTCACCGTCTCGGATGCGGCTCCTGACGACGACTGGGTCGCAAGCAAGGAAAGGGGCAGGAAGGCAATCGCCGTGGCTACGACTCTCTTCGCATTGACTTTTTTCATTGGGGTATCCTTTAAAGGTAGGTATTTCTATTGATTTAGTAGAGAATAGTACACGGACGCACCTTGGTTCGTGCACCTGGGCCTCACTCGGAGTAATTTCCCTTCAGGAAGCACTGAAACTCTGCCTACTGGACTGGGGATTTTCAGCCCCGTGAGCCTAAGGTGAGGCGCTCTGTGGCTTCAGGTCAGCGGATGGCCTGCGTTGTCAGACGGAGGCACGTCGAGGTCCAACGTCGCCCAATGACACGTCGACGCGTGGTCTGAGCCATCGAGGACGACGCCGCACGCAGGGCACGTCAAGTGGACGTAGCAAGCGCTTTCGCCACCTTCATCGTCTCGCACCTCGTCAACCATGGACACGTCGCACACGTTCGAGCGTGGGCTGATCGATCACGGGGTCTAGCGGAAGTCCTGTTGCATGGACGCCAAGGTCGCGGCGCCGGGACAGAGCTTTGAGAAGGGGACCTTGCTGAGGGCCGTCGCGGGCGTGGCGTTGACCTCGTGGATCTCGCGCGCCGACTCGTCGACGTAGAGGAGTCCCGTGACGATCTCGCCACGGCTCTCGCGGTCGCGGATGTAGGACTCGACCTTCAGTCGGTCGTGCGGGTCGTAGCCCGAAGGGACCGAACGGAACCGGATGACACTCCCGTCGTGCATGGTCACCTCCGTCGCGGCGTCGGCGGGGATCTTGGCGCGAATCTCCGCGCGGATCGGGACGTAGTCGGTCTCGACTTCCTTCACTTCGTGTTCGCGCATGAACTTGTAGCTCTTCGTTGAACCCTCGTGGTCGTTGAACGTGACGCACGGCGAAATGACGTCGATGAGCGCGAAGCCGTTGTGCGCGATGGCCGCTTTCAGGATCGGCACGAGCTGTTCCTTGTCGCCCGAGAAACTCCGTGCGATGAACGTGGCGCCCAGACTGAGACCCATGGCGACGGGATCGATAGGTGCCAACACGTTGGGCTCACCCTTCTTCGGGCGCGATCCGATGTCCGCCGAGGCCGACATCTGGCCCTTGGTGAGGCCGTAGACGCCGTTGTTCTCGATGATGTAGACCATCTTCACGTTGCGGCGGATGCCGTGCATCAGGTGACCGAGCCCGATCGACAGCGAGTCGCCGTCGCCCGAGATGCCGATGTAGGTGAGTTCACGGTTGGCCGCGATGGCGCCCGTGGCGATGGGCACCATTCGACCGTGCGCCGAGTTGAAGCCATGGGCCCCGCGCACGAAGTACGTGGGCGTCTTGGAGGAGCAGCCGATGCCGCTCAGTTTCGCGATCATCCGCGGTGGCGTCGACAACTCCCAGAAGGCGTGCGTGATCGCCGCGGTGACCGAGTCGTGTCCGCAACCGGCGCACAGCGTGGACATCGAACCCTCGTAGTCACGGATCGTCAGACCGAGATCGTTCTTCGGGAGCGGTGAGAGCGGGATGAGCGGTTTGGTGATGGACGGCATGACTAGTTCTCCAACTTGGCTAGAACGGCTTCCACGACCTGCTGCGCGCTGAGCGGGAAACCGCCGTACGCGAGGACAGGTTGCATTGCTTCGGTGCTGACACCCGTTTCGATCGCGATCAGGGAACGCAGTTGGGCGTCACGGTTCTGCTCGACGACGAAGCAGTGCTCGTGACTCTGCACGAAGTCGCGCACGTCGTCGATGAAGGGGAATCCGCGAACTCGCATGAAGTCCGAGGGCACGCCGGCGTCGGCCAACTCGTCGAGCGCTTCGCGCACGGCGAGGTCACAACTTCCGATGGTGATCACGCCAACCGTCGCGCCGTCACGACGCTCGACGATCGGTTCGGGCACGTATTTCGCCGAGGCCGCGTGCTTCTGCTTGAGGCGATCGACGACCTCCTGGTACTGCGGCGGATTCTCCGTGTAATGGCCGTACTTGTCGTGGCCCGAACCGCGGATGAAGTAGGCACCCTTCTCGTCGGAACCGGGCACCGTGCGTGTCGCGACGAAGTCCTCATTGAGCGCGTCGTAGCGAAAGAACGACGAGAGGGACTTGAGGTCTTCGTCGTCGAGCACCGGTCCGCGGTCCCAGACGTAGTCGTCGTCCCACCGGAGTTCAGGGACGACCCAGTCGTTCATGCCGATGTCGAGGTCCGACAGCATGAAGACCGGCGTTTGGAACTGTTCGGCGAGATCGAAACTCTTGACCGCGAAGTCGAAACACTCGTGGGGATTCGCGGGAAAGAGCACGATGTGCTTCGTGTCGCCGTGGCTCGCGTAGGCGCAGAGCAGGATGTCGGCCTGCTGGGTGCGCGTGGGCATGCCCGTCGACGGGCCAGTGCGCTGGACGTCGACGATGACGGCGGGGATCTCGGTGTAGTACGCGAGACCGAGCAACTCGTTCATGAGCGATATCCCCGGCCCGGACGTCGAGGTGAAGGCGCGTGCACCGCTCCACGACGCGCCGAGCACCATGCCGATCGCGGCGATCTCGTCTTCGGCCTGGATGATCAGGTAGTTGTTGCGCTTGGACTCGGGGACCTCGGGATCGTCGCTCGCCACGGTCTCGCGCCGGTACCGGGCGCAGAGCGCGATGAAGTTGTCCATCACCGCGGTGGCGGGTGTGATCGGGTACCAGCCCGCGACCGTCGCGCCGGCGTAGAGGCAGCCGAGCGCGGTCGCCATGTTCCCGTTGATCAGGATCGACGAGCCGTTCGCGTCCATGGGCTCGACGTAGAACGGGAGAGGGCAGTCGAGGTTCTCGATGGCGTAGTCATACCCGAGGCGAAGCGCCTTCTGGTTGGACTCCTTCAGGGCGGCGTTGCGTGCGAAGGTCTCGCCCAGCAGGTCGGCCACGAGGTCGACGTCGATGCCGACCATCGCCACGATGGCGCCGGCGTAGGCGATGTTCTTCATCAGGATGCGCTCGCGCGGCGCCTTGAAGTTCTCGAGGCACATCTTGGCGAGGGGGATACCGAGGAACGTGACGTCATCGCGCGTGAGATCGGGGTCGAGCGGCCACGACGAGTCGTAGACGACGTAGCCGCCCTGACGGACGTCGTTGATGTCCTGGGCGTAGGTCTGGGCGTTCATGGCGACCACGAGGTCGTACTCGAGTGCGCGCGCCGTGTAGCCGGAGCCGTTGACGCGGATCTCATACCACGTGGGAAGGCCCTGAATGTTGGAGGGGAAGAGGTTCTTGCCCGACACCGGAATCCCCATGCGAAAGATGGCCTGCATCAACAGGCTGTTGGCACTGGCCGAGCCGGTGCCGTTCACGTTGGCGAGCTTGATCGAGAAATCGTTCACCTGAAGGCGACGGTCAAGTTTTGTATCGATGGCCACGGTTAGCTCCTCACCCGGTCGCCGGCGCCGCTCGGTGACATCGCTCCGATGCGAATGAAGTTGGCACTGGCGGCGTAGGGGATCTGCAGGTCGAACAGTTCCATGTCCCAAGCGGCCGTCGGACAACGCTCGGCGCAGAGTCCGCAGTGCACGCAGACGTTCTCGTCCTTCACCATCACCCGCCCGGTCTGGGGCAACGCCTCCGAGACATAGAGCGCCTGGCTGAGGTTGTTGGCCGGAGCCGAGAGGCGCGAGCGGAGGTCGGACTCGGGGCCGTTACTCGTGATCGTCAGGCACTGCACCGGACAGATGTCGATGCAGGCGTCGCACTCGATGCACGCCGACGCCTTGAACGCCGTCTCGACGTCGCAGTTCAGGCATCGCTGCACTTCGCGGACCGTCTGTTCGACGGAGAAACCGAGTTCGACCTCGAGGTCGAGCGACTCGAATCGTTTCGTCAACTCGACGTGAGACATCTTCTGGCGAGGTGATGGGTTGTAGTCATTGTGATAGCTCCACTCGCTCATGCCCATCTTCTGACTGACGAGATTCATGCCGAGCGCAGGACGGTCGTCGATGGCGACGTCGCTGCACAGATTGTGGATCGAGATGGCGGCCTGGTGCCCATGGGCGACGGCCCAGATGATGTTTTTTGGGCCGAAGGCGGCGTCGCCACCGAAGAAGACCCCCGAAAGGGTTGACTGCATGGTGACCTCGTCGACGACCGGAACGTCCCACTCACCGAACTCAAGGCCGAGATCGCGTTCGATCCACGGGAAGGCGTTCTCCTGACCGATAGCGAGGATGACGTCGTCACACTCGATGATGACCGTGTCGAGCACCGTCGAGCGCTTGGCGCCTTCGTCCCACTCGAGGACCTCGAACTCCATGCCCACGAGCTTCCCGTCCTCGATCACGAAGCGCTTGGGCGCGTGGTTCACGATGATCTCCACGCCCTCTTCTTCGGCGTCGTCCAGTTCCCACGGCGACGCCTTGAAGTACTCGCGTGGTCGGCGCGCCATGACCTTGATGTCGGTGCCGCCGAGGCGGCGTGACGACCGGCAGCAGTCCATCGCGGTGTTGCCCACGCCGATGATCAGTACCCGTGATCCGATCTCGGTGACGTGGCCGAACGCCACCGACTCGAGCCAGTCGATGCCGATGAAGATGTGTGAGTCGCTCTCGTCGTGGCGTCCCGGGATGTCGAGCTCCTTGCCCCGCGGTGCGCCGACGCCGACGAAGATGGCGTCGAAGCCCTCCGCGAGCAGCGAGCGCATGCTCGTGATGGGGGAGTCGTAACGAATGTCGACGCCCATGTCCAAGATGATCTGCGTCTCGGCTTCGAGGACCGTGTCGGGCAGTCGGAACTCGGGTATGTTCGTGCGCATGAGGCCGCCGGGCTTGGCGAACTGCTCGAACATGACGATGTCGTAGCCCAACGGCATGAGGTCGTTCGCGACGGTGAGCGATGATGGTCCCGCGCCGATGCAGGCGACGCGCTTGCCGTTCTTCTCCGTGGGGATCGCAGGCAGGCGTGAGGAGATGTCACCCTTCAAGTCCGCCGCAACACGCTTCAGGCGACAGATCGCGACGGGACTGCCGTCAACTCGGTCGCGGCGACAGGCCGGTTCACACGGTCGGTCACAGGTGCGCCCAAGGATCCCGGGAAAGACGTTGGACTCTCGATTGAGCATGTAGGCATCGTCGAACTGGCCCTGGGCGATCATCCGGATGTAACCCGGCACGTTCGTGTGTGCGGGACAGGCCCATTGGCAGTCCA
>CAWDPR010000004.1:0-375069 GCA_963804305.1 uncultured Acidimicrobiaceae bacterium | reverse complement strand
ACCGTCTTCGTCGCCGTAGTGTAGTCGGTGGTGTCGGTCGGCGTGAAAGTAACCGACAATGTCGATGATCCTAATGCCGGAACCGTGCCTGCGGCGGGTGAATAGACAAATGTTCCAGGAATCGTTGCGCTGGCATCGAGCTGAGTCGCGCTCAGCGCTGTTCCGGAGAGGATGGCGGAGGGCGTTGCCCAGGTGATGGAAGGCTTTGCCTTGTTGACTGTGAGCCCGACAGTTGTTGTCGCTGTCGAATAGTCGGTGGTGTCGGTCGGCGTGAAGGTAACTGACAAGGTCTGCGCACCTGCGGTGAGCACGGTTCCGGCTGCCGGCGTGTAGGCAAAGGTTCCAGCAACAGTGGAGGTGGCATCCAGCTGCGTCGCGCTCAGCGCTGTTCCGTAGGTGATGGCCGAGGGGTCAGCCCAGGTGATGGAAGGCTTTGCCTTGTTGACTGTGAGCCCGACAGTTGTTGTCGCTGTTGAATAGTCGGTGGTGTCGGTCGGCGTGAAGGTAACCGACAGGGTCTGCGCACCTGCGGTGATCACGGTTCCTGTTGCCGGCGTGTAGGCGAAGGTTCCAGCCACAGTGGAGCTGGCATCCAGCTGGGTTGAACCCAGCGCCGTGCCGTAGGAAATCGCTACAGGTGTTGCCCACGTGATGGAAGGCTTAGCCTTGTTGACTGTGAGCCCGACAGTTGTTGTCGCTGTTGAATAGTCGGTGGTGTCGGTCGGCGTGAAGGTGACCGACAAGGTCTGCGCACCTGCGGTGAGCACGGTTCCTGTTGTCGGCGTGTAGGCGAAGGTTCCAGCCACAGTGGAGCTGGCATCCAGCTGAGTCGCGCTCAGTGCTGTTCCGTAGGTGATCGCAGAAGGCGTTGTCCAGGTGAGGGAATAATTGACCTGATTAACCGTCAATGTCACCGTTTTCGTTGCCGTAGCGTAGTCGGTGGTGTCCGTTGGCGTCAATGTCACCGAAAGGGTCTGCGCACCTGCCTTAAGCACGGTTCCGGATGCAGGTGTATAGGCAAAGGCTCCCGCCACATTGGAGCTGGCATCCAACTGCGTCGCGCTCAGCGCTGTTCCGTAGGTGATGGCAGAAGGCGTTGCCCAGGTGATGGTAGGCGTGGCTTTGTTGACCGTCAACGCGGCCGTCGCTGTGGCCGTGTTGTAGTCGGTGGCGTCCGTCGGCGTGAATGTGACTGACAAGGTCTGCGCACCTGCGGTGAGCACGGTTCCGGCTGCCGGCGTGTAGGCAAAGGTTCCAGCAACAGTGGAGGTGGCATCCAGCTGCGTCGCGCTCAGCGCCGTTCCGTAGGTGATGGCAGAGGGGGCAGCCCAGGTGATGGAAGGCTTTGCCTTGTTGACTGTGAGCCCGACAGTTGTTGTCGCTGTCGAATAGTCGGTGGTGTCGGTCGGCGTGAAGGTAACCGACAGGGTCTGCGCACCTGCGGTGAGCACGGTTCCGGCCGCCGGCGTGTAGGCAAAGGTTCCAGCAACAGTGGAGGTGGCATCCAGCTGCGTCGCGCTCAGCGCCGTTCCGTAGGTGATGGCAGAGGGGGCAGCCCAGGTGATGGAAGGCTTTGCCTTGTTGACTGTGAGCCCGACAGTTGTTGTCGCTGTCGAATAGTCGGTGGTGTCGGTCGGCGTGAAGGTGACCGACAAGGTCTGCGCACCTGCGGTGAGCACGGTTCCTGTTGTCGGCGTGTAGGCGAAGGTTCCAGCCACAGTGGAGCTGGCATCCAGCTGAGTCGCGCTCAGTGCTGTTCCGTAGGTGATCGCAGAAGGCGTTGTCCAGGTGAGGGAATAATTGACCTGATTAACCGTCAATGTCACCGTTTTCGTTGCCGTAGCGTAGTCGGTGGTGTCCGTTGGCGTCAATGTCACCGAAAGGGTCTGCGCACCTGCCTTAAGCACGGTTCCGGATGCAGGTGTATAGGCAAAGGCTCCCGCCACATTGGAGCTGGCATCCAACTGCGTCGCGCTCAGCGCTGTTCCGTAGGTGATGGCAGAAGGCGTTGCCCAGGTGATGGTAGGCGTGGCTTTGTTGACCGTCAACGTGGCCGTCGCTGTGGCCGTGGCGTAGTCGGTGGCGTCTGTCGGCGTGAATGTGACTGACAAGGTCTGCGCACCTGCGGTGAGCACGGTTCCGGCTGCCGGCGTGTAGGCAAAGGTTCCAGCAACAGTGGAGGTGGCATCCAGCTGCGTCGCGCTCAGCGCCGCCCCGTAGGTGATGGCAGAGGGGGCAGCCCAGGTGATGGAAGGCTTTGCCTTGTTGACTGTGAGCCCGACAGTTGTTGTCGCTGTCGAATAGTCGGTGGTGTCGGTCGGCGTAAAGGTAACCGACAGGGTCTGCGCACCTGCGGTGAGCACGGTTCCTGTCGCCGGCGTGTAGGCGAAGGTTCCAGCCACAGTGGAGCTGGCATCCAGCTGGGTTGAACCCAGCGCCGTGCCGTAGGAAATCGCTACAGGTGTTGCCCACGTGATGGTGGGCGTAGCCTTGTTCACAACCTGTGTAATCGCAGCAGACGTTACAGCGGAGTAATTGCTGTTGCCCGCCCAGCCGGCCGTGATCGTGTGCGACCCTGCGACCAGCGAACTCGTTGTCATCGTCGCGGTCGTCCCATTGATGGTGCCCGTGCCAATGGAGGCGCCGTGATCATAGAACGTCACCGTGCCGCTGGGGCCGCTGGAGATGGTCGCTACGAAGGACACCGTCGCTCCGTAGGTGGAGGGGGAGTTCAATGTCGCCACCGTCAGCGTGGGCACCGCCGCATTCAGCTGCAGGGCAAAGGTCTTGGAGACACTATTCGCACTTGCCGTCAGTGTGACTGCCTGCGTGGTTCCCACCGATGACGCTGTCGCGGTGAACCCGGCGCTGGTTGCATTCGCGGGGATCGTTAACGTGGCCGGAAGAGTGACGGATGAACTGTTGCTCGACAGGCTAACAGCCGTTCCGGTCGCCGGCGCCGGTCCGTTCAAAGTCACGGTGCAGGAATCCGTTGTGGATCCAGTCAAGGATGCGCTGCCGCAAGACAGTGCGCTTGGAGTTGGCAGTGTGCCTGAGGCGGTGTAGATGTAATCCAGATACTGTGAGGCCGTGCCGTAAAGGGTGTTGAGCCGCACATAGACTGTCTCGCCGTTAACAGGCAGGCCAGTTGCCGTCACGGAAGTGGCTGCCGTTTCGTGCGAGTTATACAGGTTGGACGTGCCCACCCCCGTGCTGCCAATCCACAGGGAGTATCCAGTTGCTCCCGTGGCCGCGGACCATGTGAAAGTTGTGCTGGACCCCGGTAGCGGGCTGCTCGTTGACGGAGAAATAATGGACGCCACGGTCGATGCCATGTAGGTCGAGTCGCTGGAAGACGTAACCCCGCCATAAATGGTGTTGAGCCGCGCGTAGATTGTCTCGCCGTTGGTGGGCAGGCCGCTCACGGAAACCGTCGTGGCCGTGAGGCTGTTCGAGTTGTACAGGTTGGACGAGCCCACGCCAGTGCTGCCCAGCCAGAGCGAATACCCGGTCGCTCCGGAAGCCGAGGACCAAGTGAAGGTGGTTGTGGGGGCCGTCAGAACACTGCCGGCAGCGGGCGAGGTCAAACTCGCGGGCAAATACGCCGCTGCCTTGAATGTATAGTCGACCGAAACCGAGCTTCCGTTGTAAACGGTATTGAGCCGCGCGTATATCGTCTCGCCATTGGAGGGAAGGCCGCCTACCGAAACTGAGGTGGCCGTCGTGGCGTGCGAGTTGTACAGGTCGGATGACCCCACGCCCGTGCTGCCGAGCCAGAGCGAATAGCCGGTCGCTTCGGTGGCTGTGGACCACGTGAAAGTTGCCGTTGGGGTGGTCAGCACACTGCCGGCGGCGGGCGAGATCAATTCCGCTGGCGACGACATTGCCGCGGTGAAAGTGGCGTCCACCGAAAAAGAGGTTCCGTTGGTGACGGTATTGAGCCGCGCGTAGATCGTCTCGCCGTTGGTGGGCAGGCCGCTTGCCACAACCGAGGTGGCTGTCGTGGCGTGCGAGTTGTACACGTCGGACGAGCCCACGCCCGTGCTGCCCAGCCAAAGCGAGTACCCGGTCGCACCGGTGGTGGCCGTCCAGGTAAACGTTACGGTGGGACCTGTCAGCACTGAGCCAGAAGCGGGAGAAGCCAGCACCGAGCCCGAAGTTGAAGAATCCTGGCTGTTTGGGTTTGCCAAGAAAACGGCAGACTCGCAACCCAGAAGGGCAGGAAGGCAACAGAATAGCAGGAGAATCGCGCACATCCTCCCGATGGTTTGAGCCAAGGAATCCTCGCGAACTCGGCGTGCATCAGCCCCTGCCGTGCATGGGAATTCATCCACGCAGCGCAACGAAACGCTGTTCGCGGGATCCGACTTCTATTCCCGGAACTTCAAGATCCTCGGTCACGAAGCCTGGGAATTCCACGTCAACAACGGCCCATTGCAGGCCGCCTGGCTCAAGGAAAGGCGGCAAACGGTTGGAATCCGCCCTTCGATCAAGAGCCCGCTGCGCTCGCCGATCAAACCCTTCAACATCGATCTCGAGGAAATCATCGTGCGTCAGGCCCGCGAAATTGCGCCGGACGTCATTTTGAACCAGGCGGTCAGTGAAGTCGAAAGCCGGGTGCTCGAGCGGTTACGCCCGTACTGCAAGCTGATCATCGGGCGGATAACACTCACCCTATCCCGAGCACGAGACCTCCACGGCCTCGACGTCATGATTTCGTCGCTGCCGAATTTCGTCAGCTATTTTCGCAAGCGCGGCATTGCCGCCGAACGAAACCTGCTTGGCTTCGAGCCCGCCGTGCTCGACAAGGTGAAAGTGCCCGAGCGCGACGTATCGCTGTCCTTTGTCGGCAGCATCACCTCGGATCATGCCGCGCGCTTCGAGTTGATCGACACCCTGGCGCGGAAAACCGATATAAGGATCTGGGGCCGATTGCTCTCGGTACCCCAACTCTCGCCGGTGATGGCGCGCTACCAGGGCGTTAGCGATAAGCAGGCGACGGAACGCATTATTCCAACCGATCTGCTGCCGCGCATCGTGACTGCCGGCGAATGGGCGCATATCGAAGCCGGCCTCAAGCAGCGCATCCAAGCGCTCAATCATTTCTTGCGCGACATCTATGGCGATGGGCGCGTCCTGAAAGATGGCGTCATCCCGCGCTCGATGATTTACGGCTCCAAACATTACCGTCGCGAGATGCGCGGATTGCAGGTGCCGCACGGCGCCTATGTCAATGTCTGCGGCACCGATCTCGTCCGCCGCGAAGACGGCACCTTCGTCGTCTTGGAAGACAATCTTCGCGTTCCTTCGGGCGTTTCGTACATGCTCGCCAACCGCGACGTGGAGCGCCGCGCCTTTCCGAATTTGTTTCGTGCGATGGGCGTGCGCCCGATCGAACATTATCCGCGCGAATTGCTGGCGACGTTGCGTTCTCTGACGCCGTTTCAGGAAGACGTCACCATCGCCGTGTTGACGCCGGGCGTGTTCAATTCGGCCTATTTCGAACACGCCTTCCTGGCCCGCCAAATGGGTGTGGAATTGGTGGAGGGGCGCGATCTTCTGGTCAACGACAACGTCGTTTACACCCGCACCACCAGCGGTTTGCAGCGCATCGACGTCATCTATCGCCGCATCGACGACGATTTCATCGATAATCTGATTTTCCGCGAAGATTCTTCGCTTGGCGTGCCGGGCCTTTTCAACGCTTACCGCGCCGGCAATGTCGTCATTGCCAATGCTCTGGGCACCGGCGTCGCCGACGACAAAGCGATTTACGCCTATGTGCCGAGGCTCATCCGCTATTATCTCTCGGAGGAACCAATCCTCGAATCGGTGCAGACCTTCCTGTGCCGCGAACCGAAATCGCTGTCGCATGTGCTGGCCAATCTCGACACGCTGGTCGTAAAGGCGGTGGGAGAATCGGGCGGCTATGGAATGCTCGTCGGCCCCCATGCCAGCAAAGACGAGCGCGACGCCTTCGCCGAGAAATTGAAAGCCGAGCCCGATAATTACATCGCGCAACCGACCATTCAGCTCAGCACCGCGCCGACGTTTGTCGATGGCAGCGTCGAGGCCCGTCACGTCGATCTGCGTCCCTTCATTCTGCATGGCGAAACGACAACCATCGTTCCCGGCGCCTTGACCCGCGTGGCACTCAAACGCGGCAGCCTGGTAGTGAATTCCAGCCAAGGCGGCGGCTCCAAAGACACTTGGGTATTGAGCAACTGATGTTAAGCCGGGTCGCCGACAGCCTCTATTGGATGAGCCGCTATCTGGAGCGCGCCGAACACACCGCGCGTCTGATCGCGGTAAAATTGGAGTCGATGATCGAGCAATCGCGAGAGGAGGCCGATTATTCCTGGGCGCGCGTCGTTGCCGCTCTATCGGCCAAAGAACATGTGCCCACCATCCCAGATGCCTTCGCCATCACCCAAGGACTCGCGTTCGACCTGCACAATCCTTCTTCGCTTCTGACCTCGTTACGCAACGCGCGGGATAATGCGCGCCAAGTCCGCGAGCAATTGTCGATGGAAGTGTGGGAAAATTTGAATTGGCTTTATTTGCGGCTCCAGCCGGCAACCATGGACGGCATATGGGTGCATCACCCCGCGCGCCTGTTTCGGGAAACTCTAGCCGATCTTCATATGCTCGGCGGCGTGACGTACTCGACTCTCAGCCATGGCGAAGGCTGGTATTTTCTAGAGCTTGGCCGTCACTTGGAGCGGGCGCAACTTGTCGCCCGTCTTCTTGATTTGCATTTCGGCACATCGAAATCGGATGTTCCCGATACGCCAAAATATTTCGACTGGCTGGTTCTGCTCAAATTTTGCACCGCATTCGAGCCGTATTGCAAAGCCTATACGGCGGCCATCCGCCCCGAAAAGATCGCCGAATTCCTGTTGTTCGACGGCGAATTTCCGCACTCCGTACGTTTTTCCGTCGATCACGTATGCGAAGCGCTGATGCGCGTGGCACCGGGAGCCGCGCCGGCGCGCCGGGCACTCGTTGAACGCTTGGCGGGCCGCTTAAAGGCCTCGGTCGATTTCACACAAATCCAGGATCTCATGAGTGGATCCCTTGCGCCATTCCTCGATGAAATTGCGCGGCAATGCGAGCAAATCCACGAAGCCGTTTTTGAATCTTACATCGCCTATGGCGCGGAGACCGTTTTGTGAAAAGAGAGCTCTAAACCACGATGTTCTATTCGATCCGGCATGTGACCCGATTTCGTTATTCCGCACCGATCCGTGAAACGGTCATGGAGCTGCGCATGCAGCCCCGCTCGGAAGGGCCGCAAGCTCTGCGCTCCTTCCAGCTCGTCACCAATCCGCGCGCCCAGCTTTATGCTTACACCGATTACGCCGGCAACGCCGTCTATCATTTCAACGTCCTGCGCGCGCATGACGAGTTACGCATCGAAGCCCAGGCGGTCGTCGAAATATACCGCATGCCGCCGCTACCCGAAGCGGCGGATAGTCTGGAATGGGATCGTTACAATCCTTACAATCTCTCGGACGATCACTTCGATCTCCTCGAACCTTCAAAATTCGCCATTTGCTCGCCTGCCCTCGTTCAGTTCATGGCCGAGAAAGACTTGACGCATCCGAAAGGCGATCCGCTGACGGCGCTCAAGACGCTAAACCGTACAATCTACAGAATCGTTCGCCTACGAATCCGGCATCACACAAGTGCATTCGCCGATCGATCATGCGTTGGGCGAAAAGCGCGGGGTCTGTCAGGATTTCGCACACATCATGATTGCCATCGCGCGAAAATGGGGCATTCCGGCGCGCTATGTGTCAGGCTATCTTTATCATCGTCCACAAAGCCATGATCGCTCCGGCGCGGATGCAACCCATGCTTGGGTGGAAGCACATCTTCCGAGCCTCGGCTGGGTGGGCTTCGATCCGACCAACGACACGATGGCGGACGAACAGCATATCCGCGCAGCCATCGGGCGCGATTATGGGGATGTTCCGCCGACACGCGGTACATTCAAAGGTGTGGCGGAAAGCGAGCTGGCAATCGCGGTGGCGGTCGAGCCTACTCAGGCTCCGGTGCGACACGAAGATTTTCTGCGGGTCGCCCGACCGATGTCATCGCCCCAGCCTACTGCGTCCATGCCGGAACGGCTCTATCACCAGCAGCAGCAACAACAGCAGTGATCAGCGCGCTGCGAATTCCTTTAGCCGGTCCGCAATTGAGGGAATGAGCTCGTTCCAGTCACCGAATTTCTTGGGACTATATACGAGTCCTTTGCGATACCAAGGAAACTCATCGGTACCCAATTGCGGCCAGGTTCGTCCGGCAGTCAAAAACCATACTTCCGCACCAACGCTCGCGGCTGTCGCCGCAGCCGCCGTGGGCGCGGAGATCACGAGATCGACCGCCGCAGAAAGCGCAGCAGCACCGTCGATATCATTGGTAAGATCGAGGCCTTCCATAACTCGTATGTCGACGCCGTGCAGCTCGCGTGCTCGCGCCCGCTCTTCCTCGCTGTCGCCATATTGCAGACTGACGAAGCGCACACCGGGTGTTTTGAGGATCGGTCCCCAGGAATCCAGGGCGCTGTAGTATTTCGCTCGTTTCGTACCCATCATCATCGAACGCCAGCAGATGCCGATGTAGGGGCCGGGTCCTTCTGCGGCCAGTGCCCTGCGGAACGCCTCTTTGCGCACGGGGTCGGCGACAAGGAACGCTTGGTGCGGAAAATCCTCCAAGCGCTTGCGATATACAGGCAGCGTCGAACCCATCGGTACGTAGAAATCCGGTTCGCCATTTTCAACGGCGAAAGGGATAAACCGTAACGACTTGTTGCCGTCCTTGTCGACCAAGGTGCGGTCGTCATAGGTACCGACATCCGCATTAGGGAAAGACCTTTGAAACAGGTCAACCAGGCGCGCGTCGATGGCGATCTGTAGCTTTCCATTCGGCCCCACCGCCTCGGCAATATCGGGCAGCGTGTTTGCAAACATGAATTCGTCGCCGAGCCCTTGTTCGCCTACGACGAGGATACGTTTGCCTTCCAACGGTTCGCCGTGCCAGAGAGGCGCTTTGATCATATGGTGAACATAGGCGCGGAAGCGCTGGTGATTGCGGATTTCGTATTCGCGAAATCCCTCCTCCAATTTCCCCATACCAATCATACAGATGGACCGAGAGTGGAGGCTTTCGATGCGTTCAGCCGGGTCGACAACGTGGTCCAATGCGCTGTCATAAGCTTCAAGCGCCTCCGACAGCCTGCCCAGATGCGAATAGGCGTAACCAAGATTGTGGTAGAGCCGCGCGAAGTCGGGATCCAGGCGGATAGCCTCGCGATAGAAAACCAAGCTTTCCTCGGCGCGCCCCTCTTCTGCCAGCACTGTCGCCAATGAATTCCATAAGATTGACTCGCCGGGCATTCGGCAGATCGCCGAGCGCAGGGTCTCGACGGCAACCGCGGGCTTGCCCATGTCGCCCTGCACGCTACCCAAATTGTTGTAACCCAAAGGCGAATCGGGGCAGGCGGCGATGTAGAGCTGGAACATCTTCTGTGCACCATCGATCAGCTTGAGATTCCAAGCAGTCAAGCCGAGATTGATGAGCAACTCTGGATCGTCGGGATCCAATTTGAAGGCGCGTTCGTACGTCACCAGCGCCTTGTGAAGATGTCCCATTCTTTCCAAGGCCATCGCCAGGACATGATAGGCCTTGGCGTTGGTGTCGTCGGCTTCGGTTGCGTCAAGTGCAAGTTGGCCGGAGCGAACGATGTCGCCACGCCGCCACGCTTTGATCGCACGGCGCAGCAATCCGTTCGATTTGCGCCGGACAAGCTCCGCATCAATCTCTTCCGCGAGGGCCTCGAGTTTCGCAAGGGCTGCCAATTTGGCGTCAATACCCGCAAGCGATCCTATGCTACGCGCGGCAATGGCTTGAGCCATCTGCTTTATTCCCCGGAAAAATGTCTCCGCAGTAGAGCCGGTCTATGCTTAATCTCTCGTGAACATGTTCGTTCTCAATGCAAGCATTTTGTTAACCAGGGATCGCTAAGGTCATCGCGTCGAACAAGTCCAGACTTCGTAGGGGCCTCTGATGCCGCTGAAATTGTCATTGAAACCGGGTGAGAGATTTGTGCTGAACGGCGCGGTGCTTACCAATGGCGACAAGCGGACGAGCTTGGTTATCCAGAACAGGGCCTGCGTCTTGCGCGAGAAGGACATCATGCAGCCGGAAGAGGCGACAACGCCGGCGCGGCACATCTATTTGCCGATCATGATGATGTATCTCGATCCGGACGGCAGCGAACAGCACTACAACGATTTTGCACTGCGGATAACAGAGTTTATGGGCGCCATTCGCGATCGCACCGCGCTCGCGGTGTGTTTCGAAATCAGTCGCGAAGTGACGGGCGGCGCTTACTATAAGGCTTTGATGTTGTGCAGAAAATTGTTCGAATTCGAACAGGAACGGTTGAACTATGACTCTAAAAGCGTACCAAAACACGCAGTTCAGCACTGAGGATCCGCGCGAAACCGAGTATCGTGTATTCGGTCAAGTCACCGGAGCGCTCATCGACGCGCAAAGGAAAAGCAAGAGCGGCGGTCCGTTGGCCGAGGCGATTGACTGGAACCGGACGCTTTGGCGCACACTCGCTGCCGACTGCCTTGATGACCGCAATCAGCTGCCGCAGGATTTGCGGGCGCAGATCGTGTCGCTGTCGCTTTGGGTCACCCGTTACTCCAAGGAAGTAACGCGCCAGGGTGCCTCGCTCGATCCTCTGATCGACGTCAACCGCACGATCATGCAAGGTCTGAACGGCAAGTCCTGAAGCCAGCGTAAAATCCTTTTCGAGACGAGGCCGGCTGCAAAGTCGGCCTTTCTCTTTTTTGCCGAGCGGCAAATTATTCCCGCGCATGGCAGAATTGCTAGTTTTAATATTGCAATACAATCAATGGCTTACGAAAGGAAGACGGGGACTCAAACTTGGTATGAGCATTGCGACTGCGAAAGCAGGGCAGGGGCATTGTGCTCCCAGATGCGTAAAACGCCATCTGCCGACCGGAACGAAATGGAGAACACACCATGCTTAGCGTGAACACCAATACAAGCGCCATGGTGGCGCTGGAGTACCTCAATCAAACTCAGGGCGAAATGGCACAGGTTCAAAGCGCCATCAGCACCGGTCTGAAGGTCGCGTCCGCTAAGGACGACGGCGCAACTTACGCCATCGCACAAAACATGCGCGGCGACGTCGCCGGCTATGCCGCCGTGACGGACAGCCTCAATCGCGGCATGTCGGCGGTGGATGTCGCCATGTCGGCCGGTCAGTCGATATCGGACTTGCTCGTTGAGATGAAGCAGAAGGCGCTTTCCGCCTCGGATACTTCGCTCGACACGGCAAGCCGTCAGGCGATGAACCAGGATTTTGTCGCCCTTCGCGACCAAATCACAACCATCGTAAAGAACGCTGTGTTCAACGGTTTCAACTTGGTCGACGGTTCGACGACCCAGATTACGGCTCTGGCTTCGGCCGATGGTTCGCGACGTATCACGGTAACGGCAGAGAATATGTCGTTGTCCGGCGCCATTGTGACCATCAAGGCCTCAGGCACTATCTCGACGTCTGCCAAAGCTTCGGCCATGGTGGCGACAATTCAGACGTCGCTCAACAACGTCGACTCGGCCTTGGCAAAACTGTCTTCGGGTTCGAAGAAGTACTCGATCCAAGCCGGTTTTGCTCAAAAGCTTTCCGATACGCTAACGTCCGGTATTGGCAATCTGGTCGATGCCAACATGGCCTCGGAAAGTGCGCAGCTCACGGCTTTGCAGACCAAGCAATCGCTCGGTGTGCAGGCGTTGTCGATCGCCAACCAAGCGCCTTCGGCAATTCTCTCCCTGTTCAGATAATAAACTTCGGGGAAAAGGGGATCAGAGCGGTGCGGGGATTTCCCCGCGCCGCTCTCGTTTGGTGTGCCAGGCATGGCGTTGATGTTGGAGGTGGAAGTCCTCTTCAGGCCCTGATGACGGGAACTGATAGCGGAAGGCAACTGCGTCGTCGCGAGGCGGGGTGGGGAGGAAGCTGGAAGCAAAGCTCGGAGTTGACGAACAGAAACCGGATACGAGGCCGGTGCGGTGGGGTAACTCGGCCATGGACGGGGAAGCCCAATAGTCATTCGGACACGCGCATTGGTAAATCCGGCGGCGACCGAGCGAAGGATCAACGTCTTACCCTGGGAGATCTCTTTGTCTCTCCGGCGATCGGAGTAGGGCGACGGCAACGTCGTCCAATGGATGGGGAGAAGTCAGCAGAGGCCATAATAGTCCGGGCAACTGGATGAAGGGCCGAATTCGACAATCAAGGAGCAGGTTCAACCCACTCGATAGATGCCCAACAGCAGCAAGGAAGTGACGCTCTCCGATGGAAAGGTTACTTCGCCACGGCATTACCGGCGAAAGCGGAACTGGGTCTGGTGCGCGTGTGGAGCGGATCAGCATCTACGGCGTTGGTCGAATACCGAGCCTTGGCGGCGCTTCTTTTCCGCAACGCTCCGCATTGTCGGAAACCGCCGCGGTACGCTGAGTATGCCAGGTGGTGTGGGAGGGGGGGCTCGCAAGAGCTCCTCCTACCCGATTGTGCCAGGCATGGCGTTGATGTTGGAGGTGGAAGTCCTCTTCAGGCCCTGATGACGGGAACTGATAGCGGAAGGCAACTGCGTCGTCGCGAGGCGGGGTGGGGAGGAAGCTGGAAGCAAAGCTCGGAGTTGACGAACAGAAACCGGATACGAGGCCGGTGCGGTGGGGTAACTCGGCCATGGACGGGGAAGCCCAATAGTCATTCGGACACGCGCATTGGTAAATCCGGCGGCGACCGAGCGAAGGATCAACGTCTTACCCTGGGAGATCTCTTTGTCTCTCCGGCGATCGGAGTAGGGCGACGGCAACGTCGTCCAATGGATGGGGAGAAGTCAGCAGAGGCCATAATAGTCCGGGCAACTGGATGAAGGGCCGAATTCGACAATCAAGGAGCAGGTTCAACCCACTCGATAGATGCCCAACAGCAGCAAGGAAGTGACGCTCTCCGATGGAAAGGTTACTTCGCCACGGCATTACCGGCGAAAGCGGAACTGGGTCTGGTGCGCGTGTGGAGCGGATCAGCATCTACGGCGTTGGTCGAATACCGAGCCTTGGCGGCGCTTCTTTTCCGCAACGCTCCGCATTGTCGGAAACCGCCGCGGTACGCTGAGTATGCCAGGTGGTGTGGGAGGGGGGGCTCGCAAGAGCTCCTCCTACCCGATTGTAGGCAAAGATTGCCGCGTACCCGGCAATATTTGCCGCCGGTCGGTAAATCCTACCCGGCAGTTTTCGCCGCCCGGCAAATCCCCCGAGCACCATCTGTCTCTTTGATCCCCGCAATCGAGAGTTAAGCGAGTCTTAACCGGCCCCGGCACGCGGATTGCCTTGAACACACCAGGGCGAGAACGCCCTTGAGCAAAATGCTCGTGTCAATTGCCAGAACGGAGGCCCCCATGCTTAGCGTCAATACAAATGTCGGCGCAATGACTGCGCTACAATACCTCAATCAAACCCAAGCCTCGATGGCCGCGGTCCAAAATGCCATCAGCACCGGCCGGAAGGTCGCGTCCGCGAAGGACGACGGCGCAACCTACGCCATCGCGCAAAACATGCGCGGCGACGTCGCCGGTTATACGGCCGTGACCGACAGTCTCAATCGCGGCATGTCTGCGGTGGATGTCGCCATGTCGGCCGGTCAGTCGATATCCGATTTGCTGATCGAAATGAAGCAGAAGGCGCTTTCCGCGTCCGACTCTTCGCTCGACACGTCAAGCCGTCAGGCTATGAACCAGGACTTTGTCGCCCTTCGCGACCAAATCACGACCATTGTGAAGAACGCTGTGTTCAACGGCTTCAACTTGGTCGACGGTTCGACGCAGCAGATTACGGCACTCGCTTCGTCGGACGGTTCTCGTCGCATCACGGTCTCTGCAGAGAACATGTCGCTATCCGGGTCTATCGTGACCATTGCGGCGGCCGGTTCGATCTCGACTGCTGCCACTGCTTCGACCATGGTCGCGACGATTACGACTTCGCTCGCGAACGTCGACTCGGCCCTTTCGAAATTGTCTTCGGGCTCGAAGAAGTTCTCGATCCAAGCCACGTTTGCTCAGACGCTTTCCGATACGCTGACGGCAGGTATCGGCACCTTGGTCGATGCCAACATGGCCCAGGAAAGCGCCCAGCTCACTGCCCTGCAGACCAAGCAGTCGCTCGGCATTCAAGCGTTGTCCATCGCCAACCAAGCGCCTTCGGCGATTCTGTCTCTGTTCCGGTAAGTACTACTCAAGGCGGCGGTCGCAATCGCGGCCGCCGCTGCCTTTCCGAACAGGCCGGAGCCATATCGTCTGGCTCTCTCCCCGAGGCGTGGGCTCAAATTTGTGGGTGGGTTTCATTGTTAAGAAGCAACGGGCGGAGCAAAGTCTCCGCCCGTTGCCGTTTTAGCGGTTCAGGATTGCTGCGAGGGCATCCACGACGCGACGAACATCATCCTCGGTCATCGAAGCGAATAAGGGTAAGCTCAGCGCTCGCGCGTAGTAGCGATCCGCACCCGGTAGATCGGCAATGCCATAACGTCGGCCGTAATAGGCCTGCCTGTGAACCGGAAAATAATGAACTTGGCTTCCGATTCCCTGACCAGCCAATTCCCGCATGAACTGCGCTCGCGTCGTATCAAGGGCTACAAAATCAATTTGAACGGCGTAAAGATGCCAAGCCGGCAGGCAATTTCTCTGTCTGGTTACGGGACGCAAATAAGGCGTGTACGGAGCCAGCAATTCGTCATAACACGCTGTCAAAGCGCGGCGACGGGCCAGGAAGCGTTGAAGCTTTGCCAGCTGCGATAAACCGAGTGCGCATTGAATATCATTCGCCCGCCAATTGAAGCCGGGCTCTATCAATTCATAGTACCAGGGATCGGCAACATGCGCGCCATTAAATGCGTCGAGTGAATTTGTAAACTCCTGCGCATTGCGCGTCATGCCGTGATTACGGATGCGCGATAGGACTGCCGCCGCCGCATTATCATTCGTTGTCACAGCGCCGCCTTCACCCATCGCAATGGCTTTCACGGGGTGGAATGAAAACACTGTTAAATCGCAGAAAGCATTCTGACCGATCTTGCTGCACGCACCGTTGGCGGCCACAAACGTTGCGCCCAATGTATGGCACGCATCGTCGACGATCTTGAGGCCATTGGACCGTGCCAGGTGCGCGATTTCCTCAATGTTGCCGCACTGACCATTGAGATGAACATTAAACACGGCGTCGGCGTGCCCCGCTCGGTCAATTGCCTCCTGCAGATCTTCGGGACGCATTAATCCGTTGTCAGGATCGACGTCGGCGAAAACTATTTCTGCACCGTTGAGATGAGGAGCGCTCGCAGTGGCAAGAAATGTGATCGACGGGACGATGACTTTTGTTCCGGGGCCGAGCTCCAAGGCTCGCGCGGCCATATAGAGCGCGGCCGTTCCATTGGCACAGACAATCGCATGCTTTGAATCGACAGTCTCTGCGAGGGCCGCTTCGAAACGATTGATGGTCGGGCCGGTTGTCAGAAAATCTCCGCGAAGAGCCTCGCTGACCGCATCAATATCATCCTGTTCGATAACCTGTCGGCCATACGGCAAGTACGGCTTCGCCGCGCCGGCAAGACACGGTTTTTTTAAAGCGGGCAAACTCACGCGAACGCCTGTTCAAGAAGATTGCGCAATCCGCGCGCGTCTAACATTTCCGGATTCGTGTCGCTCGAATATGCGAAACCCTCGCTCACCGGCTTGGCGCCCCGATTGATATAAGCTTCGCGCGCGGCAGCCGCGAAGCTGGCCAGAATCACATACCGGTCATCGAGTTCGACGGTCCAGCGCGAATCATCCGCCGGGATCATTGTTTCGTGCAACTTTTCGCCGGGGCGAACACCTACGACCTTTTGGCCGAGGCTGGGTCCAATGAGACTGGCGAGCCCGGTGATTGTCGTCGAAGGGATCTTCGGAACGAAAATCTCGCCGCCTCGGGAAAGTTCCATGCTCGACAGGACAAAATTCACGCCCTGCGTGAGAGTAATCCAGAACCGCGTCATTCGTGGGTCCGTGATCGGAAGTTCCGTTTTGCCGTTGTCCACCAACTTCTGGAAAAACGGCACGACCGAACCGCGCGAGCCCACGACGTTGCCATAGCGCACCACGGCGAAACGCGTTCCATCCGCGCCGGCAAGATTGTTCGCGGCAACGAAGATCTTGTCGGATGCAAGCTTCGATGCGCCATAGAGGTTGACCGGGTTGGCGGCCTTGTCCGTCGATAGTGCAATGACCTTGCGCACATTGCGCCGAAGCGCGGCATAAACGACATTCTCTGCACCGAATATGTTGGTGCGGATGCATTCGAACGGATTGTATTCCGCGGTGGGAACCTGCTTCATCGCGGCGGCGTGGATCACGTAATCCACATCGCGCATCGCCATCTCAAGACGATCGCGATCCCGTACATCGCCGATGAAGTAGCGCATGAACGGATTCTTCTCCATCGAGAAGACTTGTTCCATCTCATATTGCTTGAGCTCGTCGCGCGAGAAGATGATGAGACGGCGCGGCTTGTAATGCTCGAGAACCGTCCGCACGAAATGCTTGCCGAAGGAACCGGTACCACCGGTGACCAGTACGGATTTGTCGTTGAGGTCGAGCCAGGGTTGCGTGAAGTCGCGCAATCCGGTCGGCGTCGGTGCGGTCGTGCCGTCGTCTTCCGCGGCCGCCAAATAGATCTTCTTCGCCCGCTGTGCCATGGACGCGTCGTCCTCTTGTTAAGGGGGATGGTTGCAGAACACAGTTAACAATTGGTCGCCGGAAAGGATGCGTTTACGCTAAATCGCATACGACGCGGACCAGACCGAAATGGCGTCGGTTTGCTTGTGTCGTCCAATTCCATTGCCGACAGCGCGAATTGGCAAAATGAACTTCCGCCCACCCGCCTATGGGTCAAAAGGCCCAGAAGGGGCGCCGTGCCGCGGTCGACTTCAATCCTGAGGCGGTTGCGATTGTCGCCCAACTCGACCCATCCTTCCGTCATGGCAAGGCCATCAGAAGCCGAGACGAGGAAGGAAACCGGGGCGCCGTGGTCAATGATCGTATCGGCTAGGCAAAAAGTTTCACATTCCTTACCGCCGTTATGGGTCGTTAAGAAAAGCTTATCCAAATCGAATGCCGCCGGAAGCAATGTGAGATAACCGATCCTGAGGCTACCCTTTCCCCAATCGTCCCAATGAAACGTCAAATCGAAGTCGATTTGCGATTTGCCTCCGTGGAATCTCAACGTTTTCTCGATAGGTCCCTTGGCTGTGTCGACGCGACCAAACACAAGCGTATCCGCGCCTTCTTGCCACAGCCGAGCTTCGCACCATTCCAGATCCGTGATTTTATGCTCACCCGGCGCTTCAAAGACGCTGTTGCCCGTGTACCAATCTGCCTGCAATGCAATATCGTTGAAATACCCGTGAGGCAGCGTGCCAATCAAAGCGGGGCCGCCGAATTGAACGGACGACAGCGCAAGACCGCGCCGGCGATCGAGTCGTGCGGTCAATGACGGTGTCACGACGTCGAAATAGCGCTGATCGATGATGTCGCCTTGCGGAGCCGGAGCATCGATAGGCTTGGCCGGACACCACCGCTCCTGTGCCGTCTCAAGCCTATCGCAATAAGCATCCCACCGTTTTGGCGTGATATGCGTGCGAAAATCACTCGCCCAGAGATAACAAAGCTCCTTCCAGTCGGTTGATGTGGCGTTCCCGCTCACCAGCCCGCGATAAATGCTCTCACAGGCCGCATTGATGGCCAGGTCGTCCCGACCTGTGACCGCCCAGCGCGACAGATTGTATTTGCGTTGTTTTTTTACCGGGATTGGACAATCTGCGGTCTCCAACCGCAGAGGCTGCTTCGGCTTTTTGGAGGACAACAGTTGGGAGGGCAGAACAAACTCACAGCCTGGTTCTCGAGATAGTTGCGATAACGCCTCTGCGATCTTTTCCCATTCGCCGCCGCTGTTTTTCTCCTCCGTTTTGTACCGCCCCGGGCGAAAATCAAAAATTTCAGCGTCGCTGGCATAGATGCATAACGCGCGTTGGTCCTCGCCGCGATGCGTACGGATGTAAGCCAAATACTCACTTAGCGTGATATCGCCGTGAGCAAAGCGTTGTAACTTCTGAAAAGCCACGGTGTCGGTCCAAAGAAGGCCAATCGTGTGGCCGTCGGCTCCGATAGCCAGCTGTGGGTGATATCGTGTTTCCGCCGGCCATTGGTGATGGGATGAGGGATTGTCCCAGTCCATCAACAGCGCATAGTAACCCGCATCCAAATAGAGCCCCACGAGACCGCCGGAATAGGCCTGCTCATTGACCAGCGCGATGTTTGGTCTGATTCCCAGAAGGCGCCGATAGATCTCATTACCGATGGCCAGATTGGCCGTGGTGACGCGTGCCGGAACCAGCGGGCCGATCATCTGCGAGTAACCGGCTCCGATAAACTCCACGAGTCCCGATGCGATCAATCGCTTCAGCGTCTCGATCCATCGCGGATCGTGCGCCGCGATCGTTTCCAGCGTAAATCCCGATGCCTCAATGCCGATAGGACCGTGGTGTTCGGCCAGATGCAGCAAAGGCCAATAACAGCGCGCGATAACTTCGCCGTGTTGCTCTTCCTCAATTGAGGAAAAAGCGATGTTCATATGGAAAAGCGCAAACAATTGCAGGTTGGCGGCCACCGCGTCGAACTGCTTGCTGGAGAATGGCGCGTTCATGCCGTCACGATTTTCAAATGAGAAAGTGCGTCATTGGCGGCTTTCAATGCCGCTTCGCGCGTGGGTCCGCTTGCCAATACCATGGCAGCAGATGGGCGTTTGTCACCCGCCGGCATAATGACGTCGCCCGGCCTCGCCGTCACGACGACATCGCATACGCCGGGAATGAGCCGCGCTTCATCGGCACCGGAAATAGAGACAACGCGTCCTGCCGGTGGGAATGCGTAACGCTGGATTACCGGCGTTAGATATTTGGGCTCAAGGTCGGCGGGGTCGATGCTCTCGCCAAGAGCGAGTTTGATCGCGTTGCCGACGAAATCGACACCCGTGTTGAGGGGAATTTCCCGCGTGCAGAAAAACCCTCCGGACAAACGGGCAGCCAGCTCAATGACATGGGCTTCGCCATGATGAACGACGATATCGCCTTTAACGGTGCCGTTTGTCACGCCCAATGCCGCCGCCGCACGCGCCACCACGTCTTTCACCTTCGTTTGAAGCTCGGGCGCAAGATGGCTTGGCAGATCGCCGCCATTCTCTATGAAATAGGGGGCGTAGCGCTCCAAGAATTCATAATTGCGATCGGAGAAGCCCGGCGTGTAGCAGCGGCCTTCGACGACGACGGATTCTGTGGAGATTTGCGGACCGTCCAGATATTGCTCGACCATCACGCGTTCGCTTGGCGAGTGGGAACGGGCGAACAAGAAGGCTTTCGTCAAATCCTCAATGTGCGAAACGCGCTGCACGCCCCGCGAACCGCGGCTATCGACTGGTTTGATCACCAAATCGCGACCACGCTCGACCGCGAAACGGTGCAGTGCTTGCGGCGTTTCGACTTCCGAGAACCACGGGATGGGGACGCCGGCCTCGGAAAAGCGCCGTTTCATGGCCAGCTTGTCGCATGCCAATTCCGCACTGCGGCGGGAAATTCCAGGCAGCCCAAGACGCTCCACCACTGCGGCCGTCGTCAAGGGCGCGTCGGCCGCGACGCATATCACGCCGTCGATTTTGCGAATCTTGCGGCTGTATCGTTCCGCCGCGGCGGCCGTTTCGGTCGGCCCGTAAACGTCGGCAATTAGACAGGAATCCGCATGGGCGAAGCCGGGGGCCCCCGGGTCTCGGTCGGAGACCACGACGTGAAGGCCCATTTGCTTGGCGCGCAACGCGGCGTCAGCCGCCTCGACGCCGCCCGAAACAATCAGCAGCGTCTTGCCCATCAGAAATAAAGCCCGCCATTCACGTTGATGGTCTGCGCCGTGATGTAGGACGAAGCATCGCTGGCTAGGAATACCACCGCATCGGCCACTTCGCCCGTAGTGCCCAACCGCTTCAGGACAATGGATTCCGCCGCCTTCTGCACACTGGCTGCCGCCATACCAGCTGCGGCCATATCAGAGGCGATAAGGCCTGCTGCAACGGTGTTGGAGCGAATGTTGTGAGGCGCGCCGAAACGGGCGATCACTTGCGCCAAGGAAATCAATCCCGCCTTCGAAGCCGCATAATGGGCTGTGCGCGGTCCGCCATATTGTCCGCTGACCGAACCGATATGGACAATACTACCGCCGCCCGCTTCGCTGAGGAGGGGCAGAAACGATTGCGCGCAAATGAAGGGTCCCTTCAAGTTTGTCGCAAGGATCGTATCCCAATCCTCATCGCTCACAGAATCGAAATCCGTCGGCTTGTTGATTCCGGCATTGTTGACCAAGACGGAGATCGGGCCGAAACCGCTTGCGTCCTTAGCCGCGGCAACGACATTTGCGCGCTCGGTCACGTCCATCTGCAAAGCGAGGGCGCGCCGGCCCAAGGCTTCGATCTGTTTAACGACGTTCTGCGCTTCGCTGCGTTTCTCGCGAAACGTCAAGACCACGTCCGCGCCCGCTTCTGCTAGACCAAGGGCAATGGCACGCCCGATGCCGCGGCTGCCGCCGGTCACGACGGCATTTTTTCCGCTTAAGGAGAAATGGTTCATTGGATCGCCTTTTTGCGTGCGATGGCGCGTTTGGCGGCGTCGGCGATGAACGGTGCTGTGATGCCGAAATGTTCGGCCAGCTCGTCAGGCTCGCCCGATGCGCCGAACGTGTCTTTCAGACCCACAAACTCGATCACGCAAGGATAGGTTTGTGATACCGCTTCGGAAACCGCGCTGCCCAAACCGCCGAAAACGTTGTGATCCTCGGCTGTCACGATTGCGCCGGTTTCCTCGGCGCAACGTGCCAGCAAACCCGTATCGATCGGCTTGATGGTTGCCATATTGACCACACGCGCATCAATCCCGGCATTTTTCAGCAGATCCGCGGCCTCGAGCGAGCGGGCAACCTCGACGCCGCAAGCAACCAGCGTTACGTCATTGCCATCGCGAATAATTTGACCCTTGCCGATCTCGAATTTGTGGCCGTCGCCGAACAATTTTTTCGCCGCGCTGCGGCCAGTCCGCATATAGACGGGGCCGTCGAATTCCAGAATGGCGCGTGTGGCAAGCGCCATTTCGGTGGGATCGGCGGGGGAGATGACAGTCATACCCGGGATCGCACGAAAAGCAGCAATATCCTCCAGCGCCTGTGCCGATCCGCCGTCGGGTCCGACATCGAGGCCCGGATGGCTGGCAACAATCTTCACATTGCGTTTGCAGTAAGCAATCGAAAGGCGTGCCTGCTCGAACGCGCGAGACAGAAAAACCGCAAAGCCGGTCACGACCGGCAGCATGCCAACGGCGGCAAGACCACCGGCTGCTGCCGTCATATTCTGCTCGGCGATGCCGAATTGAATCAGGCGCTCGGGATAAGCTTTGCGGAAATGATGGACGCCTGTGCCGCCGGCGATATCGGCATCGAGAACGACGAGGTTGGGAAAGTCTTCGGCCATTGCGGTTAAGGCTTTGCCGAACGCGTCACGGAGCGAATCGCCCGCCGAACCGATCAGAGCGGGGGCTGTGTTGTTATTCGACATCGAGAAGCTCCGTGATTTCATGTTGTTCCGCGCCGAGCGCGGTCAATGCTTCAACCGCCTGATCGCGCGAGAGCTTGACGCTACCGTGCCAGGCAGGATGATTTTCCATATACGGAACACCTTTGCCTTTCACGGTGTGCGCGATGACAACCGACGGACGATCCTTGTTCGACGCCGCAAAGTGCAGTGTCGAAAGAATCTCCGGGATGTTGTGACCATCGATCTCGAAAACGGTCCAGCCAAAGGCGCGCCATTTGTCGGCCAAGGGTTCAAGCCGCATGATGGCGTCGTTGGGCGCATCGCTTTGCAGCTTGTTGTAGTCGATGATGGCGCAGAGATTGTCGAGCTTATGATGAGCGGCGCACATGGCCGCCTCCCAAACCTCGCCTTCCTGCAATTCGCCGTCGCCGAGCAAGGCGTAAACGCGTGCACTCATTTTCTGGAGCTTGAGACCCATCGCCATGCCAAGCCCAACCGAGAATCCCTGGCCGAGCGAACCCGTGCTGGTTTCCACCCAAGGAAGATCGCGAACATGCGGATGCCCCTGAAACGGGCTTCCCAGTTTTCGCAGGCTGAGCGCGGCCGTCTTATCGCAATACCCATAATGAGCGCCGACGGCGTAGAGCGCGGGTGCGGCATGACCCTTCGACAACACAAAGCGATCCCGTTTGGGGTCGTGTATCGTGGAAGGCCACAGGTTCATCTCTGCTCCGAAAAGGCAGGCGAGAATATCGGCGCAGGACAAAGACCCGCCTGGGTGACCGGATTCCGCACGGTAAATGGACGCGATCGTATGGCGGCGCACAAAGCGCGCGGCATCTGCGATTTGCGTCTCGATTTCTGTACCGCTCGCAACGGTCGCGGTGCCTGTTTTGGCGGCAAGATTTACAGCCTGTGTCATGATTTATCCCCTCAAGCAGCCAAACGCATGCGCGCGCGGCTGAGTAGATCGGCGTAGTGAACAATTTCCGCATTGGGTAATGCTTTGCGCGCTTCGGCCTCGATCTCGCCGGCGAAACTTCGTGACATCACAACGACGACGCCGGGATCGGCCGGAGCCAAAGCTTCAGGGCCGCTCAGAACGCAGCCATAGCGCTCCGAAACATGCGATTTAAGATGCGTATCGATCAGAAGCCGCAGCATCGTGGGATCGAAACGGCCATGTACGACGAAGACTGTCGAAGATTCTGCCGGCGCCCCATATCGCAAGCCCCCGCGACGCAAAACTGGCCAGTTCGGTGGCGACGGTACCAAGGGCAGCAAGGTTATGCGCGCGCTTGGCGATATAGTCGGAGATGAGGCCATAGGCCCTTTCGACTTCTTGTGCATCGGCGTCGATGGATTCTTCCTTGCGCTCGGTTCGGCGCGCAACCAGGAAAAGGTTCGACAAATCCCCCGCATCGGGGCGCTCGACGACGAAAAAGCCATTGGCTTGCAGCAAGCGCGTCAATGTGCGCTCGGAGAAATGGTACAGATGTTTGTCGATAAACCATTCCTCGACGATATCGTCCGCGCCGATGAGTTCGATATTCGGCGCATCCAGCACAAGCCGACCGCCGCTCTTCAGCGTGCGCCAATGATCCTTTAAAGCATGCGCCGGGTGAGCCAGGTGTTCGATCGTATGGCAGGAATGCACGACATCGAATCGCCCGGTTTCAAGCGCTACGTCTTCGATGCGCGCAACCTGAAGCTCCGTGCGATCCAGGCCGGCGCAAGATAGCGCAACGCGCTCGTCCGGTTCGACGGCGACGATCTCCGCGCCCGGAGCGGCATTCAGCAAGGCCTTTGTGAAACGGCCCCGGTTCGATCCAACGTCTAGAACCGAAAACGAGTGTTCCGCGTAGGTGTGCCGCAGGACGGCATCCAGCGCGATCTGGGTGCGAAATCCCTTGCCGTAGCGAACATTGCCCCAATCGGCACCGCTAGAAACGGCAGGCGCGCGCCGCTTTGCGCGGTCGACACGCGGAAGGCTCTGCACCAGCCCGCACTTCGCACAAATATGGATGTTGATGCCCCGCTCGGAACGTTCGGGGGCATAAACCGATTCAAGGGCTTGGCAGCCGCAGAGTTCGCAATTGTCCGGCATTCGAAGATGTCCAGCAAGAACCCGGTAACCATCTTCCGCCGATGTTGCTTAATAATTCACTACATACTCTTCGCGGGCGGCATAACCCAACTGCTCCATCATCGCGCCGGCGATGATCTCAAATTGCATGCGCTGGGTTGCATCAAGAAGTCTGTCTTCGGGCCGATTGACGTTGTGCGGCTTGGCAAACATCGAAAAATTCTCGTCTTGGTAAGGAAGATTAAGAAAATCATAAAGCGCACGCAAAGCGTCGGGCGATCGGCGCAAATCCTCCAATCGAATGGTTTGCCAGGTCCGTGATTCAAGCCGGGCGAGAGACTGAAGAATGACGCGATTGATTTCGCACCAGTGCCAGGCGATGCGCTGGAACTGATCGAAGTGCTGAAATTCCTCCGCAAACGGCATTCCAGCAACGGGTTGCGGCCACCAATATTTCTTTTCCGGAGGCGGAGCTGCAACATGCGAAGGATCTTCGGCATATGCCCGCAATAGTTTGGAAGAGCGGTCGTCGTAGCACTCATCGCCCAGTTTGTGAAAATAGGAACTGGCAACCTTTCTTCCGTCCCGAACAAGATGCACGAATCGAGCATCGGGGAATAATTCGGTGAGCTCCGGAATAAGCCAGGCAAGCTTGTTCGAAGAATCGCCCCAGTGGCGCTTTTCGCTATAGTAGACAGAAGCGGCGTGGGTATTTTCGATAACACGCTTGGCTTCGGCACTATCGATGAGGCGCATGTATCGGCGTATAGCGAGAGGCTGAACGATATGCACCATATATTCGTGATGCATCTCCACATCGTCTGATGCCGACAGCGCCTTATGCAGCATGGCCGTTCCTGAACGCCCGCTCGAAACGACGAAAAAAGCGCGCGTATCCAGGCTCATTGCTTGACAGCGATGATGACAGCTTCGCGGCCCATTCCCGCATTGGCCAAGGTGCGATAAAAGGCGCGCCGCGTCTCCCTGAAGCCTGACGACTCCAGCGCCAGATCGAGACGTTTGCGCTTTTCATGACAATCTCGGCCGACGGCGCGGTCCTTCGTGTAGTCGTCACCCATCATCAGGAACAACTCCATTGGAAAGCTTGTCGTTCGCTCGACGATTGTCAGTCCAAGCCGCTCCAACAGTCCGGATGCGGAATAAAAATCGAAATAGTTGAGATGATAAGGTGGCGCAATCCACCATTCATTTGCGCCGGTAGCTGCGCATGCTGCGATTTGGAACGGCGAGAAATCATTCGGTACATTGATACAAAGAACGCCGCCCGGATCGAGGAGGTCGCGGGCCAATATCGCGATGTTTGTCGGATCGGGCGCGCTTTCCAAAATGTTGCACAAGTTCACGGCATCGAAACGACCCAGGCCCTCGGCCGTTTCATCGTTGAAAAACCCTTCGGCAACTTCAACGCCATGTTTGCGGGCATAGGCGCTTGCTTGGCGCGAGGGCTCAATACCGAGAACGTGCCATCCCCTTGCTTTGGCGTTCTTCAGAAATGCGCCCGTCCCCGATCCGACATCCAACAGACGCCGCCGTTGCGGCGCGAGAAGGTGCTCGAAACTTTCAAGGCGATCGTTATGTGCAAGATCGGCCCACGCGCGGTCGTCGCTGTTCTGCAGGGAAAAACTTGCCACGTCCTCTTTGGTATTGGCGCGCCGCCCGGCGGCTTCAAGTTCTTCCGGATCGGGCAGGGGCAGGACATGGCGAAATCCGCACATCTCGCACTCGATAATGTCATAGCCTCGGACGCGGGCAACTCGACGCCCTTCGTGAGCTTGCCATGCAACAATCGTTTCGGCCGCAGCGGTGTCCATTGAGGCCCCCTATTAACCTTCTTTTAGTCATACCAGCTTTAGAAAGAGTTAAAGCCAAAAGGTGCGCCTTCATGGATGGTTCACGACCCGTCTTTATCGCCGAGGCGTCGAGCAACCATGGCCGCGAACTCTCGCGCGCTTTGGATTTTGTCGATGCCGCCGCCGCAATTGGCTGCGATGCCGTCAAATTTCAACTTTTCAAGATCGATCGAATGTTCGCGCCGGAGATTCTAAGCCGCAGCGCCAAGCACCGAGCCCGCCGCGCATGGGAACTGCCAGCCGAACACATCGCCCCGCTTGCCGAACACTGTTTGAAGCGCCGAATAGCGTTCTCTTGCACGCCGTTCTACGTAGAAGCCGTGGAAGAACTTCAGCCATATGTAAGCTTCTACAAGATAGCGTCCTACGAGTTGCTCTATATCGACCTTTTGACGGCCTGTGCCGCAACCGGAAAGCAAGTCGTTCTGTCCACAGGCATGGCCACGATGGATGAGATTGTTACAGCAGTCGCAACCTTGAGGCAGGCCGGAGCAAGAGACATCGCGCTTCTACATTGCGTATCAGCCTATCCAACCCCGGCAAATGAAGCCAATCTCTCCGCGATTGCCGCCATTCGCGAAGCCACTGCCTGTAAAACCGGCTGGTCGGATCATACGCGTCGGCCCGCCGTGATCGAGCGCGCGGTTCATCACTGGGGCGCCGAATTCGTCGAATTCCATCTCGATCTGGATGGCAACGGTGCCGAATATGCGTCGGGACACTGTTGGCTGCCGGAAGAAATTGCGCCGGTTATCGCTCGTGTCCGCGAAGCGCTTACAGCCGACGGCGATGGATTCAAAGAACCACAGCCAGCCGAACTCGCCGACCGCGATTGGCGTGCCGATCCGCAAGATGGCTTGCGCCCGCTCAGACATATTCGCGCAATTTGGGAGCCGGCTGCATGACCACCCATCCCCGTATTGTGGCCATCATCCAAGCGCGCATGGGCTCGACTCGATTGCCCGGGAAAGTTCTCAAACCAATCGCAGGAAAATCGCTTCTTTGGCACATCGTTCATCGCCTCAAGAAATCGCATCTCATCGAAGAAATCGCGATCGCCACAAGCACCAACCCGCTTGACGATGCCATCGCTGAGTTCGGCAATGTACACAACGTCCGTGTCGTTCGGGGACCGGAAGAAGACGTTCTCGCCCGTTTTGCACGCGCAGCTGAGTTCCTCGATGCGGATATTGTCGTGCGTGTTTCCTCGGATGCACCGTTTATCGATGCCGATTTCATCGATCATCTCCTAACCGCGATGATCGAGCAGGGTGGGGATTACGTTCTGCTCGAAGAAGGTGCGGAGACCGCGCACGAAGGTGTCGACCCGATGACCAGGCGTGCGTTGGACAAGTTGATGATGGATGCGGCGGACGATCCGGTCGCCCGAGAACACGTCACGGGATATTTCAAGATTCATCCAAATTTTGTGCCCATCGCCCGAGCAAAAGCTTATCCGCGATTGGCCCGCGCCGCCGGGCGGCTGACCATAGATACGCCCGATGATCTAGAGTTTGTTGAAGCCGTTCACGCGCGCATGGCAGCGAAAGCGGGGGAAGCTTCGCTTGATGACCTTTTGTTGCTTCTCGAGCGCGAACCGGCATTGCGTGAAATCAACGCCCATGTCCGCCAGAAACAGATTGCCCCCCAAGGTGGCGTAGCACTCATCCGTTGCGACGGCGGCGGTCAATATGGTTTCGGTCACGTCAAACGTATGATCACTCTTGCGCGCGCACTTCGCGACCGCGAGGGTATCGGCGCAGTCTTTGCCGTGAACGGCAGCGAAGACGCTTTGCCTCCCATTCGTGAAGCCGGTTTCCAGGCGCAGCTGCTAATTTCCCCTGAGGCTGACTTCGCCAAGATCGTTCCGTGCGCCGATCTCTGTGTTGTCGACTGCCGCGATGGTCCTTCACGCCAAGCGCTGGAGCGCTTTATACGCGGCGTTCCAATCACGGCAGTTATCGATGACGCATCGGAACGGCGGCTGGCAGCCGATTTCGCCTACTATCCGCCGGTGCCCCAAGTCGCCGCCCTCTCTTGGCAAGACTCAACATGCACCGTCCGTATCGGTTGGGAGTGGGCAATTCTGGGCGTGTCGCAAATCTTAGCGCGTCCGCGCGTATTCTCGCCGCGCCCGACTTTGCTGGTCGCCATGGGCGGTAGCGACCCTTACGGGCTCACGCTGCGCACCGCCAACGCTCTGACAAGACTTGAGCCGGTCTTTCGCGCCCGCTTCGTGGTCGGACCTGGCTTTGAGGCGCGAGAAAAGACGGCGCGGGAAATAATCGGACTACGTTCAAATTTCGAGACCATCGAAGGCGCGACCGACCTTATGACCGAGTATGCGTCAGCAGACGTCGCGCTGGCGGCTTTCGGCGTAACAGCCTATGAGCTCGCAGCCTTTGGCGTGCCGGCCCTTTATTTGTGCCTCACCGAGGACCACGCGCTATCGGCGTCGGCGTTCGAGCATGCCGGGATGGGAGTATCTCTTGGTGTCGCCAAGGACGCTACCGATCAAGACATCACAAAATCCGTTTGGGCATTGCTCGGCGATGCAGAGCGCCGCAGCGAGATGCGCAAAATAGGACCAACGATGATCGATGGCGGTGCCGCCGCACGGATTGCCAACGATCTGGCCGTCGCTTTGACAGCGAAACGCGGTCTTAATTCTCTGCGAACCGCGATATAAGCGTGGCCCTAGCTTTCGCAAACGCATCGGCCCAATCCCCGCGCAGGCGCGGCATCATGCAGTGCGCCGACGGTGCGAACGGTTCATAGGTTTTGCCGAAACTTGTCCAACTCGTGTCATACAGAATTTTGTACGTCGCAACACCGACTGCCGCAGAAAGCCAGGATACCGCAGTGGGCGCCGTTATGACCGCGTCCATCGTCGAGCACATCGCTGCCACGCGGTCTAACTCGTTCTTTTGATCGATGTTATCCGGCAGTACCACCGAACGGCCGCTTGTTGCGCTAAGGGTAGCGATTTCCGTCTTTTCGGCATCGTATTGCATGCAGATCGTTGTACCGGGAAGCGAGCGAATGAACGCCCCCCATGCCTCCAAAGTCGCGTACTGAAGTGCACGATGTCCGCCGGTTAAGCCACTACGCCAGCAAACGCCGATAAGCGGACGAGGAAGTCCATCAAATATTCTTTGCCACCGATGTGCCTCGTCCATATCAACATGTAGGTAGTTGTTCTCGGTAGAAAAATTCTCGATATTGTTGCGCAGGTATCGAGAAAGTGTACCCATCTCGATCGCCGCGTTGGCGCCCCCAACGCTCTTGAGCCAACCGTAGTGGGTGCGAATCACGCCACCACGCGAATCCAAGTCCCAGGCTCGTATATCGACCGATGGAAACGACCTTGCGAACAAGGCAACAAGGCGCGGCTCGCATTCCAGAATGACGCGGCCATCCTCGGCAAGGGCGCGCTGCGCCAGATCCGGAATCATACTTGCAAACATGACCTGATCGCCAACGCCTTGCTCGGCCGTTACCAAAAGCCTCATCCGCCTAAGCGAGCCACCATCCCAACGGGGCAGACCGTGGTCGGTAATGGGAGCCTTGCCGGATAACTTCAGGCGGGCGGCATAGTCGCGCCAGCCACGTTTGAGATCGCCCAGGAGTAAGAACAGGATCGCACGGTTCATTCGCGCTTGAGCATTGTCGGGCTCAACCTTCAAGGCTCGATCGTACAATTCAAGCGCCTCGTCGTATTGTCCGTCATCCGCCAGCAGGTCAGCCAAATTTCCAAGCGCCGGCGCATAATTCGCTCGGCGGTCAAGCGCTTCGCGGTAGAGCGTGCTCGCGCCCTCACTGTCACCCATCTCTCGATATGTTGAACCCAGCGTTAACCAGAGTTCGGGCGCATCGGGATGTACCGCCAGCGCCGGTCTGAGAATCGCTTCCGCGTTGGCAAACTGACCACGAACGCGCAACAGATTGGCCAAATTGACCACCGCCTCCAGGCGTTGCGGCTCGATCGCCAACACGCGGCGGTAAAACTCTTCCGCCGGTTGGCTCATCCCTAGGGCGCGTGCCGTGTTGCCCAGCGCGAACAAGGTGCGCGTATCGTCGGGCTTGACCGCCAACGCGCGCTCGAATTGTTCGATCGCCTGCGCGTGAAGGCCTTTCGCCGATAATTTCAGTCCTTGCGCATAGGGATCCGGAACCGCGGTCATGGATGTGTTGTGACGCATTTGCCGTTAACACAACGTAAAGCATATCCGAACCTTAAGGCGGCATTAACGCGAACGGACCACACTAAACCGTTCGCACCAGGTGAAACCGAAGAGCAGATGTCCAACATCCTTGGTATCGATTCTGCTACACTGCTGAGCTACTACCAATCTCAGCTGCCGGTGGCGTCGTCGGCAGGTTCCGGCACGACGGCCGCGTCAGCGACGCCGAGTGCCACGGCAAACGATTCACCGCCTTGGGAAAACACTACGCCGCCCGCTCAGCAGGCTCGCGACGCACAGGTTTTGGGAATCACCAATTTCGTCGACACAAGTAATGTGCCGACGCTCCATTCCTCCGCAGCTGATGCTAAGACCGAAGAGGACAATCAGAATCTATTCGCGCTATACAACGCGGTCAATAATGTCTCGTATTTGGCAAGTATGGCGACACGCAGCACCATGACGGCTGGGCAGTTGGTTGGCTTGAACACGCGTTTCCAGACAGGCCTCCAACAGATCCAATCCTTCATCAGCAATACGACCTTTAACAATTTCACGCTGCAGGCGGCGGCTCCGTCTTCCTCGGTCACCAGCACCGCCCAGGTGCCCAACCCGACCTTCGGTTATACCGGCGGCACGATTGTCAGCGATGCGAACGTCGCCAACGCGTTGCCTGGAGTCAGTGCCAGCGACAGTTTTTCGATCGCCGTCACCAAAGGCGGGACCACGACCAACGTTCCGATCGACCTGTCACAAGTGCAAGGCACACTTTCGGCTGACAACATCGTCAGCTACGTCAATCAACAGTTAATGGCCGCGGGTTTCTCCTCGCGTTTCCAGCGGGTCATAACACAGGGCTCGATCAACGATCCAACAACGGCCTCATATGGCATCGAGATCAACACATCGCCGAGTGAAAGTATTTCGCTGTCTTCGACGGCCGCCACACCGGCATTGTATGTTGCAGGCACATCAGGCCTAACATCATCCACCTCTGATACGACGGCCGACAATCAAGGCCGTCTTATCAAGCTCTCGGACCTTTCGAACCCACAAGCTGTCTTCAACACCACCGCTGCCCCTAGCTCTGGAACGACAACTGCGCAGTCGACGGTCGTCGACTCCAGCGGCAATGTTTATATGGTCGGTAATGCGACCGGCAATTTCGGCAATCAGCTCAATCAAGGCTCGCAAGACGTCTATCTGACAAAGTACGATTCCGCCGGCAACCAGCAGTGGACGGAGCTGCTTGGTAGTGCCGGCTTGGCATCGGCCTATTCGCTGGCGCTCAATCCGCAGGGAGGTGTGGTGGTTGCCGGATCGACCACCGCCGATCTCTCGACAACCGCGATCGCCGACGGCAATGCGGACAGCTTTGTCGCGAGCTATGACGCCAACGGCAATCAAAACTGGACGACGCAGATCCAGACGTTGAACCAAAACCAAGCTGCGGCGGTGAGCGTGGACGCGTCCGGAAATGTCTATGTCGGCGGCCAAACGACCGGACCAATGGGCGCAGGTCAAACAAGTTCGGGCGGCAGCGATGCCTATCTCGCACAGCTCAATTCAAGCGGCAAAGTCCTCGCCGAACAGCAGTTTGGGACCTCCGGCAATGATTCCGTCGCCGCCACAGCCGTCACAGCCTCGGGCGATCTTGTTGTGGCGTCGGAGCAAAACGGCCAGGCGATTCTGTCCAAATACACAGGCGGCAACGTAACGGCCGCCCCGGCGTGGCAGGTCACTTTGGGCGCCCTCCAGAACGGGGGTTCCATCAGCGGATTGGCGATTTCAGGCAATCAGATTTACGTCTCCGGCTCGACACAGAACGCGGCCTTGACTGCGGGTGGCGCAGCCACAGTGGTCAACCCGAGCTCGGGCGGCAGCGATGCATTCGTCTTCAATGCAACGGACAACGGCTCGAGTGTAACGTCCAATTACGTCAGCTATGTTGGCACGAGCGGACAAGACACAGCCGGAGGAATCACTGTCGGGCCCGACGGAACAGTTTATCTTGCGGGCACGACCACAGGGACCTTCGCAGGTCAGGTGCGCAACGTAACGGGCACCAACAACGCATTTGTCACTGCGATGGCGAGCAATGGCTCAATCGATTGGACGCGCCAGTATGGCGGCGCCGACGGCCAATCCACCGGGCAAGGCGTCGCCATAGACCCGACCGGCTCGAGCGTTCTCGACGCGCTTGGTCTTCCAAACGGACCGGTCGTTGAGAATCAGTCGGTCGATCTGACTTCGCAAACCACGCTCAGAGCCGGCGACTCGTTTCAGATGCAGATTGAAGGAACCGCCGCGCGCACCTTTACGATTTCGATAGATCAAGGGGAGACGCTTGGCTCGCTGGAGAACAAGATCAACGCGGAGCTCGGTGCCAACGGAAAAGCCAGCACGAGTTACGGCGCCAGCGGAGAGAGTCTGAAGATTCAGGTAAATCCTGGCGTCACCGCCAAATTGATCTCCGGTCCGGCGGACTCCGACGCCTTGGCGCGGCTCGGCATCGCGGCGGGAACCTTATCCAGTGCGTCGACCGCCAGCACTTCGTCGACATCGAGTTCGTCCACATCGTCCAGTACGCAGACCTTTGGACTCGGCCTCAGCACGAATATGGATATCTCGACGGCAACAGATGCAGGCGCCGCGCGCGCGCAAATGCTCAATGTGCTTTCAGCGATCCAGTCGGCCTATCAGAAGAGCAACACACCCGCATCAAGCACCAGCACAACCACGCAGTCGAGCGGAACCGTGTCGCCTTATCTTCAATCCCAGATAGCCAATTACTCGCTTGCCCTAAATCTGATGTCGACGAGCTCGTCGAACACGACCAGCACAAGCAGCTCAACGACCGATCCGATCCTCAGCATTATCAGCTAGAGCATGATCTTCTGGGATGGAATCGCCTGCGCCGTTGGGATTTTGCGGCGTGGGCAGGGTTCGTAGCGGCAGCGTGCGAACGGGCGAAGCGCGTAGCGGGGACTACGGGCGAGCCCTTCGACGAACCCACGACACAAAATCCCACGGCCCTTTGGGTTTTGCGCTGGCGGGCGCCCGCTGTGTTGCGTCGCTCGACCGATGTCCCCGCATCGCCCTTCGCGCCGCGCCTGGCGGTTCGCCTCGCCAGCGCGAAACGCAGACGTTTCTATCCCAGAAGATCATGCTCTAAATCAGATTGTTGTAGACCATCGCACCGGCATGCGGGCGTTTGCGCGGCAGGGCAGCCGTATAGGTGCAGGTCGGTGCGCGCCGGCGCTCAACTTCTTCCACAACGGCTTTGACAATCCCTTCGCTCGCGTTACGCACGCAAGCGATAAGACGTGCGTGCACGCGAAGAGTATCGCGAAATTTCGCCGTCGTGGCGAAGAACCTCTGGCGGAGCTCTTTTGGTGCGGCCTTGGCCCGTGCCGGGTCCAGTGTCGCCGCTTCCCGGCCGTACATGGCCGATAGGCGCTGAATTTCCGGATCAAGCGTGCGCATCTCTTGCGGCCGGCCGGCTTTGAGCGCGGCAATATCGCCTTCAATGGCGGAAATTAGTCGCTCGGCCATCGTAATGAGCAGCTCGATTTTCTGCTGATCGACGCTCACTGACGAGTCTCCTGCGTCTTGAGCAGTTCGCGCGTGACGGACGTGGCCAAACCAATGCCGCCCTGCGCGGCGATCTGTTTGCCATATTCGTCAAGCATCAAAGAACGGAACATTTGTTCGCCCTGGCCACCACCGAAAGGTCCGTCCGTGGAAATGCCATCGAACATCTCGCTGAGAAACTGTGTCAAAAACACGCCTTCGAATTTTTGTGCCGCCGTCTTTGCGGCGGCGACACTGCTCGTATTGCCCGGCGCCTGAATAGGGGCCGACTTCGCCAGCAGCATTGCGCTTTGGATGTCGGTGCCCGTATTCATCCGATCACCTCAATGTCTGCCTGCAAAGCGCCGGCGGCTTTGATCGCCTGCAGGATGGAAATAATATCCCGCGGTCCGACGCCCAGCGCATTGAGGCCGTCGACCAAGCTCTGCAGCGCAACACCGTCGTGCAGCACGGCGATCTTGTTGCCCTTGCCGTCGTCGATCTGGATTTGCGTCCGTGGAACAACCTGGGTCGTGCCGGTGTTCGAGAAGGGCGCGGGTGGCTCACCTGCGCAGTCTCGTTGACACGGATCGTCAGATTTCCTTGGGCGATGGCAATCGTTGAAATCCGCACATTGGAGCCCATGACAATCACGCCGGATTGTTCGTCGATTATGACTTTCGCCGGCTGATCGGGTAGGCATCGTCGAATTGGCCCTGGGCGATCATCCGGATGTAACCCGGCACGTTCGTGTGTGCGGGACAGGCCCATTGGCAGTCCACTACGCGGTGGTAGTAGTTCGGATCCTGATCGTTCGTCGGCTCCACGCTGAGTTCTCCTTCGGTACATCGGGGCACGATCTCGTGACGACTCACGTCGCGCGAAGGTCCGTTTTTTACAATACTCCCGATAATTAAGCCCTTTGACCGCGACCAAGAGTCGATTGTCACAACATTTCGACGACCGGCACCGGTGCACGACATTCAGTCGATCGTGGCGTCGTCGGGCCTTCGGCGCGCGTCGAATTCGTGCCAATATGAAGGAAACATTTTGAGAGGATCTCCATGACCGAAGAAGTTGATGGTGGGCTGCCCGCATTCTCCGACAGCGAAGGCACCGGTGTCGCGCACCGCGTGATCGGCGACACGCTGCCGGTACTCGAAGTACAGCTGAAGTCCGGACAGTCGGTCATCTCCCAGGGTGGCGAGATGTCGTGGATGTCACCCACCGTGGTGATGACCACCCAGACCGCTGGAGCGGGAGGTTCCGGATTCGTCGGAGTGCTCAAGCGCGCCGTCGCCGGCGGGACGATCTTCATGTCGCAGTACACCGCCTCGGCCGACAACGCCACCGTGGCGTTCGCCACGAAGTTGCCCGGTCGGATCATGCCTATTCACGTCGACGCGGACAACGAGTACATGGTCTCGCGCCACGGCTACCTGGCGAGCACCGATGGCGTCACCCTCAACATTGGTTTCCAGCAGAAGCTCGGCGTCGGTGTCTTCTCCGGCAACGGCTTCATCCTTCAGCGCATCGCCGGTGCGGGCACGGCCTGGATCGAACTGTCGGGCGAGATCGTGACGTACGAACTCGGCGACGGTGAATCGATCCTCGTGCACCCGGGCCACGTCGGACTCTTCGAGGCGAAGGTGAACCTGGACATCCAGATGGTGAAGGGCATCAAGAACATGTTCTTCGGCGCCGAGGCACTCTTCCTGGCGAAGCTCACGGGACCGGGCAAGGTGCATCTGCAGACGATGACGCTGCCGGGCCTCGCGCACGCCTTGCAGCCGTACATCCCCGAAGGGGGCAACACCGGTGGCGCCGGCGGCATTGGCAACCTAGGCAATTTGGCCAAGACCTTCAATCTCGGCTGATCACGGCTGTGTTGTAACGGCTGCACGATTGGGAGGACTGAATCTCCCGTACGCTCAAAGTGAGCGAAAGGGGGTCATCGTGGAACATGACTACGCAGGCGAATTTCCGACCGGTCAATCACTGACGGCCATAAGCGACGATGAACTCACCGCTATGGCTCTTGCCGCCGATCCTCACGTGACCCTCGACCCCGACGCCGTCGCGTGGAGTGGCATCGGCACCGGAGCCTCCGGGCCTGTTACCGAACTGGTACATGCCCATTCCCTCCTATCAACTCAGGGGCCGGCTGAGCCGTGCGGTGGTGATCACCCTCATCGCCGGCTTCCTCGTCATCGACGCGTTTGGCCTCTGCATCACCTCGGGATTTCTCTCCCTGGCGTGATGCCTCGCCCCTAACCCACTTTCGAGTAATCAGCGGTACCAACCGCGCGCGATACGGGCGCTCGTGGACTCGCTGACAGCAGTGCAGCCACGAGAAGCCCGGTGACTGACGCGTAATACACCCATGGGCTGATGAACTGATAGCTCAACATTGTGGCCGCTGCAAGAGCGAGTGAAATTGTGGTGAAACGAAACGCACTCGATGGTCCCCGCGATGACCAATATCACAGCGACGGGGGGCAGGAGATAGTAAGGGTTCATGACGCATTCGAAGACGCAGCGAAGCGACAGGCACACCGCCATCCACCACACAATCATCGCTAGGTTCGGCTTCGATTTCGCGACGTGATCCCGATGGCGCACGCGAGTACCAGTGCTAGTAACCTCTCCGGACCCGCCGAGACCACTGCATCGATACGGAACGCAGACTTGACGTAGTGGATCGACTGCGAACCATTGGGGAGTGTAACCAACTTGGGTATCCGGACAACGGCCATATGGCTACGTTGAATGAGTGGCGCGAATGACAGCCACGGCGTCGGGTGATCCACGGTGGGATACATCGGTTGTCGTAACAACGTGAACGTTGTTGCGTGCCACTCCTTAACGAGCGGTGGAATGAGGAGGAGAATTGAAGGCACCGCGACAACCGCGGCGGTCGCACACCATCGTCGCGCAGGCAGGTACAACGTGATTAGTGGCAAGACCAGTGCTGTGAAGGGTTGAAAGAGCAGCGCCAATCCCATGTAGATCCCGACTCGTATCCATTTCCCATCGATAGTCGCCACTAGCCCCCATAGTGCGAACGCCAGCGCTATCGCGTATTCGGGATGGCCCCAAACGATCGCGGTGAAGAAGATCAGTGACGCCTCGAGCCACACAAGTGCAAACCGCTCGCGGCGGGGAATCCGCAGCTGTCGGGCTAGCCAATCGAGGGGGAACAGGAGTACGCCACCCAGAATTGCGTTGGTGGGACCCAGAATGAGCCAGGTTGATGGTCGAGGCAAACCGAAAATGAAGTTCGCCGAAAGGTGGAACATGCCTGCGACCTTGGAAATCGGGGCGAGAAGCACTGCGATTCCTCGGAAGGAATCAAAATAGGTCTGTGACTTATAGATCTCGCCCTCAAAACCCCAGGCGACGTACTGTGCAGCCCGATAGGTGTTCCACATGTCAGATGGGGTGTCCCATCCCGAGCCATTGTGCGTCAATGGATTCCACCAGAATGAGAAGGCCATGGCAGTGACCACAAGGGCGATCGCAGCGGTCAGCGGCCAACGGTAGCAATTGATCCACTTTCGCCATCTCCTGGGCGGTGGAATGTCGGTGTCGTTCTCTCCTTCGGTTCGTGCGGATCCGTAAGCCATGTCGACCTCTGAAGAGTCGTAGTGTTCGTCGCGCACGGTTCAACGATGTCACAGAGCTGTGGCGCACACTTAATCGGTACAGCAAGAAAAATGGCGCTTCTTGCGCCTGGTCGCGACACCTCGCAGCTCGCTGCCAGGACCATCGAAGTCCACGTTCCCGGTGCAGGCGTCTATCGACAAGCGAAAGGTCGAGTTGTCGCGCGCATCCTAGGACGGTAGTGGAAGTGTTGTCAGCGTCACGTGCGTAAGTTGGGGAGTTTTCGGTCACCAACGTTTCTCACTCGACTACGTTGGAAATGGAAGTCGAAGTTGACTTCTCATTCATCTGTGAGACGCCTTACTCGGGTCGGACGGCCGTTGCGGCTGTCGCCCGTTCGGGCTCGACGCCTTGCCCCTAGTGGAGTTGCGTTGTTCGCCCTACTGACGTACTAAGAGTGCGTCTCTTTAGAGGAATCGGTACTGGCTCGCGGCGTCTCCTGATTTGCTTGTAGAGGAGCAGTGCCATGATTCACCCACTTCGCGTTCATTCGTTCTCACTTCGTATAAGCCTCGCCATCTTCACCGCCGGAGCACTCGCCTTGGCTTTTGGCGTATCGCCCGCCTGGTCGGCGACGGCGCCCGATCTGGGTACGGCGGCGGCGGCGTCGGTCGTCGCCGGCTCGACGGTGACGAACACCGGTTCGAGCACCCTCAGTGGCAATCTCGACGTCTATCCCGGGACGGCGGTCACCGGATTCCCTCCGGGGCTGATCGGTGGCACCCAGAACGTGGGTGGCCCCACGGGCGGCCCCGCCGATGTCGCAGCGAATGACGTGACGAACGCGTATCTCGAGGTCTTGGCGGCCCCCACGACGGCGGTCATGAACGCGGACCTCGGGGGCCAGACGCTCGGCGCCGGCGTCTACTCGGCCAGTTCCTCGATGTCACTCACCGGCACGTTGACCTTGATCGGCAACGCGAATTCGGTCTTCATCTTTCAATCCGTCAGCACTCTCATCACCGCACCGGGCAGTCGTGTCGTCCTGTCGGGTGGCGTGCAGGCGTGCAACGTCGATTGGCAGGTGGGTAGTTCCGCGACCATCGCCACCACCACGTCGTTCGTCGGCAACATCCTGGCTCTCTCGTCGATCACCATGAACACCGGAGCGACCCTTGAGGGTCGGGCGCTCGCGCGAAATGGGGCCGTCACGTTGGACGACAACACCATCACGTCGCCGACCTGCAATCTGTCGGCGCCCACGACGTCGACCACGGCCGCCCCTTCCACGACGACGACCGGCTGGAGCAACGACGACGACCACAACCATCTCTTCCACGACGACGACGTCGACCCCAAGTACCACGCCTGGATCGACGACACCGAAGTCCGGCCCCTCGAGCACCACGACCGTCCCAGGACTCGGTCGCCACACGACGACGACGGCACCCCCGTTGGTCGGTGCGCCCGTGACTGGAGGCGGGCCTCTTCGGCCCTCGGGCATCCCCTGGGTCATCACCGGTCTCCTTGCGACGGTCTTCGCCGGTGCGCTCTACGCGCGAATCCGTCGACACCAGATCAATCGCTCGTAGCCGATCGTGACCATCGCGACACCGGAGGAATTTGATCGCCGCGTGCGCCATCGTCGCTGTCGCGGTCGTCGTCTTGGCCATGACGATGACCGCGAGACAAGTTCCGTCGACGAAGTACGTCGCGATGACGTCGTCCAAGATCAAGGACCAGCCGCGCAACCTCAGCTCAGCGGTGACCACGTCCTTGCGGCGAAACCTTGAAGCACCGGCGGTCAAGGTCCCCTTGGCGCTCGTCATCCCGAGCATCGCCGTCGACAGTCCCATACTCGCCGTGGGCATGACGGCGAAGGCGGCGATGTCGGCTCCCGAGGGTGGAGCGAACAGCCGCGACTGGTCCGACACCTTTTGGTATCGCGGGAGCGCCATACCTGGCGCGGTGGGCACCGCGACCATCGCGGGGCACATCGACGACCGTTTCGGCGACTACGCCGTTTTCGGTCGACTCTCGCAGCTCGTGCCCGGTGACCGCATCTACGTTCGCAACACGACGACGGGGCTCAGCGAAGAGTTCGTCGTAACGACGTCGCACGCCTACACGCTGGCCCAAGCGAGGACGCTGCCCGTGCTCGATCTGATCTACGGGACTGGTCCACCGCACGGGTTACCGCCCCAGCCCTCCTCCGACGGACTGGCCCATCTCAGTCTCGTGACCTGCGCCGGGCAGTGGCTGGCGGCACTCGACACCCACAGCGAACGGCTGGTCGTGTCCGCGGTTCGCGTCAGTTGACGAACGCCCCCAAGATTCGCGCCGCGAAACCCCGAACTCCTAGATTGACATCATCCTTCTAGGTACGGGATGGCGGGCGTGTCCGACTCGAATAGCGACGCATTGGGTATGGCGGGCTTCACCGATGGACTTCGCTACCACTCGGCCCGACCTGACTATCCAATGGACGCGGTGAAGTTCCTCGTCGAGGAGCTTGGCATCGACGCCGACGCGCACGTCGTGGACCTCGGGGCGGGCACGGGGATCTTCACCAGCCAACTATTGCCCTTCGGGCCGCGCATCACCGCGGTCGAGCCGACGAGTGGGATGCGCGAGGTCTTGGTGCGACGACTGCCGAGTGTGACCGTGCTCGATGGCCGAGATGACGATATTCCGCTCGAGAGCGGCGAGTTGCGACTGCGTCGTGGTCGCTCAGGCGTTCCATTGGTTCGACGCACCGGTCGCCCTGGAAGAGATTCACCGCGTGCTCGTCGACGGTGGGCGGCTCGGACTCGTGTGGAACGAACGTGATGAATCGGTCGAATGGGTTGCCGCGCTCGGACGCGCGATGCGTTGGCCGGACCACCAGCCTTACGAAGTGGGTCAGGGACTTCACGCCGGTGCTCGAGGCCGGGACCCTTCGTCAACGTCGAACGACGAAAGTTCGCCCACGCCCAGGTGCTCGACCACGAGGGACTCGCTCAACGGGTGCTCACGACGAGTTACATCGCGGTGATGGACGAGGACGAGCGAAAGACGCTGATGGAGTGACGTGGCGCTCGTGATTCGTGAACTGCCCAGTCCGGTGTCGATTGCCGTACGTGACCGACACGTATCGGGCGACCGCGATGTTGCGTTAGCCCTGTCGCACCTGATCGACGCTCTCAGCTCCGACTGAGTGCGGGTACCTGGAAAGCATCAATCGCCATCTGCTCGAGTACACGGCGGGTCGTCTCGGTGTCACGATGCAGTGCGCTATGGGGCGTCGAGTTGAGGAGGCCGAAGACTGCCTGCACCTTGGTCCGCGCGACGCTTTGTTCGCCGCTCGGATCGACTTCGTTGAGGACGCTCACCCAGATCTCGAGGTAGGCCCGCTGCAGACGACTTACCGTCTTGGCGTCGCTCGTTGCGAGGCTGGCGAAGTCGTGGTCCTGGATCCTGATGAGGTCACGGTCTCGCAGGGCGAAGTCGGTGTGGAACGCAATGAGCGATCGAAGCGCATCGCTCGGCGACGCGGCCTCAGCCACGTGCTCGCTACCCTGGTGGAGGAGTCGTTCACTGACGTGAATCAAGAGTTCGGCCAGGATCGCCTCCTTGCTCGCAAAGTGGCGGTAGAACGCCGGCCCACTGACGCCGGCGTCGGATGCGAGTTCTTCGATGGAGACCGAGCGAAAGCCCCGTTCCGCGAAGAGCCGTGACGAACTGGCGAGCAACTGCTCGCGGCGCTGCGCCTTCTGACGGCTGCGGCTCGTTGTTGTCTTCACGATCACCTTTCGGGTCTGGACGGCGAGGACTCCCACTGGTACACTTTTCAGTTAGTAGAGATTAACTCAAATTGGGGGACCAGTGGAGATACTTTCGACGGCAATCGATCGACACGGCGACGACTTCGCACGGAACCGCGCCGCGCAGGTCGCGCTCGTCGACGAGCTGAGATTGCGACTGGAACAGTCCTCGGGAGGTCCCGCGTCGTCACGCGAACGCCACGTCGCGCGCGGCAAGTTGTTACCCCGAGAACGTGTCGACACCTTGATCGACCGCGCGAGTCCCTTTCTCGAGCTGTCACCATTGGCGGCGTACGACCTCTACGACAACGAGTCGCCGGGGGCCGGCATCATCACCGGCGTGGGACGGGTAAGTGGTCGTGAGTGCGTCATCGTGGCGAACGACGCCACGGTGAAGGGCGGGACGTACTACCCGATGACCGTCAAGAAACACCTCCGCGCCCAAGAGGTCGCGTTGTCCAATCGACTGCCGTGCATCTACCTCGTCGACTCTGGCGGCGCGTTCCTGCCGCGCCAAGATGAGGTCTTCCCCGACCGCGATCACTTCGGGCGCATCTTCTTCAACCAGGCGACGATGAGCGCGAGAGGCATTGCCCAGATCGCCGCCGTCCTCGGATCCTGTACGGCGGGAGGCGCGTACGTCCCCGCTATGTCGGACGAATCGGTCATCGTCCGGGATCAGGGCACGATCTTCCTCGGCGGACCCCCACTCGTGAAGGCCGCCACGGGCGAGGTCGTCACCGACGAGGACCTGGGTGGTGGCTTGTTGCACGCGAGGACCTCAGGGGTCGTCGATCACCTGGCGGACGACGACGCGCACGCACTCGCCATCGTGCGCTCCATCGTCGCCACCCTCGCTCCGCGCACTCCCACGCCCTGGAACGTTCAGGCCGTCGAAGAGCCCGTCGTGGACCCCGCGGACCTCTACGGGGTCATCCCCGCCGACCCGCGCACCTCCTATGACGTGCGCGAAGTGATCGCACGACTCGTCGATGCGAGCGCGTTCCACGAGTTCAAGGCTGAGTACGGTGCGACGTTGGTGACCGGCTTCGCGCACCTCTGGGGACACCCTGTCGGCATCGTCGCGAACAACGGGGTGCTGTTCTCGGAGTCGGCCCTGAAGGGTGCGCACTTCATCGAGTTATGCGACCAGCGAAAGATCCCCCTGGTCTTCCTGCAGAACATCACGGGGTTCATGGTCGGACGAGAGTACGAGGCGGGCGGTATCGCGAAACACGGGGCCAAGATGGTCAACGCGGTGGCGTGCGCACGCGTGCCGAAGCTGACCGTGATCATCGGGGGATCCTTCGGGGCCGGCAACTACTCGATGTGCGGGCGCGCGTACTCACCTCGTTTCTTGTGGATGTGGCCGGGAAGTCGGATCTCGGTCATGGGGGGCGACCAAGCGGCGGCGGTGCTCGCGACGGTGAAGCGCACACAGATCGAGGTCGGCGGCGGCTCGTGGAGCGCCGAGGAGGAAGAGGCGTTCAAGGACCCGATTCGACGTCGTTACGAAGAGGAGGGCAACGCCTATCACTCCACCGCTCGACTGTGGGACGACGGCATCATCGATCCGCTCGACACGCGCACGGTGCTCGGTCTAGCCCTGTCGGCGTGCGCGAACGCGCCCCTGGACGACGTCGCCTACGGCGTCTTTCGGATGTAGTGATGTTCGACACGGTCCTAATCGCCAACCGCGGCGAGATTGCCGTGCGCATAATCCGCACGCTTAAACGCCTCGGCATCAAGTCCGTCGCGGTCTATAGCGACGCGGACCGCGGGGCTCGCCACGTGCTGGCCGCGGACGAGGCGGTGTATATCGGAGCGACGCCGCCACTCGAGAGCTACCTCAACATCGATCGGGTGCTCGACGCCTGCACGCTGAGCGGAGCGAACGCGGTGCATCCCGGCTACGGATTCCTCTCCGAGAACGCGACCTTCGCGCTCGAATGCGAGGATCGTGGCGTCACGTTCATCGGTCCGAGCGTGCGCGCGATGACGCTCATGGGCGACAAGATCCAGGCGAAGCGCCACGTGAGCGAGGCGGGCGTGCCGGTGGTGCCCGGTCGAATCGACGGCGCCATGTCCGACGACGACCTTCGCGTCGCGGCGGCGGAGATCGGATTCCCGGTCCTCGTCAAACCCTCCGCCGGGGGCGGTGGGAAGGGCATGCGTCGCGTCGACGGACCCGACGACTTGGCGGACGCACTCGTGGGTGCGCGCCGCGAAGCGCTCGCGTCGTTCGGCGACGACACGCTCTTCCTCGAGCGCTTCCTCGATAACCCACGGCACATCGAGGTCCAGGTACTCGGTGATCGATACGGCACGATCGTGCATTTGGGTGAGCGTGAGTGCTCGCTGCAACGACGACACCAGAAGGTCATCGAAGAATCGCCGTCGCCCCTGTTGGACGAGGCGACGCGACAGCGACTTTGCGCTTCAGCCATCGACGCCGCTCGAAGCGTCGAGTACAGCGGCGTGGGCACGGTCGAGTTCATCGTCTCGTCGCGTCGGCCCGACGAGTTCTTCTTCATGGAGATGAATACGAGACTGCAGGTCGAGCACCCCGTCACCGAGATGGTGACCGGACTGGACCTCGTCGAACAGCAGCTCCTCGTAGCGTCGGGGATGCCGCTCGGTGATGACGTGCTCACGGCTCGCACTGGCGGTCACGCGATCGAAGCGCGGGTCTACGCAGAGAGCCCGGCGCGAGGGTTCCTTCCCACGAGCGGACGACTCCTCAAGGTCCACGAACCCACGGGCGAAGGGATACGCGTCGACAGCGGACTGCTCGAAGGCGCGGACGTCGCGACGCAGTACGATCCATTGCTCGCCAAAGTGGTGGCGTGGGGACCAGATCGGTCGAGTGCCCTCCGGCGCCTTCACGGTGCCCTCGGCGACACGGCGATCCTCGGCATCGGCACCAATGTGGACTTCCTGCGCCGACTCCTCGACGTCGATGACGTAGTGCGTGGCGACCTCGACACCGGTCTGATCGAACGCGACATCGATTCACTGGTGTCACCCGCGCCTTCGAACGCGGTCCTGGCGCTCTACGCCGTGTCGTGGCTCGAGCGACTGACGCCATCATCGAACGTGCGTGATCCTTGGGACGTCATGCACGGTTGGCGACTTGGTGGTCGCCGCCAACCCTTGACGTTGATCGTGCCACGCCTCGACCGAGGCACGGTCGCGGTCAGCGTGCTCGGAACCGATGACGAGGTTCGCGTCGCAGTCGACGGCGTCGATATCGACGTCAGGGTGACGTCGAACCGTGGTGGCGAGGTGACGTTCAGCGTGGATGGGGAATCCCATCACGGTTGGCACGTCGTCGACGGACGCACGACCTGGGTCTGCGTCGATGGCGAGACATGGCCGCTCGTCGAAGGTGACAGCGCGCGTCGGCGCGTCGGGGCGATCGGCGACGGGCAACGACGTACGAAGTCCGATGCCCGGCACCGTCTTGCGCGTGCACGCGACGTCGGGGCAGGTCGTCGCGGAGGGCGAGGCGCTCGTGGTCGTCACGGCGATGAAGATGGAGCACGTGCTTCGCGCACCTCGCGACGGCACCGTCGATATTCTGGTGCGAGAGGGCGATTCCGTGGTCGTTGACGAAGTCGTGGCACGGGTGGTGGCGGATCAGGCTCGAGGTGGCGACGAGCCACTCCAGGCGAGCGCGTGCGCCATCAGGCGGAGACGGCGAAACGGGAAGAGTGGTGACGTGATGGACAAGGTGTACGCAAATGCGTCCGAGGCAGTCGCCGACATCGGCAATGGTGCGTCATTGGCGGTAGGGGGTTTTGGCCTATCCGGACTTCCTTCCTGCTCATCGAGGCAGTCCTTGCTCTGGGCGTCAGCGACCTCAAGACCGTCTCAAATAATTGTGGCGTCGATGACTTCGGTCTCGGGATGTTGCTGCGCGAGAAGCGAATATCGCGCACCACCGGTTCCTACGTGGGGGAGAACAAGGAGTTCGCCCGGCAGTATCTCTCGGGTGAGTTAGAGGTGGAACTGGTGCCCCAGGGGACACTCGCCGAACGTCTACGCGCAGGAGGGGCGGGCATCACCGCCTTCTACACGCCCGCCGGAGTGGGCACGCTGGTCGCTGATGGCGGACTACCCCTTCGTTACGCGAGCGACGGCACGATTGCCCTGGCCTCGGATGCGAAGGAGATCCGCGTCTTCGATGGCATCGAGTACGTGCTCGAGCGGGCCATCACCTGCGACTTCGCCCTCGTCCACGCCCGGGTCGGTGACCGACACGGCAACCTCATCTACGAGAAGTCCGCACAGAACTTCAATCCGCTCTGCGCGCAGGCCGGACGAATCACGATTGCCGAAGTCGAGGAACTCGTCGAACCGGGCGAACTGGCGCCAGCGACGATCCACACGCCGGGAATCTTCGTGCAACGAATCGTCGTCGCCAATCCCGAGAAACGAATCGAGCGTCGCACCGTGCGCGACGAGAAGGCGATTGGTGACGTGATGGCGAAGAACACGGCAGGAGGGCACTGATGACGCTGACCCGAGAGGAACTCGCGTCGCGTGTCGCGGCGGAGATGAAGGATGGCGACTACGTGAACTTGGGCATCGGCATGCCGACGTTGGTCCCGAACTACTTGCGCGAGGGGATCACCGTCGTACTTCATTCCGAGAACGGCATCCTTGGCGTCGGTCCCTATCCCGATGACGAGCACGTCGATCCCGACCTCATCAACGCCGGTAAGGAGACGGTCACCGTACTGCCCGGAGCGTCGTTCTTCGACTCGGCCGCGTCCTTCGCCATGATCCGCGGTGGCCACATCGACGTCGCGGTACTGGGTGCGATGGAGGTGTCGCAGTTCGGCGACCTCGCCAACTGGATCGTGCCCGGCAAGACCGTGAAGGGCATGGGGGGAGCGATGGACCTCGTGCACGGCGCCAAACGGGTGATCGTCATGATGGAGCACGTGACCAAGGATGGTGAGCACAAGATCGTCGACGAATGCTCACTCCCGCTGACGGGGAAACGATGCGTCAATCGGATCATCACCGATCTCGCGGTGATCGACATCGACGAGGACGGGTTGATACTGCGCGAGACGGCGCCGGGCGTCACCGTTGACGAAGTGCGCGCCGCGACGGGACCGACGATGAGGTTGGCGATATGAGCGAAGAGGAACTGCCCGTCATCGAACAGCGGGGCCTGTGGTTCGAGGAGCTCGAGCTCGAGACTGTCTACAAGCACTCGCCCGGGCGCACGGTCAGCGAAGCCGACAACATCTTGTTCTCCACGCTCACCATGAATCCCCAGGCGCTGCACCTCGACGAAGCGTGGGCGAGTGGCCAACCATTTGGCGCGCGGCTCGTCAATAGCCTCTTCACGCTCTCGACGTTGGTCGGTCTGTCCGTCGCGCAGCTGACGCAGGGAACCATCGTGGCGAACCTCGGATTCCATGACGTGCGATTCCCCAAGCCGGTCTTTCACGGCGACACCCTCTACGCGCAGACGGTGGTAGTGGAGAAGCGCGAGTCGAAGAGTCGCCCCGGCGAGGGCATCGTGACCTTTGAACACACCGCGAGGAACCAGGAGGGCGACATCGTCGCGATCGCGACACGCTCGACACTCGTGCGACTGAAGCCGATAACAGCACCATGACGTGGTTGCCCACTGGGCCGGCACTGCTCTTCTGCCCGGCCGATCGGCCCGACAGGTATGAAAAGGCGGCGAAAGCGGCCGATATGGTCATCCTCGATCTCGAAGACGGCGTCAGTCCACACGATCGTCCAGGCGCACGAGAAGCGATGCGGGCGATGCTCCTCGATCCCCAACGCACGATCGTGCGGGTCAACCCCGTCGGATCCGAGGACTTCTCGTTGGACATGGACGCGCTCGCCGACATGCCGTATACAACAGTTATGTTGGCCAAGACCGAGAGCGCTGACGACGTGAAGGCTCTCGGCGCACGCTCCGTCATCGCGCTGTGCGAGACGGCCCGTGGCGTGCTCGAAGCCACGAGCATCGCGGCGGCGTCCACCACGGTGGCGCTCATGTGGGGCGCCGAAGATCTCGTCGCCTCCCTCGGTGGTCGCTCCAGTCGGAGCGAGGACGGGCGATACCGCTCGGTCGCGACGCACGCCCGCTCCCGGGTGCTCTTGGCGGCGCGGGCCTACGGTCGCGCCGCCATCGACGCCATACACCTCGACCTCGGCGACCTGGAAGGACTCCGATCGGAAGCGCACGACGGTGCCGCCTCCGGGTTCTGCGCGACCGCGTGTATCCATCCGACCCAGGTTGACGTCGTGCGCGCTGCGTATCGTCCGACTGACGACGAAATCGCGTGGGCGAGCGGCGTGATCAATGCGGCGACCAACGAGCGCGGCGTCTTCTCCTATGAGGGACGGATGATCGACGAACCGTTACTCCGTCACGCTCGACAGATCCTCGTCTCCGCCGGTCGACGCACGACCTAGCGGCGGCGAACCTAGAAGTTCGGATTCAGCGATGCTGACTGCGTGTGCAGGCTCTGCGTCGACGTGCACACCGTCGTTCGAAGCGCGAGCGTGCCAACGACGGAGCGGTTTCCGGCGATCGCGACGCGCAGCGCGTTGATGCTCGCGGCGTGGCACAGCGACCCCGGATAGTTCGCCGTGTCGGCGACACCGACGGGCACGTACGCCGGGTGACCTGACGCGAGTGACGTCTTCGTCTGGCTCGTTCGATAGACCCTCGACCATGGACCGACGTACGCCGACGTCGAGGAGTTGAAGCCCCGCACGACCAGTGGCGCCAAGGTGCACTGCGACCCCACGTTGACCACCTTGAGCGTGTAGTAGATCGTCCCCGCCGCTCCGTTGGGCTGGCCGTAGAAGGACGCGTGCAGGTTGCGAGCGACACAGGTCGGATAGGAGGTCAGGGCAACAGGGTCGATCGGGATGGAGCGTGATGGCTTGTGTGGGGCGCCGCTCGACACGCCGTAGGCGATACCCGCGCCCACGACGACGGCGGTGATGAGTACGGCGATGAATCGCTGGCGGCGACGCTGGCGGCGGCGGGCCTCTTCGATGAGTAACTGTTCTGCAACGCGCAGTCGCTCGATCTCGCCAGCGCTCGGTTGCTGGAAGCTCCCGTTCGAACTCATTGATAAGTAAGGTCATCGTTCTGTCTTTCGCTCGGTCCGCGCTGCTCTTTGGTGCTACTCTATCTAGCACCATGTTGAGTGTCAAGTTACACCCCGAAGAACCGCTCGCACTCCACGATCAAGTCGCCGCTGAGATCCGCAAAGCGATCGCCAACGGCGAGGCCGCGCGCGGCGAACGACTCCCTCCGGCCCGGGACCTCGCCGCGGTTCTCAACGTCAACGCCAACACGGTGTTGCGGGCATTACGGATCCTCCGCGATGAAGGACTGCTCGAATTTCGTCGGGGCAGAGGCATCACGGTGTCGGGTTCCCCCGACAGTGGCGCCTTGGTCGCGCGGGCCCGAGATCTCATCGACTTCGCCCGGACCCACGGCTACCGCCGCGAAGACCTCGCCCGCCTTATCGAATCGCTCCCCTAGGCCCTACTGATTCAGCGTTGGTTAGAAGGCACGAGGGTGATACCCGCCGCGCCCATCGCGGCGGTCGCTGCTTGCGTCGTCTCGGGCGTCACACCGGCGCAGAGATCGAGCAACACCGTGACATCGAAGCCGAGCTCTCGGGCATCGAGTGCGGTGGCCTTCACGCAGTGGTCGGTGGCGAAGCCAACCACCGTGACGTCTCGCACGCCGCGATTGGCGAGGATGGTGGCGAGTTTCGTTCCGTCGGGGTCCTGCCCCTCGAATCCGGAGTACGCACCCTCGTGAGCGCCTTTGTGGATCACGACGTCCCAGTCGACATCGACCAAATGCTGATGAATCGCAGCGCCGGCAGAGTCGGCAGCGCAGTGCACGGGCCACGTCGTCATGAAGTCGGGTGTGGTACTCCAATGTTCGCCGGGGGCCACGTGCCAGTCCTGGGTGACGACCGCAAGGTCGAACGAATCCCCGTGTGCGTCAAGGAATTCACGAATGCGCGCAGCAGTGGCGGTCGCTCCATCGATCGGGAGCGGTCCGCCCTCGAAGAAGTCGGGCTGAGGATCGACGACGATGATCGCCCGACCCGTGTGATGAGTGTCCCGATCGTCGTGGGTGAGCATTCGTTACGACTCGATCTCTGGGATCACCTCGGACGCGAGCGCCGGTACCCCTTCGGCCAGAGTGAAGGCTTCGGCGCGGAGTTCGTTTACCGCGCTGGTGGCGCGGGCACGAGCCGAGTGCACTGAGGTCTCGACCACGGGGACCCCGCCGCGAACCAGTTCGTGCGTGAGGCGGCGGCTCCCCGACGGTATCGGTGCGTCGCTCCTCTCAGGCATCATCAGTTCCGTGACGGCGACGCGCTCGTCGAAGAGCCGGTACGCCGTCTTCGCCCCGCCGGTCGACAACTTTCCGAGGGAACGTTTTGCGACCGATCGCATCGCCGATCCGCTCTCGATGGCTACCAATTTGAAGACGAAGCCCGGCGGTGAATAGCCGCTGACGAGCTTGGTTCCGACGCCAAAGGTGTCGACCGGTATAGCGCGGGCCAGGAGGTCCGCGATGGCGAACTCGTCGAGGTCGCCAGTCAACGTGATCTTGACATTCGTCGCGCCGCGTTGGTCGAGCAGTTTTCGCGAGCGCATCGCGGCGTCGGCGATCACGCCAGAATCGATGCGTATCGCTCCGAGGTCCGGACCCGCGACGTCCACGGCCAACTCCGTGCCGGCCTCGGTGTCGAAGGTGTCCACGAGCAACGTCGTCGCGGGACCTTGTGTCGCGACCTGCGCCTCGAAGGCCCCGCGTTCACTCTCGTGCGCGAGGACGAAGGCGTGGGCGGCGGTCCCGGCCGTCGGGATGTCGTAGAGCATGCCGGCGGCCAAATTGCTCGTCGCGTCAAAACCGGCAATGTACGACGCGCGAGCCGCGGCGACGGCGGCTCGTTCGTTCGTTCGTCGTGAGCCCATCTCGATCAGTCGGCGTCCCTCGGCCGCTCGAACGACGCGCATCGCCTTGGTCGCGACACCCGAGTCGAAGTTGAGGATCGAGAGTGCCAGCGTCTCGAGCACGATGTCGGCGAATCGTCCCTCGACTCGCAAGACGGGCGAGAGCGAGGTGAACACCTCGCCTTCGAGGTACCCCATGATGTCGCCCTCAAAGCGGTAGTCAGCGAGATACTCAGCGAGCGCCGCACTGACGATCCGTTTCTCGAGCAGCCACTCGATGTTGGTCTCGTCGAATCGGAACGACGCGAGCTCGTCGAGCAGTCGCCCGGTCCCCGCGAGGACGCCGTAGCGATAGCCGTTCGGCAGCGATCGGGTGAAGACTTCGAAGGTGGCGCGCGCGTCGATGATCCCAGACGTCAGCGCTCCGTCGAGCATGCTGAGTTCGTAGCGGTCGGTGAGCAGTGATGTTGGTACGACGTTCACGAGCGTGGTGCCGACTTTCTGGCGCAGAGCGACGATTCCTTCTCCCGAGAGTACCGCCTTGGCGTTGAATGCACGCCCACACGACGCTGCCGACGTACGTCGTGGCGTCGGTGAACACATCGCCCCACCGATACGCTGACATGAACGACACGAGAGGTGGTCGAACGTTGTCCGAGCAACCGCGCCGTGCGTCGGCGTCGCACTCGAGTCCCGAGGAGTATGACCTTCGGCGCCGGATGTTGAGCGGTCTCGCACTCGCTCCGGCCGGCGCCAACGTCATCATGCAACTCTCTCGGCTCCCGATCGGCCACGCCGTCGCCGAGAGCAAGGTTCCGAGTGGTTCGCTCGCGAAGCATCCAATCAAGCGGACGAGGACCACGCTGGGCTACATAATGATCGCCCTCTTCGGTTCGGACCACGAGCGCGAGGTCCTTCGGGCCGAAGTCAATGCACAGCACCGTCGCGTGAAGTCCGGCGACGGCGACGTGGTCGCGTACGACGCCTTCGATCCCGAACTGCAGCTCTGGGTCGCGGCGTGCATGTACCGAGGTTCCCTCGACGCGATCGGCTTCTTTCGAGGGGTCCCCGACGATACGGAGCGGTCGATGGTGCTCCGGCACTGTGCACGATTCGCGACGACGCTCCAAGTGCCCGCGGCGATGTGGCCAACTGACCAGGCGGCTTTTGATGCCTACTGGAACGACGCGATACGGAACATCGGTGTCGATGACGTCACTCGTGAATTCCTTCTCGGCCTGGCGTCGCTGTCGTTCCTCCCGCGCCCGTTCGCCCGCATCCTGGGACCGACCCACCTGTTCTTAACGAACGGATTCCTCCCGGAGCCATTCCGTCACCAGTTGGGTCTGGAGTGGTCACCGCGCCAGCAGTCCAAATTCGAACGGTGCACGAAAGCCGCGCGACTCGTCAACCGCTATCTCCCGAGATCGCTGCGAGAGTTCCCATGGAACGTCGTTGAATTCGACACGCGTCGACGTATCCGACGTTCGCGCCCCATCCTTTGACTCGAACTGGGACCCGCAAACGCATCCGCGGCGCGTCTGGTGACGTAATACCAAGGCGTAACCTGCGTTAGAAGAAGAGGATGGTGATGTCACAAGGCTTAGGTGCAGACCCCAATCGGTTCGCCACGGAACTGTTCAACGGACTACCGAGGCGCTATGACGCGTTGGGCTATCTGCTCTCGATGGGTCAGGATCGACGATGGCGACGTGCGGTCGTCGACAAGATCGTCGCCGGTCCCGGTGACCTGGTGCTCGACGTCGCCACGGGCACCGCCGGCGTGGCGCTGGCGCTACGCGCGGCGACCGGCGCGGAGATCACCGGCATCGATCTGAACGCGCGCATGCTCGAGGGAGCCCGCCAGAAGCTCGCCAAGGGTTCACACGCCGGGGTGCGCCTCGTGCAAGGACGTGCCGAGGACCTGCCCTTCGCCGACGACACGTTCGACGCCGTCTCGTTCACCTATCTGCTTCGCTACGTCAGTGATCCCGCGGCGACCCTCGCCGAACTGGCCCGCGTCCTGAAACCGGGCGGCGTGCTCGCTGGTATGGAGTTCTTCGTACCGTCGGGAGCCTGGTACCCGTTGTGGTGGTGCTACACCAGGATGGTCCTGCCTCTCGGTGGACTGCTCCTTGGTGGCAAGGAGTGGTACGACGTGGGCCGGTTCCTCGGTCCCAACATTGAGGGTCATTATCGGCGACACCCGGTCGACGCGACCGTCGGCTACTGGGAGGCGGCGGGTATGCGCGACGTGCACGTGCAACCAATGTCCGTGGGCGGGGGAATCGTGATGTGGGCCGTCAAGGGACACGGTGGCTAAGAGCGTCGAAGGTCCGGCGTTCTACGCGACCGGCCGACGCAGCACGTGGCGCGACCTACGTGCCGTGCTCCATCCGCCCTACACGTTGTGGCACCTCTCGTACGTGGTGCTCGGAGCGATGGTGGTGCGACACGTCAATTGGACGACGCTGGTCGCGACACTCGTGGCGTTCTTCCTCGCGGTCGGCATCGCGGCGCACGCGCTCGACGAATTACGTGGACGGCCACTCGGCACCGAGTTACCATCGTGGCTGCTGATCGGCGCGGCAACCGTGGGCCTCGCCGGCGCCGTGGCGCTCGGCGTCTACGGCGTCTCGCGAGTCGGCGCCGGCCTGCTCGTCTTCATCGTCATCGGTGCGTTCTTCGTCCTCGCGTACGACTTGGAACTGTTCGGGGGAATGGTCCATACCGACCTCGGCTTCGCCGTCGCGTGGGGAGCCTTTCCCGTGTTGACCTCGGCCTACGCCCAATCGTCGTCGCTCTCCTGGTCCGCCGTGGTCCTGGCGCTCTTCGCGGCGTTGTCGTCCGCGGCCCAGCGAAACCTGTCCAGTCCGGTGCGGGCGATCCGCCGGCGCGTGACCTCGGTCGACGGCGAGATCCGGTTCGCCGACGGAACCGTGCGTCCGATCGACCGCGATTTCCTTCTGGTGCCCTCCGAGCGCGCCCTGCGGGCTTTGTCGTTCGCGATGATGGCGCTCGCCGTGGCGTTCGTCCTCGCCCAACGCGGGCACTGACGGCAGTGTTTCGAACGCGCCCCGGTGGGCGGCGCGTCGAACTACAGGGAGTCGACGAACGTGCGGATGACGGCCGCTGACTCCTGTGGTGCTTCGAGGGCCCACCAGTGTCCGGCGTTGGGAATCGTCGCCTGACGGGCGTTGAAGGTCGTGGCGACCTCCTCGGACATCCTTTCATCGCCGAAGGGATCGAGCTCGGCGTGCAGCACCAATCCAGGGGCGGCCGTTGGTCCGAACTCGGCGCCCCACGTCGCGAAGATGTTGGGTACGGCTGAACGATAGAGGTCGAGGATGCAACGTCCCATCGTGTCATCGGACCATTTCGCGAGCGTCAGGGCGTCCTCGTGGTCGAGGTGATATCCCTCGTACGCCTCGGCCATGGACTCGACGGGGAGTTCGTGGATGGCGGCGAAATAGGCCTCGCCCTCACCCGGTGTCTGCCAGACGCGGGCGAATTGATGCCAACGGACGTCGGGGTGGGCGCCGTTGGCCACGTCAGCGGTCCACGATCGCAGGAGGTCGCCGCGCGTTGACGCCACGCGATACGTGAGCAGGGCGCCCCAGTCGTGGCCCACGAGATCGACCGGTTCGTCGAACGTCTCGAGTTCGTCGATCAACCACTGCGCGTACGCATCCTTGGTGGCGCTGAATCCGTCGGGGCGCGCACAGCCGAAACCCGGCATCGAGAGAGCGACCGTCTCTCGATCGAACTGGGCGCGAACCTTGTCCCATAGGGCTGAAGTCTCGGGGACGCCGTGAAGAAAGACGATCATCGATGCAGCGTATCGAAGTGTCGCCCTGTTCGCCTTCGTGCCGGCGCCAATCGTAACCTCAGCTGGTGAGCACCGCGCCGGCCGGAATGATGACCAGGGGCAGCGTCGAGCGCTCGGCCAATTGAAGACTGGTGCTGCCCAACATATGACCGGCGTGCGCTCCGTGGCCGCGCGAACCCACGACGAGCAAGGTGGCCGCGAGCGGTTCTTGTCCGGCGCGAAGCATCACCGAGCAGGCATCACCGTTGTCGACGTGCCAACGCAGACGGCTCTCATCGAATCCGGTCTTCGTCGCCAGCGCGTGGACGGTGCCGGCGAACTGCTCGGTGACGGCCTCGTGCGCCATGTGTTCGAGTATGCCCACGGCGTGGACCAAGACCACGTCGGCGTCGATCCGCCGGGCGAAGTCCATCGCCCATGTGACGGCCAACTCCGAGGGCGCCGAGCCGTCGAAACCCACCGCGATCACCTGTGGCGTCTTCGTCACGAATCACCTCCCGCTTCCTGCACCTCGTAGGCCTGTCGCAGCGCGATGTCGCGCTCGCTCTGGGTCCGTTCGATCAGATCGTTCCCCGCGCCGCCGTTGGTCGACGCCTCGCCCTGGTGCTCGTGACCGAGTAGCGACGCGAGTGTCGCACCCACCGAGTTGCGCAGGGCCTCCAGGTTGTAACCACCTTCGAGGAAGAGCGCCATCCGGCTCGTTCGTGCGAAGGACGCGACGGACGCCGCGAGGTGCGCGAAGTCGCCGCTGGAGAGGGCGAGGTCGGCGATTGGATCGTCGCGATGTCCGTCGAAACCGGCCGAGACGAGAACCCACGTCGGGTCGAACGCGTCGAGGACTGGCGCGGCGATGTCGTCGAACGCTCGGCGGATGACGTCGCCGGTCGCGCCGGCCGGCAGTGGGATGTTGACGGTTTGACCGAGTGCGTCCACGCCGCCGATCTCTCGCGGGCCGCCGCTTCCTGGATAGAGCGGCCACTGATGAGTGGAGACGTAGAGCACGTTGGGGTCGTTCCAGAAGATCGCCTGGGTCCCGTTGCCGTGATGCACGTCCCAGTCGACGATGGCGACGCGCTCGCCTTGAGCGGTCAACGCGGCGGCGGCGACGGCCACGTTGTTGAGGAGACAGAATCCCATGGCACGGTCGCGCAGGGCGTGATGGCCTGGAGGACGCGCGGCGACGAAGCCGATCGCGTCCTCGCTCTGGCGCAGCTGGTCGATCACCGCGATGCCCGCCCCGGCGGCGTACTGCGCGATGGACCACGACTCAAAGGTGGCGTAGGTGTCCTCATCGATGTTGCCCCCGCCTTCGTAGCAAAAGGCGCCCAACTCGTCGAGATAGGCACCTTCGTGCACGCGCGCGAGTTCGGCTCGAGTGGCCTTGTAGGGAGCCACGTGGATCAGGTCGTCGCCCAGGTGCAAGTCGCGCACCCCCGCCAACGTCGCGGTGAGACGGTCCGGACGCTCGGGGTGTCCCGGTTCTTCGTGCCCAACGTCGTCGACGTGGGCGTTCATTACCAACTTCGTCACTTCATCTCCTCTCCACTGTCTACCTCGTGAGGGATGCGAACGTGTTGGGCCCAACTCGCTCGACTGGCGTCTGTTGGTTCGATTGAGAAGCTTGCCGAGATGATCTCATCGTCCATTCGCGCGCGCACGACAAACCCCGATGCCGAGAAGACCCCCATCATGCTTCGATTGTCCGCCTGGGTCTCCGCGCAGAACCTCGTAATCCCGAGGGACCACGCCACGTCGGCCAACCGGTGCAGGAGCATGAGGCCAATGCCCAGGTGATGATATTCATCGGACACGATGAAGGCGACCTCGGCGTCGTTGGAGTCAGGGATTCGGTCGAATCGACCCACCCCGATAAGTTCGTCGTGGTGTTCCACGACGAACGCGAAGCGCGTCACGTAGTCGACCTCAGTGAGGTGTCGAAGTTCAGCTTCGGAGAGCACGGGGTGAAGCGAGAAATATCGCTTGTAGATCGATTGGGACGACAGCCGTTGGTGAAAGGTGTTGAGAAGGCCAGCGTCGTCCGGTCGAATTGGGCGAATGGTCAGGGACACGCCGCTGACGGTCTCCACGTCGGCGGCGAGATCAGCGGGGTAGTCACTCATGGCTGCGATGCCAACGAGCGTGAACTTGTCATGACCGACCTTCCGCGACGGCGATGATCGGGCTGCGCTCGACCTCAGTCAAAGCCTAGAGATGTCAGTTGCCCGGGCCAAATCCGTTGCCGGGACCGTTCCCGTTACCGGGGCCGTTTCCATTGCCGTTCGCGATGGTCGTCGTGGTCGAGGTCGACGTGGTGGTGGAGGAAGGCGTCGCCGCTGCGCCGAGGCCGAGAGCCTTGGCCAAGGTCGTGAGGTCCTTTTGGAGGAGAACGCCGTTGGCCTTGGCGATGTAGCCGCCGCTTACGCCCGTCGCAATCGTGGTGGCAACCTGCTGGAGGTCCGTCGCCGCGAGGTCCGCGTTGCCATTGTTGGCGTCGACCACGGCTTGCTGTGCACCCATCGAGAGGGCCTGACCGACCTGGGGACCAATGAGTTTCGCGCTTTGTCCCGCGACGACGTCATTGATGAACGACGTGAGGGCGTGTGAGGGTGATGGCAACGTCGTTGTCGTAGTGGTCGTGGTCGACGTCGTCGAGGTCGTCGTCGTGGTCGGCGGCGTATGAGCGTTGACTCCTAGTACCACGGCCAGTATGGCTCCCGCGGCGATCAGGACCGCCGCTATGGCGAGTAAACGCCAGCCGCGACGGACGTTCACGACGTTGGGAGTGCGTTGTCGAGACATGATGGACACGCCCGGGGGACGGACCCTGGTCTCGTCGGCGTCGTCGCGTCTCGAAGGACTGCCGGTGATCGTGGTGATGTCACTCAACGATGCCGTTGGATCCCACGGTGTCCGAAACGCCGGCGTGGAGAGCATCGCCTGTACTTCGGAGGCGCTCAATCTAGCGTCGGGTTCCAGCGCGAGCATGCCAGAGAACAACAGGCGCCACGGAACCGGAAGCCCCTCGGGCAAGGTCACCGGTCCGGCGAGGCGCCGCGCAATGACTTCACTCGGTGTGCCCACATACACGCGTTCACCGGTGAGGCTCTCGAGCAACACGATGCCCAGAGACCACACGTCGGCGCTCGGTCCCACGGCGTGGTCCTCGATCTGTTCCGGTGCCATGTAGGTCGCGGTGCCGATCATCGTCCCGGTGAGGGTTACCGACGACGTGTCGACGAGTCGTGCGATGCCGAAGTCGGCGAGGCGAGCGTGACCTTCGGCGTCGATCAGGATGTTGGCTGGCTTCACGTCACGGTGCACCACACCCTGCGCGTGCACATACGCCAAGGCGCCGGCGAGCGCGGCGCCGATGTCGGCAGTCTCTCCGGTTGACAGGTAACCTCGCTGGATTTTCGTCGCGAGGCTCTCGCCGTCGACGAACTCCATGACGAGGTACGTCATGTCGCCGCTCACTCCGGTTTCGAGAAGTTGCACCAGTCCCGGGTACTGAAATCCACGGAGGGCTTGAGCTTCGAGTGCGGAACGCCGGGCGTATTCAGCGTCAGGAGAACGGACGATCTTTATGGCAACTTCGGTGCCATAGACCTCATCGGTTGCCCGAAAGACGTCCGACATCCCGCCTCGTCCGAGGAGTTGACCGAGTCGGTAACGTCCGTCGAGTAGATCCCCGGTTGTGCTCACAGTGCCGTAACGCTAATCATTTGGACGACTTCCCGGCGGCAGGTGCTCGCGCGATAATGGGATTTGCAAGGGATGATGGGTCAAATCTATCGGATGCCATTTTTGGCTGCCGCAATGCACTCAATTACTCGACAGAAAATTTAGAAGCCCTATTGGCGACCCCACCATAGAAATATCCAGTGATCAGGTAACACGAGGGGACATCGAAGCACAGCATTTTCGTAAATTCTGCTTGACGTCGGTTTCGCTTTTACTTAGTATGTTCAATGAAGTAAGTAAGTGCCGTCGCACCTAATCGTGCTGGCTGATGGAGGAGCATGACTCGCAAACAGCTCGACGCTCAACCCCAACCCGAGCGTTCCTCTCGCGAGGTTCCCAACGCGGGTGACCAACGGGAGCCCGCCGCTGGCTACACCACGCGGCGTGGCTCCCGGTCACTGCTACGAGATCTCAACGTGAGCCTTCTCATCGAGCTCGTCCGCCGGGCCGGCACCGTTTCGCGGGCCGACCTCGCGCGTCAGAGCCGCCTCAGCGCACCGACCGTATCGACCATCGTGGACAAGCTGATTCAGCGAGGCATTTTCAACGAAGTCTCCATGGCCCCTTCGAGCGGCGGACGCCCTCCGGTCCTTTTGAGCATCGACCCGAAGGCGGGCTACGTGGTGGGCATCAAGTTGCGCGCGGACGGACTCACCACGGTGGTCTGTGACCTGGACGCTCAGATTGTGGCCAGTCGTGAAACAAATGCATCACTGGTCGGCAACCCCGGCGCCGCTCTCCTCGCCATCGAACAGGCAACGTTGCGCGTACTGCGTGACGCGGCCATACCACCAACGAAAGTGCTCGGTGTCGGTGTTGGTCTCCCAGGCATCATCGACACGGACCGTGGCATCTGCAACTTCTCGCACTTGCTCTGGTGGCGCGACGTCGACCTCAGCAGGCCCCCTCCGCAAGCGACTGGGACTCCCGGTGTGGGTCGACAATGACGTGAATACGCTCGCCGTTGCAGAGAAGTGGGCCGGTGATGCGCCCGACGCTCGTGACTTCGTCACATTGAGTGTCGGACGCGGCATCGGACTCGGCGTCGTCATCGATCGTTCGCTTTATCGCGGCGCCAATGGTGCTGCGGGTGAGTTCGGCCACATAATCATCGAACCCGGCGGCGCCAAATGCGAGTGCGGACGATTCGGTTGCCTGGAAGCCGTAGTGGGCGAAGGTGCCTTGTGTCGCGCAGTCGGCGAGCGATTGGGTCGAGACGTAAACCGCCAAGAGCTCGTTGGCTTAGTTCATGACGGTGACGACGCAGCGCGGAGCGTGGTCGAGGGTGCGGGTCGACGGCTCGGCCTGGCGGTCGCCAACATGATGACCTTGCTCGATCCCGAATTGCTGATTATCTGTGGCGAAGGTACCGAGCTTGGGGCGACCTTCATCAATCCCATCATTGCGGCGGTCCGTGAACAGACGTTCGGGAACCTCGGTCGCCAGGTCGAGGTGAAAGTGCAGCAGTGGGGTGACGAGGCCTGGGCCGTGGGGGCCGCGACGCAGTACTTCGTGAATCGTTCAGCCTTCCCAACTCAGATGAGAAGAGCAACGCCATCTGGCATCGGATTACCGCATGACCTCAGCGAGTGTTGATCCTTCAAATACAGGAGCGTCGGGCGACCGTATCGACGAAAGTCGGCTGAACGCGCTCTATCGCGCAAGCGTCGCGGCAATCCTGAAGAACCAGTCCGCGAATGGTGCGTTCATTGCGTCGCCTGACTTCGCCCAGTATCACTTTTGTTGGCTGCGCGACGGCTCCTTCAGTGCTTTCGCCCTCGACCGAGCGGGCGAGCATGAGGCGTCGGCCCGTTATCACTCGTCGGTCAACGAAGCAATAGGTGGCATTAGTGGAATCATGGATGACGTCATCGAACGGATGACCCGAGGTGAAGCACTCGACCCGTCGATCATGCCGCCGGCCCGATTCGCGCTCGACGGGACCGCGGTCATCGATGATTCGCCGAACTTTCAAATCGACGGCTACGGAACGTGGCTATGGTCACTCGGCCAGCACCTTCACGCCACGAACGAGCAACGCATCCCAGGTGAGTTGCGAAGCTGCCGTGGCCAGGGCGGCCCGCTACCTCGCGACGTTCTCCCTCAGTCCTTGCTATGACGTGTGGGAGGAGAGTGGCACTGCTGTGCACACCTCCACGCTCGCGAGTGTCTACGGCGGACTCGTCACCGCGGCGGGTCTGCTCGATGACGCCGGACATCAAGCCAGCGCGGATGCAGTGAGGGAACGGCTCAGCCGCGAAGCGCAACGGCATGGTCTATACGCGAAGTCGAGCGAGAATAGTGGCGTCGACGGAAGCGAACTCTGGCTCCTCACGCCCTTCGGTGTCGTCGACGCCGACGACGTGAACTTCATACGAACGATCGCCGCTATCGAGGATCGTTTGACGCTCAATGGCGGAATCCGCCGCTACGCATCTGACGTGTACTTCGGAAGCGGTGCGTGGCCGGTCTTGACCGCTTCGTTGGGATGGCACTACGTCACGATTGGCAATCTGGATGGCGCAAAGCGCTGCTTGGGATGGGTGGCTTCGCACTTCGACGCTGACGGCCACCTGGGAGAGCAGTTCGGTGGTGAACGTCGTGATCCGAAGCACTACCAAGAGTGGGTCGAACGGTGGGGTCCGCCCGCGAAGGATCTGACGTGGTCCTACGCGATGTACGTCGTCTTGAAGACGGCCATCGATCGCGCCGAAGGTCTGTTGGGCGACTCCGCGCAAGTTGACGTGGCAAATCAGGCAAGCGAAGTCAGGGACCGGTCATGAGCGACCGCGGGGCGTGGCTCGAGAAAGTAATCGCACGTTGGGGAAGGTCGCCAACGAGGTCTGAGGATCAGGAAGGTGAGGGGGGAGAGCGGTAAAGGCGGGGCCGAAGGGTCCACAGGAGTACGAAGCATCGATTGAAAACGTGGCCAAGTGGCCCAATTGATTAGACAACAGGAGAAAAACAATGAGTCAGAAGTATTCGTTAGGAAAGCGAACGTTGAGCCGGGCGCCGCTCATCGTCGCGTGTATGGCGATGATCGGCGGTGGGGCGATTGTCGGCGTGGGCGCGAATGGCGCTGCTTCGGCCGCGTCAAAACAGAAGACGGTCACATTGCAGTTCTGGAGCACGTACAACACGGCGGACAAGGAAGCATCGACAATTGCCAAGGTCATCATTCCCCGATTCGAAAAGTTGAATCCGGGAATCAAGGTCAATTCCGTGATCTATCCCTACTCCGACTTGTTGAACAAATTCATCACCACCTCGGCGGCCGGCGATCCACCTGACGTGATGCGTTCGGACATTGCGTGGGTGGCCCAGTTGGCGCAAGAGGGCATCATCGAGAACGTGACCAAACTCAAGGCGTTCGCCTCGATTCGCAAGGAGTCTCTGCCTGGTCCATTGGCGACGACTGAGGTCGGCGGTAAGTTCTACGCCTTCCCGGATGACACCAACACGCAGGCCCTCTATTGGAATAAAGCGGACTTCGCGGCGGCAGGGATCTCCGGTCCTCCCACAACCATCAACCAGTTGCTGGCCGACGCCGCCACGTTGACCGTTCCTTCGAAGCAGCAGTACGGCTTAGGGGTGGACGGAACTGACATCTGGAACACCGCGCCCTATGTTTGGAGCATGGGTGGATCGTTCACCAATGCCAATTACACGCAAGCGACGGGCCACATTGACAGTCAAGCAACGATTACCGCGGTGCAGACGCTCGTCAACCTCTTGAAGGCTGGCGACATCGGAAGTGACTTCCAGGGCGGTGCAAGTGCCGTATCAGGTGAGTCGGGATTCCCGAAGGGTGAGTACGCGATGTACATCGACGGGCCATGGGCCGTGCCGACCTACGCGGGCCTGAATCCCGTTCCTTCGTACGGCATCGCGGCGTTCCCAAGCGGCGCAGGTGGTTCGGTCTCGACAGTCGGTGGTGAGGACACCGTCGTCGCCAAGGCTGGACACCACGTGGCTGACGCGGAGAAGTTCGCCGAGTTCCTTGATTCGCCATTCGCGCAGTTGGCGATGGCAAAGCAAGGTGATATGTCGGCGATCAAGACTGACTCCGCTCAAGAGGTCAAGGACACGCCCTACTACGCGGTCTTCGCCAAGCAGTTACTGACCGCGCGAATCCGAGCGAACAGCCCCGGCTACAGCCAGTTGGACAGCGACTGGTCCAATGAGTTGCAGCAGATCTTGGCCGGCACCGTGACCGTTTCTGCCGGTCTCGCGACAGCAGCGCAGGAGGGGAACACCGCCCTCGCGGGTAGTTAATGGCTTCAGTAGTTCTCGAACAGCGCCCGGCGGACAATCCGCCGGGCGCTGCTTCGCGTCGGAGACGACGTGCGCTTCGTAGTGCCACGCCGTACTTGTTGTTGGCGCCCGCGGCGGCGTTGTACCTACTCTTCATCGCGTATCCGATCTTTCGCCAATTCGATATCAGCTTCTACAACTGGCACATTTTCCCTGGCGTGGCCAATCCGTTCGTGGGTTGGTCCAACTATTCACATATCTTCCGAGACCCCGCGATCCGGACCGCGGCGTGGAATACATTGCTGTTCCTGATTATCACCGTGCCGATCCAAATGGGACTCGGACTGTTCGCCGCTGCACTCTTGACGGATCGCTTGCCAGGTCGAGGCTTCTGGCGGGCGTTGATATTTATTCCCGTCATCACGTCGTGGGTCGTGGTCGCCTATATCTTCGCCTATATCTTCGCCGACCAGGGGGGCGTGGCCAACGCAGTCATCTCGTTTTTCGCAGGACACACCGTGCACATCGACTGGCTGGCTCAGACCTGGACCGGGAACGCCGTCATTTGGCTCATCAGTATCTGGAAAGGTGTGGGCTGGTCCTTCATCATGTTCCTCGCAGCGCTTGACGGGGTGCCGCGAGACCTCGTAGAGGCGGGACGTGTCGACGGTGCCAAGGAGTTGCGTGTTTGGCGACACGTGGTGATACCGAACATCCGCCCGACGATCGTCTTCGTCCTCGTGATCTTGGTCATTCGGTGCGAGCCAGGTCTTTACGCAGGTCTTCATCTTGACGAGCGGTGGGCCCTATGGCTCAACGCAGACGCTCTTCACCTACGCCTATCAACAAGCCTTCACGTTCTTCTCCTTCAGCTATGCCGCGGCAATCGCGTCGGTCATGGCCGTGATCGTGGTCGGCTTCGAGCATTCTCCAGATTCGTGTCCTTCGAAGCGGTGAGCGCTAATGAGTCTCACCTTCAAGGACGAACTGCACGCCCCGACCAAACCGCGATCTCGTCGCCACCGTGTCAAGGACTCTCAGCCCGGCCTCTTCGGGATCCGCACTTGGAAGAAGACCCGACTCGTGATGGCGTGCGTCTTCGGCGCCATCTCCATCTTCCCGTTGCTGTACATGGTGTCACTGTCGTTTCAGCCGACGGGCGACATTCTCACGTCGCACCCTGTCTTGGTGCCCACTCGTCCGACGGTGATCAACACGTGCAAGCGTCGTCAGAGAACAGTTTCGGTCGATATTTCTTCAACAGCATGGAAGTCGCTTTGGGCACCGTGCTGATAACGGTTGTACTGGCGTCACTGGCTGCGTTTGCCTTCGCCCGCTACAACTTTCGATTCAAGGAAGTCATCTTCTACGCGTTCCTCGCGGCTTTGGCGGTGCCGAGCGTCGAATTGATCATTCCGCAATATCTCTTGGTGCTGAAGCTCCACCTGACGGACTCGCTCTTCGGACTGATCCTCATTTATGCGAGTGAGAACTTGCCGTTCTCCATCTTCTTGCTGCGAGGTTTCTTCGAGGCGGTGCCGAAAGAGCTAGAGGAGTCGTTCCGCCTTGATGGCGCGCGAACGATTCGCGTGTTGACTCGACTAATCGCACCGTTGTCGGTGCCAGCGCTGGCGGTCGTGGCGATGTTCACCTTCAACTTCGCCTGGGAAGAGTTCGTCATCGCGCTCACGTTGATCAATTCTCCAACTCATCGCACGTTGCCGATCGCGCTGAATTTCTTCATCGGCGAACACACCACGCAGTGGGGACCGTTGTTCGCGGCGTCGGTGATCGCCACGATTCCGAGTTTGCTCGTGTTCTTGATCTCACAGCGCTCGTTCCAACGCGGCGTCTCACTCGGTGGAATTCGCTGATGGGCGCTTCATCGTCGGGATCGTCACTCGGAGGGAGGATGAGTGACCTGCCTTCTCTATCATTGCCGAGCGCGGTAGTTCTCGGGAGCGACGTCGCCGTTGCGGGACTGCCGGTAGGGACTTCCGAAGTCCTCGCACGAACTGCTTTTGGTAAGACGTACGTCGGTACGATCTCGCACGACACGGCAGTTCTTTCGAACCTTCCTGTTGGGACCCACGCGGTGGAAGCGCGTTCATCCGACGGGGAGATTCTGGCGGAAGATTTCGTGAGCGTGAGGGCCTTCCTGGGCGACGACCCGATAGTCGGCTTCGCGACGTCATTTGACGCGGCGAGCAGTGCCGCCGTGCTCTCGTGGCTCCAACAGCTCCGCTGCACCGTAGTGCAGGTCTATGACTGGATGGAGCGGTACTCCCAGCCCCTCGCCGAGACCGAGTCATACCACGACCCTCTCAATCGCCCCATCGAGCTTTCCGCACTTCGTCAACTCGTGAAGGGCATCCGGGAGACGGGTGCCGTCGCGCAAGCGTACGCTCCTGTCTGTGCGTCTGATGGGTCGTTCGCCAGCGATCACACCTCGTGGCTCTTGCGCCGCAACGACGGCGCGCCGGAGTCGCTCGGAACACTCCTGCAGATCATGGACCCCGGAAACGTCGAATGGCAGGCGCATTGGACCGACGTGTACGGGGGCGCCCTTGACGCGATTGGCTTCGACGGACTCCATCTCGATACCTACGGTTACCCCCGGATGCCGTTGAACACCAATGGTTCGGTCGTCGAGATTTCCGAAGGCTACGCGAGTTTTGTTCGCGCCGTTCGCGCTGCTCGACCTGATGATGTGATCAGTTTCAATCAGGTGAACGGCGTTCCGCGAGGATTCGCACCGCCAACGCGTCCGGGATTTCGCTACGTCGAGGTATGGCCTCCCAACGACCAGTGGCGACACCTCGAAGGACTACTGGAACGAAGTGCCGGGGGAGCTCCGGCACAGGGTGACACCCTCGCGATCTACCCACCCGTTTGGGACGGCGACCGGACCTGCGCGCTTCGTACCGCGGTCTTAAGTGAAGCGATCGTGACTTCGTTGGGCGCGGGCGTGCTCATGTGGGGGGACGACTTTGGTGTGCTCTGTCATCCCTACTACGTCGAGCACGAGAAGTTGCACGAGCATGAAGTCGCAACGGTTCTTCGGTGGCACCGTTTCGCACTCCGATGCCGTGACTTCTTCCGAGATGGTGTCGACACCAGTTGGTATGAATTAGATGACGAGAACGCGTCAGTGACAGTGACCTGGAATGGGGTCACGAGTCCCGAGCCACTCGGGGGCGCTGTGTATGCCCGCGTGCGTCGTTGTGAGAATGCGGTCATCGTCAGCGTCCTCGATCTTTCCGGAGCAACGCAAGGTTCGTGGCGCCACACCAGCGAGGCCGGACACTGCGGGGAAGTGAACGTCACGGTCCTCGTCGATGCGCCAGAGAAGTGGCGAGCGAGTGCCGCCGTACTCGGGACTAACGACGATCGATTTGTTGCGCTCGATACCCACGAGGTCCTGCATCGTGAAGGACGAGCAATCTCGTGCTCGCTGGCGGTCGCCGATGGGTGGTCAGTTGTTCGATTCGAAATAGGGGAGAGTTGATGTCGTCAGTGAGTCTCGAGAAGGTCACCAAAGTCTACTCGAACGGATACGAAGCGGTGAATGGCCTGGACCTCGAGATCGCCGATGGCGAGTTCATGGTCGTCGTCGGACCGTCGGGCTGCGGCAAGACGACGGTTTTGCGAATGATCGCGGGGCTGGAGAACATCACGTCCGGTACCGTGCGCTTCGGCGACGACGTGATGAACGATGTCGCGCCGCGAGACCGCGATGTGGCGATGGTCTTCCAGAGTTACGCCCTCTATCCTCAAATGACTGTGGCCCAGAACATTGGATTCGCCCTGCGAATGCGCAAAGTGCCAAAGGCCGAAGTCGAACAACGAGTTCGCGCCGCCGCCGAGGTCCTCGGCATCACTCCGTGGCTTGATCGTAAGCCGACTCGACTCTCTGGTGGACAGCGCCAGCGCGTCGCCATGGGTCGAGCGATCGTGCGCGAGCCGAGTGTGTTCCTCATGGATGAACCGCTCTCCAACCTCGACGCCAAATTACGGGTGCAACTTCGTGCTGAGATCTCGCGGGTGCAGTCGAGAATAGGGGTCGCGACTATCTACGTCACCCACGATCAGACCGAGGCGATGACACTCGGTCATCGCGTCGCCGTGCTTCGAGACGGCGCGCTGCAGCAGTGCGATACTCCCCAGGTCCTCTACGACCGACCGGCCAACATGTTCGTGGCGGGATTCATCGGTTCGCCCGCGATGAATCTCTTCGAAGCGCACGTCTCGCCCGACTGCCGCACGGTCGCTCTGGGCAGCCAGACCATACCGCTGTCCGATTCCATCGTGGCGTCGCATCCCGCACTGCAACGATTCGCTGGACAAACAATCGTCGTAGGTATTCGTCCCGAAGACCTACCTGCGGCCAGTGACGAGCGCCCAGGCGTGGTATTCAAGGGCGACGTGGAACTAGTTGAAGCGCTCGGATCCGAGATCCTCGTCCATTTTCGTACCGACGCGAAGGTCGTGGTCCCGGAGGGCACCGCGGTTCTCCTCGATGGTGAGGATGTGTCCACGAAAACGACACAGGACGAAGTTTGCGTTGCCCGCATTGAGCCGAGAAACGTGGTCCACGCTGGTGACCAATTCAGTTTCACGGTAAGTCCGGAGCGCCTCGAATTCTTTGAATCGGACTCCGGCGTCGCCATTTGGGATTGCTCGCTTTCGAACCGATAAACCGTGCCTGCGTGCATGAAATTGGCTAGAGAGCTGGTTTTCTGTCCTACCGTGGAACGATGTGTCGAAACATAACCATCCTTCGAAGCCTCGAACCTCCTGCCACTGACGAGGAGATCCGGGCCGCAGCGCTGCAGTACGTCAGAAAGGTGAGCGCCGTGACGTCCGGACCGCTCCTGACTTCCGATGTCTTCACGAACGCCGTCGATGAGATTGCCGATGTCACGACAGCTCTACTCGCCTCGCTGCCCGCCCGACGGATACCACCGTCAACGGTGCCTCCGAATCGTCGGCGATCACTGTAAGTGGATTGACCTGCGCACAGTGGGAGTGTGCGGAAGCCGTTGGACGGCGTTCAGTTCAAGACGTACGAGTCGACCGCATTGGCGAAGCCCTCGTCGTTATTGGACGTCGTGACGTAGGTTGCCGACGACTTGACGTCGTCCACCGCGTTGCCCATCGCGACGCTCAGACCTGAGCGTTCGAACATCAACACGTCGTTGTAGGCGTCACCGATGGTCACGATGGCCTCGGTGGGGATGTCGTACATCCCAGAGAGGTACGTGACGACCGATCCCTTGGTCGCTCGTGGGTTCGTGATGTCGATGCAGTATGACTGTGAGCTCGTCGCCGAGACGAGTGTGCCGTACTCTTGGCGGATCGCCGCCGCCGCTGCTGCCAGCGTGGTCGCGTCATCGTCGACGATGACCATTTTCGACACGTTCGAGCAGACGTCGTCGAACGTCGCGACTACTTCTGGCTGGAACTGGACGACTTCGGCTTCGCGCTGCACGTGGGCGCCCTCGAGATCGCGGACGAACCACTTCTCTCCCTGATAGATCCACACGGAGTGTCCGTGACTCTCCACCATCTTGACCAACGGTTGGATCACCTCATCATCGATGTTCAGTTCGTCGGTGACGACCATGTCGGGTGTCGTGATGAAGGCGCCGTTGAATGCCGCGACCGGGGTCGTCAGTCTTAACGGTTCGACGTACATTCTGAGCCCGCCCGGCGGTCGACTACTCGTGATGGCGAAGAGTATCCCCGCCGCACGCAGCCGCTCCACGGCGTCGAGCGAGCGCTCGGTGAGGACCTTGTCGGACGTCACCAAGGTCCCGTCCACGTCGGACAGGAGGAGTCGAATCGGCGACGTCATCGAGGCAGTGACCACCGCTCCGGGGAGACGAGTCGATCGATCGACACCGGCCCCCACGAACCGGGCGCGTAGAACTCGATCGGCGGCGGGTCGTCGAGGACCGGCGTGCCGATCTCCCACTGCCGCTCGATCCCGTCAGAACGGGTGAAGAGTTCCTGGTCGCCGAGCATCGCCTCAAGGATCAGACGTTCGTAAGCCTCGAGGTTGTTGGCGGTCTGAAAGGAGTCGGCGTAGCGGAAGGTCATCACGGCCGGTCCGAGACGCATCCGTGGCCCGGGCTGCTTGGCGAGGAAGTGCGTCTCGATCTTGCCCGGGTCGGCGAAGTCACAGACCAACTCATTGCCGTGACGCTGGTTGTCGGCGTGGTCCACCGGGAAGAGTTTCATCACGGGTTCCTTGAAACCGATCGTGACGACCTGACGGCTCTCGGCCATGCACTTGCCGGTGCGCATGAAGAAGGGGACGCCCTTCCATCGCGTGTTCTCCACGTCGGCACGAAGCGCGACGAACGTCTCGGTCTGGGACTCGGGATCCACGCCCGGCTCATTTCGGTAGCCGTCGTACTGTCCGCGGATCACGTGGTCGGGGTTGATGGGCCGGATCGAGTCGAAGACCTTACTGATCTCATCTCGCAGTGGCTTGGCATCAAAGGAGGTGGGTTGCTCCATCGCGACGAAGGCGAGTACCTGGAGGAGATGGGTGATGACCATGTCGCGGAAGGTCCCCGTCTCTTCAAAGAACGCGCCGCGACCTTCGACGGAGAGTGTTTCGGGCACGTCGATCTGCACGTAACTGACGTGATAGCGATTCCAAATCGGCTCGAACAGGCCGTTCGCGAATCGCAGGGCGAGGATGTTGTCGATTGACTCCTTGCCCAAGAAGTGGTCGATACGAAAGACATTGGACTCGTCAAAGCACTTTTCGATCGCGGCGTTGAGTTGTCGAGCGGAGGCCAGATCGACGCCGAAGGGCTTCTCGCAGATGATCTTGGAGTTCTCGTTGAGACCGATCGCTCCCAACATGTCGATGATGCCGAGCAACGCGGTCGGCGGCACGGCGAGGTGGATGAGACGCTGCGGGTGTCCCCCGATCTCCTTCTCGGCCTTGGCGATGACGTCGAGGAGGTCGCCGGACCCGTCGGTCTCGCCCCACGCGAAGCTGAGGGTCTTCTCGAAGGCCTCCCACTGGGCTCCTTCGGGCTTGTTCGTGCCGAACTCGCACACGGCGTCGTAGGCGGCCTTTCGGAACTCTCGGTTCGTCAGCACGGACTTCTGACGCGAACAACCGATGATGCGGTACTTCTTGGGAAGCAGTCCGGCGACCGCGAGGTGGAACAGTCCGGGAAGGATCTTTCGTTTGGCGAGGTCACCGGTGGCGCCGAACAGCACGAAGACGTGATCGGGCGGAACGTCGTAACTCATCGTCTCGTGCGGCGTCGCGGTCATTGGGTCCCTCCAGGCACTGATCTGGACACCGTTTTACCAGTGGCCACGAAGATCTCACTCACGAGCGACGGTTCGAACAGCCCGTGCGCCAGCACCCCCGGCGTCGAGGAGAGCCGAATCGCCAGTGACGCCGGGTTGTCGACCTCGCCGAGGAAGTCGACCAGCACGCCGCCGTCGGGGCTGCGTGGCGCATCGCGAAGGTTCGTCGGTTCGAGTTGGCGCAGCGTCGACGCGAGGCCAAAGGCACTGAGTTCCAGCGGTACGGGCGCGTGCAGGGACGAGACCGGCTTCGTCGAGTCCGCGATGACCACGAAGCGCCGTGCGGCACCGGCCACGATCTTCTCGCGAAGGTGCGCGCCGCCTCGACCCTTTATCAACCACCCGTCGGGCGCGATCTGGTCGGCGCCGTCGATCGCGAGGTCGAGCGTGTCGATCTCGTCGAACGACTCGATACGCAACCCACGGCGCCGAGCGGCGACTTCGGTGGCGGGCGACGTCGCGACGTATCGGGCGTCGGGGGCGAGGCGGCCGAGGGCTTCGAGCAGGAATGCGACCGTTGTGCCCGTACCGAGCCCGACGCGCATGCCGCCTTGGACCAGCCGCGCGGCGCTCTCGGCGGCCGCGCGCTTCTCATCGTCGACGCTCATGCGCACGCCGCGGCGTCGGCCATTACGAGCGAACTGGCCGCGACCACGCGACCGGCGGGGATGGACTCATCGCCCGCCAGGAGCTTCGCCAACGGCACTTTCTTCTCGACGCCCGCGACGAGCCACAACAACTGGTTCGCACGCGCAATGGCGGGGTAGGTCAGCGTCATGCGTCGCTCGTCGTGGTAGACGCCCGTGAGCGCCACCAGCCGGTCGACGACGTCCAACACGGGATCGCCCGGAATGAGCGACGCGGTGTGGCCGTCGGGTCCGAGTCCGAGGTGCACCATGTCGAATCGTTCGGGGATCAGCGCCGCGTAGCGCGCCGCGGCGCGCTCCAGGTCGTCGTCGTTCACCGGCATCGCCTCAATGGTCGGGGACGCGTCACCGAGGCTCGAACGCAGATTCGTCAGGTTTCGCGTGGCGTCACCCTCGGGGGCGATGCGTTCGTCGACCTGGAAGAGCGTCACGCGATCCCAGGGCACGTCCATCGTGGCGAGCCGCTCGAACATGGACCACGGCGTCGAGCCACCACTGATCGCGAAGATGAACGCACCCTTCGCCGCGACACAGTCGCGCGCTCGCTTCGCGACGTAGGAGGCGGCGGCGTCGGCGAGCGCGCGGTCATCTTCGAAGCGCTCGACGAGGTGATGCACGTTACGCCGGCTTCTCGACGTGGCCGCCGAACTCCGCTCGCATCGCCGAGAGCACCTTCGCGGTGAACTCGCCCTGATTACGAGATTCGAACCGCTGCCAGAGCGCCGCGCTGATGACGGGCGCGGGGACCGACTCATCGATGGCCGCGTCGATCGTCCAGCGCCCCTCGCCCGAATCCGAGACTCGTCCGCCGTACTCGTCCAACTTGGGCGAACGCGCGAGCGCGTCGGCGGTGAGATCGACGAGCCAGGAGCTCACGACTGAACCGTGGCGCCACACTTCGGCGATCTCGGGCAAGTCGAAGTCGTACTGGTAGTACTCGGGGTCGCGCAGCGGCGTGGTCTCGGCGTCGGCTTCGACCGCGACGTTGCCGACGTTGGCGTGCGCGAGGATGCTCAGTCCTTCGGCGACCGCCGCCATCATCCCGTACTCGATGCCGTTGTGCACCATCTTGACGAAGTGGCCGGCTCCGACCGGCCCGCAGTGCAAGTAACCAAGCTGTGCGGTCCCGTCGGTCTTCGTGCGTCCGGGCGTCGCGGTGGTGCCGTCGTCGCCGGGCGCGATGGACTTGAAGATCGGGTCGAGGCGGGTGACGACGTCGTCCTCGCCCCCGATCATCAGGCTGTAACCGCGGTCGAGTCCCCAGACGCCGCCGCTGGTGCCGCAGTCGACGTAGTGCACGCTGGCCGCTTCGAGCTCCTTCGCGCGCGCGATGTCGTCACGGTAGAAGGAATTGCCTCCGTCGATCACGATGTCGTCGGGGCTGAGGTACTGCGTCAGTTCGCTCAGGGTGTCATGAGTGATCGCGGCGGGCAGCATCAGCCACACCGCGCGAGGTTCGGCGAGTTTGGCGCAGAGGTCCTCTAACGACGACGCTCCGACGACGCGTTCGCCGACGAGACGGGTGACCGCTTCCTCGTTCACGTCAAAGACGACACACGAGTGGCCGTCACGGACGAGGCGCGTGACGAGGTTGGCGCCCATTCGTCCGAGCCCCACCATTCCCAGTTGCATCGGATGGTCAGTTGCCATGGCTGTCCTCTTTCCTCTTCAGTGTGCGATAGAGCGAGATGAGCGCGTTGGTCGATGAGTCGTGCGCGAGGTCCGGCTCGACGTCGGACTCGAGCTCGGGGATGATGGCGACGGCGAGCTGTTTGCCAAGTTCCACGCCCCACTGGTCGAAGGAGTCAATGCCCCAGATCGTGCCCTGAGTGAAGACCGAGTGTTCATAGAGCGCGATGAGCGAACCGAGGAGCCGAGGGGTAAGTATCTCGCAGAGCAGCACGTTCGTTGGGCGGTTGCCTTCCATGACCCGGTGCGCGACGACGTGCTCGGGGGTTCCCTCGGCTCGAACCTCGTCGGCGGTCTTGCCAAAGGCCAGGGCTTCGGCCTGGGCGAAGACGTTCGAGGAAAGTATGTCGTGGTGCGCGCCGAGAGGATTGAGGCTCTTCGCGAAGCCGATGAGGTCGACGGGAATGATCGTCGTTCCCTGGTGGATGAGTTGATAAAAACTGTGCTGGCCGTTGGTGCCTGGCTCGCCCCAGTAGACCGCGCCCGTGTCATAGTCGACCTCGTCGCCGCGCAACGTGACGTGTTTGCCGTTGGACTCCATGGTCAGTTGTTGGAGGTAGGCGGGGAGTCGTTTGAGGTACTGCTCGTAGGGCATGACGCCCACGCTCGGACACCCGAGGAACTCGCGATTCCACACGGCGAGCACGCCCATCAGCACCGGGAGGTTCTGCTCGAAGGGAGCGCTACGAAAGTGTTCGTCGATGGCGTGGAACCCCGCGAGGAGCTCGTAGAAGTGATCGGGTCCGATGGCGATCATCGTGGAGAGACCGATCGCGCTCTCCATGGAGTAACGACCGCCGACCCAGTCCCAGAAGATGAACATGTTTTCGGTGTCGATCCCGAAGGCGGCCACCTTCTCCTCGTTCGTCGAGACCGCGACGAAGTGCTTCGCCACCGCCGAGGCGTCACCGAGTCGTTCGATCAGCCACTCGCGCGCCGAGGTGGCGTTGGTGAGCGTCTCGAGGGTCCCAAAGGTCTTGGACGAGATGATGAAGAGGGTCTCGTCGGCTGCGAGGTCGGCCAGCGCCTCGACGAGGTCGGTCGAGTCGACGTTCGAGACGAATCGGAAGGTGAGGTCGCGACGCGAGTAGTGACGAAGCGCTTCGTACGCCATCACCGGTCCGAGGTCCGAACCCCCAATGCCGATGTTGACGATGTTCTTGATCGGCTTGCCGGTGTGCCCCCGCCACGTGCCCGAACGCACGAGGTCGGCGAAGCGCGACATCTTCGCGAGCACCGCGTGCACCTCAGCGACGACGTCGACGCCGTCGACGACCAGCGAAGTCGTCGAGGGCATTCGCAGCGCGACGTGGAGGACGGCACGGTCTTCGGAGACGTTGATGTGTTCACCGGCGAACATCGCGTCACGGCGCTGCGCCGAAGCCAGACTCCTCGGCGAGCTCGATGAGGAGTCGTAGCGTCTCGTCGGTGATCCGATTCTTCGAATAGTCGAGATAGACGCCCTCGGCATACGCGCGCAGCCGTTCGCCCCGGTGCTCGTCGTCGGCGAAGAACGATCGAAGATGCTTTCCATTGATGTCGTCGGCGTGGCGCTCGAGCGCCTGGAACGACGCGCGTTGTCGCAGGGGGAGTGGGTTCATGCGCGTCCTCGCGGTCTCGTTGACGGGCTCGTCTGGCAAATCCATCATCTCAGTTCTGGGGTGGGTCGGCTTCACCCGTGTGGGGCAGGACGTCGGGCACGTCGAGGCGCGCGACACCGATGCGAAAATCGTTGAGTCCGTAGTAGACGTCGAACCGATCGGGTTGTCCGATGTCGTCGCGGCGATCGAGCCCGGTGGGGAACACGACGTCCTTGGGTGAACCGCGCCGAGGATCCTTGGGGTTGGCGTCGGGGGTGAGCACGGGGTGTGAGGAGCGGTAGAGAAGCTCTTGGGGCCGTTCTCGATCGAGCACCATGACGCCGGCGGAATAGGTGAGTTCGTCCACGTTGCCCGCGCCGATGACGTCGGCCACGCCGTGGTACACGAAGAGCCACCCGTGTTTGGTCATCACCGGTGGCGCGCCGCTGCCGATCTTGAGCGCCTCCCAGGGGTAGACCGGGGCGGCGAGACGGTGATGTGCGGACAGTCCGCTAAGGCGCAAGGGACTCTGGATCGGTCCAGGTCGGCGGTACGAGATCCAGATGCTCTCACGGTGCAGGTCGACGTTGCGGTCATCGCCTTGTGCCATCGTGTCCGCGGGCAACGTGCCGGGGAAGAGCGGTCGATGAAGGATCGCCACCTCTAATTCGAAGTCCGGATTGGGAATGGCGACCGGGAACATGCAGGCATCCTTGTTGTCGACGCCGTCGAAGTGAATGCCCTCGTAAGGATCGAACTGCGCGAGTCCGAGCCGCTCCCACGTGAGCAGGTCGCTCGACATCGCCAGGGCGATGCGCGGGCCCTCGGGGGAGTAAGCCGTGTAGGTCATGAGGTAGCAGTTCAGCGGTTCGACGAAGGAGACGCGAGGGTCCTCACAGCCACCACCGTCGGCGCGAAGTTCGTAGGGCGCCTCGGGCTCGAGGGCGATGCCAACGCGCTCGACGCCGTTGGGTTCACCGTCGTCGTCAAAGAGCACTCGCAGGATGCCAATGCGCGAGTAGTTACCCTTGGCGACGATTCGCGGAAAGAGGTAGAGGTGTCCGTCGGGTCCTCGTGCGGCGCCCGGGTTGAGGATCCCCTCGACCTCGTTCGCGTTACCTTCCTCAGGCTCGATCATGAGATCGAGCGGGGTCATCGTAAAGGCGCTCACGGTTTGCCAGGCGACACGATCTGCACGGAACCGTCGTTGAAGCACGCGAGCACCGCCTGGATGACGCGCGCGGTTTCAAAGGGGTCGCGAACGAGGATGCTGTCGACGCCCGCGGTCTCGGCCGGGTAGTCGTTGCCGCCGGGGAAGATGGCGTCGCCGGCGAAGAGCATCTCAGAGATCTCGATACCGAGCTGCTCGCGCAGCTTGTGGATCCCGTAGGCCTTGTCGATGCCCGGCTTGGTGATGTCGATCGACGTCGTGCCGCCCATGTGGATGGCGAAGCCCGGGAGCATCGGCTCGAGGATGGCCGTCACCTTCTTGCGTTTGGCGAAGTCGGGGTCCCAGGTCTCCTTGGCCGCGAGCGGCGCCTCCTGTCCAAGCGCGGAGAGCGTGATCTGGCTGCCGCGGTCTTCGATGACCTGTCCCCACGTCTGCTCCACCGTGATGCCCGACTCCTTGAAGGCCTCGTCGAGCGCCTTGATGATGTTGGCGCGTTCCTCGTCCGAGAGGTCCTCGGAGTAGACGTTCTTCCACTGCCCCACGTATTCGTAAAACTGCGTGCCGCACGTGGGAAGGAGCGAGAGGTCCTTCAGGCGTTCGTCGTCGGGGAGATTGGCCAGCAACTGCTTCTGGAACTGCGTCCAGTCGCCTCCCGAGATGACCGCCACCTTCATGACGCCGAGCAGGTCGTGCAGCAGGGCCGCCACGTCGCTCCCGAGCGGCGATTTGCTCGGGGCCAGTGTTCCATCGAGGTCGAAAACAAATAACTTTTTGACGGCCACTCCTTTGTCGTACATCAAACGCCGCGCTCGACCGTAGTCCCGCGTCGCCCGGTCAGGTTCCACCCTACGGGCACTCGTTACGGACGTTGACTCACGAAGCCCTACCAGCGCGAATCTGCTGGCCCTCGGGGGATGCGCACAGCGATTCACGTTGATCCGTGGTGGACTGACACGAATGGCGTCGGCCGGACAGAAGTAGGTATGGGGATCATGGCACGTCGAGTCGTACTTCTAAACGTCGTCCTCCTCATCACCCTGGCCGCCGCCCTCGTGCCCCCTTCGGCGTTCGCGGAGTCGACGACCACCACGCTGTCACCGGCCACGGTCTTGGCGGGCAGGGCGTACGCAATGAAGCTCCTCGACGAGCAGGCCGTGCCGGAGGGCGCGACCTTGGTTCAGCGATTCACGACCTACCTGCCGATGCAAAGTGAACCCTCCATCACCCTCGGTCTGCAGACGGCGACCCACCGTTACGTGCTGCCCGCTTCGATAGTCCTTGACGAGTTCGTCCTCGGTCACCTGCGAAAGGGCGAATCAGTGACCAGTACGGGCACGAGCAATGGTCCGGGTCAACGACCAACGGACAGCGTTTCGCTGACGCTGCCGTGCAGCAGTCCTCACGTGACGTACTGCTCCCTTCAGTACGCGACGACCCAAACGACGAGTGGGCAAACGGAACTTCGTATCGACGTGCAAGTCGATTGGCTGCCCATTGCCAATCTGAAGATGCCCACCAACGGCGTCGTGTCGGTCACCGGCTACGGCGACACGTCGCTGCCGCAAGGTTCGAGTCACACATTCACTGTCGTGCTGTCGCATCAACAGGCGCTCGCGCTGCGCGTCGTCATCTCGAAACTGAAGGAATCCGGTGGCGGGATCTGTTCCGAAAGCGTGACGCTGCTCAAGATTTCCGTGTCGTCCGCGACGTCGTCGTCGGTGCAATGGAGAGCGACGGCCAACACGTGCCCCGGTGTGTTGTCAGTATCGCGACGCGGACACGACGCACAACTCGACGACCACAACTGCGCACTGTGGCAGCTGGTGCGCTCGTTCTTCCCCGCCGGTGCGGCCGACGCGACCAAGGGCGCGATTGGCTACTGCGGCGAATAGCGATCCGTCGTCACGAGGGCGCGTTCTGCACTTCGGCCACGATCGCGAGCGCACTCGCATCCTTGCCGGGACCGAAGTTGGGCTCGCCCTTGATCGGCAGGAGGAGTATGAACGCCGAGAAGGCCACCACGCCGGCGATGAGGGTCATCTCGCCTCGGTAGCCGAACGTCCCGATCAACGCCGCGCCGACGGCGATTGAGATGGTTTGGGGCACTGAGGCGATGAGGTCGAAGGCCGAGAACGCGCGACCCTGCAATTCGGCTGGCGTGCGCAGTTGCAACAGCGTGTACGCACCGACCAAGAGTGGAGGGAGCGCCATCCCGAAGAACGCGGCACCGATGAGCACCACGGCGAGAGGTCCCGCCTCGAAAAGTAGTGACCCCACCACCACACCAACCAGACCGATGGCGCTCAGCCAACGCTCCCCGACGCGACGCATCACCGGCGCCGACAATGGTCCACCGATCAGCGCGCCGACGCCCTGGGCGGCCATCAGTACCCCGATGAAGCTGGCACTCCGATGGAGTTCTTGCGCCACGACCGCGAATATCGCCGTCTCGGCGAACCCGACCACCATGAGTGCGATGGCGAGCGCGATCACGAGCCGACGAAGTATCGGTGTGCGATTCACGTGACGAAATCCTCCGAGGATCTCCTGGGTGAATCGTTGGTGCTCGCGCACGGGCCTCTCTTCGCGCACGTGCAGCGCCAGTACCGAGCATCCCGCGATCACGAACGTCACCGCGTCAAGGACTGCGATCCAGTGGCCGCCGACGATCACGAAGAGGCCTGCGCCAGCCAGCGGCGCGATGAGGCGAAGCCCTTCGCGGACCGTCCGCAAGTAGCCGTTGGCGTCGCCCAGTTGTTCCGGTGCGAGGAGCACCGTAGAGGAAGGCCGACTGGGCCGATCCGATGAAGTTCCCCGCGCACCCGTACAGGAACATCGTCAAGTAGACGATCCAGACGTCGGACGCGCTGCGCACGAAGAGCAACAGCATGACCATGAGCGCACTGGCGAAGTTGACGACGATGAGCGTCGGGCGTCGTCGCACTCGGTCGACGACCATGCCCGCGAAGGGAGCAAACAGGGCCGCGATAGCGCCGAAGAAGAAGGTCAGGCCGGCTTGCGCATTGGAGTGGGTCAACTCCTTCACCCAGATCCCGAGCGCGAGGAACATGGCGGTGTCGCCGAAGAGCGAGAAACTCTGACCAATGAGATAGACCCGCGCGTCGCGGGACTTCGCGAGGTCGCGCATGCTCATGCGTCGCCCCTGGACAGCTTGACGGGGTAGGACAACATCAGTGCTTCGACCGCCAACGAGTCTTGTGGGCGCGCCGTGGGATCGGCGACTCGATCATGGAAACGGTTGAGGATGGCGAGTACCTGTGCCGTGACATCTCGTAACTCTTCTGGGGTCACCCACATGATCGTCTCGATGTTTTGCGCCGACTCCTGCCACTCCTTCGAGTAACTGGACTTTGCGTTGAGGAAGTTCGCGAACCGACCGATGGCCCGATCGAACACCATCCGCTCCAAGCCTTGAGCGGCGATGCTCATCTCGGGATCGTCAGTCACATCGCTGAAACGCATGCCGGTGTGCGCGATCTTCCACGGTCGCTGACGTCCCGGTCCTGCACCGGCCTCTTCCACGAAGCCGTATTTCGCGAGTTGTCGAAAGTGGAAAGAACAGGTGGTCGGCGATTCATCGATGAGTTCGCCGGCCTGGGTCGCGGTCAAGGGACCTTCGAGGGCGAGCGCCTCGAGCAACGCGAGTCGCACGGGGTGCGTCAGTGCTCGAAGTGTCTTGGGATCGGTGAGTTCACGCAGCATCGAGGCGGGGTCGTCGTCGCCCTCCCTGTCACTGGTTCGCGGATCGGAGACGTTCGAGGTCATGTGTCGAGCGTACACTATCGAGAGATATCTGTCGAGAGATAACTCTTACAAATGGAGCACTCATTCGCTGCAGTTTCTAAGGTGAGTTGCATGATTCCACTCTCGGTGCTCGACCTCGCCACCGTCGCAACGGGTTCCAACCCAGCGCGGGCGCTCGCCGAGACGACCTCGACGGCGCTCGAAGCGGAGCGACTCGGCTACCACCGACTCTGGGTGGCGGAACATCACGCAATGCCCGCCGTCGCGAGCTCCGCGCCCGCCGTGCTGATCGCGCACGTCGCTTCGGCCACGAATCGGATCCGCGTCGGCGCGGGTGGTGTCATGTTGCCCAACCATTCGCCGCTCGTCATCGCGGAACAGTTTGGGACGCTCGAAGCACTGCACCCTGGTCGCATTGACCTGGGACTCGGGCGCGCACCCGGCACGGACCACGTCACGGCCCGAGCACTCCGTCGATCACCAGACCTCGGCGCGGACCACTTCCCCGACGATGTGGTCGAGCTCATCAACTATCTGTTGCCTCTCGAAGGTCCCGTTGGCCATCCGGCCGCGAACCCTGGCAACGGCTATCTACCCGAGGTGTGGCTCCTCGGCTCTTCGACCTTCAGTGCGCAATTGGCCGGACTCCTCGGTCTGCCCTTTTCATTCGCGTACCACTTCGCGCCGAAGCTCGTGGACGAAGCGCTCGCGATGTACCGGTCCAACTTTCGCCCTTCGATTCTCCTGCACGAGCCTCACGCGATGGTCGCCGTGTCGGTCATCGCGGCTCCCACGTCGCGCGAGGCGACGTGGTTGTCGAAGTCCTCGGCGATGAGTATCGTCCAGATGCGCACCGGTCGCCTCGGACTCTTGATGTCCCCTGAAGAAGCGGCCGAGGTCGTCCTTACTGAGGATGAGGAGGCACTGGCTGAAGCGGCGATGTCGTCGCATCTGATTGGCGACGCTGAGACCGTCATAGGCGGGTTGCGAGATCTGCAACGTCGCACCGACGCTGACGAGCTGATGCTTTCTACGCGCGTCCATTCGATCGAAGCTCGACATCGGTCACTGTCGCTCATCGCCAAAGGCTGGGGACTCGTCGACTCGTCGCACTAAGTCGCAACCACTGGTCGTCCCGCCGTCACCAACACGTCACGCGCGTGCACTGCTAGGAACGTGTTCGCAATCTCGTACGTGAAGGCAGTGCACAATGACCAAGACCGCAGTGGCGCGTTCGCGCACGCGTGGACTTCTCGTCGGTACCGGCGCGATCGCCTTGGTGGCCGTCCTCGTGTTGGCGTTGACGTGGAGCGTGACGGGTAACTCGACGACACCCACGAGTACGACGGAGGCGCCACCTCTTCACACCACGACGTCGACGTCGATCTCATTGACCGCGCCGACGACGTCGGCTACGAGCGACGCAATGTTCTTCTCTGACGTGACCGAAGTCGATCCCTCGCTCGTCGCCTACGAGAAGCGCTCCGGCAACGTTGCCCTTCGGTCCCTTCTCACCGATGGTTCGGCGTTCTGTGCGTTCTTGCAGCGCGACCGCGACATCGATACGGCGATGGTCTCGGTGGTCGTCGGTGCTCGAGAGGTTGAGGCGCACTCGCATTTGCCGATGACGGTGACGACGTTCAACGCCGTCGACTCGGTAGCCCTGCTCACTCTTTGTCCTTCGCTCGAATCGTTCGTCCCCGCCTCAGACCTGGCCAAGATTCGTGAGCTCGGCGCCGCCCTCGCCGTGCCGGCTTCGTGAACATCGATTCATCGAACCCGGTCACTGACTCGATGGCGACGCGCACTCGTCACTCAACAGTTGCGATCGATGTGAGAGTCGTCACCTTCGCGCGTAACAATCACATAAGAGTTGCACAGCCGTGTGCTCCTCGATGGATTCGTTTAACCCCACGTAGTTACCGTGCGCCGTATGAAACTCATTCACTCATCCAAATACCGTTTGCGGACGATCACCATGTCGTTCGCCCTCATCCTGGCGTCGGTGTCCGGTATCGGGGTCGCCACGTCCTTCGTGGGTACCTCACCCTCCGCCGCTGCACCGACGACCTGTCCGGTGGGCAGCACCTTGCAGGCGGCGCGCGGCGGTGATTCCAATGACGTCCAGTGCGTCATCACCTCCACCGGCACGCCGGTCGGTGCGATCAAGCACGTGTGGCTGATCATTCTCGAGAACAAGTCCTACGACGAGACCTTCACCGGCCTCAACCAGAACAGCTACCTCTGGCAGACGCTGCCACAACAGGGGGCGCTGCTCACGAACTACTACGGCACCGGTCACTTCTCGATGGACAACTACGTCTCGTTGGTGTCGGGACAGTCGCCGTCGTACGGCGTGCAGGACGACTGCTCGACCACGGCGAACATGACCAACAACAACAGCGGGATCATCACGACGGGCACCGTCGGCACGTTGACCGACACCGATGGCACGACCGACACGAGCGGCACCAACACCACGGCGCCAAGTCCCCAGGCCGCCAGCAACGGCAACTACGGTCAGCTTCTCGTCCACGGCGGCGTGGACGCCGCGCTCGCCAATAACGGCTGCGTGTACCCCACCGACGTCACCACACTCTTCAACCAGTACAACGCGGCGGGCGTGTCGTGGAAGGCCTACGCGCAGGACCTCGGCGGTGCACAGCCCGTCGGCTCCCCGACCTACGTGACGGGCACGACGCCCGGGGTCTCTGACACGGTGCCCGGTCGAGACGACGGAGCGTGCGGCTACCCCGGCACCGTGGGCGCCAACCCCGTCACCAACCCGACGAACCTCGTGGCACCAACCGGTGACGTGACGAGCTACACCGGCGCGCAGCCCGCGAACGCGGGAGGCAACGGGGACCCGGCAGACCAATTCGTCGCGAAGCACTTCCCAACCGGATGGTTCACCGCCCTCACCGGCCAATCGGCCGGTACACAGAACAGCGTGACCTACGCCGCGCAGCCGGCACTGAATGAGCCGACGACGCCCGAGAACGACGGTCCCGGTGCGCCCACGTCGGGCGCCTCCGACACGAACTGCGACGCCAACCATGTCGCGAACCTCGACGACCCGACCTACGGCTTGGCGCACGACCTCTCGCTGCCGGCGAACCAGGTACCGGCGTTCAACTGGATCACGCCCAACAACTGCAGCGACGCACACGACGCGACGTGCCAGGGCAACAACCTCTCGGGTGCGTTCAACCCGAACGGGACGCCGAACTACACCCCGACGGGACTCGCGGCCTACGACCCGGAGGCGACGACACCCACCAACTACACGGGTGGACTCTACGCAGCGGACCTGTTCCTTCGCTACTACATCCCGCTCATCGAACAGTCCAAGGCGTTCGCGGACGGTGGACTCATCGACGTGACCTTCGACGAGGCGAACCCGCCCTTCACCGTTGGCAACAGCTTCAACAACGTGCCCGCGACGGGCGACGTGACCACCTCGGGGGCGCCGGCCGACCAGCCGACGTTCGGGGCCACGGGCACGACGGCACCGGGGGCGAACTCGCTCTACGGTGCCTACGGCGTCCTCGCCGACGCGGCCGGTGAGAACATCAACGGCACGAACGTCTCGACGGAGCCGACCGGACCGAACGACCCCGAAGTGACCAACGCCGCGGGACAGCAGTTGCAGCCGGGCCCCGGTGCGTCAGGCTTCATTGACCGCGCGACCCAACTCAATGGCGAAAGTCCGTACTTGAGTGGATCACCGGGCACGGCCACCGAACCAGCGCTCGTCGCACCGGGCTCGAGCATGGTGCTCGACTCCAAGATCAACGCGGACGACACCGGTCGACTCGTCTCGGGCACGGGCATTCCCGCCGACACCTTCGTGGGTGCCGTCAGCGACACCGGTCCGATCTCGCTCCAGGGCAACGCGAGTACGACGAGCGCATCGAACAACTACGCGAAGCCGTGGTTGGGCACGTTCCAACTCCTGAACGACAGCGGTCAGCCCGTGACCTTGACCGCGGGATTCGTTGGCAACATCACCCTGGGTGCCGAAGGCGCCACCTCCACAGTGGGCACAGCTGGCTGTCCGAGCGGCAGCGAAGCGGCCACGACGTCGGGTTGCGTGACGGTCGATCCCCTCTATGACCCGACGGACTTCACGCCGGGCGGCGGCGACACGGGCACCGTGTTGATCAGTCCGCTCATCAAGCCGGGCACCGTGACGGGCACCTACTACAACCACTACAGCACGCTGCGCACATTGGAGGACCTCCTCCTCACCGGTCAGACCTGCACCGAACCGTCGAATGCGGACACGCCGTTGGTCGCCGGTACGGTCTGTGGCGGACTCGACGGCAAGGGCCACATTGGCTACGCCGCGCAAGCCGGTCTGGCGACCTTCGGACCAGACGTCTTCACGGCGCAGTCCTTCACGGCCCTGGCGTCGCCTCCCGGTTACTTCGTGGTCAGTGGGAGCGGTTCGAGTGCGGTCTACTGCCCCGCGTACTTCCGACCGGGTCGAACCGGTTCGAAAGGATTCAACGGCTTCGGGAAAGATGGCGGCAACGGTGGTTCAGGCGGTGCGCCAGGCTGCGGGACCAATGGTGGTAATGGAGGCTGGGGCGGTTCCGGGTTCACCAACGCCGGAGCGGGTGGCAACGGGGGCAACGGCGGCAACGGCGCGTGTCCCCCCGAGGAGTGGAGTAACGGCGTCTGGCTGACCGCGTCAGGGTCGCCGACCACGCCCTACGACACACCTCCGTGCAATGGCACGTGGGGCAACGGCGGTAACGGCGGCAATGGCGGTAACGGTTCGCACTCCTCGCCGGGACAAGCGGGTGGCAACGGATCCGACGGCACGCCCGGCAAGCCAGGAGCGAACGGTACGAACGGCGCCAACGGCTAGCGGAACAGTCGGCTGATGGTGACACCACATCGTATTTCATCGAGCGCACGAGGTCGGGTCTTCGGACCCGGCCTCGTGGCGCTCGTCGGCGCGCTGCTCGCCGCTGTCGTGTTAGCCGGATGCGGCACCGCCACCACGTATCCCGCGTACCTTCCGAAGAAGACGTTGACCCCCGCGATCGACCAAGCGATGGTCGGCACGATGGCCAAACCCGCGCTCCAGATCGAAGGGTTGCCGGTGACCGTCACCACCAAGGACTTTCACGTTCGCGTGACCGTGAGTGGACCCGTCGTGCCGGGCGAGGGCTTGCCCTACCAACAGGCCGGCACGACGTGCACGTGGACGGTCACCATGAACGACGCCACTGCCAACGTGCCACTGTCGATCGACGATTTCCACTCGATCGATCATCTAGGGGCCGTGTTCTTGATGGGTCTCGTGCCCGGTGAGCGACCGCTGCCCAGGTATCTACGTCCCGGACGATCGCTCACCTTCCAGCTGCGAGCCTACGAATTGGTGGGCGAGGGGATGATGCAGTGGGCACCGGACCATCGTCACGTCGTGGCCGATTGGGACTATACGGTGGAGAACGATTGAGCCGAGTCGCTCGGTGTCACGTATCGCCGCGCTGACGTGTATTTTCCCTACGAGGAGATGTCGACAACACCGGTCGCGTCGCTGCTGGCTGGGAGGGTGATGAGCACTGTAGAGAGTCCGGCGACACCCACGACGAGTGTCCTTCAAAAAGGTGACGCGGCGCCTGACTTCGCGCTGCACGCGACGCCCGATCAGATCGTCCGGCTATCCGAGGTCCAAGGACCAGTGGTGCTGCTCTTCTATCCCGCGGACTGGAGTCCGGTGTGCGGCGACGAACTTTCGATGTTCGAGGCCGCCGCGGGCATCTTCGCCGAGCGCGGCGCGCAGTTGATCGGTCTTTCGGTGGACAGCGCGTGGTGTCACCTCGCCTACAAGGCCGACCGCAAACTCAGCTTCCCGCTCCTCGCCGACTTCCACCCCAAGGGCGCGGTGGCCAAGTCCTATGGCGTGTTTCGCGACGACGACGACACGACGGAACGCGCGATCTTCGTCCTTGACGCGGACCACAACATTGCGTGGAGTTACGTGTCCCCAGTCGGGATCAGCCCCGGGGTCAACGGCGCATTGCGCGCAGTGGAGGCTCTCGCATGAGTGAAGACGACACCGAACTGAGTCCACCGGTCGGTCCTGACGACCACGTGAGTGGACCGGCGGACGCAGCGATCACCCTCGTGGAATACGGGGACTATCAGTGTCCGTATTGCGGCATGGCGCACCCGATCGTCAAGGAGTTGCAGCGCGAGTTGGGCGACTCGCTTCGATTGGTCTTTCGCAACATGCCGCTCGCGAACGTCCATCCTCACGCTGAGGCCGCCGCCGAAGCGGCCGAAGCGGTTGGCGAGCAGGGGGACTTCTGGGCGATGCACGACCTCTTGTACGAGCATCAGTCCGACCTGAGTGACGCCGCACTCGTGCGCTACGCCGTGGAGGCGGGCGCCGACGAGAGCGCCTTCGAATCGGCATTGCGCGGTGGCGCTCCGAGAAGGAGAGTCCAGAAAGACCTCGAGAGCGCCCTTCGAAGCGGGGCCAACGGCACGCCGACGTTCTTCATCAACGGCGTCCGCTACGACGGATCGTGGCAGTTGGAGCCGTTCCTCGCGAACCTTCGCTCCCTCCTCGAGGAGTAGCCGCCCTCTCATCAGGTCGGTTCGCTGACGAGTGGAATCGGCGAACGAAAATCGAGTAGCTGACTTGACACGGCCGCGCCGCGTGTGTATTTTGTAACCGGTTGCAAAGTAAGCGGTTACAAAGTAAGCGCTTGCATTGTGGTCAAGGTGGATTTTCCGGGGGGAATGGAGGACGGATGGTTGACTCGCAGCCGACCATCTACGACGTTGCCCAACGTGCCGGAGTGTCGACCGCGACCGTCAGCCGTGCCATCAACTCACTGTCCTCGGTTCGACCCGCGACGCGCGAAAAGGTCATGCGCGCGATGGAGGAACTCGAGTTCGTCCCCAACGCAGTCGCTCGAGGTCTCGCCAGTGGCAAACACTGGATCCTTGGACTGATCTTCATGCACGCCCCGATCGAGGGCAACGTGCTCGCCGTCGAAGAGGCGAGCCTCCTCTACACCGACATCGTCATCCGAGGCGCCGAGTCGCGCTCGGCCAAGAAGGGCTATTCGCTCCTGCTGTGCGGTGTGCGTGAGCATGACGGCTCGGGCATGGCGCCGCTGCTCGCGTTGACGGGGACCGTCGACGGCATGATCGTTCTCGACCGCGTACTGAGCGATGACGACGCCATTGAACTCGGTCGACGCATTCCTCTGGTCCTCCTCGCGGGCAAGGGCGACTCGAACTCGGCGCTTACCATCCGTGTGGACAACGAGCAGGCGATGCGCAGCCTGGCCGAGCACATGGTGAACGTCCATCGCGTCAAGAGCGTCGGTTTCGTCTCGGGTCTCGACGACAGTCCCGACAGCGTGGCCCGCGCGCTGACCTTCAAGGCCGCGGCCGAAGCGTTGGGCGCGACACTGCGAGACGTCGACAACCTGAAAGCCGACTGGACGTCGGGCGGGGGCGAAGCGGCGATGCGAGCTCGGATGTTGTTGGACGATCCGTTGCCCGAGGTTTTCGCGTGTGCGAATGACCAGACCGCCGTGGGCGTGATCTTCGCGTTGAAGGCGGCCGGTCTGAGCGTCCCCGAGGACATCAAGGTCACGGGATTCGACGACATCACGCTGACTCGATACTTCCACCCGCCGCTCACGACGATCCGCCAGTCGGGGAGCCTTCTCGGCGAGGTCGCCGTCGATGCGCTGTTGGCGACTATCGACGGTGACGAGAAGATCCAGCGCACGGTGGTGCTGCCGACCGAACTCATCGTGCGCGGAAGTTGTGGTTGCGATGGCAGCGAAGACCCGATTCCCGATCTCTTTGAGGTGGTCGCGCGCCACGTGGAGAGTGACTGACCATGCGACTGATCGCGCGCCGGCTGGCTCTCTACGCCGTCACCGCGTGGGTCGCCATCTCCGCCAACTTCCTGCTCCCTCGTCTGATGCCGGGCGATCCGATCCAGACCTTGATCGGCAAGATCCAGGGTCAGGTGACACCCCAGGAGATCGAGTCCATTCGACTCTCCTTCGGTGGTGGGCTCGACAAGTCCCTCCTCACGCAGTACTTCACCTACCTGACCCAATTGCTGCATGGCAACCTCGGTGTGTCGATCACCTTGTCGTCGCCGGTGACGACGATCTTGAAGGCGTCCGTGCCGTGGACGCTGGGACTGATCGGCATCTCCACCATCTTGAGTTTCGTCATCGGCACGGTGTGCGGCGCGTTGCTCGGCTGGACGCGAGGCTCGCGACTCGATTCGCTCATCCCAACCGCGACGTTCTTCCAGGCGATCCCGTACTTCTTCCTGGCGACGGTCATGCTGCTCGTCTTTGGGAGCGACCTGCACTTGTTCCCGGTGCTCGGCGCGTACAGTCCGAATCTTCATCCCGGGTGGACGTGGGCGTTCGCGGCCAGCGCCGTGCGCTATGCGGAACTACCGGTGGTCTCCATCGTGCTCAGTTCGATCGCGGGCTGGATGCTGGGCATGCGCAACATGATGATCACCGTCGTCGCGGAGGACTTCGTGTTGATGTCGGTCGCGATGGGTCTGCCCAAGAGGAAGGTGATTATCGCCGCCGCGCGCAACGCGGTGTTGCCCAGTATCGCGAACCTTTCGCTCGCCATTGGCTTGGTCGTGTCGGGGGCATTGCTCGTCGAACTCGTCTTCAACTATCCCGGGGTCGGCGACTTGTTGCTGAACGCCGTCCAGAACGAGGACTACCCGCTGATTCAGGGCATCTTCCTCGTGATCACGCTCGCGGTGCTCGCCGCCAACCTCTTGGCTGACCTCGTGTATCTCGCCCTCGATCCGCGCACCAGAACCGAGACGGTGGCATGAAGAAGCTCCGGATCCCTCGCTCACCCAAGGTCATCCTGGGACTGTGCATCCTGGCCTTCTTCCTCTTCCTGACGATCTTCGGCCCGATGTTGGCCCCCTACAGTCCCGACAACACGTCGTTCGCACCGCTCCTGACGCCTTCGGCCCATCACTGGTTCGGCACGACGAGTCTCGGCCAGGACATCTTCTCCCAGACGCTCGTGGGTGCGCGGGCCACGATCGTCGTGGCCCTGGTCGCCGGTCTCGTGGCGACGACACTGTCGATGGTGGTGGGCATCGCGGCCGGTTACCTCGGTGGCTACGCCGACGACGGACTCTCACTGATGTCGAACGTCTTCCTCGCCATACCGGGATTGCCACTGCTCATCGTCATCGACAGCTACCTGCCGGTCAGCAGTCGATCGAACTCGTTAGTCATCGGCCTCGTGATCTCACTCACGGGATGGGCATGGGGTGCTCGAGTGATCCGTGCGCAGACCATGTCGCTGCGCAACCGCGACTTCGTCGAGGCGTCGCGCATCATCGGCGAGAAGCGTCGCCGCGTGATGTTCTTCGAAGTCGCGCCGAACCTCCTGCCGATCCTTGCCTCGTCGCTTCTGTTTACTTTGCTCTACTCCATCGGCGCCTACGTGACCTTGGCGTACATCGGACTGACGAGCACGTCGGTCTGGAACTGGGGCACGATGCTCTTCTGGGCACAGAACAACAACGCGCCGCTCTCGGGCGAGTGGTATTGGTTCGTACCACCGGGCATCTGTATCGCGCTCGTCGGCACGGGACTCGCACTGTTGAATTTCGGCATCGATGAGTTCATCAATCCCCGACTTCGCGCGGCCGGGCTCAGCAGCAAGCAGCGCCGCAAGTTGGGCCTCCCGCGTCGTCAGCGTCTCGGTCTCACGCCAGTCGTGCGTTCGAACACCGTGAACGCGACACCTCGAGTGACGACGAAACCGGTTCCATCATGAGTACCGAGTCGTTGGAAGCGAGCGGCGTGGTGACCAGCGCGGCCACGACGGGCGACGTTAGCGTCGACGTGGCGCCACAAAACGATCAGAGGACGGGACCGGGCATGGGTCAGCGGATCCTTGACATTCGAGACTTCAGTGTCGACTACGGGTGGGGTGAGAGCGCCGTTCGCGCCGTGAACAGTGTCAATCTGCACCTCGAACGGTCGAAGGTCCTCGGGATCGCCGGTGAGAGTGGCAGCGGCAAGTCCACGCTGGTCTACGGCTTTACTCGACTACTTCGCGCGCCGGGCGTCATCGCGGGAGGCGAGGCCCTCTTCAACCTAGGCCCCTCACAGGACGGCAGCGACGACATCATCGATCTCGTCACCGCGAGTGAGAAGGAACTGCGCAGTGTCCGATGGTCGAACATCTCGGTCGTGCTCCAAAGCGCGTTGAGCGCGCTCAACCCGGTCCTTCGAGTGAGCACACAGTTCGAGCAGGTGCTGAAGACCCACCGTCGTGAGATGTCCAAGTCCGATCGGCGCGCTCGCACGATTGAGTTGCTGGCGCTGGTCGGGCTCAGTGAGGACCGTCTTCGCCGCTACCCGCACGAACTCTCGGGCGGTCAACGCCAGCGCGTCATGATCGCACTGGCGCTCGCCCTCGACCCGCAACTGGTGATCATGGACGAGCCGACCACCGCCCTCGACGTCGTCACCCAGCGTGAGATCATCTCCAAGCTGTTCGAACTGCGTTCGCGATTCGGTTTCGCGATGATTTTCATCACCCACGACCTGTCGTTGCTGGTCGAACTGGCTGACGAGATCGTGGTCATGTACGCCGGGGAGATCGTCGAACGCGCCAGCGCGCAAGCGCTCTACGACACGCCGCGCCATCCCTACACGCTCGGCCTCTTGAACTCGTTCCCGCCGATGCACGGCGCTCGCACGGAACTGACCGGCATCCCCGGTTCGCCACCCGACCTCACGGCGCTGCCCACGGGCTGCAACTTCCACCCGCGTTGTCCCTACGCCATGGATCGATGCGTCAAGGAGTCGCCGTCGCTCGTGGAGCTCGGCGAAGAGGGCCGTTCCGTCGCGTGCTGGCTGCACTCGGGCGACGCCGGCGTCGTCGTGCCCGTCGAGTTGAGTCGGACCGGTAAGGGCAAGCGAGAGCCGGCGCCGATGCCCGTGAAGGGGGAGCTGTCGTGACCGACGTGACCGACGCCACCGACGTGATCGCGGGAACGGTGCAGCTCCAAGCGCGACATCTGACGCGCCACTTCACGACCCGCGTGCCCGGGAAGGTCCTCAACGCCAGGCACGTCGTGCGTGCCGTGGACGACGTGAGCCTGGACCTGATCGCTGGTGAAGTCGTCGCCGTCGTGGGCGAGAGCGGTTCTGGGAAATCAGTGCTCGCGCGCATGCTCGCTCGCATCATCCGTCCGACCTCGGGCGACCTGATTCTTCGCGGTTCGCCGATTGCTCGCAAGGCGAAGCGGTCCCTGGCGTACGCCTCTGACGTGCAGCTCGTCCTCCAGGATCCATTCGCGTCGATGAACCCCGTGCACAAGATGCGCCACAACCTGGTGCGTCCCTTGATCATCCACGGCGCGAAGGGTGAGGACGTGGAGGCGCTCGCCGAAGCCGCGCTGACGCGCGTCTCGCTCGAGCCGCCCAACCGATTCCTGGACCGTTACCCGCACGAGCTCTCCGGCGGTCAACTCCAGCGCGTGTCCATCGCGCGAGCCCTGTGCATCGAACCGCGCGTACTCCTTGCGGACGAACCGATCTCGATGCTCGACGTCTCGGTACGTCTCGGTGTCCTCAACCTCCTGCGCGGACTCTGTGACAACGATCACCTGGCGATCTTGTACATCACGCACGACATCGCGTCGGCGCGTTACATCGCTGACGAGGTCATCGTCATGTACGCCGGCCAAGTCGTCGAACACTCTCGTGGCACGTCACTCGTGGACGAACCCACGCATCCCTACACCCAACTGCTCATCGCGTCGGTCCCGGACCCGGCCGACCCCACGAGCGTCGGGGCCCCGACGACCGAGCAGGCCCAGGTGATCATCGCGGAGAAGGGCTGTCGTTTCAGCCCGCGCTGTCCCTTCGTGATGGACCGGTGTCGCGTCGAAGAGCCGCCCGAGTTCATCGTCGGCGAGGAGCACACCTCGCGGTGTTGGCTCCACGCGGACAAGCCCAAATTCGAAGTCGAAGTGGCGTTGCCACAGCGCCGTGGAGAGGGGGAAATCACGAAGACATGAATTCTTACGGGTAGTGAGCCGCGCGGCACCTGGTGCCGGGCGGAGCAGGAGCGCGAAGGTCCAACCGGCCTCGCGTGGTTAAGAAGGGCCGCACATGGTTCTTACAAAACGTCGGCGAAAGCCGGCTGGACAACATAAATATAAAGGAAAAGTATGTTTAGAAAAGCAATCATTGCTTTAACGGCTACGTCGTGCTTAATGCTCGGCCTAGTCATGTCGGCCGGCGTCACGCCGGCATCGGGAGCGGGTGCCACTCTGACGTTGGAGAACAACACCGGAGTCACCTTCACCGATAACTTCAACCCGGTTGACTCGAACTCGTTCTGCAAGGAGATGAGCGTCTGCTCCCTCGTGTACGAACCGTTGTACCAGTTCGACTCATTGAAGGCTGGCGTCTCCTACCCATGGCTCGCGACGGCATACGCGTGGAGCAACGGTGGCAAGACGTTGACCTTCACGATCCGAACCGGAGTCAAGTGGAGCGACGGATCGGCGTTCACGCCTGCTGACGTGGCTGCCACGTTCAATATGGTGAACACGGTCCCGGCGACGAACGTCGCCGGTATCCCCGCGTTGGCGAGCCCGGCAACGGTCTCGGGCAACACGGTGGTACTGCACTACGCCTCCTCGGAGTACTCGAACATCGTGGCGATCGCGGGCACGCAACTCATGCTCCCGGCAAGTTTCGCCACGACGTACTCGACTCCCGCAACGGCGACGGTGACCGCACCCGTGGGTACCGGTCCTTACACGGTTGACAACTACAGCTCGACGTTGGTGAGCTACAAGGCCAACCCGAACTACTGGGGTGGTACGCCCGCCGCGGGCGAGATCAACGTCCCGGCGTACGCGTCCAACACCGACGCGGCGACCGCGTTGGCCAGTGGCCAGTTGCAGTGGGCCGGTAACGACATCGCGAACGTGAATGCGATCTTCGTGAACAAGGACAAGGCGACGAACCACACGTACTTCGCTCCTGGAAGCACAGTGACGCTCGAATTGAACGTGACCAAGGCTCCCTTGAACGATCCGAAGGTTGCGGCCGCGATCAGCGCGGGCATCAACCGTGAGCAGCTGAGCATCAAGGGCGAGACCGGCTATGAAGCGCCGGCGACGTCGCTCAGTGGACTCATCATCCCCAACCAGAACGGCTACCTCGACTCGGCGTACAAGAACGACATCAAGCCGACCGGTCAGCCAAAGACGGTGGCGACGATCCTGAAGTCTGACGGGTACAAGATGAAGAACCACTTCTGGGAGAAGAACGGTAAAGAGATCAAGTTCTCCATCCAGGACCCCATCGCGTACTCGGACTACTACGCCGACAGCCAGCTGATCTCGTCAGAGCTCAAGGCCGACGGTATCGACGCCACGGTTGACGGTGTGCAGGCTTCCGCCTGGTACTCCAACTCCGCGGATGGCAACTTCACGTCGATCATCCACTGGGGTAATGGTGGCACGGACCCGTACACGCAGTTCGACAACTGGCTGGACTACAAGAACTCCGCGCCAATCGGCAAGACGGCGAACGCGGACTTCGGCCGGTACCACAACGCGAAGGTGCAGTCGGAGCTCGCAACGCTCGCGGCGACCAACCCCGCTGATACATCGGCTGTCAAGATGGCATCGATTCCACTGGAGAAGGTCATCGCGACGACGTTGCCGGTCATCCCGCTGCTGTATGGCGCGGACTGGGACGAGTACAGCACGGCGAGCTTCACGGGCTTCGTGACTGCGGCGAACCCGTACATGGACCCGTCGCCGAGCGACCCCGAGCTTCCCTACATCTTGATGAAGCTCAAGGCGTCGTAACTGATCACCTCTATGCGCGGGCTAGCAATCCTCCAACCCTGCTAGCCCGCGCATAGAGGGAACATCAGATTACGCGCGGCCCTGCTGATTTTTACGTCAGCGGGGTCGCGCGTGCTGACCGACCCCATTCGTCACTACCCCGAGGAGAATTTTCCATCATGAGTACCGCTACTCCGCATAACGAGGGTCCACCGCGGGCCTTCCCACCCGGTTTCCTTTGGGGGACCGCGACCGCCTCGTATCAAATCGAGGGCGCCGTTCACGCCGAGGGCCGCGGACCCTCGATCTGGGACACCTATAGTCACTCGCCCGGCAACGTCTGGAATGGGGACACCGGTGACATCGCCTGCGACCACTTTCATCGAATGGACGAAGACCTCGACCTCATGAAGGAACTGGGCGTGGGCTCCTACCGCTTCTCGGTGGCGTGGCCACGCATCCAACCCGACGGCAAGGGTCCCGCGAACCAGCCGGGCCTCGACTTCTATCGTCGACTCGTCGACGGGCTGCGCTCGCGCGACATCGAACCGACCCTCACCCTCTATCACTGGGACCTGCCCCAAGCGCTCGAAGACAACGGTGGCTGGACGGTGCGCGAGACGGCGGATCGATTCGCCGAGTACGTCGACCTCGTCGCTCGGGCGCTCGGGAGCGACGTCGAGCGTTGGATAACGCTCAATGAGCCGTGGTGCTCGGCCTGGCTCGGCTACGGATCGGGCCGTCACGCCCCCGGCGTGCAGGACATCGGCAAGGCCGCGGCGGCGAATCACCACCTCCTGCTGGCCCACGGCCTCGCCGTGCCGATCTTGCGCTCCGCGATCCCCGACGCCAAGGTCGGCATCACGCTCAACCTGGGCGTGCACCGTCCGGGCACCGAGCACGTGGACGACATCGCCGCGGCGCATCGCGCCGACGGCAATCTCAACCGGCTCTTCCTCGACCCCGTCTTTCACGGCAGTTATCCCGAGGACATGCTCGCCCACTACCAATCGAACCTGCCCGGTTTTTCGGTGATCGAAGAGGGCGACCTCGAGATCATCAGCCAGCGGCTCGACTTCCTCGGTGTCAACTACTACTTCCCGGGCACCATCATGGACGCGAAGCGTGCCTCGGAGGCGCGCGTCGCTGGTTACGGCGTGCCGCTCGGTGAACAGTTCCCGGACCTGCGCGTGCTCTCTCTCGAGACACCCGGAACCGACACCACGGCGATGGGCTGGGAGGTCGACGCGTCGGGACTCACGGAGTTGCTCGTGCGCGTGAAGGGTGAGTACACCGACCTGCCGATCTACATCACGGAGAACGGTGCCGCCTTCGACGACTACGTCGACCCCAACGGTCACGTCCTCGACAACGATCGCATCTCGTACCTTTGTGAGCACGTGTCGGCCGTACACGACGCGATCGACGCCGGTGTGAACGTCCAGGGGTACTTCGTCTGGAGTCTCCTCGACAACTTCGAGTGGTCCTTCGGATACTCGCGACGCTTCGGCATCGTGTGGGTCGACTTCCCGACGGGTACCCGACTGCCGAAGGCGAGCTTCAATTGGTACGCGAACCTCGTTCGCAACAACGCCATCGACTCCGTTTCGACCTGACCCTTCGCGCTCGCGCGTGGAGGGGCACACTGTTCGACCCCATCACCTTGACGGTGATGGGGTCGCGCGTTTCTAAGTGTTGACATCTCGTTGGGTTCAAGGCCAGTCGAGACGTGGACAAGAGTGATTGAAGGGTCTGCACCATTGGACCGCCGACCATCGACCGAAGGTCGCGACTAGCGTTGAAATACATGCACCGTCCCCCAAGGGTGTACGTGGTCTTGGCGTTGACGGCTGCGTTGCTCAGCGTGGCGACCGCCTCGCTCGCCATCGCCGCCAGCACTCCTCCTCTTCCCCCGACCTCGACCGGCTACGACATCAGTTGGCCGCAGTGCAACAGCGTCCTTCCGCCGACGCCGGGCTTTGGGATAGTCGGCGTGAACGACGGGGCACCCTTCACGGTGAACCGGTGCCTGGATCGAGAGCTCAATTGGGCCCGGGGCGCCGCCAATCCAGTGCCGGCCTTCTACCTCAACACGGGTAACGGCGGCCCGATAGGCAACGGGGATTGGCCCAGTACCCAGAGCGCGCCGAAGGTCTGTCGAGGTGCGAACTCGGTTCCGTGTGCGTACGACTACGGGTGGAACGCGGGTGTGGCGTCGTACGCCGACGTCGTCCAAGCCGAGGGTGTCGATGGCGTGGCGTCGCCCAACGTCGCCGCGATCACTTCGCCGTGGTGGCTCGATGTCGAAACCGGTAACGCGTGGGAGACCAAGGCCGACAGTTACGGACCGAGTGGGGCCTCAGCGGCGAACGACGCCGCCATGCTCGAGGGCGAAGCGGCCTACTTGCAGAGTCGCCACGTGTCGTCGGTCGGCTTCTATTCGACGTCGTCCATGTGGCAGGGCATCACCGGAGGAGCCGTGCCGGCCCTCAACGGACTTCCCGTGTGGATCCCGGGCGCCGGTGACATCGTGCAGGCCCAAGCCAACTGCACACTGACGTCGTTCACCGGCGGGCGCGTGGCCCTCATCCAGTATCCGTCGCACGGCTACGACGGTGACTACGTTTGTGGGCTCTTGAACATCCCCGTCACGGTGCCCGTCACCGTGAGCGCGACGGCGACCTATTCAGATCAGCTCGAGGTGACCAACAATGACGGGCCGGTGAGCTTCGTGCAGAGCGCCGGTGCACCAAGTCTCCTCGTGAGCTCCTCGGGATTGCTCACGACAAGTGGTCAACTCGCACCGGGAACCTACAGCGCGTCAGGGACCATCACTGACGCGCACGCCAACACGGGGACCTTCGCGATCACGCTGGTCGTGGGGACGATAGTCCAGGCCTCGCCGATGACCGGCTCGATAAAGGTGCCCAACTCGGCGGCCTTCTCACAACAACTCAACGTGATCGGCAACGTGGGCGTCACGTCCTTCGCCCAGTCGAGTGGCACGCCGACCCTGTTGGTCAGCGCAACCGGAGTCGTGACGACGAATGGATCATTGCCCGCAGGAACCTACGTCGCCAAGGGCACGGTCACCGACGCGTCGAGTGGACTTGGCACCTTCATCTACACCTTGACCGTGGGCACCATCACTCAAAACGCGCCGACGTCGACCTCACTGGACGCGAGCCTCACGTCGTCGTACACCAAGCAGTTGAGTGTCTCCAGGAATGACGGTCCCGTGACTTACGTCCAAACGTCGGGCGACCCGGCGCTCATCGTGAGTTCGAGTGGACTCATCTCAACGAGTGGCCCCCTGGCGGTCGGCTCCTACACCGTGCGGGGCATGACGAGCGACCTTCACGGGGACAAGGGGAAGTTCGTCTTCACCCTGAACGTGACGGCCACACCCGCCACGACCACGACGACCATTGCCACCGCTCCACCGGCGAATCCGACGGCCATCGCCGTCAAGGGTTACGCCGTGGCGGGCAGGACCCGGATGCTCACCATCGAGGGTAAGAATTTCTTTGGCCAGCCCATCGTGCTGAGCCACGCCGGGACGAACGTGGTGGTGACTCATGACACCGGGCGCACCCTGACCATTCGCGTTCGCGTCCGGGCTCGATCGCGTCGAGGAGTCTTCGTCTTCACGCTCACCTTCTCGAACGGTCAGACGTGTCGCGTCCGCTACGTGCAGCGCTGATCGAGTGACGTCGACGCTGCGGCTATCTGCGGGTACGTGTCAGTGTGTGGCATGAAGAAAACTACCGACGCCTTTGGCCAGGCGCTCCTCGACTGGGTCCACGGTGGCACCACACCCGAGATCATCGAACGCGACGACGGAGTTATCGAGATAGGAGCCGGTGCCGAGGTCTATCTCATGGAGGCGCACGAGTGGCCGGCGGCCGAACAGGAAGCCATGCGATTTGTGCGGGGGCGCGCCGCGGACCTCGGCTGCGGTGGGGGGAGAGTGGCACTTCACCTGCAACAACTTGGCTGCAAGGTCATTGGCATCGATTCGTCACCACTGGCCGTCAAGGCGGCGCGACTGCACGGCGTCACGACCACGATGTGCATGTCCGTTGACGGCGTGCGGGATCGAATCGAAGAGTTCGACACGATCATCATGTTCGGCAACAACCTTGGGGTCTTCGGCACGCCCCAACGCGCGAAGCGACTGTTGACGTCCTGGGCCAAGCGGGCTCCGAGCGGGACCCGCCTGCTCCTCGAGAGCACCAATCCGCTCTCGGGAGGAGCCCCCGTGGTCGACCGGGCCTACTGCACGCGCAATCGAGAGAAGGGTCTCGCGGTTGGTCAGTGTCGCCTACGTGTGTGGTACGACCGGTCACCGACGGCGTGGTTCAACTGGTTCTTCCTGTCGCGGACTGAGATGAAACGATTGATGAGTGGGAGTGGCTGGACGTTGGTCCACGTCGCCATTGGCGCACCCGATGAGCCATTCGTGTCCGTCTACGAGATTGTGTAGGTTGCGGCCAAGGCGGCGACCGTCAATGGATCGGCACCATCAGTGAACCGTGACGCGTCATCGCCTATCAGTCCCTACGGGCGCCTTCGAGGTCGCGTCACATCGTTGAACGAATGATGACACCATTGACGCTGCGCCGGTGGCGAAACCCAAGGTGCTCGTAGAGGGCGATCGCGCGAAGATTGCTGGCCGAGGCGTGGAGCATCGGAATCCTCTCCTCTTCAAGGATGAGTCGAATCTGCGCGTTCATCAATGCACGACCGAGACCCTGACCAGCGTGCATCGCTCGTGTGCACACGGCACTGATCTCCACGTGTTCGCTGGTGCGAGCACGTTGTCCCGCCATCGCCGCGAGTTGCCAGTCAAGACGAATACCCAAATACGTGCCCAGTTCGACGGTTCGTGGTCCAAACGGTCCAGGTTTCGTCTCTTCCGCCAGGCCCATCATGTCGGCCACGTCATCGTGTCCGAGTGTGATGATTCGTGCATCGAATTCCAGAAGTGACTCGGAGGGCCAAACCATCTGCACGCCGTCGATGCTTCCGAGAAGTTCCCAGTCGTTCGGCGCGGTCACTTCTGCTCGAAACAGTACGGCGGTGCCTTCAGGTCCGACGAGGTCACGCAACGCTTCGAAGTGTTCGGGCTGCGGTTCATCTGGCAGGGCGGCGAAAGGTCCGATGTCAACGGGATAACGCCGAGCGCGCTCGTCACCTTGAGCGACGTGCCGGTGCGGCCCTTCCAACGAGTGCCACATTATGTTGTCGAGCGGATGCACATTCCTCCTATTGGGGCTCGACGCTATCGACTCGTGACGTGCACACGGCTCGATCAGCCCTTGGTGGTGGATGCGTGCTCTCGGAACGACTCACAAGTGAAATGGGCCAACCATCGACGCCGCAGCCTTGGCGCCACCGAGGTAACTCAGATGTAGAAGCGATTCCGTCGTTCGCAACAGCGAATAGTGAGTGAAGCGAGTGGCCACGCGCGCCCCGCGCGGTGTCGTCGGCGCGATGACGAGCGTAGGGACCTTGTTGGAGGCCATCATGTCATTCTCATCGAACGTGATGAAGAGGGCGAGCGAGCCCGATCGGTACTGCGGGCTCGACTCGATGCGCGGCACGAACCGTTTGAGCCAGTCGTCGCCGGTGGAAACGGGACAACTGTGCATGTCGTCACAGACGTTGGGCACGACGAACGTGAACTGGGCGTTGAGGTCGAGTGGATAGCTCAGCGCCACGTCGTTGTGTTGGCAAGCGCCCTTGATCCTCGTGTAGTACACCGCCGGATTGTGGCGGGCCGCGTATTGACCACTCGTGACGTTGTCGCACGCGGTGGGCATGGACTCAACGAGCGAGCGCCAACCCGTGCCGAGTTGGGTGAAGATGCTCGCCCCCGCCAAGCGATGCGCGCTCGGCTCGCCATCGTCGGCGATTCCTTGCGTTGATCCCGAGGTGAGGGCGATGTAGTTGGGCAGACTCGGGTGCGAAATCGCGTAATAGTTCGTGGCGAGTCCACACTCATTGCTCAGTCTGTTGAAGTACGGTGCACTGGGCGAGCCGACGACTGAGTAACCGACGTTTTCAAGGAGGATCCAGACGACGTGCGTGTACGTGGTGCTCGCTTGGTCGCCGCACGGCGTGCTCGGGGTTATCGATCCTGCCGCTGACGCGCTCATTGGCAACGCGGCGATTGCGAGCAGCGACAGTGCGGCTACCGCCACACGAGGCAGGGGGCGGCGAGTCATGGTTCCATTGTCGCTCGTCGTGATGTCCCCAAAGATGGCACCAAGATTCGCTCGGTACACGACGTCGAGGAGTGCGACTCAGCGAGTGCTGGAAACGACGTTCACCGAGACGTCGTTCGCTCGTGAATCACTCGGGTGCGGACCATGTTCTGATAGCTGGAACACGTGGCGGATGGTGGAGTTCGAAAGTCAAAGAACTAGAGTTGTTGAAGTTCCGTCGAGTGAATTCGTCATGAGGCACAAATGAGAGCGCTTGTCTTTACGAGCCCAGGAGTGGTCGAAGTGCTCGACATGCCAGCGGCGATTGCTGGCGAAGGTGAGGTCCTGGTCGACGTCGATCGGGCGGGCATTTGCGGCAGCGAACTACACGGAATTGCGACCCCCGGCTTCCGAGTCCCTCCACTTATCATGGGCCATGAGTTCGTTGGTCACACGTCCGACGGGCGCCGGGTGGCCGTGAATCCCTTGGTCACGTGTGGGACGTGCGACCGTTGCCTGGCCGGCATGACTCAGGTCTGTCGAAATCGTTCATTGCTTGGGGTCCATCGTGCAGGTGGCTTCGCCGAGCAAGTGGCGGTGCCAATTTCCTCCCTGCACGACCTCCCCGACGGTCTCGATCTCGATCGGGCGGCACTCGTAGAGCCGGTCGCCAACGCGGTGCACGCATGGTCCCTGGCGGGAGAACCGGTCGCAAAGCGTGTCGGCGTCATTGGGTGTGGACCCATTGGTCTGGCCTGTCTTGAAGTGTCGCTGCACGAAGGAGCCTCCACCATCACCTGCGCTGATCTGTCGAGCGATCGGCGAGCCATGGCGGACTCGATAGGCGCCCAGAGTGTCGTCGAGTCCTTTGACGGGGAATTCGATGTCATCTTCGATGCCGTTGGTTCCAGCGCCACCCGACGGGCATCGATCGAACACCTGGTGCCCGGGGGCATCACCGTCTGGCTTGGACTCGCGTCAGCTGAACCGGGCTTCGACGCCGCGCATCTGGTCCGCTTCGAGAAGGTCGTCAAAGGATCGTTCGCCTATTCGGATGGTGAGTTTGCCCACGCTCTCGCCATCGCGAGTGAGCTCAACCTTTCGTGGTGGACGACATACGACCTTGGTGACGGAGCCGAGATCTTCAACGCCCTCATGAACGGGCAGACGACACCGATCAAGGCGCTCCTTCGTCCCTGACCATTCGGCGCCTCAACACCACGCGGCGACTCCTCAGACGCGGCTGTAGCCGCCGTCGATATGAATGTTCGCCCCCGTCATGAAGGCAGCTCGACCCGAGCAAAGGAAGACGGCACTCTCGGCAATCTCTTCGACGGTGCCGAAACGACCAATTGGATGACGCGACAACAAGACGCGCTCGAAGGCACGTCCATCGTTCATTCCCTCCATGACACCTTCATGGAGTGCGGTGTGCACGACGCCTGGCATGAGGGTGTTCGAGATGATGCCGCGCGCTCCGTATTCGACGGCGATGTGATCTGACAGCATGTTCAGGGCGGCCTTGGAGATGTCGTAGGCGCAGTCGCCGGCCCATACGGTGGTGGCGCAGACTGAACTGATATGCAGCATGGCGCCGCCACCGGCTTCGAGCAGATGGGGTATCGAGAACTTTGAGATGAGGAACGGGCCGCGCGTGTTGACGGCCATGATCCGATCGAACTCCTCGACGGGCCACTCGGCCACGTCATGCCACGAATTCGCATCGATGCCCGCGTTGTTGACCACGATGTCGAGTCCTCCGAGCGCCTTCGCACTCTCGGCGACGATCCGCGAGGCGTCATCTTCGAGGGCGACGTCGCCGAGCACCGCGACGGCGACGCCGCCACCCTCTTCGATACGCCGGCACGTCGCTTCGACGCGGTCCCGGTCGCGTCCCGCCACCGCGACCGCGGCTCCTTCGAGTGCGAATTTCAGGGCAATCGCCTCGCCGATGCCACTCGATGCCCCCGTGACGAGAGCCTTACGTTGTGCCAATTGGGTCATCGACCCCTCCCTTTCCTTGCTTCATCGACTTGAGCGTGGCGTCGCCGTAGGGCCACCGAGTTCCACATCAAGGGCCCAGCGCTTTGGCTGCGCCTTCGTCACGGTCCACGCGGTCCCTTCACCCATCGCGTCGGCGAGCGAGTCGAACGGACAGTTCGTCGGTTCGAGGCCGACGACGGGGTGGCGCGAGTAGTGCCTGTTGTCGAGCCACACCCCGACGTGCGGGGCGTCGACGCGCTCCCAGCGCAGTGCGAGGTAGGTACCGTTCGAGTCCACGAGTTTGGCCGTCGTCGTTTGCGTTCGCAGTTCGGCGAAGAGTTTGGTACTGGTGCCCACCGCGACGTCGTCCGCGACGCTCGTGTCCGTGACGCTTGAGTCGAAGTCGCTCGGCGCCAGCACGAGACGGGTGCCGGCGCCCACCGCGAAGAGTGGGTGCGCCGCCCACAGGAGTTGAACAGGGATGTCGGCGTCGGTGGTTACGCAGTACTCAACACGCAATGACCTGCTGGCGACACGAAGCGTTCGTTCGAATAGATAGGGGAGCACGTCACCGCGCACGGTCGTGGTGACCGACCCTTCGTCGCACGACGTCACGTCCCACGACTTCGTCCATAGCTCACCGTGATCGGGAAGGGAATGGGAGGTACCGGGATAATCGCAAGGCGAGATCGTCGGCATCATCTCGTCCCAGCCGCACATGTCGCCCGCGTCGTATTCGACGGAGGCGTCGACTGGCCCGCACAGCGTGTGCGCCGGAGCCTCCAACCACTCTCGAGCGTTCGACGTATCGAGCAGACTCGTGATCTTTCCGCCGCGCTCGGGCAGGAGCTGGACGCGGATGCCGGGTCCGCTCAAGGTGATCACGATGGTCGACGCGCCGGCCGTGGCGCCACTAGCGGATGACGTCTTGGGTTTCGAGGTCGAAGAAGTGCAAACGCTCGGGGTACACGGCGAACGTCGCGACTTCACCGACCTGGACGGTGGCGCGAGGCTCCACTCTCGCGACGCCCTCGCCCACGATGTCGATGGCGGCGACGAGCAGTTCCTCGTCCGCGGTACGACCGGTCGTCTCACCGCTCAGGCGGGTGGCGTCGAGGGAGAAGTGCACGAGGAGTTCCGATCCCAGTGCTTCGATCGCTTCGACCTTGGCTTTCAACGAGGCGGCCGCCCGTGTGTCATCACTCGCGATCGGCAGGTCCTCCGCGCGCAGCCCGACGGCGATCTTTCGTGATCGGTACTCCTGAAGGCCGGGTCGCTGCTCGTGGACGTCGGGACCGAGCGCTAAAGACTGCGATCCCAGCATCAGGGTCTGGCCGTCCTCGCTCAGCACCGCTTCGAAGAGGTTCATCGCCGGCGATCCGATGAAGGCGGCGACGAAGAGGTTGGCGGGGTTGCTGTAGAGAACCTGGGGACGGTCGCACTGTTGAAGGACCCCCGCGCGCATGACCGCGACCCGGTCGCCCATGGTCATGGCCTCGGTCTGGTCGTGGGTGACGTAGAGCGTGGCGACGCCGATACGACGTTGGATGCGGCGGACCTCGGTTCGCATCTGGACGCGCAGTTTGGCGTCGAGGTTGGAGAGAGGTTCGTCCATCAAGAAGATGGACGGTTCGCGGACGATCGCTCGACCCATGGCGACCCGCTGGCGCTGGCCGCCCGACAGCAGTCCCGGCTTCTGGGCGAGCAGATCCGTGAGCCCCAGCACTTCGGCGGCGTCGGCAACCTTGGCCCGGATGACGTCCTTGGGCGTCCGGCGGAGACTGAGTCCGAAGGCGATGTTCTCGGCTACCGACATGTGAGGGTAGAGCGCGTAGTTCTGAAAGACCATCGCGACGTCGCGCTCCTTCGACGTGAGGTGGTTCGCGATCCGCTCCCCGATCTTCAGGGTGCCCGACGTGATCTCCTCGAGCCCCGCCACCATTCGAAGCGCGGTCGTCTTGCCGCACCCCGAGGGCCCCACCATGACCATGAACTCACCCTCGGCGACGTCGATGTTGAGATCGGTGACCGCATGGAAGCCATTCGGGTAGATCTTGGAGACATTTTCAATGGTTATCGACGCCATATCCCTCCTTCTCGCGCGGGCCCATCGCCGCTGGCCAACGTCACGACGCACCAACCGTGCGGCGTCGCACTTCATCGTCATTGAGCTCGATGCCGAGTCCCGCGCCCGGGGCCAGGTGCAGGTAGCCGTCCACCGGGGTGAAGGGCGTGGTCAAGAGCGAACCCATTCGCTTGGAGGCGGTCACCGGATACTCGATGAGTCGCTCGCCCGGTAGCGCGGCGACGTACTGCAGTGTGGCCGCGAGCAGGACGTCGGTGGAGAAGCAGTGGGGGATGACGACGGCGCTCGCGGCCGATTCGCGACAGAGTGCCGCGATGTCGCGTCCGGTCGAGAGACCGCCGCACCGACCGAGGTCGGGCTGCAAGATGCTGACGCCCACGTCGACGAGCTGTCGGAACGGAGCGCTGTTCGAGTGCGCCTCTCCGCACGCGATGCGCACGCCGACGCTTCCGGTCAGGCGCTCGTAAGAACGAAGGTCGTCGGCCTCGAACGGCTCCTCGAACCAGAAGAGCCCGAGCGGCTCCGCGCGCCGACAGAACTCGCGGGCCGAGCGCAGCGAGTACGCCATCCCGCCGTCGATCATGAGCTTGCGGTCGGGACCGAGCACGCTTCGGGCAGCGCTCGCGAGTTCGATGTCGAGGCCCACGTCGCCGCCGAGCGGTCCCCAGCCCAATTTGAGCGCCCGGAATCCTTCGTCCACGATTCGCTGGGCGATCGCGGTCACTTCGTCGGGGGTGTTGGGCATGACCTCGCTGGCGTACACCTCGATCTCGGTCGACTCCACACCTCCGAGGAGCTGCGCCACCGACAAGCCACCGATCTTGCCGAGCAGGTCCCACAACGCCATGTCGATGGCACTCATCGCGTGCAGTGCCGCGCCGTCGCGACCGTAGTGGTAGCTGCTCGCGAACATCGAGTTCCACAACGGTCGAATCCGCGTGGGGTCCTCGCCGATCAAGATCTCACGAAGGCCACGGGCGAGTGAGTGCGACGACGGCATCGTGATGATCTCTCGTGCGACGTACGGCGAGGTGTCACCCTCACCGACACCGACGAGCCCCCCGTCGGTGTGGATTCGTACGATGAAGGCGTCCTGGGTGCCGTCGGCGCGTGTCGTGTCGACCTCGCCCACCTGTAAGACCAACGCCTCGATCTCCGTGATCTTCACGCGATTACCTCCCCTAAGTGCTCCCGAATCATCGCTCGGGCGCGGTCAATGGATCCTTCGAGTTTGGACAGCGGAAATCGTTGGGCGACGGCGGTGATGCTGATGGCGCCATCGGGCACGGTGGAGGACGTCATGAAGAGGGGGATCGCGATGCAGTTGATGCCGAGCTCGCTCTCCTCGCGGTCCACGGCGTAGCCGACGCTTCGTATCAGTTCGAATTCGCGATGGAGACCATCGACCGAGGTGATCGTGTTCTCGGTGCGGCTGCGAAGTGGCGGGTCGTGCGACGAGATGAAGTCCGCGACGTCGTCGCGACTGAGGAGTGTGAAGGCCAGCAGCGACTTGCCGACTCCGGTGCAGTACGCGGGATTGCGTCCCCCGATCACCGACGTCAACTGGTAGCGCGACGACGAGGGCTGGACCTTGGCCAGGTAGACGACCTCGTCGGTGTCGAGGATGGCGTAGTGCGTCGTCTCGCCGTACTCCGCCGCGAGTGCACTGAGCACCGGCCGCAGTCTTCCCACTTCGTCGAGTTCCTCGTAGTACGAGAAGGCGAGCTTCAAGAGTCCGTAGCCGAGGCGGTAGCGGCTGTCGCGATCCTGCTCGATCAGATCGGCTCGCCGCAACGCGCCGAGAGCTCGATGGATGCTCGAACGTGGGGAGTTCATGATGCGCGCCAATTCGTTCAGACCGATGCCGTCGGGGTAGGTCCCGAGGATGTTCAAGATGGCGAGTACGCGATCGGCCCCATTCAGGGCCTTGACCTCAGCGAGATCGCTGGCGGTCGCAGAAGTGTCGACTGTCACGTTCCCCCCGTTTCGACTGGCGCAATGCTAGCGAGTGTATTGCTAGTAGGAACAGTGTTCCAATTATCGATACAAGGAGCGTCGGTAATTGGACCGAGACACTCGAGATGCCGCTGACTTGGGGTGGCGCGCACGTCGATCTACGCCGTCTTCACGGGTCGCTGGAACAGTTCGAGGGTGATGCCATCGGGGTCGCGCAGGTAGAGCGACTGGCCGCCCTGATTCACGCCGGTGTCGACCTCGATGGGAGGGCTGAGCGTCGTCACCCCGTGTGCGACGAGGCGTTCGTAGAGCGCCGTGAGATCGCTCACCACGAAACAGATGTGGGCGTTGCCGACATTTCGTGGTTCGAGATCGCGAGGTGAGGAGGGAGGTTGACGATATTCAAAGAGTTCGATCCGCGTCGTGGTCCCTGCCGGTTGGAGGTGCACCATGCGCACGTCCGCGTCGGGGTAGCCGACGATTGCCGCCAGGTAGCCGCCCTTCTTCTCCTGGCGAAAGACGATCGCGCACTCCAACACCTCGGTGTAGAACTCGATCGAGCGTTCCAGATCGATGACCGTCAGTCCAACGTGATCGACACTGCTCACGTAGTGTTCCATCACTCCTCCTCGAATTCGGCTTCGCAACGTGGCCTCGTCATGTTCGCCCTCATCATCCGATCGGCACCGCCGTGAAGGCGCCGTCGATCGTGACGCACGAACCGTTGATGTAATTCATGTCGTCGCGGCACAAGAACACGACGACTTCGCCGACCTCGTGCGGATCGCCCAGTCGACCGGCGGGTAGCACCGCGAGGATGGCGTCCTCGTCGATGGCGCCACGAGCGACGTCACTCTCCCACATCGGCGTTCGCTGCACGCCCGGCGCCACCGCGTTGGCCCGCACACCATGAGGCGCCCATTCGCCCGCGGCGACCCTCGTCATCATGAGGACCGCCGCCTTCGCCGCACAGTACGCGATGCGTCCTGGGTTGGAGGAGAAACCGCGGATGGACGAGACGTTGACGACGCTGCCTGAACCCTTGGGGATCATGTGTCGAGCGGCCGCACGCATCCCAAAGAAGACGCCCGTCTGCATGACCGCGATCGTGGTGTGCCACGCCTCGTCAGTCGTCTCGAGGATCGAAGGGCCGACGAAACTGACGCCCGCGTTATTGACCACGATGTCAAGTCCGTCGAACTCCTCGGCTACCGCGTCCCACGTGGCGTCGACCTGGGCGCGGTCGGCGACGTCGCAGTGATACGTCCGTCCCGTTCCACCGAGCGAGGTGACCATCGCCAACGTCTCGTGCGACGCAGCGTCATCGACGTCGAGGACCGCGATCGACGCACCGGCGCTCGCGAGGGAGAGTGCGATGGCCCGACCGAGCCCGGCACCGGCGCCCGTGACCAGGGCGACTTTCCCGTCCAGCACGCTCATCGCTCGCACCTGGGCTCTTTCGGTGTGTTCATTGGCTTCATCGTTCAAAAACTCGCCGAAAGTCCGCCGTCGATGCGAATCACCTGGCCCGTCACGTACGTGTTGTCACTGGACGCGAGCCACGCCACGAGTCCGGCGATGTCGTTAGGTTGTGCAGCCCGGCCGACCGGTATACGACCTCCATCGAAATAGAAGCGTCGAAAGTCGTCCGTGGAGGTCTCGAGCACGCCGTCGACGATGGCGAGCGCCGTCTCGACGAAGCCTGGCGCGACGGCGTTGCACAGGACGCCGCGACCCGAGAACTCGAGGGCCAGCGTTCGAGTGGCCTGGTTGAGCCCGGCTTTGGCGGTGTCGTAGGCGAGGCCGCCACGCTCCGCGAAGTCGCCGCGGATGCTCGTGATGTTGACGATGCGACCGTATCCTCGCGCCGCCATGATGTTGCCGGTGGCAGCTGAGAGGAGTACCGGCGCGTCGAGGTCGACCGCCAACATCCGCCGGTAGGCATCGAGGGAGAAGGCGGCCGGGTCGATCGCCTCGTAGATCCCGGCCACGTTGATGACGGCGGTCAGGGGACCATGGTCGCGCTCAAGGCGCTCGCCGAGCTCGACGATCTCGCTCGTTCGGGCGAGGTCGAACTGAATGATGGGAAACGGTGTCGGTGAGTCCGAGACGACGTAGTCGATGCCGACGACGCTGCGGCCGTCGGCGTGCAACCGATCCGCGACGGCACGACCGATGCCGTTCGACGCACCGGTCACGATGACGGTTCCCTCAATCATGAGACCGCTGTCCCATGTCACTCGGTCGACCGGGAATCTCCACACCACCATCGGCGGTTACGAGGTAGTTGTTCTCCACCCGCACGCCGCGACCTCCTCCATAGGCTCCAGGTTCGATGGCCAAGGTCATTCCTTCCCTCAATTGCGTGTCGTCCCAAGGGGTGATGAAGGGCGCTTCATAGAACGCGAGCCCGATTCCGTGTCCACCGTGATGGGTGAACGTGTGCCCGGGCGCGGCGGCGCGGACGAGTTCACTCATTTCGCGGTACACGTCCGCACAGGCGCGCCCCGGTACGAGGCCCCGGACGATCGTGGACCGGACGTCGATCAATCGATCGCGCAGGTCCTCGAGTTCTGGGTTGGCCCCGCGAAGATGGGTCCACGTGATGTCGGCGCAGTAGCCCGAGGCCACGATGGCGATATCCGCGATGAGTGCGTCGCTCGCTTCGACGACGCGTCGTCCAGGCACGCTGACCGGCGCCCCGATGCCCGCGCAGGCCGGCCCTCCCACTACGTCCGCCACCATCTCAATGGGCGAACCCCAACGCTCTTCCATGGAGGAGCGGGCCAACGAGAAAAGTTCGATCTCGCTCGCGCCGCGCTCCACCGCACGCGCGATGGCAGCCTGCGCGACCCAGCAGAGCTGCACACGTCGGGCGATCTCCTCGACCTCGCCGACGCTCTTCACCATCCGGATGGAACCAATGGACTCGCTCACGTCGACGATCTCGCTATGGGCACGGTCCGCCGCCTCGAGCCACTCGCTGGCGACGTGGGCCGCCTTGGCGTGCGGATCCGACAACGCTGCGCCGTAGGCAATCGCCATCGAGGCCACGGGATTCGCGAGGAGCCCGAAACCGACGTCGCTGTAACCATGGTGTTCGAACCGCTGCGCCCCGGGCGTCTCGAGGAAGCCCTTCAACTCGAGGCCGGACAGCAACACGACCGGCGCCTCGTCAGAACGGAGCACGAGAGCACTCGGGCCACCTCCGTAGGATGAGTAACCCGTTATCCATCGCACCCATTCGGTACCCGTCAGCACCAGTTGGTCGTAGGGGGAGTCGTCGAGCCAGCGCGAGACTCGCTCGAGCGGCGTCGTTGCAAATGAGTAGGCATCGACGATCGCTTCGAATCCTTCGATCGATCCTCGTCCGATGGTGGACACCCCCGACATCAACGCACCGCACCTGACAACATGCCGCGAATGAAGACGCGCGCGGTGACGAAATAGAGGAGCAGAGTGGGTACCGCGCCCAACAAGAGTCCGGCCATCAATACCGGAATATCTGACGTGTACTTCCCGCTCAGCTGCGCCAGGGTCGGGGTCACCATCTCGGTGTTCGGTGCGTGGAGAAGAACGAGACTGATGAAGAGGTCGTTCCATATGTTCAAGAAGGTCAGGATGCCCACCGTGATGATGCCCGGTTTGCCGATGGGGAGGATGACGCGGTAGTAGACCTTCAGCCAACTCGCGCCGTCGACGCGCGCCGCCTCGACCACGGAGTTCGGGATCGCACGGAAATTCGATCGCAACAAGTAGGTGCCGTAGGGGATATTGATGGCGGTGTAGATGAGGATTGCCGGAGCGAAGTTGTTGGCGAGACCGGTTCGTGCGACTTCGACGTAGAGCGGCAGCAGGACGACGATGCCCGGCATGAACATGATCATCAACATCGTCCAGAAGAGGACGTTGCCCAACTTGACGGGCACCTTGGTGAAGACGAATGCGGCGAGCGACGACGCGAAGGTCGCGAGCAGCACCGCGGGCACGACCACGATCAAGGAGTGCAGGATGCTCTGTAGGAACGGAATGGTGCTGAACAGTGCCGAGTAACTGCTGAAGCTCAAGTGAGTGGGCAGTCCGAAGGGATTGAGTTCGAATGCTTGCGTGGTCCGCATGCTGTTGAGGGCCATGAAGAGCAACGGGTAGACGGTGGATATGCCGATCAGGCACAGGATCGCGAAGACGATGCCTCGGGAGAGTCGTGAGGTCATATTCAGGAACCCTGCTGGACTTCGCGGTTGGGGAAGAGCTTGACCTGGGCGATCGTCAGGGTCAGGACGATCAGGAACAGCAAGAGCGCGAGGGCGGCACCGTAGCCGAATTGACCGTTCTCGAACGTCGTGATGTAGGTGTAGTAGTCAACGGTCGTCGTGGAGAAGCCCGGACCGCCAGCGGTGATGACGAAGACGAAGGCGAACAGCGAGGTGAAGGTGTAGATCACGTTGATGACGCTCAGAAACTGCAGCGAACCCGAGATCATCGGGATGGTGATGGACCGGAGACGTCGCCACCACGAGGCCCCGTCGATGGCCGCGGCGTCGTACAGCGCGGTGTCGACCGTGGACATGGCCGACAGGATGACCACCATGCCGAAGCCGAACGACGCCCACACCAGAGCGAGGATGACGACGAACCGCGCCGACCAGGGATTGCCCAGCCACGAGAAATTCCCGAGACCGAACACCCGCAGCATTTGGTCGACCGCACCTCCAGGAAGGAAGAAGGTGCTGAACAAGACGCCCACGATGACCGGCGAGAGCACCATTGGAATGAAGAACAGGAATCGGAAGACCTTCCATCCAAGGACCTTCTCGTATACGAAGACTGCGGCGACCAATGACGCGATCAGGATCAGCGGCACCGAGATCAAGAAGATCAACGAGTTGACGAGAACCTGGGAGATGATCGGATTATGAAAGATCAGGTCGAAGTTCTTGAAGCCGATAAACGTGCTGTTGACACCGTCCCAGTTGGTGAAACTGTGCCAGATCGTCGATCCGATGGGCAGGACCATGAGCCCGAGGACCAGGAGTGCAGCCGGAATGAGGGCGACGTAGGAGAAGACGTTGCGTTGTTTTCGTGTGCGCTGCACCATCTCAGGCTGAGATGGTGCAGCGTCGTCACGCGTCACGGGCCTTCGTCTTAAGCCCACGTCGATTCCTCCATCACCGGATCGGTCAGTTCCTTTATCGTGGCACCGGTCACACGGCGCCGACTAGGTGCTGGCGGTTGCGAGGTATTGACTCATCTGTTGCTGCATGCTCGACGCCGCGCTCTGGGGACTCAACGATCCAGAGAAGACACCGTTGTTGGTCTGGTACCAGTACGAGCAGACACTGCCTGGCATCACGTTGTCGAACGCCTCGAACAGCGAGTAGTGGTCAACGTTGATGTAGGTGTTGAGTTCGTTCAGCAGCGGCTGCGCGGCCTTGAATGCGGCGTTCGGTACGAACGACTTGTTGTTCGGCAGCTGGCCGAGCTCGTTCACCGACAGGGCCTGCACCGCCGGCGTGGTCAGGAACTTGATCAACTTGACGTCAGCCGACACGTGCTTCGAATTCTTGAAGATCACGTACGAGTTGTTCGGACCGCCCGACAGCGACTTGGTGTACTTCGATCCGGACAACACTGGGACCGGGAAGAGGCCGACGTTCTTGCCCAGGCCCTTGACGATCTGACTGTCGTAGTAAGCACCGGTGATCGTCATGGCCGCCTGACCGGCCGCGAAGTTCGCGACACCGGTCGTGTAGGTCAACGTGTTGGCGTTGGCGTTCGTGAGGCCCTCGCCGAAGAGCGAGTGCCACGCGGTGTAGGGCTTGATCAAGAACGAGGAGTCGAGGCTCTGCTTGCCCGAGTACATGTTCAAGACACCCGTGTTGCCGTCGAGGCCTGAAATCAGCGCGTCCTGGGTCCAGGCGCCGAAGTACCCTTCCTTCTCACCGAACTCGAACGGCGTGATGCCCTTCGCCTTGAGTGTCTTGGCGAGCGCGACGAGGCCGTTCCACGTCGTGGGCAACGGCCCCTTGATCCCGGCCTTCGCGAAGAGCTTCGTGTTGTAGAACACGGTGTAGTAGTAACCGGCCCCGAACGGCACCGCGTAGATGCTGCCACCGGGCTTGTAGCCCTGCGTGACGAACTGCCAACCGGTGAGTGAGTTGATGTACGAACTGCCGAGCACCTTGTTGAGCGGCAACAGGTACTTCGCATTCTGGATGACCTGTCCACCTACGTAGAGCTGGCCGATGTCGGGCGTCGTGCCCGCGAGTTCTGAGGACTGGAGCAAGGTGTCGAATGCCGTCGAACCGGCGAACGGCTCCTGCTCGATGTTGACCTTGATGTTCGGATTCGCTTTCTCGAACAGCGCGACACCTTTGGTCAAGAACGACTTCGACGGTGCCACACCCTCAGATCCGGCCGCAAGCGGGTCGTTCCAGATCGTGATGGTTGTCGTCTTACTGCTCGCGCCCGCAGCCGAGAAAGTCAACAAGGATGCACCGGAGAGTACGGTCACGGCTAAGCCGATTCGCACCAGTCCCCGCTGACGTACCCCACGACCATGATTGGATGCATTTCGAAACATACGGCCCCCCGCCTTTGTGTTCCAATAATTGGAACTGAGTTCCAATTCAATTTCTCGCACTTTACGTTGTGGCATGAGGGATGTCAAGCGTGAATCCAAGGAGAGAGCTTGACCTCGACGCACGTCCCGGTGCGCGGTGATTCGTCGCGATGTCGGCGGACACACGTAGTGCCCACGTAGTCGCCACGTGCACGTTGGACGGTGCCATACAGTCGTGGCACCGACGTTCGAGGAACGTCGTCACGAGAGAATCGCGAGTGGTTGCGTGTGGCGATCTGATGCGCCAACGAAGGGGGATGTATGACGTGGAGTGTCGGAGCTGGATTGGAAGGACGCACGGTCGTCGTGACAGGTGCGGCGGGCGGGATTGGTCGTGCGGTCGCCCAGGCGTTCGCGAGCGCGGGAGCGCGAGTCGTCGCGACGGACCTTGACCAGTCGAAGGTGGACGAACTCATGGCCAGTCTCGACACTGGCGCGCACGTCGGCGTCGCCTTAGACCTTCGCCTCGACGCCGATCGTGCTGCTCTCCTCGAGGTCGCGTCGAGCGAAGGAGTCCCGCCCTTCGGACTTGTCCACACGGCAGCTCTCCTGCGACGACGAGCCAGCCTCGACGACGTCACCGAGGACGACTGGGACGCGCAGATCGACACCAATCTGAAGGCGACGTTCTTTCTCTGCCGAGCCTTCGCGAACTCGATGCGACCGGCCCAGGAAGGCCGAGTGGTCCTGTTCACTTCGCAAAGTTGGATGACCGGCGGCTTTGGCGGCGCAACGGTGTACGCGGCCTCGAAAGGGGGTGTCGTGTCAATGGCTCGTGGTTTGGCGCGGACGTACGGCCGTGACGGCATCACGGTCAACACCATCTCCCCGGGTCAGATCAATACTCCGATGCTGCTCACCGATCTCGATCCGGCGATCTACGAGAAGATGCGCCAGGAGACGCCACTGGGTTACGTGGGAGAACCAGAGGACGTGGCAGGAACCACGGTCTTCCTGCTGAGTTCGCACGCGCGCTACATCTCTGGCGCCACCATCAACATCAGTGGTGGCTTCTTGATGTACTGAGCCGGCGGTCGTTATAGCCAAATGCAGCCATCGAAGGACGACGTGCAAGTGTGACTACGATGCGCTTTCACGACGCTCGTGTCCGAGCGATCGACGAGACAGGCGCGCGTGCGAGCGTCTGTGAGGGGGATGCCGATGACGCCACCGAATGAAGGCGTATCACCGTTGACGATCACGCGCATCGAAACGATCCCGATACGTGCGGCACTGGCGGCGGACTTCAAGGGAAGTCACTACCACATGACTCACCGATCGACACTCATCACGAGGGTCTACACGGCCGACGGCATTGTCGGTGAGGCGTACGCCGGTGACGAAGACGCGACGCTGGCCGAGATCGACCACATCGTCCACTCCGAATTGGCACCAGCGTTAGTCGGTCTCGACGCAATGTCGACGGAGAGATGCTGGTTGGCCGGCTACCCCGTGACGTTCGATATACTTCGCGATCGACGCCAAGGTCTGGTGGCCCTCGCGGGCGTCGATGCCGCCATCTGGGATGCCGTGGGCAAGGCACTCGGACAGCCGCTCTGGCGACTCTGGGGCGGCTTTCGTCGCTCCATTCCACTGATCGCCATTGGCGGTTACTACGGCGATCCCCTCGGGACGATCGAGGAGGAGATCCAGTCCTACGTGGCACTCGGGCTGGCGGGCGTCAAGTTCAAGGTCGGCGGCGCGACCCCCGAAGTCGACGCGGAACGTGTGGCGCGCGCCCGTGCAGCGGCGCCCGACGGATTCCTGCTGGCCATCGATGCGAATCAGGGGTACACCGTGCGTCAAGCGCTCGACTTGACCCGACGAATCGAAGACCTCGACATCATGTGGTTTGAAGAACCGGTGGGGTGGAATGACGACGTTCGAGGGATGCGTGACGTGCGATTGGGTGGCACAATTCCGGTCTGCGCCGGCCAGAGCGAGCATTCACCGGCGGGATGTCGAAATTTGATGGATGCGGGCGCGATCGACTTCTGCAACTTTGATGCGTCGTGGTCGGGAGGACCGACCGTGTGGCGACGCATGGCTGCCGTCGCGAGTACCTACAACGTGGCCGTTGGTCACCACGAGGAACCACAGGTTTCATCGCATCTCGTCGCGAGTCAGGCGCATGGCTCGGTCGTCGAGTGCTTCCATCCCGATCGCGATCCCTTCTGGTGGAACCTGATCGTGAACCGCCCTGCTCTGGTCAACGGGGAACTGCAACTTTCTGATACTCCCGGCCTGGGTTGGCAACTCGACGGGGACTACATCGACGCGCATCGAGTGCATTCGAAGTAGGAGTGTGCGACGCCGCGCTACAACTCTCGGATTGGTGGCGTGATTCGTAGCCGAGCCCGACTCGTCGCACCGACGCTTCGGTCACGTTCGAAACTTTGAGCTCGCGACACCAAACTGACTTAGGACCCTACCGATCCGGCGAAGGTCGCCAAAGTCACTTTGTACGTTTTGTACATGAGCATCTACGCGGGAATCACCACCTTGACGTTGGCGCGTTGGCAGTTCGGCGTGACGACGGTCTTCCATTTCTTGTTCGTCCCACTCACGATCGGTCTCGGTTTTCTCGTGGCGTGTCTTCAGACCGCGGCATACCGGACGAACGACGAGCACTACGACCGCATGGCGAGGTTCTTCGGTAAGTTATTCCTGATCAACTTCGCTATTGGTGTCGTGACGGGCATCGTCCAAGAGTTCCAATTCGGCATGGACTGGTCCAGCTACTCAGTCTTCGTCGGCAACATCTTTGGCGCCCCACTGGCGATCGAAGGCCTCCTCGCGTTCTTCATGGAGTCGACGTTCCTCGGCATCTGGATCTTTGGGCGAGGGCGCGTCAGCAAGCGCGTGCACTTGGCGTCGATCTGGCTCGCCAGCCTCGGCACGATGTTGTCGGCGGTGTTCATCCTGGCAGCGAATTCGTGGATGCAGCACCCGGTTGGTTTCAAGATCGACCACGCCACCGGTCAGGCGGTGATGACCAACTTCTGGGCCGTGATCACCAACTCGACATTCTTCGGTGCCTATTTCCACGTCCTGTTCGCTGCCCTGCTCACCGGTGCCGTCTTCATGCTGGCGATTGCCGCGTGGCACATCCGTCGCGGCCAGCAGAGGGAGACCTTCAGCAAGGTCGCACGAATCGCCATCGTCGTGACACTGCTCTCGGCACTCGGTACGTGCTTCATGGGTGACACGCAGGCGCGCCAGATGGATACGCAGCAGCCGATGAAGATGGCGGCCGCTGAGGCGCTCTACAACACCACGAACGGTGCGAGTTTCTCGTTGCTCACGATCGGCGACCTGACCGGCAACCCGATCTTCCAGATTCGCATCCCGCACCTGCTCAGCCTCATCGCGGACAACTCGTGGAATGGCGAGGTCAAGGGCACGAAGCAACTCCAGGCCGCGGACGTCAAGAAGTTCGGTCCGGGGAACTACGTGCCGATCCTCTGGATCACGTACTGGTCGTTTCGCCTGATGGTCGGCCTGGGCCTCCTATTGATCGCCCTCGGAGGAGTCGGCCTCTGGCTCGTTCGCAAGAAGCGCCTCGAACGCTCGACGTGGTTCCTTCGCTTCGCCAGTGTGATGCTGCTCGCACCGTTCCTCGCCAACAGCCTGGGCTGGATCTTCACGGAGGAGGGACGCCAACCCTGGGTCGTCTACGGGCTCTTGAAGACGAGCCAAGCCGTGTCGAACGTCTCCGTCGGCTACGTCGCGACGAGTCTCATCGGCTTCACCGCCATCTACAGCTTCCTCGCAGTCATCGAAATCGGGCTGATGATCAAGGTCGCGCGCAAGGCGCCCGACGAACTGTCACCGCACGATGATGAACGACCACTCGAACTCGTCTACTAGGAGAACCACGTGGCACACCTACACGTCTTAGCGTCAACATCACCAAGCGGACTGGAGCAGCTCTGGTTCGTCTTGATCGCCGTGCTCTGGTTGGGTTACTTCTTCCTCGAAGGATTCGACTTCGGCGTGGGCATCCTGCTGCCGTTCCTCAGCCGAGACGACATGGACCGTCGGGTCATGATCAATACCATCGGGCCGGTCTGGGATGGCAACGAGGTCTGGCTGCTCACCGCCGGAGGGGCGACGTTCGCCGCCTTCCCACTTTGGTACGCCACGGTCTTCAGCGGCTTCTACCTCGCACTCTTCTTGGTGCTGGCCGCGCTGATTTTTCGCGGCATGGCCTTTGAGTTCCGCGGCAAGAGGGACGACCCGTCGTGGCGTGCGTGGTGGGACCGCGCCATCTTCTGGGGCTCCGCTCTGCCGGCACTGCTTTGGGGCGTGGCCTTCGCTGACTTCCTCCATGGGGTGCCGATCGCGGCCGGGGCCACGTGGACCGGCAACTTCTTCGACCTCGTCAAGCCCTACGCGTTGCTCGGCGGTCTCACGACGCTGTCCCTGTTCACCCTGCACGGTGCCACGTTCTTGGGCCTGAAGGCCGACGGAGAAGTGCGAGAACGTGCTCGCAAATCGGGACTCCTGCTCGCACCGACCACCTTCGTTTTGATGCTCGCGTTCCTCTCCTGGACGTATGTGACGGCGCACACGACGCACCACAACGGTCTCGTGCCACCGTTTTTGCCGATCCTCGGGCTCCTGATCCTGGCGGGTGTCGGCTGGTTGATGCGTGACCACTTAGAGGGCTGGGCGTTCATTGCCACGGCGCTCGTGATCGTCGTCTTCTTCGTGACGCTGTTCTTGAACCTCTACCCACGAGTACTGGTCTCCTCGGTGAACCCGCACTTCAGCCTGACCCTTTCTCAGACGGCATCCCAGCCCTACACGCTCAAAGTCATGAGTTGGGTCGCGCTCATCTTCACTCCGTTCGTTCTCCTCTACCAGAGCTGGACGTACTGGATCTTTCGCAAGCGTGTGCGTCGCGCAGAGCCGACACCCGCTGCGTCGCCCGTTGGTTCTTAGAGGGGTCACTTGGCTCGACCTGACAGTCCGAGTGCGTTGCTGCGACGGCTCTGGGGAACCACGCCGCTCATGCGCGGCTCTCTCGCCTCGGCCATCGGTCTGGGGATCGTCAACGTTCTGTTGACCATCGGTCAGGCGGTAGTGCTAGCGCACGCACTCGGGAGCATCTTCGCCGACGCCGACGCCCCAATTCGTCGAGATCTCGTCATCCTCGTGACCCTCGCCGCCGTACGGGCACTCGTGGCGTTGGCGAGTGAGCCCATTGGATCTCGACTGGCGCGTCCGGTGCGCCACCTACTGCGCGTTCGAACGCTGGATGCGATATTGGCGCGAAGCAGCCCACTGGCTCCGGACTCATTCGTGCAACTCGGTTCGCGCGGCGTCGACGCGATTGAGACCTATCTCGCCTCCTACGTTCCCGCTCTGGTGCTAAGCGTGGGTGCGCCACTCGCGCTGCTCGCGTGGATGATCGACACCGATCCGTGGAGTGCTCTCATCGTGACGCTCACCTTGGCCTTGTTGCCGATCTTCATGATCCTTCTGGGACTCGAAGCCAAAGACCGGATGGACCACTCCTGGGCTCAGCAACAGACCCTCGCCAACTATTTCGGCGACGTGGTGCGTGGCCTGGCGACGTTGAAAGCGCACAATCGGTCGCTCGTCGTCACCGAGTCGTTGGACGACGTGGGGAACGAGCTGCGACTGAGCACGATGAAGACTCTGCGCGTCGCGTTCCTCTCCGGGTTCTCACTCGAGCTGCTCTCGTCCCTCGGCACTGCCCTCGTGGCGTTGGTGCTCGGTATCCGACTCATCGACGGGGCGATGCGACTCACGACGGCATTGGCGGTGCTCCTCGTGACGCCCGAGGTCTACGTACCGATGCGACGCGCCTCGGCCCGTTTCCACGCCTCGCGCGATGCGGTGGGAGCAGCAAGCGAAATCCTCGACGTGCTCGACGCGGCGCCAGTCGTGGCACACCACGAGCCCGCACCGGTCACGCCACCGCGACTCGAACTGCGCGATGTCCGCGTCCGTGTCGAAGGGCGGGACCATCACTCACTTGTCGCACTGAACGCGACCATCGACCCCGGGATGGTGGTGGCCCTGGAGGGTCCTTCGGGAGTAGGCAAGTCGACGTTGCTTCGCGTATTGGCAGGGCTCGAGACGCTGGAGCAGGGCGCGGTGCTCGTGAACGGCAGACCGCTCGCGACCATCGCATCGCCTTCGTGGCACGCCGCCTGCGCGTGGCTCTCTCAGGACCCGCTCCTGCCCGGTGCGAGCGTGCGAGAGGTGCTGTGCATGGGCGAACCGTTCGACGACGCCCGGCTACATGACGTTCTCGACGAACTCGACCTCCACCTCGATCTCGACCTTGGTCTCGATGAGGGGGCGCAGGGAATCTCCGCCGGTCAGCGTCGTCGCCTGGCGGTCGCGCGCACGTTGCTGCGACCAGCGACGGTCTTGTTGCTCGACGAGCCCACTGCCCACCTCGACGCGCTGAGTGCGGCCACGGTGATGGCCGCTGTTCGTCGTCGCGGCGCCACGACCATCGTGGCGACCCACCGCGCGCTCGACGCGGACATGACCATGCGCATGTCGGCCCCGGAGCGATTCCATGTCTAAGTCTGGTGAGCGATCCATACTTCGTGAGGCGCTCGTTCGCGAGCGACGAAACGTGCTCATCGCACTCGCTGCGAGCGTCGCCGTGAGCGTATCGACGGTCGCACTTTCGGGCAGTGCGGCGTGGTTGATCGTGAGGAGCGCGCAACGCCCTGCGCTGTTAAGCCTCACCTTCTTGATGGGCTCGGTCCAACTCTTGGCACTAGGTAAGGCCGCTGGACGATACGGCGAACGCGTCAGCACGCACCAAGCGGCGCTGCGCGTCATGACCGAGGTTCGGGCCATGACCGCGAGGCGACTCGAGCCGCTGGTTCCCGCGGGCCTGGGCGTGCGCAGCGCCGACGTCGTCGAGACGGTCATCGGTGACGTCGACAAAGTTCAAGACCTGCTCGTGAGTGTGGCCGGACCGGCCAGCGCCAACCTGATCGCGGGACTGTGCGCCGTGGCCGTGGGGGTCTTCATCGCTCCTTCGTCGGCGTTGGTTCTCCTGCTCGGGATCCTCCTCGTAGGTGTCGCGCTGCCCCTCGCGGCGGCGCGCTCGGGTACGCGACCGCAGAACGAACTCGATGCTGCGCGCGATCGTCTACGCCACGTCCTCGATGACGCCGCGCAGTCCGGCGAGGAGTATGTAGCGCTCGGAGCGAGTGGCACGCTGTATCGACGGTTGGAGAGCGGCGAGGACGCCTACGACCGGGCCGCGCGGCGAGTGGCCCGGAGGTCTGCCTTCTTCGCCGTGGCGAACGCTCTCGTCGTTGGTTTCACGATCGTGGCGATCGTTGCGAGCACGCAGGGAGCCATCGAACGCCATCATCTCGCACTGCCACTCCTTGCGGTGCCGGCGCTGCTCGCCCTCAGTTCCCTGGAACTCGTGGGTACTTCGTCGTCGGCGCTGCTCACCGTGCAGAGCGGCCGCGGTGCCCTGAAACGACTCCACGCGTTGGTCGCCAGTCCGTGGCCGGTACACGATCCATTGCAGCCGGAGGAGCTCGACAAGAGCAACGTCGTGACGCTCGAGGACGTCAGCGTGTGGCGTGATGACGTCGTGGTGCTCGACGAGGTGAATGCGGTGTGGGAACCAGGGTCGTACATCAGCATCTGTGGACCGAGCGGATCGGGCAAAACGACGCTCGCGCATCTCATTGCCCGATTCATTGAACTTCACGGAGGTGACGCGAGACTCGGGGACGTCGAACTGCGACGACTCACCGGAGTCCAGGTGCGAACTCGGGTCGGGTTCGTGGACGACAGTCCCCACGTGTTCGCGACGACGTTGAAGGCCAATATGCGACTTGCACGTCCTAGTGCCGGTGACGACGAAGTCCTTGCCGCGCTTCATGCGGCGGGATTGGAACCGCTGCTCCTCACGTTGCCATTCGGACTCGAGACGCAACTGGGAGGTGCGGTGACGGGCTTGAGTGGAGGCGAGCGACGGCGACTGGGCGTCGCCCGAGCACTCTTGGCGCGGCGTCCGGTGTTGGTGTTGGACGAACCAAGCGAAGGGCTTGACGAGTCCGAGGCGCGCGCGATGCTCAGCGAAGTGCGTCGCTACCAGCGCGACGGCGTCTTGGTTGTTATCTCTCACCACAAACACGATCGCGAATGTGCCACAACCCAACTTGAGGTCAAAGACGGCCATTTGGTTGACCTCGCGTTACCCCGTCACGGGACTTCGTAATGCTGGTCACGTCTTAGTGGGCCGCCCGGGTCTCGATCCCGGCACCTTGGGATTAAAAGAGGCATGCATATGGTCGGATTGGTCCGGTGGGGTCGGAATCATCCGGATTTCAAAGAAAACTCGTCCGGTGGTGTCGGATTCGTCCGGTGGCGTCGGAATGGTCTGTGGGATGAAATGTGGGAAATGCGGGTTATAACTCAAGGGTTGGTGGGTAGTTCTCTGAAGTGTCGAAGTTCATGGATGAATCGAACGTGGCGCGCTGCTCGGCGATTCATGTCTGAATATTAGGGTTGTCGCTCTCTTCGAATTGCTGAACTTTGTTGCGTAGCGGTTCTTCTTCTGCTGCGACAAAGTGACGGAAGGGTGGCAGCAGGAGACGCTCAGTGCCGCCCTCTACAGCGAATGCGTTAGTCGCCTCTAACTGTGCGCGGACGGTCGAGGTATTGGTGAAGTCGATCCGAGCAGTCCAGTCGTTCGCGAACCGAAGGGCGTCAATCAACACCGAGGGATCGTTGGCACGATCCAGACGACGTAAGGCACCGATGTAGTCATCGCGAAAGACCGTGGGAATGATCGTTCGAGACTGTCCACCGGCATCCAATTCGGCGTTCATCATGATTCGAGATAGCCGCCCATTGCCGTCGTCGAAAGGATGCACCGCGGCCACGAGGAACTTCACGTAGACCGACCGCTCCCATGCACTGTCGAGGTCGTCGAGACGGCTGAATCCCTCGATGAGGGTTCCGCGAACCAAGTTGGGGTCCACGAACACGGTGGCTCCGGCTTGGTTGGCACGCTCCTTGAAGAGTCCGGGGCGCCTGGCGGGGCGTGCCTCCATGATTCGGGCGTGGCGCTGCTGGAGAAGTTCGAGGAACTCGTTGGGACCGTCCGCGAGTCGTCTCATCTCGGCGAGATCACTCACGAGCCAAAAGGTGGCGAGCACATCGTGGGCGTCTTGGGGTCGTCCGGCGGGCTCGATTCCCCGGTAGACGATGTCTTCAGCCTCCTCGACGGTGAACTCGGTGCCCTCGATGTAGTTCGAGAAGTACGCCTCGTAGAAGGGGAGGATGCTGGGCTCGAGCGGAGCGGCGGGATGGTTCTGGGGGGCGGCTGATTGCAGTGCGGCGACCAGGACGTCGCATCGTTCGACTCGTTCGGCGTCGTAGGGAATGCCGAGCGCACGTTGTCGAAGTGACCGAGGGAGACCCGACACTGGCCTCGTCCCCAGCGCGGCGCCGATCAGGTTGTCAAGGTCCGTGGCGTCCTCGGCGCTGACCCCGAGCAGTGGTGCCAGTGTGCGCACTTGGTCGCGCACCTGACCGAGCTCGTCGGCACCGCCAAATCGCGCAGCGCGCTCGACCCACTCACCGAGTTCGTGGCGGGTGAGCCGACGCGAGAGCGCACCGCGGCGCGCCCTGGAGGGGATGGCGTTCTCGGCGAGGGCCCGGGCGAGCGAAGCCTGGTGCAGGCCGCCGGGCAGGGGGATGTCGCCTGGCTGGGGGGCGGCGCCGCGGCGCAGGGACACCGTGAGTCCGGGCAAGATAAGCGTGCGGTCGTTGTGCGGGTAGACCAAGTACAGCGTTGCTTCCACCGGACCGGCTGTTTGGGCGGAACGATCCGAAATCGTGGCGTCAGGAAAGAGACGCCCGGCGATGGTCCGCCACTCCCGCCTCACCACTCGTTCGGGCGCACTTGACGTGTCGGTCGTGTAGACGCCCGTAGCCAGTCGTACTACGGCCCCCCGTGCGGACATCTGGGAGAGCGTGGAGCGAGGCACGTCGCCGCTGAGGATAATGCTCGAAGTGCTGCTATCCAAGATTTTGCTCCTAATAGCAGAACAAATACGGATTTAGCCTATCACTATTAGAGCAAAACCGGAAATAAGAATGCCCCAACTTCTGAGACTCGGCGTTGGCCGATCCCATTACTTTGCGCGATCCATAAGAGATGATGCCAAGCGCTACGTCCCGGATGCAGCGCGTTCGCGTCGAGCAGGGAACCCACTTCGTACAGAGGTCGGATAATCCCCTCGTATCGACGCCCGTCAACCAGCGCGCTGCCCGATGTCGGATCGTTCAGACCAAGAATGATTCGCATCGTCGTGGTTTTGCCCGCGCCGTGGTCCAAGAAACCCGGTGACGTGGCCCGGAAGAACGCTGAAACTCAGCCCGTCGAGTGCGACGACAGAGCCGAAGTGTTTGGTAAGTAGGTCAACCTGGATCACGATTGGATCTCGTCAGCGGGAGACTCGACTGCGCCCGTGAGAACCCAAACGGCGATATCAGCAATGACGAGAGGGTCTACGTGGTGGACCGATTCGTATTCCGCCGGTGACGAAGCGCCGCTACCGGAAGAGAACATGTGGTTGTCGCTCGGGTAGACGCGCACCGTAACGTTCGATCAGTCAGCGAGTCCGTCCTTCCGCCGTTCCAAATCGCCTATCGATTCAAGGCAGCATTGAGCCAAATCGCTTCGTCGGAAGTCGTCCTTGACAACGTGCTGGTTTGGCCGTACAATGGCCGTACAACAATCGTGAGAGAAGAGATAATGACGACTTCCATTCGAGCAAGAGACAAGCGACTCGAGGTGAGGACAACGCTGGAAGAGCGCGATCTGATCAATCGTGCGGTCGAAGAGGTTGGTACCGACCTCACCACCTTCGTTGTGACGAACCTGGTGGATGCCTCGCGCCAAGTTCTGGCTGATCGTAATCACTTCGTTCTCGGGAGAGAGGTGGCGATGCAGTGGGACAAGATGAACGAACTACCCGCCCGCGAACTCGACGGTCTGCGTCGTCTTATGAGTCGACCATCGCCGTTCGGCGAGTGACATCTTTATACCGACCACCTCGACTACTCACGGCGACCGACAGCGTCGAGGAATTCAGTTGTACGTCAACTGAGCAGACTCAGTGGCTTCGTCGTCACGCCAAGCAGTCAGCGTCATCGAGCACGACTCGAGTTTTCGTTGTAACGCGCGAAGACGACTCGACGGTAGTCGCTTACTACGCGTGGTGCATGGCTCAGTTGGACGTTGCGGCGGCGCCCGAACGCCTGAAGAAGGGGGCTGGACGTTATCCGCAACCGGTGGCACTGCTAGCTCGACTTGGCGTTGACTCCAGACATGAAGGAAAGGGACTGGGCGCCGCTCTCTTGGTTGACGCCGTGACCCGCCTGCTAACGCTCAGCGATGACATTGGTTGTCGGGGACTCTTGATCCACGCGGAGAGCGCCGTGGCCCGCGACTTCTACCTTCACCTCGTTCCCGAACTGGAGCAGAGCCCCACCGACGAACTTCACCTGGTTCTTCTCCTGAAAGACGCTCGCCGAACCCTGCTTGGTGACTGAGCTCGAGGGGCCGAGGGGATAGAGCGCCATCGGAGTCATTCCATTCGATCGAGGCAAACCGAAATGGAAGTGGCCCTCCTTGGAATCTGGGCCCAACCTCAATTAGCTGCGAACGTTGCGGACTACGAGGAAGTTTAAGGAGGATGAGAATCGTGTCAAATAATGTCGGAGATCGGCTCGCTACGTCGATTCGAGAAGTCCGGCTGAGCGGCAACTCGTTGACGGGGATAACCATGGGATAGGGCGTGGGATTTTTCCCAACTCAGAACCCCTACACGGTTCTAACCCCATTTGTTTTACTGGTGGGCCGCCCGAGTCTCGATCTCGGCACCTTGAGACTAAAAGAAACTTTCAATCTGTTGCGTGGCGTCGGTCTGGTCGCGCGAGTCGATTGAATTAATTGAAAGTGAACTCGAATTACATTCGCCGTTCGGAACGTGAAAGGAAATTTAGATAAGTTAAGGTTGTTCTTGAAGTGTCGACTGAATTGCCAACTAGCGTACGAGCGCGCCGGCATCGAACGTCGGCCCTACCAACGACCGCAGTGAGAGCGGACCCGCAGGCGACGTCGGCTGCCAAGCAACGACAGCGACAAGCGGATGGTTGTTACGAATCTCCCGGAGCCATCGAACTTCGTGTTTCGCGCGAGCAACCAATGTCGAGTCAGTCATTGCGGTCGCAGTAAAACTCTGATTGACTACCCATGCGGCGGGATGAATTCCTGCCCGAACCAAATCATCTTGAAGGGCCGCCGCCTCGTGGACGGGAGTCGGCTCGGCAAGTGTGACGAGTAAGACCGACGTGAATTCGCTGTTGCGCAGCCTTCCGAGCAACTGCGAAACGTCACTCGGAGTCTGGTCTTGGAGACGACTCACTTCGCGGCTGTAGCTCTCCGCAGCGTCGAGTAGGAGCAGGGTGTGCCCAGTTGGCGCCGTGTCGAGGACGACGATTCGGTCGGTTGCTTCGGCGACGGTCGCCGCAAATGCCTTGAACACGGCGATCTCTTCGGTGCACGGAGATCGGAGATCCTCTTCGAGTACCGCTCGGCCCGCGTCGTCGAGATCCGCTCCCGCTGTAGCCATCACGTCGGCCACGTACGTCGCGGTCACCGCGATTGGGTCAACTCGCTCGACCACGAGGTTCGTTGGCCAGGTTTCCCCGTCGCCGAGAGTGTCGTGCAGATGGGCCGCGGGATCGGTAGTCGTCAACGTAACCGCGAGCCCGCGTTCGGCCAACTCGACGGCAAGGGTCGCGGCGATGGTGGTCTTGCCAACGCCTCCCTTGCCCATGGTCATGACGAGCCCGTGGCCTCTTCGTGCCACGGAGTCGACGATCTCGGCGAGGGACGTTGACGCGGCGTCAAAGTCATCGCGAGCATCATCATGAGGACTCTTGCCTTTGAGAAAGTCGCGCAATGCCTGGGGGCCAATCGGCGCGCCGGAGAGCAGGGGCAGCGTTTCGTGTCGCAGTCTGGCCAACGAGGATGGCATTTCTTCCAGTGCTGCACGGTGGCGCGACTCGAAAGCCCGTGCGGTCTCATCACTGTCGTTCGTTGCTGTGAAGACTCCATTGATCAAGAGATATTGGTTGGTGAGACCCAACAACTCCAACTCTGCCCGGGCGCGATCGGCTTCGGTGATCGCGCTGCTGTCGGGGCGCGTCACGAGCACGAGGGTTGTCGCGGTGGGATCAGCTAGTGCGCCGAGGGCGAGCCGGTATCGGTCCTGCGCTTGGGTGAGTCCGGACAACGGTCCAATGCACGTAGTACCAGCGGTATTCGTGTCAAGGAATCCGGTCCACGCCGCCGGCAGTGACAAGAGTCGCAAAGTATGACCCGTCGGTGCGGTGTCGAAGACGATGTGGTCGTACTGCGCGGTGGCCGCAGGTTCGGCCAGCAAAGCCGTGAACTCGTCGAAGGCCGCGATCTCCACGGTGCACGCGCCAGAGAGTTGCTCTTTGATGCCACTCACGATGACGTCGGGCAGCATTCCACGGATCGGGCCGACGATGCGGTCTCGGTAGGCCGCGGCCGCGGCAGTCGGATCAATGTCGAGCGCGTCGAGTCGGTCGACGCCTTCAACGTGATGGGGCGTTCGTCCGATGGAAGTGCCGAGCACTTCGGCGAGGTTCGACGCGGGGTCGGTCGACACGAGCAGTACGTGGCGCCCCTGTTCGGCCAGCGCCACCGCCGTGGCCGACGACAGCGATGTCTTGCCAACGCCGCCCTTGCCCGTGAAGAACATGAATCGTGTTGGGTTGGTGAGGAGTTGTTCGAGCATGAGCAGCGCCGCTCAGCAGCACGATGTCGTGGTGGGGGATTTCTGACCCATCACGATGGATTCGGAAGTTGCGCACCAGGCCGCTGCGTCAACGGTGCCTTCTTCATTCGAAGAGCAGCACGACGTCTCGACAGCATCTGCATCGAGCGTTGACTCCAGAGGACGAGTCACGATCGAAGTATTGGTCCATTGAGCGAGCTCGGCGCGCGTAGGGAATCGCCCCACCGAGCGCAAGTCTCCGTCGGTGAAGACGATTGGCAGTGTGGATTCACCCGTCGTTGTCAGGAGTTCGCGCACGTGCTCGTTCTCAGCGAATGCCAGTGGCTCTTGACCGAGGTTGAACCGGCGCACGCTCACCCCGGACGACGCGAGTTCGTCGAGATCGGCGCCGAACCTCGCCAGTGCGGGGTCAACGCTCGGGCCGCAGACTCCGGTCGAACAACACATTGCTGGGTCGAAGACTTCTATCTGCACGGCGACTCCCTTGATCGGACTATTCATCGTTAATCGACGATAGTCGATTTACAGTCTTCTGTCAACTACCGCGAAGTGGTGACGGTCACAGAGCTGCGATGCCGGCCTTCAAGGCGGCGAGGCCAGATTTGTTGACGCAGTACCGGGTTCGGGGTCCCTCGATCTCGCCCTGAATCAAACCGGCCTCGCGAAGGATCCGTAAGTGTTCGGACACCGTGGACTGGGCGAGTCCGAGTTCGATGACCACGTCACCGGTAACGCAGTCTTGACGGGCGTCCAGCACCCGAAGAATACGTAATCTCGCGGGGTGGGCGAGGGCCTTGGTCATCATCGCTAGATCGACGTCATCGGGTGACTGTGCCAGCGATGCGCTGACGTCGACCACGTAACGCTCGTCCAACTTCGACGAAGCATTTGTTTGGCGAGTCACCATAACTCGACGATAACGGACGGAGGCGAACCGTGTTGCCCAGGGCTGGGGCCGTTGCTCGCACCGTAACTCGAGGTTGACTGTTCGACGCGGGAATTCTATGAGAATTGGGTTGGAGATTAACGGACTCGCGTTGGTGACTGCTCGATCTGCCGCAGGAGTTGCCGTGCGAGTGTTCCCAGGGGACGCTCTTTTGACCACACCGCTCGGATCGAACGATTGAGGGATAAATCTCGCATCGCCATGACTACGAGACGTCCATCGCGAATCTCAGAGCTAACCGCGAGTCGACTGAGAATGCCCGCCCCCGCCCCTGATTCGACGGCCGACTTTAGAGCGGTCGTAGAGCCGAGTTCGAGACAGGGAAGAGTGGAGAGGCCGTGCGATGCCATCGTGGTCTCAAACACTTCGCGCGTCCCAGATCCCACTTCGCGAAGAACGAGCGGAGTCGCGGAGAGCTCTTTCGCGCGCAGTGGCGTTTTACGGCCTGCCCACTCGTGCGAGGGCGCGACGATGACCACCAGATCGTCGGAGCGGACGACTCGACTCGACAAGCCACGTGGTGCACGGGGTCCTTCTATGAATCCGATGTCGGCGTCGCCTCGCGTCATGATCTCAATGCAGTGCTGAGAATTACCCATCTGAAGCGACACGAGGATGCCGGGATGCGCGGTCCGTAGACGTTGAAGCCAGCCCGGTATCAGGTACTCAGCGACCGTCATGCTGGCGGCGACGCGCAGGTTGGTTTTCCCGGCGGCGCGCAGTGCCTGAGTCCCGAGCAGGAGCTCTCGCAGTGGCGTGAGAACCTCCTCGCTCCATCGCACGACAGCGACGCCCGCCGACGTGAGTTGGGCCCGACCGTGCGAGCGATCCAGGAGCTGGAGGTCAAGTGTCAACTCAAGCGTGCGCAGGCGCATACTGGCTGCCGGCTGACTGATGTTGTGGAGAATCGCCGCTTGGCGAATCGAACCTAATTCACCGACGCTGCGCAGCAGATCCAGCGAACGGACGTCGGGCACCGGTTCGGTCAATGGCATAAGGAAACCTTATACCGGCATCGGTTATTCCAGTCTATCGAAACGTGACGTCTGCTTCGAAGATTGAACATGTTGGTGGACCCCCAGAGCGAAGGAGCAGCATGCGAGCGCGACGAGAAGGAGAGCGAACGGTCAACGGGGAAGAGGGTGTTCTCTCGGGTGGCGCGCAAGCGGCGACGCCGTTCTATCTGGGCCCCAACTGGTTCGCGGCGGTGATGGGCACGGGTATCGTCGCCAACGCCGGCGCCCTGCTTCCCTATGACGTACCCGCCCTGAAAGGTTTCTGTACGGCCGTCTGGTTGCTCGCGGCGAGTCTGCTCGTCGTCCTGGTGTCAGCCACCGTCGCGCACCGGCTGCGCGCTCCCCAACTCGCGCGCAGCCACGGACGCGACATGCAGATGGCGCACTTCTACGGTGCGCCGCCGATGGCCCTCTTGACGGTGGGCGCTGGCGCGATACTTGCCGCGCGATCGCTGTTAGGACTGCGCCTCGCGGTAGACCTGGACTGGGTGCTGTGGACCGCAGGCACCATCACTGGTCTCGTCACCGCGGCATTGATACCGTACCGAATGTTCACCCAGATCGAGGTGCGTCGCGACGCGGCTTTCGGGGGATGGCTGATGCCGATTGTGCCCCCCATGGTGTCGGCTTCGACGGGAGCGTTGCTCATTCCCTACGTGTCCTCGGCGAACGGGCGCGCCACATTGCTCTACGGCTGCTACGCGCTCTTTGGCATGAGCCTGCTCGCCGCGTTCATCATCATCACCCAGATCTGGTCTCGCCTCACTCATTACGGCTCTACCAACGGCGCGAGGGTGCCTACCTTGTGGATCGTGCTCGGACCTCTCGGTCAGTCGATCACCGCTGCCGGGGTCCTCGGAGCCCAGGCTCACCTCGCCGTCAGCGCACAGTTGGCGTCCGCGATGGGAATCTTCGCGATCCTCTACGGCGTACCGGTGTGGGGCTTCGCGATGCTCTGGGCTGTGCTCGCCGCGGCGCTCACCCTTCGCACAATGCGACAGAGGTTGCCGTTCTCGCTCACCTGGTGGAGCTTCACCTTCCCGATCGGCGTCACGGTCACCGGTACGATCCGGCTCGCGCAACAGACCGGACTACCGGCATTTCGATGGGCGAGTGCGGCTGGTTACGTGGCGCTGCTCGTGGCGTGGCTGGTAGTCTCCATTCGAACATCACACGGTGCGTTGCGTGGGCGACTATTCATACCTCCCGCGCCGGGGTCGAACGCTCCGTCGGCGCTGAAAGAGCGCCGCGAGATCGCAGCGACGCTGACCTCCATGTAACGGTGTCGCAACGACCGTCGCGACGTTCCTAGGCCAAGCTCAGAAACAGCTTCTGCAGCCGCGGCACGATGTCGTCGGCGTCGGTGTCCGGGCCGACCAGGCATTCCTTCAGGCTGGCAGAAATGAGGGTGAACGCCGCTGTGTTCACGGCCTTGGCGACCGCCGCCATCTGAGTAACAATGTCCTCACAGCTGCGCCCTTCTTCGAGCATGCGCACGATGGCCCCCATTTGCCCGTTCGCACGCTTGACGCGTTTGGTGATGGATTCGAGCTGGGCCCGGTCTTGGAGGACGTGCGGCGTCTTCTTGGCTGTCATGGCTTCTCCTTGGGCGAATTACTTCATCTCAGTATCTCCCAGAACCCGTCGCCGAGCCAGCTCCGAATTGTGGATATACCCCTATGGGTATATACTATCGGCAGGCACGCAGGGCGGTGACGCGATGTGGACGATGCCATCGAGATTGGGGGAGTCAATGAATCTGCTCGGATCAGAGTCGCCACGGAGCGAGCTCTATTTTCTGGAGCACTGCGAAAGGGTCTCCCTCGGCGTGGGTACCTGCGCGCACGACTCCTCACCGACGAAGGCGAGGAGGTTCTCGTGGATCGCGTCGTAATCCTGGGCGCGGGCATATCGGGCCACACCGCGGCGCTGCACTTACAGCGTCAACTGAGGAACAAAGTCGACATCGTCGTGGTGTCACCCAACTCCAATTGGAATTGGATACCTTCGAATATCTGGGTCGGGGTCGGCAAGATGACGAAGGACCAGGTGACCTTTCCGTTGGCGCCCATCTACAAGCGCAAGCACATCGGCTTTCGCCAGGCGAAGGCTGTGGCGATCCACCCCGACGGTGACGCGGATACGGCCCAGGGTTTCGTCGACATCGTCTACACCGATCCAACCCGCCTCGGTGACGAGGAGCAGATCACCTACGACTACCTCATCGTGGCGACCGGTCCGAAGTTGAACTTCGCCGCCACGCCCGGACTTGGGCCCGACGCCAACTCTTGGTCGGTCTGCACCGCCGGACACGCCGAACAAGCGGCCGCCGCGCTCGAGGCCATCATCGAGGCGCTGAAGGCGGGAGAGAGGAAGACACTCGTCATCGGCGTCGGACACGGCACGTGCACGTGCGAGGGAGCGGCCTTCGAGTACACCTTCAACGTCGAGCACGAACTTAGGGAGCGCGGGGTTCGTGAACTAGCTGACGTGGTCTACCTTTCCAACGAGTACGACCTCGGTGACCTCGGCGTGGGAGGGATGACCTTCGCCCAGAACGGCTTCGAGACCAGCAGTAAGATGTGGACCGAGTCGTTGTTCCGGGAACGCGGGGTCAGGGCGATACTGCGCGCGCACGTCGAGAAGGTGGACCCCGGGGTCATTCACTACGAAGAGTTGGATGGCTCGAGGCACACGTTGGACTTCGACTTCGCGATGCTGCTACCGCCGTTTCGTGGGGTCGACATGAAGGCGTACGCCCACAACGGCGATGACATCACCGACGACCTCTTCGCGCCGAACGGCTTCTTGCGTGTCGACGCGGACTACGAGACCAAGCCGTACGAGCAGTGGGCGCCCGAGGACTGGCCCAAGACCTACCAGTGTCCGCGTTACGCGAACGTCTTCGGCGTCGGGATCGCCTTCGCGCCACCCCACGCCATCTCCGAACCGAGGAAGAGTCCGAACGGGACGATCATCTCGCCCGCGCCGCCTCGAACCGGGATGCCCTCGGGCGTAATGGGTCGCACGGTCGCGCTCTCGATTGCCGACCGCATCCGACACGGCGATCAGGGGACCTTGCGCACGGCGTCAATGGCGGCGATGGGGGCGGCGTGCATCGCTTCGGCGGGGACCGGACTTCGAAAGGGGAGTGCGGCCGCGATCACGATGTACCCGATCATCCCCGACCAGAATCGTTTCCCGGGTTCGGGGCGTGATCTCACTCAGACGTCGGGCGAGATCGGGCTCAGTGGACATTGGACGAAGTTGCTCCTTCACTATTTGTTCATCTACAAGGCCAAGGCCCGCTTCGGCTGGTTCCTCATCCCCGAGTAGTGGACCTTCGACCAAAGACACCCTGAGCAGAAAGTGGCATGAATGAGTGACGTAGACCGCAGCATTGCCGAGGCCCCTTTGCCGACGAAGGGAACGCTTCGTCGCCGCAAGAACATCTTCTATCAGGCAACTCGATTCCTGGCGTTCAATGTACGCATGATGAAGATGGTGACGAGAGCGCACCACTGATGATCGCATCATCGCGACATCCCGCTGGCGCGGTCGCCATGGATGAACGCGACGTCTCGGAGGTCGGGCCGGACAGCGAATCGGTGGGTTCGACCCGCTGGGTGGGAGTCGCGGCGTTCGCGCTCAGTCTGATCGGCGTGGGCCTGTCGACCTACATGACGATCGCGCACTTCACGGAGGCGACGATCCTCGCGTGTTCGGGCGGCGGTGAGCTCAGCTGCACAGCGGTCACGACATCGCCGCAGTCGATGTTCCTCGGTATCCCCGTCGCCGTCGTGGGTCTGGGCTATTTCGTAGTTATGAGCGCGCTCACGTCGCCACAACTTTGGCGTCGACGGGACCTGTGGCTGGCGCGGGTGCGAACGGTCTTGGCGGTCGCCGGAATGGCATTCGTGCTGTGGCTCGTCGCAGCCGAAATCCTAATAATCGGCCACATCTGCTTGTGGTGCACGGGCGTGCACGTGGTCATGGTTGCGCTGGTCCTGGTTTTGACGCGCGCGACACCCGCACAACTGGGACGACGCGTCAGCCACTGAGAACGTCGGTCAATGCGAGTCATTGAGATCAGGGTGATTCAATGAACTGCTTAACGAGCGACTGGCGATCTGCGGGTGCCGAGAATTACGTGCCGGCCCCTTGTTGCTCGCGGATCTGACTACGGACGTCATCCATGTCGAGGTCGCGCACTTTCTCAATCAATTCAGTGAGTGCTCGTTCGGGCAGCGCACCGGCTTGGCTGAACAGCACCACCTCTTCGCGAATGATTATCAACGTGGGAATCGACATGATATGGAATGACGCGGCAAGCCCGTGTTCGACCTCGGTGTCGACTTTGGCGAAGACGATCTCGGGGTACTGGTCGGAGACTTTCTCGTAGGTCGGGGCGAACGAACGGCACGGACCGCACCAGGCCGCCCAGAAATCGATGACGACGATGTCGTTCTTGGCGACCGTCTCCTCGAAGGTAGTCTCGGTCAACTTCGTGGTTGTCATAGTTCCTCCCGGGCGCGCCCATGGGTGTAGTATATACCCCTAGGGGTATATACTACACGACGAGGACCGTCATTGCCACTGGTGGCTGGTGGGCTTCGAAAGTGCCAGGAACCGGCGCGACATGCCACGATCGTCGTCGGTCAAGGTGGAGACGACAGTGTTAACGAGAGGGGTCATCATGTGTCATAAAGTCATCTGTCCCGAGTGCGCAAAGTTCACGTGGAGTGGATGTGGGAACCACGTGGATCAAGCGCTCGCCGGCGTCGCACCGGTCGATCGGTGCACGTGCGAACTGGACGCCGCCGGGACCGGCGTCACGACGTCGGTGACGTCCACGTCATTTCGTCCGATTGGTCGCTGACGTGGATACACCCGCTCAGCGTTGGCACGACGCACTTGATGCGTGGGCGCTCCCCGACGAGATTGTCAACTCGGCGCCGCAGAGTCCGTGGATCCACCCGCCCGTACTGTTCGAGGTCCCGGCCGTGATCGCGGACTCGCCCTCGCACGATCGGGCCCGCGAGGCGCTCGCTGTCGGCGCGACCGTCCTCGACGTCGGCTGCGGCGGCGGGATCGCCGCGTTCGCCGTGACCCCGCCAGCGACCCACGTGATCGGTGTCGACCACCAGTCCGAGATGCTCGCGATGTTCCGAGCCAACGCCACGTCGCGCGGGATCGGCTGCGAGACGGTCGAGGGCTTCTGGCCCGGCGTCGCGCCTCGCACCCCGGTCGCGGACGTCGTGACGGCGCACCACGTCGTCTACAACGTTGCCGACATCGAACCATTTCTTCGGGCGTTGGATGATCACGCGAGGTCGCGGGTGGTCATCGAGATGCCCGATCATCATCCTCTGGCGTCGATGAGCGAGGCGTGGCGGCACTTCTGGAACCTCGAACGACCCGAGGGGCCTACGCCTGCGGACCTGCTCGACGTGCTGGGAGACATGGGTCTCGACGCGCAGCGCGAGCAATGGCGTGGCGCGATGCGCGTTGAGCAGGACCCGGACCAAGCTGCGCACTTCATGCGTATTCGACTGTGCCTACCGGAGTCGCGCGAAACTGAGGTGCGCGACTTTTTGAGCGCGCACGAACTGCCGCAAGTGCGCGAACTCTCCACGGTGTGGTGGGACGTGGCGCCGCGCCGGTCGTGATGAATGACCCGGTCGTCGTCTGCTGGCGTCCTGGCTGCCCCTACTGCGCACGACTTCGCTGGGGACTACGTCGAAGGAAGGTGGCGACCGACGAGGTGAACATTTGGACCGATCCGGCGGCTGCGGCGTACGTGCGTTCGCTCAACGCTGGTAACGAGACCGTTCCCACGGTGGTGGTGGCGGGCGAAATACTGGTGAACCCAACGGTGCGTCAAGTGCAGCGAGCGCTCGAGCGCGACCTTCCCTGACCGGGCTCGCGTGGGAGCAATCGGCGCGCCGTTCAACCGGTCGCCTAATGCGAGAAACGGACCTTGGGCAGAATTCGTCCCAGCCACGAGGGCAGGTGCCAGCTGTGATGGCGGCCGTATCGCAAGATGATTGGCAACAGCACGAGTCGCACGACGAGCGCGTCGAGGGCGACCGCGACCGCCAGGATGACGCCCATTTCCTTCGGCGCGAGCGGACCCGAGAGTGCGAAGGTCAAGAAGACCGCGATCATCACGGCCGCCGCTGACAGGACCACTCGGCCCGAACTCCGCACCGAGCCGATCATCGCGTGTTCGGGGTGCGCGTGCATCTCGTAGTGCTCCTTCGCCGCGGACAACATGAACAGCGTGTAATCCATCGCGACGCCGAACACCATTGCGCCGAAGAAGAGGGGCCCCCACGCGTCGACGAACCCCTGAGATTGGAAGTGCAAGATGCCCGACAGGTCCCCATTTTGGAAGATCAGACGGGCGACGCCGAAGGCCCCCGCGACCGATAATGCCGTGAGGAGCACGCCCGCCGCCGCGATGAGGGGTGCGCCGAGGGCGATGAGCAGCAAGAGAAAGCCGAGCGCGATGAGCACGCCGAATACGATCGGGGTGTAATGCGACAACGACTGCTGGAGGTCGAAGTTCTCCGCCGCGGCCCCGCCAACGAGTGAGCTCGGTGGCAATTCAGAACGCAGTCGCACGATGGTGGCCTGCGTCGCAGTGGTCGATGGCCCCGACGTCGGGGTGACTTGGTCCAGACTCCACCCGTCCTTGGCGGGTCCCGGCGACACGTTGGCGACTCCTCGGGTCGCCGCGATCGAAGTGAGCGCTTCCGTCTGGCGCGAGGTGGGCACCAGGACCTGGAGAGTTCCGGGGGCGCCGGCTCCGAACGCCGACACCACTTCGTTGTAGCCGATACGGGCGTTGGCACTCGGGGGGATGATCGTGATCGATGGCATATTGGTACGAAGTCCGATGACCGGTGCGGCGCAAATGAACAACACCGCGAGCGCGCCGAGACCCAACCACGCGGGATGACGCCACATAGTCCGTCCCCACGAGTGGAGGATGATGTCGAGCCGGCCGGGGTGCTCGGGATCGGGGTGGCGTGGCCAGACCCGAACTCGTCCCTTGTTGACGCGCGTGCCGAGGCGCCCGAGCACGGCCGGCAGCAGTGTGAGCGTCGAGGCCAGCACGGCGACGACCGACAACATGATGCCGAGCGCCATGCTGCGAAAGGCGGGACTCGGCACGAGCAAAATCGAGGCCAGCGACGCCAACACGGTGACCGCGCTGAACGCGATGGCCTTACCCGCGGTGTCCATCGTCTCGGCGACCGAAGCGATCACCACGTCACGGTCGCCCGGCGCCGCGCCGCGACGTTTCAGCGCCGCTCGAAACCGCACGACGATGAAGAGCGCGTAGTCAATACCGAGAGCGAGCGCGAACATCAGCGCGAAATTGAGCGCCCAGATCGAGACGGGGAACGCGTGCGTGAGCATCACCAACGCGCCGGCCGCGACCAGCAGGCCAATCATGGTGAGCAGCAGGGGCAGCCCGGCGGCGACCAGGCTCCCGAAGGCGATCACCAGGATGATCATGGTCACGGGCCATGACAGCATCTCAGAACGAAGCATCGCGGAGCGGTTGGCGTTGTTGAAGTCCGCCCAGAGCGCGCTGTCGCCCGTAAGCGTGAGGGTGACACCCGACCTCGAAAGTTCCTGAATCGGACCGGCGAGGGCGTCGGCGGCATTCACCATGGCGTTGGTACCTTGCGCGGAGCCCGCAGTGATGATCGCGGTGCGCCCGTTTCGTGAAATGGACGTACCGGCGCTCGGCATGACGACCTTGGAGACACGCGCGTCCGCTCGCAACAGCGCGGCCGCTCGGTTGACGAGCGAGAGCGCGACGGGGTCGCTCGCAATCGATCCGTGATGGTCGACGACAACGACCTCGAGCGACGCCGAGCCGAGACCCGAGAAGTCACGCTGGATGATGTCACGCGCTTTCACCGACGCGCTGGACGAGTCCTGCCAGCCCGCACCCGAGAGTGCCGTTTCGACCTGGGGAGTGAAAAGGCCGAACACGATGAGGATGCCGAGCCACGACAGAAGGACGAGACGCAAGTGGGTCGCCGTCCAGCGGCCGAGACGCGCGAAGACGCTGACGCGCGTAGGCAACGTCGAGTCGGGCTCCGCAAGGGCGCCAGGGAGTGAGGTCCCGTGCTCGAATTCTGACATGAGAATCTCCTCGTGGTCGATGGGGCCGCCCACGAGATGTCGCGGGGTCAACTGGGTTCTCTTTGAGAGTAGCAGATACCCCATAGGGTATATACTTCGGAGAAGGCGATGCAGTGATTGTCACGCGACGTCGATGATCGGGGTGAGCGATGGACGAGGGCCTTACGAAGCAACTGCTCGACCAATTGCCGGATTGTCGTTCGGTACTCGTCGTGTGCGCGCACCCCGATGACGAAAGCTTCGGGCTGGGTGCGGCACTAACCACCTTCGGTGAGTCGGGCGCATCGACCTCGGTGCTGTGCTTCACTCACGGCGAAGCCTCAACGCTCGGAGCCGACGCCGATGACCTCGGACGCGTCCGCGCTCGTGAACTCGCTGACGCGGCGAACGAACTCGGTGTCGAGTACGTCGAGCTCCTCGGCTATCGCGACGGCCACCTCGCCGAGGAGTCATTGGATGAACTGACCGCGCCGATTCGGCGGTTGACCGAGCAGGGGAACGTCGATCTGCTGCTCGTGTTCGACGTTGGCGGCATCACCGGTCACTCCGACCACTGTCGCGCCACCGAAGCGGCCGTGGCCGCAGCGAGTGAACTCGGATTGTCAGTACTCGCGTGGTCATTGACGGAACGAGTTGCCGAGGCCCTCAACGACGAGTTCCCCGCCCACTTCATTGGTCGGTGCGATCAAGAGCTTGACCTCTTCGTCAAGGTTGAGCGCACACGTCAGCATCGGGCCATTCAACGACACTGCAGCCAAGCGACCGATAATCCGGTGTTGCGTCGCCGGCTCGAGCTCCAGGGCGACTACGAGACGTTTCGCTGGCTCTCGCGACCAGGTGCAACAATACTGGAACCGTGAGTCACCGACGTTGGATCGAGGCATCCCGATGAAGTCAACGGAGCAACGAACCATCGAGGTGTCGCCTTCGAAACTCCCCCTTGCGCTAGTCGGTGACAGGAGTCACGTGTCGTGCGTCGATGGGTTGACGCGGCCGTACGTGGGTCTCGACGCCGCCGCGTCCACTGGAGCGCTCCAGTCGGTACTCGATGCCGTCAACGAGTTCGTGCCGTTTTATTCGAGTGTGCATCGCGGCGCAGGATTCAAGTCGCAGTTCGCAACGGCGCGCTACGAAGAGGCTCGCGAAGCCGCCCTGGGCTTCGCCGGGCGCGAAGGTCGTGATGACGTGGCGATCATCTGTCGCAATACCACCGAGGCGATCAACCACCTCGCGTACCGCATGAACCTCCTCAAGAGTGATGTGATTGTCACCACCGTGATGGAACACCACGCCAATCTGTTGCCGTGGTCGCGCGCCGCCACATGCCGCTACGTGGAGTGCGGGCCCAACGGGACATTCACCTTGGATGACGTCACCGCCGCCCTAGACGAGTTGCCGCGACCGCGGTTGCTCACGATCAGCGCCGCGTCAAACATAAGCGGCTGGATGCCACCGATCGATGCGTTGATCAACGCCGCGCACGCCCGTGACATCCCGGTCATGGTTGACGGCGCACAGCTCGCCGCGCACCGGCCACTTCCACCCAACGCCGACTTCGCCGTCTGGAGCGGTCACAAGATGTACGCCCCGTTCGGCGCCGGAGTGCTGATTGGCCCGCGCAGTGCGTTCGCCGAAGGTGACCCGTTCCTCGCCGGTGGGGGAGCCGTCGACCTGGTGGACCTGGATGAAGTGATCTGGACCACGCCGCCGGAGCGGGAGGAGGCCGGATCACCGAACGTGGTGGGCGCGGTGGCCTTGCACGCGGCGATCGCCGAACTGACGAACGTGGGGTGGCCCGCCATCATCGATCATGACCGGCATCTGGCGCGCGAACTTCGCGAGGGCCTCGGCGCGATCGCCGGCGTCCGGGTGTTAGGACCCGAGTTCTCGCACGAAACACTGCCAGTGGCGACGTTCACGGTCGAGGGGGTCCCGTTCGCACTCGTCGCGGCCCGCCTCTCAGCGGAGTTCGCCATCGGCGTGCGCCACGGCTGCTTCTGTGCGCACCCGTACCTGATTCGACTCCTCGGACTGAGCGACGTGGAAGTCGCCCGGTTCCGAGAAGACGTACGCCGCGGTGATCGACGATCAATGCCCGGTGCGGTGCGAGCCAGCTGCGGAATCAACACCACCGACGAGGCCATTCGTTCGTTACTCGACGCCGTGGCCATCATCGCCTCCGGTGAGGCGCCGTCATACGACTATCAGCAAGACCCGGCCTCCGGAGACTATTTTCCGGATCCGCCAACCGGTTGGTACGTCGCTGTTCCTTCGCGTGGCGGTTCCTGTTCGCCCGGGTGACACCCGATTCACGGTCCAGTCCCGCGTCAACTCTGGCACCCGGTGCGTGGCGATTGTCGCCGAGAACGCCTCCTCACCATGGGTGAGGAAGACTGAAGTCTGGGCGGATGGCGACTTGTGTATATACCCTAGGGGGTATATACTGGGACACGTCAGCCGATTGTTCGTCGGTCGAACGTGGGTCCGATCCCAGTTCGCGAAGGAGGAATCATGAGTCTCATTACTTTCATGTCATCAACCACCGGTCGCCTCGTACGCGCATTCGCCGGGGTTGCGCTGATCGTCGTCGGCCTCGTACTCGGTGGCGGTTGGATCGCGTTGTCGGTCATTGGACTGATCCCATTGGCTGCCGGAGCATTGAACGTGTGTTTGCTCGCTCCGCTTCTGGGCCAACCCCTTAAGCGTCAATAGAGCGATGCCCGTGACTCGCGATTCGCACGGACCAGTCCTGAGTCCTTCAATCGAAGGAGCGTGACGATGGCCGTTGAACACGCGCATACGCTCGATGACCACGATCAGCTTTCGGCGATCAGCCGCCGTCTGCGAAGGGCACACGGGCAACTGGGCGCCGTTGTCCGCATGCTCGACGACGGCGCCTCGTGCGAAGAGATCGTCATTCAGATGGCCGCGGTGAGCAAGGCAGTGAACACGGCTGCCTTCACACTCATCTCGGAGAGTCTCAAGGAATGTCTGGTAGATCCAGACGTCGATAGTGGTCTTATGACCGCGAAATTTCAAAAGCTCTTCTTGAGCCTGGCGTAAGGGAGAATCGTGAGAGTCGTCATTATCGGAGGTGTCGCAGGAGGAATGTCCGCCGCGACGAGGCTTCGGCGGTTGTCGAATGACACCGAGATCATCGTGCTCGAACGAAGTGGTCACGTCTCCTACGCCAACTGCGGCCTGCCGTATTTCGTCGGCGGCGTCATCGAGGACGAAGACGCGCTCCTCCTCCAGACTCCGGCTTCACTCTTCGATCGGTTCCGTCTCGACGTTCGTGTCGACACCGAGGCCGTCGCCATCGACACGTCGACGAACACGGTGACGGCGCGTGACCTCGTCGAGGGCCAGAACTATGAGATTCACTACGACTTTTTGATCCTCAGTCCGGGAGCGGCACCTGTACTCCCGCCGATTCCTGGAATCGAACGAGCATTGCCGCTGCGAACCGTCGAAGACGTCGAACGTCTCGTAGGTGAAGTCGAAAACGCGCCCACGAGCGCCGTCGTCATCGGCGGTGGTTTCATCGGGCTAGAGATTGCTGAGAACCTCGTCCATCGCGGGATCGCGACCACTCTGGTCGAGTCGACCAATCAAGTCTTGGCGCCGCTCGACCCCGAGATGGCGTCGCCGGTTGCCGACGAGCTGCGTCGACACGGTGTCACCGTGCACCTTGGTGATTCGGTCGAATCGATCGCACGCGAGAGTGTGCGACTCTCGTCCGGGCAGAATGTCCCGGCTGACCTGGTGGTCGTGGCGATTGGCGTGCGTCCCGAGACGGGACTCGCAAGGCTCGCGGGACTCACAATTGGCGAACGCGGCGGCATCGCGGTCGACGAATTCAACCGTGCCAGCATCGAGAACATCTACGCGATTGGCGACGCCGCCGAAAAGGTCGACGCGCTGGATGGTTCGCCGACCCTGGTGCCCCTGGCCAACCTGGCTAATCGACACGGTCGAGTCGTCGCGGACCACATCGCCGGGCGCACGGTTCGACAGCGCCCTACGATCGGTACCGCAATTGTCAAAGTCTTCGATCTCACGATTGCCACGACTGGATGGAACGAGAAGCGATTGCGCGCCCAAGGGCGACCGTTCTTCGCGGTTCACACCCACCCCTCCTCGCACGCCACGTACTACCCCGGTGCCAAACCGATGTGCCTGAAAATGCTGGTCGACCCGTTCTCGGGTGAGATTCTGGGCGCCCAGGGAGTCGGCACCGAGGGACTCGACAAGCGAATCGACGTCCTGGCCACGGCCATCCGCGCCGGACTGACGGCACCCGAACTCGCGGACCTGGAACTCGCGTACGCGCCGCCCTTCGGCTCGGCGAAGGACCCGGTGAACATGCTCGGCTACATCGCGGAGAACATTCTGTCGGGTCTCGTCGAGACCGTGCAGTGGCACGAGGTTGATGAGTACCGTGCGCGTGGTGCGCAGTTCGTCGACGTTCGTACGCGCGAGGAGTTCGACCGTGGCTCGCTGCCCGGCGCGACCAACATCCCCGTCGACGAACTGCGAGAACGAGTGAACGAACTGGGCGATGATGACATCGTCGTCTATTGCAAAGTCGGCCAGCGTGGTCACGTCGCGACGACGCTGCTCAATGACCTCGGTCTTCACGCGAAGAACCTCGACGGGGGTTACCGCACCTGGCACTGCTCGCCCGCGGCCACGGAATATCAGACCGTGGGCTGATGCTTTGAATTCGAATGAACAACAACCAAGTGAGAAAGGCAATGCTGATGTGCCACAAGGCAACGTGTAAGAAGTGCAAGAAGGCGACGTGGAAGGGATGTGGCAACCACATTGAACAGGCGCTGGCAGGTGTTCCGAAGAACCAACGGTGCACCTGTTCGAAAGGCAGCTCTGCCTCGAGCGGTGAAAAGGGCTTCTTCGCCCGACTTCGAGGTTGATGATCTAGGCCCCGCGACCCGAGTCTGTACCGGTTCAACCTTTGCCCCGATCTTCTCGCCGTTTTGAAACATTGCCATCGAACCTCCCGAGGTACGGCCACGTACTCGTGGACTTTGAAGAGTGCTCCGGTTCCGGCCGGCCGAACGATGACGCCACAGCCGATTGGTCCGTGACCGGAACGCCACGCAAAGTCTCAGGCGACAACTAGAGCACTACGAGTACGTCGAGCGGGACGACCGGGGCTGTATCTGGCGCCATTGTGCACCGCTTCAACTCGCGACATCTGCGCCACATTCGTTGAGTGATTCAGAAGCCAGTCAAGTGGCCCTATGAGATCCATTCTCTCGAGAGGACTCCGACGCGCCTTCAGGAATATGAAGTCAGAACTACTTGAGGAGGCGAGACAGTCGTCGGTCGGCGAGGACCTTACCCTTCGTCTGGCAGTTGGGGCAATGGGTCATTTCATAGGACTCGAAGGAGACGCGGGCCAGAGTGTCGCCGCAGGGTAGGGGACAGGGTTCACCGGAGCGCCCGTGCACTGCGAATCGACCACTAAGGCTTGACTCTGAGAGCCCACCAACGCGAGTTCGTTCCAAAGCGAGCGCCTGGCTGAGGACTGTGTCCACCGACTCGATCAGACGCTCACGCTCGACGTCGCTGAGCGAGCCCAATGCGCCGAAGGGAGAGAGCCGAGCATGGTGCAAGATGTCGTCGCCCCAGCCGCGTCCGATGCCCGACATGACGCGTTGATCGCGCAGGTCGGAGTGAAGGCGCCGGTTGCTCCTACTGGTACGGATGAGCTGGGCGAATTCAGCGGTGAAGGGCTCCGGCCCCAAGCCCTCGAGCGGTCCATCATCATCGGGACCCAGGATCCACCAGGCCGCATTGCGGTGGGTACCGAACTCACGGACGAGAATGGCGCGGTTCCGCGGATCCCCGTCGAAGATGAATCGCGCGGCGGCCCCTTTAGGCCCCGTCACCTTCGGTGGCTCCTCGATATCGACCCGCCCGGCCTGCGAGTGGTGCAGAACGATCCGCAGGCCATGGTCGAACGTGAAAACGAGGTACTTGGCTCGTCGCTCCACCGACATCAACGTGTGACTGATGATCTCAGCGGCTTCGGGCGACACCGTCTTGAGCGAAGAAAAGCCGAGCAATCGAGCCTCGTGCAACCTGCGACCAACGAGCGACTCCGTGAGCAGCGCGGAGAGCGCCTGCATTTCGGGGAGTTCGGGCATGACCGCAATTTACCGTGAGGACAGTTGTGACTGACTTAGAAGCAGCGCTCGGCTTTGATGACCGACAACTTCGGAATGCGCCCTCAGCACAAACAATCTGCAACAGGAGGTGGTTGGTATTGAACGTGGAAAGCCGTCACACGTATTGCGACACAACGGTCCGAGGTAGTGGCTACGTCGTTGGCTCCATCGGTGTTGAAAAGTTTCACTGTACGCCCTGACAAATGACAATGCCCAGGGTAACAACAAAGGTCGCTAATTTTATCCCCATCCGAAGAGACTATTTCCTTGACGCAGTTTGCAGGTGCTGTTATACACGCACCCGCGAGCCTCATCCCACTTTGACCCCTCCTATTAAGTCGCTGAGTGGTGCAGCGAGGCCCGAGCCTCTCGGATTGCGTAGTAGAGAATCACGTAGCCCGCGACTGGATCAGCCCACCACCAGTTGAATAATGCGTTAAGTGCTAGGCCAAGAAGGACTGCTGAAGCGAGGATTCCATCAATCATCGTGACTCGGCCCTCGGCCTTTAGCACAGGATTGTTAAGCGCGGCTCCTACTTTCGCCTTGCCCGAGGCGAGGAGAAACATCACCAAGGCGGTGACCCCCGTCCAACCGATGCCTAGAGGGCTGTGGTGGGAGCGGAAGCCGACTGCGAGGATGACCGTACTCTGTACTGCTAAGTAGATCGACAAGGCGACAAAGGCGATCCCAATCATTCTCATCGCGTTGTGCTGCCTGGACTGTGCTACCCCTGCGAGTTCCCAGAGCACAACCGTCGACGCGCCAATTTCGATGACGCTGTCCAAGCCGAATCCGGCGAGAGCGATTGAGCGAGCCCCAATTGCCGCGACCGCAAGAATGACAACGCCAATGACATTCCAAAACAGAGTCGCCAATTCAAGTTGACGGCCACGCCTGAGCAGAGTCTTACCCCTCGCATCATCTGACTCGCCGCTCACAGGAAATCAGCCTACGATTTCACCGCTTGAAAATTTTGGAAACTATTCGTGACCGTCTTGTGAACCCCATCCCGTCGGCAATTGTGTGGGTCGGCTCACCGAGCCGGTCCAGGCTTCGTTTCTGCAACCTCTGAGTTTGTCCGCGCATTGCCCACCGTGATCGTGATGGAGTCGCCGATCAGTCGCCAAACGCGAAGTACAAGATCGGCGCTACTGCTCGAATACGCGACGGTCACCGTTTCCCTCGGAGAATCGGTCGCCGCACTAATCAGCGGAATCACTGCGTCTTCCTTCGCCCTCGTTGCGTTTGGTGCCGACTCCGTTATTGAAGTAATGAGCGCCGTGGTGGTGCTAATTCAATTGCGTCTGTTGCTTCGCCGGATCGACTCGTCAGCGCAAGGTATTCACGCATCGGAAAACGCGCTCGGCTTTGCAGTTTGTACGGCTTCGGGTTTCATCATGCCGGGACTGGCCTGGGCCAAACGACGGACGGCGACGGAATTGCACCAATCCGGCGCAATCGCCGTGAGTCGGCTGCTTGCATCAGACGCCGCCGAAACAGCGCTATGTGGACTTTTGAGCATCTGCACACTCTTAGGCGTCGTATTCACCGCGTGGCTCGGCTGGTGGTGGGCGGACCCTGTAGCCAGTCTGAGCGTCATTTTCTTCGCAGTTCGAGAGGGTAGAGAGGCTTGGGAGTGTAGCGATGACTAGGTCAGAACCTTAAGACCGCACTACCAATGTCGAGAACTCCACGCATGTAAACGCCACTCGGAGACACCCCTTGGTCGTTAATGTCAAATTGCAACGTCCGACCGATGGTGTGACCACGCGATTGCCTCGTCGTAAGGGGTATCGGTTTCGAGGCAGCCGTGCAGGATCCCCACCCACCGATTGGCGAGTTGACGGATTGCCTTTCGGTGATGCTTGTCACGCGATTTGAGTTCGTCAACTTCAGAGTTGCCGTCATCATTCAATCTCCACTAACTCTCGCATAAAGCGAAAGCATGAATTTCGTGACTACGGGGCATCGTGACCAGCGGCTCGCGGCCGTCGTCGGGGCTGCTCGTTCACATCCAGAACGCCCTGTATAGATTGGACGTCGTGGAGTTGACCGTATCGCACACGTCAGGCATGTTGGCGACAACAACTTTGTCGCTTAGGCATCATTCGTCGCCATTAATTTGAGATTCTTGTTGACCTCTGCGCCTTGAGATCGAGCCGTAGTGGAGGGATTCGAATAACATCAAGCCTCCGAAGAGTACGAGGACCACGCCCTTAAATTGACCTAGCAGGATGACGGTGACCCCGAGAGCGAGGAGAGCGGCACTCGCCGCGTACCGTTGCCAAGGTTTCGCATTGATCATCGATTGGCGAAGCATTCTGACCAGTCCGTGCACGTCAAGCTCCTTTCATCGACTCACGAGCCTCATTAGCGTCCGCATCATTCACGTATCTCGACGAACTAGCAATACTCCTCCAGCAATCAAGATCGCGACTGCGTACGTGCAGAGGAGGGCGAATCCCACCCAGGGATTGAACGCGCCGTTGCCCTGGTGGTGGACCGAAATCATGGACGTCCCGATGTCGGCCGGGAGGAATCGACCGATGTCGTCCGCGTATGACGATGGCAGCACCGAGGCGATGATCGGCAAGATGAGCAGGATCCCAGTGAAGGCGCTGATGGCCGCAGGCGTGTGGCGGATGATGGTGGCGAGGCCGAGCGCGATGAGTCCGAGGGCGAAGAGGTAGAGTCCTCCGCCGAACACCGCGCGCAGCGCACTTGGATCGGAGAACGAGGCGGTCGGGGTCTTCCCCAAGAGAATCCGTTGTCCGAGAAGGAACGAGGCGAACGAGGTGACCTCGCCGACGACGAGCGCGATGACGCCATAGACGGTGACCTTCGCGGTCAGTACCCAGGAACGACGCGGCACCGCGGCGAAGGAGTCTCGAATGGTGCCCGTGCTGTACTCCGCGCTCACGACGAGCACGCCGAGCACGCCGATAGCGAGCTGGGCGAAGAGCAGGCCGGAGAGACTCGACTTCGTCGGATCAAAGGCCAGCTGCGCGGCCAGTGATCGAGTAGAGAACCGAGACGCCCGAGCGGCAGTGACGATCGCTCCAAGTCCCACGCCGACAAAGACAGTGATGATCAAGGTCCAAAGCGTAGAGCGGACCGAGCGCATCTTCGTCCACTCCGAGAGGAGGACCCTCCGAAATCGGTAGCGACCCGATGGCCTCGGGGCGAGCCTGGATGTGGACGTGACGCTCACGATGCCTCTATGGCGGGGCCGTCCGCTGTCGAAAGAGATCGGACCGGAAACTCAATATTGCCTTCGGTCGACTCCACAAAGGCTTCTTCGAGCGTGCCCGACTGCGGCGTCAACTCGTGCAGGGCGAGCGAGTGACGCATCGCCAGATCACCGATCGCGCCGGCGGTCATGCCAACCACGGAGATCGCTCCGTCGTTCTCAAGAGTCATTGAGACTCCCGCTGCCTGCAAGAGCGGACGTAGCTGCTCGAACTGAGGCGAGCGAACGAGAACTGAGCGGCGCGTGTTCTTCGACGTGAACTCGTCGATCGGCATGTCGGCGACGAGGCGCCCCTTGGCGATGACGATCACCTGGTCGGCGACGAGGGCCATTTCACCCATGACGTGGCTCGAGACGAGAACGGTTCGTCCCTCGGCGACTAAGTCGTGCAAGAGCCCCCGGACCCAGCGGATCCCGTCGGTATCGAGGCCGTTGATCGGTTCGTCGAAGAGCAGCACTTCGGGGTCTCCCAACATCGCCACCGCGATGCCGAGGCGCTGTCCCATCCCCAAGGAGAATCCGCCTACGCGGGCCTTCGCCACCGAGGCGAGGCCGACGAGCTCGAGGACCTCTGAAACCCGGTGACGCGGAATGGAATTGGTCTGAGCGAGCATCAGGAGATGGTTGTAGGCGCTCCGTCCCGGGTGAATGGCCTTGGCTTCAAGGAGTCCCCCGACTTCTCGAAGTGGCCACTCGAGGTCGTGGTAGCGCCGACCATTGACGGTAACCGTTCCGGCGCTCGGGTAGTCGAGGCCTATGATGAGGCGCATCGTGGTCGACTTGCCGGCGCCGTTCGGACCGAGAAAGCCGGTTACCCGACCGGGTTGGACCTCGAAGGTCAGGTCGTCGACGGCGAGCTTTTCTCCGTAGCGCTTGGTGAGCGCTCGCGCTTTGATCACGGCGTACCCCCTGGGGGGCGCTTTGGTGGAATAGTCGGAGGTTTCCAGTCGTCGGCGAGGTGGCGTGGCCTCCTGGCGCGTCGCACCAACAGCACCCCACCAACCACGATGACGATGAGGATGAGAAGAAGAATGATCAGTCGCACGAGGTGATGGTGGTGACTGCTGGTGGCGGCGAACTGAACGGCCCACAGATGCGCGGTCATACTTCAGTCCTTTCCTCAGGTCCCAAAGCGCGATTAGGTTAAGATAGCGAATACTATAAGGATTGCATAGATTCTTAGAGTAGCATGTACTACGTGAGTGGTCAAGCCGAGACGCCCAAGCGACTGACGAGAGACGATGCCAAGGCGCAGACTCGTGAGCGGCTCCTCGAATCGGCCTCACGTGTTTTCGTCGAGCGAGGCTTTGCCGGCGCGACGGTCGAGGAGATCGCCGAGTCCGCGGGATATTCGATCGGAGCCCTGTACTCGAACTTCGACAGCAAGGAGCAGCTCTTCCTCGAACTGATGACGGCCCGGCGTGCGTCGCGCTTCGCGACACTCTTGGAGCGGATATCGACTGACGGTGGAGATCCGCCCTTCTCACTCGAGGAACTGCCCCATCTTCTCCTGGATGCCGCCGAGGATGACGCTGACTTCACCTCACTGCAGAGCGAGTTTCTTCGTTTCGCGAGGGGCAACGTTGAGTTGAAGGAACACCTCGCCGAACAGGTGCGAGCTCGAACTAGTGCGCTCGAACGACTCGTGACGAAGGTGTTGGAAATAGAAGGGGTGAAGGGAGCCTCCGCTCACGACGTGACCGTCGCCGTGATGGCCCTCACGCAGGGACTGATGCGTCGTCGGCGAATCGAGAGGTCCGTTGTCAGTGACGAACTCTTCGTACGCGCACTCGGTTGGCTCTTCGAAGGAATACGGCGCAGTTGACCTCACCTTTGAAGGCATTTGGCGCAATCGAAGACCACCGGGGCATTCGAGAGCGCCAACTGTGTTGGAGATCGTTTGAACGGTGATACGGGAATCCGGGACCTAGAGAAAGTTGTCTCTTGAAAGTCGTTGGTGGCGCCTTCCTGAATCTCTCGCTCGAGGACCAATTAACTTTGTGGACGTTATCGTGCCATTTCTCTTGCGTTGACGGTATGAATTGAGACGCTGCCACCGCAACTAGAGGGCGAAATCACTGAACAGCCACCTACTGGTGAAGACGCCTCTTCTGAAAACCGTGGGATGACTCGTGAGTTCTATGGCGAAATATGAGGTGAACATGCTCCATAAGTCCTGGTGAGGCTGGTGGGCCGCCCGGGTCTCGATCCCGGCACCTTGGGATTAAAAGTCCCCTGCTCTTCCCGATGAGCTAGCGGCCCGAAGCAAAATCCATGCCGTTCCTAGGTATTGACCACTGTCGGCCATTTCCCGGGACGAGACTTCAACATTTTGATTCTCGGCTCAAGGGAGCCTACTAACTCCGACATGTTGACAGCGGTCGTGGGCGGTGTCCACCGGCAATCTGGAGTTTTGATGCGATGGCCGCCAAATCTTGACGACGTGTTAACACGACACGTCGAAGTGTTGCCAGCCACCTCGGTTCTCTGCGTTCGTCATACCAAGATGTCGTAGGGGCAGAGGCGAGGAGCTCACTCTTCGCCCGCGAGATCGACGCCGTCCCCGCGCCGAGCGTTCCCGGACTGGTCATCATCTTGATCGTGATCGGAGCGCTCGTACTGGCGAACGTCGTGGCCGCGATCCCGGGGCGTATGGCGGCGAGTACCTCCACCACCCTCGTCTTGCGAGAAGAGTAAGCGAGGGGCGGGCGGTCCGTTAGTTTGGACGGGTGTCCGAGTTCGCCAATGAGAGCGTCAGCGCCATCGAAGCGACGTTGAACGACGTCGACCGCGTCCTCGAGCGTTTGCGCAGCGGCACCTACCGCACGTGTCAGGTCTGCAGCGCACCGATCGAGGAGAGCGAGCTGATCGCTCGACCATTGCTCGCCAACTGCCCGGCGCACCCCGAACTCGCCTAGACCCGACACGACGTCGCTGGCCAGAGGTGTGCCGCCATCTAGGGCTACCGTGTGCCCAAGGTGCACGAGCACCGCAGATTCCCGGAGTCCTACGTGTTGAGCCACCGCCAAGTAGCCGCTGCCACCATCTCACTCGTGCTGGGTGGCGTGCTCCTCGCCGGGTCATCGAGCGCGGGCGCGAGTTCGAAGGCCCGGTACGGCTTCAAAGACCCGGGCGTCATCGCCATTCATGGCGGGGATTCGTACGTGATGAATGGCGGACCGAGTACCGTCACGGAGTTCGCCGATAAGACGGGAGCGCTCGTGCGAGTCATGAGTGCCAGCACGGACGGACTGAGCCATCCCGTGGACATTGCCTTTTCCAGTTCCGATGCCTTCGTCCTTAATGAGAACTCGGTGAGTGAGATCTCGACGAGCAGTGGGGCGCTCGTGCGAGTGATCGGGGTCGAGGGATACGACTTCGACCTCCCGAATGCCATCGCAATCTCTGATGGTGACGCGTTCGTGACCAACATGGCGGGGGACACGGTGACGGAGTTTTCCACTACGACCGGAGCGCTCGTGCGAATTATCGGCGGAAAGGCCTTCCACTTCGTTGATCCGACGTACGTCGCCTTCTCTGGCGGCGACGCCTTCGTGACGAACGCGTTTGGTTACGGCGTGACCGAATTCTCGACCGCCACTGGCGCATTCGTGCGAGTCATCGGAGGGCCGACGTACAACTTCGACGGTGCCTTCGCCATTGTGACCTCTCGTGGCGACGCGCTGGTGACCAACGTGATCGGCAAGACCGTCACCGAATTCTCCACCAAGTCGGGGGCGTTCGTGCGCACTATTGGTGTCGGATCGGTCCCGGTCGGCTACATGGCGACGTGGCACGGCAATGCATTCTTCGTCACCGGCAACGCAGTTTCAGAAGTCTCCGTGAAGAGTGGATCGTCGGTTCGGACCATCGGCGGCGACGCCTTCCACTTCGACGGCGCAAACGCCATCGCCATCGCCGGCGGCGACGCGTACGTGACGAATGCCTCAGGAAACTCAGTGACCGAATTCTCAGCGGGGACGGGAAAGTTTGTGCGCGTTCTAGCGAACGGTTCTACCTCGTGACATGACCTCTTGCGTGACGGCACCGCAGGGCGCCGTCATCGTGGGAACCTCGCGACGAGGAGGACTACTTCTTCGTCGCCCAGAAGAGTTCCGCAATGGCGTCGATCTCGCTCAAGAGACGGTCCGCGACGACGACGTCATTGGTCTTCTTGGCCTCACCGGCGCTCTTGGTGGCCATCCAGAACAGGTCGTGGAGGTTCGGGAACTCCTTCAGGTGCTCGACCTTGAAGTAGTCGGTCCACAGGACCCAGAGGTGGTGCTTCACCAGGTCGGCGCGCTCCTCCTTGATGATGGTGGCGCGTACTTTGAAGTCGGCATCACTCGAGGCGTTGTACTTCTCCATGCACGCCTTCACCGACTGTGCCTCGATGCGGGCCTGCGCCGGGTCGTAGACACCGCAGGGCAGGTCGCAGTGCGCTGAGACGACGAGCGGTGTGGTGGTGGCATCGAGTAGTGCGTTAATGCGAGTTAGAAGCGTCATGGCTTCGCCTTTCGATCGTGCTGCACAGGAGTCGTGCAAACCCTATTTCCTAACGCAGACTAGTGAGGTTGCTCGTCTATCGTTCACAGAAATGCACCGGCTTCTCGAGTTCTTCATTCGACGGGTGACCGTGGAAGGCAACTCGATGGTCCCGACGTACGTGCCGGGGGAGCGATTGACCGTTGTTCGCCGCTGGCGCCGAGTTCGAGTCGGCGACGTGGTCGCCGTGCGCGATTCGCGTGTCCAAGAGGGCTGGATCTTGAAACGGTGCGTCGCGCGCGTCGGTCGGCGACTGGATCTGCGCGGCGACAACGTCGACGGATCGACCGATTCGCGGCACTACGGCCTGGTTCCTGCTCGGCGGGCCGTCTACATCGTGCTGCAACAGGGCTGAAGGCGGGACGTTCCCTAGTCGAATCAGGGAGGACACCGGTAGGATGCCCCCGTGGCACGACTCGCGGTCCTCTCCTATCACACCTCGCCCCTGGCCCAGCCCGGCACGGGTGACGGCGGCGGGATGAACGTCTACGTTCGCGAACTCTCGAGCGCCCTGGCTCGACTCGGCCACGAGGTCGACGTCTATACGCGACGCGACGGTGTCAACGCCGACGATGTCGTCAACGTGGAACCGGGATTCCGGGTCCACTTCGTGGCCGCCGGCCCTGCGTCGGTCCTCGACCGCGACGAACTGGGCGACCACGTCGCGGAGTTCACGGATAACGTGGCCGGCCTCTTCGAACGCACAGGTACCCCCGACGCCATCCACGCGAACTACTGGCTGAGCGGTCTGGCGGGTCACCGTCTCAAACACGAACTGAACATCCCGCTCATCATGACCTTCCACACGCTCGAGCGGGTGAAGGCCGACACGTTCGAGGGCGAGTCCGAGGATCGCGCCTTCCAGGAGGCGGCGATCTTCGCGTGCGCCGACGCGGTACTCGCGAGCTGCGAAGTCGAGGCGGAGCAGTTCGTCCGTTTCTACAACGCCGAGCGTGCTCGCGTGCACATCGTGCCCCTCGGCGTCGAGCACGCTTTCTTCGCTCCGGGCTATCGTCCCCAGGCGCGCCGAGCCTTGGGCATCAAGGGCGAGGACGCGATGTTGCTCTTCGTCGGTCGACTCCAGTCGCTGAAGGGCGTCGACCTGGCACTCGAAACGTTCATCGAACTGAGGAAGAGAGGGCGCAACATCATGCTCGCGATCGTGGGCGGACCCTCCGGACCCGACGGACGCGCCACCCTCGCCGGACTGCACCGCCGCGTCGAGGAAGCGGGTGTCATCTCGCACGTCAGTTTCGTCGCGCCCCAGTCGCACCAACTCCTCTCGACCTGGATGCGCGCCTCCGACGTCATGCTGGTCCCGTCGAGGACCGAGAGTTTCGGACTGGTTGCGCTCGAGTCATCGGCGTGCGGCACGCCCGTCGTCGCCAGCGAGGTTGGCGGCCTGATGACCTTGATCGAGGAGGGCGTCACCGGCTTTCTCATCGACGAGCGAGATCCCCAGGTGTGGGCCGACGCGGTCGAGGTGGCCCTGGACCCCGAGCACGCGACGGCGATGTCCAACGCCGCGGTGCTGCTCGCACGGCGCTACACCTGGCGCGCGGCTGCACGTTCCCTGGCGCAGCTCACCGAGGAGTTGGCGCTCACGAGTCTCGTCCGCTGCTGACGTGACGCGCGCACCACTGGGCGACGCGGACTCGGCCGATCGTCTCGACGAGACCATCAAGGCGTGGTCCGAGCAGTGGACGGGCACGCTCCTCGGCATCGAACATCAAGCCTCGCCCGACGATCGGGGTCACTCTCACTGGTTGATCCGCTTCAAGGGGGACGAGAAGGACGTCATCACGCTCTGGCTCTCGCTACGCCAACGAAGCGTGCACGCCGAGACCGAGGTGATGCCGGCCCCTGAGGAGAACCGCGAGGAACTCCTTCGATTCCTCCTTCTGAAGAACGCGGAGATGCGCGACGTGCACTTCGCGATCGGCCCCGAAGAGGGGATCTACCTGATGACCCAGATTCCCATGAATGAACTCGACCTCGATCGACTCGACGAGTTGGTCGGCGCCACACTCACCTACGTCGACGAGACCTACCCGACCGCCATGATGATGGGACTGCCCGCGCTCTATCGTCGGCGCACGAGACGATAAATCTCGGACCTTGTAGCGTTACGCCATGGCATTCACCTTGATCATCATCGGCGGCGGCAGGATCGGCTCAGCACTCGCTGAGGGTCTGATGGACGCGAATTGGTGCGCGCCGGGGGACCTCGCGATCATCGAGCCCTCGAGCGAGCAGCGCGACGTGCTCACGTCGCGATTGCCGGGCGTTGCCGTCCTCGCGTCGTTGGAGATCGATCACGTCGCGCCGAGCAGTGGCGCGGTGCTCTGCGTGAAACCCGAGCACGCCGAAGCGGCCGCCCGTCTCTGTGGCGCGATGGGCGTCACGCGCCTCGTCTCGGTCGTGGCCGGACTTTCGACGCATCGCCTCGAACTCTCCTTTAACGAACCGATCGCGATCATCCGGGCGATGCCCAACACGCCGGTGCTGGTGCGAAAGGGTGTGAGCGCCATCGCGGGCGGCGCGCACGTGACCAAGGAGGACCTCGATTGGGCCGAGTCGATCCTCGGTGCCGTCGGCACCGTGGTGCGCGTGAGCGAGAAGAACATCGACGCGGTGACCGGTCTCTCGGGTCCGATGCCGGCGTACCTCTATCTGGTGATCGAATCCCTGATCGAGTCGGGCGTGCACCAGGGGCTATCGCGCGAGGTGTCGCGCCAGCTGGTCATCGGCACCTTCGAAGGGTCGGCCGCGTTGTTGGTCGCTACGGGCGAGACACCAGAGGAGTTGCGCGCTCAGGTCACGTCACCCGGCGGCACCACGGCGGCGGGGCTTCGAATCCTTGAGAGTCGTGCCGTGCGATCCGCGTTCCTCGAAGCCGTCGCGGCCGCGGCGGAACGCAGTCGACAAATGGGCCGGTGATCGTTCAAAGTAACGTTGAGCCATGGCGACCCCGCGTCTTCGACCGAGGAAACTCTCCGAACCGACGATCGCGCGTCTACCCGTCTATCAGCGCATCGCGGAGAGTTGGCAGCTGCGCGGACTGAATCGGATCGACTCACGTCAGATCGGTGAGTTGGCCGGCGTCACCGCGACCACGGTCCGCCGCGACCTCGCCGGTCTGGGGTCATTTGGCACCCGCGGCGCGGGCTACGACGTGAAGGTCCTGAACGAGCACATTGGCGAGGCGCTCGGTCATGACCGCCGCTACGACGTCGTCGTCGTCGGGATCGGCAACCTGGGTCGGGCACTCGTCAACTCGACCAGTTTCCTCATCCGCGGCGCCCAACTCGCCGCTCTCTACGACAACGATCCACTGGTCGTGGGGTCAACGATCGCCGGCCACGTGGTGAAATCCCTCGACGACCCCATCGTTTCGTCCACGGTGGGCGTCATCTGCGTGCCGCCCGAGGCCGCCCAGGACGTCGCCGATCGGCTCGTGAACGCAGGCATCCACGCCCTGCTCAACTTCGCGCCCCAGGTGCTCACGGTACCCATCGGTACCGCCGTGCACTACGTGGACTTCTCGATCGAGTTGCAGATCCTCATGTACCACCTCAATAACGGCACCGGGCCGCTCGGTGGCGGTCTGTTGCACTCGCTCGGCATCTCGACGCCCGGGCCGCGCGTGACGTCATGAGGAGTCCATCGTGGCGCTGATATCGGTCGGCATCGATCACGAGAACGCCTCGCTCGACCTCCTCGAGCGCGCCACGGTCCTCGAGCACGAGTGGAGCAAGGTACTTCGCAGTCTGCTGAGTCAGCGCAACATTCACGAGGCGGTCTTCGTCTCGACCTGTCTGCGCACCGAGGTGGTGGCGGTCATCGACCGCTTCCACGGCGCCATCGACGAGATCACGCACACCTTGAGCGAGGCGACGGGACTCGCGCCCAGCGAGTTCGCCGATCACCTCAGTGTGCACTTTGACCGTGGCGTGGCGACCCATCTCTTCAGCGTGGCGGCCGGACTCAAGTCCGTGGTGCCGGGCGAGTTTGAGATTCTCGGTCAACTGCGTCGCGCGCTCGAACTCGCGACCGAAGAGCAGACCGCGGGGCCCGAGATCACCGAACTGTTCCAGCGCGCCATCTCGACCGGCCGTCGGGTGCGTAGCGAGACCCAGATCGCGCGCGGCACGACGAGTTTTGCGCAGGCGTCGGTCATGATGGCGACCGAGGAACTCGGTGTCGACCTCGAAGGCGCACACGTGTTGATCATCGGTGCAGGACAACTGGCCGGCGGCATCGCGCGATCTCTCCTCGCACGACCAGCGCGACTCGCACGACTGACGATCGCGAACCGGACCGAGTCGACGGCGCAGCGCCTACTCGACGACCTGCACGACGATCGAGTCGATCTGGCCAGCCTGGGCGACGTGGCGACGATAGCGACGCAGGTCCGACTCGTGGTGGCGGCGGTCGAGGTGTCTCAGCCAGTGCTGACCCGCGACGACCTCGCGCGATGCGATCAGCGCGTGTTGATCGTCGACCTCGGACTCCCGCGCTCGGTCTCGAGCGACGTCGAAGACCTGGAGAACGTGCAACGTATCGACATTGGTGACCTGCGAGAACGCGTGGGCCAAGCGCTCGGCGATCGCCGCGAATCCTTCGAAGAGGCCCGGACCATCGTCGACGACGACGTCGAGCGCTACCTGAACGACCAGCGGGCCCGCGGGGCGGCCGCCATCGTGAGTGCGCTTCGAGAGCATTTCGATGAGGTCGTGTCCAATGAGATGGCTCGCCGAGAGAGTGAGCTCGACGGGATGACGCCTGAGCAACGCGAGAAGGTCGCGTCGTTGCTGCGCTCGGTCGTCGCCAAGATCGCGCATCACCCGACGGTGGCCCTCAAGGAGGCTGCGGGGACCGACCAAGGAACGCGACTCAGCGAGGCCACGCGGAATCTCTTCGACCTATGAGCACGCTGCGGTTGGCGACTCGACGTTCGCCACTGGCACTCATCCAGGCGACCTACGTGCAGCAGCGGCTCGCGTCGCTCGGTGTCGACAGCGAACTCGTTGCCTTGCAAACCGAGGGTGACCAACGACGCGACGTCGCGCTCGACGAACTGGGCGGCCAAGGCGTTTTCGCGGTCGAGGTGCAGACGGCCGTGCTTCGTGGTGAGGCCGACGTCGCGGTGCACAGCGCGAAAGACCTTCCAAGTTCGACGCCCGATGGTCTCAACCTCTCGTGCGTGCCGCAGCGCCTCGATCCGGCCGACGTCCTGATCGGTCGATCGCTCGCAGGTCTCGGACCGGGCGCCACGGTGGCGACCGGTTCGCCACGCCGACGCGCGCTGCTGCTCGAACGTCGTCCCGACCTTCGCGTCGTGGGCCTGCGCGGGAACATGGCGACGCGATTCGCGAAGGCCGGCCATGACGGTGTGGACGCGGTCGTCGCAGCGGCGGCGGCTCTCGAGCGATTGGGGGAGAGCGCTCTGGCGAGTGAGCGGCTCGACACCGATTGGTTCGTCCCTCAGGTGGGTCAGGGTTCACTGGCGCTCGAGACGCGCGACGACGACGACGCCACGATGGCCCTGCTGTCAAGGATGAACGACGAGACGGCCTTCACCGCGCTCGTCGCCGAACGGGCGTTCCTGCGCGAACTCGGTGCCGGCTGCTCAATCCCCGCGGGCGCCTACGCCCTGGTGCACGGCTCGACGGTGGTCGTCGGGGGCGTCATGTTGTCGCTCGACGGGTCAAGCAGCGTGCGCGACAGCGTCACGGGCACGGACGCGGCGACGGTGGGACGTGCGCTCGCCGTGCGGCTTCGTGATGAACTCGGCGGTGGTGACCTGGTGCGAGGGGAGCGGGGTTGAAGGTCGTCCTCACGCGCGAAGCCGGCCGGAACGACTCACTCATTGACTGGCTCCCGGAGGGTGCGACGTGCGCGGAGGTGCCACTCACGAGGACCCGGTACTTCGAACTTCGTGAGGTCCGTGCGTCGCTCGACGCACGTGACGCGAATGGTCAGTTCCGATCGCTGGTCGTGACGAGCGAGCGCAGCCAGCTGTACGTGACGATGGCGTTGGAGGTGTCAGCGCCGGACGTCGAAGTGTTCAGCGTCGGTGGCGCCACGACGGCCGCACTCGTGTCCCAAGGAGTGAAGGTGCACGTTCAAGGCGAGGGCGGCGCGTCGGCGCTCGCTCCCTACGTAGTGCACGGCCCGGTGCTGGTGCTCGGGGCGAGAGAGATGCGCGACGACCTCGTGGTGGCGCTGCGCGGTCGAGGTCTCGACGTGTCCGTCGTCGCCTGCTACGAGACCCTGGCGCTGGTGCCGAGCGACGAAGACCAGGCACTCCTGGCCGACGCGGACGTCGTCTTCATCGGGGCGCCTTCGGCGTGGAGCGCCGCGCGAGCGTTCGTGGCCCGCGACGCGTGGATCGTGGTCCCCGGCGCGACCACCGGCGCGGTCGTCGCGCAACAGCACGAGCGCGTGCTCGAAGGATGGGGACCGAGCCTGCGCCAACGCCTCGCCGTCGTCGACTAGCCCGGCGTGACAAGAATCCTGGTCGCAATAGGCTGGTGACGTGTTTCCCACCGAACGGCCCCGTCGACTGCGCCGAACGCCGGCGATTCGACGGCTCGTCGCCGAGACCACGCTGGCGCCCCACGACCTCGTCGCGCCGCTCTTCGTCGCCGAAGGGATCTTCGAGCCGCGCGCCATAGCATCGTTGCCCGGACATTTCCAGCACACGATCGCGTCCTTGCGTGACGAGGTTCGTCAACTCGTGCGTGTCGGCGTGCGCGGTGTCCTGCTCTTCGGCGTCCCGAGCACGAAGGACGACGTCGGTAGTGGTGCGTGGAATCCCGACGGCATCGCCCAGGTGGCGTTGCGCGAGCTACGCGACGAATTCGGTGACGACATCATCCTCATGGCCGACCTGTGCCTCGATGAGTACACGAGCCACGGTCACTGCGGCGTGCTGCTCGCTGATGGCACCGTCGACAACGACGCCACGATCGCGCTCTACGCGAAGGTCGCGCTCGCCCAGGCCCAGGCTGGCGCCGCGGTCGTCGCGCCGAGCGGCATGATGGACGGTCAAGTGGCCGCGATTCGTGAAGCCCTCGACGAGTCGGGATTCAGCGACACCATCGTGCTCGCCTACTCCGCGAAGTACGCCAGCGGGCTCTACGGTCCCTTTCGTGACGCCGTCGGCGTGGAGATCGTCAGCGGTGGCGACCGCAAGGGCTACCAGCAGGACTATCGCAATCGTCGTGAGGCGTTGCGCGAGGCCCGGGCCGACGTGGCCCAGGGTGCCGACATCGTCATGGTGAAGCCGGCCATGACCTACCTCGATGTCGTGAGCGACCTTCACGAGGCACTCGACGTACCGGTCTGCGCCTATCACGTGAGCGGTGAATACGCCATGGTGAAGGCTGCGGGCGCGAACGGTTGGATCGACGAACGGGCCGTCGCGATCGAGCAGCTCACCGCCATCCGTCGTGCGGGCGCTGACTTCGTGCTGACGTACTTCGCCCACGAGATCGCGTCGGAGCTCGACGCTTGAGCGAGACGAACGAGGCATGGTTCACGAGGGCGCAGGCGGTGATACCGGGCGGCGTTGACTCGCCGGTGCGGTCCTTTCGCTCCGTGGGCGGCATCCCCTACACCGTGGCGCGAGGTTACGGCGCCTACGTCGAGGACGTCGAAGGGAAGCGCTACATCGACTTCGTCCAGTCCTACGGCGCGTCACTGCTCGGTCACGCGCACCCCGAGGTCGTGGCGGTGCTTCGCGACGCCGTCGGCGACGGCACGACCTTCGGCGCGCCCACGCCCGGTGAGGTGCTCTTGGCCGAAGCGATGACCCAACGAGTCGCCGGGCTCGAACAGGTGCGGCTCGTGTCGTCGGGGACCGAAGCGGTGATGAGCGCGGTGCGCCTCGCGAGGGGTGCGACGGGCCGCGACAAGATCGTCAAGTTCGATGGTTGCTACCACGGTCACTCCGACGCCCTGCTCGTCGCGGGTGGCAGCGGCGTCGCGCAAATGGGGCTTCCGGGCTCGGCCGGTGTCACGGCCGGGGCAGTCGGCGACACCATCGTCGCGCCCTATAACGTCGTGCCCCAACTCGACGAACACGTCGCCGCGGTGCTCGTCGAGCCGGTCGCGGCGAACATGAACCTCGTCGCCCCCGTCCCAGGGTTCCTCCAGGGACTGCGACGTGAATGCGACCGCGTCGGAGCGCTCCTGATCTTCGACGAAGTCATCACCGGGTTTCGTTTGGCGTACGCGGGTGCCGAGCAGTACTTCGGCGTCACGCCCGACCTCTGGTGTTTCGGCAAGGTGATCGGTGGGGGACTGCCCGTCGGCGCCTTCGGCGGTTCTCGGGCGTTGCTCGAATCACTCGCGCCACTCGGCCCGGTCTACCAAGCGGGCACGTTGTCGGGCAATCCACTCGCGACCGCGGCCGGCACGACCGTGCTCAACCTCGTGACTCCCTCGCACTACGACGCCTTGAGCGAACGCGCGAGTCGCTTCGCGCTCTCGCTGCAGGACGCGATTCGCGCGGGCGGTCTCTTCGCGCTCTGTCCGAGCGAAGGGCCGCTGGTGGGCCTCTACCTGAGTTGCGAGGAGACGGTGGCACCGTCGAACTTCGACGAGGCCAAGGTCCTCTGCGACAACGGCCTCTATCGCTCGTTCTTTCACGCGATGCTCGATCGGGGCGTGGCGTTCGCTCCCGGTGCCTACGAGATTCTGTTCATCTCGCTCGCTCACTCCGACGACGACCTCGCCACGACCGTGGCGATGGCGGGCGAAGCGGCCCAGGTCGCGGCCAGATCGTGAGCGCACCACTTCGCTCGCGCGGATGGAGCGTCCGTCCCAGTTTCGTGGCGAACGGTCCGACAACCAACGTCACGCTGTTGAGCGACGACGCCGGTCTCACGCAACTGGCGGGCGAGCCTCCGGTCGCCTGGCAAACACCGTGGTCCGAGTTGGGGAACCTCCAACTCGTTCGATTCGCGCACGGAATCGCTCTCTTCGCCACGGCGAACGGTGTGCGTTACTGCTGGCGACGTCCGGATCTTGACGACTACGAGGCCTGGCGCGTCATCGTGCTCGAGCACGGTGGTTCGGTCGCTCGACATCGACGACGTGCCGGCGCCCTGGCGCTCGCCCTCGTGGTCCTGCTCGCGGGACTCGCGGGAGGTTTTGGCTCCTGGCTGTACTCGAACACCTCGGGCACGAAGGAACTCGCCGCCGCGAAGAGCATCAATCTCACGATGAAGGACTTTCCCACCGGCTGGTTCGTGACGTCGAGTTCACTCCTCGACTATCTCTTCCCCCCGTACGGCCAAGTCGATACGTCCACGACGACCCCGACGACCTCACTACCCGCCAACTCCGTCTTCGCCAAAGCGGCGGCGTTGTTCCAAAACTGCATTGGGGTGTCGAACGCACACGACCGCGTCTTTGGCGCCTCGGGTCAAGAGCCGGACTACCAAGTCTCGTCGCGCGTCTTCACGTCACCGTCCTTCGGCGGCATCCAGGTGGCGTCGACCTCCCAGTACTACCGGACGACGACCATGGTCGACCACGACGTCGCCGAGATGTCAAGCCCGAAGTTCGGTTCGTGCTTCGTCAGTTCGAACGTGGCGCTAATTAAGGCCGGCGTTGGCGTCGCGCTGCCGACGTCCAACGTGGGCGCGAACTTCCAACCGCGGACCTTCGTCAAGGGTTGGGTTCGTGGTGGCGAAGCGCCCATCACCCTGTCCAAATCATCGGGGACGCTCCACTTGGTCATCGTGGTCGTCTCGACGGGACACTACGAGGTGACTCTCGGGGCCTTGGTCGCGCAGTGGCCCAAGTCCAAGTCCTTCATCGCGAATTTGGCGAGCACGCTGCTCTCGCGAACGACGTCGTCATCGTCCGCGGCGGACTGATCAGTCGGGCGACTTCGAGTCGCCGAGCAGCATCGCGTAGGCCTGTTCAGGAATCACGTCGGCCAGTCGCAGGAGCGCCTGGTAGCCGACCTCGGCCGGTCCGCGTTTGTCGTTGCGCATGAGGTTGGCCATGATCGCGAGCAGCGTGTTCATGAGGGGCTCGATGCGCATGCCCACGCCGACGCACACCGAGAGGATCTTGGGTTCTGAGATCACGCGGACGAAGGCGCGGGCCACCTTGTAGTAGTCGCCGTAGGCCGACTCGAGCAGTTCGTCGTAGAGGGGGAGCAGCGACGAGTCCTCGTGCAACAGCGCGTCGGCGACGACGCTCGCCGCCAGTCGTCCGGTCTCGTAGCCGTAGGCGATGCCCTCACCGTTGAAAGGATTGACCGTGCCCGCGGCGTCGCCGATCGTGAGCGTGTTAGGCCCGGTCCGTGGTCCGAGCGCGAGCCCCATGGGGAGTCGTCCGCCGGTCGCCGGTCCGAGGCAGCTCTCGTCGTTGAGGCCCCATGCTTCGGCGGTCTGCGCGACGAAGTACTCCTGGAGTTTCGTCGTGTTGACCCCTTTCCAGGCGCCACCCGTCGAGAGGAGTCCGACGCCCACGTTGACCCGACCGTCACCGAGGGGAAAGATCCACCCGTAGCCGGGCACGACGTCGCCCTTGGGGTCACGGATGTCCAGGTGCGAATCGATCCACGGCTCGTCGTGGCGATCGCTGGTGTAGTACCCGCGCAGCGCCATGCCCATCGGCCAGGACTTGTTGCGCACGGTGCCCAGTTCGCGGCCGAGTCGAGAGTTCTGGCCGTCGCCCACGATGAGGAACCGACCTCGAACCTCGCCCGACTCCCCGGTGTCCTTGTCCTTCACCACGACCCCGGCCGCGCCGCGCAGGCCGCCGTCGGGCGCGGGCGTCGCGTCGAGCAGCGCCACGGCTTCGACCCCGCCGAGCAGCACGGCGCCGTGTCGTTCGGCCTGCTCGGCGACGAGTCCGTCGAGGTTGAAGCGCGTGATCGTGTAGCCGTAGTTGGGGAACACGGGGTGTTCGGGCCAGAGCATCTCGAGGGAGGCGCCGAAGCCGAAGCCGCGCAAACCCTTGAAACGATGGCCATTGGCGGCCACGACGTCCTCGAGTCCCATCTCGCGCAACTGATACACCGACCGAGGAGTGAGACCATCGCCACAGGTCTTCTCGCGCGGGAACTCCTTCTTCTCGATCAGACAGACCGACCACCCCGCCTGGGCGAGCCAGTAGGCGCAGGCCGATCCGGAGGGTCCGGCGCCGACGATGACGGCGTCGAAGACGTTGTGGTTCGCGACGACGTCGCGCAGCGTTGGCATCATCCAAGCCTAGGCCGTTCGACCTTGCGGCCATCGGTCGAAGGGTCGGTGTGGGTCTGGTAGAAATGATGTCCGTGGACCAGTACTTACCAATACTGGGGCTCCTTGTTCTCGGAGTGCTCTTCGGTGCGGGTTCGCTCGTGATGTCAGCCATGCTGGCCCCTCGCAAGCGACCTTCCGACGCGAAGTTGGCACCGTACGAGTGCGGGATTGTCCCCGAGATCGAGCCGCCGCAACGGTTTCCGGTTCGCTTCTACCTGGTCGCCATGATCTTTGTCATCTTCGACATCGAAGTGGTCTTCCTCTACCCCTTCGCCGTGGTCTTTCGCCAGCTCGGCCTCTTTGGCCTCGTCGAGATCGTTGTGTTCTCGGTGACGGTCTTCGGTGCGCTGCTCTTCTTGGTCGCCGAGGGTGCCCTGTCGTGGGGACCGGTGAAGCATCTGGTCCCGGGCCTCCCGTCACGCACCAGTTCCTCGACGATCCTTCGCATCAACGCCGACGCGGACCGGGCGGCGTAACGGTGGCGCTCGAGGACCTCCAACACAACTTCCTCACGGGTCCTCTCGAGGACATCGTGCGCTGGGCTCGACGCGCGTCGGTGTGGCCGGCGTCCTTCGGTCTCGCGTGCTGCGCGATCGAGATGATGGCCACCGGTGGCGCTGACTTCGACCTCGCGCGCTACGGCATGGAGGTCTTTCGTAATTCGCCGCGCCAGGCCGACCTGATGATCGTCGCCGGTCGCGTCAGCCAGAAGATGGCCCCGGTCCTTCGTCAGGTCTACGACCAGATGATGGAACCGAAGTGGGTCATCTCCATGGGCGTGTGTGCCTCTACCGGGGGTCTCTTCAACAACTACGCCATCGTGCAGGGTGTCGACCAGATCGTTCCCGTCGACGTGTACGCGCCGGGCTGCCCCCCGAGCCCCGAGACCCTCATGCACGCGATCCTCACGCTGCACGAGCAGATCCGCACGGGCGAGATCATGAAGCGACGCCACGAGGGCCGCCCCGTGCACCTCGACGGCGCGCAAGACCTCTGGACACCTGAGGTCCCGGTTGCTGTGAGGGTAGGCACACCGAAGTGATCTCCCTGTCTCCCGCGGCCCCCCCAGGCGTAGTCACCAGCGAAGGACTCGCTGCGGACCTCTGCTGTTTCCCGACCCCCGACCAGTACTTCGCGCTCGTTCGTTCGTTCAAGGACGATGGTTTCGAGATGTGCGTCGACCTCTGTGGCGTGGACTACCTCGAGCACTTCGATCGATGGCTCCCCGAAGGTGTCGACGCCACTCGTTTCGAGGTGGTCGTAAACCTGCTTAGCCTCTCGAAGAAGGAGCGCGTGCGCATTCGCGTGCAGGCCGGCGACGACGCGCCCGAGGTCGACTCGCTCTTCACCCTCTATCCCGGGACCGAGGCCATGGAGCGCGAGGCCTTTGACCTCTTTGGTCTCTTGTTCACCAATCACCCCGACCTCACGCGTATCTTGATGCCCGAGGAGTGGGAGGGGCACCCGCTACGCAAGGACTACGGCGCTGGCCGAGTCCCCGTGCAGTTCAAAGAGTCTCCGGGGCCGCGATGAGTGACGACACCGTACGCGTCGCGGAGCGGATCGAACTGCTCACCGCCGAGACCTCCGAGGGTGCACAGGAACTCCAGCGACGCGAGACGACCGACGTCAACGAGCTCGGTCGTGAGGTCGGCGCCGTCCTTCGACTCGACGGCCTGACGCTCGACCCGACCTCGGTCGACTACGACCGCCACGACGACGAGACGATGATTATCAACATGGGTCCGTCGCACCCGTCGACCCACGGCGTGCTGCGCCTCATGCTCGAGTTGGATGGCGAGTTCGTGTTGCGGACCAAGCCGGTCATCGGGTACCTGCACACCGGCATGGAGAAGACCGGTGAGGAGTTGAGTTACATCCAGGGCGCGACCAACGTGACGCGCATGGACTACCTGAGTCCGGTCATCAACGAACTGTGCTTCTCGATGGCCGTCGAGAAGCTCCTCGACATCGAGGTGCCCGCTCGCGCCGTGTGGATCCGGATGCTGATGAGCGAACTCAATCGCATCTCCTCGCACCTGGTGTGGATGGCGACCAACGGGATGGACCTGGGCGCGAGCTCGATGATGATCTACGGCCTGCGCGAACGTGAGTTGATCCTCGCGTTCTTCGAGAAGACGGCCGGATTGCGCCTCAACCTCAACTACGTGCGCCCGGGCGGGGTCGCCGCCGACCTGCCCGACGGCTGGCGCGACGACGTGCTCGTGATCTGCGACACGATCTACGCGCGCACGTTCGAGTACGACGAACTCCTGACCGGTCAGCCGATCTTCCGCAACCGCATGGTGGGCGTCGCGCCACTGACGGCCGAGGAAGCACTCGCCCTGGGCGTCACCGGGCCGTTGCTGCGCTCGACCGGTGTGCCGTGGGACCTGCGCCGCTCGATGCCCTACCTCGCCTACGACGAGGTCGAGTTCGACGTGATCGTCGGGACCTACGGTGACAACTTCGACCGCTACGCGATCCGTCTCAACGAGATTCGCGAGTCGATCCGCATCGTGCGCCAGTGCATTGAGAAGATGCCCTCGGGTGACTACCGCAGTCAGGATCCCAAGGTGACCCCGCCGCCGCGCGCGCGGATCGGCGAGTCGATGGAAGCGCTGATCCACCACTTCAAGCTGTTCACCGAGGGCTTCCATGTTCCCGCCGGTGAGGTGTACTCCGCGGTCGAGTCACCCCGCGGCGAGATCGGCTGCTACCTGGTCTCCGACGGCGGACCCAAGCCCTACCGTCTGCACGTGCGCGCCCCGAGTTTCGTGAACCTCCAGGCCGTGTCACTGCTGATGCGCGGTGGTTCGATGAGCGACACCATCACGGTCATCTCCACCATCGACCCCGTCATGGGTGAGGTCGACCGGTGAGTCACTTTCGTATCGACATCCGCCAGCGCGCCGAAGAGGTGCTCGCGCTCTATCCTCGACCCCGATCGGCGATGCTGCCGCTGTTGCACCTGGCCCAAGAGCAGGATGGGTACCTCACCGATGAAGGCATCGCCGAGGTGGCCGAGTTGACCATGACGACGCCGGCCGACGTGCGCGGCACCGCCCTCTTCTACGACATGTTCCACCTGGAGCCGGTCGGCAAGTACGTCGTGGGCATCTGCACGAACATTGCGTGCCTACTCGCCGGCGGCGACGAACTGCTTGAGCACGCGGTGACGTCGCTCGGTTGCCCCGTGGGCTCGACCTCCGAGGACGGACTGTTCACGTTGGAGGAGACCGAGTGCCTGGCGGACTGCGACTTCGCACCGTGCGTGCAGGTGAACCATCGTTACGTGCGAACGACGACCGCCGAGACTTTCGACGCGGTGGTGGCCGACCTGCGCGCGGGCAAACTCGATCACGAGGTCCCAAGTCACGGCACGCTGATTCGCGTGCGTCGCACCGGGGGGCTGCACGCGCCGCGCGCCGAGGTCGCGAGCGAACGCGCCGCGGCTCGTGAGCAACGAGAAGCTCGCACGGTGGAGACCAAGTAATGGCTACCTTGACCGCACCCAAGATCGTCTCGTCGCGCGCGGAGTTCGCCGACTCGTACACGTTGTCGCGTTTCCTCGAGACCGGTGGCTACGAAGGTCTCCGCAAGGCGCTCACGATGTTTCCCGAGGCCGTCGCCGCCGAAGTCGACCAGGCCTCACTGCTGGGACGCGGTGGGGCCGGCTTCCCGGCCGGGCGCAAGTGGTCGATGTTGCGCAAGGCTCCGGTGTCGTATCTCGTCGTGAACGGCGACGAGTCAGAACCAGCGACGTTCAAGGACCACTTCCTCGTCGAACGCGACCCTCACCAGTTGATCGAAGGCGTGATCATCGCCGCGTACGCGCTGCAGGTCACCACGGCGTTCATCTTCTTGCGCGGTGAGTTCGCGCTCGGACTTGAACGCGTGCAGCAGGCCGTCAACGACGCCTATGAATATGGTGCGCTCGGCCGCAAGATCTTCGGCTCGGACTTCTCGGTCGATATCGTCGTGCACCCGGGCGCCGGCGCCTACATTTGCGGCGAGGAGACGGCGTTGATCGAGGCCCTCGAAGGCAAGCGCGGATTCCCGCGCATCAAGCCGCCGTTCTTTCCCGCGGTCACCGGCCTCTACGGGGAGCCGACGGTCGTGAACAACGTCGAGACGATGTCGAACCTCCCGTGGATCGTCACCAACGGCGGTGCGGCCTTCGCGGCCTTGGGCGGTGGCCGTTCCACGGGCACGCGACTCTTCGCCCTCGCCGGTCGGGTCAACAATCCCGGCGTCTTCGAGGTCGAGATGGTGAAGAACACGTTCCGGGACTTGATCTACGACCCCGCGTTCGGCGGCGGCGTGATCGACGGCAACAACATCAAGGCGATCATCCCCGGCGGCGTGTCGGCACCGTGGTTCGGACCTGACCTGCTCGACCTTCCACTGGGACAGGACGAGGTCGCCGAGAAGGGTTCGATGTTGGGTTCAGGCTCGATCGTCGTCTTGGACGACGCGACCTGCGTCGTGCGCGCCGCCTGGCGGATCACCAAGTTCTTCTCGCGCGAGTCGTGCGGTCAGTGCACACCGTGTCGCGAAGGCTCGGGTTGGATCGAGCGCGCGATGTACCGCATCGAGCACGGCGGCGGTCGGCTCGAGGACATCGACCTCCTGCTCGATCTGTGCGACAACATCGCGCCGGGTCTCACCTGGCCGCCACAGCAGACGACCATCTGCGTCCTCGGCCCGTCGATCCCCTCGTCGGTCCACTCCGCGATACAAATGTTCCGCGACGACTTCGTCGCGCACGTCGAACTCGGACGGTGCCCCCATGACTGACGTCATCAAGACCACCGTTACGATCACCGTCAACGGCCGATCGATTGAGGCCCAGCCCGGCGAGTTGTTGATCGAGGTGGCCGAGCGGGGCGGTAACTACATCCCGCGCTTTTGTTACCACCCGCGCATGGAACCGGTCGGAGTCTGTCGAATGTGCCTCGTCGAGGTCGACTCGCCACGCGGAGCGACACTCCAGCCCGCGTGCTACTTGAAGGTGAACGAGGGGATGAACGTCATCACCGACTCCGAGAAGGTGAAGAAGGCCCAGGACGGGGTCCTCGAGTTCCTGCTCGCCAATCACCCGCTCGACTGTCCCGTCTGCGACAAGGGTGGTGAGTGTCCACTGCAGGACCAGACTCTCGCGCACGGATCGGGCGAGACGCGATTCATCGAAGAGAAGCGACACTTCGTCAAGCCCATCGAGATCGGTGAACTCGTGCTCTTGGACCGCGAGCGCTGCATCCAGTGCGCTCGCTGCACGCGGTTCGCCGACGAGGTGGCCGGTGACGCGCAGATCGCCTTCGCCGGGCGCGGTGACCTGATCGAGGTCGCGCCGTCGCCGACCCAACCGTTCGACTCGGTGTTCTCGGGCAACACGGTGCAGATCTGTCCGGTCGGCGCGTTGACCGCCAAGCCGTATCGATTCACCGCGCGCCCCTGGGACCTCGAACAGATCGAGAGCACGTGCACGACGTGCGCCGTTGGATGTCGCGTCGCGGTGCAGTCATCGGGCAACCGCTTGACCCGCGTGCTCGGCGTCGACAGCGAGCCCGTGAACCACGGGTGGCTGTGCGACAAGGGCCGCTACACGATCGAGTCGGTGGACGCCAACGAGGAGGCCACCGACCTCTTGCGGGCCGCGACGCGCGTGACCCAACCCCTCGTCCGACGCAACGGCGTGCTCACGCCGGTCAGTTGGGGCGAGGCGCTCGCAGAGGCGGGATCCATCTTGCGCGAGGCGGGCCAGAGCGAGGACGGCGTCGGTGCCATTGGCGGCGCGGCACTGACCAACGAAGGTGCGTTCGCCTGGGAGCGCTTCCTGCGCGGCGTGCTTGGCACCGAGAACATCGACGCACAGTACGGCGACGGACTCGATCCCGCGCTGCTCCAAGCGCTCCCGAAGGCCACCATCGACGACACGGCCAACGCGTCGGTCGTCGTCACGCTCACGGGCGATCTCCGTGAGGAGCTGCCGATCCTCTTCCTGCGACTGCGCGAGAGCGCGGTGCGCTACCACCGGTCCATAGTCGAGTTGGCCTTTGGCTCGAGCGCGCTGCGCTCGGTCGCGCGCGTGTCGTTGCCGGTTCGCCCCGGCGAGGCACACCTGGTCGCCCAGGCGCTCGGCGAGCGCGGCGCCGTACCCCAGGGCCTCGCCGTGCACGAGAACGATCTCAACGAGGCGCGCCAGCTCATCGGCGAGACCGGCGAGGGCGTCGTCTTCGTCGTCGGTCGTCCCAACGTCGCTGAGGGCGCCCAAGTGATCGAGAACGCGATCCGGGTCCTGGCCGAGCGCTTCCCGGCCGCGACGTTCCTGCCCGCGCTGCGTCGCGCCAACGTGAACGGCGCGCTCGACATGGGCCTCAGCCCACGACTGCGCGCGGGCCGAGGCTTCGAGAAGTCCGCCACCGGACGTGACGCGCTCGCACAGATCGACGCCATGCGGTCCGGAGACCAGAAGGCGGTCCTCCTGCTGGGCTGCCTCCTCGGTAACGTGCTCGACGTCGAGTCGGCGCGCGAAGCCCTGGATCGGGCGAACGTCGTCGTCGTGACCGGACACGGGGGAGCGACGCTCGCCTACGCGGACGTCGTACTGCCGGCCGCGGTCCAGCACGAGCGCACCGGCACGGTCACCAACATTGAAGGCCGCGTCACCGCGGTCGCGCCCAAGATCGTGGCACCTGGTTCAGCGTGGCCCGACGTCGCCATCGCCTCAGAACTCGCCGAAGAGTTCGGCCAGAGCATCGGACTCTCCTCCGTCGAACAGGCGGCGCGCACGCTCGAAGAGACGACCGGCTATCCGGCGCTCTCGGTCCTCGGGGACTTCTCCAGTGACGGCGCCGTCGTGGGTGACGCGGGGGAACGCTCCGCGCGAAGGCCGCTCGACCCCATGGCCTTCCCCGGCATCCGCTCGACCGAGACGGTGGGTCTCGGCGCACACGTCGGTGCCGTCGCGGTGGCGGACGTGAGTTCGTCGGCCGCGGTGCAGCCGGCCACGCTGGCCGACCTCGACCCGATCGAAAAACTCGATGTCCCGTTGGCCGACGCCTACTCTCTGCGCGTGAACTTGAGTCGACGACTCTACGACAACGGTGTCGCGGTGCAGGGCTCGCCCGCGCTCGTCAATCTGAAGGCTTCGTCGGAACTGCGACTCAATCACTTCGACCTCGACCGTCTAGGCGTGGGCACCGGCGACGTCGTCGGGGTCAGCGGGCCGAAGGGCTCGGTGAGGTTACCCGTGGCCCTCGATGACGACGTACCGCGTGGTGTCACTGAGATCGCCTTCGGTTCGCTCGACGACAACGGCGATGACGTCGTGCGACCGCTCTTCGACGGACGCAGCCTCATCAGCCAGGTTCGATTGGACACCAAGTGAGCTGGCTCGCCTCGGCCGACCCGCTCTTCGCGCACGGGGCCACCACCCTGGCCGTCTGGGTGATCGTGATCTTGAAGGTGTTCATCGCGTTCTCGCTCTTGATGACGTCGGTCATCTTGATGATTTGGTTCGAACGCAAGCTGATCTCGGACATGCAGAGCCGCATCGGACCGCAGCGTTGGGGGCCGTTCGGGCTGCTGCAGACGTTGGCCGACGGCTTGAAGTTGATCCTGAAGGAAGACCTCATCCCGACCGAGGCCGACAAGACCGTCTTCAAGCTCGCGCCGTTCCTCGTCCTCGTGCCGGCCTTCGTCACCTTCGGGCTCGTGCCGGTGGGCGGGACCATGATCATCGCCGGCCACACGGTGCTGCTCCAGGTGGCGAACCCACCAATGGGCATCCTCCTGCTGCTCGCCATGTCGGGCATCTCGGTCTACGGCGTGATGCTCGCCGGTTGGTCTTCGGGGTCGAAGTACCCACTGCTGTCCTCAGTACGCGCGAGCGCCCAGATGATCAGCTACGAGGCCGCCCTCGGCATGACCATCGTGACGGTCGTGCTCGTCACCGGTTCGCTGTCGGTGCACGACATCGTCAACTCCCAAGGCTCGGGCGTCTGGCACTGGAACCTGATCCGACTCGGGATCGTGCCCTTCGTCGTCTTCGTCATCGCCATCACCGCGGAACTCAATCGACCGCCGTTCGACGTCGTGGAGGCGGAGAGCGAACTCGTCGGCGGCTTCCACACCGAGTACTCGTCGTTTCGCTTCGCGATCTTCTTCCTCGCCGAGTACATGAACACGATCACGATGTCGGCGATCATCGTCACGCTCTTCCTCGGCGGGCCCGCGGGCTGGGTGCCCAACATCTCGCACCTGCGTTGGATCTTCCCGATCGTCTGGTTCCTGCTCAAGACGGTCGGCTTCGCCTTCTGTTACATCTGGTTCCGCGCGTCGCTGCCACGATTCCGCTACGACCAGTTGATGGACCTCGGTTGGAAGCGACTGATCCCGCTCAGCCTCGGATGGATGCTGATCGTGGCCGGGTTCCTCGTGAACAAGGGCTGGGGTTTCATCATGGCGGCCGTCGTCCTGCTCTCGTACTCGCTGCTGACGAGGGCGTTCCTCCTGGGTGAGACGCGCGAAGTCGGCGCCGACTCGGTGCTGCCCATCGTCGGTCAGCGGCCGTTGCCCGGACAGGTCCTGCGCGACCACACGGACGAGACGGGTGAACAATGAGTAGTCCACTCTCGTTCTTCGGCGGCTTCAAGCTGACCTTCCAGCACCTGGCCCGCCCGACGGTGACGACGAGTTACCCGAAGGCCAAGCGACCCAAGCAGCCGCGCCAGCACGGTCGACACGTGCTCAATCGCTACGAAGACGGCATGGAGAAGTGCATTGGCTGCGAGTTGTGCGCTGGCGTGTGTCCGGTCAACTGCATCTACGTCCGCGGCCTCGACAACCCGCCCGACCACCCGGTCAGTCCCGGCGAGCGCTACGGCTACATCTACGAGATTAACTACCTTCGCTGCATCCACTGCGACCTCTGCGTCGAGGCCTGTCCGACCCAGGCGATCACCGAGTCAAAGATGTTCGAGTTCTCGTTCACCAACCGCTCCGACGCGATCTACACCAAGGCCGAACTCCTCGTCGACGACCAGGGCTTCCCGCAGCGACTGCCCTGGGAGGACTGGCGCGAGGGCGAGGCCGCCATGACCGGTGGTTGGATGCGCGCGACGTCGCCCAACGGTGACGCCGCGTACGAGGGCGTCGTCCAGTGGACCGGCGACCTGGGCGCGGGCGTGCGAGCGCCCGAGGCGGGACAGTCCGGCGTCCGCGACGACGTGGCGACGGGCTCGAAGCAGTTGCGCAACATGTTCCCCAAGCACTTCGAGAGCGAGGACGTGCCCCTCGAACAGCGGGGCCTCCAGGGGATGATGAACAACGCGCGCGCCAAGATGCCCAAGCGTCGGGCGCGCAAGGACAAGTCGTGATCGCCACCGCCCTCAGCGTGCAGGGCACCGTCGTCTTCGTGACGGCGGCCCTCCTGATCGTCATCGGCGCAATCGGCGTCATCTCGGTGCGCAACCCGGTGCACGCGGCGCTCTGTCTCATCATGACGCTCTTCGGCGTCGCGGTCGCCTTCGTGGCGCAGTCCGCGGACTTCCTGGCCGCGGTGCAGATCATCGTCTACGCGGGCGCGATCGTGGTCCTCTTCCTCTTCGTGATCATGTTCCTCGGTGTTGACCGACGCGAGCACATCGAATTCGAGCCCCTCGTCGGCCAGCGCGCCTTCGCCGGGGTCGGTGTCGCGATCACCGTCGCTGGTCTCGTCACCCTGATGGCCCGCTCGCACTGGGTCACCGGCGCCGTCTCGGTCTCGTCGAAACTCTCGAACGGATCGGGCAACGTGAAGGAACTGGGCACGGCCGTGTTCACGACGTACCTGTTCGCCTTCGAAGCGACGTCCGCGCTGCTCGTCATCGCGGTCGTGGGCGCGGTGCTGCTCGCTCGCCGCGAGCGCTCCGCGACGACCGAGGATGTGCCCAAGTGATCGCGACCACCGCCACGAACGCGCCCGCCGCCTGGTACCTGGTTCTGGCCGCCGTCCTCTTTGGCATCGGCGCCTTCGGCGTGCTGACGAGGCGTTCGGCCCTGATCATGTTCATGTGCATCGAGTTGATGCTGAACGCCGTCAACCTCACGTTCGTGACCTTCGCGCGCACGCTGAGTGACATCAGCGGTCAGGCGATCGTCTTCTTCGTCATGGTCGTCGCCGCGGCCGAAGTCACCGTGGGACTCGGCATCGTCGTGTCGGTCTTTCGCCGCCGTTCCTCGACGTCGGTAGACGAACTCTCGGAAATGAAGGGTTAGCGATGGCCCAGATCGCCACGTGGCTCCTTCTGTTGCCCCTCTTGGGTTTCCTCGTCATCATGATCCTCGGTCGCTACATGAGCGAGCGCCAGATCGGTGTCGTCGGGACCGGCGTCGTCGCGGGCAGCTTCGTGCTCGCCATCGTCACCTTCGTGCTGCTCCTGCATCACTCCAGCCGTGAGGTGACGGTCAACCTCTTCTCGTGGATCAGTGTCGGGTCTCTTCACGTGCCCGCGGCCCTGCTCGTCGATCCGCTCTCGATCACCATGTGCCTCTTCGTGACGGGCATCTCCGCGCTGATCCACCTGTACTCGACGGGGTACATGCACGCGGAGAAGGACTTCCGCAAGTTCTTCTTGTACCTCAACCTCTTCGTGTTCTCGATGCTCTTGCTCGTGCTCTCGAACAACCTCGTCCTGACCTTCGTTGGCTGGGAGGGCGTCGGCCTGTGCTCCTACTGGCTCGTCAGTTACTACTTCGACCGCGACAGTGCCGCGTCGGCCGGTAAGAAGGCCTTCATCTACAACCGCGTGGGCGACGTCGGGATGCTGATCGCGATGTTCCTTCTCTTTTCGCGACTGCACACGCTGACCTACCTCTCGATCTTCACCAAGGCCGGCACGCTCACGCCCACCGTGGCGACACTGACGGTCCTGGCGCTGTTGCTGGCGGCGACGGGCAAGAGTGCGCAGATACCGCTCTTCAACTGGCTCCCCGACGCCATGGAGGGCCCGACGCCCGTCTCGGCGCTCATTCACGCGGCCACCATGGTGACCGCCGGTGTCTATCTCCTCGTGCGCATGTCACCGGTCCTCGCGCTGTCGTCGTCGGGACGAATGACGATCGCGGTCATCGGCGGCGTCACGGCGTTCGTCGCCGCCACCATCGCCACGTCGCAGAAGGACATCAAGAAGGTGCTCGCCTTCTCCACCGTCTCGCAGATCGGGTACATGGTGCTCGCGGTCGGTGTCGGCGCCTACGGTGCGGCGATCTTCTTGATGATCAGTCACGCCTTCTTCAAGGCGCTGCTCTTCCTCGGCTCGGGATCGGTGATCCACTCGCTCAACGGCGAACAGGACATGCGAAAGATGGGCGGCCTCGCGAAGTACCTGCCTTGACGTTCCCGACGTTCCTCATTGGATGGCTCACCATCTCGGGTATCCCGCCCTTCGCCGGCTTCTGGTCCAAGGGTGACGTGCTCACCAACGTGTTCGAGCACAACAAGCCGCTCTGGGTCTTGGGCGTCGCAACGGCGATCTTGACGGGCTACTACATGAGCCGGCTCTTCGTGCTCACCTTCCGCGGTACCGAGCGGTTCCGCGATGAGACCCACGGGCACGACCCGCACGAATCGCCATGGGTCATGACGGTGCCGCTCGTCGTGCTCGCCGGCCTCTCGATCGTCGGCGGCGTGCTCGACCTTCCGTGGGTTCACCACGACTCGCTCGGCGGCTTCCTGTCGCCGACCTTCGGATTCGTCGCCGCCGGTGGCCAGGCGAGCACGCTGGCACAGTACGGCCTCGCGGCGGTCGACGTGGCCGCGGCGATCATCGGTCTCCTGGCCGCCTTCACCATCTGGCGCGACATCTCCTCGTCGACGAAGTACGAGGTCCCGTTCCTCGAACACGTCTGGCATTGGGACGACGCGTACGACGCAGTCATTGGCCGTCCGCTGACGCACGCGGCGCAGTTCAGTGACGACGTCATCGAACCCAACGTCATCGACGGCGCCGTGACCGGCATCGCGGTCAGCGTACGTCGAAGCGGCGAAGGCCTGCGGAAGGTCCAGTCGGGCTTCGTGCGCCACTACGCGCTCGCGACCGTCCTCGGCCTCGCGGTCGTGTTGGTCTTCCTCGTCGCGAGGGTCGCATAGCCATGCACTCATCAATCTGGCTGACCCTCTTGATCGTCGTGCCGATCGCCGGCGCGCTCGGCGCCGCGCTCGTCCAGAAGGTCGAGGGCCGCGCGTACGTCGTGGCCGTCGCGACCTCGGGCGTCGAGCTGGTCCTCGCACTCGTCGTCGCGTGTCTCTACAACGACCACGTCGCCGGAGCCCAGACCTTCGACTTCGCGACGCGCCACGTACTCTCGGCACCCTTCGGCCTCGCCTACGACGTCGCCATCGACGGCATCTCGTTGCTCATGGTGGTCCTGACAGCGCTGGTCGTGCTGCTGGCGCTCCTCGGCGCCCGTGACCGCCGACAGGAGCCGGCGTTCGTCGCGTGGCTTCTGCTGCTGACCTCCTTCACGATGGGCAGCTTCTTGTCGCACGACCTCCTCGAGTTCTTCATCTTCTTCGAACTCACGCTGATCCCGTGTTACTTCATCATCAGTCAATGGGGCGGTAAGGAGCGCAGCAAGGCGGCGCTCAAGTTCTTCATCTACACGTTCACCGGATCGGCCTTCTTGTTGATCGGCATCTTGTACCTCGGCTTCTTGCACCAGCACCAGAACCCGTCGTCGGCACTGACCTTCTCCTACAGCGTGCTCTCGGGCACGGCGATGTCCCACGGCACCGCGGTCTGGCTCTTCATCGCCTTCGCCATCGCCTTCGCGGTCAAGGCGCCAATCTGGCCGCTACACACCTGGTCACCCATCACGTACGCCGAAGCGCCGACGGCCGGTTCCATCGAGATGTCGGCGCTGCTCGCCAAGCTCGGCACGTACGGCCTCCTGCGCTTCGCCGTCGGGCTCTTTCCCCTCGCGCTGCCCACGATGCGCCCGGTGGTGTTGACGCTGGCGGTCATCGGCATCCTCTACGGCTCGATGCTGGCCTGTGCGACACCCGACCTCAAGCGATTCGTCGCGTTCTCCTCCCTCGCCCAAATGGGCTTCATCACCTTGGGCGTGATGTCGGGTTCGACCATCGGCACCGTGGGGGCCGTCTTGTTGATGTTCAACCACGGTGTTATCACCATCGGCTTCTTCCTCATCATCGGCTTCATCGAACAACGGCGCGGCAGCATCTTGATCAAGGACTTCCGCGGTCTGCAGGGTCCGGCGCCGATCATGGCGGGTCTCTTCACGGTCGTGATGCTGGCGTCCATTGGTCTGCCGGGACTGTCGGGATTCGTGAGTGAGTACCTGATCCTCATCGGCACGTTCGCGACGCACTCGTGGTGGGCGGTCGTGGCGACCTTTGGCGTGGTGGCGGCCGCGCTCTACCTGCTCTGGGCCTACCAACGGGTGTTCCACGGCAAGGCCGAGGGGGCCAACGCGACGATTCCCGACGCCACGCACAAGGAACAGTGGGTCCTCGTGCCGGTCGTAGTGCTGATCGTGGTGCTCGGTGTCTTCCCCAAGCCCGTGCTCGACCGCATCACACCCTCCGTACATCAACTGATCGAGCACACCGCGCCCGCCGGGGTGAACAAGTGAGGCTCGTGATCCCCTCGATCCACTACCTGGCGATCCTGCCGGTACTCATCTTCTTCGGCACCGCCCTCGTGCTCGTGGTCGCGTCGGCCCTCGCGCGTGGGAAGGTTCCGCTCGCGGCGGCGACCTCGAGTGTCGTATTGGCCGGCGTCGCGACGATCGTCGTCACGTACTTCCAGTGGCGCTGCGTCTCGCGCAGCGGCGCGTCGACCACCATCGCGCACGCCATCGTCCTCGACGACTTCTCAATCGTGGCGTCAGCGGTGATCGCGCTGAGCGTGATCATGACCGCTCTCGTGGCCCACGACTGGGCGGTGCGCGAGCGCGTCGTCGGCGTCGAGTTCCACGTGCTCGCGCTCGCCGCCAGCTCGGGCGCGCTCTTGATGACCCAGGCGAACGACCTGATCGTCATCTTCCTCGGTCTCGAGATCCTCTCCATCGGCCTCTACGTGCTCGTCGCCTTCGACCGTCACCGCTCGAAGTCGTCCGAGGCGGCGCTCAAGTACTTCCTGCTCGGTGGGTTCGCCTCGGCGATCTTCATCTACGGCGCCGCTCTCGTCTACGGGGCGACGGGCTCGACCAACCTGACGTCGATCTCATACTTCCTCGGCTCGAACGTGCTGTTGCGCCCCGGTCTCCTCTACGCCGGTGGTGCCCTGTTGCTCGTGGGCTTCGCCTTCAAGATCGCGGCGGTGCCGTTCCACCTCTGGTCGCCCGACGTCTACGAAGGGGCGCCGACGCCGGTCACCGGCCTCATGGCCTCGATCGTCAAGGTCGGCGCGTTCGCCGCACTGCTGCGCGTCATCATCTCGGCACTCGGCACCCAGCTCGACACGTGGCGACCGATCCTGTGGGTCCTCATCGTGCTCACGACCGTGGTGGGTGCCAGCGTCGCCCTGGTCCAGCGCAACGTCAAGCGGATGCTGGCCTACTCGTCGATCAACCACGCCGGTTTCATCCTGCTCGGCGTCTGGGCCGGCACCATCCGTGGGACCGCCGCCACCCTCTTCTACGTGATCACCTACGCACCGATCGTCGTCGCCACGTTCGCCATCGTGACCCTCATCGGCGGGGTCGGCGACGAGCACCACTCCATCGAGCGCTACCAGGGACTCGCGAAGCGCCAGCCGTGGCTGGGCGGAGCGCTGGCGATCTTGCTCCTGAGCCAACTCGGCGCACCGCTCACGACCGGCTTCTACGCGAAGTTCGCCGTCTTGGCCTCGGTGGTGGACGCCGGCGGCGGCGCGCTGGCGCTGATCGCGTTGATCAGTGCCGCGATCGCGGCGTTCTTCTATCTGCGCTGGACCATGGCGCTCTTCGCCAGTGATCACCTCGACGCGGCACGCGTGCCCGTTCCGCTCTCGACCGGCCTCGTGATCGGCTTCGGGGTCGCGGTCACGATCGTCTTCGGTGTGTGGCCCGGTCCACTGGCGACGCTCGCGCAGCACGCGACGGTCCTCTTCACGCCGTGAACCGCGTCGCGGTCGCCACGAGCGCCGGTGACGACTTCGACGAAGAGATCGATCCCGACGCGCATCTGCTCCTTGATGCGCTCGCCGACGTGGACATCGACGCGCGACTCTGCGTCTGGGACGACGCGAGCGTCGCCTGGAGTGACTTCGACGTGGTCGTCATCCGCTCGACCTGGGATTACACCAAGGACCGACCGGCGTTCCTCGAATGGGCGAGGTCCATCCCCAGGCTCTTCAATCCCTATCCGATCATCGACTACTCCACTGATAAGCACTACCTGAGCGATCTCGAGTCGCGCGGGCATCGCATCATCCCGACGTCCTTCTGCGACGTGGGTGGACGACCGGAGTTCCCTGATTCGAACTTCGTCGTGAAACCAACCGTCGGCGCCGGTTCGATGGACGCCGATAAGTACGGCCCGGGCGACGTCGCCACGGCGGCGGCGCATGTCGCGCGACTGCACGACTCGGGTCGCGACGCGATGATCCAGCCCTATGTCACGTCGGTGGACGAGGTGGGCGAACGCGGCCTGGTCTTCATCGACGGCGAGTTCTCGCACGCGATCCGAAAGGGTGCGATGCTCCACGTCGATCAACTCGACCGCCATTCGCTGTTTCGACTCGAGCAACTCTCGTTGGCCGACGCCGAGCCCGACGCCGTCGCCTTCGCGGCGTCGGTCATGGCCGAACCTCTGTTCAGGGACCTCCTCTACGGCCGTGTCGACCTGGTGTGGTTACCCGAAGGCTGGGCGATCATGGAACTGGAGTTGGTGGAGCCGTCATTGTTCCTCTCCTTCGACAGTGAGGCCGCGGGCAACCTCGCGTCGGCAATACGCGCCCGTCTGGGCCCTACACCTCGCTGACCGAGGTCCAGTCGGGACTGGCCGTCACCCGCGAACGAGCTACCTCGATGTCAACAGATCGGGCAGGTCGCGCATCTCATGAAAGACGATGACGCCCTCGCGCGCGAGTTGTCGCGCACCGGTCACGCCGCCGGCGTAGGCGAAGACGTCCATGCCGGCCTCGAGTCCCGCGAGCACTCCGTTCACGCTGTCTTCGATGACAGCGCAGCGACCCGGCGCGACTCCTAGCTGTTGGGCAGCGAACAGGAAGACGTCGGGTGCCGGTTTGGCGTACTCCACGTCGTTGGAGGTGAACACCCGTCCCTCGAAGAGTTCGAAGAGGTCCGTCAGCATGAGCTTGAACGCGACCATCTCGCGACTGCTACTCGAGGCGACGCAGGTGGGCGCGTCGATTCTCTCAATCGCGTCGCGCACGCCATCGATCGTGGTCAACTCTCGCTCGCAGATGAGGCGAAACGGCTCCTCGAACTCCGTGGACCAGTTGACGCTGCGCCCGATGACCTTCTCGATTTCGACCATCATGTAGGCCGAGGACCGGCCGACGAAGCGTTCGATGACCTCGGCTTCGGTCATCGGCCATCCGATCTCGGTGAGGATCCGCGACTCCATCTTCACCGCGAGCCGTTCGCTGTCGACCAGTACGCCGTCGCAGTCGAAGATCACGAGGTCGTAGCGGGACATCATTGAATTCTACGAAACGGTCCAGAGGCGTCGGACCTCTAGTCAATCTCCTTTGAGATCTCCCAGACGAAGCCGTCGGGGTCACTGAAGTGCGCCGTGCGCCGTCCCCACGCGCGGTCGCGCGGATCGAGGAGGAACTCAACACCGGCTTCACTGAGCCGGGCGTACCACGCGTCGACGTCGTCCACGAACAGGTTGAGGACACCCATCGGCGCGCGGCCCTTCGGCGAACCGGTCGCACCCACGAGGAGGTCCTTCGCGGCGTCGGGGTCGAGGAGCATCAGCATGTCCTCACCGACTTGGAGTCCGGCGGAGTTCTCGTCTTCGAACAGGAGGGTGAACCCCAGGATGTCGCAGTAGAACTGCTTTGACTGAGCCAGGTCCGAGATGAAGAGGACCGGTGGACCCATGCTTGCTGAAGACGCCACCATCGTGGACTCCGATCAGTAGTGATGGTCGTGAGTGTATCGTCACCGTCTCGACCGACGGGGCATGACGAATGAATCACCGATCGAGGAGTTTCCAACCCTCGGAGGGGACGACTGCCCGCGAACGCCTTACGAAGTGACGCCCGAGCAGCTCGCACTGCCCGTGAACGGTTCGCCAGCGGCGAGCGTCGAGCCCGAGGTCGTGGCGGTGCCGGCGGGGGATTGAATGTTGAGAACGCCCGAGACGAAGTAGAAGTCGTAGTGCGGCCGGTTATCGGGCCACGACTGCAGATACGGGCCTTCGTAGGCGCCGCCACGCGTCAGGAGAATGGACTCGTCCACGACCGTGCCGGGGTACTGCGCCTTGACCAGTGCGATCGCATTCGAGATCTTGGTGCCGTCAGACTGACAGAGCGCCGACATCGACCGGTCGTGGAGACGTCCGAGCGCCGTCGCGGCCACGGTGGACACCACGCCGACGACGGCGACGACCGCGAGCAGTTCGATGAGGGTGAAACCTCGTGCATCGCGACGAGAATGATCGCGGTCGCGTCGCGTTCCTCGTGTGGTCAGTCGCCAGATCATGCCATGGACTCCTGGATTTGGGGACGTGTTCCCCGGTGAGAGCGGTAGTCGCCCGCACCGGGGAACGGAAGTGGTTTGATCAGCGGTCGAATCAGGTGATGTTGGCGCTGGTGCAACTGGTGGATCCCGTGTAGAGCGAAACGCCCGCGCCGGTGGGGCTCGTCGAAGCCCAGCCAGTCTCGCCATTCGCTCCGGTCCAGAGATCGGTCGACGGAACCTGGATGGCCAGTTTTCCGTCCGTCGTCAACCCGAAGGCATAATGCGGATCGTTGGACGGCCAGGACTGAATGTACGGCGTGTTGTTGTCCTCAGACGTGCCGTTCAGAAGACCCGTCACCGTGGGCGTGGTGCTGGGATTCTGGGTCACGAACGCCTGAATCGCGGTGGAGACGGTGTTGCCGTCAGCGACGCAGGCAGCGGTGGCACTTTGTCCTGTGATGCCGCCCAGTGCGAAGATGACGACCGCAGCCAGGATTCCCAGGACGACGATGACGATCAGTAGTTCGATCAACGTGAAGCCGTCAATCTCCCCTTGTTCTCGCCGTTGGCGCAGTCGCCGATAGTTGGCAAGCAAATTCATAATTCCTCCTTGATGGATGCAGCGGAATCGGAACTGTCTGCCCTTGCTATCTTCGACGCAAATATCAAAGAATTCACAAACATTAAGCAACGGATGCACACTTTGCAAATGGATTTGTGCTAAATGCCCGTTTTCCTCCAAAGTGCCGTGTTCGTACGGAAAATCGGGGGCCCGATTCGTAGGAGCTGCTGGTCCTGGTGGGTTGAGGGCGGTCGAATCGTCCACTCTTCGATGTCGTCTGGCAAGTACGGAGTACTGGAATTGGCGACGCGGAGACCGCGGGACTTCGCGTCAATCGCCGATCGAGTGCGTGGCCACAACTCTTGGACAATCCTCGGCTTCCCACGGGGCGACCAGGTAGAACGGATGCATGGCCCCGCTCGCATGCTTCATTGTCTTGCGTCGCGGCGCTTCGTTGCTCCTTGGGGCGGTGACCTTGACCGCGCTCAGCGTGGTGCCGAGTAGTGCCATGGCGGTCGGGAAGCCGGTGGGCACGTCGCGGGTGCACGAGAGGGTGGCGCGACAGGTCCTACCGGGGACACGCTGCCCTGCTTTTCCCGCTGACAATGTCTGGAACACCCCGATCACCGGGCTGCCCGTCAATGCCAACAGCGCGATATGGCTCGCGTCCATGTCGTCGTCGGGCACGTTCCTCCATCCCGATTACGGCCCGTCTGGCAATCCACGAGCGCCCTACGGCATACCGTGGATCGTCGTGCGCAAGGCGACGCTTTTTACGCGATTGACCTTTCAGTACGCCTCGGAAAGCGATCGTCGTCCCTATCCCTTGACGGCGTCGACGCCAATCGAGGGCGGTTCAGACCGCCACGCACTCATGGTCGACCCGTACGCATCGGCGTCGTCGCCCGCGTGCACGCTCTTCGAGACCTACGACACGTACTTTCGACCCTCGGGGCGCTCGACGGCCGGATCGGGCGCCGTATGGAATCTGAACTCAAACGCGCTGCGTCCCGCCGGCTACACCTCCGCCGACGCGGCGGGACTGCCTATCTTGCCGGGACTCGTCAACTACAACGAGGTTGCGTCACGGGACTTGGACCACGCCATCCGCTTCACGGCGGACTGCACCCAGGAGAGCTACCTCTGGCCCGCTCGCCACGAAGCCGGCCAGTCGAACGACGCCTGTCCGCCGATGGGAGCACGCTTTCGCCTCAACGCGTCGTTCACCCTGCCGGCGTCAGAGTGCGCGACGTTCTGCCAGACCGTGTTGACGACCATGAAGACCTATGGCCTCATCCTCGCTGACAACGGCAGTAACTGGTATTTCCAGGGCACCGCGGACCGTCGATGGACCTACACCGAGGTCGACCAGTTGAAGCAGATACCGGCGAGTCAGTTCGTCGCGGTCGACGAGTCGTGCCTGATGGTCAACGTCAATTCAGGTCAGGCACTCCAGCCCGGTACTGCCGCCTATCAGTCGAGCTGTTCGTAGGCATCTTGTCGATGGCGAGAAGCTGCGCAGTGCGGTCCATCGGGTGTTGTTCTAGCATCGCTCGCAGAACGCCATGAAAGGAGGTCCAACAATGTCAACTCCGCATGGTCGACGATCGCTCGCGTCGCACGCCAAGGGCGACGAAGGGGAGCGAGGTTCGTCGTTGCTTGGCATCTTGAGCGTCGTAGGAATCCTCGGCATCCTCGCGGTCATCGCACTGACGCTCAATTTCGGATCGTCGCCTGGGCCTGTCGCCACGACGTTGCCCGGCGCATCGCCGACGTCGACCACGACGACTGGACCACAAGACATCGCGAGCGAACAGCAGGTCGCCGATCGCGCGGCCTGCCAAGCCAATTTCGCCGAAATCAATGTCGCGGTCTCGGACTACCGGGCGTTGAACGGCCCGAATCCACCGGCTGGCACGGCGTGGGCCACGTCGTCGACCGGCGGAGGTCCCTTCCTCCAGTCGTGGCCTTCGCTGACGGGTGCCTTCACGTTCACCTGGAACGGATCGGTGGTGAGTGTGGCGCCCGACAAAGGAGCCGCGTCGCATGGAACGGTCGGGACGGCGTCGCCCGCATCAGGCTGCTTCGCCTAGATCGACTCGGTGACGACGACGTCCGCGTGATGACTTGTCACAGCGGACGAATACTCTGAGGTGGAAGTCCTACTACCTTCGAAATGGAGAGAACCGTGACGACACTGAAAGATCGCACCAATTCAGCCCTTCTCGTGATCGACGTCCAGAATGACGTCGTCGCCGGTGCGCACAAGCGCGACGACGTCATCGCCAACATCAATACGTTGGTCGACAAGGCGCGACAGGAGGACGTCCCCGTCATCTGGGTGCAGCACAATGATGAGGGCCTGGTTCGCGACAGTGAAGGCTGGGCGTACGTCCCCGAACTGAAGCGCCGAGAGGACGAGCCCTTGGTGCACAAGAACTACGGCGACTCATTTGAGGACACCGATCTCGAGGGCCTCTTGGCGGATCGCGGTGTCGGACGGGTCGTGGTGACCGGCGCCCAGACTGACGCCTGTATTCGCTCGACTCTGCACGGCGCATTCGCCCGTGGGTACGACGTGACCCTCGTCGCCGACGCGCACACCACCGAGGACATCAGTCAATACGGCGCGCCGACGCCAGACCTCGTCATCGCGCACACGAACCTCTACTGGGACGGGCAGGACGCGCCCGGACGGCGTGGCGACACCGTGGAGACCGCCGACGTCAGCTTCGCAACCGATTGAACGATCAGCGCCCTTCGTGGACGCGACCTCGTCCGCCAGTGAGGCAATGACGAGCTTCAGTATGTCCGGTCGATGAATGCAAGAATGTCGCCATGATTGAACGAATGGAAGTCTCGCGGGCGATTGCCGCGACGCCGGGCGAGATCTTCTCGTTGCTGTGCGATCCTGCTGGCCACGTCGCCATCGATAGTTCGGGCATGTTGATGAGTTCTTCGGGCGATCGAGTTCAACGCGTCGATGACACGTTCGTCGTACACATGGACCGCGAAGCACTCAATGATTACCCCTTGGGCCTCTATGACGTCACGGTCCGGATCGTGACCTTCGTCCCCGATGAAGAGATCGCGTGGGTGATCGAAGGCAGGCTGAACCTCGGTCATGTCTACGGCTACCGGCTCGAGCCTGTCGAAGGAGGCACGCTCGCGACTTCGTACTACGACTGGTCCGCCATCGAGCAGTCGTGGAGGGAGGCGAATATCTTTCCGGTGATCCCCGAGAGTGCGCTGCGCGCAACGCTCGGCATTCTGGCTCGCACTGTCGCACCGGGTCGTGCCCGGCCCATGGTGGAGGGAACCGACCAGATCGTCGACTGACCATCGCGTCGTGTGCGAACACCGAAGATCGCTACGCAACCCGGGCGCCAATTTGGGCGATCTGGCCGCTGTGTTGGAATAGGTACATGGAACCCTTCACGAAATCGTTGTTGGATCGGGCGAAGGGACTCGTTGGTTGCACGGTGACGGGCGTCGACTACTACGCCGGGGTCGATGACGAACTTGGGAGCTCGCGTGGCAGCTGTTCGGTCGCGCACTGGAACCGACACGGCGTCGAGCTGCGAACTGACCGTGGCGTGCTGGCTGTCATCTCGTCCGATGCGCTGACCGACGGCACCTACGAGCTCGCACTTGTCGATGGTCCGTCGAACCCTCGATCTCTCACCGACGAAGGCTCGCCGATGGCGCTCGAGGTGCCTTGGGGCGAATGTGTCGGGCACACGATCGCAAAGTCGAGGATCCACTGGGTCGACTCCCCGTACGTCGCGTTGGCCAAGCGACGCAAGGCATTCAGTTCGCACCATTTCGACGTCGACGGCGCGATACCGTTCGCCGGACCCCAGGCACCGCTCGCCCTGGAACTGCACTGCGAAGGTGGCGGGCGCGCCCTCGTGGTGTCAGGGCGTTGGGCGGGCATCGACCAACCCATCGTCGAGACCGGTCAGGGAGTCTGCGTGTTGTGGGATGCCAACACGTTCTCGACACTCGTACCGAGAATCGCGAAGGAGTTGAAGAAGTCGTGGTGAGCCGCGACGCGGAACGGTCGCGACGCCCTCCTCGAAAGACGACAAATCCTAGTGAGAAACTTCCAAAACTGAAGTGATCAATGATCACTTCGAAAGTCGTTGCCGGCAGTTGATTTCCAACGGTCCTATGACATAATCGCGTCATGACGGTTCACGACGTTACGCAGGATCATCGTTCGATCGCGTCACGACTACGCAAGGTCCTTGCGCCGATTGACCATCGAGTACACGAGTCCAAACAGTTCAAGCTGCTCCTCAGCGAACCGGACCTGGCGAGGTACGGGCTCGCCTTCGCCGGGGAACAGTCGTGGACCATCGGGAACCGGGGACTTGCCGGACCGGAGATCGAACGTGCGCGCGAGCGGGGCAACCTGAACGTGTGGCGACGTTTTGCGAACAAGCCGGCCAAGACGTCCCTGTGGATCCAAATCGGCGAATTCTCATCCGCCCAGGACGCGACGACCTTTGCGCCACAGTTGTTCGAGTCAATTCTGCAGCGACCGGGGGTCGCGACCGAGTTGATCGACGTCACCGAGACCATCGAGGTCCCGGGGCTGTCGTCGATGGTGATGGGCGACGAGCGCTCCCCGTATCACGAGGGATTTCGCCGGACCCGCGTGGTCGTGGGCACCGTCGATCACTGGATCATCTCGAGTGGCTTCTCCTCGATCGAAGAGGTCTGGTCGTGGGAGGACATCAACGAGATTGTCGTCGCGCAGGTGAACAAGGTAGGCACGAAGTCTGTGTGATCGTCGCAAACGAGGAACGTTTGTGACGAAATCGATGAGGGCGTCAGCCGGAGTGCTCGCGACGCCACGTCGAGAAAGCGAGCCACACGGCGACCGCTCCGAGCACGATGGTCGCGGTGGCGTCAGCCCAGTGCCATCCGAACCAACGCTCGACCATGGTGCCCAACAACGTGACGGCCGCTAAGACCGCACCCACGGCAGAAAGATGGCCGTCCGAGCGAAGGGCCTCGCTCGATATTCTCGTCGCGACGCGCACCTTCCTGCGTGAGAGGACTATCAAGACGAGGAATGACGCGCCGGCCAAGACCACGCCCGGGACCGACGATCCACGAGAACTATTGAAAACCAATCTCGCGATACCACCGGCGATTGCCGAACTGCCAACGACCAGTAGTCCCAGCAAGACCACACGATGGGCCACGCCTTCGAGCCGGTCCGAGAGTTGGTCGTGTCGCAGTCCGTGCACGAAGTGGTAGGTGAGCGCCGCGGAGCCGATTGCGTCGACGGTTCCGACCGCACCAAAAGCGATGAGGACTGACGTGTGACTACGGATGCCGATGACCACGGCCAACACGCTCGAGATGAGGGTCCACACCATGCTGAGCACCGAGACGCGGAGTGCCGCGACCACATTGGGTCGATGCATCTCGTTGGGCATATCGCTCGGTCCCGGTTCGTCGCGCATCGTGTAGTCCCCTGCCGACCAGGCTTCCCGGCGCACGAAACGTCTGAAGAATCAATCCTACAATCCGCAGTGGACGCGGCGGTCGCTGAGTGCCGTTGCGTTGAAGTCGTTGAAAGGAAGGCGAGATGAACGGACGACTGAGAACCCAGTGGTGGGGCGTCTGTCTGGATGCCAAGGAGCCCCAACGTCTCGCCGACTTCTACGCGGAGGTCTTTGGCTGGCCCGTCGCTCAACGCGATGAGAATGGCGCCGCGATCGCGGTGCCGGGCACCACGTCATTCATCAGCTTTCAGCGCAACGACGATCTACGATCGCCGACGTGGCCGACGCGCGACGGTGAACAACAGATGATGCTGCATCTCGACGTGGCCGTTGATGATCTCGAGGCCGCGGTGAGCGCGGCGATGGCCATCGGTGCGACGATGGCTGACGTTCAGCCCCAAGAAACGGTGCGAGTGATGCTCGATCCCGAGGGACACCCATTCTGTCTCTACCTCGATGAAGCGCCCTCGGATGTCTCGTCCTAGTGGAGAACCTTCTCATCGACCAACTTGGCCGCTTCGAGGACCTCTTCAGGCACCACGGTGCCCGGACGGTTCGACGGGTCGCTGACGAGGAATCGGCCCAGTACCGGCAACTCGGTAAGGGACTCGGCACGCAGGACGGCCGCCGCGACGGGCACGAAACTCTCCGCGGCGGGGTAGACGAGGTATCTCGGGAACCAGGTCGGGTGGTACTTGGCGTTGAACGTCCACAGGGTCTCGATCGGGAAGATGCCCGAGAGCCGTTTCAGCGCCCATCGCTCCACGCGCGTGAACGTCCCCTCGCCGCGTTCCCCATCGAGTACCGATCGAAAGGCGGCGAAGTTGAGGCTCAAGCCCCGCGCGCCGTTTTCGCGCAGGTGTTCGATCGTCGAGCAGAGCGCGAAGTCGATGAGTCCGTTGGGGTGTTCGCCCGGGTCTCGGCGCATCAGGTCGAGCGAGTACCCGTTGATCGCCGGTGAGGGGACGAACTGACAGACCGCGACCGGTCGACCGTCGGGACCGTGCACGATCGTCAACAGGAGGCCCTTGTCCTTCGGATTGAACAATCGCCCGAGCATCATCGAGAAGCCGCGTTCGGCCTCGCCGCGGCGAAGCATCGTGATGAGCTCCAGGATGTCGGTGACACGACCGGGCTCGATGTTCGCCGGGTCGAGGTATTCAACGGTGTACCCGTGTCGCGCCAGGCGAGTGCAGGCCTGACGAAGTCCCTTCATCTTTCCTCCGGCGAGGCTGAACTTCTGGCAGTCCACGATGGCCTCGTCACCGATGTAGAGGTGATGGAGCCCCGCGGTGCCGTAGATCGGGAGCCACTCGTCGCTCGCGCCGATGACGCCGATGGTCCACCCTCGGCCTTCCGCGTACGAGCGGTACGCGCTGAAGGCTTCGGACCGTTCGGCCTCGGGACCGATGGGATCGGGTGAGATGAGCGCGACGCCGCCGTAGACCGCGTAGGCCACCAGTGAGTCGCGGAAGAAGAAGAACTGTTTGTCGTCGCGCAGTGCGAAGTAGTCGAGCGTGCCTCGACCGTGTCGTCGAACGATCTCTCGTGCCCGCAACTCCGCGAGGCGTCGCTCGCTCGATCGTCCCGCCGTCGACAGTCGCCTGTCCACGACCGGTCTCGTCAAGAGGTAGAGCGTCGAGACGAGCAGCGAGATGCCGACCGCGAGCATCGCGGGATCGACGAAGTCACCAGCGGCGTCGGGCAGGGAAATGTAGTTCTGTCCGACGAAGCGCTCGAGACAGGCCATCAGGATGATGCCGAACGAGGGTAGGTGGTGTCGCCCGGAGGAGACCTCGACGCCGACCGTCGCGGCGACCACCGCGACCAGGGCGATCAGCCCCAGGCGCGGTAACGCGGTGCGCGCGCTGGATCGGTCGGTCGTCGCCTGGAAGTAGCGACGTTCGACCACGAGGAGACCGAGGATGGTCGCGGCGATGATCGATGCGATGAACGTACCGCCGCGTGCGATGTGCGCGACCACCGTGACCGCGAGCACCACGCAGGCCACGAACCACGCGCGCCGCTGTCCTCGTCGAATGCCCCGCGCCATCATGATCATCGCGATGCCCGCGAGAGCGGTCAAGACCGCCGCCGACTGCGCGACGCCTATTGGCAGGAACGCCTGCACCGCGTGGAGGCGACTGCGAAGTGGTGGCGACACGGTGACGATGACGTTGATGAGTCCGTCGAGGAAGAGCAACCCGCTGGCCCAACGCCGAACGGTTCGTTGTCGACGCTGCTCGCGCAATCGTTCGATCGTGACGGGAAAGGGATCGCCCGTCGGCCACGATCCGACCGTCGTGGTGACCGCCGGAGGCGCGGGCTGCACATTGGACGCCGCCACGAGACGTTCGAGCAGGCGCTCACCGGTTCGCGGTGACTCTCCCGCGTAGAGGCGTACCTGCACGGTACTGGCCGCTTCGATCTCGACGATCCCGAGTCGTTCGACTGACGAGAATACGGGGGGCAAGCCGAAGCGTCCGTGTCGTTCGACCACCACCGTGCGTGACGGACCGGGCGTCGCGCACACGCCGCGGTCGAGAAAGGCGAGGGCCGGTCGAGGCGCGCCGCCGATGACCGCGCCCGCCCCGAGTCGTTCGGCGTTTCGTCGAGCGAATTCCAGGGAGTCGACATCATCGACGAAGGTCAACGACAGTGGTTCACTGAGCTCAGGTGTCGAGCGGCGTGCGTCACGGTCGAAGCGACGCCGGACGATGAGACCGGCGCAACAGACGACGATGAACTCGACGCCCGCGAGAATCAGGAGGTTCAACAGCAGGTTGCCCCAAAAACTCCCCGTGTGGGGCGTGTGCACGTGCAGATGGTGGTGCGTGAAATGTCCGATGATCGCGTTGAGCGAGGTCAACATGTCGAACAAGGCGAGCGCGACGAAGGGGAACCACACCCAGCCCGCCAGTCGACGGTAGAGGACTCGCGACGCGACGAACCGTGCCAGAGCGTTGGGATCCTCGAGTCGTTCGGCGTCACCTCGATCGGCGAGGTCTGCGCGCCCTACGTCGACGTGACTGGCGCCGGCCGCGACCGCCACGTCGCGCACGCCGTCGGCCGTCGCGACCTGCAAGATGAGGTCGTTGGCGAACGTGACCCCGAGCGCCTCAAGGTGGCCACGCGCGAATTGATTGTGGGCGAGTTCATGATCCGAGGTTCCGGGCAAGACGATGAATCGGTGCTCGGCCTTCATCGTGAAGGCGGCGATCTGGTCGCGCAACGCTGGGAGGTGCTCGAGGGTGGCCGCGATGAATTTGGCCAAGTCGGACGTCGTTTCGGGACGGAAGAAGTTCCCCGCGATGACGACGACGGCCGCGTCGTCGATGTCGCCGAGCAGCGACGTCAGGTCGACGACGGGACGGCTACGTGGGTTCGACGTTGGTGTGAGCGAGAGGTCGCTCACCACATACACGTGATGTCCGAACGGTATCGGTAGCGTCTGACGCTCTGCACATCCCACGGCGTCCATTCTCGCAGACATCTCCCGGGCAAGCGCCGTTAGCCTGATGGCACAGATGAGTCCGGACTACGTACGAGAAAACTGGCATTGGCGCGGCGATCCTCGGCCGGGCGGGCCGGCCGTCATCTTCGACATCGATGGGGTCATCGCCGACGCCGCAGGACGCCAGCACTACCTCGACTGGGGCGACTGGAAGAGCTTCTTCGACGCGTGCGGCGATGATCCAATCATCGAGGAGATCGAGCGGCTCCTCGAACTCTTGGACCAATCGTTGCAAATCGTCCTCTTGACCGGTCGACCACGCAGGGTGCAGCCGCACACCGTGGGCTGGCTCGAACGCTACGGACTGCGCTGGGACCTGCTCATCATGCGCGAGTACGGCGACTACTCAGGCGTGGACGACTTCAAGCGCGGTGCGTTGCGCGACCTCGTGAAGGAAGGCTTCGACATACGACTCGCGCTCGACGACGACCCGAAGAATCACGCGATGTACGTCCGCGAAGGCGTGCCGTGCATCTACATTCACTCCGGGTACTACCTCTAACCCTTCGCTGGTTCGCGCACCATGTCGAGGGCCGCGCGTCCGGCACTCCGGCCCGAACCGATACTCGCGGGGATCCCGACTCCGTCGTAGGCGTTGCCACACAACGCCACTCGAATCGCGGCCGCGGCGGACTTGGCGTTCTTCACCACCGTGTCGTGTCCGAGGTAGTACTGCGGGAGTCGCTCTGGCCAGCGCTGCACGACCGACGTGAAGCGTTCACCGAAGCGCGGCAACAGCACTCTCATCTCACGGGCCGCCCGCTCGGTCAACTCGTCGTCGCTCATCGGGCGCCAACGATCGTCGTCGATGCGACCCACGTGGGCCCGAACGAGGACATCGTCGCTCCGGCGTAGGTGGGCCCATTTACGGTCGAGGAACGTCAGCGCGGTGACCATCATGGTGCCGTCGCCGGCCCAGGGAGTGGCGAGCGGCACCAAGACTCCGGTGCCCTTCTCGCTCAGCGTTACGTCGTCTCGCGCCACGCTGAACGTGATGATCGCGGCGCCGGCACTGGTGATCGTCGACAGTCGTTCGAGGGCGGGGTCGACCGCTCCGATGAGGCGCGCCACCGTCGGCGCCGGCGTGGCGAGGACGACCACGTCGGCGGGCGTCGTCGTGGCCGACGTGTCCACGTCCCAGGGATAGTTGCCCGATGGCGTGCGGCGCAGTGCGGTGACCGCGACGCCGGTGCGCACAATGACGCCCCGGCGCCGTAGTTGTTCAGCCAGTTCCAGCGGTAGTGAGCCGACACCCCCTCGCAACGAGTTGAAGAGTGGACCGGGCGGCTCCGCCGCGTTCGCCGTCGTGGGACGCAACGCTTTCATCAACGATCCACCTCGCTGTGCGGCGCTCATCAGTTGCGGAAAGACCGACTTCGCGGAGAGTTGATCGATACGACCGGCCTGGATACCACCCACCATGGGTTCGATGAATTGGTAGGCGAGTTCGCGTCCGAGCTTCGTGCGCACGATGTCACCAATGGTGGCGTCGTCACCGACGTGCAGTCGAATGGGTAGTCGTTCATCTCGAATCGCGTCGAGCCTCGCGCGACGCGACAGCCCCTTGACGTTCGATAATTGACCTGATGAAGTCGGGATTCCCAATACCAAACCCGTGGGCAAAACGTCGAGTGCACCGCGCAGCCAGATAGAGGCGCCGCTGGCGTCGATCGCTTCGAGCTCGTCCGAGCGGCCCAACTCTTCGATCAACTCGACGGCTTCGGGTCGACGTACGAGGAACCCGTCGGCACCGAGGTCGATGGTGCGTCCGGCGAACTGCGTCGTTCGCATCACCCCACCAACGAGGTTCTCGGCTTCGATGACTTCGACCCGCGGTGTGGAGTCATCGGGTCCGGCCTTGGCGCCCGTGATTTCCCACGCCGCACTGAGCCCGGCGATGCCACCACCGACGATCACGACGGAGGCGCGACTCACGCGGCCGAGGCCTCCAATACGACGGCCGCCAACAATGTCATGAAACGCTGGTCGTCATTGAGCGACGCCGTCCGCACGAGGTTGAGTTGCACTTCGCTCGCTACGGCCTGCGCTTCGACGTCGATGTCGTAGAGCACCTCGAGGTGATCGCTCACGAAACCAATGGGGCACGACACGATGTCGGTGACGCCCTGCTCTCGCTTCGTTCGAATGACTTGGAGGATGTCGGGCCCGATCCAGGGGTCGGCGGTACGTCCTGCCGACTGCCACGCGATGTCCCAACGTTTCACGCCCGCGAGGTCCGCCGCGCGCCGCGCGCTCTCGCGCAGTTGCTCGGGGTAGGTATCGCCGCTGGCGAGAATCTTCTCGGGGAGAGAGTGCGCGGAGAAGATGACCTCAGTGGTCGCGTGACGACCCTCGGGGATGGTCCCCAAGGCGTCGGTCACTCGCTGGGCGATGATCTCGAGGAACCCCGGGAACTCCCACCACGCGCCAATCTTCGTGAACACCATGTCGTCGCCCAGTGCCTCACCGGCGCGCGACATGTACTGGTCGGTGGACATCGACGACGAATGCGGTGCCAAGACGAGACCGATGACGTGGCTGAACCCCTCCTCGCGAAACGACGCCGCCGCCGTCTCGAGGAGGGGCGGCTCGTACTTCGATCCAAAGCGAACGTCGAATTCGCCCGGCGCCACGTGATCGAGCACCCGCGATATCCCGGCCACCTGGTCGGCGGTGCGCTTCGCGAGGGGAGAGGTGCCACCGATCGCGTCATAGCGACGGGTGAGGTCGGCGAGGAGTTCCGGGGTCGGAGGTCGGCCGTGTCGAATCCTCGTGTAGTAGGCCTCCACGTCGTCGCGGGTCGTCGGCGTGCCGTAGGCCATGACGAGTACTCCCGTCTTCATCGCACACCCGCCCGTCCCTCGTCGTGCACGACCCGCACGACGGCTTCGAGGCAGCTCGGATCGGTTTGGGGCAAGACGCCATGCCCGAGGTTGAAGATGTGGCCGGCATCCTTGCCGGCCTTGGCGAGTACCTCGCGGGCCGCTTCGACCGCCAAGTCGCTCCCTGCGAGGCAACGCGCGGGATCGAGGTTGCCCTGGACGACGCGGTTGCCGACCCTGCGACGTCCCTCGTCCAGGTCGACGTGCCAGTCGATCCCCATGACGGTGCTCTGGGCCCCGCACATTAAGTCGAGGAGTTCACCGGTGCCGACGCCGAAAAGGATGGTCGGCACGTCGAGGTCGGCGACGCCGTCAATTACGCGCTGCGTCGCCGGAAGCGCGAATCGTCGATACTCATCGCGCGTTAACGACCCGGCCCACGAATCGAAGAGTTGCAGGGCGCGCGCGCCGTGGGCCACTTGGGCGCGCAGGAAGGTGATGGTGATCTCGCACAGTCGGTCGAGCAAGAGGTCGAAGAGCAGCGGTTCTCGATGCATCATCGTCTTGATGACGGCGAAGTCGCGAGTGGGCGCTCCTTCGACGAGATAACTGGCGACCGTGAACGGCGCACCGGCGAAGCCGATGAGCGGCGTGTTGGCGGTCGCCAGTTCCTTCACGACCAGATCGATGGTCTGGGTCACGTGCGCAATGTCAACGTCGTCGAGGTCGCGCAGGCGCTCGAGGTCGGCGGTGCTCGTGAACGGATCCTTGATGACCGGACCGCGACCGGGCACGATCTCGACACCGAAGCCGATTGAGTGGAAGGGGACGACGATGTCGGAGAACAAGATCGCCGCGTCGACGCCGTAGCGACGAACCGGTTGGAGCGTGATCTCACAAGCGAGCTCGGGATCGGCGATGGCGTCGAGAATGGAGCCATCGCCGCGAAGTTCGCGGTATTCGGGAAGCGATCGACCGGCTTGGCGCATGAACCAGACCGGCACGTGGTCAACACTCTCGCCACGGCAGGCCCGCAAGAAAACTGGCTCGTTCACACCTCTCCTTAGTGTCGTTCTCAATCTACGTGACGTGCGTGGAAGTCGGTTTTGAACCGTTCGCCCGGTCGTGCCCTAGACTTGAAATTTCTCAATTTTGAGAGTGTGAGAGGACGCAATGGCGCACGAACGTGAGATCAAGGAAGAACAGGCTTTCCTCGATCTCGCCCTTCGGGCGCTCGATCACATGCGTGACGAAGCCCGATCGCTGCGCGACAGCGCGGCGGTGGCGAACATGCGTGGCGCGGGCGACCTCGTCGAACGCGACGTCGTCATGGGCACCGCGTTACATCGTCTCGACCAACTCGCGATCGGCGACCAGCCGCTTTTCTTCGGTCGCATCGACTACGCACCGAATGAGTTCGGACAGGGCGACGACTACCACGTCGGTCGATTGGCCGTCTCCGATGACCAACTCAATCCGCTCGTCATCGACTGGCGTGCACCCGTCGCCGAGGCGTTCTACCGCGCCACGGGTGTCGAACCACTCGGACTCTCGCGTCGTCGTCACGTGGCGATCAAGGGCCACGAGGTCACTGGCGTCGAGGACGAATACTTCGCCGACGCGAACGGCGAACTCTCATTGCCCGACGATGAAGTCCGCGACGCGACCGCTGAAGGCCTCGTCGATGGGGGATTGGCGTTGGGCGGGCCCAGGTGCGCTACTCGCGGCGCTCGGTCGCGCTCGTACCGGACGAATGGGCGACATCGTCGCCACCATCCAAGGAGAGCAGGACCGGATCATCCGCAACCCCCTCGCGGGCGTGCTGCTCGTACAGGGTGGACCGGGCACGGGCAAGACGGCCGTGGCTCTGCACCGGGCGGCCTACCTCCTCTTCACCCACCGCGCCACCTTGGAGCGTCAGGGTGTGCTCGTCGTAGGCCCGAACCCGCTCTTCTTGAACTACATCGAGAACGTCTTGCCGTCACTCGGCGAGTCCGGGGTCACACTCTCAACAATTTCGGGACTGGTGACCAACGTCGAGATCCGAGGGCGTGACACCGAGCCCGTCGACCAGCTGAAGGGCGACCTGCGCATGGCCCGCTTCCTCGCCCGGGCCGTTCGGACCCGCGAGCGACCGCTGAAGGACGACGTCGAGATCCCCGTGGGGCGCGCCATCGTGGTATTGCGAGCGAAGTACACGCACGAGACCGTCGAGCGAGCGCGGCGACGCCCGGGCAACCACAACCAGCGTCGCTCCGCCGTCGGGCGTGAGTTGGCCAACCGACTCGCTAACGAGTACTACGAGCGATTCGTGCGCGAGGGCGTCGACGAGGTCAACGCCGTGGGCGAACTCGCCGACCTCATTCGATCGACGACGCAGTTCAAGTACGTCCTCGAGCGGATCTGGCCCCGACTCTCGGGACAGGAACTCCTCCACGACCTCTTCGGCGCGCCGGCACTTCTACGCGCCGCGGGCAAGGGAATCCTGAGCGACGAGGAGATCGAACTGTTGCAGCGGGGGCGATCCTCGTCCCTCGACGAAGTGAAGTGGACCAAGGCCGACGCGGCGTTGATCGACGAGGCTCGCGTGCTCCTCGGACCAATTCGCCGGCCCCGACCGGCCGTGAACTCGCCGAATCGGGGATCCTCGATGGCATCGACCTGGACTCGTACGCCGGTGACGTGCGCGCCGCGGCCCTTCGCGAGGCCCAGCGGCTCGCGCCCACCCAGAGCACCGAGCTCGACGAGGCCGAGTTCGTGACCTACGGGCACATCGTCATCGACGAAGCACAAGACCTCTCACCCATGGAGCTTCGGGTCCTGAAGCGTCGAGACCTGACTGGTTCAATGACCATCGTCGGGGACATGGGCCAAGCGACGACCGCCTCCTCGTCGGCGTCGTGGAACGCGGTGCTGGAGGTCCTCGAACCGCGCCGGACCCCCACCCGAGTGGACCTCACGGTGAGTTACCGCACCCCCGAGGAGGTCCTGGACTTCGCCGCCCCCACGCTCTTCGCTGCGGCTCCCGAGATCGAACCACCTCGCCCCGTTCGTCGTGCCGGCCACGCGCCGACCATCGATCACGTGAGCGCGAGCGAGTTCGCCGCCACGTTGGTGGAAGTGACCCGACGCGAAGTAGATGCCGTCACGCCCGGCCGCGTGGCGGTGATCGTCACGGGCGAGCGCGTCGAGGAGATCGTCGCAATCCTCCGGTCCAAGGGTCTCGACGCCATCGACCCGAGGGACCAGGACTCTCGCGGACTGGGTGCTGACCTCGTCGTCCTGGCCGCCGAAGGCGCCAACGGTCTCGAGTTCGACGCGGTCGTCGTCGTTGAACCCTGCCAGATAGCGAGTCGCGGCGCGAAGGGCTGCCCGTTCGTGACGCCGCGAGGACTGCGAACCCTCTACGTGGCCATGACCCGTCCGACCCGTCGCCTCGCCATCGTCGCCTCTGAGACGTTTCCTCCGACACTCGGCTGAGCCTTTTCATCCCACTTGACGCACCGGGGTCTGAATTTCCGCTAGAAATGTAGCCGTGAGTCAGGCGATTTCCCCCAATAGCCTGGCGAAGCAAGAGAAGATTGTTCACGATCGTCCCCCGATGTTGGCCATCGGAGTGATGATTTGGCTCGGCAGCGAGTTGATGTTCTTCTCGGGACTCTTCGCCGCATTGTTTACTATCCGCGCCCACCTGGCGGCGTGGCCTCCCGTCGGCACACACCTCGACGTCCTTCAATCGGGCATCTTCACGATCATCCTCGTCGCGTCCTCATTCACGATGCAGTACGCCGTGTGGTTGATCGAACATCGACGTCGCGCCGAGGCTCGTCGCTGGATCATCATCACGATCATCATGGGCGCGTTGTTCGTCTCCAACCAGGCCTACGAGTGGACGCACCTCGCCACACGCTGGTACACGAATTCCTACGGTTCCGTTTTCTTCATCACCACCGGTCTGCACGGACTGCACGTCATCTTGGGTCTCGTCGCCATGTCGTTCCTTCTCTTTCGCATGCGCGGCACCGAAGGCGACCCGGGTGAGTTGTCCACGTTCCAAGGGGTGAGCTACTACTGGCACTTCGTCGATGTCGTCTGGATTGGGCTCTACTCGGCCCTCTTCTTGCTGAAGTAGGTCGTCCGTGAAGTCCCCCCTCTTCAAGCGCTACTGCGCACTCGGTGTGGTCACCCTCTTCGCCGTCGCTCCGGCGCTGTTGTTCGTGGGCGGCGCGCAGGCTTCGTCGAACAAGACGACGCCCTATCAGACGACGCGCAAGAACGCCGGAACCCCGAACTCTGACGTCGTGAAGAAGAACAGTGACGGCGTCATCATCTCCTACGGCGACACGGCGATCACCTACAGCGCGCCCTCTGCCGCGCTCGCCACGCTGGGCGATGCGCTCTTCCAGCAGAACTGCGCATCGTGTCACGGGACCGAGGCCAACGGCGTGCCGGCCAACGGGACGAGCGGGGCCTACCCGGACCTCGTCGGTCTCGGGCCGGCGACCATCGACTTCTGGGTCGACTCGGGCCGCATGCCCGCGACCAACCCGCGTTCGGTCGAAGCGGCGCGACGTACTCCGCGTCTCGACCCGCAGCAGGCGCTCGCAATCGCGGCGTGGGTGAACTCCCTATCGCCGAGCTACCCGTACATCCCCAAACTCAATCTCAAGATCGCCAAGGTGTCTGATGGCGCCGCGCTCTTCGCGCTCAACTGCGCCTCGTGTCACACGATCGAGGGTGACGGCGACGCGCTCGCGAGCAGCACCTTCTCACCGTCGCTGCGCCACGTTCCCGCGTTCCAAGTCGCCGAAGCGATCCGCACCGGTCCCGGGAACATGCCGCGATTCACCGGCAACTTGAGCGACTACCAGGTGAACGACATCGTGAAGTACGTGACGACGGAGATTCAACACCCGCGACAACCCCGGTGGGTTCGGTCTTGGTGGACTCGGTCCGGTCGCGGAAGGATTCGTCGGCCTGGCACTCGGCGTTGGCGTGTTGGCCCTGGTGGGCTTCTGGGTAGGGGAGCGAGATTGAGCGAAGAACACGAACTTCGTACGCCCGTGTCCCTCTCGGGTCTCGCGGCCGATGATCCGCATCTCCAGCCGGCGGCGCGCAACCCGCAGTTGGTCGAGCGCGTCATCGCGGTCTGCTTTGTCTTGGGCGCGTTCTGCTTCGCCGGGTTCGGCGCCTGTTACTGGATCAGCGCCCAGCCCTGGAAGCTCGGCGCCACCATGGGCGGCGGCTTCTTCTTCGTCGGTGTCGGACTCGTCGCCTGGGGCAAGTACCTCATGCCGCGCGGCCCGTTCGTCGAAGAGCGCCACACGCTCGCGAACTCCAAGGCCGACCGCGACGCGTTTGCCGCGGTCATCGTCGAGCGCGGTGGCGGCGTCGTCAAGCGTCGAAAGATGCTCGGCGGACTGCTCGGTGGCGGTCTGGGCATCTTCGGGCTCGTCGCCCTCTTCCCGCTCCTTCGCAGCCTCGGCCCCTTGCCCAAGACGACCCTCGACACCACCGACTGGAAGAAGGGCTCCTACGTCGTCGACCAGAGCGGACGGCGCGTCATGGAGGGCGACCTCGCGATCGGATCGATCGTCGACGGTCTTCCCCGAAGGCACCCAGAACACCGATCGGGGCCAGGCCGTGGACCAAACCGTATTGATACGTGTGTCCAACGAGGGATTCACGACGATGAAGGGTCGCGAGTCCTGGGCGCCCAAGGGGTACGTCGCGTACTCCAAGGTCTGCACCCACCTCGGATGCCCCGTCGGCCTCTACGAGCAGCAGCTCCAGCTCCTGGTGTGCCCGTGCCACCAATCGATGTTCAACGTGACCAACGGTGCCGTGCCCCAATTCGGTCCCGCCCCTCGACCGTTGCCGCAACTGCCGCTCTACATCGACTCGTCGGGGTACCTGCGTAGCCAGAGCGGGTACCACGAGCCAGTCGGCCCTGGATTCTGGGAGCGCTCGTGAGCGACGTCATCGACACCCAACGCTCTCGGCGAGCGGCGCTCGGCCCCTACGGCCGAGTCGGCAAGACTCTCGACGAATTGGACGACCGCTTGGGCGTGGCACGCGGCGGGCGCACGTTCATGGACAAGATCTTCCCCGACCACTGGTCGTTCATGCTCGGCGAGATCGCGCTGTACTCCTTCGTCATCCTTCTCGTGACCGGTGTCTTCCTCACGCTGTACTACATCCCGAGTTCGGCGATCGTCACGTATCACGGTGGTTACCTGCCCCTTGACGGGCAGAAGATGACCCAGGCCTTCTCCTCCACGGTCAACCTCTCCTTCGCCGTGCGCGGCGGTCTCTTGATGCGCCAGATGCATCACTGGGCCTGTGACATCTTCGTGGGCGCGATCGTCGTGCACATGGCGCGGGTGTTCTTCACGGGCGCGTTCCGCAAGCCGCGCGAACTGAACTGGACGATCGGCACGACGCTGTTGATCCTCGCCATCGTGAACGGCTTCCTCGGCTACTCGTTGCCCGACGACCTCGTGTCGGGTACCGGTATCCGCATCGCCTACTCGATCATCTTGTCGATCCCACTGGTGGGCTCGTACCTGGGCTTCTGGGTCTTCGGGGGGAACTTCCCCGGCACGGCGATCATTCCGCGGTTCTTCATCCTGCACTGTTTGATCGTGCCGCTCATTATCATCGGGCTGGTCAGCGCCCACCTCTTCTTGCTCGTGCGCCAAAAGCACACCCAGTTCCCGGGCGAGGGACGTACCGAGAAGAATGTCGTCGGCTCACCGATGTTCCCGGTCTTCATGGCCAAGACGACGGGTTTCTTGTTCATCGTCGCCGGTGTGACCGCACTGCTCGGCGCGTTCGCACAGGTCAACCCGATCTGGCAGTTCGGCCCCTACGACGCCGCGCGCATCTCCTACGCCGTGCAACCGGACTGGTACATGGGCTTCCTCGACGGCGCGCTACGCATCTGGCCCTCGTGGTCGTTCCATAGTTGGGGCTATACGATTCCGTTCGAGGTCTTGATACCGGCCGTGATCTTGCCGGGGATCATCTTCAACATCGCCTTCGCGTGGCCCGCGATCGAGCGCAGATTCACGAAGGACAACGAGATCCATCATCTCCTGGACCGTCCGAGCAATCGTCCCAAGCGCACCGCGGCGGGGGTCGCGTTGCTGTCGCTCCTCGGGATGCTCTTCATCGCGAGTTCGACCGACGTGCTGGCCAACTTCTTCCACGTCTCGCTCAATACGGTGCTGATCGCGATGAGGTTCCTCGTGATCCTCTCCCCGTTCGTGGCGTATCCGATCACATACAAGATCTGCAAGGAACTCCAAGGGGTCAAGGGCGCGGGCAAGCGCAAGACCCCGAACGTCGTGTCACGCACGGCCGAAGGTGAGTACACCGCCGTGCCGTCGCCCGTCTACGTCGACGACCTGCACCAGGGACTTGAACCGACCGCGGTACCGGCCTTCATCACGCCGAGTCCCGAGGAGACCAACGACGAGGGCGTGCGCGTCGTCGATCGCTGAGAGGCGCCCTCGAAGGTCGATCGTCGCGGGTCTAAACGCATAAGTCCTTGTCGCAGGGTGTCTGCGTAACATGGGCACCGTGGCCTACAGCGACGATCCCAACTGGCTCTCGGCCGCCACGGTGCTCGCGAGCCAACCAGTCGACGCGAAGCGCAACGTCGGACTTTTGGGTGTCTCGACCTTTGCCACGTCAGTGTCACCGCGTTCGAGGACGAGTACGCCCGAGGCCGTGCGACGAGCGTTGGAGCGCTACTCGACGTGGTCGTTCACCGACGCCCTCGACATCGCTGAGCACGTCGCCCTCGTTGACTACGGCGACGTGGACGACCCCGATGGCGTTGGCGGCGGCGAACGGGTGGCGCAAGCTCTGGAGCGTTGGGCTCCCGAGGTGGCGCTTCGTCTCATCTTGGGTGGTGACAACGCCGCCACCTGGCATTCGTTACGCGCACTCGCTCGAGGCGACTATTCGAACTTTGGGCTCGTCACACTCGACGCCCACCTTGACATGCGCGACGGCGTCTCGAACGGATCACCGGTCCGTCAACTCCTCGACGACGGTCTGGACGGCCATCACGTGGTCCAGGTGGGGCTGGCCGATTTCTCCAACTCGGCGGTGTACGCGCAGCGCGCCCATGACGCCGGCGTCACCGTGATCTCGCGTGACGTTCTTCGACACGAATCGGTGGAGGAGGCGGCGAGGCGCGCCGTGGCGCTGGCCGGTTCCGGGGGCCGGCGGGTCTACGTCGACATCGACATGGACGCCGCGGATCGATCGGTCGTACCGGCGTGTCCCGCCGCGGCACCCGGAGGACTGAGCGCCGACGAGATGCGCCGCTTCGTTCGCGAAGTAGCCGTGCAACACGCGGTCTGCGCCATCGATTTCACCGAGATCGACGTCGAACGCGACACCGATGACCAACGAACGGTCCGCCTCGCGGCGCTGTTGGTACTCGAGGCGCTCGCGGGCGTGCGAAGGAGGGCCCAATGGCCGTAGTCATCAGCATGGATCCAATGACCCGCGAGGAGCTGGTCGCGGTCGCCCGGCGATTCGAGCCAATCGCCCTGGGTGAGGACGTGCTCGCACGCATCGACGAACAGCGCGCGGCGATCGATGCGCTCGTCGAAGGCGGTTCGCCCATCTACGGGCTGTCGACCGGATTTGGTTCGCTGGCGACGACGTTCATTTCGCCCGACGAGCGACGCGACCTGCAGCGATCGTTGATCCGCAGCCACGCCGCGGGCGTCGGGCCCGAAGTCGAAACCGAAGTGGTCCGAGCGATGATGGTCTCGCGTCTCACGAATCTCTGCAGCGGCGTCTCGGGCGTTCGGCGCAGCACCGCCGAGGCGTACTGCGCCTTGCTCAACGCCGGCATCACCCCGATCGTGCACGAGTTTGGCTCGCTCGGCTGTTCGGGCGACTTGGCGCCCCTGGCGCACGTGGCCCTGGCGCTTATGGGCGAGGGCGACGTGCGCGACCGCGGCGGCCAACGCCTCCTGGCGAAGGACGCGCTCAAGGCCAACGGCCTCGAACCGGTCGTGCTCGCCGAGAAGGAAGGACTGGCGCTGATCAACGGCACCGACGGCATGCTCGGTCAACTGATCCTCGCCCTCGCCGACGGCACGGCGTTGATGGAACTTATGGACGTCGCCGCCGCGATATCGATCCAGGCGCTGCGCGGGACCGACCAGGTGTTCCTCGACGAGATTCACGCGCTGCGTCCACACGTCGGTCAACGGGTCAGTGCGGCGAATCTCGCGGCACTCCTGGCCGACTCCGTGATCGTGAACTCGCACCTCGACGACGAGACCCAGGTCCAGGACGCCTACTCCCTGCGCTGCGCCCCCCAGGTCCACGGCGCCGCGCGCGACACCTTCGCCTACGCGACGCACGTGGCCGACGTCGAGCTGGCCTCGGCCATCGACAATCCCTCGGTCCTCGCCGACGGGACCTTGGCGTCCAACGGCAACTTCCACGGCGCGCCCGTGGGGTATGCCCTCGATTTCCTGGCGATCGTGCTGGCCGACGTCGCCTCGATGTCGGAACGTCGCACCGACCGGATGCTCGACGAGAACCGCAGCTACGGACTACCCCCATTCCTCGCCGATCAGGCCGGCGTCGACTCGGGTCTCATGATCGCGCAGTACGCCCAGGCCGGCCTGGTCTCGGAGATGAAGCGGTTGGCGGCACCGGCGAGCGTCGACTCGATCCCGTCCTCGGGTATGCAAGAGGACCACGTTTCGATGGGCTGGCACGCCGCGCGCAAGTTGCGCAAGTCGCTCGACGCCTTCGCGGACGTGCTCGCGATCGAACTCCTCGCCGGCGCTCGCGCGCTCGCCCTGCGGCGTCCGCTCACACCCTCGGCCGCGACCGGTGCGGTGAGCGACCGGGTGAACGCAGTCTCGGGCGGACCGGGCCATGATCGCTGGCTGTCGCCCGAGATCGCGGCCGTCGCTGAACTCGTGCGAAACGGCGAACTGCTCGATATCGTCAATCGTTTCGTCACACTGAGGTAGAACAGCAACATGGAAGGTGCACGTCCCGTTCGAGCCGACCGCGGCCCGTCACTGTCCACGCTCGGCTGGGGCCAGGAGGGCGCCCTGCGGATGCTGCAGAACAACCTCGATCCCGAGGTCGCCGAACGGCCCGACGACCTCGTCGTCTACGGCGGCACGGGTCGCGCCGCGCGCGACTGGAGGAGTTTCGACGCCCTCGTGCGCACGCTGCGCACGCTGAAGGGCGACGAGACGATGCTGGTGCAGTCGGGACGACCGGTCGGCGTCTTCTCGACGCACGAATGGGCCCCGCGCGTGCTCATCGCGAACTCCAACCTGGTCGGCGACTGGGCGACGTGGCCCGAGTTCCGTCGACTCGAGGCGCTCGGACTCACGATGTACGGCCAGATGACGGCCGGTTCGTGGATCTACATCGGCACCCAGGGGATCCTGCAGGGGACCTACGAGACCTTCTCGGCGGTGGCGAACCGTCACTTCAACGGGACGTTGGCCGGCACGCTGACGCTTACGGGTGGGTGCGGGGGCATGGGCGGCGCCCAACCACTGGCGGTCACGATGAACGACGGGGTGTGCCTCTGCGTCGACGTCGACCCGACGCGACTCCAACGGCGTGTTGACCAGCGCTACCTCGACGAATGGACCGCGGACATCGACGAGGCCGTCGCACGAGTCGAAGCGGCCAAACGCGACCGCGTGGCCCTGAGCGTCGGACTCGTGGGCAACGCCGCGACGATCTTCGCCGAGTTACTCGCGCGCGGCGTCGAGGTCGACATCGTCACCGACCAGACGTCGGCCCACGACCCGCTCAGCTATCTGCCCGAGGGCATCGACCTCGCTGACTGGCACGACTACGCCGACAAGAAGCCCGAGGAGTTCACCGACCGGGCGCGTCAGTCAATGGCGAAGCAGGTCGAGGCGATGGTCGGGTTCAAGGACGCCGGCGCCGAGGTCTTCGACTACGGCAACTCCATCCGCGGCGAGGCGCAGCTCGGCGGTTACGAGCGGGCCTTCGAGTTCCCCGGTTTCGTGCCCGAGTACCTGCGACCGCTCTTTTGCGAGGGCAAGGGACCGTTCCGGTGGGCGGCGCTGTCGGGGGACCCCAAGGACATCGCGCGCACCGACCAGGCCGTGCTCGACCTCTTCCCCGAGAACGACGCACTGCGTCGCTGGATCACCAAGGCGCAGGACCGCGTCGCGTTCCAGGGACTGCCGGCGAGGATCTGCTGGCTCGGCTACGGGGAACGCGACAAGGCCGGCCTCGCCTTCAACGATCTGGTGGCGAACGGCGAGGTGTCGGCACCCATCGTCATTGGTCGCGATCACCTCGACAGCGGTTCGGTGGCCTCGCCCTATCGCGAGACCGAGTCGATGCTCGACGGATCTGACGCGATTGCGGACTGGCCGTTGCTCAACGCACTCGTGAACACGGCGTCGGGGGCGACGTGGGTCTCGATCCACCACGGTGGCGGCGTGGGGATCGGACGTTCGATCCACGCCGGACAGGTCTGCGTCGCTGACGGGACGGAACTCTCGGCACAGAAGCTGGCGCGCGTGCTCACGAACGACCCCGGTATGGGGGTCATCCGCCACGTCGACGCGGGGTACGAGGTCGCTGAAGCGACCGCCGAGGAGCGAGGCGTGCGCATTCCCATGCGCGAAGGTTGAGATGACCACTCGCGTGATTGTCAACATCGCGGAACTGACGACGAATGACGAGACGTTGGGCGACGAGTCACCAATGGGTCGGCTCTTCGACGCCGCCGTGGTGCTCGATGAACATCAGGTCCTGTGGGTGGGGGCCAACGCCGACGCGCCCGACGCCGACGAACGACTCGACGCATCGGGATGTGCGGTGCTGCCGGGCTACGTCGACTCGCACACCCACCTCGTCTTCGCGGGCGAGCGGTCCGACGAATTCGAGGCGCGTATGGCCGGCGAGCGTTACGACGGTGGTGGCATCGTGCGAACCGTCGATGCGACGCGAGCGGCGACAAGTGACGAACTGCGCGCAGCGACACGGCGGCGAGTCGACGCCCTTCGCGCCAGTGGCGTCACCACGATAGAGATCAAGTCGGGCTACGAGTTGACGCTCGAGGGTGAGACACGACTGGTCCGGCTCGCGAAGGAGCAGAGTGACGAGGTGACCTTTCTCGGGGCGCACGTCGTGCCGAGAGAGTTCGCCCACGACCGCGACGCCTACGTGGAGCTCGTCGCGGGTGCGATGCTCGCGTCGTGCGCCCCGTTCGCGCGCTGGGCGGACGTGTTCTGCGATGAGGGCGCGTTCAGCGTCGACGAGGCGCGATCGATACTGCTGCGTGCACGCGACGCCGGACTCGGCGTGCGCGTGCACGGCAACCAACTCGGCGACACGGGCGGGGTCGCGCTGGCCGTAGAACTCGACGCCGCGAGCGTCGACCACTGTTCGCACGTCAACGACGCTGACCTTGACGTGCTCGGCGCCTCTCGGACCGTGGCCACGCTCCTGCCCGGGGCGGAGTTCTCCACGAAGTCCGCGTACCCGTCGGCGCGGCGCTTCCTCGACGCGGGCGTCACCGTCGCACTGGCCACCGACTGCAATCCGGGGACGTCGTACGTCACGAACATGGGCGTCGTGATCGCCCTCGCCGTTCGCGAGATGGGCATGACCGTCGACGAGGCGTTGTGGGCGGCGACGCGAGGTGGCGCGCTCGCCCTGCGACGCGACGACATCGGGCACCTCTCACCCGGGGCGCGAGCCCACCTGATCGTGCTCGACGCGCCGCGCAGCGCGCACGTGGCGTACCGGGTGGGCGCTGCGGTCGTGCGCCACGTCTTGTGTGATTGACCGACCTCGCGTCGGGTCAACGGAACGGCGCGCGGGCGTCTGTGAGAGCATGACCTGGTGACCGATTCCGTCACCATCCGTCGCATCGTCATCGCCGACTGGCCGGCGGTCTACGCGATCTTTTGCGACGTCGTCGCCCAAGGCGAGACCTACGCCTACCCCGACGACCTGACCTCGGACGAGGCGAGGGTGCTCTGGGTCGAGGGTCCGCCGGGCGAGAGCGTCGTGGCGCTGATCGACGGGGTTGTCGTGGGGACGGCCAAGTACGGACCGAATCGCGCCGGGCGCGGCGCACACGTGTCCACGGCCAGCTTCATGGTCGCGAGCGACGCGCGCGGACGCGGCGTCGGGCGTGCGCTGTGCGAATACGCCATCGCGCGCACGAAGGAGTTGGGATTTGCCGCCATGCAGTTCAACGCCGTGGTCTCGACCAACGAACACGCGATCGAGCTGTATCGACACCTGGGTTTCTCTGTCGTGGGCACGGTCCCGCGGGCGTTCGACTCGGCGTCGCGGGGGCCGGTCGGGCTGACCATCATGTACCTCGAGTACTGATGACGTCACCGGATCGGTTCGTCAACCGAGATCAGGCGTACTTGCGCACGGTCCAGTACGTCGATGGCGAGAAACTGCGAGCTCGGACGCAGCTGCACGCGAAGTACGCGATCCAGAGCGTCGCGTGGCCCGTGTGGCTGCAGGGCCTCATCGAGATACCGCACGGTGGTTCGGTCCTCGAGGTCGGGTGTGGCACCGGACTGTTGTGGAGTGGCGGATGGACGAGGGGTGATCACGACTTCTCGCTCACGCTGAGCGACCTCGCCGCGGGCATGGTGGCCGAGACGCTGCCGGTGGTTGGCGCGACCATCCCCGCAGCCGCAGGACTCGCGGCGGACGCGCAAACGTTGCCCTTCGCCGACGAGTCGTTCGACGTCGTGATCGCGAACCAGATGCTGTACCACGTACCCGATCCCGCACTCGCGTTGTTCGAAATCGCGCGAGTGCTCCGTCGAGGTGGCGTGCTCATGGCGTCGACCGTCGGCCCCGGTCATCTTCGCGAACTGTTTCGTATCGAGGCGTCGGTCTTTGGTCCCACGCGGGTCCTTCGTCACCACGAGGTGTTCGGGGCGCAGAACGGACGCGAACTGCTGGCCCCGTTCTTTGACGCGGTGGCGTGGCACCATTACGACGACGAGCTGCACTGCACGGACGTCGATGACGTGCTCGCGTACATCTGCTCGACGCCGCCGGGCGAGGAGGCCACCGAGGACCAGGTATCGGCGCTTCGTCACGTGATCGAAGCGGGCATGGTCGAACACGGTGGCGTGTTGAGGGTCACCAAGGACGTGGGCGCCTTCATCGCGACGCGCTAAACACCGGTCGAAGTGCCAACGCAGTGCGCGTCGCACGGTGCGAGAAGCGACAAATGGGCGAGAACGAAAGCCATTTGCCAACCCGTAAAGTGGCGTCATGCCCACCCCTCTTGCCCCCACTGATCTCCCCACCACGCTTGGAGCGCTTCGAGCGTCGAGTTACGTGCCGCGGTCGGTGCGCGAGGAGATTCGTGCGAACCTCGAGCAGCGATTGAGCGACGGCGTCGCGTTGACCTCCGACGTGCTCGGCTACGACGACACGGTGCTGCCGCAACTAGAGACGGCGCTCTTGGCCGGACACGACATCATCATGCTGGGTGAGCGCGGACAGGCGAAGACGCGAATGATCCGCTCCCTCGTCGAACTCCTCGACGAGTGGCTACCCATTGTGCAGGGCTCGGAAGTTCGCGACGACCCGTTCGCCCCGATCTCGGCCTACGCGATCGATCTGGTGGCGCAGAAGGGTGAGGAGACGCCGGTCACGTGGATCCATCGAAGTCAGCGCTTCGCCGAGAAGTTGGCGTCGCCCGACACGTCGATGGCCGACCTCATCGGTGAGGTCGACCCGATCAAGGTGGCGGGCGGACTGTTCCTCGACGACCCCAAGGCGCTCTCCTACGGGCTCGTGCCCAAGTCCAACCGCGGCATCTTCGCCATGAACGAGCTGCCCGACCTGGCCGAGCGAATCCAGGTCGGACTCCTCAACGTTCTCGAAGAGCGCGACGTGCAGATCCGCGGCCACCTCGTGCGCCTCGACCTCGACGTCCTGGTCGTCGCCACGGCGAACCCCGAGGACTACACCAACCGCGGGCGATTGATCACGCCGCTGAAGGACCGCTTCGGTTCCCAGATCCGCACGCACTACCCCTACGAACTGACGACCGAGATCGCGATCGTCCACCAGGAGGCCAAGCTCCCGACGTCACCCGTGCCGATCAAGGTGCCGTGGTTCATCGACGACATCGTGGCGCGCGTCAGCCACGTCGCCCGCAAGAGCCACGTCATCTCGCAGAGTTCCGGCGTCTCGGTGCGACTCTCGATCGCGAACTACGAGATCGTCGTCGCCAACGCGCTTCGGCGAACACTGCGTACCCACGACGCGTCGGTCGTGCCGCGTGTGAGCGACCTCAGCGCCTTGGTGCAGTCCACGCAGGGCAAACTCGAGTTCGACACGATGGACGACAGTGATTCGGACCAGGTCATCGCGGCTCTGGTGTCGCTCTCGGTGCGCCAATGCTTCGCCGAGCACGTCTTGTTGGAGGAGGCACCCGAGATCGTCGAGGCGTTCAACACCGAAGCGCTCGTGCACACCGGCGATGATCTACCTGATCGCGACTACATTGCGGTGTTGGCGGCCATGCCCGCGCTCGACGCCCCCGCTCGGCGAATCGCCGGACCGTCGGCCACCGATGGAGAGCTGGCCTCGGCGGTCGAGTTCGTCCTTGAGGGGCTCTATCTGACCAAACGCCTGGCGAAGGACGCTTCGGGTGCGCGGGCGCTCTACCGCTCGAGGAACCGTTAGTGGCGGTTCGCTACGGTTTTCGTCGCTTCGGTGAGGACGACGACTTCGACGACCTCGACGTCGAAGAGATGTTGCGGATGCTCGCCGATGACTTCATGGAGAACGGCGACCTCGAAGAGGCGATGGACCGATTGCTGCGCGAGGGATTCACTACCGCCGACGGCGAGCGCATCCAAGGTCTGCGCGACCTCCTCGAACAGACGCGCGCCAAGCGGCGCGAACTCGAACAGCAGGCCGACCCCGACGGCGAGATGCAGCGCTATCGCGATTGGTTGGACGAGATCGAGGCGCTCGAGAACGCGGAACTCGACACCTTGCTGGCTGAAGCCGAGGAGAGTGACGACGAACGTCGAAAGGACGTGACGCGTGACCTCGTCGAACAGAAGAAGATGCAACAGGACCTGATGAGCGACCGCCTGAGTGATCGACTCGGCAACTATCGCAACTACGAATTCGTCTCGACCGAGGCGCGCGAGCAGTTCGATGAACTGATGGCGGAACTCGAACGCGACGTCCTCGACACGTACTTCGAGAAGAGCAAAGAGATGATGGGCCGGCCCGACCCCGAAGAGCTCGCCCGGATGCGCGACATGATGGATGCGCTGTCGACCATGATCGAGCAGGATCGGCGCGGCGAAGACCTCGACCCGAGTTTCGAGGACTTCATGGAGAAGTTCGGCGACTTCTTTCCTGGCGCGGAGAACCTCGATGACGTGGTGCGGATGATGGCGGAGCGTGCCGCCGCGGCCGAGGCGATGTTCAATTCGCTCTCGCCCGAACAGCAGGGCGAACTGCGCAACATGTTCTCTCAGATGATGGAGAACATGGAGTTGAACTTCTCATTGAACCGACTCGTCTCGAACTTGCGCATGGCGACGCCCGACATCGACTGGAACCGGGCCCATCGGATGCGCGGGGACGACGGCGGCCCCTTCGCCCAAAGCGCCTCCATCGCCGAACAACTGGGCCAGTTGAAGGGGCTCGAGGAGTTCCTCGGTCAGTCAAGCGCCGCGCAGGGACTGCCAGAGGTGGACATCGAGTCGGTGCGGCGCAATCTTGGCGACGACGCGGCGCGCCACGTCGCTCGATTGCAAAAGGCCCTGCAGGGTCTGAAGGACCAGGGATTCGTCGACCGTCAGGGACAGCAGTTGCACCTGACGCCCAAGGGCGTGCGCCAGATCGGTCAACAGGCCCTTCGCGACCTCTTCGCGCAGTTGCGCGACTCGCCGACGATCGGCATGCATCGGGTGGCGACCGTGTCGCGAGGTGGGGACCGTGAGGAGACCTCCAAACCGTGGATGCCCGGCGAGCCCTTCGCGTTGAACCTTCCCAAGACCTTGCGTAATGCGGTCCTGCGCCAGGGGCCCGGCACACCGGTGAAGTTGCACGTCGACGACTTCGAAGTGGAGGAGTTCGAGTCGACCCGTCGTTCGGCGACGGTCTTCGCCATTGACCTGTCGCTGTCCATGGCGATGCGCAGCAACCTCGTGCCGGCCAAGAAGATGGTCCTCGCGCTGACCTCGCTCATCCGTTCGAAGTTCCCGCGTGATTTCGTGGCGGTCGTGGGCTTTGGCGAGATGGCGCAGGAACTGAAGATCGAGGACATCCCGGCGCTCACTATCGACTACGCCTACGGCACCAACCTCCAGCACGCGCTGGCCCTCAGTCGCCACCTGATGCGAAACGAACGGGGGGAGCGCCAGATCGTGGTCGTGACCGACGGCGAGCCCACCGCCCACTTGCTCGCCAACGGTGAACCCTTCTTCGCCTGGCCGCCGGTCCACGAGACGCTCGAGAAGACCATGGCGGAGGTACTTCGCTGCACGAAGGCCAACATCACCATCAACACCTTCGCACTCGACATCGAACGCAGCCAATTCCCCTTCGTCGAACAGATCGCCAAGGTGAACGGCGGGCGACTGTTCTACACCGATGTCGACGAACTCGGCAGTTACGCGCTGGACGATTTCGTTCGTCACCGCCGCGCCGGTTGAACCTCACTCAAAACCAGCGCCATCAGGAATTTCAATATTTCCATTTGCTTTTTGTCACGATTCCAATAACAATGACACCGTTGTAATTACATCAGTGGCGATCACCGCTGAGGGGAAGGAATACAACGTGGAAATCGTGGAACTGATGAGCGGCATGGAAGATCGAGGCTGGCAGGCCCGCGCGAACTGCATGGGCGTCGATCCCGACCTTTTCTTCCCAGAACGTGGCGCGTCGACCCGCGAGGCGAAGGAAGTGTGTCGAGGGTGTGTCGCCCGTGAGGACTGCCTGGAGTACGCCCTCGATAACGGCGAGAAATTCGGCATTTGGGGTGGGATGAGCGAGCGCGAGCGCCGCCGACTTCGACGGGCCCGCGCCATCGAGCGCCGAGCCCAAGCCAGCTAGTTCAGCCGAGCCGACTCTCAATCGTCCGTTCAGGGCTGAGGTCCAACTGGGACCACCGTTCGGGGCTCTCCCTTTTCAAGAGCGCCCATGGTGCCAGTCCGACGAGTTCGGCATGATCGATCGCGCCAGCGCCGCGCAGCAATGAGGCGACCTGGTCGAAGACGACCGACGGCCCAACCTCAAGTGGCGCGATCAGATTGCAACTGACCTGGACCTCGTCGCCGACCGCGAAGGCCAGGGCACGAACTTCAGGGCGCCGGACCGCTCGGGCGATCCCTCGTGCCTCGTCGAGCGTGACGCCTCGCAACCACAGGTTCCAGGCGACGAGCAGCCCGCGCGCGCCGAGCGCGCTGGCGCCCAGCGTGGCGCTCGCGCGCTGGGGGCCCTTGTCGGGTGCGAGGGTCCGAAACGCCGACTTCCTCAGCTCGGGCAGCGTTCGTAGTGCGCCGTCGACCGGTCCGTAGAGGAAGACCGGGACGTTGAAGGTGTCGGCGATCCACGACGCGGTTTCATCGCGAAGCGCCACGGCTTCTTCGGCGTCCCCTGGCGCCAGCGCGACGAACGGGACGACGTCGACGACGCCGAAACGGGGATGGACACCTTCGTGTCGCGTGAGGTCGAGGGTCGTGAACGCCGCTCCCACGAGAGCGTGGACGTCACGCGTGAGTTCGTTGGCTGCGTTGATGAGTGTGAAGACGCTGCGGTTATGGAAACGATCGGCGTGAAGGTCGCGAAGTGACGGCCCGGCCGTCGCCCCAAGGGCGTCCACTCGCGACGCGTCGCGCCCCTCGGAAAGGTTGATGACACACTCGAACACGCGAGGTGAAGTTACGAAGCGTCGGAATTGAAGATGCGACGGCGACGGCGCTCGCGAAGGATGCGACGTCGTTCGCGCTCGCTGCAGCCACCCCAGATCCCGTGATCGACGTGGTTCTCGAGGGCGTACTCCAAGCACTGACTGGCGACCGGGCACGTGGCACAGATGCGTTGGGCGATGATGACCCCGACCCCGTCGCGCGGGAAGAACGTCCCCGCTGGGTATTCGCGGCACTTACCATCTGCCATCCACTCTGTACTCATGCTCACCCCCCGAAGTTGGTCTCTGGTGTCACAGTAGTGACTGTTTGTGTGACAAAACGATAACGGCAGGCTCTTTTGTTCACGAGCCGCTGGTTACCATACTCCTCTAAAGCTCCTAACAGCCTGCTCTAAGGAATGGCCCCGCCAGGGGCTCAAAACCGAGGTTGTAGAATGGCTGTTCAGCAGTAGGAAAGAACTCCGAAGGAGCATTGTGAGCCAGGTCCCCACCATCGAGTCCACCGAGGTCGTCGACCCGGTCGGGCACGTCCAAGTGATTTACCTCGGCCCCGTGGCACCACACTGGGAGTGCCGAATGGTGTTCGGTGACGAGGAACAGATCCAGGCGTTCGTGGACCGCGTCGACGCCCGACTGCGCTTTCTGCCTCCGCACGACCCGCAGTTCCGACGCAACCGCGAGCGCGTCAATCGCGACGCCGAACGTGAGAACCTGCTCGTCGAGTGGAACCTCGGTTACGACGAAGAGAGTTAGGCCAGCGGCGAGTTGGTCACTCGCTCGAACCACGCGTCGGCGTCGAGGAGTTCAGCGGCGCTCGGCAGTCCGTCAACGCGCAAGAGCGCGTCAAACGCGCGTAGCGTGTGCGCCTGCTTGATCGCCGCGACGAACCGGGCCGCCTGTTCGTGATGTTCGCCCTGGGTCGAGATGCCAAAGAGCGCCGCCGCCGCGTCCTCGCCGCGCGCGTCACTGCGACGGTGTCGCGCGTAGGCCTCGACGAGAGTCGGACGAGGGCCGAGGATCGCCTCGGTGATCTCGTGCGCCGCGGCCTCGAAGAACGCCAGCAGCACGCTGGCGGCGGCGTTGATCGCTCGCGTTGCATCGGTCTCGTCGGGCATTTCGATGCCGTCGAGCAGTGATTCAGGGTTCTCCATGATGCCCGCGATGTCGTCGGGGTTGATCATTGACTGGAGCTTCGTCAAGAGGTCACCCTGGGCTTTGGTCGATTCGTGGACCGAGTCGATGAGCAACGCGCGCAACGCGTCACCGGTACCGGGTTGGGTGAGCACGAGCGAGGCGAGGAACTCTTGGGCGAGGGCGAAGACGTAGACCTCGTCACGTTCGAGCGACCACGCCTCGGCGAAACTCGCGAGGTTGTTGACGACGAGCAGGCGCCGAGCGTCGAGTCGCGGCAAGGGGAGCGCCGCGAGGGACCAGGCGCGCTCGGAGAAGTGACCGGCGACCGAACCCATCTGGAACCCGGTGAACAGCGGCCCGAGCGTGGCGGCCATCTGCGCCATCATCGCGTTGTCGCCGAGGTCGATGTTGTCGGCGATGGTCGTGGTGCTGGCGACCATTGGCTCCATCAGGGGACGCCACTGCTCAAGGGCGGCGAGGGTCAGGGCCGAACGATTGACGGTCACCACCTGCGCGTCGCGCGCCACGCCCAACAGGCTGTCAACGTGACGCGCGACCAGCGGCGCGAGTTCCTCGAGACGTTGGCGTTCGATCGGCAACGGGTTGGGGTCGTCATCGGTGCCCCGCGCGATGTTGAGCGCCAGCTGTGAGGCCGTCGTGTACCAGGCGTCGGGTCCTTGTTGTCCGAGCATCGAGAAGATGTCGCCGAACATGCCGCCGAAGGGATTGTCGCTCACCGCTACGACTTTAGAGTGCGCAGGCGAGGGTCATGTCGGCGTGGTGGACGCTCGACGCACGGATGAACGTGACGTTCGCCTTCGTGTACGCGGGCGTCAAATAGAGCGCGGTGTCGAGTGCGTCGAAGGTACCCGTGTCCTTGCCGTTGAGCGCCGTGATGACGTCACCGCGCTTCAATCGGTACTGCGCGGGGCTCTTGGGAATCACGCGAGTGACCGTCACGCCGCCACCCTGGGCGGTGACGCCCACGATGCCCAGACTCGCATGACAACCTCGCCCCGTGGCGACGATGTAGGCGATGCGCGCGACGAACTGGGCGGAGTACCAGAGGTGATCGACCGAGAGGACGGCCACGACCTGTCCACTTTGGTTGACGGCGATGGCGTCGATGAAACTGTCGAGGTTCGCGTCGGACTTGGTCGACAGGTAACTGATGACGCCGGTCGCATCGATCGAGGGGTCACCGAGGACGGTGTTGGCCCAGGCGAACTGGGGAGCGTCGGTCGAACTCTTGAGAATCGGCGACACCGCGACGACCCACTTGCTCGAGGGCAACGGCGCGAACGTGAGCGCGGGGATGTGCACGCCCAAACGCACGATGGAGAATCCCATCACTTTGTCGCGACCGACCCAGCTCACGTGGAAGTTCAGGTGTCCCGGCGTCGAACCGGTGATGATGGCGTTGGCGGGGATCTGCGTCGTCGTCACCGCCAGGTCGTGCGGCAGGGCCATCGCGGCGACGACTACGACGTGACCTGGGGTCGCGATGGTGAGGTCGATGGTGTGATCGGCCGCGGTCCGGCTCACGGCTGGCAACTGTGACAGCGTGCTCGCCACGTGCGGCGTGGAGGGCGGATTCGTCGTTCTGGTCAGGTAGAGCCCAGCCGACCCCACGACGAGTGACGCGGCCATGACGGCCACGACCACACGAGCGGCCGGAGACTTGATCGGCCAATTGGGGTGGGTACGCAGCTTTTCGAAACTGGGTAGTTCACTGGGGTGGACCCACTCACGTTCGCCCAGAGGAGGCGGTTTCGCGTTCAGACGCCGTCGGCGCCACCAGTTCGTCCCCGCACTCTCCACCCAGTAAAGGCTAGTAACCACAAGCCTTGCGCCACGGTCGGGTTAGCCTCATAATCCATGGCTTTGGACGTTGCGCTCGACATTGGAACCTCCAACACACGCCTCGCGACCTCCCAACGCGGCATCGTCTTCAATGAGCCGACGATGGTCGCGATCGACACCAACAGTGGCAACGTCATGGAGGTCGGCTTCGGCGCGCTCGACATGGTCGCACGGACGCCACGCCACGTCGTCGTCTTTCGGCCGTTGGCGCAGGGCGCGACGGTGGACTTCGACGTCACCGCTCGCCTGATCCACGGACTCTTCGAACGCGCAGGTGTCTCGAAGCTGAGCCGGGCGCGCGTGGTCATGAGCGTGCCGTCACTCGCCACCAGCATCGAACGCCGGGCCCTGCGCCAGGCAGCGATCCAGGCGGGCGCCCGCGAAGCGACGCTCATCGAAGCGCCAATCGCGGCGGCCATCGGCATGGGACTCCCGGTGCAGGACCCCGTGGGCTCGGCGGTCACCGTGCTCGGCGCCGGTGCGTCGGAGGCGGCCATTATTTCTCTTGGCGGCATCGTCACCGGCAGCGCGCGACGACAGGGGGGCAACGACCTCGACGGAGCCATCGCGACGTCGCTGCGGGTCCAGCTCGGTGTCGTCGTCGCGCCGATGGTCATTGAGGGCTTGAAACTGTCGCTCGCCTCGGCACTCGGACGAACCCGCGGCAAGTCCGAGGTCATATTGGCGCGAACGGTCGACCGAGGCGACCTCGTGGAGGTCGACGTGGACGCGGACCTGGTCAACGACGCCGCGAGTGACATCGTCACCGCCACGGTGCGAATGATCCAAGAGTGCCTCGGTGACGCGCCGCCGGACCTCTCCCAGGACGTCAGCGCGCGGGGACTCTCCTTGACCGGCGGCAATGCCCTGCTGACGGACCTCGCCGAACTGATCGCGACGAACACGGGTGTCGAGGTGAACATCGCGGAACATCCCGACACCGCCGTCATTCAAGGGTTGGCGCTCTGTCTCGAAGAGATGTCGACGCTGCATTCGCTCTACCGCGACGCCGATCGTTAGTCGACGTCGCGTCCCAGCTGGTTGACGGCAGCGCGGACCTGCCAGTCGCGGTCCTCGCTGGCACGTTCGAGCGCGGCGTCGATGTCGGGTCCCTCAAAGTTCGACAGTGCCACGATCGCGCGTCGTCGCACGGGCGGCTTGTCGTCGAGCGCGGCGAGGATGACGCGGCGCGCCCGGTCGTCGCCGATCGCACCCAGCGCGGCGATCGCTGACTCACGACAACGCGCGTCGTCATGCGACGTAGCGATCTCGCACAGCCGCTCGACGGCGCCGGCGTAGAGATGTTCTCCCAGCGCGAAAATCGCGCCGTCGACCACCAACGGGTCCTCGTCGTCGAGCTGGCGCTCGATCGCTTCGACGACGGCCGCATCGAGCGACGCGGCGTAGGCCACCTGGTTGAGCGCTTCACGTCGGACGTCGACGTCGAGGTCGTCGATCGCCGACACCCACTGCGCGGGGGTGACCAATCCTTGGCGGACCATACCGCGAAGGGCGAGTACCCGACGTCGCGGCGCGGCGTTGGTCAGGTTGGACCGGAGGATCTCGGTGTAGTCATCGCCGATCGCGAAGCCCGCGCGCAATAGTGACTCCTCGGGACTCTCCGCTAGCGTTGGCTCATCACTTTGCACGGACCCATCTCACCACCCTCGAGGTCCCGACGGGCCCCAGTGTCCATCTTTTCTGCCCTCCTCCTCGTCCTGGTCGCCATCGTGGCCCTGCACAGTTGGAACATCAACGAATACGCGCTCACGCCTGGTGACGCGACCCCGGTCGCGCCACTGGTGAAGGTCGAAGGTGTCGCCACGACCACGCACCATGACAAGATCATGTTGACCGACGTCTATCTCACGTCGCTCAACGCCTGGCAGTGGCTGACCCTGCACTTCTCCAGTCACGTGGAGTTCGTGAGCGGCAACGAACTGGTCGATCCCGGCGTCCCGACCGATGAGCTCGCGGCCCAGGGTTACCTCGAGATGAGCGACTCGAAGCAGGCGGCCGAGGTGGCGGCCTTCAACGCGCTGGGATGGCGGACGCCGGGCACGCCCACGGGCGTCATCGTGAACTCGGTCAGTGCGCCGTCGCCGGCGCGAAGCGCTGGCCTGCACGTGGCCGACGAGATCGTCGCCGTGAACGGAACGGCGATCAGGTCCTCGTGCGGTCTGGTTCAAGCCGTGCACGACCTGGTGCCCGGCACAAGAACGCGCATCACGGTGGATCGAGCCAAGATCTCGTCGACGGGCATCATCAGCTACCGCGCGCCGACGGTCGTCACGTTGACGACCGGTGCGCCGCCGAGTGGGATGGTGGCATCGGGTTGCGCCGGCGTCAAGGGTGTCTCGAAGTCGTGGCTCGGCATAGGCCTCGAAGATGGCTTCACCTACTCGCTGCCCGCCAACGTCTCGATCGATACGAAGGACATCGGCGGGCCGTCGGCGGGACTCGCCATGACCCTGACATTGATCGACAAGCTCAGTCGGCACTCCATCTCTGGCGACCAACCGATCGCGGCCACCGGCACGATGGACGTCCACGGCAACGTGGGCGACGTCGGGGGTGTCGCCGAGAAGACGGTCGCGGTGCAGCGTGCCGGTGCCAAGTACTTCTTCGTTCCCGAAGTCGAGGTGGCGACCGCGAAGTCGGCCGCCTCTCCTGGTCTCACCATCATCGGCGTGACGACGTTGCGCCAAGCACTGCGGGACCTGCGAAAGATCGGCGGCGCCCCGCTACAGCCCATTACCACGCCTCACTAACCCATTTTTTCGACGGCAACGCCGTAGTCTTGAAGGAATGGACGATCGCCGAATCCTTTCAACCACGCGCCAAACCTCGGCCGAAATCGCCCGAATGACCTTTACGACCCTGCGCAAGGGTGGCTACGACCCGAGCGAGGTCCGCGTCCAGCTCGAAGCGGTCGCGCGCGAGATGGGACACCTCGAGAACCGGATCAGAGAACTCCAGGACCAGTTGAGCGAAGCCCAACGACGGGCGGCGAATCCGACCTTCGACGAAGCGACGCTCGCGAGTGCCTTAGGGGCTCAGAGCGCGGCGATCCTACGTTCGGCGCACGAGGAGGCCGGCCGGGTCACCGCTGAGGCCCAGGAGCGAAGCGCTCAGGTCTTCACCGAGAGCCAGCAGCGTGGCGCCACCCACTTGATCGAGGCTCAGGAGCGCGCGACGCTGCTGATCACTGAAGCGGAGAACACGGCGGCGACTATCGAGCACGACGCCCGCCTGGCCGCCGAGCGACTCGTCGACTCGGCGAAGGTGAACGGCGAGGCGCTCGTCGAGGGAGGACGCGAGCAAGGTCGCGCGATCCTCGAGCAGGCGTACGAAGCACGCAAGGCGGTGTTGAACGACCTCGCGGTGAAGCGCAAGGCGCTGCACATGCAGATCGATCAACTGCGCGCGGCGCGTGATTCGTTGGCGGGCTTCGTGTCGTCCATCCAAGACCAAGTCGAGTCGGTGCTCATCGGCATCAACAGTTCCGATGACGTGGCGCGAAACGCCGCGCTCGAAGCCCTACGCCTTCGCCCCGCGGGGGCGGAGCCGACCGAAGAGGAGTTGCTCGCCGGCACGCCACTTCGCCCGGTCGCCGAGCCGCAACTGCTCGAACCCGAGGCGCCGCCGGAACCCAAGCCGAGGGCTCCGCGTCCCACCAAGGCCCCCCAACCGTCCGAAGTGCCCATGGCGACGGTCCTCGACGAGGACGCGACCGGCACCGACGTGGTGAACGAGATCTTCGCGCGCCTGCGAAAGGCGACGCTCGAAGAACGTGGCGCGACGGCGCAGGCACCTCGCAAGGCGCCCGCGGCGTCGAAACCCGAGACGCCCAACGGCGAACTCTTCAAGCGCCGTGACGAAGCCCTCGACGAGTCCCTCGCGGTGCTGACGCGCAAGGTCAAGCGGGCGCTCCAAGACGATCAGAACGTGATGCTCGATCGATTGCGTGACGTGAAGGCCATGATCACCACCGAACTCGAAGACGAACACGAACAGCGTGCGCGCTACGCCAGCGCCGCGATCGACGCGCTCACCGACGCCGCGGCGGCCGGCGTCCAGTTCGCCAAGGATGAGTCGGGTGTGCCGGGCGGTCAGGTCAATGCGACCGAGCTCAGCGACTGCGCGGCCGACCTCGCCGTGACGATCGTCCTCGCACTGCGAAAGCGGATTCTCGCCGACGGCAGCGGCGACGGACCGGACCGCGCCAACGCCGCCTACAAGGAGTGGCGCGGGGCCCGCGTCGAACGACTCTGCACCGACGCCGCTCGCCGGGCCTTCGAGATCGGTGTGCTCGCCGCGTCCCAGGGACGGAACGTTCGCTTCTACGTCGCACCGAACGATGCACCGTGCGACGCCTGCGCGCTTGACGCGGCGTCGGGCGAACGGCTCGCGGGCCAGGCGTTTCCGAGCGGCTCCGCCCACCCGCCCCTGCACGCCGGTTGTGCGTGCGCCGTAATTCCCGTTTGAAAAACGGCCTAGGCTCAACTCGTGCGTAGCCCGACTGACATCCCCTCGCGCCCGCGTCGGCTGGGCCGGTTCTCGCGCAGGTTTTGGCTCGGACTCATCTTCGTCATCCTGCTGATCGGCTTCCTCTCACTTCGCAACCTGGCGGTGCTCTGGACCGATCAGATGTGGTTCTCCTCGGTGGGCCTGAGCAACGTCTTCTCGACGTTGCTGATGGTGAAGGTCGGCCTCGGGCTCACCTTCGGCGCCATCTTTTTCTTCATCATGTGGGGCAACCTGCTCCTCACCGACCGATTCGGTGCTCGCGATCTCTCCTTTGACCCCGAGGACGAGATCGTCCGTCGGTTCCAGAACGTGGTCCGTCCCTACGCCAAGCGGATTTACGCCGCTATCGCCCTCGTCATGGGCATCATCGCGGGCCTGAACGCGACCGGGCAGTGGCAGAAGTACCTCTTGTGGGCGAACAGTCAGCCGTTCCACGTGAAGGACCCCCTCTTCCACAAGGACCTGAGCTTTTACATCTTCACGCTGCCCTTCGTCTCCTTCGTGGTGACCTGGTTACTGGTCTCGCTCATCGTGGTCTTGGTCGTCACGACTGGATTCCACTACCTCAACGGCGGGATTCGAGCGACGAGGGTCACCCCGCGCGTCGCGCCCCGGGTGAAGGCCCACCTCTCGGTCATCGGCGCCGGCATCGCGCTCATGAAGGCGGCGGGCTACGTCATCGCGAAGTGGGAACTGGTCAATTCGACCAACGGCTACGTGCAGGGGGCGGGCTACACCGACGTGCACGCGCGCATGCCGGCCCTCACGATCTTGTTCTTCCTCTCGGTGGCCGCGGCGCTCATCCTCCTCTCGAACGTTCGGCTACGAGGTTGGTCGCTTCCCGCCGTCGCGGTCGGGCTGTGGCTCTTCGTGGCGTTAGTCATCGGCGTGCTTTACCCGACGATCCTCCAGGCCCTCAAGGTGAGCCCAAACCAGGACTCGCTCGAGGCTCCCTACATCCAACGCAATATCGAGGCGACGAAGTCGGCCTTCGGGCTCGACAAGGTCTCCTACAGCACCTTCGCCGGGGCGACCACCATCTCGGCCAAGACGATCAGGGCCGACGCCGCGACCTTGGACAACATCCGCCTCTGGGACCCGGCCCAGGCCATTGCGCTCACGACGGTGACACGCCGTCAGTCCATCCGCTCGTACTACACCTTCACCACGCTGGGCGTCGACCGCTACTTCGTCAACGGCAAGCTGACCCCTGTCCTCATCGGTGCGCGACAGTTGAACTCTGCGAACCTGTCGTCACCGAGCTGGGTGAACCAGCACCTGCAGTACACGCACGGCATCGGGGCCGCGGTGCTGGCCGCGAACGCCGTCGACTACACGACCGGCAACCCGAATTTCGTGGTGTCGAACGTACCCCCGCAGTCGACCAATGGCATGCCGGTGCTCACCCAACCCGACATCTACTTCGGCATCCATGATTCGGGCTGGGTCGTCGCCAACACGAAGCAGCCCGAGCTCGACTATCAGATCAACTCGGGCGCGAACGCGGGCACCCCCGTCGAATCGCATTACGCGAGCACCGGCGGCGTCGCGGTCGGTGGACTCTTCAGTCGCATGGCGCTTGCGCTTCGCCTCGGCGACTTCAACTTCCTCATCTCGAACCAGATCACCTCGAAGAGCCGAGTGATGTTCGTGCGCGACGTCCAGCAGATGGCGCAGAAGGCGGCGCCGTTCCTCACGTTCGACTCCAACCCCTATGCCGTGATCGCCAACGGCGAAGTGCAGTACGTGCTCGACGGCTACACCACGACCGACCAGTACCCCTACAGCCAGAACGCCTCTGGACTGAACGTCAACGAGGGCGGCCTTCCCTACAGCTTCAACTACGCGCGCAACTCGGTCAAGGTGGTCATCAACGCGTACACCGGCGCGATGACGTTCTACGCGAACGACCCGAACGACCCCATCTTGAAGGCGTACCGGGCCGCGTTCCCCACGATGTTCCACCCGCTCAGCCAGATGCCCGAAGCGGTGCGTACCCACCTTCGCTACCCGACCGATCTGTTCTCGGTGCAGGCGGCGATACTTGGCCGCTACCACATCTCGACCGCGAGCGCCTTCTACAACGGCTCTGACCGTTGGGAGATCTCGCCGACCACCGGTTCGGGTACGCCGCGCCAGTCGCTCGCGCGAACGACCGTCACCAACAACGCGGGCAACGTCGTTTCGACGGAGCTCTCGCCAATGAGCCCGGTCTACCAAGTTGGCTCTTTGCCCTTCGCGAACCATCAGCAACTCCTCCAGACGATCGCCTACGTGCCCGCGGGCAACTCGACGACGGTCCAGGGGCTCACGGCGTTCATGATCGCGACGAGTGACCCCGATGACTACGGACAACTGCATGTCTACGTGACCCCTCGAGGGACCTCGGTCACCGGGCCGGTGCAGGCCGACTCGGAGATCCAACAGAACAGCAAGGCCGCCCAGATCACCACGCTGCTCGACCAGCACGGGTCGAGTGTCTTGTTGGGGAACAACTTGATGGTGCCCCTCGACCAGAGCGTTCTGTACATCCGACCGCTGTACGTGACGAGTACGTCGAATCCATTGCCGCAGTTGCGCTACGTCATCGCCGTCTTCAACCAGGACGTCGCGATTGAGCCCACGCTCGCGGGCGCTCTCTCGGACGTCCTCGGTGCGAGCATCAATACCGGATCGGGTGGCTCGACGAATCCCGGTGGTGGCACCCAGACCGGAAAGAGTGCCTCCTACTACCTGACCCAGGCGGCGGCTGACTACACCGCCGCGCAGACTGCACTCAGCGCCGGACATTTGGGCGAGTACCAGTCGAAGGTGAACGCGATGAACCACGAGTTGCAACTCGCACAGGCGGCGCTCTCAGGAACGTCGGGCACGACGACGTCGTCGACAACTACGACGACCACGTCAATTCCCTCGAAAAAATCCAAGGCGACGTAATTCGTTTGACTCGACCTGACGAGCTTGTTGCCAGTCATAGTGGGCGACGATGAGAGGTGCATCAAGAACCGCTAGAGTTGTTCACGCAACGCGGGGTGGAGCAGTCTGGTAGCTCGTCGGGCTCATAACCCGAAGGTCGCAAGTTCAAATCTTGCCCCCGCCACCAAGCAGTACATAATCGAAGTCGATGGCCCAGGGGAACCCTGGGCCTTCGTTCTTTCCTGAGAGAATCTCGCAGCGCAATCAACCGGAAACGGGATCACACCACTCTTCGACTAGGCCCCCCAGACGGATACTCTCGGTAGTATCAAAGTATGAAAGTAAGTATGAGTTTGCCGGAAGAGGACGTTAACTTCCTCGACGCGTACGCCAGCGAGAAAGGGCTGCCATCTCGCTCGGCCGCACTTCATAGGGCTGTCCGACTGCTCAGAGCGACGGGCTTAGCTAGCGCGTACGAAAGTGCTTGGGCCGAGTGGCGAGACGACGACCAACAACTTTGGGATACGACTGCATCAGATGGTTTGAAGTAGTGCACCGAGGGGAGATTCACCTCGTCGATCTTGAGCCTGCGAAGAGCGGAGAGGCCAACAAACGACGGCCCGCAGTCATTGTCAGCAACGACGGTGCGAACGTTGCTGCGGAGCGAACTGGCCACGGCGTCATCACCGTTGTGCCAATGACCTCGAACATCTCTCGGGTCTATCCCTTCCAAGTAATTCTTCCAGCGAACGCGACCGGACTGGCGCACGACTCCAAGGCTCAGGCAGAACAGGTCCGTTCCATATCCGTTGAACGACTTGGATCCACAATCGGAGAAGTCCCTCAAGGATTAATGGCCGCACTCGACGAGGCGCTGCGCCTCCATCTGGCACTCTGACGATTGAAGTTCCTAGTCGAGGGCGTGTAACAGCCGGATGACGACTTCGAGGACCTTGCGTGAGTCAGCGTGACAGCCGTTAGCGTTGAGGTAGCTGATGAGCAAATGTGAATAGCAGGCTGCGTGCAGTGCAATGGGTCGTATTTGGAGAAGTTGCGTTTCTCTTCTTCATGGGGGTGAGCGTCGCGCTTCATCCGGGATACGTGCTCGCTCGACATGAAGGCGGCATCAGCGAGTACGGCGTCCACGTAAAGACGGCTGTGCTCTATACCATCGCTTGGGTAGTGCTCGCGTGCGCGAACATGCGTGCCGCACGAGCGTGCGGCGGCGGTGGCGTTCGCTCCGAGAAGGTACGCAAACTGCTCTTGACCTACAGCGCCGTCACGTTCTTCGTGCTGGTGAGTACTTACTTTTACTCACTGGACGCGGTGTTGAAATACATCCACTACGGCTTTGGTGCCGTGCTCGTCGTGTTCATGAGTGTCGCTGCGTATTGGCTTTTTCGTCAATTAGCCGACGTCTCCTGGGCTCGGGCCGTGCTCTGGGTGCAGGTGCTCGGAAGTCTTGCCGCGCTGCTCAGCATTGTGGGGGTATTGCACGTGCTCTTCTCCGCCGAGACGATCTCCAACGTGGGATGTGCGGTGTTGCTGGTCCGGACGTGCGGCGGGGCGCTGGACGATAGGGTCGGCGTGCCCAAGGTCGTGGCCATACCGCACTAATCGATCGAACTGCCTCGACCATCCCCGACCTGCAAAGGTGAGTGACGAGGCTTCGAGCACGTCAAATGGGACCTTTGGCCCTAGCGGCGAAATCGAGATTTCGACAAAGGTCTTTCGATGTCTGAACCACTGGCCGAGTTGGATGAATCAGAATGCTTGACGCTTCTCGCCAACGAACCGGTCGGACGCGTCGGCATTACCGTCGGGTCGCTGCCCGTTATCCTGCCCGTCAACTTCGCGGTGGTTGATGGCTTTGTCGTGTTCCAGACGAGCCCTGGAACGAAGTTGCGGGCCGCGACATCGAATCACGTTGTGGCCTTCGAGGTCGATTCGTATCAGCCCGACGGCCATTCCGGTTGGAGCGTTTTGGTGCAGGGAATCGCCTCTGCTACCACTGAGCCAGCGGTGGTCGATCAGCTTCTCAGCGTGCTGGGTGCTCGGTCGGGGGTCACCGATATCGCCGGTGCCGTGGTGAAGATCAAGATTGAACGAATCAGCGGCCGCCGTTTCGGCGCCGGCGTCATCTAACGACCTGCATACCCGTCTATGGATTGCTACCGCACGAGTCGGACACCGGAACCCGTGAGTATGACATAATGATAATATTATGATATTGACAGGTATACGCCGATGATCGCCCACAGTCGGTGATCTCCTTCGCGAGTGCCTGGCGGGCCGTGCGCGGTGCCCGCCGAGTCACCGAACCACTGAGCGTCGACCTTGGCGCGGTCGCGGGACCGAGTGCGTTCGTGGGTTCGTTGCAACTGCGTCACGTCGACGCCGGATCGTGCAACGGATGCGAACTGGAGATCACTTCGGCCTTCGGGCCGGTCTACGACGCGGAGCGATTCGGCACTCGGCTCGTCGCGTCACCACGTCACGCTGACGGGCTCGTGGTGACCGGACCCGTCACGCACAACATGGTCGGGCCGTTGCGAAAGACGCTCGAAGCGATGCCTCATCCCCGCGTCGTCATCGCGCTCGGCGACTGCGCCCGCGACTGCGGCGTCTTTCGGGGCGGTTACGGGGTGATCGGATCCGTCGATGAGGTCATCGACGTCGACGTCACCATCCCGGGCTGTCCACCCGACCCCACGATCATCATCGAAGCACTTCGCGGATTGACCCGCCGTTGACCACGGGACTCCTCTTGGTAGCGGGGACCCTCGTGGGGCTCGCTGCGGCCGCGGCAGGTGCGGCGCTCGCACCGCGCTGGCGAGTGCCCGTGACGGCGTCACTCGTCATCGCTGCGTGCGCGATCGAGTTGTCAGCGGCGATCGGTGTGCTGACGACCGGACACGACGCGTCGTGGCATTCGATTGAGGTGCTCCCGTTGACTGGCGCCACGTTGGCGCTCAGTCCCCTGGGCGCTCTCTTCGTCGTACTCGTGGCGCTGGTAGCGATGCCGGCGACGCTCTATTGGGTCGGCTATTCGCGTCACGCGATGTCCGCACGATTGACGGCGAGCGGCTACGCGATGTTCGTGACGGCGCTGCTCCTCGTTCCCGCGGCCGCCAGCGTCGCGACCTTCATGTTCCTTTGGGAGTTGATGGCGCTCACTTCGCTCATCCTCGTGCTCACCGATCAGGCTCGCCGAGAGGCAGCTCGCAGCGCGGGCGTCTGGTACGGCGTCATCACGCACGTCGGTGCGGCCTTCATCCTGGCGGCGTTCCTCGTGCTCGCGAACCACTCCGGCTCTCAGACCTTCGCGGCCCTCGAGGCGCACACGCGAGGACTCTCGCCAGGTTCGCGCGCAGTGATCTTCCTGCTCGCGCTCGTCGGGTTCGGCTCGAAGGCGGGGGTCGTCCCGTTCCACGTCTGGCTGCCGAGAGCACACCCCGAAGCGCCGAGTCCCGTGTCGGCGCTGATGTCCGGAGCGATGGTCGCACTCGGGGTTTACGGCATCGTCCTGTTCGGCAATGTCTTGTTGGGTGGCGGACCCGTGTGGTGGTGGCTGGTCGTCCTCACGCTCGGTGCCGTGTCGGCACTCTACGGCTCCCTGTACGCGGCGAACAGCACGGATCTCAAACGACTGCTGGCGTACTCCACGACCGACAACATCGGCCTCGTCCTCCTCGCGCTCGGGGCCTCGGGGCTGTTCACGGCGACCGGTCACGGACGTCTCGGGGCGTTGAGTCTCGTGGCGGCGCTCTTCATCCTCATCAATCACGCACTCTTCAAGGGCGCGCTCTTCCTCGCGGCCGGTTCGGTGCAAGCGGCGACGGGGACGCGCGACCTCAATGAGCTCGGGGGCCTCCTGCGGCGTATGCCCCAGACGGGCGCCCTCTTCCTCGTTGCGGCGGCATCGATCTGCGCGTTGCCGCCGCTGAATGGTTTTGTCGGGGAGTGGCTCCTGTTCCAGAGTCTCCTGCACGGAGTCGCCCTGGGCAGCACCGTCGGTGACATCGCCATTCCCGTCGCGATCGCCGCGCTCGCCCTGACGGCCGGGCTCACGATTGTCGCGTTCGTGAAGGCGGCGGGGATCGGCTTCTTGGGACGTCCGCGATCTGACGGAGCGGACGACGCCCGCGAGGTCGCGCCGAGCATGCGCACCGGACTGGGCCTACTCGTCCTGATGTGTGTCGTGGGGGGCGTTGCGCCGATGACGATCCTGCCCGCAGTCGAACGCGCCGTGCGAACGTCATTGCCACGCGTTGGTTCCGCGCCGGTGACCCACGGTCTCCAGCTCCAGTTGGTGCACGTCCACGCCGTGCTCGCGCCCACCGTGTTGGCGGCGTGCCTGGTACTCGCCATCGTCCTGGTCGTGACACTACGAGGAGTACTGGCGCGTCGTCGCGGCGTCCGAGTCACCGAGGCGTGGGGAAGTGGTCGTGAATTGGTGACCGCGAGGATGCAGTACACCGCGACCTCGTTCGCCGAACCGGTGCAACGCGTCTTTGACGACGTGCTGCGTCCGGTGCACGACCTCGACGTCAGCCACGCCGCCGAGTCTCGCTTCGTCGTCGAGGCGATGTCCTATCGGAGCCACGTCGATGACCGGGTGGAGCACGCGCTCTACGACCCGGTGATCCGAGCGGTCCGCCGTTGGGGTCAGTTCGCCCGTCGCCTCCAACCGGGCAGCGTGCACCGATACCTGGCGTACGGCCTGTTCGCACTCGTCGTCACCCTGGTCGTCATCGCGGTGATCGGATGAGGCTCTTGCACGACGTTGGTCTCGCGGGGGTCGCGGCCCTGCAAGTGGTGATCGTCGCGGCGGGCGGTCTCGTCCTGCTCGGTCTCATGCGCAAGGTCCGCGCCATCATCGAAGGTCGCGTCGGCGCGCCGATCCTTCAGCCACTGCGCGACCTCCGCAAGCTCATGCGAAAAGAGCGACTACGTCCACAGTTCGTGTCGTGGATCTTTCCTCTCGCTCCGGTGGTGCTCGTCGCGACCGTCACCGTGGCGTCGGTCATGACGCCGCTCGTCGCTTCGCGGCCCGCGTTCGCTACCGGGTCGGACCTCTTCGTCGTGGTCTACCTCCTGCTGCTCGGTTCCACACTTCTCGCGCTCGCGGGGCTCGACACCGGCACCGCCTTCGGCGGCATGGGTTCGAGCCGGGCGGTGACGATCGGCGCGCTGGCCGAACCGGCGCTGCTGGTGACAATCCTCGCCCTTTCGATCTCGGCGCACTCGTCGAACTTCCCGGTGATCATCCGCGCGACACTGGCCCACCCCGGCGTGATCATCTCGCCAGCGCGCCTCTTCGCGGTCGCGGCACTCCTCATCGTGATCATCGCCGAGAGTGGACGGCTCCCGGTGGACAACCCCGCGTCGCACCTCGAGCTCACGATGATCCACGAAGCGATGGTCCTCGAATACTCGGGGCCCGACCTCGCCCTCGTGACGCTCGGCGAAGCGATGCGCCTGGCCCTCTTGCTGGGCGTGTTCGTCAATCTGATACTGCCATGGGGCATCGCGACGTCGAACTCGAGCGCGGCTCTCGTCCTCTCGACCGTCGTGCTGTGCGCCAAACTCGCCTTCGTCGCGAGCGCCATCGCCTTCGTCGAAGTCTTCATCGCCAAGGTTCGACTGTTCCGGCTCCCCGAACTCTTGGCCGGTGCCTTCGTCCTGGCCCTGCTCGGTGTCGTGAGCGGTGTGGTGGCCAAGTGAACCACTCCACGTTCATCAGCGCCCTCGGGCTCGGCTGCGCCGTCGTCGTGCTGTGCGCCGTCGTCACGCTTTGGCGCCGGTCTCTGCTCGCCATCGTTCGTGCGCTCGCCGTACAGGGCATCGCCCTCGCGCTCGTGGCGCTCACGCTCGGGGTGCACGGACACGACAGCGGTCTGATCGTGGTCGCGGTGTTGGTACTCGTCGCCAAGGGCGTGGTCGTGCCGACGTTGATCACGAGAGTGGTGCGTCACGACGCCTCGAGTCGCGAGACGCAACCGCTCGTGAACGTGCCCGCCTCCTTGGTGGCGGCCGGCGTCTTGATCTTCCTCGCCGTCGCCGCGTCGCGATCGGTGACGGCGTTGGCGTCGAGCTCGACCGGCCCGTTCATCCCCTACGGGATGGCGGCGATGCTGATCGGCTTCTTCGCCCTGGCGACGCGGCGAAAGGCGGTGTCCCAGATCGTGGGCCTGCTTCTCGTCGACAACGGCATCGCGCTCGTGGCGTTCCTCGCGACCGCGGGGGTCCCGCTCATCGTGGAGCTGGGGGCGTCGCTCGACGTGCTGCTGATCGTCGTGGTCCTCCAGGTGCTCGCCACGCAGATGCGGCTTCGTCTGGGTTCACTCGACCTCGATCAACTTTCGGAGCTGCACGACTGATGTTGTGGTTCATTCTCCTCGTACCGGTACTGTGCGCCGCGATTTCTTCGTTGACGCCGTGGCGAACGTCGATCGGATGGGCTGGCGCCGTGTCGGCGTTGCTCGTGGTGGTGGCCGGCATCGTCCTCGCCATCCACGTGGTTCACGCACACGCCGCCGTCACCGACACTGGCCTCCTGCGCGCCGATGCCCTCAGTGCGTTCATGGTCATCGTGATCGGCGCCATCGCCCTCCTCGCGACCTTGCAGGGCGTGCGCTACCTCGAGGCCGAGATTGCGGCGAGGCGTTGCACCCGTCGACACGCGTCGCTCTACGCGGTGTTGATACAGGGTTTCCTCGCGACCATGCTGCTCGCGGTGCTCGCCGCGAACCTGGGCGTCATGTGGGTGGCCATCGAGGCGACCACCGTCGTGACGACATTCCTCGTCGGACACCGCAGTACGCGCGGGTCATTGGAAGCGTCGTGGAAGTACATCGTCATCTGCTCGGTGGGCATCGCGCTCGCGTTCCTCGGGACCGTCCTCGTGTACCTGGCGGCGTTGCACGCCACGGGTCACGGGAGCGCGGCATTGGACTGGACGTCACTGGTGGCCCAATCACATCGACTCGACCCGGGCGTCATGCGTCTCGCCTTCGCGTTGATCGTGCTGGGTTTCGGGACCAAGGTCGGCCTGGCACCAATGCACAGTTGGCTGCCCGACGCGCACAGTCAGGCGCCCGCTCCCGTCTCGGCGCTGATGTCCGGGGTCCTGCTCACCGTCGCCTTCTACGCGATCCTGCGTTTCAAGGTGATCGCCGATGGTGCGCTCGGACCGGAGTTCGCCCGAACACTCCTGGTCATCGTCGCGCTGCTCTCACTCGTCGTCGCCTCTTCGCTCCTGCTGAGTCAGCGCGACTACAAACGGATGCTCGCCTACAGCAGCGTCGAACACATGGGACTGATCGCGCTCGGAGCGGCCGCCGGCTCGACGTTGGCGATCGCCGCCGTCCTCCTGCACATCCTCGGCCACGGCATTGCCAAGGGCGTGCTCTTTCTCGCGTCGGGAGAGATCGTGTTGGGCGAGGGTTCGAGCGAGATCAAGGACATTCGCGCCTTGCTCAGTCGCCGTCCCGTCGTGGGGGGCATCTTCGCCTTTGGCCTGGTGGCGTTGTTAGGCCTGCCGCCGTTCAGTCTCTTCGTGAGCGAGCTCAACATGCTGCGCGCTGAATTTCGCGTCGGTCTCGGCTGGGCGGCCGGGCTGTCACTCGTCTGCATGGCCGTGATCTTCGGAGCGATGATGTCGCACGGTCGAGCGATGCTCTTCGGTCCCAATGGGGACGAGACCCCGGCCATGACCCCCGCGTTGGTCGCGGTGCCCTTGATCGGCGCACTGGTGGCGTGCGCCTTCATCGGCGTCTCGGTGTGGCCGCTCGGCTCGCTGTTGCACGCGGCGGCGCACGTGGTGGCACTGTGAGCGCCATCGACACCGTCACGGAACTACTCGCGCGCCCCGGTCGCTTGCGAGCGGTGGTACCGGTCGCCGAGTCCGAACTCAAGGTGCTGGCCTCGACGTTGCTCGACCCGTGGCTACCGCCTCGCCCTGATCAGTGCGGTCGACGACGGTGCGACGATCCGAGTCGTCTATCTCTTCGTGACGGGACCTCCCGACCGACGTATCGAACTCGTCGCGACCACTGACGCGGAGCGGCCGCGCGTGCCTTCGCTGGCGACGCTTTCGTTCCCCGCCGGCCGCTTCGAACGAGAGATGCGCGACGTCTTCGGGGTCGAGCCGATCGGACATCCGTCACCTCATCGCCTCGTCCTGCACCAACACTGGCCCGATGATTGGCACCCCATGCGACGCGATGCACCGACGTCCATGTCGATGAGCGAGGACACCGCGTCGTACCCGTTCGTCGAAGTACAGGGTCTCGGTGTCTACGAGATCCCCGTCGGACCCGTCCACGCCGGTCTCATCGAACCGGGCCACTTCCGCTTTTCGGTGGTCGGCGAGACGATCTTGAAGATGAAGGCGCGATTGTGGTTCGTGCACAAGGGGATCGAGCGCCTTTTTGAAGGTCGTGACCTCCAATGGGGGGTCGAGCTCGCGGAAAAGATATCCGGCGACAGCGCCGTGGGCCACTCCTTGGCCTTCGCGCGCGCACTGGAAGAGGCGCTCGACGTCACGGTGTCGGCGAGGACCGAGGAGTTGCGCGTCGTGCTCGTGGAGTTAGAACGCCTCTACAACCACGTCGCGGACATCGGATCGCTCTGCAATGATGTGGGCTTCGGATTGGCCCAGGCGAGGGCACTCACACTTCGCGAGCGACTTCTGCGACTCAATCGCGCGGTGAGCGGGCATCGCCTGTTACGCGGAGGAGTGAAGGTCGGAGGTGCCCAGGTGATCGTGATGCCCGACGCACGTGAACTCGACGCCATCGCGGTCCAGTTCGACGAACTCGTGGCTCTCGCTCGGGGCCAAGGCACCGTGATGGACCGATTCCTCGGGACCGGAGTACTCCGCGCCGGTGACGCCGAGGAGATGGGCGTGCTCGGCGTGGCCGCGCGCGCGTCGGGTTCGAACTACGACGCTCGAGTGGCGCATCCCGCGAACGTCGAGATGGCGGGCTTCGCTCCCTCGACGTCCAGCGAAGGGGACGTCAATGCGCGTTTCGACGTGCGCGTCGACGAGGTCGCCACGTCGCTGCGCCTCCTGCGCGACTTCTGCACTCGACCGGGCAATCTTGACGAATCGATCGAAGGTTGCGTGTCGGCCCGTTCTGGCTCGGGATCGGGGATCGTCGAAGGTTGGCGCGGGGCGATTGTCCATCGCGTCGAGGTCGAAGACGGCGTGGTGACGCGCGTCAAAGTCGTGGATCCGTCCTTCTTCAATTGGCCCGCGCTCGCGGTGTCGCTCGCCGACACGATCGTCCCCGACTTCCCGCTCGTGAACAAGAGTTTCAACCTGTCCTACGCGGGCAATGACCTGTAGACCATGAGAGGCACGTCAATGACCAACACGCCCATTTATCAGATCAAAGCCGAGCTCTTCAAGACCCTCGGTCACCCGGCTCGCATTCGAGTCCTCGAGGTGTTGCGAGAGGGCGAGCGCTCGGTGGGCGACCTCGTGCCCGAGGTTGGCCTCGAGGCGTCGCATCTCTCTCAGCAGTTGGCGGTCTTGCGCCGGGCCAACCTGGTTCAGACCCGAAAAGTCGGCACGAGCGTCGTGTACTCGGTCGCCAATCCCATGATCTTTGAACTCCTCGACGTCGCGCGCAAGATCTTGACGTCCTCACTCATCGATACGCGCGCCCTCCTCGAGGAACTCGAGGACTCGTAACCACCCGCCGCGCACGAAGCGACGATCAAGGTGGCGGCGTCGTGTGGATCCCCGCGTGAACGGCCACGAGTAGTAGCGGTGGGACAGACCATCGGATACATTGGCAACGTTCAGGTACCAGTTGCTCGGGGGCGATCATGACCGATACCGTCAACGACGTCGCACCGCGGTCGGCGGGACCACCCCACGATCGGGCCAAGATCCAGATCGTCCCGTTGAAGGGTCTGCCGATCGCGGCGGCGGCGGTGATCTTCGTGACGGTGTCCATCGCCGGGAACTGGCAGTGGGCGTTGGTCTTTTGTCACGTAGCCGGTGGCGGACTGTGGACCGGGATCGACCTCTTCGTCGGCCTCGTGCTCGGTCCGATACTGGGCCGGCTCTCCATTCCCGCCCGTGCCGAATTCTCGGCGAGATTCATGCCCAAGATGGTCATCATCATGCCCACCGTGGTCATGATGACCCTGGCGACCGGTTTCCAGATCGCGCGCAAGATGGGGAACCTCTACGCGAAGAGTCCGAATCACCCGTGGCTCATCGCCTCGTTCTGCGTCGTCGGCGTGATGGCGGTGATCGCACTGGGCATCCTGGAGCCGGCGAATATCGCCGTCCTGTTCGAGATGAACAAACCGGTGCCCAACGGCGAACTCATCGGGCGACTCATGAAGCGATTCATCTACACCGCGGGGATCACCGGTCTGATGCAAGTCGCGACGTTGGTCATCATGACCCGGGTGGCGACCCAATGAGTGTCGACGAGACGGCGCCGGCGCTCGCGAGCGCGGAGCGTTCCTTCCCACCGATTGGCTGGCTCAGTACCGGCGCGCTCGCCATGGTGATCATCGGGGGGATCCTCATGGCGTCGTACGCACCGCGCAAGGCACCCCTCGGCGCCGCCGCGGCGTTGCTCGTGGCGGGCGCCTTATTGCTTCTCGCCGCGGGAGTACTCCTCGCGAGCCTGAAGAACTTTTCCCGCACGACGTTCCTCAAGGTCTTCAAGTGGGCCATCTTCGCCGATCTGGTGACCGCGGCGATGATCGAATTCGCGTTCGTGCGCGATCACACGCGGGGGGCCTCGCTACTCATCGTGACCTGCATGCTGGTGGTCTTCACGCTGAGCGTCCCCACGACCATCGCCTTCACCGTTGCTCGCTACGCGGACGACTGAGTCATCGACCCGACCGCCAGATCGTTGGCCGTGGGTTCCCCTCATTCGAGACGCCGCGGCGTCCGTCGCGACGCGAGGGTCGAAGTTCGCTGCTCCTCGGTGGGAGTATTGGTAAATGCACGCGGTTGAACTCATCTTCGCCATCGGTTGGGCGGCGTTTTGGCTCTACTGGCTCATCGCCGCCTTCTCCACGAAGAGGAGCCGCGTCCCCTGGTCGCGCGAACTGCGGATCAGGGGAGTCATCCTCATCGCCGTGATCGTCCTGATTCGAACGGGAGCCTTTCGTCACAACGGCGCCAACGCCGACCCCTTGCGAGGCGGTCTTGGTCTCGCCCTCTTCGTCCTCGGCTTGTCCTTCGCGATTTGGGCCCGGCTCCACATCGGACGTAACTGGGGCGTACCCATGTCCCAGAAGGACGAACCAGAACTGGTGACGAGCGGTCCGTACCACTTCGTCCGACACCCCATCTACACGGGCATCTTGCTGGCGGGCGTCGGCACGGCGGTCGCGTTGAGTTGGTCGGGCCTGCTGGCCGTGGTGCTCGCCGGCGTCTACTTCATCTACAGCGCAACGGTCGAGGAGCGCTACCTGAGCGAGCAGTTCCCCGACGCCTATCCGGCCTACAAGCGCAGAACCAAGATGCTCCTGCCGTTCATCTTCTGACCGACGGGCATTCTCCTGCGGTCAACGTGGACGCTGCAGTGAGTCGACGGCGATTCGAGCCCCCGTTGTAGGCGTCACGAATGAGTACGTTGATAGCAAGGCGTCGACCTCATCGACGACGTGAAAGGAAGTCAGCACCGTGAAGACCATGACGTGCAAACAGCTTGGGGGCCCGTGCGACCTACCTCATCGCGGGGACAGCGCCGACGAGGTGATCAAGGCACAAGATCGACACTTGAAGGAGATGGTGGCCAAGGGCGACGCCGAACACGAACATGCCGCGAAAGATATGAAGGGTCGTTGGAAGAACCCCATCAAGGGCATGGGCTGGTACCGCAAAGCCAAGAGTGATTTTGGGCAACTCCCCGAGGGGTAGGGCGCCGGTATCTCCTCTGTTGTTGAGTGTCGCAACGCCCGAGCGCACTTGAAGCGAGCGACGTGGTGACTCGTGCGCGTGCGACGCGCGAGTTCCAACCGTCCACAAGTTACAATTTGCCATGATTGCGGCGAATGTCGTGCACCTGGGCCAATGGACGGACTTCTTCCTCTTGGTGGGGACTGGTGCGGTCACACTGACCGGCCTGGTCTTCGTGGCCATGTCGCTCAATCTCAGAGTGATCGCCATCGACCCGACGCATCGCTACCGAGCCATCAACACCCTCAGCGGCTTGGCGCTCGTCTTCATGCGCTGCGCCCTCGTCCTCATGGCCTCGCAGAGTCATGAAGCCATTGGTGCCGAACTGTTGGTGGTGGCCAGCATCTCGCTCGCCGTCTTTGGTCGGGGCTACGCGATGGCCATCGCCAAGGGCTACGGCCTAAGGTTCACCCGGATCGTTGGCGGCACGCTCGTCCACCTAACCGAGATGGTCGGCGCGACCCTCTATCTCCTCGGGCATCCCTTCGGTCTTTACATCGTGGCCATCGCCATCGTCACCAATACCTGTTACATGATCACGGCGGCCTGGCTGCTGGTGATCGCCGCGTTCGAGCAGCAGACCGCCTGAGCGACGTCGGGCTCGCGTCATCGCAGCCGTTCGTCCGTTGCTGGTGGCCGCCTCGCGGTGTCGGTACAGTCGAACCATGGCGCGAGAGACGATCACCGGGTACTGCTGGCCGCAATCGGTCGTTCCGGGGGAGAAGGTCGGGCTCCACATGTCGTCGTCAGGATCACGTCCGGTACGCGTCGAGGTCGCGCGGGTCGGCCGACATCGCGACGTCGTCTACCGTGCGCCTTCGGTTCCAACTGGCGAGCACCCGGTACCGGCGGACGCCTCCTCGTCGGGTTGCCGGTGGCCGGTGGCGACGGAACTCGACGTCGCCACGTCCTGGCGCTCGGGCTACTACGAGGTCGTGATGGAGATTGACGTCGGCGACAAGGTGCGCCGAGAGTACGCCTTCTTCGTCGTTCGACCCACGTCCAAGGAGCGGATCGTCCTCGCCCTGGCGACGAACACGTGGAACGCCTACAACGACTTCGGGGGTACGAACCTCTACACCGGCGGTACGCACGTGTCCATGCGGCGTCCCATGTCGCCGGGCTATCTGCACAAGCCCCTGGGGAAGGGTCGGCGGGTGACCGGGACTGGCGAACCTGATCCCCAGAACGCCGCTCACGTGGGCTACATCCAGCTGAACCACCTGTCGAGCTACGCGGGGTCTGCTGGATGGCCCGACTGGGAGCAGCCCTTCATTGCGTGGGCCGAGCGCGAAGGGTTCGAGATCGGTGTCTGTACGAACGCCGACTTGGAGGAGCATCCCGAGGTTCTCGACGGGGCGAGCCTCTACTTGTCCGTCGGTCACGACGAGTATTGGTCCAAGGCAATGCGCGACACCGTGGAAGGGTTCATCGCGCGAGGCGGCAACGCGGCCTTCTTCTCGGGGAACACCTCGCTGTGGCAGGTGCGGATCGAGGGCGATGACCGCGACGTGATGGTGGGCTACAAGGGGTTCTTCAAGAGTGACCCCCTTATGGGGACGCCGCGCGAAACTGAGGTGACGACCTTCTGGTCCGACGTGCTCGTGGGTCGACCCGAGAACACCATGACGGGCGTGACCTTCACGCGCGGCGGCTATCACCGCATCGGTCGCAACGTGACGGCCGGTCTAGGCGGCTACACCGTGCACCGAGCGGGCCATTGGATCTTTGACGGTACGGGACTGGGTTATGGGGACGTGCTCGGGAACTCCGCGACCGTCGTCGGCTACGAGTGCGACGGCTGCGCGTTCACCTATCGAGACGGACTCCCGTATCCGACGGGCGAGGACCTCACGCCGGCGACATTCGAGATTCTCGGCACGTGCCCGACGCAACATTTCACTCGCGAGACCGCGCCTCGCCCACCGGCGCCCGGCGAACCGAGCGAGTTGGAGTACATCGCGTCTCGGGTCTTTGGGACGCGCGACCCTGCGGCGATGGAGCGCATCCGTCACGGCCACGCCGTCTTGGGCGCCTACCGCAATGACGCGGGCGCCACGGTGGTGACGTCAGGTTCGACCGATTGGGCACACGGCCTCGCGCAGCGCGATCCTCAGATCGAACAGGTCACGCGCAATGTGCTCACGAGGCTGGGATAGTCGACGTCAGCATCATGACACTTCGTCGCGACGGCGGCACGTACGACTTTGCGGCGGTGTTGTCGGTCTGCACTTCGTTGATCGCCGCGAGGATTTGATATCGACCGGGCGCCGTGCCTGACGCCAACCGTCTCTTCCTGCAATTCGACGCTTGACGACAGATTGTTTGTCGATCCAATGATCTCTTACGCATGGCCGATGTGGAAGAGCTTGCAGGTACCGCACTTGTAGGCGCTCATGGACTGGTTCGTCGCTGCCGACTGTTTCTTCGCTGCGTCGCGGGCTTCGTCCATGGTCGCGTAGCCGCGCTTGGGTCTGCCGTTGGCGTTGATGTGACTCGCCGCGGTCCGCCGGAGTGAGGTGCCCCCCGATCGCGTCGCCTCAGACGTCCGCGTGAGCCAGTAGATCGCGAGTGCAATGAGGGCGAGAATGACGAGGGCGACGATCATCGCCGTCTCCTTTCAAGCTCCCCACAACCGTCGCGCAATCGCAAGGTCGTCAACCTACCGCAGATCCTCACAGCGGCCCCGGCACGATCGACGCTGGACGGTTGGTCCGGCAGTGAATTGGGTAAACCTTGAGGCCACATAGACAGCTCTGTGCACTCCGGTCGCGAGAATGGTGTTTCGGGTCTTTGGAGGGCACATGATTCGATCATCGAACAAGTCGTCACTGGTCGGCGCGTCCTTGCTTCTCGCTGGCGTCATCGCCACGGTACTTCCTGTCGCCACGACTCCGGCCTCGGCCCTGTCGACGTGGACAGTGGCGCAGTCATCGGCGCCCGCCGGCGGCTGGTCCTCGGTGGCCTTTCTGCACGGTGAGTGGCTCGCCTTCGCTCCGAGCGGACAACTGGACACCTCATCGAACGGTTCTACGTGGAACGAGCACTCGGTGCCAGTGGGTTCGTGGCACAGTGCCGCCTACGGTGCCGGCCGCTTCGTGGCGTTGTCCTCCGCGAACGTCGACCCGAGCGAGATGGTGTCCGACAATGGTGTCCAGTGGTCGACACGATCGGGCCCTCCCGGGACGCCCCAACAGGCCGGTCATCCGAGCCTGAGCGGTGAGTGGTCGGGCGTCGCCTACGGTCACGGTCTCTTCGTCGCGGTCAGCGCCGTCGGCACGGTCGCCACCTCAGTCGACGGGATCTCGTGGGTCCGTCGGTTCTGGCGACCTCAGGATGACTTCACCTCCATCACGTACGGCGACGGACGATTCGTCGCCGTCGACGCAAGTGAGGGCGACGTGATGATGTCCTTGGATGGATTGCGCTGGAGTCTGATCCGACAACCCTTGACCGGAGCCGAGCCGCCACCTCCCGGCGGTCTGCACTTCAGTGCCGTCACCTACGGGGACGGGAACTTCATCGCTTTCGGATCGGCGACGGGCGCCGGGTACGTGGCGACGTCGGTGTACGGCTACGTCTGGTCCCTCCACCGATACGCACCGGCTCAGAACGTCGACGCGGCGGCGTACGGATGCGCGTCGTTCGTCGCCGCTGGTCAAGCGTCGCTCGCCGCTCAACCAACCGACACCACCGCGTCGATCATCTCATCAGGCGTTGGCGAACAGTGGACCCAGAGCGCTGTATCGACGCCTGGCCCGTCCACGTGGACGTCGATCGCCTACGGCGCGGGACGCTACGTCGCCGTCGATGCCGCGGGCGACATCGCACTTTCTCGAAGCGACGCCAACTGTCGCGCGACGGCCCCTTCCCCTCCCCAGCAGGTGTCGGGCAACATCCATAACGGCGAAGTGTGGACCTACATGCACCCGCCCAAGAGCAGTGGTGCGGCGCCGGTTCTTGGCTACCGCGTCGCCATCACCAACGGCGTCACGACCCGCTACTGCGGCGCCAAGGTCTACTTCGAACCCAACTGCATCATCAGGGGTCTCGCGAATCATCAGATCTACTGGGTCACGACGCAGGCCTTCAATCGTTTCGGGTACTCGGCCCCGACGGACCCCGAATTCGTCATCTCGGTGGGAGCGTGGACGTTGCTCGCGACAGCGCCCACTGCCGTGGTGCCGGCGCCGGTCCGCGTGCAGATCACCGGTGTCATTGCGAACGCCGAGGGCATCTACCCCACGGCCCTCGTCGCACTACACCTCGGGAGTCGCGTCGTGGCCTGTCGACCCAATCCCTTCGGCGAATGCGCCCTGACCGTGCCCGACCCACCGGTCGGCACGGTGCCGATGTACGCGACCTACACCGGCTACGGACGCAGCTATCGTTCGCCAACCTACGAGGTGCGTATCGTCGCCGGTTGACCTCCGGCGTGCGGTTACGCAGCGGGAGTACGTGCGCCCCGCCCACTCGTGATAGGAGTTGTATCCACCTTTGTGCCGAAGGTGATCTTCGAAAGGAAGTGATCATGACCACATCCATCCTGGACCGGTTCCACCTCGACGGGAAGGTGGCCATCGTCACCGGTGCTTCATCAGGACTCGGTGTCGCGTTCGTTCGGGCTCTCGCGGAGGCGGGCGCGGACGTCGTGCTCACCGGTCGACGGACGAATCGCCTGGATGAGACTCGGGCCATGGTGGAGGGTCTCGGTAAGCGCGCCCTCGTGGTGACCGCCGATGTTGCCCGACCCGAGGACGCCCAGGTCGTCGTCGACGCGGCAATGAGGGCGTTCGATCACGTGGACATCCTCGTCAACAACGCCGGCATTGGCACCGCCGTTCCCGCCACCCGTGAAACACCCGAACAGTTCCGTGAGGTGATCGATATCAACCTCAACGGGAGTTACTGGATGGCCCAAGCCTGCGGGCGCGTCATGCAACCGGGCAGTTCGATCGTGAACGTGTCGAGCGTCGTGGCGCTGGCGAGCGGCGGACTTCCCCAGGCGGCGTACTCCTCGAGCAAGGCGGGGCTCATAGGTCTCACCCGCGATCTCGCGGTCCAGTGGACCGGCCGCAAGGGGATTCGAGTGAACGCCTTGGCGCCCGGGTTCTTCCCTTCCGAGATGACTGACCAGTTCCCCGAAGGCTACATCGAGAGTTGGTTCGACCGGATCCCCTCAGGCCGTGCGGGCGTGCCCGACGAACTCGCCGCCGCCTTGATCTTTCTCGTCAGCTCGGCTGCCGACTACGTGACCGGCACCACGCTCGTCGTCGACGGAGGACTCACGGCGGTCTAGCGCGATCCCTCTCACGGTTTCGGAATGAGCCAACCGTTGACCGGCTCGAGGTTCTAGAGCGCGACGGCGCCGCTGATGCCAAGCACGGTCTCGCCGGCGACCCAGATGTCAGCATCTTCCTGCTCGATGGTGATACGTCCGCGTCGCTGCAGTCGCGTGCCTTGGGATACCGTGTAGCCCGACGTGACCACGCCGGCACCAAGGAGCCACTGGGCTACGGACGCATTGAGACTGCCCGTCACGGGGTCCTCGACGCCACCGGCCATGAAGGCGCGAAGTTCATAGTCGCACTCTGAGCCGCGTGGATAGCCACCTATCGCGCCAATGCGCCAGTGACCGATCCTCTCGCGATCGACCTCGAGTGCGAGCACGGCATCGGCGTCGCGCAGCATGACCGCGACCCAACCGGGACCGTTGTCGACCCATTGCGCTTCGACGATGTCACTCGTCGAGATCTGTAGCGCACGTGCTATGTCGCGAACATCAGAGGGATCGACCGCGCCCGTGCGCAGCAGGGGAGGTGCGGCGAAGGCCAACGTCGATCCGCGCTGGCGTAGCCGTATCAGTCCGGCGCCGCACTCCTGGACGAGCTCGTTGGCACGTCGCGGCACGCCGCCTGCTTCGAGCCACGCCCGAGCCGTCCCGAGGGTGGGATGTCCGGCGAAGGGGAGTTCGGTGGTGGGTGTGAAGATCCGCAGCGCGTAGTCGGCGCTGGGGTCGCTCGGCGTGAGGAGGAACGTGGTCTCAGAGAGATTGGTCCACCGCGCCATCGCGGCCATGTCGTCGGCGTTGACGTCATCTGCATCATGCACGACCGCGACCGGGTTGCCCATGAGGAATTCGTTGGTGAACACGTCCACTTGGCTGAATCGACGCACGGGCCAACCGTACTGGCCCGGTGCCGCGTCGTTGACGTCACGACCGGAGGCCGCTCGTGACGTCAACGACCTGGTGCTTGGCTACGCCTCGACTTTGTCGCTGCGGTGGGGGAGAACCCAATTGGGCCGGGGGAAGTGACAGGTATAACCGTTGGGATAGTGCAAGAGGTAATCCTGATGCTCGGGTTCGGCCTCCCAGAAGGGTCCGGCCGGCTCCACTTCCGTGACGACCTTGCCCGGCCAGAGCCCCGACGCCTCGACGTCGGCGATCACGTCAAGCGCGGTCTGGTGTTGCTGCTCACTGGTGAAGTAGATGGCGGAGCGATAGCTCGTGCCGCGATCGTTGCCTTGGCGATCCTTCGTCGTGGGGTCGTGGATCTGGAAGAAGAAGGCGAGGATGTCGCGGTACGACGTCACGGACGGATCGAACACGATCTCGATCGCCTCGGCGTGGGTACCGTGATGGCGATATGTGGCGTTGGCCACGTCACCCCCCGAATAGCCCACGCGAGTGGCGACGACGCCCGGTCGCTTCCTGATGAGGTCCTGCATCCCCCAGAAGCAACCTCCGGCGAGAATGGCGGTCTCGGTGTTCTCGGTCATTGCGCGACCTCCTCGGTCGATGCGGTCCCGTCGATGAGACTGCGGTACTCGCCGTACCCCTCGGCTTCGAGGTCAGCGTAAGGGATGAATCGGAGGGCCGCGGAGTTGATGCAGTAGCGCAGACCGCCTTCGTCCTTGGGGCCATCGTTGAACACGTGACCGAGGTGGCTGTCGCCGTGGCTGGAACGAACTTCAGTGCGCACCATGCCGTGGCTCCGGTCGACGATCTCGACCACGTTCTCCTTCACGATCGGCGTCGTGAAACTGGGCCAACCGCATCCGCTGTCGAACTTCTTCGTTGAGGTGAACAGCGGCTCGCCCGAGACGATGTCGACGTAGAGACCCGCTTCCTTGTGGTCCCAGAACTCGTTGCGAAATGCCGGCTCGGTGGCGCTGTGTTGGGTGACCTCGAACTGGTGCGGACTCAGTTTTTCGATCGCGGACTGGTTCTTCTCGTAGGTCTTACTCATGCAAACTCCTTCTGTCGCGGCACTCATTCGTCTTTCAAGAACGTCTTCATAATGGTACTGACGACGATGATTTTCGTTACAGACGTCGCTGTCGGCATCGGACGTGCGTAGTGCCACTCAATGGCCTGTCCGCTTGTGACACACTTGAATTCGTGAAGAGTCCTCGCGCGTGGCGACGTCCGGTCGCCCCGGCGGTGAGTTCACCGGGTCGACCGCTGCACCGATCCTTGGTACCGGCGAGGTTGGCCCTCGTGCTGTTCCTCGTGGGGGGCGCGACCGTGATGGCCGCCGCTCCTTCGGGCGCCGCTAGCACGTCGCCGACCCCCGCCTCCGCCGTCATCCTTCACGACATCTCGAGCATCCCGGCGAGCGAATTCAACGCCATTGGTGCTTCATCGATCGCACCTCCCGTGCACGTGAAGGGTCAGTTGGTCTTGCGCACGAACGCCAAGCCCGAGGTCTTCTACGCGGGCGCGGAGTTCTGCCCCTATTGCGCCGCTGAACGATGGTCGCTCGCCATCGCCCTCTTGCGATTCGGGACGTTTCAAGGCTTGAGTACGATCGCCTCCTCCTCGAGCGATATCTACCCCAAGACCGCGACGCTGGATTTCCTTGGCGCCGTGTTCACGTCGCCCTACGTGAACTTCACCGCGGTCGAGCTCGAAAATGTGAATCATCAGCCGCTCATGTCGCTTTCGAAATCACAGACAACCCTCGTCAACAAATACGACACACCCAAGTTCGTGCCGGGGATAACGGCCGGTTCCATCCCCTTCGTCGACTTTGGCAACCGATTCCTGCAGGTCGGTTCGAGTTTCAGCCCGGCGCTGTTGGCCGGACTGAAGGCCGCGAAGATCGCCAGCAACTTGAGTGATCACAGTAATGCCGTGACGCAGTCGATACTCGCGACCTCAAACCAGCTCACGGCCGACATCTGCAGTCTCACCAAACAAGTGCCCCAAAAGGTCTGTCTCAGCCCCGGTGTCGAAAGCGCCGACTCGAAACAAGGGCTCGCGCACTAGCGCAACGCAGCGTCGACGTTCACGTCAGTGCCATCACATAAATTGACGTCGTGGAATTCGAGTTCAGCGGTGACGTCTTCGAGTGGCGCGGACCTTCTCCGTTTTATTTCGTCGCGGTACCGGAGGAGGAAAGCGCCGAGATCGAGTCCACCGCTGCGCTGGTCACCTATGGCTGGGGCATGATTCCCGTCGATGCGCGAATCGGGACGACGCGGTTCACGACGTCGTTATTCGCGAAGGACGGCGCGTACGTCGTGCCGCTCAAAGCGTCGGTACGCACCGCCGAAGGCATCAGCGTCGGTGACGTCGTGACGATCAGTCTCGGTATCGCGCTCTAGTTCAAAGCGGTCACGGCCTGGAGATCCTGGTAGGAGTCTCGCATCAACTCGGTGAGCGATCGTCGCCCCTTCTGGACGACCCAGCGCTCGAAGCCGACCTTGAAGACGGTGATCGCCACCTCGCCCGTGAGGCTGGCGGTGGGCTCGAGGACCCCTTTCTCGCGCAACGCCGCGGCAATCGCCGCTGAGAGCGACGCGAGCTTGATCAGTTCACGCTCTCGCAATTCGCCACTCGCGGCGATGATGGCGTGGCGCCGTCGCGCGAACTCCCGGCGTTCGTCGAGAAGCGCAGCGGCACCGTCGAGGGCCAACAACGCCGCCTCGATGGGCGAAGCGGTCGCGGGGGCATTCCTGACTGCATCGACGAGGAGGTCTTGCAGGGCCTCTGCGCCACTGAACAGCACATCACGCTTGTCCGTGAAGAGGCGAAAGAACGTCCGTTCGGTCAGACCGGCGCGTTGCGCGATCTGCGCCACCGTGGTCTCATCAAAACCCTGTTCGCTGAAGAGATCGAGCGCCGCGAGCCCGAGTCGTCCACGACTGTCCGGCTGCCATCTCGTCACCACGTCATCGTAGTTCGTGTTGACAGTCACTGACATCATCGCTATAGTGATGACAGAAACTGACATCAGAGTGGTGCAGTCGCGGGGCGACCTCGTACGTGAAGGAGAGAGCCATGAAAGTATTTGTGACAGGGGCATCGGGATGGATCGGACGAGCCGTGATGCCGGAACTACTCGCCGCGGGACATCAAATCGTCGGCCTCGCCCGCTCCGATGATGCGGCCGCGACCGTCGCCGCCGCGGGCGCCGAAGTGTTGCGCGGTTCGGTCGACGACCTCGACACGCTGCGCGAAGGAGCCCTGGCGTCTGACGGTGTGATCCATCTCGCCTTCAAGCACGATCTCGCCTTCTCGGGTGACTTCCAGGGTGCGACCGACGCCGATCGACGCGCCATCGAAGCCTTCGGCGACGCCCTAGCCGGTTCGGACCGCCCGTTCGTGATCGCCTCGGGTGTGCTCGGGCTGACGCCCGGTCAGGTGGCGACTGAAGGGGACGGTCACGGTATCGATACATCCGTCACGCACGGGGTGACGAGCCCGTCGCCCCGCCACGTAAATGCCGAGATCACGCTCGGGCTTTCGTCGCGCGGAGTTCGGTCGTCGATCATGCGTCTGGCTCCGACCGTTCACGGCGATGGTGACAACGGTTTCATGGCGACCATCGTCGCGGTGGCTCGAGCCACGGGCGTCTCAGGCTACATCGGCAACGGCGAGAACCGATGGCCCGCGATCCACCGATTCGACGCCGCGAAACTCTTCCGACTGGCCCTGGAGAATGCCCCGGCGGGAACGACCTTGCACGCGACGGGTGAGGAAGGGGTGGCGATTCGAGACGTCGCCGAGGTCATCGGCCGCCACCTCGACGTGCCGGTGGTCTCAATCGCTCCCGAGGACGCCGCGGCGCACTTCACGTGGCTCGCGTCGCTCCTCGCGCTCGATAGCCCGGCGTCGAACCGGTTGACGCGCGAGCTGCTGAATTGGACCCCCAGTCACCCCGGGCTCCTTGAAGATCTCGATGGTGATTCGTACTACGCGAAACTTCTCGCGTAGGTTGCGGGTCCTTAGTCCCCAGCGGGGGTGATGGAGTCGAGGAGGGCCACGTCATCCTCGGAGAGCGTCAACGTCGCGCCGGCGACGTTCTCGCGGAGATGGATGCGCGTCGACGTGCCGGGGATCAAGAGGATGTTGGGTGAACGTTGCAGTAGCCAGGCAATCGCCACCGTCATCGATGGTTCGCCGATCCGAGCGGCCACCTCGTGGAGGGCTTCGGACTGCAGCGGCGTGAAACCGCCGAGTGGGAAGTACGGCACGTAGCCGATGCCCTGCGCGTGAAGGGAAGCGATCAACTCGTCGTCGGTTCGATGGGCGAGGTTGTAGAAGTTCTGGACGCACACGACGGGGGCGATCGACTGCGCTTCGGCGATCTGTTCCGCGTTGACCGTGCTCACCCCGAGGTGGCGGATGAGTCCAAGCTGTTGCATCTCCGCGAGCGCCACGAATTGCTCTTCGAGTGACTCGGGCTCCGCTTGGGCGAATCCGCCGAAGCGGAGGTTCACGACGTCGAGGACGTCGAGTCCGAGGTGATCGAGGTTGTCGTGCACCGCGCTACGAATCTCGTCGGGTGTGCGGGCGTGGTGCCAGTTCCCGGCGTCATCTCGACGGGCGCCGACCTTGGTCACGATGACGAGGTCTTCTGGATACGGCGACAGGGCCTCGCGAATCAGTTCGTTCGTGACGAACGGACCGTAGAAGTCGCTGGTGTCGATGTGCGTGATACCGAGTTCGACGACCTCTCGAAGCACCGCGATCGCCTCATCGCGGTCCTTCGGCGGCCCAAAGACGCCGGGCCCGGCGAGTTGCATGGCGCCGTAGCCCATCCGGGTGACCGTGACTCCTTCGGCCATCGTGAACGTGCCGCCCAAGTCAGTGGTTGCCATGGTGTGTCCTTTCGTGTGCAGTCGCACGCTCGATCGATGAACTCACACGGACGCGCTGAAGCCGGTCAATTGAGCTTTGCGTCGACGTTATCGTCACCGAGCGGTTGCTTCCACAGCCTCTCACTGGCAGAGGGAATGATCACTTCGGAACTGTGTGCCCGCACTAGGGCGGGGTGGTGGGCAATGGCTCAAGAGCAATCACCGAGATGGGGCGTGTGGTCAGTGTCTCGTAGTGCGCCCATCCGGGGTAGAAGTCCGTGAGTTCGGGCCACACGCTGGCACGTTCTTCCGGGGCTAACTCACGAGCGTTCGCGTCGAATCGAGCGGCGCCGACCTGGACGTGCACCATCGGGTTCGCTCGAACATTCAGAAGCCACGTGGGTTGGTGCGGTCGACCTCCGTTCGAGCCCACGACATAGTACGTGCCTCGTGTCTCGTAGTAGAGCAACGTGACGGAGCGAGATGCCCCCGTCTTGCGTCCCTTCACCGTCATGACCAGCATCGGCCCCACCGGACTTCGATGTCCTATGACTCCGCGAGTGAGTCGGTAGAGCCGTACATGGAGTCGATAGAGCGGACGACCAACGGTCCGATCGAACATCACCGTTAGTTTCACACGTTGCTCTCTTCGCCGCCCTCGATCGTGTCCGTCGGACCACGGACCCTGAATCCCGTTTTCCAGCGTACGACGATGCTGACCGTGGTCCGTTAACGCGACGTTGTTTGCTCCTCGACGCGAGCCCTTTAGGTTGGTGGTGAGTGTCACCGTGCTTCAAGAGGAGTTGCTATGGAAATCGTACGAAACCCAGATGGAAGCCTGATCGTCCCGGTCCGCGAGACACGACATCACGAAGATGCGGATGCCGCCGTGGCGAGCACCGACGTCGCCGGTGGCGAAGAGGTGCCAACCTCTCGTGTCCTTCACCCCGGTGAGGGTGGTTACAACGAAGCGCTCGCCGAATGGGACGCGCAACAGAATCCTGACCGTGCACCATCGGTGTCGACCGCATCGGGGCGTGAGGAGGCGATGCACGTCGTCCACGTCGTGGCGGACTCGCCACAACACGATGTCGCGGCGGCACTCGATGAGGTCACCGACTCTGAGGCGAGCGGCGAGGCACTGCGCCACGTGCTGATCGGGGGCAACCCGTCGGTCGCGGCCTTTTCTGGCGAAGTGGCGGAGGCCGAGGGCGGCGAGCCGCTCCCGGCGCACAAGATGACCAAGATCATCGGCGAAGTCCTCGCTGAACTCGACAAATAGACGTCCTTCGCTTCGCACCGTACAGTCGTGTGGTGGCCAATGGTCATCTAGTGAATGGAGCACCATGGACGTACAGGATCTATTGAACAGAGTGGCTCAGAATCTCTCGGTCTCGCGGGCCTTTGGTAGCGCGTACGAGAAGGACGGGTCGATGGTGATTCCCGTTGCGCTCGTCACTGGCGGTGGGGGCGCCGGCGAGGGCAGTGCCGGTTCCAGCAGTGCCGGCGAGGAAAAGGTGCCCGAGGCCAATGCCGACACGACGGACGAAGATGATGGCGCTGAATCGTCTAGTGGGTCGGGCGGCGGTTTTGGTGGAATGGTCATGCCCGTGGGGGTCTACGTCGTCAAGGATGAGAAGGTCCGATGGATACCAGCGGTCAATGCCAATCTCGTCATCGTCGTCGTCTTCATCACGCTTCGCATGATCCTTCGAGCTCGCTTCCGAGCCCAACGCCACGCGCACTGAGCGTCCAGCGCCGCGACCCCGATGAGTTGGTTCAACCGACTGCGTGGATGGCGGTGGTGTCGAGCGTCGTGCGGACCATCATTGACGTCGGACTTGGCGCGTGGTCTCGTTGATGCTCCACAGGGAGCTTGATAACCGGTAAACGTGCTGTTTCCATCAACATCAATACCCTCATAAGGTATTACGCCGGCTCGCGAGTTCCATACCCGAGATACAAAACTGAGAGAACTCCTTTCGCTAAGTGCTGATGTTGTTGATATATTGACCAAAATTTGTTTTTTAGCTTGGGCAGCGGGCGGAGGAAGCGCGTCGCCTCCTTAGGGATAGGCGTAATGCAAGGTCGATTCGCGACGACATTGAGATTCTGTGTGAGCACGGTACTTCGCGCCCTCCAACGGGCGCGCCTCGTGATCCTCGTGGTCGCCGCCGTCGTCCTCAGCGTCGTGATCCCGCCGGCCCTCGCCTCCAATGCAACGACCCGTACCCCGGTACACGTCACGGGGACACAAACACGAGACCGGTGTGATCCATGGGATCCCGACGTGATGAGCGCACATGATCACGGAGACCAGGGACCCCCAGGACCTCCCTTCTGGTGGTGGAACTGGTGCCCGCCACCGACGACCACCACGACGACAACGACGACCACCACTACCACGACAACCACAACGACGACGACAACAACAACAACGACGACAACAACAACGACGTTGCCCCCACCTCCTCCACCCCCACCTCCGCCACCAACGACGACCTCGACGACCACTACCACCACGACCACGACGACGACTACCACCACCACGACGACGACACTTCCTCCGGTCCACATCGTGTCGAAACCGCCGCAGCCACCCAAACCGCCCGCGGATCAAAACGTGACGATCGCTCCTTTCGCTGAAGGTTCATTCTCGCTTTCGACCAAGTTGAAGGCGGAAGTGCAGGCGATGGCATTGACCATCAAGAAGAATCGCTTCACCTCCGTCAATTTGACGGGCTACACCGACAATGTGTTTACGCCCGCGTTCAACACGACGCTCAACTTGAATCGCGCCAAAGCGGTGGAAGCCAAGTTGACCGCCGACTTGACCGCACTCGGTGACCTCGGTGTCGTCATTACCATCGTTCCGAGCTACAGCGTCGTTGTCGTTTCGACGAATGCCACGGCCGCCGGTCGTGCTCAGAATCGACGAGTCGTCGCGGTCCTCAAGGCGACCTGACTTTCACCGTGAGAAATACGCCCGACACCGACGAACGCCGTCGCCGGACGGGCGTGCGTGTTTCGGCGGCACTGGCGTGCATGCTACTCACGCCGGCATTGGCGTTCTTCCTTAGTTCATCTGCGGCGTCCGCGGCTCCCCAAGGCGCCGCCTCCGGGACCGTCTACGTGACGAATCTCAACCTGAATACGGTCACCGTGATCGAAGCGTCCACTTCACACGCCACGGTCTTGCACGCTTCAAACCCTCCTCTGAATGGACCCCTCGGCATCGCCATCTCACCCGATGGCTCGACCGCTTACGTGACGAACTCCGATGGCAACACGGTACGACCCATCAACCTGCGCACCAGTCCTCCCACATTTGAAACTCCCATCAAAGTGGGCAGTGGCCCGGCGGCCATCGCGATCACACCGAGTGGTGACACGGCGTACGTCACGAATTTCAACAGCAATACCGTCACACCGATCGACCTTCGTAGTTCAAAAGCCGGCGCCCCGATCACCGTCGGCAGTGGACCCTGGAGCATCGCGGTGAGCCCTAACGGCGCCTTCGTGTGCGTGTCGAACTCTGAGGCGACGTCGGTGAGCGTGATCAACACCGCGTCGCGCGGCGTGACGACCATACCCGTGAGCGCCGCGCCCCAAGCCATCGCCATCGCACCTGACGGATCGACCGCGTACGTCGCCAACGGCTCGATCGTCTCGGTCATCAATTTGGCGTCAAGCCCTCCGTCGCTGAAGGGATCAATCAGCGTGCCCGGCGGTCCGCTGGGCGTCGCCGTCACGCCTGACGGGAAGATGGCGCTGACCGCCAATAACGACAACACCGTGACGCCTATCGACCTGACCACGTCACCGGCCAGCGCATCTGCATCGCTGTCGGTGGGGAGTCTGAGCCAGCCCGACGGCATCGCGATTGCGCCTGACGGCAAGACGGCCTACGTGGCCAACGCCACGAATACCGTCACGCCGATCAACCTCGCCACCACCCCGCCGCAGCCCGAGGCAGCGGTCCAGGTGGGTGCACCGAGTTTTGGCATCGCGATCGCGCCCGGACAGGCCCCGATCGCTCATCTGAGTGTCGTCCCCGCCTCCGCGGGGAAGCCTACGCAATTCGATGCCTCCGGATCGTCCGTGTCGGGCGGCACGATCACGAGCTATCGCTGGAAATTTGGTGATGGTACGAGTGCCACGACGAAGTCCCCGAGGACGTCGCACATCTACGCAAAATCCGGTAGCTACTCAGCGTCGGTGACCGCGACGGGCTCCGACGGCACGTCGACGGGGACCACGTTCACCGGTCAGACGGTGAGCAACCACGGCAGCGCCACGGCGCAGGCGAGCGCAGCACTGCGAATCTCGTCCGCGTTGCAATCGACGCCGGCGACCGGACCACCGGGGATCGCGATCACGTTGCGCGACAGCACGTTCACGAGCACTTGTCGGCCCGTCTACGTGTTCTTCGACAGCAAGTTGATCGATGAGGTGGCGCAAACCGGCGCAGGATTCAACGTGAATCATCTGGTCATCCCTGGTGACGCGACGGTCGGACGCCACCATTTGGAGTTGTCGTGCACGACTTCGCATCCTTATCTGCTGTCGACACCGTTCGACGTGACCGTCACCAAGAACCACTTGTCGGAATTCAGCGTTGCCATGCCTGGCCCGAGTCAGATCAAAGGCAACCTGGTCAGTTCTGGTGGCATCAGCATCGCGGTCCTGCTCGTCAGCCGACTGATCGGCGCCGGGTTCCCCAGCGAGTGGCTCGACACGACGTACGCCGAGAACCGAGAGCGCATCCAGGCGAGGGCCCGTAAGCGATTCCCCAAACTGTTCATCAACCGCGAGGCCGAGAAGTCATTCGCGCGTCGCCTGACGATCGGCACGATGCTGTTCCTCGGCTTCATCCTGTTCGCCGGTTTGATCAACTCATTCCTCGACAAGGGTTTCGGACTCAACCGCACCACGCTGTGGCTGTTCCTCGGGCAGTGTCTCGGCGTCGCCATCGTGACGCTCACATCGCAGATCCCGATCATCTTTGGTGGATTGCGCGAGAAGCGCAAGATCCACATGCACGTGCTGGTGGGTGGAATGATCATCGCCGTCGTGTGCGTGAGCGCATCGCGAGCGCTCGGGCTCTCACCGGGTTACTGCTACGGCCTCATCGCGGTCTTCGTTCTTCGACCGCACACCGACGAGAAGGACTGGGGACGACTGCACGCCATCGCCGCGGTCTGCGTGCTGACGGTGAGCACGGCCGCCTTCTTCTTGACGGTGCCGGTCTTCCACGCCGCGACGGCGCATTCGCCTTCACCGTTCTGGCTCATCTTGGATCCGGCGTTGAACGTGACATTCCTCGGAGGATTCGCCAGTCTCGCCTTTGGCATGTTCCCACTGCCGTTCCTCCCTGGACGTCACGTACGCCAATGGAATAAGTGGGCGTGGATGTTGATCACGACGATCGGACTGATCGGCTTCGTCGCGGTACTGCTCTCTCCGGGAAGCGGGAGTCAGAGCGAACTGCACCACATCGCGATCGTGCCGCTCCTCGCGGCCTTCGCGGCCTTCGCCCTAGGTTCGCTGGCCTTCATGCTGTACTTCCACCTGCGGCCGAACTCGCCCGAGGCGCCACATCACACGCCGCCGACGCCCACGCCGAGCGGAGCTTCCGCCGACTGATCCCAACGGGTCCGGTCGATTCGAAGTGGACGATTCAGCTCAGGTAGGGAAGTACGTTGTTGTTCCACGTGAAGGTCATCGGGGGCAACGCGCCTTGGGGAAGTTCGATGAGGTCGGCGTAGGAAGCGTGACCGCTGACCATCGCGAAGCCCGTTCCCATCTCACAGGTGGTGCAACCGAGGCCGACGCCGGGGTTGTAGCCGGGATCGGATCCGAGTAGTTCGTCGCGGTGGGCCCAACATCCGGCAGCGTGCGCCGACGTGCAGGCGACGTTCGAGGTCGCCGCGACGCTGCCAGCCCATCCGTCGTCGTACATCCAGACGTAGTCGGCCGCGAGCACGGTAAAGCCTCCGGACCAGGCACCTCCGAACCCAGGCGAACCTTGAGCGTCATTGCCCATGGCGAAGCCGGCGGCCTCCGAAGGGTCGTTGTTGGTGGCTGCGGCGTGTTGTGCGTTTGCGGAGAGCGCGCCGTTGATGCCCACGTACGCGGGGAGCCCGCGGGCCGTGCGCTCGAGGTCGGCAACGACGAAGAGCTGTTGTGCCGTGGTGAGGCTGAACCAGTTACTCGGAAGAGTCATCGGACGAACACCTTCGACAGCGCGAGCGTTGTTGATCGCCTGGAGCACATAGTTGGTGCACGCCGCCGCGCTCGTGAATCCGGGCCAGGAGAGGGCGGTGGCCGTTCCCACGACACAGGGATTGTCACATCCCCACACGCCGTTCGCGAACGTGCAGTGGCCCGTCTGGAGGAAGTTTGGATTCGGCGCGATGTTGGCGGATGGGTTGGCGATTGAGCTGGGCACCTTCGGCGCTGGCGGGCTCTTCGGCGTCGTGGTCGTCGTCGTGGGAGGGACCGTTGTGGTGACCGCTGGCACTGTCGACGTCGTGACAGGGATAGTCGTAGTCGACGACTGCTGCGCCGTCGACCGCGTTGGGACCGTGGTCGTCACCGAGGTGGACGACGGACTCGTACGTGACGAACCGGTTCGAGACGTGCGTGCGACGTGCGCCACCATGACGGGCTTGCGCGGCGTCGTCACGACCGTGTGGTGGCGTGTCGAGGCGTGCGTCTTGGGGTTGTCGTGCGAGTGGATGTGGGCGATCGTCGTGGTCGTCGTACCCGCTGTGGCGATCGTGGTGACCGGTGACGTCGTGCTCGCCATCACCGGCAGCGCGGTCGTACTGAACGCGACGCCAACGATGAGGAACCCAAGTGAACCCACGACGACGAAGCGTCGCGGCGCACGTTGACGTGGGCGCGAAGGCTCCGCCGGATTTTTTTGCCCCTGCGTGAAATTCAGCATGTAGCAATTGTCGGAAACTCATTCCAAGATGCTCTCTACGACGCCTCAACATCCGCTCAACTCAGCGGACCTGGAGATCTATGACACATCGCTTCATGTTCGACACGCCCCAGAAGGTCGATGTTCGCCAACGAGTCGCTTCAACGGATCCGTTCGTGTGTTTGAGATTCTCGAGCTGCACGATCACGGTCTCGACATGTTGCGACATGGTGCGCACGTCGTACATCGTCTGCACACATGTCGATGTCCGCGTCACGTGCGCCGCGCAGCTTCTCGAGGTTCTTTCGAAGAATTGCCCGGCCTGATCAGGAGAGTCAGCTCCCGTTTCACAAAGACGGCACGGTGGTTCCAGGCGCTCCAAAATCGTTCAGGGACGTGGACCATCACGCAAGGGCATGCTGGTGGTCCACCTCAGAGAGTTCTGAGAAGTGCCCTCGCGTGAATGCGAGGCATGACGAGTGTTGCATTCAGATTTGCGAAATCGAGCGACTTGTTTCTATTTTGCTCAGACTTTGACTGCGCATTGATGGTGCGACAGAAATGTGGCCAAATTTTGGGAAGTGGAATGATCGTGCGCGGCGTAAACGCCTATGACTTGATCATTGCCGTGAAGACGACGATGTTCGAAAGGTAGTGACCGGTGCTCGGGTCGAATATGCCCCCGCACGTGACGAGCTGAAGCGCCGGGTAGTCACGGTTGCCATAGACGAGCTTGTCCGGAAAATTGGTCTTCTCGTACATGCGCACGCCGATAACCGCGAACACCAACTTCTTCCCATTTCGCAGCGTCACGTCCACGCGGTTTCCCAAGCCCAGTTTGTCGAGTTTGTAGAAGACGGCCGGCCCATTCAAACTGTCGACGTGACCGAGTATCACCGCCGAACCTCGTTGGCCCGGTGACCGACCGCCCTTGTACCAGCCTGGGACTTGAAAGTTGGTCGGGACGTCAACCGTTCCTTTGCTGTTCAGTCCGAGGACCGACAGGCCTACCGACACGCCGATCTTCGATATTTCCAGGTGCACCGGCACCGAGCGAGCTACGGGTTTGGCAACGTAGGTCGGCGATTGACTATGACGACGTGAACGGATTGGCGTGGAGTCGGCGTCCCGATTCGTGGACCCGACACTAAAGGCGGTCAGAGAGAAGCGATCAGGGCCAGGAGAATCGGTGGTGCCGAGGGACGATGTCGCGGTGGTCGTCGTCGTCGACGGCGTTGAGGTGTGTGCGGGGATCACGATCCCCGATTTGGGGAGCGTGATCTCGCCGATCGGCCTAATGATCGTCGGCCCGACTGGTGCGTTTCGTGGCACGAAGATGATCCCGACGATTCCCGCCGCGATGAGCACGAGTGATGCCACCGTCCACCACACCAGTGATGACCGCCTCTTGGTTGAGGTCATCTCGCTCAATGTAGCGGAGCCTGGCTCCAATTCCCTCTCGTCCTACGCGCGACGACGACGTCGCAGCACGAGGCCGAGACCGGCGATGCCAAAGAAGAGGGACAAGATGCTCACGATGAGTGCGCCACCGTTGATCGAAGAGGTTGCCGAACCTCCGAGACCGGTACCCGGGGCCCCGGATGGAATCGTCGCCGGAGGGATGTGCGGAGGCGTCGTCGGAGGGCCACTGATGAACGTCGTAGTCGACGAAATCGTCGGCACGGAACTGGTGGTCGTCGATGTCGACGTTGTGGTCGAACTCGTTGTCGTGGACGTCGTGCCCGACGGCGTCGTTGGCATCGTCGTCGAGGTCACCGGCATCGTAGATGTGGTGGTCGTCGATGACGTCGAGGATGTCGTGGAGGTTGTCGACGTGGGTGAACTGGTGGAGGTCGTCGAGGCGGGCGTACTCGTTGAAGTCGTCGACGTCGGTGTCGACGAGGTGGTCGTGGTCGATCCATTCACGGTCGTTGGTGTCGTCGGCATCGACGTCGTGGTGAAGGGAATGGAGGACGTCGTGGATGAGGAGGAAGTCGTCGAGGTCGTGGTCGTTGACTGTGAACTGACGGAGAACGGTTCGCAGTTCCCCGTCGATCCCGGATAGGACGCGGCCCCGCTTCCGCTGTACACCCCGACGAAATAGTACGAACCGGGCGCGGAGAGAGGTCCGAAGGTGATCGACGTCGCGGAGCCGCTCGCATCGAGCGGTTCAGTATCCGTTCCCACCACGGTGCCGCCCGACCCAGGTCCTTGTCCGTTGCAAGTCCCGCCCACGTACAAGGTGAACTCGACCGAACCGGTCGGATTGTTGTTGCCCGTGTCGGTGACGGTCGCGGTATCAGAGACCGAGGCGCCGATGCCGAGCGTCGTCGCGACGATGGGCGCACCATTCGAGTTCACCACGGTCGTCGTCCAGCTTTGTGGTGGCGGACAGACAGTGAAGGGCTCACAATTACCGGTCGAGGACGGATAGACACCATCGCCCGCGTAGCTCACGACGAAGTAGTAGTTGCCCGCGTTGAGACCACTGAAAGTAGGGGAGGTGGCGTCGCCGTTCCCATCGATTGGCCCAGTCGATGACGTGCCGACCTGCGTCCCATTGGAGGCGATCTGCCCGTTGTTGCAGGACCCACCTGCGTAGAGCGTGAACGTGACGTTCCCGGTCGGTGTTTCACTCTGGTTGCCGGCCACGTTCACTTCGTCGGTGACGGTGGCCGGTTGGGCGAGCGGTGTGGTCACGACATTGGCGCCGGACCAGACAGTCGTCGTGACCACGGCCTCAGGACAGGGGACGACGATGAACGGCTCGCAGGGTCCGTTCGACGGCGGGTCGATTCCGTCGCCGAGGTACGTGGCTTCGAAGTAGTAGGTGCCAGGTGCGAGCCACTTGAAGGTTGACGACGTCGCGCTGCCATTCATGTCCAACGAAGCCGTGAAGGGGGAGCCCACCTGGGTCCCGCCCGATCCGACACCCTGGTCGCACGATCCTCCCGAATACAGGGTGAAGGTCACCATTCCTGTCGCGGTGGCCTCTTCGTTGCCAGTGACGTTCGCTGTATCGGTGATCGAGTCCTCGGTCTTAATTGGTCCAGTTCCGATGGGCGAACCGTTGGCATTCACGGTGGTGCTCGTCGAACTCTCGGGTGCGGGACACACGCGGATCGGCTCACACGGGCCGGTGGCGGCTGGATAGTTCCCGTCGCCGCTGTAGGTAGCGACGAAGTAGTAGCGACCCGGGCTGAGCGGTGCGAAGTTGCCTGAGGTGGCGCTGCCGCCACTGACCGGGACGGTTATCGGTGAGTCGGCGGTCGCCGTGCCCCCACTGGCGACCCCCGTGCTCAGATTGCACCAGCCACCGGAGTACAACGTGAAGGTCACGGTCCCGCCCGGCATGGAGCTCTGATTGACCGAGATGGACGCGGAGTCCGAGACGACGACGCCAGCGAGCAGGTCGCCGGTCACCGGTCCGCCGTTGGCCCACACCCAAGTACTGACGCTGCTCGTAAGGGGAGCGAAGTCCGCGGTGACCGTCAGGTTCGAGGTGATGTCGTCGTCGGTGCGTCCCGCATTGGCGTCCGAGTCGCTCCAACCCGTGAAGTAATAGCCCGGTGAAGCGACCGCGGTCACCGCCGTGCCGTTAAGTCCGTAGTCGACCGTTTGGAGTGTGTTGCCATTGACCGATCCACCAGTCTCAGCGTTGTAGGTCAAGGTGAATGATGCCGGCGTCACCGGCGTCGAGACGGAGTTCGTCGAACACGCCGACGTCGCGCAACCGGGTCCGCTCCACGACGCGGTGTTGCCGACGGTTGGACTGGCATAGCCAATGGGAACGGTGACGGAGAACGTGAGCGTCGCCGACGCACCACCGGGCACGTTGGTCAGCGTCCACGTGAGCGTTCCGCCATTGTCTGCGACGGTGCACGTTTCGGGTGCGACGACGGCAGAACACTGCGCAGAGTCCGCGACGTACGACGTCCCCGCCGGGGCTGCATCGGTCACGGTCACGTTGCCGACGACCGCACCGAGGTTCTGTGCGGACAGGGTGTAGTCGATCGGCGTCGTCGATCCGGCGGTCACGCCCAGCGACGTCGTGGTCTTCGTGACATTGAAACTGGCCGGGAACGAGAGGCCGGACGCGCAGAGAATGTTCTCGAGACTGAAGTACGTGCTCGAACCGTCCGCTAAACCGGCGGGGAAGTTGACGTTGCCCGAGTGGTAGTCATCGGCACTCGAGAAATTGCTGAACGAGGTATTCGGACCTGCGTAGTCGAAGCCGTCGTAGCCGGCAGTCGTCGCCATGGCGGGGAGGAACGGACAGTCACTTGCTCCTTGGCCGGTCTGTCCCGTTCCGCTCCATGAGTAGAGCAAGTTGCCATGTCCGTCGGTCGCGCAAATGCCGTCGCCGTCGAATGCGAATATGTCCTTGGTCGACGCGAGGGCGACCGAGTTGACCGTCGCGCCGCTGTTGTTGACGATGCCGACGAGCGAGTCGTTGTGGCTGTTGTAGGGGCCAACGGAGGGATTGGCCACGACCTGCGCAGGGGAGGCGGCGTTCAAAATGATCAAGTACGCGCAACCGCTGTCGTTGCCGATTGAGGGGCACTCGTTGAACGGTGCGGTGAGCACGTTCGTCGCCGCACTCGAAGGGATCACGCCATAGAAACTGAAGAAGGAGACAACGAGCACTAACGCCGCGCCGAATAGGCCAAATCGGCGCCACGAGTCCGGGTTGATACGGTCGGTCATCGCTGAAGGTCCAAATTTGACGCCAGCAACGGGCCGATATCGAACCTTCAACATCACTCTTCTCCTAGTGCCCCTGCGCGGCAGAATTCTCTCAGAGCCCATCTCCTTTGTCAATTTGTAGTGATGCCGTTGTGAAAACCGTGACAATGGGTGCGTTTTCACTAATCGATGTGATGTTTTTTCCACATTCGTGAGCAGAGCGCGCCCAGCCCGTCACGACCATCGTCTCGATTCCCCTGTCAGCGGTAGGCAGCGCCAGTCGACCTCGTCACACGCGGCGCTGTCGATTCGTGCAGCACATCCTTGGTGACGTCAAGAATCGGGCGGCTGATATCGTCACGATGTCCTGCCGATTCAAACGGCGTAGATCCTTGGGAAGCGATGTACGGTGGCACACGAAGCGAGTGAATCCGATGTGGTCCTCGACCGTCACGACATCAAGTCTGAGTTGGATGCAGCCGTCTCGGAGCGTCAATTCTTCCTGGTCTATCAGCCCGAGATCGACCTGCATACGAACGCGTTCGTCGGTGTGGAAGCACTCCTTCGGTGGCGACACCCCGCGCGAGGCATCGTAGGTCCCGACTCCTTCGTCCCCGAGCTCGAGGCGACGGGACTCATCCTTCCCGTCGGTCGCTGGGCGATGTCCACGGCATGTCAACAGGGTGCGGAATGGCACGACAAGGGCTATCGATTCACGGTTTCCCTGAATATCTCCGCACTGCAGTTCAACTCCGCAGAGTTCGTCGACGACGTCGACTCGGCCCTCGTCTCGAGCCGGTTCCCTCGATCGCTGCTGGTGCTCGAATTCGCGCAGTCGATCCTGACGGCCGACTCGGGAGCGCAGTTACGAGCATTGAAGGACCTCGGAGTGCGACTGGCCGTCGACGACTTCGCTCCCGGGCAGTCCGAACTCAGAGGACTTTCGGGGACGCCCATCGACATCGTGAAACTCGACCGACAGTTCATCGCGTCGATGACAAGTTCAAGCACCGCGGCATCTCAAGTGCACGAACTCGTCGAACGCTCAAAGTCGATGGGATTGCAGATCGTCGCGTCTGGAATCGAAGACGCCGAGCAGCGTCAGCGCTTGCAACTCGAGGACGTCTCGGTGGGGCAGGGATTCCATTTCTCTCGTCCGCACGAAGCGCAAGAGATCGATCGCTATCTGGAGGACTTCTCAATCTTTTCGGGGAAGCCTCTTTGAGCAGCGCCCGGAGTGACGCTCACGGCGTGCAGCGGGCTGCATCAAGGCCGGACCCTGCGGGACGTGCGAACCAGTGACAACGTCCAACGCCACGCCAGGTAGCGCGCTTCATGACGATCGAGTCGAGCTCGTCGAGACGACTCGCGACGCCGTTCGTCGTTCGCAACGGATCGCCAGTCAACTTCATCAACTGATCGCTGCATCGATCACCGTGACGACGATGCGAAGTGAGCACGACATCCTTCGCGGATTGGCCGCGAGTACGAGGAGCGTCTTTGACGCCGAAGCCGCAGTCGTCACGCTCGACGTTGGATCGGCGGCACCGCTGCGGGGCGTCGCGCACCGCGGGGAGAGCGCGAAGTGTGAAGTGCCAAGGCCGAGTGAGCCGTCGAACTACCCCGCACAATGGAAGTACGGAGTCGACCCCATGCTCGACGATGGCTGGTTGGTCGCTCCGATACTCGCGGGAAGGGACCAGGCGCGCGGTGTGGTGGCCGTACGAAAGTCGCTCAATGTCGACTTCGTCGACGAAGACCGAGAGGTTCTCGCTCTGCTCGCCCAGATGGCGTCGAGCGCTCTCGGGTCCGCCGAGCTCAGTCGCACGGTGCAGTCCAGTGAGGCGCGACTGCGTGTGCTGATCGAAACTGCACCCGTCGGGCTCGTCGAAGCGGACGTGGCCGGCCATGTCCGATGGTGGAATAGCGCCGCGAGCCGCGTCTTCGCGTGGCCCGACTTCGCCGACGGGCTCGAGGTCTCGACGGCAAGGTTCCCCGAAGCCACGCTGCCCGAACTCCAAGAGCTCTGGGCCGACGTCCAACGTGGCGGCGCGGTCGATGGCCGCGACTTCGTGGATGTCGAGATCGCCGGCAAGATGCGTGTCCTCAGTGCCTCGGCCGCGCTGTTGCCGGCCACACGTGGCGAAGAGCCGGGGATTCTGACCCTCATCGATGACGTGACGAATCACCGTGAACTCAAGGCAGAACTGCGTCACGCGTACACCATGGAGATTCGTGGTCAGGTCGCGAGTCGGATTGCGCACGACTTCAACAACCTTCTGACGCTGATTTCGGGCTACGCCGAGATCCTCTCCAACGACCTCAGCAGTGATGACCGGTCGATGCAGATGGTGAAGGAGATTCAAGCGACGGCGTCGCGGGCGTCGATGCTCACCGGTCAACTGCAGACGATCGGACGCACGAGACCGCCGGAGTCGATGGTCTTCAATCCCGTGGCGGTGATTCAATCGAACGCCGAAGTGCTTGAACGAGTGCTGGGTGGTGCAATCGAGGTTCACTGGTCTGTCGACGAACACGCTGGCAATGTTCGCGCCGACGTGGACCAATTCGAACAGATGATCATCAACCTGTCGATCAATGCTCGAGATGCGATGCCCGACGGTGGGCACCTCACCATCGGCGTGAGCGCCGCGGCCCTCGACGAGGAGTCAGCCGCACCGCTTGGACTGGGCGTCGGCAGTTACGTGAAGGTGTCGGTCGAAGATACCGGTATTGGCATGAGCGAAGAGACGCGGGCTCGATGCTTCGAACCACTCTTCACGACCAAGGGACTGTTCAAGGGCACCGGCATGGGACTCGCGGCGGCTCGTCGGCTTGCTGAAGAGAGCGGTGGAGCGATCACGTGCACGTCAGTCGTGGGGGAGGGCACTACATTCCAAGTGCTGTTGCCCGCCGTCGACGAAGAGCCGGTCGAGACGTTCGCTGTCGCCGACGTCGATCGTGCCCACGACACCGCGACCGTCCTGATCGTCGACGATGACGATGAGCTGCGTCGATTCATGAGTCGCATCCTGGAGCGAAATGGCTACCGGGTCGTCCTGGCGGACTCCGCCGAGGCTGCGCTGGCGGTCGTCTACGACTTCATTGGAACCTTCGATCTACTGGTGAGTGATTTCGTCATGGGCGACATGAACGGTGCTGACCTCGCGCTCGCCTTGCAGACGAGGGACCCGCATTTGAAGGTCTTGATCGTGTCGGGCACCGCGAGCCGATCGGTCATCGGCGAGTTGATTGACGATTCCGCGGAGTTCCTTGCGAAGCCCTTCAAGCCCAGTGAATTGGTCGACAACGTTCACAAACTGCTCGCGCGCCACTAACGGACGCGACGCTGTCTACGAGGGGGCGATTGGTTCAGGCTCGAAGCGGTAGCCGACGCCGCGGACCGTGGTGATCCAGCGTGGATGATCGGGATCCACCTCAAGTTTGGCCCGGAGTCGGCGGATGTGCTCGGTGACGGTCGCCTCGTTTTGCCATTCACTTGAGGACTCCCACACGTGCTCGAGAAGCTGCTCTCGAGAGAAAACCTGACGCGGCGAACGAGCGAGGAATGCGAGGAGCGCAAACTCTTTGGACGTCAATTCCAACAGGCCACTTCGCAAGTGGACCTCATGCGTGTTCTCGTTGATCAAAAGGTCACCGAAGTGCATGGTCGGAGCGTCGATATGTAGTTGGGCCAGGTTGGCGCCTGAGCGACGAAGGACAGATTCGATACGCGCCGAAACCTCGCCCAGCGAGAACGGCTTCACGATGTAGTCGTCAGCACCCAGTTTCAGTCCTGCGATGCGTTCGGATTCGAGGCCGCGACCGGTCAGGAAGATGACGGGGACGTCACTGATGAGTCGGAGTTCTCGCAGCACGTCACGGCCATCCTCGCTCCCGAGCACGATGTCTAAGAGGACAAGGTCGGGCTCCATGGACGAGGTCGCCCGCACGGCCAGGGCACCATCAGTGGCGATGAGCACTTCGTGCCCCTCGCCCGTCAGGAACGTGTCGAGCAGTTTGGTCATTTCGGCGTCGTCATCAACGACCAGGATCTTGGTCAATTCTCTCCGTCTACTTTCTCAACCAAATATGTGACAAAAACGTGACAATGGCCCGCGAACACATTGACGTGACAGCCTCTTCGTGACGCTTCGCCGTACTGCGTGGTTGACATGTTGACCATTCTATGGACGCGGCGTGTGATTTACGGTTGTCCTTCTAGAAAATCTGAAGTGACGATCCACTGTTCGACGCAGCGTGTCATCGACCCCGCACGTGCTTTTTTCTCATTGGAATGAGCATTGGTGTCAGGGTACGGTCCACCAATTTTCAGGCCTGTTTCACTATAGTTTTGTTGGAAAACGCGGCGAAATCCAAGGTTGTCGGAGCCTTTGCGTAGAACGGAAAAGGTGGTCAGTGGCTAACACAATCGGTCGTCGCTATTGGTACGGCTCGAGTTTCGTGGACCAAGAGTCCGGTGTTCGCTTTGAAGGTCATCACCCCCTCGAACGGCCCGATCTCTGGAAGATGTACCTCAATGAAGCCGAGGGAATCTTCCGCAGTCGGGGATTCGAAGGGACGCTTCGTCGCATCGAACTCGAAGAGGGCAACAACGTGCCGCTCTTCATCCTCGGTTTCGACCAGGAGGGCGCGCCCGTCGCGGGTGTTCGTTTCCATGGACCCTTGGAGGGAAGTTATCAAGCCGCGATCCTTGAGGAGATGGCGTCGTCGCCCGAAATCGGTGTGATTCACGACGTGATCGAACGTGAGATTCGACTCGGAGCGCTCGAAGTGAAGGGTGCGTGGTCGAAGGGTGCGACCGTCGTCGGCGCCCGTCTCCTCGCTGCAATTTCGCGGTCGGTGACCCACGCGATGACGTGGTTGGGCGCCGAGTTTGCCATCGCGGCGGTCTCGGATTCCTTGATGCCCGTCGGCGACGTCACCGGCGGCGTGCAAGTCGGCACGCACTGGGTGCCGTTCCCCGATGAGCGCTACCGCACGGTTGCCGTGTCGTGGCATCGTGCACGGTCCTACGAACTGTCGAGTCCCTCGAATCAGCAAGCATTGCGTAGAGAGTCCGAACAGCTTCTGCGCGGCCCCGCCCGCTTGGGACTTGGACCGATCGAACCGGCTTCCATTCGTACTCGAGCGGCTCGGCCGCTGGTGCTCGACGTGGGGGAGCGGGCACAGCGCGAGGTGCTGCGCGTACTTCGCGAGGACTCGGCGTTGCAGATCATCGACCGCCTGGCCGAACAGCGCGAGCAACTCGCCGAGATCATCCCTCCACCCGCGGCGGCCATAACCGAAGAGGGTTCGCGCTGGGTGTACTACCCCTGGCGGCGGGCCGTCGTTCGTCTCCTGGCGCCGCGATCGTTCTCCACGTTGCGACTGGACCGCAACCGCAACAAGATGACACGGGCCGAGCAGGCACGTCAACGAACGCTTCGAATTGGTGTGGTCGGACTGAGTGCCGGTCACACGATTGCTCACGTGATCGCCATGGAGGGACTGGCGGGCGAGGTCCGTCTCGCGGATTTCGATACTCTCGAACTCTCGAACCTGAATCGAATTCCGGCGAGCGTGCTGGACTTGGGTGTGAACAAGGCGGTGGTGGCCGCTCGGCGCATTGCCGAGATCGATCCCTATCTGCGCGTGATCGTCGAACCGGCCGGGGTGCGACCAGAGAACCTGGGCGAGTTCCTCGACGGCCTCGACATCGTGATCGAGGAGTGTGACTCGCTCGACATGAAATTCCTCGTTCGAGAGGCCGCGCGCGATCGTCGCATCCCGGTCATCATGGAGACGAGCGATCGTGGTGTCCTCGACGTCGAGCGATTCGACCTGGAGCCCGATCGCCCAATATTCCATGGGCTGCTCGGCGACATGGATTCGTCGAAGTTGGCGAACTTGACGACCGCCCAAAAGGCGCCCTACGTCATCCGACTCATCGGCGCCAAGGACGCGTCGTCACGCGGTGCGGCGTCGCTCCTGGAGGTCGGACAGACCATCACCGGTTGGCCGCAACTCGGTAGCGAAATCACCCTGGGGGCCGCGACCGTCGCTGCGGCGGTTCGCAGGATCGGTCTAGGTGGCGAACTGCCCTCGGGCCGGGTTCGTTTCGATGTCGAGGAGATTCTGTCTGGGCTCGGGCCGGTGGAGGTGAACCTCGAAGCCGAGGCCGACCTCTTCGCGCCGGCGCCCGAGGATCCGCCGCTCGTGAGCGATGACCCGATTGCCTTGATCGTCGATGCCGCGCGACGCGCGCCGTCCGGCGGCAATACCCAGCCCTGGCGCTTCGAGGCCGACGATGACGAGATTCGATTCTTCATGTTGCCGGACCGGACGTCCACTATGGACGTCGCGCATCGCGGTACCTATGTCGGCATTGGCGCCGCGCTCTTCAACGCCCGAGTCCAGGCAGCGTCACTACGAAAGCTCGGTCTCGTAAAGCTCTTCCCTGAAGGACGTCCTTCGCACCACGTGGCGTCGATGACGCTCGGCACGTCAGATGACGTGGCGATCGCACCGTTACGTGACTTCCTGCACAGTCGATCGTCGAATCGACGAATTGGTCAGCCCACCACGATCGATCCTGAGACAGTGCAGTCGTTGATGCGAAGTGTCGAACGTGAAGGTGGGCAGCTCCGCATCGTGGCGCAACGCGAGCAGATCGCCGCCGGTGCGGAGATTCTTGCGGCGTCGGATCGACTTCGTTTCCTTCTTCCAACCGTCCATCACGAGATGCTGTCGGAGATCAAGTGGCCCGGTCGTGACTCGCTCGAAGAGGGTCTTGACGTGCGTACCCTCGAAATGGACCCGACCGGCTATGCCGCACTCGAACTGCTGAGTCGACCCGACGTGATGGGACATCTCTCGGACTGGCGCGCCGGATCGGCGCTCGGACTGCGTATGCAGGCTTCGATCATGACGAGTTCGGCTCTGGCGATCGTGACCGTGCCACGAGCCGATCCGATGTGGTACGTGCGAGGCGGAGCGGCAATGGAGCGCTTCTGGCTGAACGCCGAGATGTTGGGTCTGGCTCTTCAACCGGCGTCGCCCGTCTTCCTCTACGCCGTTGACGAGTCCGACATGCGAGAAATGGCCGGTGAGCGGTATTTGGACGAGATGTTCGCTCTCTCCGAACGGTTCAATGACTTCTGGGGCCTCGCCGACGGCGAGACGGCCGTTATGGTCTTTCGTGTGTTCCAGGCTCCGCCGCCCTCGGTACACAGCATTCGCCTGCCCCTGAGCCACGTCTTGAGTCGCGAAACCGAGACTTTGTCACCAATTGAGCCCTATTCAATCAAGAATGGCTAGGAATTGGTGTAAATGTTGGGGTTTACTTACACCAGGCCCTGTGCAATAATCATTCCTTGGAAGCACAACGGTGTCAGAGGCCGTGCTGAGAGGCGCGACTCCTGATCCAAGCCTTTATCTGTCGGCGAAGGTAGATCCCCCATGAGAAGTCTCAACCATTCGTACTTGGACCGCGCGGGCGAAGAGACCCGTCTGGTGGTCGAAACACTTCTCCAAGTCGTCCCCGGTACACAAATCGTCGCCGTCGTGACGAATCTCGCGCGACCGATCCCCGGGTTCGAACTCGAACCGCTCATCGGCACCGATTCCGAGAAGGCCTTCGAGACCATCAGCGAACGGGTCCGCGGGCAGCTTTCGGGTGACGTTCCACCTGGTTCGTTCTCCTGCGTCGTTCAGGGCGTCGAGTGGGGCGTCCTCGTCGACCACATCGTCGTGCAAGACGGTGACGTCGTCGGGGCCCTCGTGGTCGCGCGTCATGGTCGCACGTGGTCCGGTCGAGAACGATCGTTGACCAAGGCCTTTGGAAGTTTGCTCAGTCACGTCGCGACCTTGGCCACCCGAGAGGGTGTCTTGTTGCATCAGCGACGACTCGACGAATTGGTCGCTCAAGTGGCGGAAAAATTGATGTCGGCCTCCGCGACGAACCGTCAAGCCGTTCTCGACTGGGTCTGCGCCGTACTGGCGGAGTTCCTCAACGCCGACGTCGCGTTCATCCGTCGCAATGACCTGACCCGAGGGGTCACGATCCTCGAGGCCGAGTGGCCGATTCGAGAGGACGTGCCCGATCCAGACCCGCTCGGCGTGGTGCCCTTCGATGCCGACCCGATCTTCATGGCCCTGCGCGACCTTCGCTCGCCGTATTTGACAGGTACCGATGACCTCACCGAGGACTACCGCGATCGTTCCATCGAAGGCGGTGGCGAGACGCCAGCCGCCGGAGCCGCGGTGCCGCTGCTGCTGGGCGACTCAACGTGGGGCACGCTCGGTTTCCTCCACTTCAACCTGCACAATTGGGTGCAGGCCGAGATCAACGCCCTCCAAGCCGTGGCCTCGATGCTCGTGCAACTCCAGGGGCGCATCGACGCCGAGGAGCGCACGCGCTACAACGCCAACCACGATGAACTGACGGGGCTACCGAACCGACGCGCTTTGATCCAAGAATTGAAGAGCCGCCTCGACGCCAAGCGTGAAACCGCCGTCATGGTGATCGACCTCGACCGCTTCAAGATCATGAACGACTACCTCGGTCACGGCAGTGGCGACCGACTCCTGGTGACGATCGCTGATCGGCTGCGCACGAGTATCCGGGTCAACGACTTCGCCGCGCGGCTCGGTGGCGACGAATTCGTGTTCATCGTCGACAAGGCGAAGAGCGAGATGGAGATCCTCGCGACGGCCTATCGAATGTTGGACGTCATCGCCCAGCCGGTGGCCATCGCGGGTCAGGAAGTCACGCACACGGCCAGTATCGGCATCGCGATGGCCGAGCTCGGCGAGCAGAGCGGGCTGGACCTCCTGGGTTGGGCCGACGTCGCCATGTACGCCGCCAAGGCGCGGGGTCGCAACCAGGCCGTCGTCTTCGACCGTGAACTTCGTGAAGAGGTCAACGACCGCTCCCGCACGGAACTCATGCTGCGCGAGGCAATTGAAATGGGTGGACTCCGGCTGCACTTCCAGCCTGAGGTCAACCTGCGCACCGGACAAGTGCTGGCCGCCGAAGCCCTCGTGCGCTGGGAGCACCCGACGCGTGGACTCCTCGCGGCCTCGGAGTTCATCACCGTCGCCGAGGAGACGGGACTCGTCACCGAGATCGGTCGTTGGGTCTTCGCCGAGGCCTGTCGCCAACTGGCGATCTGGCAGAACGAGTACGTGGACCTGCCGTTCATTGTCCGCATCAACATGTCCCCGGCCGACTTCAAGATGGGCGACCTGGTCGAGTTCGTCGAGCGATGCCTGCGTGAGAACAACGTGCCGGGCAACCGTCTGTGCATCGAGATCACTGAATACGCGGTCATGGATGAGCCCGAGAGGATTGCCCGCATTCTGAAGGGCTTCCAGGCGCTCGGCGTGGAGATCGCCCTCGACGACTTCGGCACCGGCTTCGCGTCGATGACCGGCCTCAAGAACCTGCCCGTGAACCTCTTGAAGCTCGACATGAGCTTCGTACGGGGCATCACGACCGACAACTACGACCGGGCGATCGTGGAGTCGATCATCCGACTCGGGGCCGCCCTCAATCTCGGCGTCATCGCCGAAGGCATCGAGTCGGGGACCATCATCGAGAAACTGCTCGAACTCGGCTGTTACCGAGGTCAGGGCTACCTCATCTCGCGTCCCGTCCCAGCCTCGGAGCTCTCCGAAATGCTCCGTGCCGGCTCCGTGCCGTCGTCACTGTTGCGACCCGTGGAGAAGACACCGCTGGAACTGGCAGACTTACAGTTGTGAGTTCCAAGAACGGTTCAACCGCTGAATCAGCGCACCGGACAGGTGACGAAGAAAATGAGACTGGTGCGACGCTTTCGTCGATTCACCCCGAAGTGCAGCGCAGCGACGTGAACGGCGAAGACTACGAACCGTGGCTGTTCCAGACGATGTTGAACGAACTGTCCGAACGAGAGCTCGGGGTCGGCTTCATCTACGCGATCCTTGAACTGTTCGCCGAACGCCACCAACTGACCGACGTCGCGGTGGTGCTCGTCAACGACACCTTCGGCACGCAGATGTTCCGACTCGGTGGTGAGGCGGTCACCCAGGAGATGGCGGCGCATCTGAGCGCGTCACCGGGCGTCTACTGCCAGCCCGACAACGTTCCGAGCGCCGAGTGCGACGCGGTACGCACCGCGTGTCAGTTGGCGATGTCGCTGCACCTGGCCCGCTTCAGTGCCGCGCACGACCCCCTCACCAACATCGCGAACCGTCGCAGTTTCGACGAGGCGTTGGAGGTGGCGTCCGCTCGCAGCGCGCGCTACGGCTGGGCCTTCACCCTCGTCCTCGTGGACCTCAACAACTTCAAGGCGGTCAATGACCGGTCCGGTCACGAATACGGGAACCATCTCTTGCGACAGTTCGGCTTCGCCCTTCGCCAGGCGGTGCGTCAGGGCGACACCGCCGCTCGCATCGGTGGCGACGAATTCGCAGTGATCTTGAGCAACGCCGAAGGACACGAGTCGTCGGGGTTCACCGAGCGACTGCGGGGGCATCTGGTCACGCTCGGCAATCCTGTCGAGTTCACGATTGGAACGGCCACCTCGCCGCGCGACTCCACCGACCCCGGTGAGCTGCTGCGATTGGCCGATGGACGTCTCTACGAAAAGAAGGGCATTCGCATCTCATGATGTCAAGAACTGAAGAGGATTTCGAACTCGAACTCCGCTCACTCCCTGGTGTCCTCAACGTCGGCATCTCCAAACACCCCAACGGCGACGTTGACGTGGTGACGCTCGTCGCGAACAGCAAGGACCCCGTGGCGACGCGCAGCGCCGCGAGCCAGATCGCGAGCCTGTACTACCCCGAAGCGGCCGTCGTCATCGAAGACGCCAATCGTGCGATGGCCGACCACAACCGCGGCGAAGGTCCGCGCGTGGCACTCATCCGCGCCGACTACGACACAAGCGACGGGTTTTGTGAAGTGCAGCTCTCCGTCGACGGACGCACCGGTATCGGTCGCGCCGGCAGCGGCCCGCTGATCGGAGGAGCCGAGGCGACCCTCGCGGCTCTTCGCGACCTGGGCTACGACGTGCCCTACTCGTTGATGACGGTGACCAATGTCACGAATGGTCGAGACTGGCCGGTCATCGTGACCCTGCGCTCGCTCGCCAACGACGCCGACCGGTTCGGCATCGCGCGCTCCGAGGACGACCTCGTCTCCGCGGTGAAGGCGACGCTCGATTCGTTGAATCGATTCCTCTCGACGCTCGAAGGTCGCGTCTAACGACTCCGGCGTGGTCGCCCCAGCGACTACGAGACCACCGCGTCGAAGTTGCGTCCGCTGAGTTCTGAGAGCCCCGCAGTGCGAAACGTCCCGCCGAGCGCGGTCGCGATACTCAGCCCTCCCAGGGCGCCGTCGCGGGGCAGCACGAGCAACGAGTCGAGGGCACCGCGCGCCACGACGAGACCCTGCATCCGAGACTGACGAGCCACCTGGTCGACCGCGCGGACGTCGACCAATCGAGGCAGTTCCACGACGGGGTTCTCGTAGTGGGTCCGGCTGAAAGAACGCAGGTCGCGGATCATCTGCAACGAGTCCCGACCGACTCGAACGGACGACCCGGCGATGTCGTCCCAGGTGACGTTGATGGGCGTGATCGTCAGACCCAACTGGTCGGCCAGGTACAGCATCTCCGCGTCGTAGATGAAGCGGTCGTAGAAACCGAGCAGGGAGAGGATCCGCGCCGGACCGAGTTGGAACCCCTTGCAGCCGCACTGCGTGTCACGCAGCGTCGTGCCGGTGTAGTGGCGCACCAGACGATTGAACACCTGGCCGGCGACACTTCGTAGCACGGTGTCGTAGCCGGTCTTGCCTTCGTGCGCACGCGACCCGGGCACCAGGGGGCTGGTATGGAGCGCGGCCACGATGTCGGGGAAGTGGACCGGGCGAATTGACAGGTCGGCGTCGGTAGCGATCACGAACGGTGCGCGAGCGACCGAGATGCCCAGACGCACCGCCGCACCCTTCCCCATGTTCTTGGGCTGCTGCACGAAGAGGGTGTGGGGGAGATGCCCGTAGACGGCGTGGGCGGCGTGCAGCGTGTCATCAGTGGATCCGTCGTCCACGATGATCACCTCGAGGTCGTCCACGCCCATCTGGTCGAGCACCGGCGCCAATCGTTCGAAGCCCGCCGCGAGTCGAAGGGACTCGTTGTAAGCGGGAATGACGATGGAAGTGGTGAGGGTCATGGGGCTCCGGGGCTGACCGAAGGGAACGGTTGCGAACAAACCGTAGCCTCATCGAGAACCGGAGCGTTATCCACGAGACTCGATTGGCCCGACGGCGCATGAATTGGATGGGTGGTGGCGGCCCGAACTAGTTTTTTCGGATGGGAGTTCTCGTCATTGGCATGCACCGCTCGGGGACGTCCGCACTCGCCGGGGCCCTCGAGGCGATGGGATTTGAGGCGGGGCCCTCTGACGACTTGATGGAGGGGGACGAAGGCAATCCCCGGGGCTACTTCGAACTTCGTTCCATCGCGGCGCTGAACGACGAGATCCTCGCTCACTACCGCGGTCGCTGGGACAGCCCGCCGGTGCTGGTTCCTGGGTGGGAGGGCGACGATGCCACGGCCGCGTTCGTCGAGCGCGCTCGGGGTGTACTCGCCCAGGTGTACGGCAGCGATTCGTGGGTCCTCAAGGATCCGCGCATCGCGCTGCTCTTGCCGCTCTGGCGACAGGTCACCGATAGCGCGACGTGCGCGATCGTCATCGTTCGTGAACCGCTCGAGGTCGCGGCGTCGCTGACGCGACGAAACGACCTCCCCACGAGCACGGGACTCGCGCTCTGGGCCGCGTACAACCGGGCGCTGTTGCGCGACCTCGACGGCATGGCGGTGCACGTGTGTAGCTACACCGATCTGGTGAACGAGCCGGCGGCCGTGTTGTCCGACATCCGTGAGAGTCTCCGAGCGTGGAACGTCCTTGGCGATGACGTCGAACTCGCCTCGGCGACCGCGACGATCGTCCCCGACCTACGGCGCAACAACGCGAGCGACCACGCCGACGGTGCGCCCAAGGTCCCCGACGAGATCGCGGACCTGGCGAAGCAGCTACTCGACCTGCGCGGGCGACACGATCACTTCGCACCCAATGCGTCATTGGAACCGAGTTGGTGGGAACGCGCGGTCCTCGATGAGCGCCGGGTCCTCTTGAATTGGGCGCTCGATCGCATCGCGGTCCTCGAGGCGCACAGCGCGAACCTCGAGACCCACAGCACGAACCTCGAGACGGAGAGCGCCTTTTGGCGAGCACGCTTCGAGGAGACAGAGCGCGAGCTGCAGGGACTGCAACGACGCGTCGAACGAGTGAAGAAGGTGATGCCCGCGCCACTCTTTCGCGCCTTCTCCAAAGGATCCAAAGGGAGCTAGGCGCCCGAGATTCCCCGCATTGGCGACCGAGCACGACCTCGGCGTCGAGTAAATTTCATAGGGCCTCAATCGATGTTGCCACCCGGCCGCATCACGACAACTAGGTGGGCAACGAATGTCAGTCTTGAACGGCGACTCGCGGTCGACGCGGCGTCGCACCCGCTGGTCCAGGTTGTCCCCTTCGTGGCGGACTCATGGTTGACTCGAACCGCGCCTTCGTCGTGTGGTTCACCGGGATCTCGGGAGCGGGAAAGTCCACCATCGCCGCTGGCGTGGAGGAACGGCTCCGATCGCTGAACGTCACGATTCATAATCTCGACGGTGATGCGTTGAGGACCGGTCTCAATAGCGACCTCGGTTTCAGTGATGACGATCGAACCGAGAACGTGCGTCGCATAGGTGAGGTCGCGCGACTTTTCAACCTCGCGGGCGTGAGTGTGCTGGTCGCCGCGATCTCGCCGTTTCGCAGCGGCCGTGACCAGGTGCGCAACTTGATTGGGCCCGGACGCTTCGTGGAAGTACACGTCGACACGCCACTGGACGTCGCCGAGTCGCGCGACATCAAGGGTCTCTATCGAAAGGCTCGATCCGGTCAGCTCTCGAACTTCACGGGCATCGATTCCCCGTACGAGGCGCCGCTTGACCCCGAACTTCGCATCGACGCGACGCTGTCAACGAGCGACGACGAGGCCGACCAGGTCATCCGGACGCTTCACCAGTTGGGTCTGATCGACACTGACCTTTGACCAGGCGCAGTCGACGAGTCCCTACGCCCGCCTCCACGCACGGGCGATGCGACTTGTCCCGAAGGCACCAACGCCCGTGGCGAGCACCATGAGCACCAAGGTGACGAACAGGTTCGGTGCGAACGGCGACGACGAAGTGCCGGCACTCGCGCCCTGAAGGAACCACGGGGCGTTCGTCGCCACATCGGCCCACCAGAGCGCCGCTCCGACGGTGATCGCGATCATCAACAACGAGATCACGCCAGCGAGGAGCGCCTCGAACCGCAGGACACGTGGTGGGAGTGTCATCTGCGACACGCACTGGACGGCGACTCGGTCCCAACTCACGAAGGTCAGGGCGCACAGCGCGACCCACACGACGAACGCGCCGGAATACTGGGCGTCGCCCCCGTTTCGTTGCAGCGAATTCAGATGATGCGCCCAGAGTGTGAGCGGGACGATGAAGAGCGCCAGCAGTGCACTCAGCGCCAGCGAGGTGCGGATCCTTTGGCGAACGAGCGGCCATCCGCCGTCGCGCAAGAAGCGGGTGAACGAAGGGAGTGTCACGCAGGCGCCCAGGAGTACGAGCACCATGCCGAGCGCACCGCAGGACGCCACGATGACAAAACCGACGTGCGCCAGCGAGCCCGAACCGGCGGGCATGGCCGAAGCGGAGTGTTCAGACAACTTGGAGAAACTGGCGCCGGCGAACATGAAGGCCGACCAGGCGCAGAGCACGAGTAACGCCCCCGCGCGCGACTGCACCGAAGGTGCGTGGTCCGCGCCCACCAAGCCCGAGTGGTGTCCACGCTCGCGCAACGCCCCCGTGATGATCGAAAGCACGAAGCCAGCGGTTGGGCGGTCGCCGTCGAGAGCGTCGTCGACGTACGTGACGAACTCGTCGCCGTAGCGCTCGCGCCAACTCGGGGGATACAACTTGAGCAGGCGCCTGGCGTTGAAGGGCCGGCCGGTCACGACAGGCCGCCGATGGCTAGTCGAAGCCGAGCGGTGCCGACGTCCGCGAGTCGACGCATGTCCGCGATCGCCAGTGCCAGTGACGCCGAACCCGCCTCGGTGATGCGGTAGGGACGTCGCCGATCATCGCCCTCGAGTGGTTCGATGAGCCCGCGCTCCTCGAGTCGAGTGATGGCGCCGTAGAGCGCACCCGGTCCAAGCGTCACGCCGGCAAAGATTGCGATGTCCTTCGCGAGAGCGTGACCGTGTTTGGGCCCCGACGCGAGACTGGTGAGGATCAGGAATGGTGGGTCGTTGGTGCGGCGCAGGCCTTCGTTTCCAGGATTCTTCTTCATCCGGCAAGACTACTACGTGTCACGTAGTAGTGCAACGCTTAGGTTGTGGTCAGCGAACTATGAAGAGGCTGCCGGTGGCGGGGGATCGGCATCGAATTTGAGGGGTTCGAGTTTGGCGAGGGCGTCGGGCGAGGGGACGGGACCCGAACCCGACGCCATGCACTGGATCAATGCCATCTGGGACTCGTCGCGCACGCGCACGGCGTTGGCGTGTCCGACCGTCGCCTTCTCGAGCAGTGACGCGTGGCTCTCCCCTGGTGTGACGGCGTCGGTGTCGCTGGGCGCACTGTTGCGCAGATGTGTGAGGGCTCCCTCCCAGTACCGGACGGCCTGTTCGGCCAGCGCCAACGCCTCTCGTTCAGCGGCGCACTGCTGTGGGGCGCGCTTTCGCCGCGAAAGGGTGAGGACCGTGAATCCTACGATGCCGAGGATCACGACGCCCGCGCTCATGGCGAGAAGGAGACCGGCGCCACTGGTTGCGGTGCCCGACTTCGATGAGACGAGGGTCGACGCACCGGCCGGTGACTCGCTGAGGAGTGCGAGAATCGATGCCCCCGACAACAATGCGATGCCCAGACGTTGCGCGCACCTGGGCGGCCTCGGGCTCCTTCTTCGCTTCATCAAAGATCCCGACGCCATGGTTGCCTCACCGGCAAAAACGTTACAACTGAATCTCGCCGAAACGTTCGATGGGTCGATCAGCGATGACTCGACTCGCCGGTCGCACCTCTATGGCCTCATCACCCAGACGCCGTCGACTCGACGCGAGAGCGAGAGTGGATTCGACTCTTGGAGTGAGGGCGGCAACAGCGCGTCGGGCAACGACTGGAAGGTGACGGGACGCAACCAACGTTCGATGGCGCCGGCACCGACCGAGGTGGTGGACGCGTTCGTCGTCGATGGCCACGGTCCCCCGTGCTGCATCGACCAGCTGACTCCCACGCCGGTGGGGTAGCCATTGTGGATGACGCGACCGGACCGCTGGGCACCGATATCGAGGAGCCACTGGGCATCGGGGTCGTCGTCGACGGCGAAGAGACTGAAGGTCAGTGCCGGTTCAGCGGCGAGCAAACTCTCGCGCAGGTCCTGCGCTGTTTGATAGCGAACGACCAGTGCCAGTGGTCCGAAGCACTCTTCGCGTAACGCGTAGTCGCCCGGAGAACGAAAGTGCTCGCCGTCGACCTCGAAGAGCTGGCACGTGGTCTGTGCTTGCTCGCCGACGTCGCCGCGCACGAGCGCGCGTGCGCTCGAGGTCGCAATGGCGTCGACGCCTCGTCGGAAATGATCGGCGATCCCTGACGACAACATGGTGAAACCGCCGAGTTCCTCGAGCGAGGCGGAGATCGCGGCGACCAGTTCATCGCCTTCATCACCCGAGGGCACGAAGAGAAGTCCAGGTTTGGTGCAGAACTGGCCCGCGCCTAATGTCATGGAGGCTGCGATGCCCTCGCCGATCTCCTTGGCGCGTTGCGCCGCGGCACTGATCGTGACGACGAGAGGGTTCGCTGAACCGAGTTCGCCAAAGAATGGGATCGGCACGGCTCGCGCATTGGCCCGTTCCCACAGAGCCAGGCCGGCACCCACTGAACCGGTGAATCCGACGGCGCAGATCTGGGGGGCGTCGACGAGAGCGGTGCCCGCGCCGAAACCAAAGACGAGCGACAGGAGACCTTCGGGCGCCTCGACCCGTCGGGCACCGCGCACCAGCGCGTCGAACGTGGCCTGGCTCGTCGCGGGGTGGGCGGGATGCGCTTTGATGACCACGGGGCAGCCGGCGGCCAGCGCTGACGCGGTGTCGCCGCCGGGCACGGAGAACGCAAAGGGGAAGTTCGAACTCCCAAAGACGGCGACGGCCCCGAGCGGCACGCGAACTCGTCGCAAATCGGGGAGTGGTCCCATCGGTGAGTCCCCCGCGTGGTCGATGGACGCGTCCAAGAAGGCACCGTCGAGGATCACGTCAGCGAAGAATCGAAGTTGGAATGCCGTACGGCGAAGCTCGCCCTCGAGACGAGGCAACGGCAGTGCGGTCTCTTCGTGGGCGAGCGCCACGAGAGTGTCTCGGTCGGCCTCGAGTTCCTCGGCCATGGCCCGTAGGAGTCCCGCGCGCCACGCGAGCGGACGATAGGCGAAGTCCTCGGCGGCGCTCTCGGCTCGTTGCGCGGCGTCGAGTACGTCCGCGTCGGTCGATTCACGAATGGTCAGATCTCTCTGTTCGCCAGTCGCGGGGTTGGTCGTGGTGACGGTGGTCACGGTACCTCTTCTCTCTTCGTGCAACGTTGGATGATCTCGTTAGGGACGCTTGCGAAGGGTCATTCCGGTGTTCGCGTCGAAGAAGTGTAGGTGTTCGACGTTGAATCGGACATTGAGTTGGTCGCCGACCGAGACGCCCGCGCGCGGTCCCATCTTCGCCACGAGGGTCGTGGGGCGGACGACCAGCGCGCCCTCATCGTTCACCACGAGTGCCGTGTCCTCGCGCGCGTCGACCAACGACAGATGAACGAGAATCTCGGCGCCCAACGCTTCGCGACGTTCGACTCTCGTCCTCAACGTACCCTCCGCGTCGCCACTGAGGACCTCGACATCTTCGGGGCGGATCCCGAGGATGAGGCCCGGTCCATCGGCCGGAGGCAAATCGTGCGACGAGCGATACGAACGGGGGACCTCGAGACGCTGGGTCCCCACGACCACGCTTAGTGAGTCATCCGAACTCTCAAGGCCGGCGCGCAGGAGATTCATCGGCGGCGAGCCGACGAAGCCGGCCACGAAGTCGTTGTCGGGGTGATCGTAGAGGTCCTGGGGCGTCGCCACTTGCTGGAGCTTTCCGCCGCGCATCACGGCGACGCGATCACCCATGGTCATGGCCTCGATCTGGTCGTGCGTGACGTAGACCGTCGCGACGCCGAGGATCCGTTGAATCCTGGCGATCTCGAGACGCATCTCCACCCGGAGTTGGGCGTCGAGGTTGGAGAGCGGTTCGTCCATGAGGAAGGCTTGAGGACTGCGGACTATCGCTCGACCCATCGCGACTCGTTGACGTTGTCCTCCCGAGAGAGCCTTCGGTCGGCGATCGAGGTAGTCCGTGAGACGCAGGATCGTCGCCGCTTCGTGGACCTTGGCCGCGACCTCGGACTTCGAGTGACCGCGGATCTTGAGGGCGAAACCCATGTTCTGGGCGACCGTCATGTGCGGATAGAGCGCGTAGTTCTGGAAGACCATCGCGACGTCGCGGTCCTTCGGCAATACGTTGTTCACGACTGAACCACCGATGGACAACGAACCGGACGTGATGTCCTCCAATCCGGCCAGCATCCGTAGGGCAGTCGTCTTCCCACAACCCGATGGTCCGACGAGGACCATGAATTCGCCGTCGGCGACGTGCAGCGACAGTTCGTCGACCGCTCGAACCTTGTCGGCGAAGATCTTCGTGACACCGTCAAAGGTGATGTCGGCCATCAGTTACAACTCCTTGAGTTTCGCGTGCGTGTCATCGGTCGATGCCCATCGTCAGACCCTTCACCAGGTAGCGCTGGAAACCGATATAGACGAGCATGGCCGGCAGGGCACTGATGATCGAACCGGCCATGAGCTCGGGTATCGACGTCGTACGCCCCGCCGCCAGCACCGCGAGCCCGACGGTGATAGGTCGATCCGATGTGTTCTGAATGAAGAAGAGGCCGACGAGCAAGTCGTCCCAGATCTGGATGAACTGCAGCACGGTGACCGTCGCGATCGCCGGGAGAGCGATGGGGACCACGAGGCGCCAGAGGACGCCGATGTAACCCAGTCCGTCAACGATGCCCGCCTCGATGAGTTCATCGGGGACGCCGCGGAAATAGGTGGAGAAGAGGAAGACGGAGAAGGGCGTGCCGAGCGCCGCGTAGACCAGCACGGCCGCGGTGTAGCCGCCTGTCAGGTGGAGTCGGCTGACGTTGACGTACTCGGTCATCAAGATCGCTTGGAGCGGCACCATCATCGCGCTGACCATGACGAGGAAGATTCCCGTCGAAAGTCGGAATCGAAGTTTGGAGAACGCGAAACCGGCGGGAAGTCCGACGATCAGGATGAGAAGGATCGACGATGCACAGACGATCGTCGAACTGAGCACCTCTTGGCCGATCGGGATCACCGAGGTCAGACTCGACCAACTGATCCACGAGAATCCCGAACCGGCGAGGAACTGCGCCTCGGATTTGAGGCTCGTGTAGATCATGACCCAGAATGGGTACAGCATGATCACCGCGACGATCATCATGATCACGAAGAGAATCCAACGGCCGATCTTTCGCGGCTTCTTCACCGGCCCCATCGAAGGGCGCGGGTCCTGCGACTCCGTCGGCCGGTTCAACGTGGTGGTCATTCGTTCGAACCAATGAGTCGAAGTTGGACGATGCCGACGATGCCCGTGATCACGAAGAGGATGAGGCCGTAGAGCGCCGCGGTCCCGAAGTCACCCTGGTTGAAGCCCGTCTGGTAGATCAGGTACTCGACCGTGGTGGTGGCGTATCCGGGACCACCACCGGTCATGACGAAGATGAGACTGAAGAGGGCGGAGAAGAGGGCGATCACCGTCATGACGAAGGCGAGCTGGATGAAACGGCTGAGGTGGGGGAGCGTGATGTTGCGAAAGATTCGCCAGCGACCCGCGCCATCGATTCGTGCCGCCTCCTCGAGGCTCGGATCGAGGGTGGCGAGGCCGGTGAGGAACAGCATCGTGTTCGTCCCGATCATGGTGAAGATGAAGGTGATGCCGAGGGCGAAGAGGGCCTCGGACTGGTAACCCAACAGGTTGGTACTGAAGTGGGAGAACCCGAGCGCGTGGATGATCGAATTCAAGGTGCCCTGATACGCGAAGAACCGTTCGGCGACGAGGCCGAGCACGACCCACGAGATCGCCGTGGGGAGGAAATAGATGGTCCGGAAGATCCGCCAGCCGGCCACCCGTTGGTGCAACAGGACCGCGATGCACAGTGGCAGGCCGAGGGCGAAGGGGACCGAGAGCAGGAGCAGGGCGTTGTTGCGCAATGCGGTCCAGAGATTGGGATTGTGAAAGGCCTGCGACCACGTCGAGACGCCGATCCACGTCGCCGTTTGGCCGTCCCACTGGGTGAAGGAGTAGTACACGTCCTGACCGATCGGGATGCCGATGAATCCAATGACGAGCGCGATCGCGGGGAGGGCGAAGACGACGCCCGCGAGTTGGCGTCGTCGCTTCAGCGTGAGGCGCCGCGCTTTAGGTGCGGTGACGCTCACGTTGGCCATCGTGCGGTACTGCCTTTCCTATGCGTGCGACAGACGCTCGCGTACCCGCCCAACGAAAGGTGGACGTTGGGCGGGTACGCGATGTCAGTGTTGACTAGCCCGAAAACTTCGTCGAGCTCTTGAGTGATGCCGGGAGCTGCTGCCACGCCGAAGCCATGTTCTTCAGCGCCGCGAGTGGTGTGGTCTGACCTGCAAGCACCGACGGGAGCTCACTGTCAGCCGCGTTGCCCACGTTGACCTGGATGTAGTTGTCCATCATCGGGTACGGCGTCATGTGATTCACCGTGACGAAGTTCAACATCTCCTGGTTGACCGGGTTCGTCGTCTTCAGTCCCGCGATGTCGGGAATGAGTCCGGCGGCGTTGATGATGTTGCCGGCCTGGGTCGTGGTGAGGAAGTCGAGGAACTTGAAGTCATCCTTCTGGTACTTCGAATTCTTCATCACCGAGAAGCCATCACCGGGGTACTCCACGACACCCTTGATCGGGGTCACGGAGTACGGAGGCACGAAGGCCGCGACGTTGGAGCCCATGGTCTTCGTGTACTGCGCCGTGTCCCACGTGCCGTCAACCATCATGGCCGCCTTGCCCTTTTCGAACTGCGTGATGTTGGCCGTGTTGGTCAAGACATCGGAGTTCGTGTAGCCGTCCTTTTCGAGCGTCGCCCAATTCTTCAGCTGGGTGACGTTCGCCGATGACGTCCAGGGGATCGAGCCGTCGTAGAGACCCTTCCAGCTGGTGAGCGAATGGGCACCGATCATCAGGTAACTCATGTCGTACCAGGGGTAGAACTCTGTCGAGATGGCCTGACCACCGTTGCCGTAGACCATGGGCTGGATGCCCTTGGCCTTGAGCGCCTTGCAGTCAGCGAGGAGCTGGCTCCAGTCGGTCGGCACCGACGCGATGCCGGCCTTCTTGAACAGGGCCTTGTTGTAGAAGCCGATGTAGAACTGGGTCTCGAGCGGCATCACCAACGGTCCCTTGCTCGCGTCGAAGTTGGGGGACTCCCACTGCAGGCCCTCCATCTTGGCGAGGTCGGCGGCCGGTACGTTGCCCTTCAAGTTCACCAGGTCGTTCGCGTACTTGAGGTCGTAGACACCGGTCCACATGACCGCGAGGTCCGGTCCGTTGCCCGAGATCGCCGACGACTGGAGCAACTGGAAGTAACTGGTCCCCGGTTGCGCCACGATCTTGATCGAGATACTCGGATTGAGCTTCTCGAAGGCCTTCACCAGGTTCGTCGTCGCCACGGCGTTCTGCTCGGTCCCGTAGTTCTGCCACAAGGTCAAGGTCGTCTTAGCGCTTGCAGACGCGGGACCCGTCGCGAAGAACGTGCCAGCGAGAACAAGCGTCGCGGCGACCGCGCCGAAACTTCTCATTCGTGTATTTTTCAAAGTCGCACTTCCCCCTTGCTAAACGAAGCCCACTTTGAACTTCGGTTCTTTCGGAAATTCCTCCTCAAGATCTGCCTACTACCGGCTCGTCGAGGTGGGGCCGTTGCCCCGGCTCGAGGGCCAAGAAATCAAAGTCACACCCGGCCGGGGCCTGGGTCACGTGTCGGCGGTACAGCTCAACATAACCTCGGTGCACGCTTCGCGTCTGGTCACGCTGGGCGCGTCGCAGGGCCAGTTCGGCGGACGATAGGTCCACGTCGATGAGTCCGGCGTCCGCATCGACCGTGATGACGTCGCCGTCACGGACCAGCCCGATGACACCGTCGGCGGCACCCTCGGGAGCCACGTGCAAGAAGACGGTCCCGAAACTCGTGCCGCTCATCCGAGCGTCGGTGACGCGCACCATGTCGGTGATGCCACGTTCGAGCAGGGGGCTCGGGATTGGAATCATTCCCCACTCGGGCATGCCCGGTCCGCCGATCGGACCGGCGCCGCTCAGCACGAGCACCGCGTCGCTCGACGCCGTTGATGCAGCACCGGTTCGTCGCGTGACCTCGTCGGTGTCGTGCATGACGTACGCCGGACCTCGATGACGAAGCAGTGAACTTGTCGCAGCGGAGCGCTTGATGAGGGCGCCGTCGGGCGCGAGATTCCCGCGCACGACACGAAAGGCGCCCTCGGGGTCTACCGGGTCGTTGAGGGCGTGCACCGGACCCTTCGGCGAGGATGCCTGAGACTGCACGTCACCCGTCGTTCGCCCGTCGGCGAGGACGACGTCGGCGTGTAGCAAATCCCCCAGCGCGCCCATGATCGTGGGTACGCCGCCGACGGCATCGAGGTCCTCCATCAACGCTGAACCCGTCGGTTCCACGTCAACCAGCACTGGTACGTTTCGCCCGGTGCGGTCGATCATCTCGAGGTCGAGTCGAAGCCCCAGTCGACGCGCCATCGCGGTCAGATGGATCACGGCGTTCGTAGAGCCGCCGATGGCGCCGAGGAGCGTCACGGCGTTGCCGATCGAGTACTGCGTGATCTGTTCCGTGAGTTTGGTTCCGGACGTCGCCAAGTGGACGATCCGTTCGCCCACCCGCTTCGCGACGTCGACGTGACGTGCGTCGCCGGCCGGTATCGATGTCGAGCCTGGGAAGGCGAGACCAAGCCCTTCGCAGATGACGCCCATCGACGACGCGGTGCCCATCGTGTTGCACGTGCCTTTGCCGAGGGCGAGCGCGTCTTCGAGAGCGCTCCACTGCTCGTCGCTGAGCTCTCCCGCGCGACGTTCATCCCAGAGACGCCACAGGTCGGTGCCCGTGCCAATGCGTCGGCCCTCATAGTGCGCCACGGGACGCGGTCCCGAGACCATCACGAGGCAGGGCACGTTCGTGCTGAACGCTCCCATCAGCGCTCCGGGTATTGACTTGTCACACGCCGCCAAGACCACGACGGCGTCGATTGGTTGACTGCGTACCGACTCTTCAATCTCCATTGCGAGCAAGTTGCGATACAGCATCGACGATGGTTTCATCAGATCCTCGCCGAGTGACATCACCGGGAATTCGACGCTGATGCCACCGGCGGCCGCTATGCCTTGGCGCAGCGGGGCCACCAGATCGGCCAACGGCTGGTTACAGGGATTGAGGTCACTGGCGGAGTTCGCGATGCCGATGATGGGTCGACCGCCTCGCGCGTCGACGTCCGCACCCCCCATTTTCAGAGCGACGCGACTGTCAAGGGCGACCTCGTCGTCACCTTGCACCCAGCGATCGCTCCTCAAGGTCATAGCTCGGGTACCCCAATTCCTTCAGCGCCGGGCTTGGAGATCGTGAGGTCGAGCCCCGACGATTCGAGGAACTCGAGCGCCAGCGCCGCGCGGCGAACCTTCTCTCGCACGTTGCCAACCACGTCGCTCATGACGTGTTCGCCGGCGGGATAGACGGGACGAGCATTGCGCAGTCCGAATTTTGCGTACAGTGGCGCAGCCACCATGGCGATCTCGGCCAGTTCGTTGCCCCGGACCATGCCGCCCAGGGCGTCGGGTGCCTCCAGGTAGAGGTCGATGGGCGCGCTGCTGGTCGCACGGATCTCGGACAGCTCGGCGAGACTCATGTCGCTGGGCACGTTCACGGTCGTGCCGCCAAAGTCGATCAGTTGCTTGAAGGAGATCGGGTTTGACGGCGCCAGGACCGCCGAGATCTTCCAGACGATCGTGCTGGGCAATTCCTTCGACCGCACCATGGCGTGCAACACCTGCATCAAGCCGGTGTCGGCGATCAAGAACCCTCGGATGCCGGCGTCGACGGCGCGAAGGATGTCATCGAGGGCGTATCGGAGTTGGTCCATTCCGCGTAGGCGACCTGAGAGCAGCAGGCCGTCAGGACTGCGCACCGACCCGCCAATCCCGTACTCCTCACGCGGTCCCACGAAGAGGCTGACCTCGATTCCCTCGTCGGCAGCGATGCGCGCCATCTCGTTCAACTCCGCCCGTGTCAGGAGCATCGCGCCGCTGCCCTGGGAGGCGCGGTGAATCGGGACTTTCAACGAGTGCGCTTCCTCGACGACGGCGCGCAGGGCGTTCGGATTCTCGACGCTCGGGATCTCGATCCGAAAGTGCGCACCGTCGGCGAAGCGCGCCTCGCTCACTTGCGGCCCGTCGACCAGCGCCGCGAAGTGCTGCTGCAACGCGGCCGTGCCGCGAGGACTTCCCGTTCCCCTAATCATGATGCTCCCCCTTTGCTCATTCGACGACCTTCGCCCGTGTACGTTGCGGACCATTCGACAGTGCCGTGAGGTCCCAACCATCGCACGTGGTGAGTAACTCCGGTTCACCGGTTCCCAGTAGGTACGTCTCTTCGATCTTCGCCCCACCGCCGAGGCTCGGGTTCCACGCGACTGCGGTGTCGGCACGGCACTCGAGGTCCCAGTACGCGGCACCGTTATGGCCGGGCGCCAACTCGAATTCGCGCTGTTCGAAAGCGATGGGGCCGCCTTGGAAGTGCTCACGCCACGCGCCGGGATGTCCGATGTTCTCGTACGCCTTCGCCAATGCTTCCACCGCGTCGCCCCATGAGTTGCCCGGCGCCGATGCCTGCAGCACGGCCGCGTGCACGGCGTCGAGTTGCGTCTGTCCTTCGAGAATCGGGTCCGAGACGTTCGTGACCGCCGTGCGCGTCGCCGCTACGTGCAGACCTCCGCGTCGCGCCACGACCACCGCCATGACGGCGTCGCGCAGCGTCGCGCCAATGGCGAGCGGATGGCGAAACGATCGAAGGCGATCGTCGCCACCCACGATGAGACACACCGCGTGGGCGCCATGACGTTCCAGTTGCGCGCTGACGCTCGCGGCGACGTCGAAGTCGGTGGTGACGCCAGGTTGCCACTCGTCGAGCGCGTTCTCCAACGAGTACGCCGCCAGCGCACCGAGGGAACGAAGATCGGCGATCTCTGGGGCGCTCAGCACCATTCGCGACGCGACGATCTCTTCGATGACGTTGAGTCCGAGGTCCGGTCGATCGGTGAGCAGCCAATCAGCGGACAGTCCGGCGTAGGAGGTGACCGCGCGCAGTGGTGCGTCCTCGTCGAACCACGGAACGGTCAACAGGTCCCACCCGAGACCATCGAGGTCGAAGTCACCCGCGAGTCGGGGTGCCTCGATCTCGCTGGTGATGAGCGCTCGACCCTGCTTGGATTCGATGAACCAGACCGGGTCGCTCGGCGACGTGAGGTCGATGGCGTCGGACAGTCCGCCCGTGATCCAGTTGACGGAACCGGGTGTCGTGAGCAGGAGTGGGCGGTCGCCGTACTGGGCGCGAAGGGCAGTACCGCGCGGATGGACGGCCGCTGACCGCTCGCCGATACGAATACCTCTGTTCGGCACAACAAAACGCGTGTCGGTATTGATTAGGACATACAAGCATGTATTCATCTGCCGGTCAAGTAGATGCTTGCGAAAGATGTCGGCTATGCCGTATTGTGTTGGCCTGTGCCGAACACAACTGAGCAAGACAAGCGATACGAGGTTCAATCGGTGGCGCGCGCTGCGGTCCTACTGGACCTCGTCGGCAACGCCGGCGCCGGGGGCCTCGGTGTGACGGAGATCGCCGGCCATCTCGGGGTCGCCAAGAGCACCGCACTCTCGTTGGCTCGAACGTTGAGCGCCGCTGGACTACTGAGGGCCGTCGAGCCCGGTCCTCGCTACGTGCTCGGACTCAACCTGCTTCGACTTGGTGACCTCGTCGGCCAACAGACGTCGATCGCCGAGCTAGGACTCCCGACGCTGCGCGATCTCTCGAGTGTGACTGGACTCACCGCTCGATTGGCGATGAATGAGAACGGCTATCCCGTCTTCTTGGAGCGAATCGACGGCGAGGGGTCAATCCGATTCCACGCGCCGCTCGGTCAACGCGAAGAACCGCACGCGACCGCCGCCGGAAAGGCCATCCTCGCCGAGATGAGTGAACATGACGTTCGTGAACTCATCGGCGAATCTGGAATGGCCGTGCACACGTCGCACACGCTCTCCAACATCGATCTGCTGATCGAGGATCTCAATCGGGTTCGAGTGGAAGGGTACGCCACCGACGACGAAGAAGAGGCCGAAGGCGTGTTCTGCGTCGGAGCCGCGTTCTTCGACCATCACGGCAACTGCGCCGGTGCGCTCAGTATCACGGGATTGAAAGTCGACGTACCGCACCGTGAAGTGCAACGGCTAGGCGAAATCGTGAAGGATCACGCTGATCGCGTCACTCTGCTCCTGGGCGGAGTGCGACCGAGGAGTCGGTCGTGAAGGCGCTCGTCGTCAGCGCACCGGGGAGCGTCGGCGTAGACGTCGTCGACAATCCGCGCACTGCGCGCAACGAGGTCATGGTGGCACCGATCATCTCCGGGGTGTGTGGTACCGACGTCGAACTGATTGACGGTGGTGTCGACCCTGCGTACGTTCGCTACCCGCTGATTCTCGGCCACGAATGGGTGGGCGTATTGCGTGGCGACATACCTGGCATCGCAGGCGCCGGCGACCGCGTCGTCGTCGAAGGCATCATTCCCTGTGACGTCTGCGCGGAGTGCCTGCACGAAAACTCCAATCGTTGCGAGACCTACGACGAAATCGGGTTCACGAGACCAGGGGGAATCGCCGAACTCGTCTCGGTGCCGTCGCGGCTGGTCCATCGACTCGATCCGGCGGTCGATATCGAGGACGCCACCTTCATCGAGCCGATGTCGGTGGTGTGGCGAGCATTGACGAGGATTCCACTCCGAACCGGATTGAGCGTTGCCATCGTGGGCGATGGGACAATCGCACTCTTGGCTGCACACCTGATTCGTCGAATGGATCCCAGTCGTGTCGTGATCATTGGTCGTCGCGAGGCGCAGCGTGATCTTGCGATGAAGTCGGGCGCCAACGAGTTTCTCACCGAGGTTCCAACGCGACGATTCGATCTGGTCATCGAGGCGGCGGGCACCGGACCGGCGGTAGAAACCGCGATCGCCCTCGCCGCGCGAGGCGCCATGGTGATTGTCCTGGGTCTGCCCGTGCATGGGACCACCATCGAAATCGCGCCTGAGGACCTGGTGAACAACGACCAGATCATTCAAGGAAGCTTCGCGTACACGCGGTCGGCATGGGACGAAGTCGTGAACAACGTGAACGCCGGCCTGCTGAAACCCTCATTCCTCATCACGCATCGATTTTCACTCGACGAGTCAGACAAGGCGATCGCAGTTCTGCGAGGCGGTGTTGGAGAGAGCGAGCCGAGAGGCAAGGTCGTCATCGCGATCGCGAAGCGAAACTGATCGAATACGACAGGCATTGGACGCAGGAATGACCAATCCCGGGCTTGGCCCGGGATTGGTCATTCTTAGCGAGAGAGAATCTCAGATGATGTCAGACTCTTCGGTCTTGCGATAGTGACGCACGCCGAGCAGCGTGAGCGCCAACATGATGAGGGCAGCGATGAACATACCGATCGCGCCGTAGAGTGCGATGACGCCCATGAATCCAAACGCGTAGGCATTGAGCAGGAGCCCGCGAAGCGTGTCGCCCCGGAATACGAGCTGCACTTGGTTGGCGAGCGAGGTGTTGGAAGGATCTGCCAGTGAGGCCGCACTGATCTGCGCGTAGGTCTTGCCGCCACTGATCGCCGCCGTGTCCACGCCGATGATGTCGTTGGCGAAAATCTGCGCCTGCGAGCCGGTTAGGACTTCTTGACCAGCGAGTTGCGTCTCATGGGCCGCGACGAGGTCACGGTAGTCCGATTGGGTCTTCGTGGGAAAGAACACCTTCTGCTCGACCAGCTGCGAGCGCACCTGCGAACTCGTGAAGTTGTAGCCGATGAGCATGCCGATACCAGCCACGAGGAATACAACGGTGAGCAGCACCCCCACCCAGTTGAGTAATAAGTCGAGGGTCTTGCGACGCATGATGGCTCCTAATGTCGTGATTTGCGGACCTCAACAGACTGGCACCCGCCGCGAGAATCGCTCTAGAGGAGAAGGTCATTTTTGCCGTCGCGTAGCACGACAACTCTGAAATTTCAGGAGTCGAGACTGATGCCCAAGCGCGCGAGATAGCCAACACCCATGACCACCGCTTCGCATCCAGTTGAAGAAAGTGCATCGAGGTCTCGTCCATCGCGAATGCCACCGGCGGCGACTACCTTGAGGCCGCTCTGGCACACGTGTTCGTAGAGACCGACATCGGGCCCGCGCATGGTGCCGTCGCGATCGATCGCAGTGACATGAACTCTCGTCACGCCGGCCTCGACGCAACGCTGCACTGCACTGTCGACGTCAAGTCCACTTGACTCGGTCCAACCTCGAACCTCGAGCTTCCCGTTTCGCACGTCAATGGCGACGACGAGTCGCTCACCGAGCGCGTGGACGAATTCACCGAGCGATGATTCGTTGGCCCACGCGGCCGTGCCAATGATCACCCGGGCTGCGCCGGCCGCCAAGACCTCAAGGGCCGCCGTCGTGGATCGAATCCCGCCCGACACCTGGAGTGGGATCGCTCCAGCGACGCCCGCGCATCGTGCGATGACGTCGGGTCGAATGGCGCCGTCGCGAGCACCTTGGAGGTCGACGATATGGATGAGCGGGGGGTTGGTAGCGACGATGCGCGCCATAAATGACTCGATGGGCTGGCGGAAGATGACGCGATCAAAGTCGCCGCGTTCGAGGCGGACGGCGTCATCGCCAAGTAGATCGAGAGCGGGGATGATTTGCATAGCAGCGTGTTAGCATGTTAGCATAATAAAATGACGAGCGGCAAGGTTACTTCGGCGGAGGCGAATCCCGAAACGGCGGCTCGATTCGACGAGCTCGTGGCGGCGTTCGCGCATTTGCGTGATCCCGACGTCACGGCAGCTTTCCTTCGCGACCTTTGCACCACCACCGAACTCGACGCGATGGGACAGCGGCTCCAGGTCGCTCGATTGGTCGATGAAGGTGTGCCGTATCAGGTCATATCGAAACGAACCGGTGCCTCGACGGCGACGGTGACCCGAGTCGCGCAGTGGCTGCACCACGGCGAGGGTGGTTACGCAGCGGTACTCAAGAGGAGTAGAAGATGAATCGAAGACTTTCACTGGCGTTACCTTCGAAGGGACGACTTCGTGAACCGTCGTGGTTGTTGCTCGAGGCGAGCGGCGTCGCACCACAAGAGCCGGGCGAGCGGGTCCTTCAGTCGCACTGTCGCAACGCCGATATTGATCTCCTGTTCGTGCGTGCCGAAGACGTGCCAGAGTACGTGCAGGACGGCGTCGTCGACTGTGGCATAACGGGACTCGACCTCATCTCAGAACGAGAGTGTGACGTCGAAGTACTGCTGCGACTCGGTTACGGTGCCTGCTCCCTCCAAGCTGCCGTGTCGATGGAGGATTCGGCGAGCACCATTGAGGACCTCGAAGGTCGGCGTATCGCGACATCGCACCCCAAAATCGCTGAACGCGCGCTTGCCGATCGCGGCATCAAGGCCGAACTGGTGCAGGTGACGGGTTCGGTCGAGATCTCACCACGCCTCGGACTCGCCGACGCGATCATCGATCTCGTGTCGACGGGCAGTACGTTGAGAACCAACGGTCTTCGATCCATCGGGACGGTCTTCGAATCCGAGGCCGTCTTGATCGGACGCGTCGGATCGACCGACTACGAGGCGCGTCGAACGCTCACGATGGTGCTCGGGTCGGTGATCAACGCGCGGGCTAATCGATATCTCTTGTGCAACGTGGCGAAGACCCGGCTGGGCGAAGTGACAGCACTCCTGCCAACATCGGGGTCGCCGACCGTGATGGACCTGGCGACCCCTGGTGTCGTTGCGGTTCACGCGCTGGTACCGGCCGCTGAGATCTGGTCGCTCCTGCCCAAGTTAGAAGCCGCCGGGGCGAGTTCAATTCTCACGCTCCCAGTTGAACGGATGGTGAAATGAGCAAGACCGTACGTACCGACAGACCGATTTCCATCGAGGAGGTCGTAAACGACGTTCGGGCGCGTGGTGACGTTGCGCTGGTTGAGTGGTCCCAGCGCTTTGACGCGACGACGGCAACCACGCCCGAACGTGCCGTGCCCTACGGCGACATCCCTACGGCCGCGGTGCTGGCCGCCGCGGAATCAGTGAGGACGTGGCACGCAGCACAGCGCCCGGCGGACCTCACACTCGAGGTGTCGCCCGGGGTGACTCTCGAACGTCGTTGGTCACCCCTTCGTTCGATTGGCATCTACGTGCCAAAGGGATTGGTCTCGTCATTGATCATGTCCGCCGTCCCGGCTCAAGTCGCCGGCGTCGAACGGATCGTGGTGTGCACGCCTCCCGAAGGTTCCGCGGCGGTGGCGGCCGCTGCAGCGTTGCTCGGCGTCGATGAAGTGTGGGCTATCGGCGGTGCCCAGGCCATCGCGGCGATGGCCTACGGAACGGAGTCGATCGCGGCCGTCGACAAGATATTCGGACCCGGCGGTGGCGCAGTCAACGCAGCGAAATTGATCGTGAGCCGTGACGTGGCGATTGACCTGCCCGCCGGTCCAAGTGAGATCGTCGTCGTCGCCGACGAAGGTTTCGACGAATCGATCATTCAACAAGAACTCGATGCCCAGATGGAGCACGGACCCGATTCGCGCGCGTACGTCGTTCGTGTCGGCGACGACCTCGAGGCGGCGCTGGCCGAGGTCGAAGAGTACGCACCCGAGCACGTGGCGCTGCTCGGGGAACGAGCTGAATCGTTGGCCGATCGGATCCGAAACGCTGGCGCGGTATTCGTCGGTCCGTATTCGCCGGTTCCCGCGGGCGACTACGCCACCGGTGGCAACCACGTGTTGCCCACCGGCGGATGGGCGAAGTCGACGGGTGGTCTCGGTCTCGAGGCGTTCATGAAGACCGTGACCGTACAGCGCGTCACCAAGGAGGGACTCGATCGACTGGCGTCGACGATCGAAGCCCTCGCCGAACTCGAAGGCATGTCCGCCCACAAAGCGACGGCACGACGATGACGCGACGAGTGGCACTCGACGCGTACCAGTGGCCCCCGTCAAATGAAGTCATCGCGGCGCGCGTCGGACTCGACCCTCGCGCCATCATTCGATTCGACGGCAACGTCGCCGCGACGCCGCCACCGAGCGCGCGGCCCGCGGCGCTCGCCCGTGCGCTCGCCGACGTCAATGAATACGACCGGGGCCGGTACCTACCCCTACGCGAGGCGATCGCGAAGCGACACGACGTCGGCGTCGATCAAGTGGCACTTGGCGCGGGCAGCGACGAGTTCATCGTCTTACTCGCGCGCCTCTTCGCGGAGGGAGGAACCGTCGCGACGGTGCCGAAGTTCTCCTATTCGATGTACCCGTTCGCCGCCGCGATGGCCGGTGCCACCATCGTGGACGATCCCGCGCGAGCCGATCTCGTCTACGTCTGTCGACCAAACAACCCGACGGGCGAGTTGGTTGACATTCCCGACGTTCCTGGTCAACTCGTCATCGACGAGGCCTACGCCGACTACGCGGGTGTCGACGCGCTCGATCGTGTGCGTGACGGGGCGATCGTCCTGCGGACCTTCTCGAAGGCCTACGGGCTCGCCGGCGCGCGTGTCGGCTACGCCATTGCGAGTCCCGAGTTGATAGAAGTCATCACCTCCTACCAGGCACCATTGTCCGTGTCCTCGCTCTCGGCATCGCTGGCGTTGGCCGCAATCGCTACGCCGCTTGACGTGTCGACGCAGAACGCGGAGCGCGAGCGATTGTCGCAGGAGCTCACGAAACTTGGACTGACGCCACTGAGGTCGTACACGAATTTCCTGTTCATTCCGATGGACGACCCCCAATCGCTGGTCGATCGGCTGATGACCTTCGGGGTCGTCGTGCGCGCCTACACGGGAGGTCTGCGTATCAGCGTCAAGGATGAACTCGACGACGAGGTGCTCCTCGACGCGCTTCGTTTCGTCCTCCTCGGTCAGGAACTCCCGAGCCAGGCGATTCGCCACCGGCGAGCGACGGCCGAAACCCTCCTGAGCGTGCGGCTGCGCGTCCCTGGTGAGGGGCGCGTCTACGTCAATACGGGGCTGGGCTTTTACGATCACATGCTCCAACAACTGGCGTTCCACGGTGGGATGGATCTTCGTCTTGAGGGCGTGGGCGACCTCGAGACCGGCGAACATCACATGGTCGAGGACATGATGCGGACCTTCGGTGAAGCACTTGACGATGCGCTGGGCGATCGTCGTGGTCTCACGCGATACGGCGAAGCCCGCGTGCCAATGGATGAAGCACTCGCACACGCGGTGGTGGACCTCTCGGGGCGCGCAACGGCGAACATCTCCATCAATCCGGACCCGGGCATGGCAGCCCACGCCTTCGAGTCGTTGGCCCAGACCGCTCGTATCACGTTGCACGTCACCGCGACGGGGGAGAACGACCACCACGTCGCCGAAGCGTCATTCAAGGCGGTGGGGCGAGCGTTGGCTCAGGCGCTGACGAGGGACGGTTCGCTCGTCCGCTCGACCAAGGGGTCACTGTGAGTGACGTCGTCGTCATCGACTATGGCGCCGGCAACACTCGTTCGGTGCGCGCGGCGCTCGCTCACCTCGGCGCGACGAGCGTCGTCACGAGCGACCCATTGAGCATCATGGAGAGTGCACACGTGGTGCTACCGGGCGTGGGATCTGCGCGCAGCGCGATGGCGCATCTCAATTCGACGGGGGCCGCGCAGGCGCTTCGCGAACGATTCGACGACGGTGGCCCGATCCTGGGGATCTGCTTAGGCATGCAACTCGCACTCGAATCAAGTGAAGAGGATGGGGGCGTCGAAGGGATCGGTCTCCTCGAGGGTTCCGTCTATCGGATGAGCGAAGGTCGCGTGCCACGACTCGGTTGGTCCCAGGTCGATCCGTGGGGTGAGACGTACTATTTCGCGCACTCCTACGCGGCGCGGTCGAACGACACCGTCGCCACGTCAGACGGCGTCACCGTCGCCATCGAACGCGGCTCATTTCTCGGCGTCCAATTCCACCCGGAGAAGAGCGCTGGCGCCGGGCTCACCTTCTTGAAGCAATGCCTCTCGCGCGCCTGATCCCCTGCCTCGACGTCGCGCACGGTCGAGTCGTGAAGGGCGTGAACTTTGTCGGACTTCGCGACGTCGGCGATCCGGTCGAACTCGCGAAGCACTACAGCGATGGAGGTGCGGACGAGCTGGTGTTTCTTGACATTGCCGCAACACCCGATGACGTCGCCACGATGACGTCAGTCGTCGCGCAGGTCGCCGACGTGCTCGAGATCCCTTTCACCGTCGGGGGAGGTGTTCGCTCCGTCGACGACGCGATTCGCATCATCGAGTCAGGTGCCGACCGGGTGTCGCTCAACTCAGCCGCGCTCGCAGACCCAACACTCATCACGGCCATCGCTTCGCGCTACGGCAGCCAAGCCGTCGTGGTCGCGATCGACGCCGGTGACGGCGTCGTCCACACGCACGGCGGACGGGTAGCCACGACGACCGCGACGATCCCGTGGGCCGTCGAGGCGGCCGACCGAGGGGCCGGCGAGATTCTTCTGACGTCCATCGCGCACGATGGAAAGCGAGAGGGGTTCGACCTCGCGTTGACGGCCGCGGTGCGCGAGGCGGTGACGATACCGGTGATCGCGTCAGGCGGCGCCGGATCGGCGGCGCACGTCGCCGCGGCACTTCGCATCGCGGACGCCGCCCTCATCGCATCCATCGTCCACGAGAACCCGGCGGGACTTCCCGGACTGCGGCGCGAGATCGAGGCGCTCGGCATTCAACTTCGACCATTGAAGGAGCGTTCATGAGCGACGAGCTTCGGGCGGCAATCATTCAGGACGACGCCACGGGCCGCGTCCTGATGCTGGGGTGGATGGACGAGGAGGCCTTGGCGCTCACGCGCTCGAGCGGCCTCGTCCACTTCTTCTCGCGTTCGAGGCAGAAGCTTTGGCGCAAGGGAGAGACGTCAGGCAACGAACTGCGCGTCGTCGAAATCGAATTGGACTGTGACGAGGACGCGGTGTTGGTTCGCGCGACACCGACCGGACCAATATGCCACGACGGTTCCACGTCGTGCTTCACGCCGTGGCTGTGGCGAAAGATATTGCAACGCGAAGAGGGTGGTTCATCCGATTCCTACGTGGTGTCGCTATTGCGCGACGGGACGCCGCGCGTGGCTCGAAAAGTTGGCGAGGAGGCCGTTGAACTGGTGGTCGCCTCATTGGCCGAGGACGACGAACGTGTCGTGAGCGAAGCGGCCGACCTGTGGTTCCATACCCTCGTGTTGCTGCGGAGCCGAGGGCTCGATCCAGCGGCGATCGAGGATGAACTGCGACGTCGCGACGTCTGAGGGCTCAGATGAGACCACGTCTGGTGCGGCGAGGTCGTTGACAGGTAGCGTTGAGTGTGTTCATTGCCACCTCGGTGTCGTCAGGAATCGTCGTCCTCGTCGGGGCTGTCTTCCTCACCTGTTGCGTGGAGATGGTCGAGGCACTGACCATTGTGTTCGCCGTTGGTCACACCCGCGGCTGGCGATCCGCGTTCGAGGGATCGGCGTCGGCGCTCTTGGTGCTCGCAGCGTTGGTCGCGGCCTTCGGTCCGGCGCTCGTGAGCATTCCGCTGAATATCTTGCGCCTCGTCGTTGGGGGCGTGCTGCTCATCTTTGGAATGCAATGGCTTCGAAAGGCGATCTTGCGCTCAAGTGGGCTTAAGGCGATGCACAACGAAGACGCCATCTACGAGGAGAAAGTCGCCGAGTTGCGGGCATCGGGACAGAGCCAGGGTCGCGACCGCATCGCCTTTGTCATGGCGTTCAAGGGCGTCTTTCTCGAAGGACTCGAGGTCGTCGTGGCCGTGTTGACGCTGGGCACCTCCGCCCATCGTCTCGGTTTGGCGGCCAGTGTCGCCGCCGTCGCCATCGTGGTCGTGATAATCACCGGCGTGATCGTCGCCAAGCAGCTGTCGCGCGTCCCCGAAAACGCGATGAAGATGTTGGTCGGAATCCTTCTCATCACGTACGGGACATTCTGGACCGGAGAGGGACTGCGCGTTCGTTGGCCCGGTGGCGACACGATGCTCCTCGGACTCATCGCCATCTACTGCGTCGTGTCGTGGCTCGGAGTCATCGTGCTTCGACGCACTCGGACCGAGTCGAGGGCCGCGGCGATATGAACGATTCGCGACCGTTGATCCTGCGACTGCTCATCGGCTTCGGGCGATTCTGGTGGGACTTTCTGATCGGCGACACCCCGGAGCTCTTCGTGGCCGCACTCATCGTCATCGGGGTAATCGCGCTGCTCAGTGAATCGGCCGGTGCGAACGTCGCGGCGATCATCGCGCTTCCGGTGCTCGTGGTCGCCTCGTTGGGGGTCTCACTCTTCCGAGCGCAGCGCACCGCGTCTCGCGAGTGAGCTACGCCGCCGGCACTTCGTACGCGGTCATCGAGAGCGACCCCATCTCGTAGCCGTCGATCAAGGTTCGCGTCGGCGCGTTCGCCGCCGCCGAGAGGCCGGCGATGTACGCGAGCGGCAGGAAGTGGTCGGGTGTCGGTACGGCCAGCGAGTAGTCGCGAAGCGATCCGGCTTGGCCCAACTCGTTGGCGTCGCTCGTCATGATCGCCCGCACGCCGTCGTCGAATCGCTGCGCCCAGTCGGTGCCCTTGCCGGGTGAGTTCCAGTCGATCAATCGCAGGTTGTGGACGACGTTGCCGCTGCCGATGATGAGAACGCCTTCGCTTCGCAGGGCGTGCAGCTTGACGCCGAGGTTGAAGTGGTAGTCGAAGGGGAGTTCCGCATTGATCGAGAGTTGGAGGACGGGCACGTCAGCCTTGGGGAACATGTGGACGAGGACCGACCAGGTCCCGTGGTCGATGCCCCAGCTGTCCTCGTCGAGACCGACGTACGTGGGTTGGACGACGTCGACGATCCGTTGCGCGATGGACGGATCGCCCGGAGCGGGATACTGCACCGCGAAGAGTTCTGGGGGGAAACCGTAGAAGTCGTGAATGGTGCGAGGCATGTGCATCGCCGTGACCGCCGTGATGTTCACGTACCAGTGCGCCGAGACCACGAGCACCGCCCTGGGCTTCTCTATTGACGCACCGAAGTTCGCCCAGGAGTCCGTGTAGCGGTTGTGTTCGATTGCGTTCATCGGATTGCCGTGACCGAAGAAGGCCGCGGGCAGCAGGGATGTCATTTTCTTCTCGATTCCGTCAGTGGAATCGTACCGGCCCCACTTCACGTCAGTGCCGTCCTAGCCTTTGAGCATGCGTGTGAGGCGATCGCTTGGCGTGGGCGTGCTGGCCATGACAAGCATCGTCGCGTCGGCCCAAGCGGGCGCCAACGCGCCCGCCGCGTCCAACCTCGCGTGTGCGACGCAGATCGTAAACGCCTGGACGTTGGCCCAACTCGCCAACGAGACGATCGCCGTCCCGGTGTACGCGACCAACATCGGCTCCATGGCCCCCGCGGCCCGAGCTGGGTACGGCGGATTTCTACTGTTTGGCACATCGGCACCCCCGACCCTCGCGCCGATTTTGGCGACGCTGCAGCGCGAGCGGCCAGGCCACTACGCGCCGGTCGTGATGACCGACGAAGAAGGCGGGGGCGTGGTGCGCCTCACCAACCTCGTCAGATCGTTCCCGTGGGCCCAGACCATGGGCAAGAACCTCACCGCCGCGCAGATCCGAGCGATCGGACTCCGTGTCGGTACGAAACTTTTGAGTGGTGGCGTGAACACCGACCTCGCGCCGGTGCTCGACGTCGACGCGAGGTCGCAGGAGCCGGGCGCTGCGAACCCTGACGGCTACAGATCGTTCAGTGGAAACCCGAGCGTGGCCGCGACCGACGGCACGGCCTTCATGAAGGGACTCCAGGCGGCCGGCGTGCTCTCGGTCGTGAAGCACTTCCCGGGACTGGGCTACGCGTCGCGCAACACCGACTTCGGACCTGCCGCCACGCTGTCATGGGCGAAGCTCCAGACGACAGGACTCGTGCCATTCAGGGCGGCGATTGCCGGTGGGGCGACCGCGGTGATGATGTCCAACGCGCACGTGCCGGGCCTTAGCGCGTTGCCCGCCGGCCTGTCGCCGGCCGTCGTGAAGGTACTTCGATCGACGCTGGGTTTCACCGGACTCATCGTCACCGATTCACTCTCCGCTGGGGCGATTACCGCCTTGCACCTGGCTGAGCCGGCGGCGTCGGTGATGGCAATCGAGGCCGGCGACGACCTGATCCTCTACGGATCGCCCGCATCGCCCAGCGCGTCGCTGACGCTGGCGGCGAAGATTTCGGCCGCGCTCGTCAACGCCGTTGGGGCTGGATCGCTTTCGAGGACCACGCTGGTGAACGCCGCCGCGCAGGACCTCGCGGCGCGCAATCAGCTGTCGTGTCCGACGAACACGACGACGACGAATTAGCCGACCTATTGATAGTGGGGAGGGACTTCGTTCGTCTCTCGTCGAATCTTGCGGATCTCTTCCTTGAGACGGGCGTTCTCCTCGCGGAGCGTGGCAATCGTGTGCTCAAGCTCCTCGCGTGACGGTTCGCGGCTCATGGAGCAAGGATGTCACAGATGTTGAAGGACCGCCGCTCGACCTGGTGGCGCGACCGGTCTCTACGGGAAGAGCCCGCGTAGTTCGGTCGCCTCCGCAATTCGTTCAACGCCCACCGCGATCGCGGTCTCGCGCAGCGTGACCTCGAGTTGGAGGTGGCGAGTCCAGACGTAGTTGAACGCCTCGCGCATCGTCTTCTCCAGGCGATCGTGGAACAGTTCGGGCTCCCAGAGGTAACCCTGAAGGTCCTGGGCCCACTCGAAATACGACGCCACGACGCCGCCGGCATTGGCGAGCACGTCGGGTACGACGGCGACGCCCCGGCTGGCCAGCACCTCGGCGCCCTCGCCGGTCGTGGGACCATTGGCCGCCTCGACGACGATCGACGCCGACATCGTCTTGGCGATGTCCTGGTCGATGACGCCGCCGAGCGCCGCTGGGATCGCGATGTCGCTCGGCAGCGTGAAGAGGAGATCGGCGGCGACCGCTTCACTGCCGGGATAGCCAACGATGGTGCCCGCCTCCTTGAAGTGCTTGCTCATGACGTCGGGATCGATGCCGTCGGGCACGTGAATCGCCCCACGGATGTCGGCGACGCCCACGACCTTCATGCCACGGTCACTCAGCAGTTTCACGAGCGGTGCACCCACCTTGCCGTAACCCTGGATGACGACGCGCTGTTCGCTGGCGAGGCGTCCAAGCCGTTGCAGGATGGCACTCGTGCAGATCGTCACGCCGAGTGACGTCGCGCCGGCGTGACCGAGGGTGCCGCCGATGGCCAGTGGCTTGCCCGTGACGACGCCGGGCGTGTTGTGGCCGCGCAGCATCGACACCGTGTCCATGATCCAACTCATCACCTGGGTGTCGGTGTTGATGTCGGGGGCGGGGATGTCACGGTCCGGTCCGATCATCGGCGCAATGGAGAACGCGTAGCGACGCGTCAGGCGTTCGAGCTCAGCGCGCGAGAGTGCCGCCGGGTCGACCTTGATGCCGCCCTTGGCGCCGCCGTAGGGAATGTTGACGACCGCGCATTTGATGGACATGTCCGCGCTGAGCGCGGCGATCTCGTCGACGTTCACACTGGGATGGAAACGGATGCCGCCCTTGCCCGGACCGCGCGACGTGTCGTGCTGAATCCGCCAACCGTGGAACATCTCCACTTCGCCGGAGTCCATCCGCACCGGCACCGCAACTTCGAGGATTCTCTCGGGTGTGATGATCCGCTTGATCAGTCCATCGTTGAGTCCGAGGAGCTTGCCGGCGGTCTCGATGAGCGATGTGACATGGAGCCACGGATTGAATTCGTGAGGGGACGCCTCAGTCGGACGCGTGACCACGTTGTCACCAGCCTTTGACTATTGGAAGAGCGAAGTTGCTTTCAACCACCAGCGTACGTCAGGTTGCTTGAACATTCGGGCCACGGCGCGTTGCTACTGTGACCGTAGCGCGGCGAAAGGCGTTCACGTGAAGATCACGACGGTGTTGGCGTATTCGGGCGGGTTCAAGCAGGCGGCCGCCGAGGTGGTCGAGATGGAGAAGGCCGGTCTGGACCTCGTCTGGGCGGCCGAGGCCTACGGTTTCGACAGCCCTTCCCTGATGGGCTACCTCGCCGCGCTCACTGAGAGGGTCGAGATCGGTTCGGCGATCCTGCCGATCTACTCGCGCACGCCCGCGCTGATCGCTATGACCGCCGCGGGCGTCGATGCGCTCTCCGAGGGCCGGTTCAATCTGGGACTCGGAGCCTCGGGACCCCAGGTCATCGAAGGTTTGCACGGGGTGCCCTATTCCAATCCTCTCGGTCGCACCCGAGAGATCGTCGAGATATGTCGCGAACTCTGGCTTCGTGAGGCACCTCTGGTCCACCAGGGCAAGAACTTCACCATGCCGTTGCCGGCTGGTCAGGGCACGGGCCTCGGAAAGCCGCTCAAGTTGCTAACGCATCCCGTGCGCAGCGAGATCCCGATTTGGATCGCCTCGCTCGGCGAGAAGAACGTCGAGATGACCGCTGAAATCGCGGACGGCTGGATTCCGGTCTTCTTCATACCCGAGCGGGCGAACGACGTGTGGGGTTCGGCCCTGGCGAGTGGGAAGGCGAAGAGGGACCCCTCGCGGGGTGATCTCATGATCACCGCTGGCGGCCTCCTCGCCATTGGCGAGGGCGAGGAAGTGACGGCGATACGCGAGTTCGCCCGGCCCATGATCGCGTTGTACGTCGGCGGCATGGGTGCGCGCGACAAGAACTTCTATAACGAACTGATCACCCGTTACGGCTACGAGGAGGAAGCGGCGCTGATCCAGGATCTCTACCTGAGCGGCAAGAAGAAGGAGGCCGAGGCGGCCGTCCCCGATGAGCTGCTCGAGCTGACGACTCTGTGCGGGCCCAAGGGCTACGTCGCCGAACGGGTCGCCGCCTTCAAGGAGGCCGGCGTGTCGCACTTGCAAGTCCACCCGGTACCGCTCGCAGGTCAGAGCCAGGCGACGTTGATCGCCGACGTCAAGGCGATGGTCTAGGCGGTACGCGTCGCGTCGCGTCCTCCCGACGCGAGCCAAGCGTCATACATCACGGAGTAAGGTCCGCCGGACGCGAGGAGCTCATCGGGCGTTCCCATCTCGACGATGCCGCCCTTGTCGATTACCACGATGCGGTCCGCCCGCTGCGCGGTGGTGAGCCGGTGCGCGATCAAGATGGCCGAGCGACCCTCGAGGAGTCGGTCCAGGGCCCTCTCCACCACGATCTCGCTCTGTAAGTCGAGCGATGACGTCGCCTCGTCCAGGATCAACACACGGGGCCGGGCGAGGAAGGCCCGCGCCAAGGCGAGTTGCTGTCGCTCACCGGCGGAGAGCGTCTGACCTCGCTCATGTACCGGCGTGTCGAGTCCCTCCGGGAGGCGGTCAACGAGGTCGCGTAGTCCCACGACGTCGACAGCCGTATTGATCTCGTCATCGGTCGCGTGTGGTTGTCCGAAACTCAGGTTGGTGCGGATGGATCCGGCGAACAGGAAGGCCTCCTGGGGCACCACGCCCAGTTGCGACCGCAGTGATCGCAAGGTAACGGTTTTGACGTCGACGCCGTCGAGGAGCACTCGGCCCGCGGTGGGATCGTAGAAGCGGTTGGCCAACTTGGCCATGGTCGACTTGCCCGCGCCCGTCGGCCCGACGAACGCAACCGATTCGCCGGGGGCGATCTCCAGATTGACGTCGTGCAGGACCGGTTCATCGGCGAGGTAGGCGAAGTCGACGTGCTCGAAGGTGATTCGCCCCTCGATCGTGGGAAGTTCCTTGGCGCCGGGGATTTCATCCACGGTCGGGACGACGTCGAGCAGTTCACGCAGTCGAATGATCGAGGAGCGACCTTGCTGGAGCGTGGTGTACTGCTGGACGAGCAGTTGGATCGGGGCGAAGAAGCGGTTGAGGTAGAGGAAGAAGACGATGAGCTGGGGGACACCGAGTTCGTGATGCAGCACCATGTTGCCACCGATGCCGAGCAGCATGGCTTGGCCGAGGATGCCGATCATGAGGGTGGACGGGCCGTAGACCGCGTTGACGCGCCCGGTGTACGCGTTGGCGTCGCGATAGGCCCCTACGACGTGGCGGTGGTTGCGGATGTTGCGACGCTGACGGTTGTTGGCGGTGACGACGCGAATGCCGTACAGCGATTCGGAGAGGTCGGCCAGGACGTTCGCGATACGGTCGCGCGCGAGGAGGTAGCCCTTCTCGGAGGAATGGTGGTACCAGATCGAGAAAGCCACGAGTATCGGCACGACGAGTAGCACCGTCCAGGCGGCCAGCGTGACGTTGGTCAGGAAGAGGATGACGGTGATGACGATCATCGTCAGGCCTTGCAACGCAAACTGGCTGATGCCGTCCTGGATGAGCTGCTGGAGATTCTCGATGTCGCTCGTCATACGACTCATCAAGACGCCGGCTTTCTCCTCGGTGAAGAAGTCCAGACTGAGTCGCTGAAACTGGGTGAAGACGCGAATCCTCAGGTCGTGCATCACGCGTGACGAGAGTTTGCCCGTGACGTCGACTTGCTGACGCTGGAAGAAGACGCTGGCGAGTGCGAGTCCGAGATACAGGGCCGCGCAGACCACGATGACGGTCAAACTCTTGTGCCGTTCCATGCCGTGACTGATGGCGTATTCGGTGAGGAGCGGGCCAGCCTGCAGTGTGAGGCTGATGATGATGACCAGCGCCGAACCGGCGATCACCCACTTGGGGTAGACACGCAGGAGTTTGGGGAGCGTCAATCGCTCGCGCTCCTTGTCGCTCGGACGTTGCGTGAAGTGAACGTCGGACTTCGTGTGCACCGGCTCTGTCGCCAGCAACTTCGTCGCCTCGTCCATCAACTCTTCGGGGATCCCTCCGAAGGGGAGACCGTTCGAGGACGAAGAACTGGCTCCGAAGACATTGGCGCCGCCGGCTCCTCCCCAGCCCATCAGTACTCCTCGCCCGAGGTCGTCTGGGCCAGGATCTCGGAGTAGAGCGGCTCGCTCTGGAGCAGTTCTTCGTGGGTCCCGCTGGCGATGACGCGACCTTCGTCGAGCACCAATACCCGGCTCGCCAGGGCGATAGTGGAGATGCGGTGCGCAATCACGATCGTCGTGCGCTGTTGCAGGAGTCCGCGCAGGGCCTCGTAGATTCCCGACTCCACGTGAACGTCGATGGCGCTCGTGGCGTCGTCGAGGATGAGGATGGGCGGGTTGAGCAGCAGCGTCCTCGCGATGGCGATGCGCTGTCGCTGTCCACCCGAGAGCGTGTAGCCGCGCTCGCCGACGATCGTGTCATAGCCCTCGGGAAGGCGGACGATGAACTCATCGGCGTTCGCGGCGCGCGCGGCCGCCTCGATCTCTTCGAGTGACGCGTCAGGTCTGCCGTAGGCGATGTTGTCGCGGATGGAGATCGAAAAGAGGAAGGGCTCGTCGAGAACGACGCCGACATTGCCGCGCAAGGAGGCGAGCGTCAAGTCGCGCAGGTCGTGGCCGTCAATCGTGATGGCGCCGTCAGTGACGTCATAGAAGCGCGTGACGAGTCGAGCGACCGTCGACTTGCCCGATCCGGTTCGACCGACGATCGCGACCGTCTCGCCCGGCGAGATGTGGGCGTCGAAGTCCCGGAGGATCTCCGCGCCGTTGTCGTACGTGAAGGTCACGTGGTCGAAGTCGATCGCGCCGCGGACGTCCATGAGGTCGTACGCACCGGGCCGTTCGACGATCTCGGGACTCTCATCGAGGATCTCGAAGATCCGTCCGGCGCTGGCCCTGGCGCGCTGTCCCATCATCACGAGTTGTCCGAGCATCATGAACGGTGCCTGGAGCATCAACAGGTAGAGGCTGAACGCGAGGATCTCGGAGTAACGAAGGTCACCGTGCAAGACCATCCATCCACCGCAGAGCAGTACCAGGGCGAGACCCAATTGTGGAAGGTTCTGCACCCACGGCGACCACACCGCTCGGATGTTGGCGTCTTTGATGTAGGCCCACGCCACGCCTTCGGCGGCGTCGGCGAGCCGGTTGATCTCCGCCTCTTCCTGCGCGAACGACTTCACGACGCGTACGCCGTTGACGTTTTCGTCCACGATGGTGGCGACTTCGGCCAGGCGCGATTGCGTGATCCACGAGATGGGGAACATGACGCGGCGCATCTTGATGCCGACGACGTAAAGGATCGGCATCACGATCATCGAGATCAGTGCGAGTGCCCAGTTGATGCTCAGCATGAAGGCGAAGGCAACCACTCCGATCAAGCACTGCACGATGATGAGCGGCGCGAAGATCGAGTACATCTGGACGCTTCGGATGTCACTGTTGGCACGGCTGATGAGCTGTCCGGACTGGACGCGGTCGTAGAAGCTGAACGAGAGCCACGTCAAGTGCTGATAGATCAACGATCGTAGGTCCGCCTCCACGTTGTAGGCGGTGTTGTAGAGGAACTGACGCGAGATGATGCCGGTGAGCCCGGCGAGCAATCCCACGATGACGATGGAGATCACGTCACTGTGCAGTGAGACCGAATGTCTTACGAAGGTGTGGTCGATGTCGTTGCTCAACATGTTGGGTACGAGCACTTGAAAGATGAGGCTCACGAACGAGAGCGCGATGGCGGTCACGAAGGTCAGTCGGTGTGATTGGATCACGGGTAGGACGCGCCGCCACCAGGCGAGGTTCTGATTGCGGGAGATCTCGTTGCGGGGACCGGGATATTTCGAGGTGATGCCGCCGAGGGGATTGGCCGATTCTTGCTCCCTCTCGCGTCTTAGACGCGAAGAGAGTGAAGAAGCCATCGATCAATATTACTGGGGCCCGGTGACGACAAATCGCGGCCGATCGCCGCCGCGACCCGATGCGTCGGACCTCGCGCTCGGCGTAGTCTGACCACGTGCCATCACTCCAGGTCATCAACCATCCCGTCGTCGCGGACAAGGTTCGTCGCCTACGCGACGAGTCGACGTCCAACGCCGACTTCTTGCGCCTCGCCGGCGAGATCTCGCGGTTCGTCGCGTACGAAGCGTTCCGAGAGACGCCCGTGACGAACACCACCGTGGACACGCCCGTCATGAAGGGTGCGCCGGCGGTACGAATCGACACCGAGTACCTCATCGTGCCGATTCTGCGAGCAGGGCTCGGCATGAGTCCCGCCGTCCAGGAAGTCCTGCCTCACCACCGCGTCTGCCTCGTGGGACTTCGACGCAACGAAACCACGTTGCTACCCGACGTCTATCTCGACGGTCTCCCCGAGTCGTTGACGGGCGTCCACGTCGTGCTCTGCGATCCGATGCTCGCGACCGGCGGATCGCTCGTATGCGTCCTCGACATGCTTCGTTCTCGAGGTGCGGGCGACGTCACCGTGCTCTGTCTCATAGCGGCCCAGCCGGGCGTCGACCACGTCTTCGCGAACCATCCCGACGTCGCTATTGTCGCGGCCGCCCTGGACGAGAAGCTCAACGACGTCGGTTACATCACGCCCGGTCTGGGCGACGCGGGCGACCGGCTCTTCGGTCCACCCGCACGCTGATCACAGACCGATATCTTCGTTCCAGAGTTCGCCATGATCGTGAATGAAGGTCGCAAGCAAGTTGGTGCACGCGGGGTCGTCCAGCACCACGATCTCGACACCAAGTTCTCGCAGCCAGTCGTGACCCCCGTGAAAGTTCTCGGCTTCACCGATGACCACGGCGCCGATGTTGAACTGACGCACCAGTCCCGCGCAGTACCAACACGGCGACAGCGTCGTCACCATCACCGTGTCGGGATAGTCGCGGCGACGGCCACCCTTGCGGAAGGCGTCGGTCTCGGCGTGCACGGAGGCGTCGCGCTCTTGGACGCGGCGATTGTGACCGGCGCTGATCAGGGTGCCGTCGCGCAGGTAGAGTGCCGCGCCGATGGGAATGCCACCCTCACCGAGGCCGAGCACGGCCTCGTCGTACGCGGTGGCGAGCATTCGTTGCGCGAGCTCGCGCGTCAGTGGTGTCCGTGGTGAACTCATCGCCTCAGTATGCTCCAGCACCGTGGGTGAACGCACGTATTCGGTCGACATAGGAAACCAGCGAGTCGATCTTCCACTCGTCTCGCTGAACGAGAACCTCGCGCTGGCACTGCTCATCACGGTTGACATGGGCGTCGAGTTCATGTCCCAGGCCGGTAGTGAACTCGCCGACATCCTGCGCCCGTACGACGTCGACATCGTGGCGACGGTGGCGACGATGGGCATCCCCGTTGCGGTAGAGGTGACACGTCACCTCGGGCTCGATCAGTACGTCATCTTGCACAAGACGCCGAAGATCCATCTCGCCGATGCCGTCAGCGAGACGGTGCGATCGATCACGACTGACGCGCAACAGCGACTGCTCTTCGACCGAGCGAGGATAAAGGACGTCGAGGGTCGCCGCGTCGCTATCGTCGACGACGTCATCTCAACCGGCGCCTCGACGGGGACCGCGCTTCGGTTGTTGCGCGGTGTCGGTGCCGAGGTCGTGGTCATCGGGACGCTCGTGACTGAGGCCTCGTTGTGGCGCACATCACTGGGCGAGGACGCCAGGATGGTGAGGGCGCTCGGTTCGATTCCGGTCTTTCGACCAGATGGATCCGGTGGCCTCGTCGAGGATTGGGCCGGATGACGTGACGCCACCGCCGCGGACAGTGCCGCGACGGTAGCGTCACTCCACTACCTGTTCGGTTCGAGTTCTTCCTGACGCTTCACTTGACGTGCCACGTTGCCGGCGACCTTCTCCAGGGCGAAGTACACCAGTGCCGCCACGATGATGCCCGTCGGCACTGAGAAGTCGGCGCCTCCATACCAGCCGGCGGCGCAGGTGCCGTGTACGAGGTTGGCGGCACATGCCCCGCCGAAGTGGTTGGAGATAGGCGTCATCCAGTGGAAGGGGAAGTTGACGGGGGGAGGCGCTTTGGAGAAGGCGATCGTCGCGCAGACCATTCCCACGACGAAGGCGACGATCGCATTCCAGTTGACGCCCGTCGATCCGATGAAGTAGAGGCCTTCGCGGTCCGTGCGCTGGAGTTCGGCGGGGTTGTAGCGGTACTTGCGCATGATCCAGTCGACGATGTAGATCCCGAACCATGGGGCGATCCACACGATGATGACGCCCACGAACTCCTTCATGTAGAGCGAGAAGGTCGATTGGAACTCAGCCCAGATCGTGAGTCCGCAGGCGAGGATGCTGTCCAGCACGACGGCCTGGTAGCGCTTCAGTTTGAGCCCCATTGCCTGGAGCGAGACGCCCGACGAGTAGAGGTCGAGTGAGTTGATGCCGAAGAGCTGGACGATGGCAAAGATGAGGAAGAGGGCCACGACCCAACTCGGGATGGTGTGTTGGAGGTGCAGGGCCTCGAAGGGGTTCGCGCCATTCCAGGCCGCCGACTGCGCACTCGAGGAGACGAAGGTGAACGTCGCCGCTCCGAGCACCATCATGAAGATCTCGGGGATGGCCGTGCCGAGGAACATCCAGCCGACGATCGATCCCTTCTTGGCGTCACGAGGGATGTAGCGCGTGTAGTCGTTCCCGCACTCGGTCCAGCCGAGGCCCGACAGCGCGAAGGTGAAGGCCAGACCGGCGGTGAAGAGTTCCCAGCCGTGACCGAAGCCCGCGAAACTCGACGACCCGTGCTTGAAGTCGTAGATCGCGAGGAGCACGAAGATGGCCCCGAAGGGGATGATGAGCGCGCGAAGCACCTTCACCATCGTCGCGTGACCGAGGTAGGGCATCACCGCCTGAATCGCCGCGGCCGCGATGATGTAGACGACCTTCAATCCTGACGAGGTGTGAATGCCGGCCATTTGGGACAGCACCAGGGCCGCTCCGACGATGAGGATGAGCCCCTCGGTCTCGAAGCCGAGTTGCGTGATCCAGTTGAAGAAACTCATGAGGCGCGATCCGCGCGTGCCAAAGGGCGCTCGGGTGATGGCGAAGGCCGTGGTGCCGGTCTCGGGACCCTGGAGTGACGCGACTCCGAGCAAGAAGTAGGAGATATTGCCGAGGATGATGACCCACAGCGCCGTATAGAAGCTGAACCCAAAGCCCATCAATAATGCGCCATAGATGAAATATTCGACGTTGATCGACGTACCGGCCCAAAGTGCCGCGATATTGCGCGGCGTGGCCCAGCGTTCATTTTCCGGCACGTAGTCGATTCCCCGTCGTTCGACTTGGAATGGTTGATCGTCGAACGAGTCGTCGTTGGTGTCAATGCGTGTTGCCACTCTGGTGGTCCTCCCTTTGGCCCTCATTTAAATGGTGTGCACCCGACCCGACGCTGGGAAGTGCTGGTTGTACGCGCCCAGTATGCCCGAATTCAAACGCGCGCGGTGCCTTTGGTGACGGTTTCGTGACGTCGAGCGAGATTTATTTCGTTCTTAGCCCTTCCCAACCGGCACCTCATGCTCGGCGTCGAAGATACACGTGTCTCAGATTTCCCCCGATCGAGACAGAAAGCTGGTTCCCACTCATGAGCAAAGTGACCCACAAGAGGACTCTTCGCCACGCGAGCATCTCGTCGGCCATCGCCCTGGGCGTCGTCGTGACCGGTGTTGGCGTTGCCAGTGCCTCCGCCTCGACCACGACGAAGTCGCCGTCGACGTCGGCGACGGCGAACGCGAAGAGGCTTCACCCGTCGTCGATGCCCACCACTCCCGGTGCGCCGTGCGGCATTGGCGGCGACGTCACGGCCATCTCTGACACCTCGATTTCCATCACCGACCCGAACGGAACCGCCACGACCTACAGCGTCAACGCGTCCACGACGGTCACCAAGAACGGGCAGAGCGCCACGCTGGCCGACATTGTCGTTGGCGACAATGTCCACATCGCGCTCAGCTCCACCGACCCGACGCTCGCCGGCACGATCGATATCGTCCCGGCGAGCGTCGCGGGCAAAGTCACCGCAATTGAGGGTGACGTACTGACCATCACCGGGCCCAACGGCTCGACCGGTTCGGTCGTGGTGAGTTCCACCACGACGTATATGAAAGGTGGATCGAGTGCCGCACTCAGTGACATCACGGTCGGCACCGTGATTTTCGCCCGAGGCAGTTTTGGTTCTAGCGCCGCGGTGGTGAACGCGACGACCGTTGGGATTGGTCAACCAACCCCAGGCGGTCCCGGCGGCGGACCAATGGGATTGGCTGGAATGGGTGGTCCGCCTCCCGGACCTGGAGGTCCCGGTCCGAGCGGGTTTCCCTCGATCAAAGGAACTGCCAGTTGATGCCCACAAGATCTCAGGACCCGAGCGGCCCCTCCCTTCCGCTCGGGTCCTGATGTAAGTCCCCCCAACCCGACAGGGCCCAGACGGCTTCCCCTTCCGTCTGGGCCCTGCCCCTTTTGTTCGATGGAACCGGTTGCGTGCTCCGTTCTTCGCTGTCGAGCCGTCATCGCGGCCCGAAAGGTATCGAATCGCTATCGGACGTGGCTTTTTAGCACCCCAAGAGTTTCCGGGACGTGAACTTCTTTCGTGAACGGAACTTGCTAAGTTGCCTCCAGAGGAGCCCCAGCACAAGGCTGGGACTCCAGGGGGAAAGCAGGACAGAGATGTCATCAACGTTCGATCGTCGATCGTTCTTAACTCACTCAGCCGCCACAATTGGTGGTGTCGCGATGGCCGGATCGATTGTTGATGATCTTCTGGCCAACTCGGCTAGTGCTGCGGCCATTGGCGTCAATACGGGCAAGCCAAAGCGTGGGGGAACGCTAACCGTCGGCACACTGTCCGACGTGCCGAACTATCACATATTCAACGGCTCACAAGGGAAAATGGACGCCTCGGGGTTCTGTGTCGCCAACGCCCTCTACGACCCACTCTTCGTGATGTCGGCCAACGGCAAGGTCGCCCTTCCGTTCCTGGCACTCTCGGCGACGCCGAACCACACGTACACGGTATGGACGATCGCCCTTCGCCAAGGCGTCAACTTCACCAACGGTGACACCTTCGACGCCGATACGGTGGTGGCGAACTACACGGCCGCCAACGCCGACCCCACGGTGGGACTGGCCATCAAGCCCATCATCGCCTCAGTGACGAAGGTGGACTCCTACACCGTGCAGTACAACATGGTGATCCCGTTCTCGGCCTTTCCGATCAGCCTGGCCGAGCAGCAGATCGCCTATATGGCGCACCCGTCGTCCTTCGTGTCGACCTACACCGGCAATCCGATCGGTACGGGACCCTTCAAGGTCAAGTCCTGGCAGGTCGGCGTTGAGTCGCAGTTCGTGAAGAATGCGGGCTACTGGAAGACCGATTCGCACGGTCGAGCCTTGCCCTACCTGAACGGGATCAACTTCAAGACCATCCCCGACGACAACGCGCGCAACCAGGCGCTCCAGGCGGGCAACGTCGACATGATCCTCCAACAAGACGGCGTGCAGATCACCCAACTGCAAAAGATGAGGGGCGTGCAGGTGGTGACCGACATCGCCGCGCCGCGCGACCCGAGTCTCAACTGCCTCATCTTGAACACGACGGGCACGATGAACCAGTACTTCGCGTGGGCCGGCGAGTTCGCACCGACCGTGCCGGGAACCTTGCCGTACCTGTTGCAGGGCAAAGCGGCACCGATCCAGGTGCAAGAGGCCGACTGGATCGGCACGATGGGTGCCGTCAACCCCTCGACCCTGCAGTGGGACACGACGCTCAAGCCCGTGCTCAACGACGTGAACATCCGTCGCGCGGTCGCCATGGCCGTCAACCGCAGCACCTACCACAAGGTCATCGACAACAACGTCGGACTCCTGGCCGATGGCATCTTCCGCAAGAGCTCACCGAACTACAAGAACCCCGGCTACCCGGCGTACAACCCGACCAAGGCCAAGGCCCTGGTCGACGCGTACAAGTCGGCGAACAACGTGTCGACGGTCAGCTTCGTCATCGACATCGTGGCGGGCAGTTCGAGCGAGACCGAGCGATTCTCGCTGTTCCAGCAGGAGTTGGCCAAGATCGGCATCTCGGTCACGCCTCGCTCCTCGGTGCAGAGCGCGTTGATCAACAACGTGATCTACGGCGAGTACGACTGCGCGACCTGGAACCAGTTCGGTGGTGTCGACCCGTCGCTCAACTACGTGTGGTTCGACTCGCAGTCCGCGACGGCGAGTCCGGCCCAGGGTGGTTTGGGTATGTCGGGCCTTCCAGCCGGCACCCAAATCGCGGGTGCGGTGAACTTTGCCCACCAGGCCGACCCCACCGTCGAGGGTGCGCTGCTCGCCGCTCTCGCGGCGAAGCCCGGGTCGGCGGCCCAGCACACGAACTGGCAGACCGTCAACCGTCGCTTCGCTGCGTTGATTCCTTACGTGTTCTTGGACACGTTGGTCAATGCCTGGGCCGCACGCTCGAACGTGCAGAACTGGGTGTCGGGAACCGCGGGCGACGGCACGACACGCTGCCTGAGCCCCGACGGCGGCTCCGCACGTTGGGACCAAATCTGGAAGAGCTAACGGCTCACGATTGCAACGAGGAAGGGCGGCGCATGCGCCGCCCTTCTTTATGTAGGTGATGCGTACTTCGTCTCGGTGATGTTGCCCGTGACGCGTCGCCACCACCAGAGCGTTGTGATCGCCAGCGTCGCCGAGAGTAAGGCCATCACGGTGAAGGGGAGCGCTGAGTTGATGGTGAACAAGTAGCCCGAGACACCAGCGGCGATCGCCAGGGCGCCGGTGTTCGACGTCGCGTAGAGCCCCTGACGTCGGCTCAACTCGCGGTGGACCGCTCCCTCGCTCATCAGGGACGAGATCGACGGCACTGAGAGTGACGCCCCGATCGATTCGAGCGATCCAATGAACAACATGAGATTGTTGTTGTGGATGTGCGGGTAGATCGAGAGGAACATCGCCCCACTCAAGAGACCGGCCAGGGCGATATAGCGGCGATTGGCGTGGTCGGCCAGCCAGCCGCCGAGCCCACTGAGCGCGACCCAGGGCAGGCAGAAGAACGTCCAACTCAGTCGGATCTGGAGTGTGGAGGCGTGGTGCGAATGCATGAGGAGACTCCAACAGGCTTCGTAGACGCCAATAGCCAGGCCGCTCGCGCACGCCGCGACGAGCGCACCGATGAGTTGAGGGCTCCACTGCAGACGCGGAAGGGGAGTCGGGTCGTAAGCGCGGTCGCCGAGGTTCGTGCGAAAGGCCACGATGGCCGCGACGAAGCTGATCATGCCCGCGGTGAAGAAGGCCCAACCCAGGGCCTTCACCGACACCACCACACCGGCCACCGGTCCAATGGCGAGTCCGAACAGTTGCGCGGCCAGGATCCGTGAGATCGCCCGACCCCGCTCGGACTCAGAGAAGAGGGCCGCGACCGCGGACATCGAGGCGACCTCGATCGCGCCGGCCGACGCGCCCTGGACTGCGCGAGTCAGAGCGAACCAGTCGGCTGACACCGGTAGGAGGTAGGTCGTGCTGGCGATCCCGTAGACGACGAGGCTGGCGATGAGGATCGGACGGCGCCCGAAACGGTCGGCGAGTCGTCCGAGAAAGAACTGCGTCGCCACGCCCGCGACGAAGAACGACGCCATGATGAAACCGATGATGGTGGGTCCGCCGCCGCGGTGTTCGAGGAAGAGCGGAAGGAGGGGCAGACCCAAAGTGGCCCCCATCCATTGGATGGCCACGATGATGGTGAGGCGCCGAAGCGTCTGTTGCGGGGTGCTCTGAGCCACGGAGCAACGCTACTCGTGGGCCGTTTCAGCGGTCCGGCGTCTAGAACGAACCGCACTCGATCAAGATCAAGACACCCAATCCGAAGTAGATCCACGGGACTGAACGCGGCGCGTACTTCGAACCCCATTCGACCACCTTCGGATGACCGGTGATCGCGCGAGCACTCACGATGAAGAGGAACTCCAGCGCGGCGAAGATGCACACGGTGACGACCGAGTGCACGACGCCATTCGCCCGCAGCAGTGGTATCCACACCGCGAGGTTGTCGCCTCCGAGCGCCAGCGTCATCACGAACGTCGTGATCGCGCCACGACGATACGTCTCACTGGGTGCGCGATTGCGTTGGCGCCACGCGTGCACGCCGAGCGCCCAGGGTGCAAGGCAGAGGATGCCAATCCAGGGCAGTGGTATCGGCGTCAAGAGTGAACCAAGCGCACCGGCGATCAGAATCAGTGCGCCAACGCCCAGCGCCTGGGCCCAGCTCACGCGCTTGTAGCGCGTTGGGTCGGTTACCAGTAATTGGGCCGCGAAGGCGAAAAAGTTGTCGAACATCGTGCCGACGTAGGCCAGGGCCGCCACCACGATGACACTGAGGATCGAGTGCACCTAGTGACGTTACCCGCTGGTATAAATCCGGAAAAACAAGGAAGGTAGGCTTTGTCACGTGATTCGCCACGTCCTTCCTCCGACGAACGACCAGCTCGCCGCGGCGCGGCGTATCGTGGCGGACCACCTGGTCGCGACACCGACGATCACGTTGTCGCTGCGAGGACGCCCCGTGCTCGTGAAGATGGAAAGCCTCCAGCCCACGGGATCATTCAAAGTCCGTGGCGCACTCGCCGCGGTCGACGCGTCGCGCCGCGATGACCCGAGCGGGGCCGTCATCACGGCGTCCGCCGGAAACCACGGACTCGGCATTGCCTACGCCTCGTCGGTCCTTGGTGTGGCCGCCACCGTCGTCGTTCCGACGAACGCGTCCGCGGCCAAGGTGAAGAAGCTCCGCGACTTCTCCATCGAACTGATCCAATTCGGCACGTCATTCGATGAGGCGCAGTCGCACGCGATGGACTTGGCGCAGCAGCGCTCCATACGGTTCATCTCCCCGTTCAACGATTCGGACGTCATCGCCGGTCAGTCGACTGCGTTGGACGAGATGCTCGTCCAAGCGCCGGAGCTCGAACATCTCGTCGTCTCGGTCGGCGGCGGCGGACTGTTGTCGGGATCGCTGATCTCTCGTGACCTACACGGGCGAGATGACATTCGTTTCACGGGCGTGCAACCCGAAGAGAGCGCCGCGCTGTATCACGTGTTACGTGGCGCGACGATGGACGAGGTGGTCCATCGCCCGACGATCGCTGACGGACTGGCCGGTGGTGGGGACGACGGAGCGATCACGAACGACCTGATCGCTTCGCACCACGTCCCCCTGGTCCTCGTTCCGGAGGTCGAGATAAGACGGGCCGTACGAGAGACGGCGGAGAACAACGGCATCGTCCTCGAAGGATCGGCCGCCGCGTCGTACGCGGCGATCACGTGCGATCTGGTGGACGACTCGAAGTCGCAGATTGGATTCATCGCCAGCGGTCGCAACATCTCGCACGAACTCCTTCTCGAGATTCTGCAAGAGCCCCTCGGCTGAATACCAGTCGTCACGCCATAGGACGAACGGTAGGGTGAGCACATGCAATTCAAGCGTTCGGCGGGAATAGCGCTGGCCGCCCTCGCAACGGCACTGACCGTTTTTGGCGTCGTCTACGCCGCCACCGACGCCAACACGACCGGTGTCGCGAAGGACCCATTCGTCCTGCACGGGTATCCACCAAAGACCGCGGACCTCCTGGTCACGATCTCGACGGGGCAGTCCTACACGCTGAGTGCCAACGTCAATGTCAACTTCACCACCAGCACCGTCGACGCCATCGTCCACTTCCCGCTCGTCTTCTCCGTGACGTCGGTCGACCTTCGATTGGTGGGCAAACACGTCTACGCGCAAGCCGCGGATATCTCTTCAGGGACCTGGCTCGCCTTTCCGGTCCGCCCGCCCGCCTTCTTCGGACTCTCGCTCGAGGTGACGAAACCTGACATCTCCTTCATCAAGGGACTGAAGGAAACGTCCGTGGTCAAGAGTGGTTACCAGACGACCTACAACTACAGCCGCGACGGCGTCGCGCTGCAGAATATCCTCGGCGCGGCGAGGAATGACGTCGTGCTCGGGTCACTGAAGTTGAGTGTCACCGAAGGCAGCGGTCAGGAGTTCGTCGGCGGTGCAATGGTCATGAAGTCGGCGCACGCGATGACCAAGGTCACCGTGCAGGTCCTCTCCTACAACCAACCCGCGCACATCGTCGCACCGCCCGCCTCGGACGTGACCACGAAGATTGGCTCGACCCTACCGAAGCTGTTCGAGTCGTCCTCGATAACCTCGATCCTCATCCCGAAGAACTTCACCTCACTGATCCTCGGTTCCCAACAAGTAAGTTGAGCGGATGGCGACCGTGACTCCCGAGCCGCGCTGGCCGGCGTCGCTGGCCCTCGTCGTGTGCGTCGGCCTCTACGCCATACTGCCGGATCGTCTGGTCGTCGGACCGCACTGGTTGCTCCCGGTGATCGTCGCCCTTCCGCTCGCACCGCTCTCGGCGAGAAAACACCGCCATCCTGACGAGTCCACGTGGATTCGACACGCCACTATCGGTCTCATCGCATTGATGACGCTTGCCAACGTCGCCTCCATGGCGCTGCTCGTCCACCATCTCTTGACCGCCAACGTCACCCAGGGCCGCAAACTGATCTATTCGGCGGTCGCGGTGTGGCTGACGAACGTCATCGTCTACGGACTGTGGTTCTGGGAGGTCGACCGGGGTGGGCCGCACCGACGCGCGTCGGGGGAGAAACTGCTCCCCGACATCCAATTCCCGCAGATGGAGAACCCTGATCTAGCCCCGGCGCACTGGCGCCCCCGATTCACCGACTATCTCTACACCTCATTCGCCAACGGGACGAGCTTCGCTCCGGCCGACGCGATGCCACTGACGTTGCGAGCGAAGGCGCTGTTCACGACGGAGTCGGTCGTCTCGCTCGTCACCATCGCGGTCGTGGCTGCGCGCGCGGTCAATATCTTGAAATAGCCGTCGAGCGAAGGACGAGTGACGGCCATCGGTCGCCCTTGATCATGCTTGCCCAGCGAAAAGACCGTTTAGGGCTTTTCCGCGTTCGAGTCGCTCCCACTCTTGGGGACTTGGAAGGAGTTTCGAGTTGGACTTTCAAAAGTCTTGGGCGGCGTCTTGCTCTTGGACTTCTTTGGTTTCTTGGCCTCTCGACCTTGGGGACTCTTCACGTCGCAATCCTAGGGCCGTCCACGCTCGCGGCGCTCATCCAAAGAGTCGGTCCAACATCGCGCTCGCCCGACTCACTCGTCCGTGTCGACCTTCCACGTGATCGGCCCAGGTCGCGAGCCCGAGACCGGCGTTGATGCCCAGCCATCGCAGCGGCTCGAACTCCCAACGTTTCCCCTCATGTTGTACGAAGGGGAGCCGCGTGAACTCGGTCTCGGTGTCGGGCGCAGTCAGCAGGTCCGCCAGCGCGGTCGCGGCCACGTGGCTCAGTACCACGCCGTCGCCCGTGTAGCCACCGGCCGACGCCATACCGGTCGCAAAGTCCACGCGCACGAACGGAGAATGATCACGCGGCATCGCCAGTGGTCCGCCCCAGCCCGAGGTGACCGGCGCATCCAATGTTGGAAACAACTGGCGCAGCGTCACCTCGAGCATCTCGAACACCTTGGGGTTCTTGTCGAAGCGCCCCTCCACCGAGGAACCGAAGTGATACGGCGCCCCGCGCCCGCCAAAGGCGATCCGGTCGTCCGCCGTGCGCTGTCCGTAGATGATGAGGTGTCGGTCGTCGGCGAAGGTCTCGTACTCGTGAAAGCCGTAGTCGGCCCAGAATGCGCTCGACAACGGCTCGGTAGCAATCATGAGCGAATACAGGGGCGCGACCGTGCGACGCTCACCGGGCATGGTGGGGGTGAACCCTTCGGTCGCGCGCACGACGAAGTCGGCGTGCACGTTCGCTCCGATCGTGAGGACTTGCGCCCGGTCACCACCTCGGGCCGGGAGGATCCGCGTGACCGCGGTCCGCTCGAAGATCATGGCGCCCAGTCGTTCGACGACGTCACCCAACCCGCGAACGAGTCGAGCGGGGTCGATCCGGGCACAGTGTGGCGAATACGTCGCGCCGAGGGCTCCAGCCACCGTGGCGCGATTGCCCAATTCGTCGGCGTCGAGCCACCTGAGATCGTCCGGTCCGATGTTGAGCGCGCGCGCTCGATCGACCTCGCCTTCGAGCCGTTGGGCCTGCACCTCACTTCGTGCGAAGGTCAGCGTGCCGCCGTGCGCGAAGTGGGCGTCGATGCCGTCGGCGGCCGCCGAAGCTCCGAGCTCCGCGACCGCGTCACTGAGGACGCGTCGTTGGTGGTGAAAGGCGTCGAGTCCGTGACGGCGCACGACGGTCTCGTTCTCGACGGGGAAGAGCCCTGAGGCCCAGCCACCGTTTCGTCCGGACGCGCCGAAGCCACAGAGTTCCTTCTCCAGCACTGCGACGCGCAACATCGGGTCGCGACGCAGCAGTTCCCGGGCCGTCCAGAGTCCGGTGAATCCTCCTCCGACGATGGCCACGTCGACATCGAGATGTCGGGTGAGCGTCGCGCGTGGCGTGATGGGTTTATCGAGCAGCTCCCACCACAGCGATGGCAGGGACGTCACGCTCAGATGAACTTGGTGGCTCCGGTGAAGACCTCGCGCATCGTGCCCACCATGAAGTCGATGTCGGCACGAGTGGAGATCAGCGGGGGAGCCAGTTGCACGACCGGGTCACCGCGGTCGTCGGAGCGACAGATGAGGCCGCGACGGAACATCTCTGGTGACACGTAGCCGCGCAGCAATCGCTCCGCGTCTTCGCCGGCCCAGGTCTCTTTGGTCTCCTGGTTCTTCACCAACTCCACTCCCCAGAAGTAGCCCGTGCCGCGTACGTCGCCCACGATGGGGATGTCGCGCAGATTCAAGAGGCTGTCGCGGAAGTAGTCCTGGTTCGCGAGCACGTTCTCTAGGACCTTCTCGTTCTCCATGATCTCGATGCTCTTCAGGGCGACCGCACACGAGACGGGGTGGCCCGACCAGGTGAAGCCGTGGACGAAAGAGGTGTCGCCGTGCTGGAAGGGCTCGGCGAGTCGGTCCGACACGATCATCGCCCCAAGCGGCGCGTAGCCCGAGGTGATCCCCTTGGCGCAGGTGATGATGTCGGGCACGTAGTCGTACTTCTGGCCACCGAACCAGGTGCCAAGGCGACCGAACGCACAGATGACGTCGTCGGACACGAGGATGACGCCGTAGCGGTCACAGATCTCTCGCACGGACTGCCAGTAACCGGGCGGAGGCGTGAAGCAGCCTCCCGCGTTCTGCACCGGTTCGAGGAAGACCGCCGCGACCGTCTCGGGACCTTCGCGCAGGATCGCCTCTTCGATCTGGTGCGCCTGCCAGAGACCGAAGGCCTCGTAATCGTCGCCGTACTGCTCGGCGCGGTAGTAGTTCACGACCGGCACCTTGACCGCTCCGGGCACCAGAGGTTCGAAGGGCTGGCGGTAGCCCTCGAGCGAGGTGATGGTGAGCGCACCGAGCGTCGTGCCGTGGTACGCGACGTCGCGACTGATGACCTTGTAGCGGTCGGTGTCGCCTCGCATCTTGTGGTACTGACGGGCCAACTTCCACGCACTCTCGTTCGCCTCGGCACCGCCGCTCGTGAAGAACACGCGGTTGAGGTCGCCCGGCGCGAGGCTGGCGATCTTCTCGGCGAGTTCGATCGCCTTGGGGTGGGCGTAGGTCCACAGCGGGAAGAAGGCCATCGTCGTCATCTGCTCCGCCGCTGCGGCCGCGATGTCGGCGCGACCGTGTCCGAGCATGTTGGTGAAGAGCCCGGACAGTCCGTCGAAGTATTCGACGCCATTGGCGTCATAGACGCGGGTTCCCTCGCCGCGCACCATGATTGGCACTTCGGCGTGCTCGTCGTAGGCACCCATGCGCGACATCTGAAGCCAGAGGTTGCGTCGGGCCCTCTCGGAGTAGTTATGACTCGGATGTTGTTCATCCGAGAAATTGATGCCGTCGCTAATCGTCTCCAATGTCACTTGGTCCCCCATACGTATGTCTGCTTTGAAAGCTTCAAATACAGAAATGTTTCAACTTCGGTCACCCCGGGAATGCTGCGAATCGAGTCATTCAAGAGGTGGACCAACGCGTCGTCATCGACCGCGATGACTTCGGCGATGATGTCGAAGCTGCCCGCGGTCATGACCACGTAGTTGGCTTCGTCGATCGACGCGATCTTGTCGGCCACGAGTCGCACGTCGCCGTGCACGCGGATGCCGATCAATGCCTCGCGACCGTAGCCCAGTTGCAGCGGATCGGTGATGGCGACGATCTGCATCACACCCGAATCCTTCAGGCGCTGGACGCGGCGTCGCACACCGGCCTCCGAGAGTCCGACCTCCGCGGCGATCGCGCCGTAGGCGCGTCGTCCGTCGCGTTGGAGATGGCTGATGATCTGACGATCGATGGAGTCGAGTCCGTTCGTCGCGGGCGAGACCAGTTCTGCGTTCGAGCGCTCCGCGCTCACTTTGCTCTGACGAGTTGGTTTGGTCGCTGACATTGGTTTCCCCCCGGCTCGGTGAACAGGTCACCTCGCTGCGGATAGAGACAGTATAGGGGGATGGAACGACGATATGAGTCAGAATTGTTAACAATCAGGACTTATATCTGCAGTTTAGGTTGCAGGACCCCAGTGAACTCTGGCAGAGTGGCTCAAGGAAATGCCGTTCGGCGTTCTCGAATTGGAGGCATCATGCGTCGTTTGGACAACTTCGTCGGGGGCGAGTCGATCGCTCCCACCAGCGGAAAATACGTGGAGCTGATCAATCCTGCCACCGGTGAGGCGTTCGCTGAGATGCCCGTCTCGAACGCCGCTGACGTCGACCACGCCGTTAAGGTCGCGGCCCAGGCGTTCACTTCATGGAAGCGGACGACCCCCTCGCAACGAAGTCGCGCGCTGCAACAGATCGCCGACGTCCTCGAGGCCCACGCTGAAGAGTTGGTCGCGGTGGAGGCCGAGAACTGCGGGAAGATCATCGCGCTCACGATGAGCGAAGAGATACCACCGATGATCGATCAGATCCGCTTCTTCTCCGGCGCCGCGCGACTCCTGGAAGGTCGCGGAGCCGCTGAGTACATGGAGGGAATGACGAGTTACGTGCGACGCGAACCCATCGGTGTCTGCGGAGCAGTGACGCCGTGGAACTATCCCATGATGATGGCCGTGTGGAAATGGGCGCCGGCGATCGCCGCGGGTAACACGATGGTGCTCAAGCCAGGTGACTCGACGCCGGCGTCGACGCTCTTCATGGCCCAACTCATGGCCGAGGTCCTACCGGCTGGCGTCTTCAACGTGGTCTGTGGTGACCGCGACACGGGACGAGCGCTCGTCGAGCATCCGGTGCCCGCCATGGTCTCGGTCACTGGATCGGTGCGAGCCGGCATGGAGGTGGCCTCCAGTGCTTCGCAGACGTTAAAGAGGGTGCACCTGGAACTCGGCGGCAAGGCACCGGTCATCGTCTTTGACGACGTCGACATCGCCAGCGCGGTCGAGAACATCGCGATCGCGGGCTACTTCAACGCGGGACAGGACTGCACCGCGGCGACGAGGGTGCTCGCCGGCCCCAAGGTCTACGGCGACTTCGTCGACGCGCTCGCCGAGCAAGCGCGCAACACGGTTGTTGGCCTGCCCGACAATGATGACGCGCTCTTCGGACCGGTCAATAACGTGAACCAGTTCCAGCGCGTCACGGGATTCCTCGGCCGCGCTCCCGGTCACGCGTCGGTCGCCGCCGGCGGGACACAGGTCGGCGACGCGGGCTACTTCATCGCGCCGACCGTCGTGGCGGACCTGCGTCAAGACGACGAAATGATCCAGAGCGAGATCTTCGGACCGGTCATCACGGTCCAGAAGTTCAGTGACGAAGCCGAGGCGCTGGCGTGGGCCAATGGCGTGGACTACGGCCTGGCGTCGTCGGTATGGACGAGCGACCACGGTCGAGCGATGCGCTTCACTCGTGACCTGGACTTCGGCTGTGTGTGGGTCAACACCCACATTCCTCTCGTGGCGGAGATGCCTCACGGGGGGTTCAAGAAGTCGGGGTATGGAAAGGACCTTTCCATGTATGGTTTCGAGGATTACACGCGCGTCAAGCACGTCATGCACAACATCGAGTCGTAGTTCTTTTGCAGTGGGGTTGCAGTTCACATAGCTATTGAGGGGATAGTCATATGTCAATCGACGACGGCGTGCGGGGTCCATTCGGTGCCCCCGTACCAGAATCACAAGAGTCCGCGCAGCTTCGAGCCGATGAGCTGAACCTCTTCGACGCGACAGCAGTCGCGGTCTCATCGGTCGCTCCGGCCTACTCACTGGCGTCCACGATGACGGCGGTCTTCGTGATCGTAGGCATCGGGGCCCAGGCGCCGTCGGTCATCATCTACTCATTCGTCCCGGTGCTCTTCATCGCGATCTCGTACTTCCACTTGAATCGGAGAAATCCCAATTGCGGCGCGAGCTATTCGTGGTTGAGCCAGGTCGTGCATCCCACCGTTGGATGGTTCAACGGATGGGTGCAGGTCGCCACGTCGGTACTGTTCTGCACGACGGCACCGCTGTTGGCCGGCGGCTACACGTTGCAGTTCATGCACTCAGCACTCCACCTCGTCAACGCCCATTCGATTACCAGTTCGAAGGACGTGGCCATCGTCGCCGCGTTGTGGCTGGCGCTCGTCACGTTCATCTGCATCTACGGCATTCGCTGGACCACGAATGCGCAGTGGATCATGGTCATCATCGAGTACATCTGCGTCGTGGGCTTCTCGATCGGCGGGATCATCAAGGTCTGGATCAGCCACCCGGCCGCGTCGAGGAACTTTAGTGCGTCGTGGCTCGATCCCTTCAAGATCCACGGCTTTCACGCGCTCGCGCTGGGCCTCGCCTTAGGGGTCTTCTTCTTCTGGGGATGGGACACGGCGCTCAACCTCAACGAGGAGACCAAGGACGCGAGCCGCACCCCCGGCCGAGCCGGCGTCATCTCCATGTGGCTCCTCCTCTTCGTGTTCCTGCTTAACTTCGTCGCGGCGCAGATGCTGCTGTCGCCCGCACAGATCTCACGAGAAGGCAACAAGGTGTTGTTCTACTTCGGACAGCAATTCGCCGGCTCGTGGGCCAGCTACGTGATCATCTTCGCGGTCCTGTCCTCGACGGTCGCCACCACGCAGACCACGTTGTTGCCCGCGGCACGAATCACCTACTCCATGGCCCGCGACGGCGTGTTCCCCAAGGTGTTCAGCACCGTGCACGACAAGTTCAAGACGCCTGCGCTGGGAACGCTCATCCTGGCGTTCATCTCATTGTTCGGCATCATGCTGACGTCGTTCTCGGCCTCGAGCAACACGGTCTTCACCAACCTCGTCGACAACATTGGCGTCCTCGTCGCCTTCTACTACGGCATCACGGGACTGGCCTGCGCCTGGGCTTTTCGCAAGACCCTCGGCCACGGACTGCGGGCCAACATAACAATGGTCTGGCTCCCGCTCATCGGCGGGCTGGCCCTCATGTTCACCTGCTACGAAGTCCTCGTCTCGGGTGGCTCCAGCGCGATTCCCGACCTCGTCGTGTTAGCGCTCGGATTCCCGTTGCTGTTGATCGCGTACGTCCGGACGAAGGGGAAGAGCCCGTTCTTCTCGCAGCCAATGGTGTCGTACGACACGATCGAATAGCCGCGACCGCTCCCATTCGTCGACGGTCGTCCAAGGAGAGCCCGAGGCCCGTGTGGTGTCGCGCGCAGTGATCGTGGAGGACGCGGGCGGTAGGGTTCGAAGAAGTAGCGAAGGAAGGATCGACCGTTGAGCACGACCAATGCCGAGGTGGGACCGAGCGCCGAAAGGGCGACGCAGTCGCCTCCAGCGGTTCGTCTCGAGAACGTGACCAAGGAGTTCAAAGGCATGGTCGCGGTCGACAACTTGACGCTCGAACTCGCGCAAGGTGAGTTCTTCGCCCTCCTTGGACCGTCGGGCTGCGGCAAGACCACGACGCTTCGCATGGTGGGCGGTTTCGAGCAACCGACGAGCGGAAAGATCTTCCTCGGCGGTCAAGACATCACGTGGTCGCCACCGTATCGACGCGATGTGAACACGGTCTTCCAGTCCTACGCGCTCTTCCCGCACCTGAGCGTGTTCGACAATGTCGCGTTCGGATTGCGGCGAAAGGGTACGAGCAAGGACGACATCACTCGGTTGGTGGAGGAGCACCTCGAGATCCTTGGACTCGGCGGTTTTGGACCGCGTCCGGCGACACAACTCTCCGGGGGACAACAGCAGCGCGTCGCGCTCGCCCGCGCGCTGGTCAATCAACCGCGAGTTCTCCTGCTCGACGAGCCAATGGGCGCACTGGACGCGAAGATCCGCAAGACCATGCAGGTCGAGCTGAAGCGCATCCAGCGCGAGGTGGGGATCACCTTCCTCTACGTCACGCACGATCAAGACGAGGCCATGGCGCTCGGCGATCGGATCGCGGTCATGCACGGTGGACGTTACGAGGACCTCGGCGCCCCTCAACGCGTTTACGACGAACCGGCGACCCAGTTCGTCGCGGAATTCCTGGGGGCCTGCAACTTACTCCCGGTCACGCCCGATCACGGACAACTCCGCCTACCCGACGGTGCGAGCATCGGAGCGAGACCGGGTTCGATGGTCAATTCGCCCGAACTGATCGCCCAGGTTGGGGTCCGTCCCGAGAAAATGCTGCTCGCGCGCGACGCCGGACAGTCATCGACCAGTACCGCGGCTATGAACGTCGTGCGAGCGACGATCACGACCACCATCTACTTAGGTGCGACCTCAGAATATGAGTTGACGACACCGTGGGGCGGACACCTGCACATCCTCGCGCAGAACATCAGCGACGCCGATCGTCACAGTCCGGGCGATCAAGTGATCGTCTCATGGGAGCCCGAGCACGGTTTTGCGCTCCCGGCCGCCAGCGCTTCGACACGAAGTGCCAGCACAATGAATGAGTTGCCAGCCCAGTGACCTCCGAGCAGGATCCGCAGCGAAGTGCCGCACCGATGGACCCCGCGCTGTGGCGTGGATTGACCCAGCGCCGAATACCTCGACGCGTCCTCATAGGCGGCGCCGGAAAGGGCCTGGGTCTCCTCAGCATGGCGGCGTTACTCGCAAGTTGTGGCATCGCGGGGACTTTGGACCACCAGGGCGTGCAAGTTGATTGGGCGGCGTACTGGAAGAGCCAGAAGAAGACGAATCAACTGAATTTCGCCAATTGGCCGCTCTACATAGATTCCGAACACGGCAAGTCCGAGTCTCTCGAACTGTTCACCAAGATGACGGGCATCAAGGTCAACTATCAGTCCGTGATTCAAGGCGACGCATCGTTCTATGCCACGGTCGAGCCGGAGCTGGCGGCCCAGGAGGTCACTGGCTACGACATCATGGTGATCACTAACGGGTGGTACTTCACCCAATTGGTGAACAACGGCTTCCTGATCGAACTCGACCAGACGAAGTTGCCCAATTTCGCCAAGTACGCGAGTTCGCTCGTCAAGGACCCGAGTTACGACCCGGGCAACAAGCATTCGGTCACGTGGCAGACGGGCTTCACCGGCATCGCCTACAACACGAAGATGATCACGCGCGAGATCAACAGTTTCAATGACCTCGCGGACCCCGCGTTCAAGGGGCACGTGGGCATGATGAACGACAACGTCGAACTGGGCTGCGCCGCGCTACTGCGCATGGGCGTCGACCCGGTCACGTCGACGCCCGCACAGTGGCGCGAGTCCACGAAATGGTTGAAGGAACAGCGTCCATTGGTGGCCGGGTACTACGACCAGAGCTACATCTCGCACCTGGAGAACGGCGACACGTGGATCACTCAGGCCTATTCCGGCGACATCTTCCAAGCCAACCTCTCGGGCTACCCTCACCTCAAGTACGTGACGCCCAAGGAGGGCCAGATCGTCTGGCACGACAACATGGTCATTCCGCGCCAGGCGCAGAACCCGCTAAGCGCACTGGCGTGGATGAATTTCTATTACACGCCCAAGATCGCGGGCATCGTCGAAGACTGGGTCAGTTACGTCTGTCCCGTACCCGACGCCCAGCAGTACATCTTGGACGTCATCAAGGACCCCAAGGTCGCCAACAGTCCGCTGGTCTTTCCCTCCGCGGCGGCGACGAAGCTCTCGCACGGCTACTACATCTACCGGGACTATGACGAATACCAGACGTGGAATGACGTCTTCAACCCGATCATCGAGTCATGACCGATCTACTCGAGCGACCAAAGGCCGTGGACAAGAAGCCCAGTTGGCTGCGTCGTCATAGCCCGCCCTACTGGCTCAGCCTCGTGGGCGGGGGATGGATGTTGTTGTTCTTCTTGATCCCCTTGGTATCAGGTCTCATCGTGTCGCTCGAGACCGGCAATCCCATCAGCGGTTACACGCTGACCTGGAACTGGCACATCTATTCCCAACTGTTCGTGCACTCGGACATTCCCTATTCGACCTTCATGCTCCGCTCTCTCTACTACGGTGTCGCGACCACGATCTTGAGCATTCTCATCGCCTACCCGATGGCGTACTTCATCGCGTTTCGCGTCAGCGTGCGTTGGAAGAGCCCGCTCATACTCCTGGTCCTCCTCTCCTTCTTCGTTTCGTTCGTCATCCGCACTGACATGTGGTCGTTCGTCCTCGCCCAACAGGGCTTCGTGTTGTCCGGACTCCGAAAGCTCCATCTCGTGTCGGCGAACTTCCACATCTTGGGTACGTCGAACGCCGTCATCGGCGGCGACATCTACAACAACCTCCCCTTCATGGTGCTGCCCATCTACGTGGCGCTGGAACGAATCGACCGACGAATCCTCGAAGCAGCTCGTGACCTGTACGCCAACGGCCGCCAGGTGTTCCTGAGGGTGGTGCTCCCGCTCTCACGTGCGGGGATCTTCGCCGGTGTCCTTCTGGTTTTCATCACGACCGTGGGTGACCCGGTCAATTCGTCATTGCTCGGTGGTGTGGGCACGTACACGATCGGCCAAGCGATCCAAGATTCGTATCTCACGAACCAGCAGTTCAACGTGGCGGCGGCGCTGTCGACGGTACTCATGGTGATACTCGGCATCATCATGTTCGCGTACGCCAAGATCTTCGGTACCGAGAACCTCGAGAACCTGGTCTGACATGGTGAACACATCGCGCCCGCCACGTCAACGCCGCAGCCCCTGGCTCGCGATCTTCTTCTGGGTCGTGATGGCCATCACCTTCGTGCCGATCGTGGTCATGATGCTCTACAGCTTCAACAACGCACCGACCAGTCGCATCACCTTCGCGTGGAACGGCTTCACGACCTACTGGTACCGAAACCTGACCCAAGTGAACGGACTCACCCACGCGTTCCTCATCTCACTCGAGGTCGCCATCCTCTCTTCGTTGATCTCGGTCATCGTGGGCACGCCCGTCGCACTCGCGCTCGGTCGATTCCGGTTTTGGGGCAAGGGCGTGATCAACACCATGGTCTTCGCCGACATCGCGGCGCCGGCCATCGTCGTGGGTGCGGCGTCACTGTCGTTCTTCCTCTCCATCAGGCTGAACACGGGCCTGCTCACCATCTTGATCGCGCACGTCGCCTTCAATATCGCCTACGTCGTCGTCGTGGTTCGGGCCCGACTCTCGGGCATGGATAGCGCGATCGAAGACGCCGCGCGCGACCTCGGGGCGAACGCCTGGACGACGTTCACCAAAGTCACGTTGCCGCTCATCTGGCCCGGCTTGCTCGCGGCCTTCCTCCTGGCCTTCGCGATGTCGGTCGACGACTACGTCATCACGAGTTTCATTGCCGGGTCGACGGTGACCTTCCCGCTCTTCGTCTATGGCGCCGCGAAGGTCGGCCTGCCACCGCAGGTGCTGTGCTTTGGCACCCTGATCTTCCTTGTCGGTCTGATCGTGGCCCTGGCCAACGGCGCGCTCAATCGCCATCACCTCACGACCCGCGCGGCGACCGAGGACTCGATGGCCGAGTCGACCATTGCCGAGGCGGTGGCGCCTAGCTGACCGGGAGGCCCCGGGCACACCATTCGAGTGTGTACCGTGGAAAAGGATTCATCAACCAGAAAGGATGATCAACGATGATCATCGGCGTACCGAAGGAAATCAAGACAGACGAATACCGAGTCGCGCTCACACCGGCGGGCGCACGAGAGTTGACCGGCGCCGGTCACAAGGTGCTCATCGAGCGCGGTGCGGGCGAGGGATCGTCCATCGCCGACGGCGACTACGTAGCCAACGGCGCCACGATTGTGGCGAGCGCGGACGACGTGTGGGCCGACAGTGAACTCGTGATGAAGGTGAAGGAGCCCGTCGCGCCGGAGTACGCCCGACTCGCCGCTCGAAAGAATCAGGTGCTCTTCACATACCTGCACTTGGCTGCGTCGCGCGAGTGCACCGACGCACTCGTCGCCGCCGGCAACGTCGCCATCGCCTACGAGACCGTGCGACTGCGCGACAACTCACTGCCGTTGCTCACGCCGATGAGCGAAGTGGCCGGTCGCATGGCGCCGCTCATGGCGGCTCACCATCTAATGCGACCGGGCGGCGGCCACGGCACCCTCATCAGCGGTGTCCCCGGCGTCGCGCCGGCCAACGTCGTCGTCATCGGCGCGGGCGTCTCGGGACTGGCGGCCGCGACGATGGCCGCCGGACTGCACGCGAACGTCAAGATCCTCGACCGCAACCTGGAGCGTCTGCGCCAGGTTGACATCCACTTCGACGGTCGCGTGCAAACGATCGCGTCCTCCACGCTCGCGGTTGAAGAGGCCTGTCTCGACGCGGATATCGTCATCGGTGCCGTGTTGGTCGTGGGTGCGAAGGCTCCCAAGCTGGTGAGCAATGACCTCGTCGCTCGGATGCGACCCGGTTCAGTCCTGGTCGACATCTCCGTGGACCAGGGCGGCTGCTTCGAGGCCACGCACCCGACGACGCATTCCGATCCGGTGTTCGAGGTGAATGGTTCGATCTTCTACTGCGTGGCGAACATGCCGGGCGCCTTTCCTTACACGTCGACCTACGCACTGGCGAACGCCACGCTGCCCTACGCCATGGAGTTGGCTCGTCACGGGTGGCGCGAGGCGGTCGTCGCTGACGATTCGCTGGCCGAAGGCGTGAACGTGGTGGAGGGCGCCGTGACCTACGGGCCGGTCGCCGAGTCGTTGGGCATGGCCTTCACTCCACTACGCTCGCTGCTGTAGTTCGTCGATCTTCGAAGGGCTCCGAGTCGACTCGTGAGCGTTCTCGTCTGAAAATGCTGTGGGGGCAACAATGTCGGATGCGTCAATCAGTCACGTAGTACACGCCGAAACACCGGACCCCCGGCGTTGGTTCGCGCTCGTCGTGATCGGGATCGCCCAGTTGATGGTGATCCTCGACGCGTCCATCGTGAACATCGCACTGCCGCACGCGTCCTTACCCAAGGCGCTCGGAGGATTGGCGATCGCGCAGAAGAACTATCAGTGGGCCGTCACCGCCTACACCCTGACCTTCGGCGGTTTCCTTTTGTTGGGGGGACGCGTCGGGGACTACATGGGTCGAAAGAAGTCGTTCCTCATCGGACTGATCGGCTTCGCGGGCGCTTCATTGCTCGGCGGCCTCGCCCAGAACCAGCAGTGGCTCTTCGGCGCCCGAGCGCTCCAGGGTCTCTTCGGCGCGCTCCTCGCGCCCGCGGCGCTCTCGCTGATCTCGGTGACCTTCACTGACTCGAAGGAGCGGGCGCGAGCCTTCGGTGTCTACGGAGCGCTGGCGGGCGTCGGTGGCGCAATCGGGCTCATCGCGGGCGGACTGTTGACGCAGTACCTGTCGTGGCGCTGGTGTCTCTTCGTCAACACCCCCATGGCCATCATCGCCTTCGCCCTCGCGGTGCCCAACGTGAAGGAGTCCAAGGTCGAGGGGCATCCTCACTATGACGTGCCGGGCGCCCTGAGCGCGACGGCGGGGATGTTGAGCGTGGTCTTTGGCGTCAGTCAGGCGTCGACCCAGGGGTGGGGCTCGACGAGCGCGTGGCCCTTCCTCATCCTCGGGGGCTTCCTCCTGGCGGTCTTCTTCGTCATCCAGTCACGCATTACCTCGCCACTGTTGCCGTTGCGACTGCTCACTGACCGCGTTCGAGCGGGTGCGTTCCTTTCCCAGTTGCTCGTCGGTCTCGGGCTCTTCGGGATGTTCCTCTTCATGACGTTCTACTTCCAGGACATCGAGCAGTACTCGGCGGTGAAGTCGGGCCTGCTCTTCATGCCGTTCTCGTTCGGCATCATCCTCGCCGCCGGCTTCACCAGTCAGCTGCTGCCCAAGATCGGACCGCGTCCGCTCGCGACCGCGGGCACGCTCATGGCCGCAGCCGGCATGTTCTACCTCTCGTTCATCAAGGTCGACAGCTCCTATCTGGGCAGCGTGATGCCCGCGATGGTCGTGACCAGCCTGGGACTTGGGTTGGCGTTCGTGTCAATCGCGTCGACCGCACTCTTCAATGTCCGTCCCCAGGACACCGGCGCGGCCTCGGCGGTGTTGACCACCTCCCAGCAGATCGGTGGATCATTCGGCACGGCGATCGCCAATACCATCGTCGTGTCCAGTTACACCGCCTTCATGGTCGCCGCGCTCAAGTCGCACCCGTCGGCGAGTGCGCGCGCCAAACTGGCCCTCATGGCGCAGGCGCACGTCCACGGCTATGACGATTCGTTCCGCTTCGGGTCACTGATGCTGTTGCTCGCCGCCGTCGCGTTCTTCGCGCTCGTGAACATCGACCGACATCACCTCGGTCAACACGACGAAGTGGCGGTCGCTTAGTCATTCATGAACGGGCAGTGGCGACAACCACTCTCGCAACACGTACCGCGCGCGAGGTGCGTCGCCACGGTCAGCACCATGAGACCCGAGACCGGGTCGCGATAGAGCGGTTCACCGGCGCGTACGGCCGCCTCATGCGCTTGGAGGATCGCGTCGAAGTCGGGGTTCGAGGGATCGAGCCGCCGGGGATCGGGGCGCGGAACCGGCGTCATCGAGTCGATGGTGGTGTCATCCCTCGATGCGCAGCACGACTTTGCCGAACTTGCCCGGCTCGGCGAAAAACGCGTACGCGTCGTCGACTTCGTCGAGCGAGAACGTCCGAGCGACCGGTACGTGCACTTCACCGGTTCGCCAGCGCGGCACGAGCGTGTGATTCACACGGTCGGCGACCTCGCCCTTCTCCTTGCGCGTCCGAGAGCGCAGCGTGGAGCCGGTGATCGACGAACGGGTGCCCATGAGAAAGCGCAGGTCCAGTTCGACTTTGCTGCCACCGCCCGAGACGCCGATCACGACGACGCGCGCGAAAGGATTGAGGATTCGCTGCGCGTTGGAGAGGTTCGCCGCGCCTACGAGTTCGAGCACCACGTCGACACGGTCGAGGTCCGAGACCTGCTCGAGCGTGACGGTCTCGTCCGCACCGCATTCGCGCAGTCGCTCGTGGTGTTCGCCGGTGCGCGTCACCGCGATGACGTGTGCGCCGAGCGCGCGTGCGATCTGCACCGCGGCCACTCCGACGCCCCCGGCCGCGCCCGAAATGAGGACGCGTTCGCCTGATTGGAGTTGACCCTGGGTCACGAGGGCGTCGTGCGCCGTCGTGAAGGCTTCGGGGAAGCCGCCCGCCTGGTCCCAACTGACGTGGTCCGGGACGAAGAGGAGATGTTCGCTCGGTACCAGACAGTGGGTCGACTGAGCGCCACCGCCAACGATGGCGCACACGCGACGACCGAGCAGCGGCTCGTGCACCCGGTCACCGACGGCACTGACGACCCCGGCCATCTCCATGCCGGGGATGTCGGCCGGGGAACCTTCCGGCGCGGGGTAGTGACCGTCTCGCTGCATCAGGTCAGCGGCGTTGATGCCGGCGCCTCGCACGGCGACCACGACGTCAAACGGTCCCGGATTGGGGGTCTCGCGTTCGACCAGCTCGAGCTTTCCTTCGACGATAGACACGCAGCGCACCAACTCAGCCTAGGACGGTCGCGCGTCGGCGCGAGGGCGTTAGTGTCGCGGGATGACCATCTATGACATTCCCGCCAACACCCTTTCGGGGGAGGCGAGTTCACTCGCACCCTTCGAAGGCAAGACCGTCCTCGTCGTCAACGTCGCCTCGAAGTGCGGCTTGACGCCCCAGTATGAGGGCCTAGAGAAGTTGCAGAAGCAGTACGAGGACCGCGGCTTCAGCGTCGTGGGATTCCCGAGCAATCAGTTCGCCGGTCAAGAGCCCGGGACCGCTGAGGAGATCCAAACGTTCTGCTCGACGACCTACGGCGTGACGTTCCCGATGTTCGAGAAGATCGACGTGAACGGTGACGATCGCCATCCGATCTACGCCGAACTGACCAAGACCGCCGACGCGGAGGGCTACTCGGGCGACATCCGGTGGAACTTCGAGAAGTTTCTCATCGCCCCGGACGGTTCGGTGCAGCGTTTCGCACCGTTGACCGAACCCGAGGACCCGGCGCTCGTCAGCGCCATCGAATCGACGCTTAGCTAAGCCGCGCCGATCGTGCGATGGAGTCGCACGTAGGTCGGGGTGAAGCCGTAGGTCAGCCAGTAGTTACGCGCGCGACGGTTGGTGACGCGCCAGTTGGTCTCCACGTACGCGAATCCGGCGGCCTGGGCTTCGTTCAGCGCGGCGTCCACCATGGCCGTCGCGATGCCCATGCGGCGATGGTCCGCGTGCACCGTCACGGCACTGAGGTGCAGCGTGCCCTCGAACGAGCCCCGACGCGCCGGCAGCGGAAAGGTGATGCACTGGGCGATCGCCCCGTCGTCGTTCTCGACGAGATAGTGGTGGACTTCGGGGTCCTCGAGCGTCTCGAGCAACTCGTCGCGTTTGCCCACGTGACTGAGTCCGATCGAGAAGCTGGGACCGACCATCTGCACCGCGTCGAGTTCGTCGTCGAGCGCGACCGCGACGTCGAGATCGTCGACGCCGCCGCGGCGCAGCCGGTAGCCGTCGGGTAGTTCGTGCGTGCGCGCACCACCGAGGGCGAGCACGCCGCGCATGTGCATGCGCGCGAACCCGAGTTCGTACCAGGGCTGGGTCATCGCACCGTCATCGAGCGTCCACACGTAGTGTTCCAGCGCGCCGTGCTCTATCCACCTCGCGCCCGCGACGCTGTAGAGGTCACTCAGTACGTCGGTGTTCATGAACGAGGCGCCGTCGGGCCCGATCCAGACCCCGTTGCCGTACGTCTCGCTATCGAGCAGCGCGCCGTAGAGGTGTCCGACGATGACACCGTCCTCTTCGCAGACCCACGTCTGTTGGGTTGCTTCACGAAGTGCGTGGGCCATGTGCTCGGCGTCGAACATCGGGTTGACGAGCGGTTGCAGGACGGCGTCATCCATGAGTCGATGCGAAATCCGGCGCACCACCTGGTCGATGTCGCCCTCTTCGAGATGTCGAATCACCGTCACGCAGTCACCTTAGGTTCGTTGTGCAAGAGTTGCCGGGTGACTTTCGAGGCGACGCTCTTCGACATGGACGGCCTCTTGATCGATTCAGAGATCCTTTGGCACAAGGCCGAACTCGAGATCTTTGGCGCCCTCGGCGTCCCCATGTCGAGTGACGGTCGGTCCACGAAGGGGCTCTTTGTCGACGAGGTCGTCGACTACTGGTACGCGCGCTTTCCCTGGACCGGACCGTCGCCGCGCGAGGTCTCGGACGCCCTCCTCGCCCGTGTGGGTGACCTCGTCGAGAGCGAGGGCCGACTGATGCCGGGCGCGGTGCGCGCACTCGACCTCGCGAACGCTCACGGACCGGTCGCGCTCGCCAGTTCGACACCCGTGGCGCTCATCGAACGTTGCCTCAACCACTTCGACCTCGCCGATCGGTTCGTGTCGATCCACTCGGCGCAGTTCGAGCCCTACGGCAAACCGCACCCCGGCGTCTTCCTGAGCGCCGCGACGTCGCTCGGCGTAAAACCGACACGCTGCCTGGTGTTCGAAGACTCTTCGGCGGGCGTCCTCGCCGCCAAGGCGGCCAGCATGTTCGTCATCGCGGTGCCCACCGTTGACGATCGCGACGATCCGGTCTTCGCCCTGGCCGATCTCGTCCTCTCGTCGCTCGATGAACTGTCGGCGACGTGGTTGGACGAACGATTCGCTTAGAGCGGTTTTGTGAATCGGTGCGACATGGGGTGACAGAACACGTCGGACGGATAGTCCTCGATGCGGTCCCAACCAATCGTGACGTAGAGCGCCACGGCCTCAGGCTGCTTCGGACCGGTTTCCAGGTAGAGCCGTTCGTAGCCGAGTGACGCCGCGCGAGCTTCGATCTCGCCCATCAAGGACGCCGCGATGCCACCGCGGCGCAGATCCGGTCGCACCCAGAGGCGCTTGATTTCGGCCAGTCGCAGCGTCGGGTCACCAATGCGACGTAGACCGACGCCGCCGGCGATGTCCCCGTGCACTCGCGCGACGAGGAAGAGGCCGTGGGGCTCGGCCAACTCGTCGACCTGAAGGTGCGGGCCGTCGCCGTCGCCACCGTAGCGTCGTTTGAGTTCGTCGTCGGCCGCGTAGAGCACGCTGAGCGCCCCACTGGTCGTGATCGCTTCGGCGTCAATGGCGAGCGCTGACATCTCGCAATGGTATTGGCCGTGAAGGCCGCGCAGGTCCGTTTACTACCATGTGATGATTCATTGAAGGAGATACGTGTTTCGCCCGGTCAGCGCCGAACTGGATTTTGTGGCCTTGGAAGAGGCCGAACTGGCCCGATGGAGGACGAACGACGTCTTCAATCGCTCGATGGCGCAGCGCGCGGGGGCCGAGCCTTGGATCTTCTACGAAGGTCCGCCGACCGCCAACGGGAAGCCGGGCCTTCACCACGTGTGGGCGAGGGTCTACAAGGACCTCTTCTGCCGTTACCAGACCATGCAGGGTCGATACGTGGCGCGTCGCGCCGGCTGGGACACGCACGGCCTGCCCGTCGAGGTGCAGGTCGAGAAGCAGCTGGGGATCTCGGGGAAGAAAGCGATCGTCGAACAGGTCGGCATCGAAGAGTTCACGCGACTCTGTCGCGAATCGGTCCTCACGTACGTCGGGGAGTTCGAGCGTCTCACCGAGCGCATCGGCTACTGGACCGACATGGAGCACGCGTACTACACGTTTCACCCCTCCTACGTGGAGTCGGTGTGGTGGCACCTCCAACAGCTCTTCGACAAGGGACTGCTGTACGAGGATCTGAAGGTCATCCCGTACTGCCCGCGCTGTGGCACGGCGCTGTCGAGTCACGAACTGGGCCAGCCCGAGGTGTACACCGACGAGGTGGACGAGAGCGCGTTCGTGCGATTTCGCATCACGGACGCCGCCGCGCACGGCGGGCTCGAGGGCGCCACGGACCTCGCGGTCTGGACGACGACGCCCTGGACGCTCCTGTCCAATGTCGCGGTCGCCGTGAACCCGGCGATCACCTACGCCGTCGTCGACGGTGTGATCGTCGCGGCCGACCTCGTGGAATCGGTCTTTGGCGAGGGCGTGAAGCCGTCGGCGACGCTGAAGGGCACCGACCTCGAGGGCGTGCAATACGAACGACCGTTCGACGACGCGGCGCTGCCCGAGGGTGTGGACGCCTGTTACGTCGTGCTCGCCGAGTACGTCACGACCGACGACGGTACCGGGCTCGTCCATCAGGCGCCGGCTTTCGGCGAGATCGACCGCCAGGTGGCGCGCGAACACGGGCTGCCGACCCTCAACCCCGTCGGACCCGACGGCAAGTTCACTCACGAGATCGCGTGGCTCGAGGGCCAGGACGTGCGCGAGGCCAACCGGACGATCAACGACGAGCTCGAACGTCGTGGGACGCTGCTTCGTCGACTCGACTACCGGCACTCGCTGCCGCACTGTTGGCGGTGTGGCACCGTACTCATCTACTGGGGCAAACCGAGTTGGTACGTCGCCACCAGTCGGTTCCGCGAGAAGTTGCTCTCCGAGAACGCGACGATCGACTGGCACCCCGAGCACATCCGCGACGGACGTTTTGGCAACTGGCTGGACAACAACGTGGACTGGGCACTCTCACGCGACCGATTCTGGGGGACGCCACTGCCGATTTGGCGCTGTCCCGACAATCACTTCACCTGCGTGGGTTCGCGCGAAGAGCTCTCGGGCCTCGCTGGGCGCGACGTCAGTGATATCGACCCCCATCGTCCGGCCATCGATGAGGTGCTCATCAGTTGTCGCACGTGCGGACAACAGGCCCAACGCGTCGAACCGGTCATCGACGCGTGGTTCGACGCTGGTTCCATGCCCGCAGCCCAGGTCGGCTATCCCCACGTCCCCGGCAGCGACGAGGCGATGCAGTTCCCGGCCCAGCTCATCGCCGAGGCGATCGATCAGACGAGAGGTTGGTTCTACACGCTGCTCGCGGTGAACACACTGGTCTTCGGCGAGAAGCCCTTCGAGCACGTGCTCTGCCTCGGTCACATCGTGGACGAGTTTGGCAAGAAGATGAGCAAATCCGTGGGTAACGTGATCGATCCGTGGGAGGTGCTCACGACCCGTGGCGCCGATCCTCTGCGGTGGTGGATGTTCTCCCAGGGTTCGCCGTGGACCTCCACGAGGGCGAGTCTGGGGGCCATCGACTCCTCGCTCCGCGAGACGTTGGCGACGCTCTGGAACACCTTTAGTTTCTTCACCACCTACGCCTCACTCAATGAGTTCGACCCAAGTGACGCGGAGATCCCCGCGCCCGAGCATCGAGCGGCCATCGATCGATGGATCCTGTCGCGACTCGAGAGCGTCACGGTCGCGGTGACGACCGCACTCGACGGCTACGAACCGCTCGGTGGGACCGACGCGTTGAGCGAGCTCGTGGACGATCTGTCGAACTGGTACGTGCGCCGCACGCGGCGAAGGTTCTGGCGTACCGACCCCAACGAACCGCGCTCGGACTCGCTGGCGGCTCAAGCGACGCTGCTCGAGGTGCTCCAACGCCTCACGCTGCTGTTCGCGCCCTTCTGCCCGTTCATCGCCGAACGCCTCTACGCGGAGTTGTTCGACGTGGCCGAGAGTGATTCGGTCCATCTGGCGGACTGGCCCCTCGGTGAACCGGAACGTCGCGACGTCGACCTCGAGGCGTCCATGGCGGTCGCGCGTCGACTGACGTCACTCGGTCGAGCCGCTCGCGCCGAGGCCGGGGTCAAGGTCCGCCAACCGCTTGCCCGCGCCCTCGTCTTCCTGCCGGCCAATTCGCCGATGCCACCGGAGAACGTCGTCGAGGACGAACTCAACGTCGACCACCTGGAATACGGGACCGAGTTGTCGAGCGTCTTGACCTTCGATCTCGTGCCGAACTTTCGCACCGTCGGCCCGCGACTGGGCGAAGCGGTCAAAGAACTCAAGGCGGCGTTGATGGCGCTCGACTCGGTCGAGGCGGCGGCGACGATCGAAAGCGGGGGATTGATCAGTGTCGAACTCTCGACCGGCCGATTCGAACTCGGTGGTGACGACGTCGAACTGCGCGTGAAGGGCCAGGGTGGATTCGCGGTGTCGCGTGAAGGGGGAGAGGTGATCGCGCTCGACCTGACCCTCACCGACGAGTTGCGCCGCCGCGGTTATCTCCGCGACGTCATCCGTCAGGTCCAGGACCTGAGGAAGAACTCGGGACTTGACGTCTCGGACCGGATCGTGCTGCACGTGTCGGGCATCGACGACCTGGCCGATGGCTTTGACACACTCGCGAGCGAGGTACTGGCGACCGAGGTGCTGACGGGCAGCGGCTGGGGCGAGGGAAGCGTGTTGGAGATCGACGACGGCCGCGATGCGCGGGCGTGGGTCGCGAAAGACTAACGAGTCTCGTTCAACTTGGTGAGCAGTTCGGCGAGCTGCGCTCGCTCGACTTTGGTGAGTCGCGTGGCGATGTTCTCTTCGAGGTACCCCAGGTGGACGCTCAACGCTTCATCGAGGCGCTCATTGCCAAGGTCGGTGATCGCCACGTGGATGGCCCGACGGTCCGACGGGCAGTTTTGACGTTCCACGAGTCCGGCCACTTCGAGTCGGTCGATCAAGCGGGTCGTGCCACCCGTCGAATGCACGATCGCGTCAGCGATTTGATTCATTTTCAATCGACCATCAGGGGTCTTTCTCAGCTGCAAGAGGACGTCGAACCAGGCGAGTGGCAAGTCACAGGTTGACTCCAATTCGAGGCCGAGGCTGCGCGAGAGACGCGCATTGGTCTCGAGGAGAAGGCCGAACAGCTGGACTTTCTCATCCCCGGAAGGGCAGGCGCTCGGCTGTATCGACATGGGGGAAGTATACCATATGCTTCATTAATCAATTACTGCTTGACAAACAGTTGCATATGCAACTATACTGTGAGAACACAGGAATTACCTACAAAACAGGAGATGTACCATGACTTCCACCGTAAGCACCACGACTACCACCGGCCTCCCCGCTGCGGGCGTGTACAACATCGACGCCGTCCACTCGACGGTCGGTTTCGTTGCCCGCCACCTCGTCGCATCGAAGGTCCGTGGCCGTTTCACCGACTTCTCTGGCTCGATCACCATCGGTGACAGTGCTGAGACGTCCTCGGTCGAGGCGACCGTGCAGGCCGCCAGCATCACGACCGACAACGAAATGCGCGACGCGCACCTGAAGAGCCCCGACTTCCTCGAGTTCGAGACGTTCCCCACGTTGACGCTCCGTTCGACGAAGGTCACCGCCAAGGGCGATTCGGACTACGAAATGATCGCCGACGTCACCGTCAAGGGGATCACCAAGTCGGTCACGTTCGACCTCGAGTTCCTCGGCGCTGGCCCCTCGATGACCCCGGGCGCCACCGTCGCCGGTTTCGAAGCTCGTGCCGACATCGACCGTCGTGACTTTGGCATCACCTTCAGCGGTTCGCTGGAGAACGGCAGTCTCATCGTGGGCAACAAGATCACGTTGGAGTTCGCCATCGAAGCGGCCCAGCAGGTCTAAGCATCACCACCAGTAGGACGCCGGGGGCTACACGCCCCCGGCGTTTTGCTCGTTACGATGGGTACGTGAGCGAGTCGCAGAAGAGAAAAGGTGTCAAGTCCAGCATCGGCGTCCTAGGTGCGTTGGCCTCGATCATCTCGGTGTGGTGGTTCGCCCTTCGTCCTCGGCGCAAACAGGGCGATAAATAAGGTCAACTCGCGAACGCGGCGCGACAACGTCGTTAGCGTTAGGTGATGGCATCCGCATCGTTTGCGCCCCTGCGCCATCGCAGTTTCGCGCTCTCCCTGGTCTCGTCGTTCGTCTCTTCGACGGGCACGTGGATGCAGACGGTGGCCCTCGGGGTCTTCCTCACTGAGACCACCCATAATCCCCTGTGGCTCGGTCTCCTGACGGTCTGCGCGTGGACCCCGGCGCTGATCGGATCGCCGCTCGGCGGCGTCGTCGCCGACCGACTGAGCCGCCAACGATGGATCCAAGCGAACAACCTCGTGATGGCCCTCACCGCGAGCACGCTCGCGACACTGGAACTCACCCACCACCTACACCCCGTGTACGCCTGCTACCTCGCGATCATCGAGGGCCTCGCGAGTTCGGCCTCGTGGTCGGCCTGGCAGTCACTGCTCCCCGACCTCGTCGCACGCGACGAGGTCCTCGCCGCGGTGTCGCTCTCGTCAGCCCAGTTCAACCTCGGTCGCATCATCGGTCCGGTCCTCGCGGGCGTCGCGCTGGCACTGGGTTCGCCAGGCATCTGCTTCGCACTCAACGCGGCGTCGTTCATCTTCGTCGTGGTGATCTTCTCTTTCGTGCGCAGCCCGGCGCGGCCCAAACCGACCACGTCCGTGCACGTCTGGGCCGAGGTCAAGTTCGGGGCCGTGCGCGCGTGGTCGGTGAAGGGCTGTCGCTACCCGATCCTCGCGATCGGGACCATTGCGTTGATCGCGAGTCCGTTCATCGCGCTCGTGCCGGCCATGGCGATCCAGACCCTGCACGCGGGACGCACGGGCACGCCGTGGCTGGTCACCGGGCAGGGCGTTGGCGCGGTGATCGGCGCTGTCACGCTGCCGGCGCTCGCCAAGCGCACGTCGCGTATCGCGGTGCTGCGCGGATCGCTCGTGACGATGGCCGTCGCGCTTGGGTTGTACGGATTGGCACCCACGCTCGCACTCGCCGTCAGCGCGCTCGTCCTCCTTGGCGGCGCCTACGTGGGTACGCTCACGGGACTCAATACGTCGGTCCAACTCCACGCGCCCGCGAGCGAACGTTCGCGAATCCTCTCGCTGTACACGCTGTCGCTCTCGATGTTCTATCCGCTCGGGGCGCTCGTTCAGTCGGCGTTCGCGAGGTCGTGGGGCGTGCGTCCGGTCACGATCTGCGCGGCCGGTCTCCTTGGCCTGGTCCTCGTCGTGGTGACAATTTTCCACCCCGAATTCTGGGATGAGTTGGCGCTCACCCCGAATGAACCGGTCGTTTTGCTGGCAGAATAGACCCATGTCATTCATCGCCATCAATCCCGCCACCGAAGAAGTCGTCGCCGAATTCGACGGTCATACGCCCGAGCAGGTCGAGCGCGCCCTCGATCACGCCAGTGCCGCCTTCCGGACCTGGAAGAACACGCCGGTGGCGGAGCGCGCGGTCCTGATGAATCGCGCGGCGGAGCTGCTCGAGAGCGAGATCCCCGTGGTCGGCGAGATGCTCACGAGCGAGATGGGCAAAACCTTCGCCGCCGCCAAGGGCGAGGCCGCCAAGTGCGCACACGTCATGCGTTACTACGCCCAACACGCCGAGGAGTTCTTGAAGGACGAGATCGTCGAGACCACGGGGTCGCGAAGCGGTTATCGCTACGACCCGATCGGTGCCGTGCTCGCGGTGATGCCCTGGAACTTCCCGCTGTGGCAGTTCATCCGGGTCGCCGCGCCCACCATCATGGCGGGCAACGTCATGGTCTTGAAGCACGCGTCGAACGTGCCGGGCTGCGCGAAGTTCATCGAGGACCTGTTCCTGCGCGCCGGATTCCCGAGGGGCGTCGTGACGACGCTCTTCGTCAGTCACAGCCAGATCGAAGGCATCATCGCCGACCCGCGCATCGCGGCGGTGACCTTGACCGGATCGGACCGCGCCGGGCGCTCCGTCGCCGAGATCGCCGGCCAGCACCTGAAGAAGGCCGTACTCGAGTTGGGCGGGTCGGACCCGTTCATCATCGCCAGTTCGGCCGACATGGACGTCACGGTGCCCCTCGCCGTGACCGCGCGCGTCCAGAACAACGGGCAGGCGTGCATCGCGTCGAAGCGCTACATCGTGGTTCGCGAACGCGCCGATGAGTTCATCGAGAAGTTCGTCGACGCGATGGCCGCGGTGCCAACGGGTGACCCCATGGACCCCGCGACGGTGCTCGGACCGGTCGTGAGTCGCACGCAGCTCGACGAGTTGACCGCCCAGGTTGCGGCGTCGGTCGCCAAAGGAGCCAAGGTGCACACCGGCGGCGCGCCGCTCGAACGACGCGGCTTCTACTTTCCCGCGACCGTCTTGACCGACGTGCCGACCGATTCGCGCGCCGGTTGTGAGGAACTCTTCGGACCGGTGGCGGTCGTCGAGGTCGTCGAAGACCTCGACGCGGCCATCGAGTTCGCGAACGCGACGCCGTGGGGACTGGGCGGTTCGATCTACGCCACCGATCAGGCAGAGATCGACCAGGCGATCAAGGGACTCGACGTCGGCATGGTGTTCGCCAACGCGATCGTCGCCTCCATGCCCGAGTTGCCCTTCGGTGGGACCAAGGAGTCGGGCTTCGGCCGCGAACTGGGCAAGTACGGCGTGCGCGAGTTCACGAACGTCAAATCCTTCTACGTGGCGTGAACCCGGAGTACTACTTCGATCACGCCGCTTCGGCACCTCGTCGTGATGAAGTCGCCGATGCGATGGCGCCCTGGCAACACGGCGTCGTCGGCAATCCCTCGGGGAGCCACAAGGCCGCGCGTGACGCACGTCGCGCCGTCGAAGAGGCGCGTGACGAGGTCGCGGCCTTCGTGGGCGCCAAGCCGGGCGGGGTGATCTTCACCGGCGGCGGCACCGAATCGTGCGACCTCGCGGTGGCGGGCGTCACCAACGCGCACCGCCGGACTCACGAACGTTCGGACATCGTCATCAGCGCCATCGAGCACCACGCCGTGAGCGACGCCGCGCACAAGATGGCGCGCGACTTCGAGAACGTGAGCGTTCGCGTGGTCGACGTGGACAGCGATGGCGTCGTCGACCTCGACTCCTTGCGAGAAGCGCTCAGTGAGGACACCGCCATCGTGAGCGTGATGACCGCCAACAACGAGACGGGCGTTCGCCAGCCACTCGACGGGGTGGTGGCACTGGCGAAGTCGATGCTCGCCGGGGGCGCCCCGACGCACACCGACGCGGTCGCGGGCGCGCCGTGGATGAATCTCGCCAACGCCACGGCGTCGGTCGACATGATCTCGATCTGCGCCCACAAGATCGGTGGTCCCGTGAACAGCGGCGCTCTCATCTTGCGCAACGACGTGGCACTTGACGCGGTCGTTCCCGGCGGGGGACAGGAGCGAGGTCGACGTGGCGGGACGGTCGACGTGGCCGCCGCGGTCGGGCTGGCGTGCGCGACACGACTCACGTTGAAGGAGTTGGCCGAGGTCAACGAACGCGTCCTGGACTTGCAAGAGAAGCTGATCGCGGCACTCTCACTGCTCCCGGACTGTCAGGTCACCGGCCTCGGGGCGCTGCGGGTGCCCGGCACCGTGCACGTGACCTTCGAGGGACTCGCGAGCGACGAGCTGCTGTTCCTGCTGGACCAAGAAGGGATCAGGGCGTCGGCGGCCGCGAGTTGTTCGAGCGGTGCCGCCGACCCGAGCCACGTCCTAGCGGCGATGGGCATATCGCGGGAGCGCGCGCGGGGTTCACTTCGACTCTCAATGGGCGCGGAGACCACGCCGGCTGACGTCGATGCGGTGATCTCGATCCTGGCCGGTGTCGTGCACACTTTGCGCTCGGGGGCGTAGCGGGCGATTCGACTGGCAGACTAGAGCGGTGAAAGTTCTCGTAGCCATGAGTGGCGGCGTCGATTCGTCGGTGGCCGCCGGACTGCTCCTCGAGCAGGGCCACGAGGTCGTCGGCGCCACGTTGAAGCTGTGGGGCGGCGTGTCGGACTCGGGCTGTTGCTCGGTAGCCGACGTCGATGACGCACGACGAGTCGCCCAAACGCTCGGCATCGACCATCACGTCTTCAACTACACCGACGAGTTCGAACAGCACGTGGTCGCACCCTTCGTCGCGGGTCACGCTCTCGGCCAGTCTCCCAATCCCTGCATCGAGTGCAATCGACACATCAAATTCGATCTGCTCTTCGATCGCGCACGCCGACTGGGCTTCGATATGGTCGCGACCGGCCACCACGCGCAGGTCGTCGAACGTGACGGTGAACACCTCCTCGTGCGAGGCGCCGACGACCACAAGGATCAGAGTTACGTCTTGGGCTACCTCAGCGAAGAGCAACTGGCGACCTTGTTGCTGCCGATCGGGGCCATGACGAAGGGCGAGGTGCGCCAGCACGCCGAGCGTCTCGGGCTGCGTACCTGGGACAAGCCCGACAGCCAGGACGTCTGTTTCATCGAGGCGTCCAAGGGGCGAGAGGTCTTCCTGCGCCAACGTATGGCACTGACCCCCGCGGTCATCGTCGATCGGTCCTCCGGCGAAGAGGTCGGTCGCACGCAGAGCGCGGAGCTGATGACGGTCGGTCAACGCCGCGGCATCGTGCCCGCGCGAGACGGCGAGCGCCGCTTCGTCTCGCGCGTGGACCTCGCGAACCACCGCGTGGAGGTGGGACGACTCGAGGACATCCTCGTGGGGACGATTGCCCTCGACTCGTCGTCACTCACGTTCTCGCACGCCGACTTGGATGATGGCGCCGAAGTACTCGCGCAGTGGAGCGCGCACGGGACACCCCAGCGCGCCACGCTACGACGTGACGAAGGGTGGCGTTTGGACCTGCACGCGCCGGCGCGTCCCGTGGCGGCCGGCCAGTCCGTCGTGTTCTATCGCGTCAACGACCCCGCGATCGTCGAAGGTGCCGCGATCGTCGCCGTCTCGTGAACCCGGCGGAGCATGTCGCGCGCCTGCGCGCCGAGATAGCCCGTCACAATGAGGCGTATCACGTGTTTGACGCGCCGACGATTCCCGACGCGGACTACGACGCCCTCGTACGCGAACTGAGGGCGCTCGAGGCGTCGCACCCCGAACTCAACGCCGACGACTCGGTCAGTCACCTCGTCGGCGCACCGCCGTCGCAGGTCTTCTCACCGGTGACCCACGCCGAGCCGATGCTCAGTCTCGACAACGTATTCGACCACGACGAGTTGCGTGCGTGGAGCGAACGCACCGCGAAGGCCCTGGGCCTCGACGCCGAGGCACTGGTCTTCGTCGTCGAGCCCAAGATCGACGGTCTCGCGCTGTCCATCCTCTACGTCGATGGCGCCCTCACGCGCGCCGCGACCCGCGGCGATGGGCGAGTGGGTGAGGACGTCACTGAGAATGTCCGCCGTATCGGCAACGTCCCTGCGACGCTCAAGGGTGCCACGGGCCGCGTCGAGGTGCGAGGAGAGGTGTTCCTCGCCAAGTCCGACTTCGCCGAGATGAACCGGCGCCAGCGCGAACTCGGACTGAAGGAGTACGCCAACCCGCGCAACGCCGCCGCGGGGAGCCTTCGCCAGAAGGACCCTGAGATCACCGCGAGTCGTCCGCTGTCGTTCCTCTCGTATCAGTTGGTGGAACTCGACGGCCGTTCGTCCTTCACGCGCTACCACGAGACGATCGAACAGCTCGCGACGTGGGGCTTCCTGACGGCACCCGAGTCAACGAGCGAAGTCGGCGCGACCGCGATGATCGCGCGCAGCGACTGGTTCGAGGAGCATCGCCACGAGCTGCGCTACCAGATCGACGGCATCGTCGTGAAGGTCGACGACTTGGCGCTGCGCGCGCAGTTGGGCTTCACGAGTCGTGCGCCGCGATGGGCGATCGCGAGGAAACTCCCTCCCGAGGAGCGCACGACGAGGCTGAAGGACATCGAAGTGTCGGTCGGTCGAACCGGTCGGGTGACGCCCTTCGCGGTCCTCGAACCCGTCGTGGTCGCCGGCTCGACGGTCTCGATGGCGACGCTGCACAATGAAGACCAGGTGCGGGCGAAGGACGTGCGACCGGGCGACCTCGTCATCGTGCGAAAGGCCGGTGACGTGATCCCCGAGGTGGTGGGCGCCGTGCCCGAAGCGGGACGACGCCGCAAGCCGGCCTGGAAGTTCCCGGCGACCTGTCCGGCGTGCGGCAGCGCGCTCGCGCGCGTGGGCGACGAGAGTGACACCTACTGCATAAACCCCTCCTGTCCCGCGCAGCAACTCGCTCAGATCGTGCACTTCGCTTCGCGCGGAGCCCTCGACATCGAAGGACTCGGTGAGCAACGCGTCGCGCAACTCCTCGAGGAGGGACTGATCCGTGACGTCGCGGACCTGTTCTCGTTGAAGGTGAGCGACTTGAGTTCGCTCGACGGACTCGGCGAACTCTCGGCGACGTCATTGGTCAACGCGATTCAGGGGGCGAAGTCCATGCCGCTCAACCGGCTCCTCGTGGGCCTCGGCATCCGCCACGTCGGTCCCGTCGCGGCACGTGAGTTGGCCAACGCGTTTCACACCTACGCCCAACTCGAGGCGGCCACTCTGGACGAACTCTCGGTCGTCGCGGGCGTCGGACCGGTGATCGCGGCGTCGGTCTATGAGTACGTGCGCGACGAGGAGAATCGACTCCGCGCTGAGCGTTTTGCCTCTGACGGCTTGGCGCTCGCTGAACCCGAGGTCGTCTCCACGCTCGCCCCGACGTTGGCCGGTCGAGCCGTCGTCGTCACCGGTTCAGTCGAAGGTTTCTCACGCGACGGCGCCGAAGAGGCGATCGTCGCGCGCGGCGGCACCTCGCCCGGTTCGGTCTCGAAGAAGACGTACTGCGTCGTCGTGGGCGACGCCCCGGGAGCCGCAAAGGTTTCACGAGCGAACGAACTCGCCATTCCGATGATCCCCGCGAGCGAGTTCTCCACGCTTCTCGCCACGGGGACGTGGTCAACCACACTTTGAATTCCCATCCTCGGTAGGGTTAAGGACGACTATGCCGCCACCGACCTTCGCTTCTGGACACCTCCTGGTGAACCGTTATCGGATCAGGGAACTCCTCGGAGTCGGACAGACCGCCGAGGTCTACCTCGCCGAGGACACCTCGCTCCAGCGTTCCGTTGTCGTCAAAGTGTTGCTTCCGCGACTCGCGGGACACGAGGACGTGCGTCGGGCCTTCCGTGACCGGATCGTGCGCGCGGCGACGCTCAGCCACCCCCACCTCGCCCGGGTCTACGACGGGGGCCAGGAATCGGGCTCGATCTTCATGATCTGCGAGTACCTGAGCGGCGGGTCGCTCGAGCAGGTCCTCGCGAGCGGCCGCACGCTCAGCGTCGACGATGGCGCGCGACTGGGACGAGACGTGGCGAGCGCTCTCTCCTACGTGCACGAGAGCGGCATGGTGCACGGGGCCCTCTCGCCGTCGAAGTTGCTCTTGGACGGCGAAGGTCGCGTGCGCGTGAGCGACGTGGCGTTGGCGGGCATCGGCAGCGCCTATCGCGAACGACTCACGTTGAACGACGTGCGCTTCCTCAGCCCCGAGCAGGCGATCGGCGACCCGGCGGGACCCAAGAGTGACGTCTACGCGTTGGCCCTCATCATCTACGAGGCGTTGACCGGTGTCACCCCCTTTGACGGCGTGACACCCGAGTCAGTCCTGCGTGCTCGGATCAACGCCACACTCCCCATGCGACCCGAGCTCGGCACGCTCGACATGCTCTTGGCGCAAGCGGCCGTGCCGGACCCGAGGCTCCGACTCGACGCGGAGACGTTCGCCAATCGACTCGGCGCCGTGGTCAGTGACGACGCGCCGCTGATACTCGCTCCGGTGCGCGGCGAAGTGCCACTCCTCTCGCAGTACCGACCATCGGCACCGCGCAACTCCGTCGGCTTTCGCCCGCCGTCGCCCGATCAGATCACGGGCGCGACGCCGGTCGTCGCGCCCCTCGGCGCACGCAACGCGCCGCGACACGCCCGTCCCGCCGATGAGTGGATGACGCCGGCCACGAGCACGCTCGGCTCGCGACGCAGCGTCCGTCCGGAGTTCGATGACTCGGACTACTCGCGACTGCCCGGCTCGCGACGCATGGCATTCCTTATCGCGGCCGTGCTCTTGCTCGTGCTCGCCGTCGGCGGCGGTCTCGCGTGGATCTTCGGCGCCTTCACCTCGAGCAGTGCGGTGCCCAATCTCGTCAACGTCAATCTGCACCAATTTGAGAACTCGACGACGACGCTCTATCCCAACGACGCCGCATTGAAGGCGAAGCTGAAGAGCGACGGTTTCACGATTGCCGTTACCTCCGCCTACTCCGCGACCGTCCCGAAGGGCGTCATCATCGCCCAGACGCCGGTGGCGGGCGCGATGGAGAAGTCGGGTCAGGTCATCACCGTGGAAGTCTCGAACGGCGTACACCTCGTCAGGATTCCCGCGAGCCTGGTGGGCGAGGACTGCACCACGGCCGAAGCCCGATTGCACGAGTTGCACGTCAACGCCACGTGTCCGGCATCGAATCTGGTGTCGAGTTCGGTGACGCCACTCGGCAAGGTCGCCAAGATCGTCAATAGTGCGGGGCACGTCGTCACCTCGGTGCCGGTCGACTCGTCGGTCATCCTTGAGCGCAGTTCTGGTCCGGTGACGTCGACCACGACCACGACGACGCCGTCCAACACGACCACCACCACGGCCCCGAACACGACCACCACCACCACGACGATTCCGGTGGCCCAACAAGTGGCCGTGCCCAATGTGGTGGGTAAGGACCAGGCACAGGTGCTCGCGGCGTTCAAGGCGGCCGATCTCTACTACTCGACGCGCGGACACGGCGCGGGTACGCACCCGACCTGGACGAGCGTCGTGTCGGAGGTTCCGGGCGCGGGCACGACGGTCAAGAAACTGTCAACGGTCATCTTGAACGTGAAATGAGCGCCGGCTGCGACCTCTGTCAGGCGGCCGTGATCACGACTCGTTACTACGAGGACGGCGAGTGCTGGATCGCCGACTGTGAGATCTGTCTCGTGCCGATGGTGGTGTGGTGCGTCCATGACGCCTCGCCACCCGACGAGGTGAGGACGCGTCTGCACCAGTCGTTGGCCGCCGTGGCCGACCGCGAGTTTGGCGCGGGGAACTGGAAGGTCGACGACCACATGCGTAATATCCCCGACCACTACCACGCGCACGCACGGCCACCGCAGTTCTGGCGTCGCGGCGAAGTCAACTAAACGCCACCTCGGTACAATCGGGACACCAGAACTTCCAAAGGGGTCACCATGGGTGCGCTAGACGGCCGCGTCGCAATCATCACCGGAGCCGGACGTGGCATCGGGCGCGAGCACGCGCTCCTCTTCGCTCACGAAGGAGCCCAAGTGGTCGTCAACGACCTCGGCGGTGCCATCGACGGGTCCAGCCACGCGAAGTCTCCCGCTGAAGAGGTCGTCGCGGAGATCACCGCCTTCGGTGGACAGGCGGTGGCGAATCACGAGAACGTCGCTGACTGGGACGGTGGCCAACGCCTGGTCCAGAGCGCCCTCGATACCTACGGCGCCCTCCACGTGCTGGTGAACAACGCCGGTATCCTGCGCGACCGCGTGCTCGTCAACCTCAGTGAGGAGGATTGGGACTCGGTGATCAACGTCCACCTCAAGGGTCATTTCGTGCCCACGCACCACGCCGCGACGTACTGGCGCGAGGAGGCGAAGGCCGGACGTCCGGTGAAGGCTTCCATCATCAACACGTCATCGACGTCGGGACTCCTTGGCAACATGGGTCAATCGAACTACGGCGCAGCGAAAGCAGGCATCGCGGCCTTCACGGTGATCATCGCCGAGGAGCTGAATCGCTACGGCGTTCGCGCGAACGCGATCGTGCCCGCCGCTCGGACGCGGATGACCGAATCGACGCCGGGACTGTCGGACAACGTGATGGCGCCGACCGATTCGTCCGTGTTCGACACGTGGGACCCGGCCAACATCTCGCCCCTCGTGGCGACCCTCGCCATGGAGAAGTGCGACGTCAACGGTCAGGTCTTCTTCGTGCAGGGCGGCACGATCCGCAAGTTCCAGAACTGGACGATGACTTCCACCCTCGAGAAGAACGATCGCTGGACGGTGGACGAACTCGCAGCACAACTGCCAACACTTCTCAAGTGAGCGACCCGCGTCCCGGGACGCACGTCGATCGCGAGGACGCCGACGGACTGCTCAACGCTCGAAGCGACCCGGCCTCGGAGGCCTTCGGCACGATCGGGTCCGAAGCCGGTAGCGACCTCAACTGGTTGCTCCTATTGCGTTATCGCGCCCAGGCCCGCGCCGAAGGTTCCTCGCGCTACCAGTGGTGGGTACTGTGGTCGTTGCTCGCGGGACTCTTCGCCCTGAACTTCACCTTCACGGTCTTCATCGTCGCGCTGCCCAACGTCGCCGCACAGTTCCACACGAGCGTGACGGTGCTCACCTGGACCATGGTCGGTCCGCTGCTCGCCTACGGGCTCGCGGCCCCGATCCTTGGCAAGACCGGCGATATCTACGGCCATCGTCGGTTGTACCTGTTCGGGCTGCTCGGCGCCATGGTCTCGGCGCTCTTGACCGCGTTGGCGCACAACGTCGACATGCTGCTCTTTGCCCGCACGCTCGATGGCGTGCAGGGAGCGGCGACCGGCACGGCGTCCGGGGCGCTCATCAACTCGGTCTTCGGTCGCGAAGAGCGGGTGAAGGCGATGGGGTGGTGGAGCCTCGTCGGTGCCGGCGGACCGGTCATCGGCGTCTCGCTCGGTGCGCCGATCATCGCGGCCTTTGGGTGGCGCGCGCTGTTCTGGTTTCAACTGGTCTTGATCGTCGTCGCGTTTTGCGTGGTGTCGGTGGTCTTGCCGCGGCGCCGTGGCAGCGAAGCCGAGGAGATGGAGAAGAAGGCCAAGGCCCGTCTCGAGTTCAAGCGGATGGACTGGCTCGGGAGTTGGTCACTCTCGATCGCGGTGATGACCTTGATGCTGGGGCTGTCGATCGGACCAAGCGTGGGCTGGTCCAGTGTCTGGTGCATCGCGACGTTCCTGATGTCGGTCGTGATGACCTTCGCGTTCATCCACCGCATTCGCACCGCGGCGCATCCACTGATCCCGGCCGCGTACTTCCATCGCCGCAATTTCGTCATGCCGATGATCCTGCGAGCGTCGGCCAACTTCGCGTACTTCGGCGCGTTCTTCCTCTTTCCACTCCTCATGGAGCAGGGATTTGGCTACTCGATCCCGCGCGTCGGAGCGCTCGCCATCGCGCGACCGCTCACCTTCGCGATCTGTTCGCCGATTGCGGGCTACGTGGCGATGCGCATCGGGGAACGGGTCAGTGCGATCGCGGGCGCGACGTTCCTCACGGGGTCCCTCGCGCTCTTCGCGCTCTTGCATCCGACGTCGGGGGCGTGGATGGTGGCCGTGGCGCTCGCCCTGTCAGGTTTGGGCATGGGCGTCGCCATGCCCTCATCGAGTTCGGTCATGGCCAACGAGGTGAAGTCGAACGAGTTCGGCGTGATGTCCGCGGCGCAGATGCTGGCCGTGCAGGTGGGCGAAGTCGCGGGTATCCAGGTGCTCGAGACGATCCAACAGGCCCTGGTGCATCGTCGAGGTCTCAGCCACGCCAAACCGGGACCGGCATTACTCGCGACGTTCCACCTTCCATTCCTCATCGGCGCGTGCGTGGCGTCGATCGGACTCGTCGCATCGCTCTTCATCCGATCGGTCCCGCGTAGTCGCTCTAAATCGGCGCTTCGAACGAGCCGGTAAGATTTCTCCATGAACGTCGATATCATGCCTGGCTGCGAGCCGCTTTCTTTTGCCGGAAGCGACCGCGGCGTCCTGGTTCTGCACGGATTCACCGGTAATCCTGCCTCGATGCGCTCGATCGCGGAACGGGCCGCGGCGGCTGGCTACACGGTGGAGCTTCCTCGACTGCCCGGTCACGGCACGACCGTCGAGGACATGATGACCACGACGTGGGACGACTGGTCCGGCGCAGCCCTTGACGCCTATGACGAATTGGCGCGGCGCTGCGAGCGCGTGGCGATCGTCGGACTCTCGATGGGCGGGGGCCTGACCGCCTTCATCGCCGAGCAGCGCCCCTTCGTGGCGGGCTGCGTCTTCATCAACCCACTCGTCAAGTCCCTGGGCTCTGAGTTGGAACAGGCGCTCGATGAGATGCTCGAGGCCGGTGTCGAGACCATCGAGTCCATCGGTTCGGACATCAAGAAGGAGGGCGTCGTCGAAGCCGGTTACGACGCCACGCCGCTGCGCTGCGTGGTCAGTCTTACCGCGGGTGGACGAGACATCGAGTCGAAACTGTCGAACATCGTCGCTCCGAGCCTGCTGCTCTCCAGCCGCGAGGATCACGTGGTGACCTCGGACAACGGTGACGCGATCGTCGAGCGGTCGTCGGGTCCGGTGGAGCGGATCTGGCTCGAAGACTCTTGGCACGTCGCGACGATGGACAACGATCAGGAGTTGGTCGAATCGGCCACGATGGAGTTCCTCGCGAAGGTACTTGCGTGAGTTCACCGCTTCGACGTGAGGACGTCGCGTACGTTGCCAAGCTCGCCCGTCTCACCTTGAGCGAGGCGGAGCTCGACCGCTTCACCCAACAGCTCGGGCAAGTCCTCGAACACGCCAACGACATGAACGCGCTGGACCTTGAGGGCGTCGTGGCGACCGCCCATCCCTTCGGACTCGTGAACGTCGTGCGCGAGGACGTCGTTCGTCCGTGCCTCGACCACGACCGGGTCATGGCCATGGCGCCCGACGCCCAGGATGGCCGCTTCGCGGTCCCTCGCATCCTCGGTGAGGCACCGTGAACAGCGCGGAGCAGATCGCACGCGACGTGCAGAGCGGATCGATGTCGGCGACATCGGTGCTCGAGATGTCCCTCGACGCCATCCGGGCGCGCAACGAGGAGTTGAACGTCTTCCTCTACGTCGACGAAGAAGGCGCACTCGAGGCGGCGTCCAATGTCGACGCGCGCGTCGCCAAGGGTGAGAACGTGGGACTGCTCGCCGGCGTGCCGGTGGCCCTGAAGGACAATCTCTGCCAGGACGGGATCCCGACCACCTGTTCGTCCAAGATCCTCGAGGGATGGCGGCCGCCCTACAACGCGACCGTGATCGATCGACTGCTCGCGGCCGGCGCGGTGCCCGTCGGCAAGACCAACCTTGACGAGTTCGCCATGGGGTCCTCGACGGAGAACTCCGCCTTCGGTCCGACGCGAAATCCACTGAACCCCTCACGCGTGCCCGGCGGTTCATCGGGCGGTTCCGCGGCGGCGGTCGCCGCCGATATGACACCGCTCGCGCTCGGCAGCGACACCGGGGGGTCGATCCGTCAGCCGGCGGCCCTGTGCGGACTCGTGGGGGTGAAGCCGTCCTACGGTCTCGTCTCGCGCTATGGACTGATCGCCTTCGCGAGTTCGCTCGACCAGATCGGCCCGCTCACCAAGACGGTGACCGACGCCGCGATGCTCCTCGAGGCCATCGCGGGCCACGATCCGATGGACTCGACCTCGCTGAACGAACCGGCGCCCTCACTCGTCGCCCACGTGAACGACGGCGTGGCCGGTAAGCGGATCGGACTCGTGCGCGAGCTCGTCGAAGGGGCTGACGAGGACGTCGTCGCCGCGGTCGAGCGGGCGGTCGAGGCGTTGCGCGACGCCGGCGCCACGATCGTCGAGTTGTCGGTGCCGGAGTTCCGCCTCGGTCTGAGTGCCTACTATCTCATCGCGCCGGCCGAGGCATCGAGCAACCTCGCGCGTTTCGACGGTGTGCGTTATGGCCTGCGCGTGAACGAGGGTGACGTCACCGCCATGATGGAAGCGACGCGCACCGCCGGTTTCGGCGACGAGGTGAAGCGACGCATCATGCTCGGGACCTACGCGCTCTCGGCGGGCTACTACGACGCCTACTACGGTCAGGCGCTCAAGGTTCGCACGTTGACCATCGACGCCTTCGCCCGCGCCTACCAGCAGGCTGACCTGCTCCTCGGGGCGACGACGCCCTCGGTGGCCTTTGAGTTCGGCTCCAAGACGAGCGACCCGATGGCGATGTACCTGTCAGACGTCTTCACGATCCCGAGCAACCTGTCTGGTGAGCCCGCGATCTCCGTGCCCTTCGGCACCGGCGAGGCCGGGCTGCCCACGGGTGTCCAACTACTCGGTCCGGGTCGAAGTGAGGCGCAGTTGTTCGCCGCGGCGCGGGTCCTCGAGCAAGCGAACGGGTGAGCGTGGCGTTGAGCGACGGATGGGAGATGGTGGTCGGGCTCGAGGTGCACACCGAGCTCAAGACCAACACCAAGATGTTCTGCGGCTGCGCGAACGCGTTTGGCGCGGCGCCGAACACCCACGTCTGTCCCATCTGCCTCGGTCTGCCCGGGTCACTGCCGGTCTTGAACGTGCGCGCGGTCGAGCTCGCCATGGCGATCGGTGTCGCGCTGCACAGCACGATCTCGCCCTCGACGTTTCACCGCAAGAACTACTTCTACCCCGACATGCCCAAGGACTTCCAGATCTCCCAATACGACCTGCCGATCAACGCGGGCGGGTACCTCGACCTGCCCGACGGTTCGCGCGTCTCCATCGAACGTGCCCACCTCGAAGAGGACACCGGCAAGTCGACCCATCTTGGTGGCAGCGGACGCATCCATGGGGCCGACCGTTCGCTCGTCGACTACAACCGGTCGGGCGTGCCGCTCGTCGAGATCGTGTCGGGGCCCGACATCCGCAGCGCTGCCCAGGCGCGCGCGTACGTGTCGGAACTTCGCGGCATCCTCATCGCCACGGGCGCGTCCGACGGTCGCATGGAGGAGGGATCGATGCGCATCGACGCCAACGTGTCGGTGCGCAAGTCCGGTGAACCGTTCGGCACCCGCTGCGAGATCAAGAACCTGAACTCGCTGCGCAGTCTCCAGCGCGCGATCGACTTCGAGGCGCAGCGACAAGTGGAACTGCTCAGCGACGGGGGAGTCGTGCGACAAGAGACCCGTCACTGGGATGAAAACCTCGGCACGACCTCGACCATGAGGGTCAAGGAAGAGGCCGATGACTACCGGTACTTCCGCGAGCCCGACCTCGTTGACCTCATCCCCGATCAGGCGTGGCAGGACCGTGTCCGCGAAGGATTGGGTCCCATGCCCGCGCAACGTCGCGCGTCGTTGAGCGCGCGGCTGACGAGCCCGAGCGACGCACTGCTCGACGCCGTGGAAGTGGTGATCGACCTCGGACTCGACGGGTACGTGCACGGCGCCATCGACGACCAGGTGGCGCCCGACCTCGCGATCGCGCGGGCCGCCAACGAACTCGCGGCCAACATCGCCACACTCGACAACTTGACCCTGGCGAACTTCGTGACGACGTTGTTGATGGAGCAGGGCGGTGACCTCTCGGCGACCCAGGCCAAGACAGTCCTTTCAGAGCTCCTGGCGAACGGCGGCGACCCCAAGGACATCGCGGCCGCGAAGGGATTCGAACGGCTCGCCTCAGACGCACTCGGCGATCTCGTCGCCTCGTTGATCGAAGCCAACCCGGACGAATGGTCGAGGTACCGCGATGGTGACGACAAACTGGCCCAATTCTTCGTCGGCCAAGTCATGGCGCGGACCAAGGGCCAGGCCAACGGCAAGGAAGTGATCGCCGAACTGAAGGCTCGACGCTAGATCGACACGCCATTGTCGCGTGAGCAACTAGTTTTTCTTTGTGCGACGTCTACCCATCCTCGGTATGGCCCTCTCGTTGGCGGTCGTCGGCGTCGCTGGCAGCGCGGGCGCCGATTCGACGACGACCAGCACGACCACGACGCTGCTCGTCGCCCCGGCTCCCAAGCACGTCCGCGTCGCGGCCCTCACCGGGCTCCCTGACCCCACGGCCGTGACCAAGCGGCGCTCCGCGCTCACTATCAAGATCGACAACACACCCGAAGCGCATCCCCAGATCGGCATAAATGAAGCCGACGTCGTCTACGAGGAGATCGTGGAAGGCGGGATCACCCGTCTCGCGGCGATCTTCAACTCCAACTTGCCCACCGTCGTTGGACCGGTGCGTTCAGTTCGTCGCACCGACCGCCAGATCGTGTATCCCATCGGCGGGATCTTCGCCTTCTCCGGCGGAGCTCAGTACGCCGTGTCGAGTATCGAGACGGCGCCGGTCAAACTGTTCGACCAATCCAACGCGGGCGCGGCGATGTTCCGCGATCCGAAGCGTCCGCCGCCGCACAACCTCTTCGCCAACGCGGTGGCGCTCATGAAGATGGGGGGCAAGGTCCACACGCCACCGGCGCTCTTCTCCTACATCTCGCGGGCCAAGCCGGCCGTGGGCGCTCCCGTGGGCTCGTTCACCGTGAACTTTGCGGCCGGTTACGCCGTCTCCTATCAGTGGGACCCGACGATCCACCGCTGGCTTCGCTCGATCTTCGGTGCCCCGGACCGCGAGGCGAACGGGGTCCAGGTGACGCCAGCCAACGTGGTCGTGATGAGCGTGAACTACATCGGCGGCGTCGGTGTCGAGGGCTCCTACGCCGAGATGGTGGGTTCGGGCCCGGTCGAGATCTTCTCCGACGGCCGGTTGCAGAAGGGCAAGTGGTTCCGAAGGAACATTCGCCTCAAGACGGCGTACCGGTCGGCGTCGGGCAAGACCATCTACCTGCGGCCCGGCCAGACCTTCGTGGAACTCCTCGCGACGGGCGAGACGGTCAGCGCCAAGGCGCCCTAGGGTCCTCGCGACCGAGCACCGCATCGATGAACCGCATCGGAAGTTGCCCATCTGACACGGTGTGTCTTGTGCTGTCTGGCTTCATGTGCAAAGATAAAAGCGTGACGACCCGAAACGAAATTCTCGTAGTAGTAGGCGCCTGGCGCCGGTAGTCACGCTCACACGTACTCTGGAGGCCTCCCAAACAAGGGAGGCCTTTTTGCTTATCTAACAACAAAGGACAATGGTGCAACTCACAGGAGCGCAAGCACTCATCAAGAGCCTCGAACAAGAGGGGGTCGACACGATCTTCGGCCTGCCGGGCGGCGCCATCCTTCCCGTCTATGACCCCTTGATCGATTCCACCATTCGTCACATCCTCGTGCGCCACGAGCAGGGCGCCGGGCACATGGCCGAGGGCTACGCCTTGGCGACCGGGCGACCCGGCGTGGCGATGGTGACGAGCGGTCCGGGCGCGACCAATATCGTCACGCCCATCGGCAACGCCCACATGGACTCGACGCCGCTCGTCGTGATCACCGGCCAGGTCGCGACCTCAGCGATCGGCACCGACGCGTTCCAGGAGTGCGACATCACCGGCATCACCATGGGCATCACGAAGCACAACTTCCTCGTGCAGTCGGCCCAGGAGATCCCCCGCGCCGTCGCCGCGGCCTTCCATCTCGCCACCACCGGCCGTCCCGGACCGGTGCTCATCGACGTGCCCAAGGACGTGACCCAGTCGATGATGGACTGGTGGTATCCCGCCACGGTGGAGGAGTTCGACCTGCCGGGCTACCGCCCCGAGGTCCCCCTCGACGAGCAGGCCGTCGCTCGGGCGGTGGCACTCATCAACGAGTCCGAACGTCCGGTGCTCTACGTCGGTGGCGGGACCCTCAAGTCGAACGCCGCCGAGGAGCTGCTGGCCTTCGCGCAGCGCACCGGCATCCCGGTCGTGACGACGTTGATGGCGAGGGGGGCGTTCCCCGATTCCCACGAGCAGCACCTGGGCATGCCGGGAATGCACGGCATGTACACGGCCGTGACCGCGATCCAAAAGTGCGACCTGCTGATATCGCTCGGGGCGCGATTCGACGACCGCGTGACGGGGAAGGTTCCGGCCTTCGCCGTTGACGCGAAGGTGATCCACGTCGACATCGATAGGGCGGAGTTCAACAAGGTGCGCGTCGCGGACGTCGCGATCCAGAGCAACGTCGCTACCGTGCTGCGGGCATGGGATGGCGCCCAGGCGACGCCCAGGAACCTCGACGTCTGGTGGAAGACCATCAACCTGTGGCGCGAGCAGTATCCGCTGGTTTACGACGAGCCACCGGCCGAAGGGCCGCTGCGCCCACAACACGTGATCGAGGCCATCGCCGCCAAGGCCGCGCCGGGCACCATCGTCGCGGCCGGCGTGGGACAACACCAGATGTGGGCGAGCCAGCACTGGAAGTTCGACGAGCCCCGGACCTGGATCAACTCCGGCGGTGCCGGCACGATGGGTTTTGGCGTGCCCGCCGCCATCGGGGCGAAAGTGGGTCGACCAGATCGCACGGTGTGGTGCATCGACGGTGACGGTTGTTTTCAGATGACCGCCCAGGAGTTGGTGACCGCCCGCTCCGAAGGCATCCCCATCAAGGTCGCGATCCTCAACAACGCGTACCTCGGCATGGTGCGCCAGTGGCAGGAGATGTTCTACGAGGAGCGTTACTCGGAGGTGTACCTCAGCGCCGACCTGCCCGACTACGTGAAGTGGGCCGAGGCGATGGGCTGCGTCGGACTGCGCGCACGCACGCTGAAGGAGATGCACGACGTCATCGACGAGGCGAACGCCATCAACGACGTGCCGGTCGTGATCGACTTTCGCACCGACGCATCGGAGAAGGTCTTCCCGATGGTCGCCTCCGGTGCCAGTAATGACGACATCCTCGTCCACCCGCTCCAGCGTGGGGAGGGTTCGTGAGCCCCGAACCGTATCTGGGCGACGTCTCGCGCACGCCGGTGCGTCACCACATCCTCTCGGTACTCGTCGAGAACAAGGCGGGCGTGCTGGCACGCATCGCCGGACTCTTCGCCCGGCGAGGCTTCAACATCTACTCCTTGGCCGTGGCGCCGGCGGAGAGTCACGCGCGATTCTCGCGTGTGACGATCGTCGTGGACGCGGAGTCCGCCCCCCTCGAGCAGATCGTCGGTCAGCTCGACAAATTGGTGAACGTGGTCGCCATCACCGACCTCGCGCCGCGCGACGCCGTGGAACGTGAACTGCTCCTCGCGACGCTCACCGTCGACGACGAGAGCCGCCCGATGATGCTTGAGACGATCACGAAGGCCGGCGCCTCCATCGTCGACGTCGCGGCGACCTCGGTGACCGTCATGTTGGCGGGTACCCCGGGAGCCTGTGACGACCTCGAAGCGGCCCTCGAGGATTTCAGCGACGTGGAGCTCCACCGAACCGGCCGCGTCGCACTCCCTAGACTGAGCTGACCGAACGTTCACCCAAGACCACTCCAGAAGGAGTCCCCATGACCACGATGTACTACGAAGCCGACGCCAAACCCGAACTCCTCAAGTCGAAGAAGATCGCGATCCTCGGCTACGGCTCGCAGGGCCACGCGCACGCGCTCAACCTCCACGACAGCGGGTACGACGTACGCGTTGGACTGCGCAGTGAATCGTCATCGGTGCTGAAGGCCGAGGAGGCGGGCCTTCGCGTGCTGAGCATCGCTGACGCCTGCGCCGAGGCCGACGTCATCATGGTCCTCGTCCCCGACACCGAACAGAAGCGCACCTACGACGCCGAGATCGCGCCGTACCTCACGGCGGGCAAGTGCTTGCTCTTCGCGCACGGCTTCAACATCCGATTCAACCTGATCAACCCGCCGGCCGACGTCGACGTGGCGATGGTGGCGCCCAAAGGTCCCGGTCACCTCGTTCGTCGCACGTACCTCGAGGGCGGCGGAGTGCCCTCGCTCATCGCCGTGCACCAAGACGCCACGGGTCACGCCCACGACATCGCCCTCGCCTACGCGCACGGCATCGGAGCGACGCGCGCCGGCGTGCTCGAGACGACGTTCACCGAGGAGACCGAGACCGACCTCTTCGGCGAGCAGGCCGTGCTGTGCGGCGGTGTCTCGGCGCTCGTGCGCGCCGGCTACGAGACCCTCGTCGAGGCGGGCTACCAGCCCGAGAGCGCCTACTTCGAGTGCCTCCACGAGCTGAAGCTGATCGTCGACCTCATGTACGAAGAGGGGATCACGGGCATGCGCTTTAGCGTCTCGGACACCGCTGAGTACGGTGACCTCACCCGAGGTCCTCGCGTCATCAACGACTCCGTGAAGAAAGAGATGAAGCAGATACTCACCGAGATCCAAGACGGCACCTTCGCCGCAGAGTGGATCCTCGAGAACGAGATTGGTCGGCCGCGCTACCGTGAACTTCGCGACGCCGGCAAGAAGCACCCCATCGAGGACATCGGCAAGAAGCTCCGCGCGATGATGCCCTTCGTCTCCGCCGGCAAGCAGAAGGTCGTCAGAGATCTCGGGCGGCGACACCGACTAGAGCGCTCGAATCGACGAGACCACGAGAATTGTTCATTCGACCGGTCGGCGAAAGTAGTGGATGATCGCGGTGGTCCTGCTGCCAGAGATACCGGGTATGAATGCCGTCAGCCCGATGATGGGCACGGCCATGAAGAGTTCCCATCCCTCGGCGGGCAGGCCCTCGAGCGCGGAGCCGAGTTCACGCCAACCCTTCTTGCCAACGGGGATGTACAACTCACGGTATTCGTAGCGCATGGAGCCACCGTAACCCGCGGCGGAGATTCCACAGCGTTCGTGGCCTAATTGCCAGGGATGTTCGTGAGGTCGAACAGTTCGGCGTGTCCGCAGTGCGTGCACCGAAACACCTGCACGTCCCAGTGCTTCTCGTTCATCTCGGCGAGCTGACCGAAGAAGAGCTTCGACGCCGCGGAGCTCGCGCCCGTCAGTATTTCCAATTTTCCCACGTGCTCGGTGTCTGCTTGACAACGCAGGCATTTGACGACATTGACGTCACTCATACGGGCCAGCCTCTCTGTGTTCTCTCTTCCGCATCAGAGAGTAGTGATGTAGCGCACGACCCGGGGAGGTCACGTCGGCGGATGTGTCACAATTCTCTCGGAAAGGGAGTGACTATGCGCAAGGTCGTCGCTTACGAGCTGATCTCGCTCGACGGAGTGGCCGAATCCCCAGACGGCTTCATTCTGGATTTCGATGAAGCCATGGAGGAGAACTTGGCGGACGTCATCTCGACCCAGGACACCGTGATCCTCGGGCGACGGATGTATGACGAGTGGGCCGAGTTCTGGCCGAACAGCGATATCGAACCTTTCGCCAGCTTCATCAATTCTGTGTCCAAGTACGTCGTCACCTCGACGCCGCTGACAATTCCGTGGACGAATGCGAAGGTCGCCGACGCCACGCTGGAGGAACTCGTGACGTCGCTGAAGCGAGAATCGGGCGGTGACATCGGGGTCCACGGGAGCGTGGCGCTCGTTCAATCGATGCTGGCGAGAGGGCTCATCGACGAACTGCGATTGGTCGTCGCACCGGCCATCGTCGTACATGGTCGCAAACTCTTCGAGGGTATGGCGCCACGCCGTTACGAGGTCACTCGAAGTGTGACGTCACCAACTGGCTACGTACTGGTGGACTTGCGAACGATTTGACGCACGTGGCCCTCGGAATCATTTGTTTCACACGGCGCAATCGGCGAATCCCCACAACGAGGAGCGACTGACGACGTCACTTCACTTGGTTGGGTCACTCCCGTGTTCGATCCGGTGCAGCTCGTCTTTGATCCATTGCGTCATCTTTTCGTGCTTCTCATCGTCGACGTGGGCGACGGTCGCAATGGCCTCGCGATGTCCGGGGTGGTTAGGGTCAAGCAGCGCATCCCCGTCCACCGGTGTGGCATCTTCGTCGTCGCGCTTGGACGCGTGGTGGCCTCCAAAGAACGGGAAGAAACCAAAGTTACCCATGCCCCCCATGAATGGCGCTCCACCGAAGCCGCCAAACGACCCTCCGCCAAACCCGCCAAACGAACCTCCACCAAAGGCGCCACACGTGGCCCCGCAGTGAGCACAGCATCCTCCACAATGAGCGCAGCCAGCCATAAGAACAGTCCTCTCGATAGGTTCTAGTCAGAACCTATCAACACGCAGGGACTCCGTTGGGCCGACGCTGCGAGAGGTCATCGCGTCGACAATCACTTCGCCGTTCGACGCTACAGATTGCCCACCACGAAGTTGATGCACGCGCAGAGCGAAGCGACGTCTTCGGAGTCGACGCTCGGGAACATGGCGACACGAAGTTGATTGCGTCCGAGCTTGCGGTACGGGTCGGTGTCCACGACGCCGTTCGCGCGGAGGATCTTCGCGATGAGAGTCGCATCGATCGAGTCATCAAAATCGATGGTCCCCACGACGTTGCTCCGCTGTGAAGGGATCTCCACGAACGGACGAGCGAAGGGTGACGCTTCCGCCCACGTGTAGAGGATCTCTGCTGACTTCTTCGAACGACCGGCCGAGAACGCGAGTCCGCCGTTGTCGTTCATCCACTTGATCTGCGACGCGAGCATGTGAATCGTGGCGAGGGCGGGCGTGTTGTAGGTCTGGTTGAGCCGCGAGTTGTCGAGCGCGATCTTGAGGTCCAGGAACGCTGGCGTCCATCGACCAGATGCGGCCAGCGACTCGATGCGCTCGATGGCGGCCGGCGAGCAGATCGCGAGCCACAGCCCTCCGTCGGACGCGAAGGACTTCTGTGGTGCGAAGTAGTAGCAGTCGAACTGTGACGGGTCGACCAACAGACCGCCGGCGCCTGACGTGGCGTCGACGGCGACGAGGCCCGTCGATCCTTCGGGTCGAACGATCGGCATCATGACGCCCGTCGAGGTCTCATTGTGCGTGAGGGCGTACAGGTCGACCGAATCGTCGGTGACGGCCGCGGGATGCGTGCCGACCTCGCTCTTGATGATCTGGGGCTCTTTGAGGTGTGGTGCTTCCTTTACACAACTCGCGAACTTTGAGGAGAACTCGCCAAAACTGAGGTGCTGGGACTGCTCGGCGACCAGATGGAACGTGGCCGCGTCCCAGAAGCACGTGGTGCCGCCATTGCCGAGCAGCACTTCGTAGCCGTCGGGCAAAGAGAAGAGCGCGGCCAAACCGTCGCGCACCTCACCGACTTTGTTGCGCACGGTCGCCTGGCGGTGCGACGTGCCCATGTACGTCGAGCCGTCGGCAACGAGCGCACTCAGTTGTTCTGGTCGAACCTTCGAGGGACCCGATCCAAATCGCCCGTCGCGGGGGAGGAGGTCGGCTGGAATCTTTAGTGTGTCGGGGGAACTCATAGACTTATTCTTACGGATTATTGAACGGAGCGAACCATGAGTTCGAGAGTAAGTCACCTCATAGGCGGCTTAGCCCCCAGTGCGACGCTGGCCGTGGACGCGAAAGCCAAGGCCCTGAAGGCCGCCGGTGAGCCGGTTATTGGCTACGGCGCCGGTGAGCCAGACTTCGCGACCCCGGTGCATATCGTCGAAGCGGCCGCGAAGGCCTGTTACGACCCGGTCAACTACAAGTACACGCCGACCGCAGGACTGGTCGAGCTCCGTGAGGCGATTGTCGCCAAATCCATGCGTGACAGCGGGCTTTCGACCACGCCAGGTCAGGTCTTGGTGACCAACGGAGGAAAGCACGCCGTGATCACCGCCTGCATGACGCTCCTCGATCCCGGCGATGAAGTCTTGATCCCTGCCCCGTACTGGACGACATATCCCGAGGCGGTCTATCTCGCCGGCGGCAAGGCGGTCCCCGTGCTGACCGACGAGTCGCGCGGCTTTCGAGTGAGCGTCGACGAGCTCGAGCGTGCTCGAACTCCCAAGACCAAGATGTTGATCTTCACGTCGCCGTCGAACCCGACGGGAGCGGTCTCGCGCCCCGACGAGGTCGCCGCCATCGGACGCTGGGCCGCAGAACACGACATCTGGGTCCTCTGTGATGAGATCTACGAGCACCTCACCTACGGCGACGCTCGCAGTGTGTCGATGCCGGTCGTTGCGCCAGAGCTCGGCGACCGCTGGGTCATCGTCAACGGAGTCGCCAAGACCTACGCCATGACCGGATGGCGAATCGGATGGATGATCGCGGCGCCCGACATAATGGCGGCGGCGGTGAACTATCAGAGTCAGACCACCTCCAACATCTCCAACATCTCGCAACGCGCCGCCATCGCGGCGCTCAACGGCGACCTCAGTTGCGTCTACGAGATGCGAGAGGCTTTCGACCGCCGACGAAAGACCATGACGTCGATGCTCAACGCGATCGACGGTGTGCACTGCGCGGAGCCGGACGGGGCGTTCTACTGCTACCCCAACGTGTCGGGCCTGTTCGGGCGGAGCCTCGGCGGGCGCGTGGCGACCAACTCGGCGGAACTGGCCGAGACGCTGCTCGAACAGATCAAGGTAGCGGTGGTGCCCGGTGAGGCCTTCGGGACCACCGAACACTTTCGACTCAGCTACGCCCTGGGCGACGACGACCTCGTCGAAGGTCTGTCGCGATTTGCCTCATTTGTCAACGCGGGCTGAGAGTTCCGCCCCTTCCCTTAGTCTGTTTGGACCAAACGAAAGGTATTGCCGTGGCTCGTGTCCTCGTCACCGAAGAGATTGCCGACTCCGGGCTCCAGCAGCTGCGAGATGCCGGCCACGAAGTCGATATCCAGCTCGGGCTCTCCCCTGAAGCGTTGCTCGTCGCCCTCGACGGCGCGAACGCCCTCATCATCCGTTCGGCGACGCAAGTTGACGCCGCGTCGCTCGAAGCGGCGAAGGACCTCGTCGTCGTCGGACGCGCCGGCATCGGCCTTGACAACGTCGACGTGGCGAAGGCGACCGAACTCGGGGTGATGGTCGTCAACGCTCCCGTCTCGAACATCCTCTCCGCCGCCGAGCAGACCATGGCGCTCCTCCTCGCCCAAGCGCGCAACATTCCTCAGGCGCACTCGGCGTTGAAGAACGGCAAGTGGGAACGGAGCAAGTGGGAGGGAGTCGAACTGCACGGCAAGACGCTCGGCGTCGTCGGCCTCGGAAAGATCGGTGCCCTCGTCGCCCAGCGGGCTTCCGCCTTTGGCATGCGACTCGTGGCTTACGACCCCTTTATCACCGAAGAGCGGGCGAGGCACATGGGTGTGGAGCTGATGGACCTCGACTCACTGCTCGCTCAGAGTGACTTCATCACGATCCACCTGCCGAAGAACAAGGAGACGACCAATCTCCTCGACGCCGCCGCGCTGAAGAAGACCAAGCCCGGCGTGCGGATCATCAACGTGGCGCGCGGCGGGATCGTCAACGAGGCCGACCTTGCCGACGCGATCCGTAGTGGTCACGTGCAGGGCGCGGCGCTCGACGTCTTCGAGAAGGAGCCGACGACTGAGTCTCCTCTGTTCGAGTTGCCATCGGTCGTTGTCGTGCCTCACCTCGGAGCGTCGACGTTCGAGGCCCAGGACAAGGCCGGCGTCACGATTGCCGAGCAAGTCGAGTTGGCGCTCGCGGGTGACTTCGTTCCCTACGCCGTCAACGTCGCCGCCGGCGAGGTGTCCAACGCCGTGCGACCGTTCATGGGACTGGCCGAGATCTTGGGACGATTCCTCGGCGGTCTGCTCGACGGCAAGCCGGCCGACCTCGAGGTGTCCTACCTCGGTGAATTGGCTGGCTCGGGCACGAAGATCTTGACGTTGTGCGCGCTCAAGGGTCTCCTCACCGCGACCGGTCACGACGGAGTCTCCTTCGTGAACGCGCCCCAGCTCGCAGTGGACCACAACCTCACTTACACCGAAGTGTCGAACGTGGAGTCACCCGACTACGTCAACCAGATCACGGTGCGCTCGGGCGAACACCTCGTCTCGGGGACAATGATCACGATCGGCACTCGCCTCGAAACGCGGATCGTCGGGGTGGACGGTCACAGCGTAGAGATCCCTCCCGCGGCGTCGATGCTCGTCGTCCACAATGATGACCGACCCGGCATGATCGGACTCGTGGGCGTGGCGCTCGGCGGTGCTGGTGTCTCGATCAGCTCCATGTCGGTCGGACCGGACCTGCGCACGAAGACGGCGCTCATGGTGTTGTCAACTGAAATGCCGACGCCGGCAGACGTGATTGAGAACTTGCGCGACACCGACGGCATCCAGGACATCCACCTGATCACGCTGCGTTGAACTAGACGTCCTCGCAGTGCAAGAGGTAGCCGACACCTGGGACGTTCTGGATGAGCACGCCCGCCTCATCGTTGAGCTTCTGGCGTAGTCGGTGAATGTAGGCGTGAACGTACTGCGCCTCGGCACCGTACCCCGTGCCCCAGACCGCGCTCAGGATCATCTGGTGCGTGCAGGTCTTGCCCGCGTGACGCACGAGGAACACGAGGACCTCGAACTCCTTCGTGGTCAGCGCGACGTTCACCCCGTCGTGCAGCACTTCGTGGTGCACCAGATCGAGTTCCAGTGAGCCGCACGAAAGTGACGTCTCGCTCGGTCCATCGCCATCATTCCCGCGACCGCGCAAGACCACGCGAATCCGAGCTTCGAGTTCGGGCATGCTGAAGGGTTTCGTGACGTAGTCGTTGGCTCCGGCGTCAAGGGCCGACACCTTGCGATTCTCGGCTCCGGTCGCCGAGAGGATGATGATCGGCATGTCACTCCATCCGCGAATGGTGCGACAGACAGCGATGCCGTCCATGTCCGGCAGTCCCATATCGAGCACCACGACATCAGGGGCGATCAGTGCCGCCTGGGATATGCCATGCTCACCGGTCGTGGCTGTGGTGACGTCGTGTCCACCGGCCTGCAATCCGAGTCGCAGGGCGCGAAGTAGCGAAGGATCGTCATCGATGACCAGAATTTTTGCCACAGTGGCTACCGTACCGTCGTTCGTTCGTCGACCAACGGCAGCGTAAAGACGAAGCGCGCGCCGTGGGGAGGTGCATCTTCGTACCAGATCTTCTCGTCGTGTGCCTCGACGAAGGTCCGCGCGATCGTGAGCCCGAGACCGGCCCGGCCGCCCTTGTCCAGTTGAGCGAAGCGCTCGAAGATCGCTTCGCGCTGATCGGGCGCAACGCCTGGTCCTTCGTCGGCGACCGAGAGCTCCACGTGCCCGTTCGTCCGCGACGCCTCGATCGTGATGACGCCGTCGTCGGGGGAGTGGCGGTTGGCATTGTCGAGCAAATTGATGAGGACCTGTCCGATGAGCAGTGGGTCGACGTTCACCACCAAGCCGGCGGCGACGATCGAGTCGACGCGATGGGCGCTCAACGTCGGTTCCATCGCGGCCACCGCCTCACGCACGAGGGCCTGTACCGGGGTCGGCGACCGATGGACCGTGAAGACGCCGGCCTCGATCCTCGTAATGTCGAGCAGATTCGAGACGAGCCTCGTGAGTCGGTCGGTCTCGACCTCGATCAGGCTGTAGAGCTCCGCTGACTGTTCGACGGAGAGGTGTTCGGCTCGGTTGACGAGCGTCGACGATGCGACTTTGATGGTGGCCAAAGGCGTGCGCAGGTCGTGTGACACGGCCCCCATCAGACTCTGACGAAATCGGTCGACCTCTTCGAGGAGCTGGGAGCGAAGGGCCTGTTCTCGCAGTTGCGCCCGCTCGAGCGCCAACGCCGCGTCATTGGCGAACGTCGTCAGCACCGCGCGGTCGTTCTCCGTGGTCGGTAGTCCACGTAGTGCGAGAATGCCAACTGGTCGACCTGACGCGGAGAGGGCGATGGTACGCAGTTGTCCCGTTGACTGGGTCGCGGTGCCGACACTTATGGGGCGCCCCGACGTGGGACTGAGTTCTGCGAGTTCCTCATCGCTGAGAGCCTCACCGGCCGGCGCGACCACCGTCAACACTCCTTCGTCGAGCACGAGAAGTGACACCCCGGGGATGTCAAAGACATCGTGCACCGCGGAGACGATCGTCGTGAGGAGTGCGTCGACGGGTCGATCACCGACCAAGTTCTCGGAAAGCTCCGAGAGATGCCGCGCGGCCGCGCCACGTCGTTGAGTCTCGATGCGTGATGAGTCCAGACTGGCGACGACGCGCGCGACCAGGAGCATCACGATGACGTACACCGCTAGCGCCGTCCAGTTCTGGGGCGTTCCGACGTCGAGTGACCCGTAGGGAGGGATGAAGACGAAGTCGTAGACGAGGAAGCCCGCGGCCACACTGGGCACCCCTGCTCGAAAGCCGCCGAGGGCCGATCCAAAGACAACGGGAATGACCAGCACGAGAGCGGCGGTTGACACGCTGATGTGGCTTCGTAGTGGCAACATCGCGAGTCCGAGGAGCAGGACGCTCGCCACGCCCACAATCGAACCAATCACGTATCTACGCACGGTCTCAGTATCGTACAGACGCCCAAAGTCGACCGGGACGCGAAATGAAGACGTTATTAAGACGTCTAAGCGATTTTGAAGAACCAATTAAGGAATGGTCCACGACACTGGCTCCATGGCAGATTTCTACTCAGCACTAGGCGTAATTGGCTTCACTCTGGCGATGCTTGGCCTCATTTGGGCGTTGGACCGCGTATGAGTTTCTCCCAAATACTCCTCCTCATCGTTTCAGTGGTGATGTTCTTCTACATCGGCTACGCGATGTTCAAGCCGGAGAAGTTCTAAATGGGCTTCTTCCTCACGATCCTCACGCTCGTCGTCGCGCTCGGTCTCGCCTGGCGCTACCTCGGTTCGTACATGGCGGCCGTCTTCGATGGCCGCGTCCACTTCCTCGGCTTCATCGAGCGACCCATCTACTGGGCCCTCGGCACGAGTCCGAGCCAGGAGCAGACCTGGAAGCGATACGCCGGTGCGATGATCATCTTCTCGTCCGTCTCGATCGCCTTCACCTACCTGATCCTTCGCCTGCAGGGATCCCTACCGCTCAACCCCCAGCACCTGCCCGGCGTTGGCTCGGCGCTCAGCTTCAACACGTCGACGTCCTTCGTTACCAACACCAACTGGCAGAACTACGGCGGCGAGGAGACGATGTCGTACTTCTCGCAGATCGGCGCCCTGACCGTCCAGCAGTTCGTCTCGCCGGCGGTCGGCATCGCGGTGGCAATCGTGCTGGTTCGCGGCTTCGCCCGTCGGTCCATGGCGACTGTTGGCAACTTCTGGGTCGACATCACGCGCTGCATGTTCTACATCCTCTTGCCGATCGCGTTCGTCGCGGGCATCATCTTCGTGGGCGAAGGCGCCGTGCAAACGCTGGCCGGCACGATCAGCTTCCACGACGCGTTGAACGGCGTAATCCAGACCATCCCTCGCGGCCCGATCGGCTTCATGGAAGCCATCAAGCAACTCGGCACAAACGGTGGCGGCTTCCTCGATGCCAATTCGGCCACGACCTTCGAGAACCCGACTGGCCTCACGAACTGGCTCTCGATCTTCCTACTCCTCTGCATCCCCTTCGCGCTCACCTACACGTTCGGCAAGATGGTGGGCAGCGTTCGTCACGGTGCCGCCTTGCTCGCCGCGATGGTCCTCCTCTTCGGCGTGTGGGTTGGCTTCACCGCGAACGCTGAACACCAGAACAACCCCGCGATCGCTCAAGCCGGCATCCACTCGACCGTCGGAAATATGGAAGGCAAGGAAGTGCGCTTCGGCGACACCACGACCGCACTGTTTGGTGTCGCATCGACCTCGACGTCGACCGGTTCGGCTGACGGGGCGTACGACTCCTTTACACCTGTGGGTGGCCTCGGACTCCTCACGGGCATGATGATCGGCGAAGTGACGCCGGGCGGCACGGGTAGTGGTCTCTACACGTTGTTGATCTACGCGATCATCGCCGTCTTCATCGGTGGACTCATGATCGGCAGAACACCGGAGTATCTAGGGAAAAAGATCCAGGCGAGAGAGGTCAAACTCGCGGGGCTGGCGGCCCTGGTGATGCCCATAACGGTACTCATCGTGACCGCCATCGCCGTATCGCTCGCGGTGGGTCGAGCAGGCCCATTGAACGCCGGCCCGCACGGGTTCACCGAGATTCTTTACGGCCTGACGTCGCAAGGCAACAACAACGGGTCCGCTTTCGGTGGACTAACTGGCAACACGCCCTTTTACAACGTGATCGGTGGTATCGACATGTTGCTCGGTCGCTTCGCCATCATGATTCCTGCGCTGGCCCTCGGTGGCTCGTTGGCCCAGAAGAACGTCGTGCCCGAATCACTGGGTACGTTCCGGACCGACAACGGAATGTTCGTCGGCCTCGTCATCGGTGTCATCTTGATCATCGGTGGTCTCACCTTCTTCCCCGCGATCTCACTCGGCCCGATCGTCGAGCAACTAAGTCACTTGAGGTTCTTCTAATGAGCACTGTCATCACTGCACCAGCGAACGAGGCCCCTCGCGGCGGCGTCGCCAAGTCGCGAGGTCTCTTCGACCGAGAGATCCTTCGTCAAGCGTTTCGCGACTCGTTCCGCAAGATGGATCCCCGTGTCCAGGCGAAGAACCCGGTCATGTTCATCGTGCTCGTGGGATCGGTAATCACGTTCATCGAAGCCATCGCGCACCCGAGCACCTTCACGTGGTCGATCACCATTTGGCTGGTACTGACCGTGCTGTTCGCGAACTTCGCCGAAGCGATGGCCGAGGGGAGGGGTAAGGCGCAGGCGGACACACTTCGCAAGATGCGCTCGGAGACCGAGGCCCGTCGGCTGTGTTCCGACGGCAGCGAAGAGCTGGTGGCGGCAGCCCTGCTCGCCAAAGGCGACCTGGTCGTCTGCGAGGCGAATGACGTCATCCCCTCGGACGGCGAGATCGTCGAAGGCATCGCATCCGTCGACGAATCGGCGATCACCGGCGAGTCGGCTCCCGTCATTCGCGAATCGGGTGGTGACCGCTCCGCGGTGACCGGTGGAACCAAAGTTCTCTCGGACAGGATCGTCGTGCGGATCACGGCCGAGCGAGGAAACACCTTCATCGACCGGATGATCACCTTGGTCGAGGGTGCCAACCGCCAGAAGACGCCGAACGAGATCGCCCTCACCATCTTGTTGTCGGTGTTGACCATCGTCTTCATCCCGGTCGTCGTGACCCTCGTACCCTTCGGGAACTACGCCGGAGCAACTGCTTCGGTCGTCATCCTCGTGTCGCTGTTGGTCTGTCTCATTCCCACGACCATCGGGGCGTTGCTCTCCGCCATCGGCATCGCGGGCATGGACCGGCTCGTGCAGCGCAACGTGCTGGCCATGAGCGGACGTGCCGTCGAAGCGGCGGGCGACGTACAGGTGCTCTTGCTGGACAAGACGGGCACCATCACGTTGGGCAATCGGATGGCGTCGAACTTCTTCCCAGTCGGTGGTCACAGCGAACAGGAGTTGGCGGACGTCGCCCAGTTGGCGTCGCTCGCTGACGAGACACCTGAGGGCCGGTCCATCGTCGTGCTCGCGAAGGAGCAGTTCGACATCCGCGAGCGACAACTCGGTTCGAACCACGTCTTCGTACCCTTCACCGCAACCACACGAATGTCGGGTTTCGACATCGACGGCCGTCAGATTCGAAAGGGTGCGGCCGACTCCGTGAAGCGCTGGGTCCTTGAAGCGGGCGGCTCCGTTCCGGACGGGCTCGACGCCGTCGTGGAGCGCGTCTCGAAGGAGGGGTCGACGCCCCTCGTGGTGGCCGACGGCACCGACATCCTTGGTGTCATCGAGCTGAAGGACGTGGTGAAACAGGGCATCCGCGAAAAGTTTGCCGAGATGCGCCAGATGGGCATCCGTACGGTGATGATCACCGGCGACAACCCACTGACCGCGGCCGCTATCGCCCAAGAGGCCGGCGTCGACGACTTCCTCGCCGAGGCGACACCCGAGGCGAAGATGGCGCTCATCAAGAAGGAGCAGGAAGGCGGCAAACTCGTCGCGATGACCGGCGACGGTACCAATGACGCCCCGGCCCTCGCCCAGGCCGATGTCGGCGTCGCGATGAACACCGGCACGACGGCCGCCAAGGAGGCCGGCAACATGGTCGACCTCGACTCGAACCCGACCAAGCTCATCGACGTCGTCGAGATCGGCAAGCAGTTGCTGATCACTCGAGGGGCGCTCACCACCTTCTCCATCGCGAATGACATCGCGAAGTACTTCGCCATCATCCCGGCGTTGTTCGTGGCGACCTATCCCCAGTTGCGCTCACTCAACATCATGCGACTGCACAGTCCCCAGAGCGCGGTGCTGTCCGCGATCATCTTCAACGCGCTGGTCATCATTGCGTTGATCCCGCTGGCCCTTCGTGGCGTGAAGTTCCGTGCCACCGGCTCGGAGTCGATCCTTCGCCGCAACGTGTTGATTTATGGCGTGGGCGGCATCATCGTGCCCTTCATCTTCATCAAACTCATCGATCTATTGCTCGTCGCGCTGCACGCGTACTAAAAGGAACCATCATGCTCATCCACCTACGTCGTTCGCTCGTCATGGCAGTCATCTGCCTGGTGTTCTTCGGCTTCATCTACGCCTTCGCCGGGACCGGGGTCGCACAAGTGCTGTTCCACAGCCAGGCGAACGGTTCGATGACGAAGAACGGTTCCACGTTGATCGGCCAGAACTGGTCGAGTCCCAAGTGGTTCCACGGTCGGCCCGACGACACCGGTCCCTACGCCGCGACCTCCACCTCCTCAGGCGGGGACAACCCCTTGGTCGCCAACGGGCACGACGGTGAGTCAGCGGCGACGAACCTGGGACCGCGTTCGAAGGTCCTCGTCGCGGACACGAAAGCGCTCGTCGCGTACTGGCACAAGCTGGGCGTGCAGCCCACGGTTGACTTGGTGACCACCTCGGGCAGTGGGTATGACCCCGACATCTCCGCGCAGGATGCCCTCGTCCAGATCCCCATGGTGACCAAGGCAACGGGTGTTTCCCCTAAGGCCCTGAGGGCACTGATTTCACGACAGACTCATCCCGCGCAGTGGGGATTCCTTGGCAGCAGTTACATCAACGTCCTGCAATTGAACGAAGGTCTCGCGAAACTGGAGAAGTAGTTGCCCATCTCGAACTGGTCTGCTCTGAATTGGCTCACTCGCCATCGCCTCAAGGTGGCGCTCGTCGCGGCGTTCCTCGGTCCCATGGCGGTCGCTGCCATCCTCGTTCCCTTTCGAGGTAGCTACGCCGGCACCGCCGGTGCGCTGACGACGGTGGCGGTGATCGCACCCCTCGCGGTCCTCGGTTCGAGGGCCGCTGGCGTCATCGCGAGCATCTCGGGAGCGCTCTGGTTCGACTTCTTCCTGACTCGCCCCTACGACCGATTCGAGATCAGCCATCGACAGGACTTGGAGACCACGATCGCGATCTTCGTCGTCGGTCTCATCATCACCGAGCTCGCCGGTCGAAGTCGTCATCACTGGCGAGCAGCCAGTGATTCGACGCAGTACGTCTCCATGATTCATGGCGTCGCGGAGATGGCGGCGGCTTCGGTCCCGGTGGACGTCATCATCGACGAGGCGTGCACGACGTTGAGCGCCCTGTTGTCGTTGCGTTCGTGTCGGTTCGATCCGCAACTGGCCGATCCGCCGCTGGCGCGGATTCAGTCGAGCGGCGAAGTGCTCAACGCCGGGATGAGGTGGCCGGTGCGAGAGATCGGAATCCCCGGTCCAGAATCAGAGATCGTCGCGCAGTGGCGGGGCCAGGCTCAGGGCCGCTTCGTTCTCACGCCGACTCGTGGCGCACCGGTCACGCTCGAGCAACGGATCGTCGCGGTCGCCCTGGTGGACATCGTGGCGGCCTACCTGATGGACGAGCGTCATGCTGCATGAACCAGCGCCGTGTCACGACATCACCTGGCTGCGGGGAGTGGTCGGCGGTGTCGTTAAGGGATACTGGTTCGATGCAGCGTGGCAACCTCCGGGTCTACCTCGGTTCGGCGCCGGGTGTCGGCAAGACATTTCGGATGCTCGACGAAGGATGGCGACGCAAGGAACGAGGCACTGATGTCGTCATTGGCTACGTGGAGACCCACGGTCGGCCGCTCACCGTCGCCCAACTTCGTGATTTGGAGGTCGTACCGCGGATCACGCGCGAATATCGAGGGGCCAAACTCGAGGAGATGGACCTCGAGGCCATATTGGCGCGTCGCCCCGACGTAGCTTTGGTCGACGAACTGGCCCACACGAACGTCATTGGCAGCACGCACGAGAAACGCTGGCAAGACGTCGACGCCATGCTCGAGGCCGGCATTGACGTCATCACGACTGTCAACATCCAACACCTAGAGTCCGTGAATGACGTCGTCGAGAAGATCACCGGCATCCGTCAGCAAGAGACGATCCCTGACGCGGTCGTTCGCCGTGCCCAGCAGATCGAGATAGTCGACGTCACGCCCGAAGCGTTGCGTCGAAGGATGGCCCACGGCAACATCTACGCGGCGGACAAGATCGACGCCTCGTTATCGAACTACTTCCGAGTCGGCAACCTCAGCGCGCTTCGTGAGCTGGCACTGCTCTGGTTGGCTGACCGCGTCGAAGACTCCCTCAAGCAGTACCTCGATGATCACTCAATCCAGCAGAGCTGGGAGACGCGCGAACGCCTCATCGTCGGCGTCACGGGCACGCCGGTCGATGAAGCTTTGCTGCGCCGGGCCGCTCGGATCGCGTCGCGAACGGGCGCTGAGCTCTTCGCCGTGCACGTGGTCAAGGCTGACGAGATTCGACACGCCCCCGCTGATACGTCGGTGGCGCGCGAACTCGTCGACGAGTTCGAGGGGATCTTTCAAGAGGTCGTGGAGGACGATGTCGCCGCAGCCCTCGTGGCCTTCGCCCGCGCCGAGCGTGGCACACAGATCGTCCTGGGCGCCCGACGACCGAGACCGAAGTGGCGACCCGCGAGCGGCGTGGCGGAGAAGGTGCTGCACAGCGCCAGGGACCTGGACGTCCACATCATCGCCGTCGGCACGGAACGACCCCCTCGTGTGCGCGAGCGACGTCAGCGCCAGTCGAAATCCTGGCAACGACAGGTGACCGCGGCGTTGGTCGCTGCCATCCTCCTGCCACTGATCACCATCGCGATGGCCCAAGTCCGTTCCAGCGTGTCGAACTCGACGGTGTTCCTCGTGTACTTGGTGGTCATCCTCGCGATGACGACGTGGGCCGGTGCACTCGTCGGCGTACTCAGCGCCTTGGCCGCATCGGGTCTCGAGAATTTCTACTTCGTCAAACCGCTGCACACGCTGGAGGTCGCCCGTCCTGACGACGTGGTCGCCCTCATCGCGTTCCTTGTCTTCGCCGTGGCCGCGAGCGTGGTCGTGACTCGATTTGCCAAGCGATCGCTCGACGCCGAACGCGCCCGCGCCGAAGCGGCGATTCTCGCCGAGGCCGCGGTGAGTTTCGCGACCTCCCACGAAGACTTGCTCCCCCTGCTGGATTCACTCCGCAACGTCTTTGCCGCATCGAGCGTCGCGATCCTCGGACTGCGCGAGGGGGAGTGGCGCGTCGACCTGGTCAGTGGCGAGCCGTATTCATCCGAAGGTAGCCACGTGTTCGAGATCGATGAGGAGCATCGATTGGTCGTGAGCGGAACGACGCTCAACGAGCAGGACAATCACCTGGTCGGCACCTTCGCCGAGCGGATGGCGGCGGCGCTGCGCGCGCAGATCATCGCGCGCGACGCGTCGCAATTGGAAGAGTTGGCGGAGGCGGAATCACTGCGGCTGGCCCTCTTTCGAACGGCCTCGAAAGAACTGCTCGGACCGCTCGAGAAGGTGCAGGCCAACATTTCTCTGCTCTCGGGAAGTCATGAACTTCGTTCGCTCGACGAGCGAAAGGCGGTGCTCAGTGGCATTGAAGGACAGGTGCGCCAGCTGACTCGCCTGGTGGTGAATATTCTCGACGCGGGCCGCCTCGAGGCCGGCGAGGTTCAGGCACACCCCGAGATCATCCACTTGGACGTGGTGCTCAACAGCGCCTTGGCCAGTGTCGACACCAAGGGCCGCACCATCGAGCGGGAGGTGCCGAACGATTTGCCGACATTCAAGAGTGATCCCGTCCTCGTGCAACGAGTCATTGCCAACGTGCTCTCCAACGCCTGTCGATTCGGTCCCGTCGACCAACCGGTTTCGGTCAAGGCTGGCGTCGTAGGCGATCGCCTCGAACTTCTCGTCGTCGACCGAGGTCCGGGAATGTCGCCGGCGCAGCGTGACGTGATCCTGGCTCCCTTCGATCGTCTGAGCGGCGACCAGTTGAACGCGGGACTCAATCTGACTGTCGCGTCGGGCTTCATGCAGGTATTGGGCGGTCGACTTCATTTCGAGGACACCCCAGGGGGCGGACTCACCGTCGCGATCGAACTTTCGCTCGACGCCGCCGAGCACTCGTCGCTCGACGAGTCGATTGCGCGGCCCTTGACCTGAAAGGCCGCGCGTTAACCTCGGGGCGTGCGCAGCCCCGAATTCGATGACGTGCTGTCGTGACGCCTAGCGCCGAGAGACCAACCGACGGGGTGCGGTCACTTCGACTCTCCTCACAGGCCCGACTCTCCTTTCGCGCGGCCCTGTGCCTCGCGACGCCGCTTCTGATCGGGCTCGCCAGTGGGGAACGAGCGTACGGAACACTGGTCGCACTTGGTGCGCTGTGGGGCGTGAGCCAAGACGGACTCGACCGCTGGCGCAACCGGGCTCCGCGACTGCTGGGCGTCGCATTCGCCGGTGGCCCGGGACTGTTACTGGGCGCACTCTTCGTGAACCATGTGCGAAGTTCTTGGGCACTCGTCGCGCTCTTTGGCGTCACGGCCCTTATCGCGGGGGTCATCGAGGCCTCACTGTGGGCGACGCAAGGCATGTACCTGCTGTTGGGCGCGATTCTCGGGGGAGGGCTCGGATTTGCCGGTCGCGAGTGGCAGTGCGCGCTCTGCATCGTCGCGGGGGGACTCCTGGTCTATCTCGCGGCAAGCGTCACCGACCATCGAAGCCGTCGCGCCGATCAACGGCTGTGCCTGGCCAGCGGGTTCGTGAGCGTCGCCCAACTCCTCGACGCCATCGATACCGAGGCGCTCAACCATGCACGCAGCCGCGCCGTCGTCGTGATCGATGCCGCACAGGATGTCGTGGGGGCGCGACGTATTCCAACCGACGACGAGGGGGTGGCCATCCACCAATGCTTCATCGTCCTCCTGCAAATGGGTGAGTTGGCGTCGTATTTGACGAGCAAGGAAGAGCGAATCGATGTCGTCGTCACCACCGCCCTGCGACGCGTGGCGCGACTGATCGAGCAGGGATCGTGTATCGAAGCGGTGAGGGCACTCGACGAGCAGGCGACAGAGTTCGCGTCAACCCTCGACAGTCGTACCCGTCAACTGGTGGCGCGAGCATTCCGTGCACCCGAGCGCGCCACGCTCGTCGCCGAACAACCCTTTCGCTCGACAATCCATCGACTCCCGCTCTTCGATCGATGCCGGTTCGCCATCCTCCTGGCCGGTGCAATCGTCGTCGCCACTGTCATCGCGCACACCCTCGACGGGCCGAGGGGTTACTGGCTCCCGATGAGCGTGGCCTTCGTGTTTCGCCCCGACCTCGGTCCCGTCATGCGACGTGCGATGGCGAGAGTTATCGGGACGTTGGCCGGCGTGGGGATCGCGGCACTGCTCGCCCTTGCCGGCAACGAGCAGGTCCTCCTCGTCGTGCTCTGCTGCGCGATGGCGGCCGCGGTGCCGTGGGCGGCCCAGCGAAGCCACGCGCTCACCGTGATGGTGTTCACGCCCATCATCTTCGTGTTCGTCGGCGTGCTCGGACCCGATCAGAATCTCTTTGGACCTCGCATCGTCGATACGACCATCGGCGCGGCGCTCGTGCTCAGCATTGACTACGTCCTGTGGCTGCACGCGCCGTCGCTGCGGCCGCGTCAACAGCTCGAGCAGGTGGCCGAGGCGACGAGACGCTACGGTGCGACGACGGCCGAGAGCGACCCCGTGACGAGGCATTCTCTGCGCCGAAGCGCCCTACGAAGCGTGACCCGTGCGCGAAGCGCGATTCGACTCGCGGCGGTGGAGCCCCACCTCTTTCACGAGTCCGGGTCGCAGTACTTCGCTCAGCTCAATGAACTGATCCGAGCGATCGACGACCACACGGTGGAACTCTTGGAACGCCAGCCGACCGGCTCCGACTAGGCGTCGACGCAGTCCAGGAGCGCCCGCACGTGTACCCTCGTCGAATCGATGACGGTGTCGCTCTCGCCCATGAGTAGGCCGAATTCAGTGCAGCACAGGCCGACGACGGCGGCGCCGCGCTCGCGACAGCTCGCCGCCACCTGGCAAAGGTAGTCGCGCGATGCGTCGCTGACGACGCCCTTTGTGAGTTCGTTGTAGATGATGGCCTGGAGTCCGTCGGTCTGTTCCCCGTCGGGTTTCACGCATCGCACGCCGAGCTCCTCGAGCCGGCCGGAGTAGAAGTCGTCATTCACGAGGTACCTGGTGCCGAGCAGCGCCAGGGAGTCGTGTCCGCGAGCGAGCACTTCAGCGGCGACGACGTCGCGCACGTCGACGACGGGAATCGTGACGGCGTTGCGCACGTCGTCGTAGTTCTTGTGCATGGTGTTGGCGCCGATGCCGAGCACCGTCGCGCCGGCCGACTCCAGGCGCCGCGCGGCGTCGGCCACGATCCGCCCGGTGCCGTGCCAGTCGCCGACCTGCTGCAAGGCGACGACGGAACCAAAGTCAACGGAGTCGATGAGTATCTGCGGTGCCGACCACTCGTTGTCGCCACCGACGTAGTACTCGTGGAAGTAGCGGTAGTACGAGGCGGTCGACTCCCAGGAGAGTCCCCCGATGAGTCCGATCCGCGATACCGTCACGCGTCGACGGCGGGCCCCGCGGGAGCGACGCGGTCCACGCGCTCCATGATCTCGGGAGTGAGGAGGGGGAGGACGTCGAGGGCGGTCATGTTCTCTCGTACCTGTTCGGCGTTGCTCGCGCCCGTGATCACCGTTGAGACATTGGGGTTCGCCGCGCACCAGGCGAGGGAGAACTGCGCGAGCGAGACCTCGAGGTCGTCGGCGATCTCCTTCAGTTCGGCCACCTTCTTGTTGCGGGTCTCGTCGGTCAGCATCTCCTTCAGCCACTCGTAGCCGGGGAGGGTGGCCCGCGATCCTTCGGGGATGCCGTGAAGGTACTTGCCCGTGAGCAGTCCTGACGCGAGCGGGGACCAGATCGTCGTACCGAGTCCGATGTCCTCGTAGAGACGCTTGTACTCCTTCTCCACGCGGTCGCGATGCAGGAGGTTGTACTCCGGCTGCTCCATCAGGGGCTTGTGGAGATGGTGCTTGTCGGCGATGTCGTAGGCGCTTCGAATCTCGTCCGCGCTCCACTCCGACGTCCCCCAGTAGAGGGCCTTGCCTTGGGTGACCATGTCGCTCATCGCCCAGACGGTCTCCTCGATCGGGGTCTTGGGGTCGGGTCGGTGGCAGTAGACGAGGTCCACGAAGTCGAGTCCGAAGCGCTCGAGCGAACCGTCGATCGCCTGCGAGAGGTACTTTCGATTGAGGGTGTAGCGCATGTTGGGCACGTTGTGCAGGCCCCAGTACAGCTTGGTCGAGACGATGTACTCGTGACGCTTCCAGCCGAGTTCGCGGAACGCCTCGCCCATGACCCTTTCGGATTCGCCCGCGGCGTACGCCTCGGCGTTGTCGAAGAAGTTGACGCCGGCCTCTTTGGCGGCGTTCAGGCATTCGGCCGCCTGCTTCGCGGTCTCGATCTGATTCTCGTTGGCGAAGGTGACCCAACTCCCGAAGGACAAGAGACTGACCTTGAGTCCGGAACGGCCCAATCGGCGGTATTGCATCTTTGCCATGACATTCTCCTAGGTAGTTGGAACGGAACGAGAGCGCAGGTCAGTCGGCGTCGGGATTGCGCGCGACGTCGGGCCACTCGTCAAAAGAGTTCGCCTGCTCGTCCTTCGGCCGTTTTACGAGCATCACGACGCCCGCGATGCTGGCGGCGACGACGACGAGGAACAGTACTTTCAGCAGTGACTTGAGTGCGTTCACGCCTCCCAAGTTAGTGGGTGTCACCCTCTGGACATTCCTTCGAGACGAGGTAGAATAGTCCCATGACAATTGGCCAGAGCGAGCTTCTGCTTCGATAGGGGTGAGTTCTGCTCGCCCCGCCCCCCGCTGAGGCGGGGGTTTTTTGTTTCTCGCTCGAATGATGGAGAGGATGGACCCGGTGAAGGACAACCAACAGCCCAGCCCAATGGCGTACGCCAAGTATCGAGCGACTGTCCCCGTTGACCTACCGGACCGCACGTGGCCCGACGGGCGCCTCGTCAAGGCGCCGCGTTGGTGCAGCGTCGACTTGCGTGACGGCAACCAGGCCCTGATCGACCCGATGGACCTGGACCGCAAGAACGTGATGTTCACCCAGCTGGTGGAGATGGGCTTCAAGGAGATCGAGGTCGGCTTCCCGTCGGCCTCCCAGCCCGACTTCGACTTCGTGCGCCACATCATCGAGAACGACCTGATTCCCGAGGACGTCACGATCCAGGTCCTGACCCAGTGCCGCGAGGACCTCATTCGCCGGACCTACGAGTCGATCATCGGCGCCCAACGTGTCATCATCCACTTCTACAACTCGACCTCGACGCTCCAGCGCCGGGTGGTCTTCGGGCTCGACAAAGCCGGCATCACGAAGATCGCGACCGACGCGGCGGCCATCTGCCGTTCACTCGAGACCATGTCGCCCTCGACGGCGTTCTTTTACGAGTACTCGCCCGAGAGCTTCACGGGGACTGAACTCGATTACGCCCTCGAGGTCTGTGACGCCGTGATCGACGTCATCGACCCCACACCGGAACGACCGTTGATCTTGAACCTGCCCGCCACGGTGGAGATGTACACGCCGAACCTGTACGCGGACGCGATCGAGTGGTTCCTTCGCCACATCTCGCGGCGTGACTGCGTCGTGCTCTCCCTGCACCCGCACAACGACCGCGGGACGGGCGTCGCGGCGGCGGAGTTGGGCGTCCTCGCCGGCGCCGATCGAGTCGAGGGGACGCTCTTTGGTAACGGGGAGCGCACGGGGAACGTCGACGTCGTCAACCTGGCACTCAACCTCTTCTCCCAGGGTGTCGACCCCGAACTCGACATCCGCGACATCGACAAGGCCCGCCACGTGGCCGAGTACGCGAATCGACTGCCGGTGCACATGCGCCACCCCTACGTCGGCGAACTGGTCTATACCGCCTTCTCCGGCTCCCACCAGGACGCCATCAAAAAGGGCATGCTCTCGATCGGCGATACCTATGACGTCTGGGAGGTGCCCTACCTGCCCATCGACCCCAAGCACACGGGTCGCACGTACGAGGCCATCATCCGCGTGAACTCCCAGTCGGGCAAGGGTGGCGTCGCGTACCTCCTAAGCGCCGAGCACGGGCTCGACCTCCCGCGAGCGATGCAGGTGGAGTTCTCCAAGCAGGTGCAGGAACTCACCGAAGCGACCGGGACCGAGATCTCGCCCGCCCAGATCTGGGACGTGTTCACGACGACCTACCAGCCGGAGAACCCGACGATCCAGTTGCTCTCCAGCGAGGTCTCGGCGGACCAGAGCAGCACGCGGATCTTCGCGCAGTTGGTCGTGAACGGTCAGCACCTCACCGTCAAGGGTGAAGGGAACGGTCCGATCGACGCGTTGATGAGCGGTCTGCGCACCGAGATGGACGTCAAGTTCAAGGTGCGCGACTACTCCGAACACGCCCTGACCGCGGGGTCCGAGGCATCGGCCGTGGCCTACGTCGAGGCCGAGGGCGAGGATGGCACGACGTGGTGGGGTGTCGGGATGAGTTCGTCGATCCTCGACGCATCACTCGAAGCCGTCATTTCTGCAGCAAATCGCCGTCGATAACGAGATGCATCTGTAAACTGAATGAATGACCTTCCACTCATTCGCCATTTCGATGGGGTGGTTGGCCGTCGCCAGCGGCATCTTCGGGACGGCGTCGCAATTGCGACGCGTGCGAACCCAAGGAATTGAAGGGGTTTCGCTGGCCACCTGGGTCCTCTTCGTCTACATGGGCTGTTTCTGGATCACCTATGGTTTCGTCGTCGGATCGGCGGAAATCATCCTTGGGAGCCTGCTGATCATGCCGATGCAGCTCTTGATCCTCTTTCGTCTGTCGCCGTGGCGACGTCCGGCCGTCCCGGCACGGGCACTGGGCTACTTCTTCGTGTGCTGTGTGATGCCGACCGTGTTCTGGGGCTGGGCCGGCGGGGTCTTCGGGACGGGGATCGCCATGACCATCAACCGCGCGCCGCAGTTGATCGAACTCATTCGTCACGAGGATGCGTCGGGGGTCTCGGCCGCCTCGTGGTACATCAGCACGCTCGGGGCGATGATGTGGATCACCTTTTACGTGGGTGCCGGACTCTGGGCGGCGCTGACGGCGACCGCCTTCGCCGGTGCCGCGAACCTGACGATCGCGTCACTCGCGACGTGGCGTCACACGCAGTTTCGTCGAACGCTCGTAGCGCAGGAGGTCTTCGCCGTCTGAGCGATCGTGTTGTCCAGTTCGTAGGCTTCCAATGAGAATGCCTCTTGCATCTCGACGAACGCAGGTGACCGATGACGAAGCTATTGGACGACGCTCTCGCCATCAGTGACGAGTGGCGCGCCGAGGCAAGTCTTCGAGAACTCGTTGAAGCCCAGTTGAGCGATGGCGGAGCACTGGACGACCAGCTGGACGTCATCGCGATCGGCAAGGCCGCGTGGTCGATGTTGAGTGCGTGCCGCGACATTGTCGGCGAGCGCATCGTGCGCGCCTTGGTCGTCGTCGACGAGCTGGGTGCGAACGACGGGACAGCATCCGAGGTGATCGTCGGCGAACATCCCTTGCCGGGTCCCGGCAGTCTGCGCGCGGGCGAGCGCCTCCTCGCGTTCTTGGCCGAATCCACTGTCGCGACGTGCACCGTGTTCCTCATCTCTGGAGGCGCCTCGAGTCTCTGCGCCCTCCCGCAGCCACCGATTGATGTCGACGACCTGCGAGCGATCTTCAACGCGGCCATGGCGTCAGGTCTCGACATCACCGGTCTCAACCAGTTGCGGGCAGCTACGTCGCAAATCGCGGGCGGGGCAGTGCTGGGATACGTGCGCACGGAGCGATCGCTCTCCCTGATCATGGTGGACAACGTCGTGTCGGGAGCACCGTGGGTGGCGTCGGGACTGACCTTCACGTACGAGCCGCCCGAGGGCGAGGTCGAGGAACTCCTCGATCGGATCCACTGTCTCGGCACGCCGTTGGCCGCCAGAGTCCAAGAATCGAGAGCTCGCCGTAGCGAGTTCATGCACGGCAGAGCGGTAGTCGTGCATCGCAACCTCGTCGTCGCACAGCCTTCCATCATGCTCGACTTGGCGATTCGAAGCGCCGAGTCGCGTGGCTACCGGGTCGTCTCGCTGGGCAGCGCCGTCACCGGCGACGTGCACGACGTGGTCGAACAGTTCACGCGCACGTTGGCCCGCGAACAATTGACACCGGGCCCACTGTGTTCTGGGCGTGGGCGAGGCCACGGTGCGGGTGCGAGGGCCTGGCACGGGCGGTCGATGTCAGGAGATGGCGTGGGCCATGGCCGAGGTGCTCGCCGGGTACGCCGACCCAGCGTCTTCGTGGCCCGCGCGTCCGACAGGCCGCGATTTCGTTCGGGGCGTCGCGGGCGCGTGGGTTGACGAGACCACTCGGCGCGAGGCCCAACGCCGGGGGATTGACTGGTCGTCCATCGCGGAGCAGAACGACACGTTCGTCGGACTGCGGACGCTCGATCAGTTGATCGACGGCTCGAGCACTGGATGGAACCTGTGCGACATCT
>CAWDPR010000003.1:0-467823 GCA_963804305.1 uncultured Acidimicrobiaceae bacterium | reverse complement strand
CGACAAGCTGATGGCTCCAACTCTCTTATGCCACGGCATCGCCTTGCCCCTTCAACTAGACGCGAAGAAGGCACAACAAAGTCGCTCATTGGAGGAAGGTCCAAAGCCGTTTACGCCGTCGCCGTCGTGCGCCCCAGAACCAAGTCGATGAACTGGCCCGTAGTGAGCTTTCCACCGCGAGCCACCGCACGTTCGTATCCGTCTTCGCCGAGACTCTCGATGGAACGGCGGCGCACGTCGTCGTCAATCTCGAGATCCAGCTCACTCTCTCCAGACTGTCGATTGCGCAAGAAAAACTCCGGAGCCCCCGAGAGGAGTCGGGCATTCGCACCGATGAACTGCGCGGACGTCAGATAATCCCCCTGGTCCGCGGTCACCCAGGCCAGGACCCACGCGTACCCGGACAACCAGTACTCCGGCCAACCGCCGCGGTGGATCGTCTGAAGTGCTCGACGTAAGTACGCCGCGGCATCCGCCCTCTCTCCCAAGTAGAAGCAGTAACAGCCGAGATTCCCAATGAGCATCGTCTTCGCTGTGACGTAGCCAATCTCTTCCGCCAATCGAAGAGCTTCGGCGTTCAGTGCCCGATCCTCGCGGAGTTCGTCGGGCAAGACAGAACCGCTCACCGAGGCGACGAGAAGCGCCAAGCACAGCGTCGCCGAGTCGTCGGCGCGTCGAAGCCAACTGGCGGCTTCGAGTAGTCGTGCCCTGCGCTCATCAACGGGACCCACGGTCGCCTCATTCGCAAGTGCCACACCGATGAGCCTCGGGTCACCATCTTCGCGAGCCTCCCGGACCGCTTCTTCGGCCAGCAACCTCGACTGGTCGACGTCGCCCGCGTCATTCATCCAGAAGCTCATGCGACAAAGGACCGAGACCAGAGCATCGACGTCGCCGGAGGCACGGGCGAACCCGAGTGCCTGTTCGCAGAGGGCAAGAATCTCGCGAAGCGTTCGTTCGGCCACCTCGGCGGATTGAATCCCCCAGCCGATCACTTGGGCGCAAGACGCCAGCGCACGAGCCATCAACGCGGGCTCCACGTCGGATGCCGACCCCAAGGATTTTCGGATGAAGACCGCGGCCTCGTGATGTGAACGGACTTCGAAGAAGCGAAACGCGCTGACCCCGAGTCGAAGGACGTCAATTGCCCCGCTCGGATCGTCCGAAAAGTGGCCGAGAGCTGCCTGAATGTTGTCCCACTCGCTTTCCAGCCGGTCGAACCATAACGCCTGGTCCGGACTTCCCCGAAGGTGCGGCTCCGCCGTTTCACACAGTCTGAGGAAGTGTTGCGCGTGTCGATGGCGCGTCTCACCCGTCGCGTGCTCTCCGTCAACCTCGAGGAGCCGCTCGGCTGCGAACTGACGGATCGTCTCGAGCAACCGGTACCGCAGTGAGGCACCACTCCGCTCGGCCACTACCAAGCTCTTTGTTACCAGTGAACCAATGATGACCGACACTTCGTATGACTCGACGGACTCGGTGGTGCACACTGCCTCGGCCGCTTGAAGATCGAAGCCATTTACGAACACCGTGAGACGACGTAGCACTACGCGCTCGAACTCATTGAGAAGCTCGTAGGACCACGAGACCATCGCGCTGAGAGTCTGCTGGCGCGGGAGGGCACTACGACTTCCGCCCGACAGCAGACGGAACCGGTGGTCGAGTCGGTCGTGGAGATCCTTCACCGACATTGACGAAATGCGAGCTGCGGCCAATTCGATCGCGAGTGGAATCCCGTCCAATCGGCGACAGATCGAAGCCACGAGTGCGACGTTCGAGGCGGAGAGTTCAAAGCTCTTGTCGTGCTGTCGCGTTCGGGTAACGAACAGTTCGACTGAGTCCGAACCTGACACGTCCGAGACATTCTCTACTTCGCCCAAGGGAAGCGACAACGAGCGGACTCGGTAGACGTCTTCATCGTCGACGCCCAAGGGCTCTCGCGACGTCACGACCAGATGGACTTTCGGACACGATCGCAAGAGCGAGTCCACGAGCTTGGCCACCGAATCGACGAGATGCTCACAGTTATCCAGGACGATCAGCGACCTCTGGTCACGCAGAACGCGCAGCAGGTTATTGGCTGCTGTGAGCCCTGGCTCGTGGCGTATCTGAAGTGCCTCGATGACCACCTCGGCGACTCGATCGGGATCGTTCAGAGGCGCCAGCTCAACCAGCCAAACCCCCTCCCCGCTACCGTCCAGGAATTCCGCCGCAGCTTGAAGCGCCAAGCGGGTCTTGCCGGAGCCACCCGCTCCGGTCAAGGTGACGAGGCGCGACTCCTCAATCAGTTTTCGCACCTCTTGGAGCTCGCTCACTCGGCCGATGAAGGTCCCGAGTGACGCCGGCAAGTTGTTCGGCAACTCCGGATTGTCCAGTGATCGAAGAGGGGGGAACTCAGAGGCTAGGGCCGGCGCCACCAGCTGGAATATCGTCTCGGGTCGACCGAGGTCCTTGAGCCGGTGTGCGCCAAGGTTACGAAGCGTGGCGTCGCCCGGAAGGGAATCTTCGACAAGTCCGGCGGTCGCCGATGACAGCAGCACCTGTCCGCCATGACCAACTGCCGCTATACGGGCTGCGCGGTGGACCTCGTAACCTACGAGACCGGTCACCTCTTCGGAGACCTCACCCGTGTGAATTCCCACGCGGACGCGAATATGTTCGCCGTCGGACCAGCCGAACTCGTCAAGCGCACGTTGAATCTCGATCGCGCACGACACACTTGCTCGAGGGGACGTGAAAGTCGCGAAGAACGAATCTCCCTGAGTCCCCTCCTCGTGACCACCATGGGTCTCGAGGCACTCGCGAACTATACGGTGGTGATCAGCGAGAATCGACCCGTACGCAGCGTCACCGATTCGACGCAACAAGGTCGTTGAGCCTTCAATGTCAGTGGAGAGAAAAGTCAGCGTCTCGATTAATAAATGGTACGAGATGTGACTTTGCGCCGCATGAGCCATGCACAATCCACGGTGAACAGGGTTTTAATCCCTTCGGGGAGGTTTGAAATATTAGGGTTCACCGTTTCTTTCAGTATTGATCCCGCCCTTTAATGAACTCGACCAGAGCATTGAGCCAGAGCAACAAATCTTTCAGTGGAGTTTGAACTACAACCTCTGTGGGGTGCTTCGTAAATCCTGGTAAAAGCATATTTCTGAATTTGGGTGTACACCGCGAAAGTGCCACTTTTTCGCGGATTTGGTGCCGTTAATGCCCAACTGATGCCCAATCAATGCCCGAAACTGACTCAAACCCGGCTGTACCGGCATCGAAGTCCGAATTGATCCGCGGTTTAGGCCAAAATCTTGCCACCACCGATCTCAGGAGGTGTTCACGATGTCGCGACAGATCTGTTCCTTTTGTCGTTCGGCCACCAGGGTTTGTTCGGAACTCCAACGACTGAGTTGCGTAGTGTCTCGCTATGACCGGCATTCCGGAACTCGACCTGCGGAAGATTCGCAAGTACGCAGCCAGGGTCGTCCCACCGAACTTTCAGGATCAGATGAGAATGGAAGTTGACGTTCGAGGAATGACAGTGACGATTGTTGAAAGTCGACCTCCCTGGAGGGAAGATTTCGGACGAGAGTGGACCCGACAAGGAGTCGCTCGAATGAAATTCAACTCTGTGAACAATGAATGGACCCTCTATTGGTCGGACCGCAACAGCCGATGGCATATTTTCGACCTCCTACCGCCCGGTTCCATTGAAGAAGTCCTCGAAGAGATCGAACGTGATCAAACGAATATTTCTTGGGGCTGAGCATTTCAGGTGCGGTTCAATCAGCAAGACGATTGGGGCCATCGGTAAAGGCATAGGTCAGGCTTGAACTTTCCCCTCATGCACGTTCGAACGACGGTGCGAGCATCTGCATCGAAAATGCCATCTTTATTCGCAAAAAAGGGCGCCGTTAATGCCCGGGTTATTGCCACTCAACGCCCAAAATTACTTGGAAATGGACGTAGCGAGCCGCCAAACACTCGTGGCGACACAATTCTCGCTGCGTGCGAGCCGCCACCGCAGGTGGTGTTCATTTTGTCGCCCCAAGTAACGTCCGACGACTCAACCTTTGCCAATCAATTGGAGACATCTATGTGCACGCTCGGTCACTAAACGCACTAGTAGGTCAGGCATCGGGCTCGCAAGGGCAACGACGTCAGGGGATTCAGCCACTTCCGCGAATGCCTCGGGGAGAATATTTCCAAGCGTTCGTACTCGTTGTAATAGGGCGTCCGGGTCGAGGCTTAACTCCTTTGCAGCGACGGGCCAGGTGTTTCGAGTAGGGAATATCCCATAGTCACCTCCGATCTTCATGGCGAGCCGAAGCTCTTTCTCGTGTGTGCCATAAGGCAATGCTGATGCGATGTCGTAGAGCGGAGCCAATCGAACTTGATCTCCGGCGAGTAGCAAGGAGTAATTCTTGGCATGTCCGTCCGTACCCGCTATGAGCCAATTCCATATCAGAGCATCGGTGTACCTCCAAACGGCCTCATCCGCCACTCGAGGCGGCATCGCGCGTCTCAGCAAGCCGACGATTACTCCTGGACTTGGACCGCCGTCATTCTGGTACTTCTGTGTTGGCGGTATACCAAGCGCCTGGCAGAGGTCCTCCTGGTGGACTCGGGTGATTGAGTCTGCTTTGACGCTCCGGTCATATCGATCCACTACGACCGCGGATTCATTGCCGAATCGTGACACCGTGGTACGAACTGCAATGAGCCCCGCTCGGCGAGCGGCGTGAAGGCAAAGATGCTCGTTGAGATCGTGGTCGTCGAATCCCGCGACCGCCGGCTTCAAAATATGCGTGGTTGGAGTTGACCCAGAGGGTTCCCCCCAACGGCCGTGTACGCGCAGCAAAGCCGTCTTTGATTGAGCTCCAGCCAAACTGAACTGGCCCGTGAATTCGCGCCCAAGCCAATTCGTCGCGAGTCTTCGCGCAACTCACTCAATCGTTGCGCCACATCATCATCGGTGAGCCATTCGACGCTTCCTGGATGACCTAGGACGAGATCCAACCGTTCTGGTTTGGCAAAACGAACTGCTCCAGCACAGTCCTCACCAATTTGCGTTGATAGGAGGGCAAATGGTGTTCTCGACACATGGAATCGTCGTGTCCAGCGAGACAGGACCTGTTCGTTGTCTGGAAGTAGTCCCCAGAGCCAAGGCGTGATGACGCTATCGGGGTGGACCTCGACTTGAGCTGGCATCGACAGGGAGAGCGGCGTTACGCCGTCACGAGCCCTGTAGGTATCTTCGTAGGTGAATCGAAGCTTTCCGCCTGGCAACTTTTTGATAGTTCCGGCGAGTTCATCCTCAAGAATTACGTGAAGTTCGTCGGTCATTGGCCTCGATATTCGTCGAGCAAAGAATCCAGATTTACAGATGGTCCCTTGAAGGCGTCGCTCAGGTTGCGGGGAGTGCATCCGATCTGACGACCAGCTGCAGGTCGCCCGCTTCAACTTCTCTATCGAGCACCAAGTCACGGCCGATGCTCGCGCTTGCCAGACTTCGCTCGTCGACGAGGGGGACGGTCCCGCGCTCGCAGGCGATCTGGAAGCAGCACCACTCCGTCGAACGGACGGCGAAGCTCATCCAAGTGCCGAGCGAGGCGTACCCGGATTCGACTGTGCGTCGCGAAGCTCCTTGGGAATCGAGCGACTTATCCCGAATTGCCAAGGTGACTCGCGGCGCGTCAAGCACGAACTGAAGCGATTGCGACCACGCACGCCGACTCCTCGCACCTTCGTGCCCCCGACCTCGTCGAAACCGTGCCTTCGTGGCGACACGTCCCGACGAACTCTGGGTCGCCGACTTCACCTACTGCTCCACGTGGAGCGGTGTCGTCTACGTCGCTTTCATCATCGACGTCTTCTCGAGGCGACTCGTCGGTTGGAAGGCCAGTCGCACTATGACCGCGTCACTCGTCGTGGACGCGCTCAATATGGCCGCCTGGGTCAACGATGTAACTGCAGGAACGATCTCCGAGTTCGGTCCGAATAGTGCACACTTCATCCGCACGGTAGACCCCAAGAAGTCGACCTTCAACTTCGGTGGCGACCTTACGACATATGAAGGTTCGCTTTGGTATTTGTCGGAGTCCAGGGATTCGTTGTTCCAATTGAATGGAACTTCGGGCAAAGTGATTCGTCGAATTCAGTTGTCATCAAGTGAAATCCCAGATCCGGACTTCGTCGCACTAATTAGCGGACATATTTGGGTCACCAGCGCAACCAAAAGTGCGGTGGCAGAACTGAGTGTGAAATCGGGTGAACTCATCAGATCGATTAACGCGGGTTATGCGGGCCCGACTGTCTCGGTAACCGTCAACGGCAGGGATCTCTGGCTCGACGGCGGGACCGCGATTTCGGAGTACAACGGTGCCAACGGCACCCAGGTGCGCGTCGTGAAGACCGGCGAGCGCAATCTCACGAATGGCGCTTTCATCACCGCTGGAGGCGGCGACATCTGGGCACTCAACGGGTTCGCCAATGCGCTCACCGAACTCAATGCCACGAATGGCCGTCGCATCCGTGTCCTCCGCGCTAAAGCTGGAGACCTCGATCGGCCCGAAGGTGCTGCGTACTACGACGGGTTAATTTGGGTGGTCAATGGTGCGAGCAACTCCGTTTCAGAAATCTACGCGGCGACTGGCCATTTGCTTCGTAACTTCTCGTGATGATGCCACGCTGGACACGCGCGGCAATTGGGAAGTTGCTTATGAGCCACCCAATCAATATCTCGCTGCCTGATCTACGGCAGCTTGTGATCCAAAGGACTCGTAGCTATCACTTCGGCCTGACCTAGTGGTCTCGCAGTAGTCCTCGGTGCGTGGAAAAGACCCAGGAGAAGACCGCCACCACCGTGGCTTCGTCCAACAGGAGTCGGAAATCGTTGGTTCGTGAACCTGTTTCATAGACGCCTGGGGCAACCAGGCCCAATACCGCCCAAAGCAGCGCGAGCGACGTGATGACGACGACAATGACACTGACGAAACTCACGACGGCAGCATAACTGCGAACGACCCGCTTCGAAGGACTGGCCACCACCTCATCGTTATTCGCGAGTTCGATGGCCTTCACCCGGTGCGTCAGTGCCGTGTACCCACCGATGATCGAGAGCAGCAAGCCGATCGTGATGCCCCTGATGGTCGAGTCCCTGAGCGGATGCACCGCACCCGAATACGAAACGGCGTTGCCTGCTCCTATGAGGTTGAACAGGGTGACGAAGATCGTGATGACCCCAGCGATCTCGAGCCACAGCGCTATGAAGGCGGTACCCACGTGGTAGATCGTGCTGGTTCGGTTGCCGGAGGGATCGGGCTCCGCACGATTGGCCACCACGATGATGATGTAGGTGACGATGCTCCCCACACTGGCCAGCACACTTAAGAGGACCAGGGCAGAGACGTAGGTCCCCACGATCGCCCCCACTGATGACGTTGACATCTCCCACCCCATTGCTCGGTTGTAAATGCAACCTACTAATCATTCCCACCAGGGTTGGGTACCCGCCGCGTTCGAAAGCTGTCGGGCCACCCTAGGCCGCGAGCGACTCACGTTCGTCCAAGAACGACCACCAGGCGTCAGCGATGCGACGGACCGCGGGTCCTACCTCGTCGACGTCTGGCTCCAATGACTCAAGCGCTTCGAGTGTCCACTTCGCGTGATCGCCTTCCAGCGAACCGTGAACCGTCCAAAAGGCTGTGGCGTCGACCCCGGCGCCGTAGTGACGCGCAAGGCCCTCGCCTTTGGAGTCCGCGACGGCCGCGCCCTGACTCTCGTAGGCCCACAGGCCCGCGAGCGCGATGGCTGGTCCCTCGGCGAGGACGTCGGAGTACGCGCCCACCAATCGCTGCATGGCGGGAGAAATGGGCGCGTCGGTCGCATTCAGGTACCGGGCGAACCGCTCGAAGAGTTCCAGGTGCGTGGGCGTGGCGACTTCGTCCGCGAGATTCGAGAGGACCGAGTCACGGGCAAAGCCTTCAGGTAGTTCCCTTGCGAGTCGTTCGAGGAAACGGGGCAGCATCCTCTCGAAGAACCGATACTGCTCGGCGTAGAGTCGCAACTCGTCACTCGAGAGCTCGCCAGCTTCCCATCGGCGATAGAACGGATGGCTCAACAACTTTCGGTCACGTAGGGAAGATTCGAGGGATTCGGCGAGGTAGTTGGTCATTGGCTGAACGTAGCACCGTCGAGGCGTCCCCGGGGGACTACCGGAAGGTCGACTCGTGGATTGTCACTCTGATGCCGACGCCGCGAATCGGCACGACCAGCCCGACGTGGGAGGTCGCCACGCCCGGTAGTCATGGACGACTTGAAGGTCGCAACCGTCATCGATCGCTGCTTCATCCTCGGGAACTACCAATAATCTTGCCCCAACAATAGTTGCGCAAGAAGAAACTTGGCTCAACAAGGAGGAATGTGCGTATGTCTGACACTAATAACGCTTCGTCCACGATCCCGGGGTTCATTGCCGGGACCTGGGACATTGACACGATCCACTCCGAGGTGTCGTTCGTGGTACGCCACTTGATGGTGAGCAAAGTACGCGGACGCTTCGATCGATTTGGTGGGACGATCGTCACCGATGCAGACCTCACTCGCTCGTCGGTGAACGTCACGATCGACGCCTCCTCGGTGAACACCAACGAGCCGACACGCGACAATCACGTCCGCTCAGCCGACTTCCTCGACGTCGAGAACTTCCCCACCATGACCTTCGTGTCAACCGGCATTCGAAACGAGCAAGGTGCGTACGCCGTCGACGGTGACCTGACGATTCGTGGGACGACGCGACCCGTAACACTCGCCGTTGAGTTGAACGGATTCATCGCAGACCCCTACGGAGGTACCCGAGTCGGTTTCAGCGCCACGGCCGAAATAAACCGTGATGACTTTGCGGTGAGCTTCAACGGTCCGATACCTGGTACCGACAACGCAATGGTGCTGAGCAACAAGGTCCAGCTCACCTTGGAGGTCGAAGCCACGCTCAAGGACGGCGCACCGACGACCTAGGAGATTCCCGGGGCCGATGGTGCCGCCCGACGTAATCTCAGATGGTGGAAGTGCGCCCACCTAGGTTTTGGACGACCATATGAGTCGGCCGGACACCACCACCTCGACGTGGACGCCCCTCAGGGCCAAGGCGTTTCGGTGGCTGTGGGTGGCGTCCCTGGTCAGCAACGTCGGTACGTGGATGCAAACGGTGGGTGCACAGTGGCTACTCGTGCACGCCGCGAACGCCGCGATTCTCGTCTCCTTGGTGCAAACCGCCGACATGCTCCCCGACGTGCTCTTCGCGATAATCGGCGGGGTGCTCGCGGACATCCTCGATCGACGACGTCTGATCATTTCGGTCCAAGCCGGTCTCGCGGTGACGGGGGCGTTGCTTGCGACGCTCACCATCACGGGTCACATGTCACCGGCGTTGCTCTTGATGTTCACCTTCATCATCGGCTCAGGATCGGTCTTCATCACCCCGGCATACCAGTCCCTCGTTCCCGAGCTCGTCGCCCGCGAGGACGTTCCCTCCGCCGTCCAACTCAACTCGATCAATATCAACATCGCTCGAGCGGTGGGCCCCGGCATCGCCGGCATCCTCATCGCGCATCTCGGGGTCGGTGCCGACTTCGCCGTCAACGCGGGCACCTTCCTCCTCTACGCGCTCACGGCATTGCTGTGGCGTCCGGGCCACACCATCACCCCGGAACTCCCCGAGAGGTTCTTCTCTGCACTGCGCGCCGGTGGGCGTTACGTCCGCTACGCGCCGGTCGTGCGACGGATCCTCCTTCGCGCCGCACTGTTCCTCGTACCGGCGAGCGCCCTCTGGGGACTCTTGCCACTCATCGCGAGTCGACGTCTCGCGCTCGGCTCCAGCGGCTACGGTCTCTTGCTCGGCGCCCTCGGCGTCGGCGCGATCGCCGGCGTCTGGTTGCTCTCGCGGCTGCGAAACAAGCTCTCCGCGAACGCGTTCATCGGGCTCTCCAGCGGTTTCTTCTGCCTCGCGATGTTCGCCGTGGCGCTGCTGCACTCGACGGTGGGCGACGTCCTCATCTTGCTCCCCACGGGCGCGACCTGGGTATGGATGCTCGCGACGTTGAATACGTCACTGCAACTGTTCCTGCCGGCGTGGGTCCGGGCCCGTGGTCTGTCCATTTACCAGATGGTGCTCTTTGGCGCACAGGGCCTCGGCGCCCTGTTGTGGGGCGTGGTCGCCAATGCCTACGGGCTCACCGCGGCCTTCATTAGCGCGGCGGCACTGCTCGCTGGCGGCACGGCGTCGCTTCGTCTCTGGCCGCTGTTTGACACATCGCACATGGATCGTTCGATCGTGGCCCGGCCCGATCCTGACTTGGACTTGGCGACGACACCTTCGACCGGACAGGTCGTGGTGTGGACCACCTATTCGGTACCTCCCGAACGGGCGTCCGAGTTCTTGCACGCCATGCACCGCGTGCGCGAGTCGCGCTTTCGCACGGGGGCGACACAGTGGGGACTGTTCCGTAGCGGCGAGCAGCCGGGCGAGTTCGAAGAGATCTTCTTCGTCGCCTCGTGGGAAGAGCATCTACGTCAGCATCGCGAGCGGCTCACGGCAACCGACCGAGGCTTCGAAGACGAGGCGAAAGCGCTGGCTACGTCACCGCCGCTCACGCGACACCTTCTCGCCACCGATTTCGACGATCGCTGAGTTCCGAGTCGCTCAACGTGTGCTCAGCGAATCTGACCGGCGTAGAAGCCGTAGCGAGCGAGCGGCTCGACCAGCTGACGCTCTTCGTAGGCGAGGTGCGAGAGTAACGCGTCGCTCAAGATGTCCGTCGCCCGACGCAGTTCGGTGAAATCGCCCGGATCGGCCACGAGTTCGACGAGGGCATGATGGAGGCCTTCGAGGACATCATGGATCACGTCGTGTTCTTCGGCGAGTCGATCGATGACGGGCTCGAGTTGTTCCTCGCACGTTCGAAGATGCGGAAAGATGTCGCTGTCCTCGAGACCGTGGTGCAGCGCGATCATTCGGTAGTAGGCGGCGCAGTACGCTCCGATCGTCCAGTTGTTCTGACGGATGGCGAACTCGTCGAGCGACGCCACGGCATCGCTCGGGACGACGGCCCCGGACTCCACGCTGTCGACGAGCTCGCGAATCTTGACGAGTTCATCACGCAGATGGTCATGCACGGCGATGAGGTGCGAGCCGACCGCGCGGCCAAGTCGGGTGTACGTGATCTCGGGCGGTGACTCCGTCCTCGTCGGTCGTGTGGCCTCGTCCCAAAGTTGCGTGTCGCTGAGGCGAACGCCACTGTCGACGGTGGGGAAGACACCCAGGCGCTCATACTGCGATGTGGCGTCAGGCGGAGTAGTCACGCCGCTACGTTAAGTGACACCATTCGCGCCGCGCCGCACTTCTCGAACCCACGAGGCCGAACTACAGGCAGGGACACGCTTGCCCCAGCACCATTGATCAGGACTTTTCTCCGCGCGAGGTCGCGAATCACGACGAAGTCGCCCAGTTAGCACTCTTGCTCGGAGACTGCCAGATTCTTGGTTCGAGTCGATATGCTGGACGTCCCGAACGTAGGTTCGGCTTCCCAGAGGGGACCCCCAAGGGTCCCGACGGGAAGGAGTTCACCCGGCGGTCAGTGCAGCCAGTCAAGTGAATTCCATCACTGGAAAGGAATTTGCAATGACGAATGAGAAAGTCACACTGCCGCTTCTTCCGTTGAAGTCCGGCGTCATCTTGCCCGGCATGGTCTTCACAATGGCCCTCGAATCAGACGAGGCTCGCGTCGCCGTCGAGGCGGCCCGCTCAGCCGGTGGCCAACTGCTACTCGTTCCCCACATCGACGGTCGCTACGCGACTGTCGGGGTCATCGCCGAGGTCGTGGAAGAGGGTTCGTTGCCCGGCGGCCTCGAAGCTATCGTCATCCGCGGCGAGCGGCGCGCCACGATCGGCACCGGCGTACCCGGGACCGGCGACGCCCTCTGGGTGGAAGCCGAGCCCCTCGACGACGGTGAGGTGACGCCCAACGTCACGGAGCTCGCCCGCGAGTACCGCGCCGTCCTCGAGAACATCCTGCTCAGTCGCGGCGCGCGCCAGATCGCGTCGCAGCTGCGTGAGATCACCGAGCCCGGGCGTCTCGCCGACGTCGCTGGCTATTCACCCGACCTCGCGCTCGCCCAGAAGGTCCAAGTACTCGAGACCATCGACGTCGAATCGCGACTCAACCTCGTACTCGGTTGGGCCCGCGACACGTTGGCCGACCTGACGCTTCGCGATCGAATCAAGAACGACGTCGAGGAGGGCATGGAGAAGACGCAACGAGAGTTCCTCTTGCGCCGACAGCTCGACGCAATCAAGAAGGAGTTGGGTCAACTGGGCGACGACGACGACGTCGACCCCGATGACTATCGGGCCAAGATCGCCGACCGCGACCTACCCGATCACGTTCGCACCGCGGTACTGCGAGAGATCGACAAACTCGATCGCACGAACGACCAGAGTCCCGAGACCGGCTGGATCCGCACCTGGCTCGACACCGTCCTCGAACTCCCCTGGGGCGTCGAGTCCGACGATCGACTGGACGTCCTCGAAGCCAAACGAATCTTGAACGACGATCACGACGGTCTCGAAGACGTCAAGGATCGAATCCTCGAACACCTCGCCGTGCGGAAACTCCAGGCGGAGCGCGGCTTGATCCCGGTGGACGGCCGCGGTTCCGGTGTCATCCTCGCCCTCGTGGGACCACCCGGCGTCGGTAAGACGTCGCTCGGCCAATCGATCGCCAACGCGCTCGGGCGCAAATACGTCCGCGTCGCGCTGGGCGGCGTCCGCGACGAGGCGGAGATCCGCGGTCACCGCCGGACCTACGTCGGCGCGCAGCCCGGTCGTTTGGTGCGCGCGCTGCGAGAGGCCGGCACGATGAATCCCGTCATCGTGCTCGACGAAGTCGACAAACTCGGCTCCGACTTTCGCGGTGACCCGTCATCGGCGTTGCTCGAAGTCCTCGACCCAGCGCAGAACCACACGTTCCGCGACCACTACCTGGAAGTCGACCTCGATCTGTCACGAGTGATGTTCGTGGCGACGGCCAACGTCGTCGACACGATTCCCGGACCGCTGCTCGATCGCATGGAAATCATTCGACTCGATGGATACACCGAGTCTGAAAAGGTATCGATCGCCCGGCACCATCTCCTCGGTCGACAGTTGGACCGCGCCGCATTGCGCGCCGAGGAGGTGACCCTCGACGACGCAGCGTTGCAAGCGATCATTGCCGACTACACCCGCGAAGCGGGCGTGCGCAACCTAGAGCGAGAGATCGGGCGACTGTTGCGCAAAGCGGCGACGAAGCTGGCCGCGGGAGAACGCACGGCCCCCATTGACGTGCGGGCCGGCGACGTGCGCGAGTGGCTCGGCCGTCCTCACTTCTACTTTGAATCGGCCGACCGCACGAGCGTGCCCGGCGTGGCGACCGGCCTGGCGGTAACCGGCGCCGGTGGTGACGTCCTCTTCGTCGAAGCGAGCGTGTCCGACGGTCCCGAAGGATTGACACTCACGGGACAGTTGGGTGACGTCATGAAGGAATCCGCGGAGATCGCCATGTCGTACGTGCGAAGTCACGCCAATGAACTGCATATCGATCCAAAGGCCTTCAAGGGGAAGCGATTCCATCTCCACGTCCCAGCCGGCGCGGTTCCAAAAGACGGCCCGTCAGCGGGCGTCACGATGACCACCGCCCTCGTGAGTCTGTTGAGAGACGAACCGGTTCGCTCGGTGGTTGGCATGACGGGCGAAGTGACGCTCCAGGGTCGGGTGCTCCCGATCGGTGGCGTCAAGCAAAAGGTCTTGGCCGCACACCGTGCCGGACTCACCGAGGTGATCCTGCCCCAACGAAATGGAGCGGACCTCGACGACGTGCCGGAAGAGGTCCGAGGGGCCATGACGTTTCACCTCGCGGGAACCATTGGCGACGTGTTGACATCGGCGCTGGGCGGCGATATCAGCTCCGGCGCGGAGTTTCAAGCCGTCGCGTGAGTCGAACGCGTCGCGTCGGTGGTGACGAGTGAACCGCACTCGTCACCACCGACGTGGAACCTGAGAGTTCTTCTAGGTAGCGCGCAACCTCCAATACCCATGGCGTAAGGGGCTTGGTACTCTTCAGGAATGAGGGGGCAACGACGCGAATGGTCGTCGAGGATTGGAACAACGCAATTCGTGACGCTCTTTGTCGCTGACCGTTGGTCGCTGCGATGAACTACCTCACGCTTCACTGGGGATATCCGGTCATCGGACTGTTCGCATTGTTGATCGTGGCGGTGCACGAACGAGGACTTCGCGTGCTCAACGCACGTTCGACGCCACGCCACGCACTTTCGCGGCGTCGCCGAATGTGGCTGAGTTACGCCGGCATCGCTGTCGCGACATTCAGCGTCGTGTCGCCGCTGCAGTACTGGTCGATGGAGTACTTCTGGGTCCACATGATCCAGCACGTCACGGTCATGCTCGCCGCCCCCGCCCTTTACGTCGCGGGAGCCCCGGCGATCCCTCTGGTGTTCGCGTTGCCGGTCACGACGCGACGACGACTCCTGCGGTGGATCTTCCTTCGACCAGGTCGTCCGCTGCTGCGACGCATCGGCGCGGTCGTCTTCTCGCCACTCTTCGCGATCATCGCCTTCAACGCCGTCATGATCGTCTGGATGGTGCCCAGTGTCTTCAACCCGGTGATGGGCGATCCCGGTCTCCATATCGGACTGATGCTCTCCAGCTTCTTCGTTTCGGGACTCTTGTTCTGGATGCAATTCATCCCTTCGCGACCGTGGCGTCCCACGCTCACCCCGTTCGCGCGCGTTGGCGTCCTGCTCTTCACGAATCTCGTGATGACGATCATCGCCATGTCGCTCAGCTTTTTCGCCTCTGGTGCCTTCTATGACATCGGCAACTCGATGCTCCACATGGCCAACATGGCGTCGATGACGCCCACGACGCTCAACCCCTTCGCCGACCAACAGATCGGCGCCGCGATCCTTTGGGTGTGCGGCGACTTCTGGTGCTTCCCCGCGCTCGTGATGGCGTTACGGCTCGCGACCAAGAACGAAACGAACTCGAGCGCCATGGACGAGGTACTGCGTGGACGCCGGACGATGACCGCCGACGAATTCCGCGCCATGGCGCGCGACGAGAGCGCCACCTGAGACCACGAGAAGGACGTCAGTCGGCCGCGGACCGCGACGTGGACTTTGCCGGCTGAGCATCGTCGATCATGGGGATGAGGTAGCCGAAGAATGCCACCGACACGCCAACGAACATCAGGGCCATCCCGAGCAGCCGCAACGCATGGCTGACGCACAGCACGCCGCCGACAGCACCGATTGACACTCCACACAACCCGCTCACCGCAGCGATCCGGTCGATCCGATGGGCACTCGTTCGCAACACGTGCGACGTGAGTGCGAGCGCCGCCAGTCCCAGCACTGCCCCCAGGAGCGCGTGCACGACGTATATGACCTCGCCGCGGTGCGAGAGCCAGCCGCTCGCTCGGTTGAACGGGACGTACAGCATTCCGATCAGACCGGTGCCGAACTCCAACGCAATGGCGATCATCATGACGACCCATTGGGCGCGTCGCACCCGCGTCGTCGCGCCGTCCTCATCATCAGGCACGAGCGGGCTCGGTGCGGGCTCGTTCGACACTCGTTGGCCGACCGGTGCGGCGAAGACCAATGAGTTATACGTGATCAACGCCACGGCGAGGTGCATCACCACCAGGTAGGTGACCGCGCGCGTGGGTTCATGTTTAACGTAGAGCCAGACGTCGGGGATCCACAGGATCAGCATCGAAACGACGGCGACTCGAAAGAACATGGTTCGAGGCTCGGTCACGTTGTGCGCGACGAGGTACCACGCTGCGCCGGCGCAGAGTACGCCGAGCACCGAAAGGGTGCCGTAATCCGACAGGCGAAAATGTGCGTAGTACGTGAGTGTGGGGTCGAACGAGATAGCGAGGTGTACGAGGGCGAAGTTGACGAGCACCGACGCGCTCGCCGCGAAGGTCGTGGCGAGGGCCACGCGCGCTATCGAGGGTCCCAGTCGCGTCACGTTCGACCCTCGCGGATCACTCATCGTCGGGCGCCTCGTCGCCAGAGCGTGGCGCCGGCTCGATCCCTTCCTCTTGTCGCGACACCTCAAGATTGCGAACTTCTTCTTGCCAGGCGTGAAGCATTCCTTCGAACTCGGGGGCCAGCGACGGCTTTCCGCGCACCCGGCGCAACGTGAAACCGGGGTGGAGCAGCTTCCACCACATGTAGACGGCAAAGATCGCCAGAAGCGGCCACTCGAAGACGTAGGCCCAACTGAGCTCGTTGCCCCCTTCGGCTCGACCGAGTTCGAACACGAACGCGGCGATACAAAGAGCGAGCCCGAGCGCCAAGGTGAGATGGGTCTTCATCGCCGCGGCGCCGAGGAGCGGAGACCTGACCTTCGCCTGCTCTGCGGGCATCCCTTCGCCGTCTTTCACCTAGCCAATGTACTGGCCGCACTCGTCGAGCCCCTGGCCAGTCGGGGTTGTTGCGCACGCGCCAGCGCGTCTAGGCGGCCCACTTCCTATGGTAAAAATGACGTCGAGTGACGGGCAGCGAGATGACGAGTGGTGAGCAGGGGGCCTCGCAGGATCCCGGTGCGTTAGACGAGGCGCAGCGGGCCGCGATCTTCTCCGCGGCGAACGCGCCACGGGACCGCCACGGCGACCTGATGAAGAAGCGGATCACGGTGCCGCCCAAGTTCATCGCCTGGACGATCGTCGCGGTCCTGGTACTCGGACTAGGTGGCGAGGTCCTCCAGCACTTCTTCGAGACCTACGGCAAGGCGTCGACCACGACCACGACGGTCGTGCTCAAGGGCACGCCGACCACGAACCCCAATGCCCCGTCGTTGATCTCCCTCCAGGTCTTCCTCGGGTTGAAGGACATCGGTGACGCGACCGCCGCGCCCTTCACGCTTCGTACTCAACGGGGCAAGAAGTGGCGCCTGACGTCACACAAGGGTCAAGTCATCGTCTTGGCGTTCTACGACTCGACCTGCAACGACATCTGTCCGGTGCTCGGGCGCGAGATCGCGCTCGCCTCCCACGAGGTCGGCGCGCAAGGAGCCAGTGTGCACTTCGTCATCGTGAACACCGACCCTAAGGCGACCACGATATCGACGCGCAGCAAGGCGCTCACCGTGCCCGGTTTAGTTGGCGACCCTTCGGTCACGTTGCTCTCGGGCAGCGTCGACGCCCTCGACCGCGTCTGGACCGCCTACGGCATCCGCGTCATCGTCGGGGCCAAGGCCAACGAAGTGTCGCACAACAACGCGTTGTACTTCATCGGCCCCAACGGCAACCTGGTGTCCTACAGCCAGCCCTTCGGCATGAAGAGCGCGTCCGGCGCGTACTCACTCGACCAGCCCACCCTGCGCACGTGTGCTCGGGCCATCGCCGAGACCGCCGATAGTCTTGTCCAGTGACTGACGACCTCTCGGGCTTCGAACAGGTACCCTTCGACCCCGCGTCGATGCCCACGTCGTCGTTGGGCATCACCAAAGCGGTCTGGTACCGGCGCCCCTGGGTGCTCGCCACGTTGTCGTTAATCGTCATCATCGCGATTTCGGTCGTCATCGACCTCCCACGTCCCATCACCAAGGCGCAGGACCAGTCGTCCCAGAACGCGTCGATCAAAGAGATCAACACCGACCTCGCGGACTGCGCGTTCGCCGTCAAGGAGTCATTCAGTTTCTACAACATGGACGTCAACGGGAAGCTGACGTCCTCGGACCTGGCCCAGGTCCCCACCTTGCTCACGGGCGACGAGACCGCCTGTTCGTTCGCCAGCGAACCTATCTACGACCTGACCAACAACCTGCAGGTCGACGACACCAAATCGGGCAAGAACATCGACCACATGCTCAGTGTCGTCGAACAATGGATCACCGACTACGCCCTCGCGTCCATTCGCGACATCCAGTATCTCTTCGATCACCCCGGTGACGCCCAGACCATCCGCCACCTCGCCAATCAGGAGCAGCAACTCGCCAACGATCGCACGAAGGCACTCGCCGATGAGACGTTGGCCGTGCGCGCCCTCGGACGCCCGCTGATCAAACTGAAGATCCCTTCACTCGTGCACCTGAAGGGCACCTGACCGCGTCGCACGGACGCCGGGGCGCAGCAACGAGATAACGTTGGCTATGAAGCAATCGGACCCTGGTGACGCCCATCACTCCATAGACACCAACTCGGTGATCCGTTGGCTCATCATCGCAATCGAGTACGCCATCGTCGCCAGCCTCATGCTGGTGGCCGCAATTGTCCTGGTCCGGTCACTCGTCAACTTCCTCGACCATTGGAACCAGTTCCCAAGGTCGGTCGTGTCCGTCATCGACGGCATCCTGGTCGTCATCATCCTGCTCGACATCGCTCACACGGTGTTCGGTCACCTGCGTGCGTCGGTCTTCCCCGTGCGGCCGTTCCTCATCATCGGCATCTTGGCCGGCGTGCGGGACATCCTCAGTTCCTCGGCCCACCTCGCTCTGAGCGGCACCTTGTCGTCGACCGACTTCCGCGACACCATGATCTCGCTGGGCGTCGGCGTGGGCGTCGTGGTGATACTCCTGCTCGGCCTACTGATCCTGCGCTTCGCTACATTGCCCGGCGACGACGAACACAACTAACACCGACGCGCCGCGGCTGACGCCGACGCGCTAGGGGTTCGTGCCGAAGAAGCCCCGCGACTGGTCGCGGCGAACGAGTTGATAGAGCTCCTCGTCGGGATCCTCCTCGGCCTGCAGCCACCGATTGAGGTTCGCGAAGATGATGGGGAGGAACGCGCACGCGGTCAGGAACCACATCAGCGCCGTCGTGACCTGCTGGTCGACGGCCAGTGAGAACAACCGGTTCGACACGTGGCGAAATCCCGTGTACCACGTGTTCTGGGCCATTGCCATGAGATAGGCGATCACCCACACCGTCCACATGGCCACCGCGGCGATCCCGATCCGATACGGACGGGCCGTCGTCGGGCGAAACGGCGCTGACTCCACTAACTCCAGCCAGAAGAACGCGCCCCCGATCACGAGTGTGACCGACTCCACGATGGAGAGCCAGGGATGGTGGATCAATGCGTCCACGACGGGGGCCGAACGCCACAGGATCGTCTGAGCCACGAAGACGAGCAATAGGGCGACGGCGCGGCGATAGCCCTTGCGCTGGGAGCGGCGCTGCACCCAACGATCGAGGGGGCGGGGATGCGCCGCGGCGATGGGAAAGCCATCGTTGTCCACCAGGGGTTCGTCGAGCGACGCGAGGTCGAACCATCGCCACGGACTGCCCACGACGAGCAGGGCGGGGATGGTCACCGCGAAGAGGATGAACTGAGTGGACTGGACGAATTCGTAGTCACTCGTCAGCCTGAGCACGGGCGGCGTCAGTGCGATCACCCAGAGCGCGAGCGCGCCACAGGCGAGGAGGTCGTGGAAGAGGACGCGGGGTGGCGACGGCCGGCGAGACGGCGCTGTGTTCACTCCGAACGGTGGCGCTGGAAGAATCCCCAGATGACGACGACGAACAGCGTGCCCAAGAGAATCACCATCGTCTCGACCTGTGGGCCGATGAAACTGTCAACACCTGTCATCATGACCACCTCAACTCTCGAACTTCTACTCGCACACTGTCGATCACCGTACGGCTCCCACGTCTCGTCACTACAGCAGGTAGAACATTGCGAACAGCAGCGTACTGGCGAGCGCGATGAACCCTAAGAAGTACGTCATGGACGCCACGTTCGCGCGGAACGACTGCGCCGAAGGGTGCATCGACAGCTGGGGCGACTCGCCGTTCAACTCCTTCTTCAATCGCAGTGAACGTGCGACCGTGGTCTCCAGCCAGTAGGCCACGATCAAGATCGTGATGATGTTCATGACCGCGTAGCCAATGAACGTCGACGCGTAGCCGCTCGAGCCGGGGTAGAACGGCACTGCGGTGAACTCCCAGATCTGGAGGAACAGGGCGAGTACCGCCGCGCTGAGACCGACCCAGATCGCCGTCTGCCAGTCCGACACGCTGCCCTTGCGCAGTCTCGACTGACCGAACATGGCCATGAGCCCCGCGAGGAGGGTCAGCGTGTAGATGGTCCAGCCGTACGCCGTCGGCGCCGTCACGTGGTCGGGACGCCAGAGCAGTCCGTTGTTACTCGAGCGCAGGTAGAAGTAGCTGAAGGCCAACGACGCGAGCAGGAAGGTGTACATGCCGATGAACAGGCGGCCACCGCTCCATATCGCGCCGATGTGCGCACGTAACTCGAACTCACGCTCTTCGGGCGAGTCGCTCATCTTTGGTGGGGCTTTGATCATGTCACTCATGTCGTTACTCTCTACTCGCTATTGATCCGGGTCGGGACTGGACGCGACGGAACTACTGGCCGGAACCGGTGCACTGCCACCGAAATCGGCGAGCGCCGGCGCACCGACTTCGCTGTAGTGATACGGGTCGGTCATGATCACCGGGATCCGCTCGAAGTTGTAGGGCGGAATCGGTGTTGCGGTCTGCCACTCGAGACCGAGCGAGTCCCACGGATTCGACGGAGCCTTCTCTGGCGCGATGAACTGTGACCACATGAGGTTCGCGACGAAGATGAGGAACGACGCACCGAGGCAGAAGGCCGCAATCGACGAGAAGTCGTTCAGCGTCTGCAGGTCCTTCGCGTACGTGAAGACTCGGCGTGGTTGACCCAACAGCCCGATGATGAACATGGGGAAGAACGTCAGGTTGAAGAAGACGAACATCGTCCAGAAGTGCCACAGCCCGAGCTTCTTGTTCATCGTGCGACCGGTCATCTTGGGCAGCCAGAAGTACAGGCCGGCGAAGAAGGCGAAGATCAAGCCACCCATGATCGTGTAGTGGAAGTGCGAGAGCACGAAGAAGCCACCGTGCACCGTCACGTTCACGGGCACGTCCGAGAGGAACACACCCGAGATGCCCCCGATCAGGAAGTTGAAGTACACCGCCATGCAGAAGAGCATCGGCACCTCATATCTGATCTTCGCTTTATACAGCGTGCCCATTCCGACGAGGAAGATGAATCCCGTCGGGATTGAGATGAGTTCGGTCGTGAGCATGAACAACGGGCGCATGTCGGGGTTGATGCCGCTCTGGAAGAGGTGGTGCTGCCAGACGAAGAACGACAGCAACGCCACGCCGATCATTCCCGCGGCCGCGATCCGGTACGCGAAGAGTGGTTTGCGAGTGAAGACCGGGATGATCTCGCCGACGATGCCGAAGCCCGGCAGCGCCATGATGTACACCTCAGGGTGACCGAAGAACCAGAAGAGGTTCTCCCAGAGGTACGAACTCCCCCCGTGCTCGGTGACGTAGAAGGCGGTCTGCGCGGTCTTGTCGAGGATGCCGAAGAGTCCGGCCGCCAAGAGTACCGGTGAGGCGAGCGTCAAGAGCGCGGCCGTGGCGATGATGGACCAGACGAAAACCGGCACCCGACTCCAGGTCATCCCCGGCGCTCGATAGTTGATGATCGTCGCGGCCAAGTTGAAGCCGGCCGCCATCATGCCGATGCTGATCACGGCGAACCCGAAGAGGTACGAGATCATGCCGGGACCGGCCTGGGTCTGTAGTGGTGCGTAGCCCGTCCAGCCCGTGGGAAAGCCCCCGAAGAAAAGCGCCGAGAAGATCACGATGTAGCCAGCCATGAAGGTCCAGAGGCTGAACGCCTCGATCCGCGGGTAGGCCATGCGTCGAGCACCGATCATGAGCGGCACGAAATAATTACCAAGCGGTCCGACGACGACCGACGACGCCATCATCATCATGATGGTGCCGTGCTCACTGACGATCTTGATGTAGGTGTCAGCGCTGAACACGTGGACGGTCGGGCTCAAGAGCTCGGTACGGATGGCCATCGCCAACAGTCCTCCAGTGAAGAAGAACATGAGCACACCGACGACGTACTGGATGCCGACGACCTTGTGGTCGAGGTTGTAGCGGAAGTACCGCGACCAGCCGACGTGCTCGACCTCGGGCTTCGCCTCGCGACCTGCCATCTTGAGTAGTGGGTAGTTCAGCGCACCGATACCCAACAGCCACCCAAGGACCATGAACAGCAACGCCATGAGAACGGCAATCGAGTTCTGGCCACTGTTGGCGATGTAGGGGTAGTTGCTCGAGATCAAGTTGCCGAGCCAGTGACCCAAGATGTAGCCGAGGAATCCACCAAGGATGGCGGTGCCCACGTGCTGGCTCAGCCACCCATGACCGGTCGTCCTCGGTGCATCTTCGGCGCCGGGCGGGGCTTCAATGATGTCTGCCGATCCTGCTGCGGTGGTCGTCATCGCACGATCTCCGTTTCTTCGCTCGAGAACTTCACATTTGAGTAGGAGGAGAGGCTCTTCATGATGGCTGCTTCGATCCGTAGATCTCGACAGGGCTGTACGGCGTCACGCCACCGTCGGGGTAGTAACCGCCAGCGGCCCCATTCGCGTCCGGAGTGTAGGTCCAGGCGAAGGGCGGGAGGTTCTTTGTGTTGGCGGCGTTCGCCGCTTCGGTCTTGGTCGCCCATGACATGAACTGCGACTCCGAGACCACCTTGCCCGAGTTGAACATCGCTCCGTGCCAGATGCCGCACAGTTCACTGCAGCGAACCTCGAAAGACCCGAGCTGTTCGGTCTTGGTGAAGGCGACGTTGTTCTCAAGTGGGTTCGCGTCAGCCTTTACTTCGAGTTGGTAGGCCCAGAAACTGTGGATGACGTCCAGCGACGTCACGTTGAAGGCAATCTGCGTGTTGTCGGGAAGCACCAGATAGGGAGACTCGAAGCCGCCGAATTCCGGGTACCGGTAGGTGAACTTCCACTGCTGAGCGATGACCTGAACCGCCAGCACTTCATTGCTATTCGGTGACCACGTTCCGGTCCCCGCGATCGCAGCGGTTTCCGCCTTGACGGCTCCGGCAGGCTGCAGGATCGGATTGGGACCTTCTCCGCCGCCCGATCCGTTACCGGCGTAGAGCTCAACGGTTCCGAATCCGGCAAGGAAGATGACGACCACCGACGTGATGACGATCCAGGAAAACTCGGCTCGCTTGTTCCCGGCGGCACTTGGACCTCCGACGGACTCCGCGAGATCCTTGCGCTTCACGTTCCAGCGAAGGGCAGCGAATCCCAGCCACTCCCACACACCGACCAGTACCGGCAGTGCGATGACGAAGAGGACATTGAAGTCCAGTTGGTTGTCCTTCGCGGTCGAGGTCATACGACCCGGAGGTACGTGAGGTCCGACGAGGAACCAGTACAGAAGGTCGAGGACTACAGAAGTGACGATCCAAATCGTGACGATCCGACGAAAGTCGTTGTCTCCGTTAGCGTTTGAATTCTCGGGTGACATTATGAATTCACCACTTCCAGTATTCCGCCCATGTAGTTCTGCGTCGACATGGCGCCCCCGTTTCCAAATAGGTACCCCAGCGCGCACGGTACGAAGCACTGCCAGTTGTAGCTCCCGGGTCCGGGCGTCTTGAAACTGAACGTTTCGATGTTGTGCGGAGAATTGAAGTGACACGGGGCCACGGCACACGGATTGCCGCTAACGCCCACCAACGGCACGCTGATGTTCAGCGTCGGGATGGCGAAGGTGTGACCCACCCCGTTCCCGGTGTTGGAGTTATAGCTCGTGAAGGTCTTTCCGTTCAGGGTCGCGGAGTGCCCGATAGTGCCAAGGACCTGCCCCCACTCTTGGTTGCGGAGTGGACTTCCGCTGTCGTATTGATAGACGGTCATGTCAATGACGGTGTGCGCGGGCAGTTTCCAAGAAGTGTCGTGGATCCACTTACCCGTCTTTGGATCCTTCACCAGGTATGACACCCACGTGGGGTGAGCGCCGAAGCCGATTGAACCTACCGTTTGAACCGTCAGATGCACTGGTTGTCCCGCCGCTTGCGTGTCCGTGAAATTGACCACGCCGCCGGGAACGCCTGGAGTCAACAGCGACGCCACGGCCCACACGACGAGACCCACGACAACCAGGAAGAGCGCAACTACAGACGTCAGTCTCCCCCCCTTTGACATAACTCAACTCCTTGTGACAGTGCGTCCCGAGCGGGACTCCGCCACAAGATTAACCACCGTGTTCGAATTCCGAAAGATTTGTGAACGCCAAAAATATGTGAATTCTTGGGGACGAGTTACTGGCGAGTAATGGCCGTCCGCGCACATACGACCGGGCTCACTTCGCGACGGCACCCACCGAGAGGGACGAATTGGCACGACTGGGGACTAGCGAATGCCCTCGTCAGCCAGCAGGGCTCGTAATTCTGAGACAGCTGACGCCTGGCCCGACGTGCTGTCAATTGGATCGTCGGGAATGATCCACTTCAGGAAATGCTGGTCATTCACGATGAACATGTAGTCGGAGTGAATGCTCATCTTGTCGGTCTTGGTCATGGACACGCCTATCCCGTATGACGCCCAGACCTTGCGGACGGCCGGAAGTTTTCCCGTGACGTAGTAGAAGTCCTTCACATCGGCGAGTGAATGTTGACGAATGAAGTGGTTCAGATCGCTCAGCTGCTCGTGATAGGGGTCGGCCGCAACGGCCACGATGTCGAGTTTGGTGCCCGCGGGCAACGCTGATCGGACGGACTTCAGTTGTGCCGCCAGCAGCGGACAGTCGGTCCAGCAACGCGGATCAATGAAGGTCAAGAGAGTGACGTAGCCCCGATGTTCGCCGAGGCTGTAGGTGCGTCCGAACTGATCGGTCAGCGTGAAGCCCGGCGCCGGTGTCGAGGCGGCGGAGGCCGTCCCATTCTGGGCCTGATAGAGCGTCGTCTCGGCGCCGGCGAATGAGGAAGCCCCCATGAGGGCAACCGAATAGACGATCATCGCCGTTGCGAACGTGGCAATGACGGCTCCAGTACTCGAGGTCAGCTCTCGAGGAAGACGCCGAGCGCGCGTCGGCACGTCGCGCAAGGACGGCGACGCGCACCACGCGAGCACGGCCAGCGGCAGCAGGGAGTTGAAGTCAGTCGAGAGACCTCCGAAGAGAGAGGTGTCTTCCGATGTCACCCAGAAGAAGATGCATCCGGCGACGAGCGCCCAGACGGGCCAACGCCAGCCTTTCGTAGTGGCAAACCAGAGTCCGACGGCACAGGCCACCAACCACAGCACGACGATGATATTGAATCCGCCGCCCATCGACCCCGCGATTCGACCTACGCCTCGCGACAGGGACGCGAGTACGTGGGGCTGGGCGATCTTGGTCATGTACGACGTCATGGCGGTGAGGGCATTGGTGTTGCCGCCATGCCAGAACTCGGTGGAGGGCAGCAACTGCAACAAGGCCCCCAGCGCGACGATCACCGCGATCACACGAAGCGTGACGAGCGAGAACCATCGACGGAACACTTCGGGTTTTACGAATATCCAGAAGCCGGCAAGCGCATAGAACACAGTCGCGCCGGGCCAGCCGAAGAGGAAGGAGGCCCCGGTCACGAAGATGCCGCCAGCGCCATTACCGATCAGCCATACGAGTGCGGCCCAGCCGGCAGAGACCAGACCAACGATTCGACCCGTCATTCCGTTGGAGACGAGCAACACGAGACCTATGCCAACCTGCAACCACGCGACGCCCACCGCCAGGTTGATCGGATGGCTGTTCCACAAGAGAACCCCGTGGTTCATGAGTGAATGGAGCCACTCGGGTGTATTCGCCTCCAGCGGTCGCACGACGTTGTTCGCGAGACCCAGCGGCATCGACACCTGGAACTGCAAGATCCCGTCGACGAGCCAAATCAGGCCGAAACTCCAGCGAAGGTAGGTGCGGGCCCGAGGTTCGTTCTCGCCCTCTGGCGAGAGGTTGAATCGAAGGATCTTTCGAGTCAGGACGAGAGCGAACATGAATGCCATCGCAATGATGGTGAGACGCAAGAGTCCAGTGACAAAGAGTGCGTGGCGAAAGAGGGCCACGATCAGGGCGTTGCTCAAGTCAAGCGTGTTGGGATTCATTCCCGGCACGAGGCGCTCCCAGATGAGTAGGTCGCCTCTACGTTAGGTCGGCGTGCAGAGGCTAAAAGTCGGCCGGCGTATGCGGACGCCGACACGTGCTCCCTTCATCGTGCTGCGAACATCAGCCTCGAATGGTCAGCGGTTCCCAACTGGAATTTTGGACGCAATCAACGACGTGACGACGCTCGCCGACACCGGTCGCCTAAAGGCAGACGAGACCGAGCACGCATATCTTCGGAACGGTCGTTGTCGTCGTGCTCTTCGGCACGGTCGTCGTGGTGCTCTTGGGCACGGTCGTCGTCGTGGTGCTCTTGGGCACGGTCGTCGTGGTGCTCTTGGGCACGGTGGTGGTCGTCGTATCCGCGCCCTTAGGCGTCGTCGTACTCGTGGTCGCGGGCGAAGACGGCGGTGAGGTCGTGCTCGTGGTTCCCTTGGACGCCGTGGCCGTCGTCGTGGTCGTCGTTGACGTTGCCGCGGAGCCATCGCCGGTCGCAGGGAGAGTGGTGGTGCTGGAGCTCGACACCGACGACGCGGGCTGCGATCCACTGGACGTCGATCCGACATTCGCCGGGGACGACGAAGTGCCCGGCGACGATGTCGACGCAGTTGACGTCGTGGTCGTGGTGCTCGACGCCGCGGTACCACTGGACCCGCTCGCAGCATTCCCCACCGACCCTTCGGTGGCCAATTGCGACACCGGTGTGCCTGATGTCCCCGATGTCCCGACTGCTTGCTCGGACGCTGCGATTTGCGCCGGTACCGGAGGGTGCGACGACACGTGCGTCGCGCCAACGGCGACAGCGCCCGCAAAACTCATCGAGACTGCGGCGGTGCGAACGGCGGCGACGCCTACTTGCGCGAGCGTGGGGACGTTACCCACGAAGGGCAGTGAGCTGATCCACGCGACTGGCCCGGCCACGACACGAACTCGTCCGATCGAGACGTCTAAGAACGCCCGCACGACCGTGGGGTCAAAATGCGTCCCGGCGCAGGCCAACAGTTCTGCCCGCGCCGCTTGAGGCGACATCGCGGGCTTGTAGCTGCGGACGGCGGTCATGACGTCGTAGGCATCGGCAACCGCGACGATGCGCGCTCCCATGGAGATGTCCTGACCCGCGAGGCCGCGCGGGTACCCCGAGCCATCGAACTTCTCGTGGTGTTCCGCCATGGTGTCCGCCCATTGACCCAGCCACGTTGAGAGAGGGGCGGTAAGTTTCGCCCCCTCAAGGGGATGGTTCTTGACCAGCTCCCACTCGTCGTCGTCAAGGGCACCGGGCTTGTTCAAGATGTCGGGGTGGACCGCGACCTTGCCGATGTCGTGCAGGAGGGCGGACCAACGGAGGCGGTCCCGGTCGACCTGGGGCAATCTCATCTGTTCGGCGATCAGGTCGGTGTACATGCGCACCCGCTCGCTGTGGCCACGTGTACGACGATCGTGCACGTTGAGCGCGCCCGCCAGCACGAGAATCTTCTCGGCGGCGACCACCGGCGCGTCAAGCATGCCGTGGTCCTTCGCCTCCTGGACGCGTCGAGCCAGGTCCCTCGTACTGCCCGCCTTGCGGGCGACGGCCATACGTTTTGGCGCCTGATCGGGGAACACGAGCGTCATCCGGAGCAGTACGGCCAGCGGCAACAATCGGCGAGCCAGTCGATCCGTAACGGTCAGGACGACCAGGGGTGTGCCGAGCACGAGCACCCACCAACCGAGCGCCTCTCCGGCACCGAGTGGTTTGGGAAGTGTCCGAGCGACGACGCCCGCCGCGATGACCGAGAGTGCGATGGGGACGAAGAACGCCGTGGCACTCACGAACGTTGACAACGACCGACGCCCGCGCCAACGGTCGCGCGAGTGGCCTTGTGCACGATCCACGTGATGCTCGTTGTTCACTGTGCGCCCTCGCAAACGTTGCCCGACACCGTCCAAGGCGACGTTAGTTCTGCTCACCTGGTCAGAGCCTCAAATCATCGACAACTCGGCGTGTGATCCCGTTGTGATTTCGCGGTCGAAACACGGTTCACTCCCATTGATTTCACCGCGGAGTGGGGCCGTCAGCACTTGTGTCAACGAGTGGACGCGCCAGCGACGTCGTGCACTCACTCGACAACGCTCGCGACGGGCGACGAACGCGATGCACGCCAGCAGACCATGAACGGTGGGTTGACACATTCTTCAGCGCAATGGAAGACTTCACCACTGTCACGTTGATCCACCGGATTGGTCGTACGCCCAAACGAATCGCCCTCGTCGAGCCAGGGAGAGAAGATGACGATCACCAACACCACCGGTGGGCGATCGAGGAATCTCGTGCTTGCGGCGATGATCTTCGCGGTCGCGATGACGTTCATCGATCAGACGATCGTTTCCATTGCCGTACCTCAGATTCAAAAAGAGTTAGGTCTCACCAGTACCGGCGTGCAGTGGGCGGTCAACGGCTACTTGCTGTCACTCGCCGCGCTGTTCGCCTTCGGGGGTCGCTTGGCCGACACCGTCGGGCATCGCCGAATGGTGACACTCGGCGTCATCATCTTCGCCGCCGCCTCGGCACTGTGCGGGCTGACGCCCAAGGGGTCCCTCGCTGAGGCATGGATCGTCTCTTTCCGGGTGGTCCAAGGTGCGGGTGGCGCGATCATGTTTCCGGCGGCGCTCGCGATCGTCGTCCAGACCTTCGAACTGCGCGAGCGTGGCAAAGCGTTGGCAATATTCTTCGGCATCGCTGGCGGACTGACCGCGGTCGGTCCCGTTCTTGGTGGCTATCTCACCGAATGGACATGGCGGGCCATCTTCTGGGTGAACATCCCCGTCGCTCTCATCGCCCTGGTGTTGATCGTCATCTCGAAGCCGGTCACCGACCACGTACCGGCGCGCATGGACTACCGGGGGTTGGTGCTCATCGCGTCGGGCGTCGCGCTCAGCGTGTTCGGTTTTCAGCAGTCGACGATCTGGGGCTGGCACAACCCCGCGATCGGCAGCTCCATCGCGATTGGCGTGGTCCTCTTGATCATCTTCTTCCGCGTGGAACGTCGCACGGAATCGCCGCTCATGAAGGTGCACATCTTCAGTAACCGGGCGTTCTTCGTCGAGAACGCGGTCCTCGGCATCTCCATGTTGACGTTCGTCCCGATCTTCTTCTTCGCGAGCGAGTACGCGCAGATCGCGTTGGGCAAGACGGCCCAACAGGCGGGCCTCTACTTGTTGTACTTCTTCCTCGGATTCGCCGCGGCCTCGCAGATCGGTGGACGGGTCCTCGACAAGCGCGGTGCCAAGCGACCCGTAGTGATCGGCTGCGCGGTCGCCGCTCTTGGCTTCGGCCTCTGGGCGAGCAAGGTCACCCAATTGAACTTTTCGAATCAAGTGCTGTACGTCATCATCGCTGGCGCGGGCATGGGCTTGATGTTGACGCCCGCCAGCACCGACGCCGTCAACCGCGCGTCGCGCCTCTCCTACGGTGAGGCGACGGGTATCACCCAGACGGTGCGAAACTTCGCGGCGAGCCTCGGTCTGGCGATCCTCGGCACCGTCTCGGTAGACCAACTCCGCTCACACCTGACCTCATCGCTCGTTAGCCAGGGCCTCTCGACCCAGCAAGCTGCAGCGGAGGCCTCAAAGTATTCGCAGTCCCAGAGTGGACACGTCGGATCGATCCCGCACTTCTATCAACTCGACTTCGCCTACGCGACGCGCACGGTGTTCTACGTGATGGCTGGCATCATGGCACTCGCCGCGATCGTCGCGGCGATCGGCTTGGTCGCGGGACTTCAAGACGACGTGGGCGAATCGAGCTCGGTCGTCGAGTCGGCGTGAACCGAGATCACCGATGACCGAAGAGAGCGACGTCACGACCAGAGTGAGCCCGCGCACCGTGCAGGCGACAGTCGAGAGGCTCCTTCGAATGCTCGAAGCGAAAGGCCTCAAACTCTTCTCCGTCATCGATCAACAGGCCGAGGCGCAGGCGGTGGGGCTCCAATTGCGTGCGACGACCATCATCCTCTTTGGCAATCCGGCGCTCGGTACGCCCGTCATGGATGCGGCGCCCCTGGCGGGGCTGGACCTACCGCTGAAGGTAATGGTGTGGTCCGATGACGGTGCGACCAAGGTGTCCTATGTCGCACCCGACGCGCTGGCGAAACGTCACCGTCTGACCGACGAACTGCGCGACAATCTGGCGGGGATCGAATCGCTCGTACAGTCCCTGGTCGCCGACTAGCCCTACGCCGTTGCCCGTGCGGCGTGCGCGCAGATCTCCTCCACCAATCGATCCCAGTAAAAGGGACTGAGGTCGTGACCCATGCCCTCAAGGACCACGAACCGTGCGCCTGGCACGCTTTCGGCCGTTCGCACACCACCGCTGATGTCAATGAGGTTGTCGACGTCTCCGTGCATCACCAACGTCGGGACCTGCACATCGCGCAGGAAACTGGTTCGGCTACCCGACGCCACCGCCGCACTGAGTTGACGCGCCACGCCCGCGAGGTTGAAGCATCGGTCGTAGGCGTCGCCCGTCTGCTTGGCGACGCGTTCGGGATCGAAGTGTTCGCGGCTCCCGATCACACGCTCCAATTCGAGCCGCCGCCGGATAATCGAATCACGATCGATATCACTCGGTCCAAGGATGATCGAGAGCGCTTCGGGTGATGCCTGACCGACGTCGGGGTCGCCCGTGCTCGACATGTTGGAGGTCATCGAGAGAAGTCGCTCCGGATGGTCAATAGCCAGTTGCTGGGCGATCATGCCGCCAATGGACCACCCCGCGACATGAGCTTTCTCGATGTCGAGCGCGTCGAGCACCGCCAAGGCGTCGCTTGCCATGTCGCTGAGTCGGTAGGCCACTTTCGCCTCGACGCCATCCTTCACTGCTTCGAGCACCGAGAAGAGGTCTGGGAGGTACAGATTGAACTTGGTCGACAGTCCCACGTCTCGGTTATCGAATCGAATGACGTAGAAGCCACGAGCCACGAACATCTCGCAAAATTCGACATCGAAGTTGATGCATTGGCTCCCAAGCCCGTTGATCAATAACAGCGCCGGGTTCGCTGGGTCGCCGAAGGTTTCGAAGTAGATCTCGACCGAACGATTCTTGGCAATGGCCACTTTGCTTCTCCGATGTCCGAGACCCTTTGACATCCAGAGTGTACGGGCGCCCGTTACGCGCGAGTGTCAAATCCATGACGCCGTGACATCAATGCTCACTGCACCGTCGTCAGCGCCTCGGCACGTTAGGGCCGAAGTTGCACGTCGTCATTCAGCGTCCGCGAAGGGCGATCTCCTTGAGACGAGTTCGAAGGAGCACTTTCACGAGGTCGTCGGAGAGTGGCGACGACTCCGTGAAGTGCAAGGCGCTCTTCGTATGCGCACGCCCTTTGAGCGACGTGTCAAGAGTAGAGAGCACCGAGCCGCTGAATGGGAGATAACTCATGTGGCTCTTGAAATTCGCGAAGCCCGCCACGACGTGTCCGTCGATGCGGAACGCGGGGATCTTGTACGAGATACATTCCTCGGATTCGGGAACCGTCCTTCGAATCGTCGAGCGAAGCTCCTCGAGAACGGCGCGCCTCGGTTCGGGCACCTGCGCCAAGTAGTCGTCAATCTCCGTCGATGACATGGTGGACCTCATGACCTAGTTCGACGACAAGAGTATGTCGTCGATCTGACCCACCGCTTGCTCGGTGCCCTCTTGCATGCCCATGGCGATCATCTTCTCCATCTGCTCGACATCGGTGAAGTTGGCGACCGACGTCATCCTCGTGCCCCCGTCAATCGCTTCGAAACTGACGCTGCTCGGCATCGGCGCGACCCCAGGAATCGGCTCGCCGTCGTCACCGGCGAGACCGTTGTCAAACTCGATTCGATTTGGCTTGTCGAGTGATCGAATGCGCCACCATCCGTGGGGTTGCTCGCCGTTCGGACCGGTCATGTGATAGCGGCACTGACCGTCGATGACGAATTCGTGGCGTACGAACGTTGCGGGAAACATCGGTGGTCCCCACCAACGTTCCAACTTGCGAGGGTCTTCCCAGACACCCCACACCTGCTCGGGCGTCGCGTCGAACTGTGAAACGACGACGAGCGTGAGAGCCACGGGATCCTTTTCGGAACTGATCACGGTCATGTGCTGCTTCCTTTCTCGCCGAGGATTTCGGCAATCTGCTGGTCTCTTTGAATCCAGATTCGTTCGAAGACATCGAGCAGTGCCGACGCTCTGCGAAGGGTGGGAATATTCCCCGAGACAATCTGCTCTCGCCCGTTTCGTTGCTTGGTGACGAGTGAGGCGCGCTCTAGGACCCCGACGTGCTTCTGCACCGCGGCGAAACTCATGTCGTACTCGTCGGCGAGCCTCGACACGGAAAGTCCGTTCACCAGCACGCGCTCGAAGATGTCGCGTCGCGTACGGTCCGCCAACGCCCTAAATATCCGGTCGACGTCGTCCTCGGTCAGTTCATCTACAACCATATGGTTGTAGATTAGCGGTGCGGCGACCGTCGCGCAAGTGGCGCCGACGTCGCACTGCCCGCGACGACGCACGCAGGTCCGATGCGCGTGACAACCTCCAGGTACTCTTTGGCCACATCGTGGCGAGCAAAGGAGACCCGATGGCCCTTACGTTAAACATCACCGGCGTGGCCCTCGACTGCGACGACGTCGACGAGCTCATCAACTTCTACGCCCGAATCACGGGAACGTCCGTCTTCTATCAAACGCCAGAGTTCGCGTGTCTCAACATGAAGAGCTACTGGCTCACGACCCAGAAGGTCGAGTCGTACGTCGCGCCAACGTGGCCCGGGTCGACGACACCAAAGCAATTCCACTTTGAGATATCTGCCACCGACCTCGACGAAGCGGAGACGTTCGTACTGGAGTGTGGGGCGCGAAAAGCCCAGCACCAGTCCAGTGCCGATGGATCCTTCCGTGTGTACCTCGATCCGGCGGGACACCCCTTTTGTCTTACGACTAACGTGCCCGATCCGGCGTCATCGTGAGTTCACCCGCAACGTAGCGCTCACGCTCGGCGCACTGCTCGCCAGGCTGTTTCGTATGACTCGGAGACCGAAGGTGGGAGTGCTCGAACTGGCAATCTCTCCGGCGACCTGTCGCGTAGTACCTGGGAACGACGAGGAGAACGAAATGTCAGAGAAGTCAACACGCCGCCCACACCTGCACCGATTTCGAGTCGGCCGCATTGCGATAATCGCGTGCGTCGCCGGCGCGCTGGCGTCGGCCACATTGACCTCAAGCGCGTTCGCTGCGGGATCAGTCAAGGTGTCGACCGCGTCGAGCAAGAAGCTGGGGACCTATCTGGTGAGTGGCAAGACCCTCTACACCCTCAACAAGCCCACCTGCACCGGAAAGTGCCTGACCTACTGGCCGGCGCTCTTGCTCCCCAAGGGCGCGACCAGGGCCGTCGCCGGTCCCGGGGTCAACGCGTCAATGCTCGGTACGAAGAAGGTGGCCGCCGGGCTGCAGGTCACCTACGGTGGCAAGCCGCTCTACTTCTTCTCCCAGGACAAGGGTCCGGGAAAGGTGACGGGGAACAACGTGAAGGACCAGTGGGGTCTATGGTCAATCGTCGTGACCGTAAAGCCAAAATCCGGTGGCTCCAGCACGACCACGACGACGGCGCCGAGTGGTGGCGGCGTCTCGTTCTAGTCCACGTAACCGGGAGGTCGCGTAGTGTCGCTCCGACTTGAGCCGCGATTCGAGGTCCGCTCGCCGACGCCCGTGAACGCCAACGCCGCGGCGACTCGGCATTGGTTGAGGTCACGTGTGTACCTCCCGGCGCTCGCGATAACGGTCGCGGGGGCCGTCCTGATTGCCATTGGATGGGTTAGTAAGTGGGGCGGTGCCGACTTCGCGGGCACGTTGACCAGCCTTCGAATCGTCGCGATCGGTCCCGTCTCACTGGTCGTCGTCGGACTCTTCATGGTCGCCGAGCGCCTATGGCCGGCCCAGCAGGGCCGTTCTCTCTTCGCTCGTGGTCACCGCCAGGACGTGCTGTACACCGTGCTCAACGCCACGTTGACGCTGCCCTTCGTCGCCGCGCTGTCGCTGTCCTTCGCGGCAGTCGTGCGAGCACGGATGCCGTGGTTGACGTTCCCTCGTTTCGCCGTGCTGCCCCACTACCTCGTGATTGCGATCATCTTCGTCGCAATGGACGGCTGCAACTGGGCGGCGCACTTGGCGAATCACCGAGTGCGAGCACTGTGGCGCTTTCACGAGTTGCACCATTCCCAGGAAGACATGAGCGTGCTCACCGTCTTTCGCACGCACCCCTTCGTGCACTTCGTGTACCTCGTCGCACTGATTCCGGGCATTGTCCTCATCGCCAACGGAGGAATCTCCACGGGTCTCTTGATCGCCTACGCGGGAGCGGTCGGTCTCGCCCACTCCAACATTCGCCTCGGTTTCGGGCCACTCGGACGAATCTTCGTGAGTCCGAACTTCCATCGAATCCACCATCGACTCGAAGGCCGTCAAGACGTGAACCTCGGGTTCGCGCTCTCGATCTGGGACTACATCTTCAAGACCGCCGTGAGTCCGTCGAAGTCAACGGTCGCGATCTCGACCGGACTGCCGGGCCGTCCTCTAATCGTCGAACACGGATCGATACGCCCTCACCACTGGAGAGTGTTCGTCGCACAACTCGCCGCCCCCTTTCGACCGTTGAACCGGGACCACATGACCAACCGCTTCGACGCCAGCGAGAATGCATCGGCACCGCGGTGACGCCGAATCGACCACTTCGCTTCGATGGCTGGACGAAGACCATCGACTCTCGCGCCTTTCGCCAAGGGAGCCTCGACATCGCTCTGTTGGCGGTGCGACTCGCGCTCGCGTGGATCTTCATCTACTACGGTGCCGGCAAACTCTTCGGCTGGTTCCACGGAGGTGGACTGAACGCCACCGCGACGTTCTTCGCCACGACCGCTCATCTCCACCCCGGAAAGCTCTTCGCGGTCGTGAGCGGGATCACTGAATTCGCAGGGGGCATCGCGCTCGCCGTCGGTGTACTTGGTCGTCTCGCGGCGTTGGGACTCTTCTTCGACATGGTGATTGCGATGATCACCGTCACCTTCAACAACGGTCTCGTCGGCAACGTCTCGGGTGTGGGCTACGGACTCAACGTCGCCTTGGCCGCGCTGTGCGTAGTGGTCATCCTCCTCGGCACGGGTCGATTCTCCCTCGGCGCCCGGCTTCGCACGCTGGTCACCTAGCGACGTCGGCCTCAAAGCGTCGTCATCTCAACGCGCGACACAAGACCGGGCCGAGACCACTGACCGCAATTAGCATCGCCAGCAATGGGCAGCCGACTCGAACCTCGCCGCACGCGCACTCGATCGTCCGCGATGATGCGCCTGACGACCGCACTCGTCGCGTGCACCGTGCTGGCACTGTCGAGCGCCGCTTTTGGAGCCCCCGTGACCCAGTTCAGTGGCACCACCAGTCAGACGACGTCGACAGCCACCTTCCGCATAACCATGAACGCAACCTCGACGCAGGTGAACGATCTCGAGTTCAGCGCAACAGTCTTGAAGGGACCACCGTCGTGCGCACTGAACAGTCAAGCCGGCACCACGTTCAACTTCTCCGTCGGTGAACTCCCGATCTCGAATCATCTCGTGGTGGGCACGCTGAGCGACATCGCGGGTGACCGCGTCGTCGTCAACGCGCACGCGACGAGAACGTCAATAAACGGATCGTTCATCGTCTACGCCGCTGGTGTCGCGGGCGCCAGACCCTGTCATTCTGGCGCCGTCAGGTTCGTTGCTCGTACCGGCAACACGCCCGCGGGGGGCACGGCGTACTCGGGCACGATCGGTCCCGGCTATCTCATCACCTTTGACGTCGCACCACACGCTCGAACCGTCGACGATCTGGTCGTGGCGTACGACGAGACCTGCAATGGGGCGCCCAGCGTCATCGCGCCGACGTTTCGATTCAAGACGCTCGCGATCACATCGGGCGAGTTCTCCGGCAGCACCACGCAGTCGTTCGGACCCTCCGTGGTGGATATCGTTCGCATCCGTGGGACGTTCTCTGGGCGAGTCGCGGCCGGTCAAGTCAGTGATACGTCGAAGGTCGCCGGCTTTGCCACCTGCACGCAGACATCACAGTTCGTTGCGACGGCGACCTAGGCGCCGAGCGATACGCGCTGCGACTTCGAAAGACCGGCCACGACCTGTTCGTAGGAATGGACCAGCATCTCGCTGATCTCCTCGTCGGGGATCGTTCCATCAAGGTGCACCGTGTTCCAGAGTCTTTTGTTCAGGTGGTAGCCCGGGATGACGGCGTCGTAGCGCGCTCTCAGCTCCAACGCACGTCCCGGCTCGCACTTCAGCGATATCGCCTCGGGCTCGGCGCCGGGAGAGAGGATGGCGAAGATCTTTCCCGCTACTTTCATGACGTCCACGTCGGGACCGAACGGCTGTTCCTCCACGGCACCGGGTAGCCGCGAAGCCATCTCTGAGAGCTCCTCGAGTCGCATCAGCGAAGCTGCGACCTCGACGTGACGGTGCGAGTCGTCACTCCGCGTCGATCCCTTCATAGAGGTCGTGTGAGATGAGTGTCGCGGGAAAGTCGCCCGGGTGCGCTTCACGCCACTTGACCATCACGCTGCTCTTGCCGATCGACTCGTTGAGAGCTCCGTTGTCGGCCAGTCCCTTGAAGGTCTGGATCACGACAATCTTGCCCACGTCCTTACCGGCAGCACCGGAGAGCACGTCGACTTGAGTGACGCCCGACTCCAAGAACGCGAGACGCAAGGATTGGATCAGTTCGAGAAACTCATCGAATTTTCCCGGGTGCGGATCCCAAATGGAAATTTCATACGCCTTCGCCATCGCCATTGACCTCCGTTTCGCACCGACGTGCTTAACGTTTCACCACTTTTCGCGAATCTACACGCGAGCGCCAGTGCGGCATTCGTCGGGTTGGGAACCCACGATCCGACCGCCAGCCGACGATGGCTGCATACGGTGATGTCGTATTTCCGCTAGTTCGCGCAGATCTTCAACGGTAGGTTGAACCCGTGATCGAAGATTTCGAACGATGTTACGTGGCGGTGAAGTCCCGAGACCCCCGTTTCGACGGATGGTTCTACACCGCGGTGACCTCGACGCACATCTATTGCCGCCCGAGCTGTCCCGCCCAGACACCGATGCGAAAGAACGTCCGCTTCTTTCGTTCCGCGGCGGCGGCACAGTTGGCTGGCTTTCGAGCGTGCAAGCGTTGCCGGCCCGACGCGTCACCGGGATCGCCCGAGTGGAATACACGAGCGGACGTCGCGTCAAGAGCCATGCGCTTGATCGCCGACGGGGTCGTCGACCGGGAGGGAGTTCCCGGGCTGGCGGCGCAACTTGGCTACAGCGTCCGACAACTCGAGCGAACACTCCAAAACGAGATCGGCGCGGGACCGATCGCCATCGCGAGAGCTCAACGCGCGCAGACGGCGCGAATCTTGATAGAGACCACGCCGCTACCCATGACCGACGTCGCCTTCGCCGCTGGATTCTCGAGTGTCCGTCAGTTCAACGACACCGTGCAAGCGGTTTACGCCACGTCGCCCACGACCCTGCGCGCTCGGGTGCGCGGACGAGGTCGCGAACGAGAGGCGTCGACGTCGATCGACCTTCGTCTCGCGTTTCGCCAACCTCTCTGTCCGGACAATCTCTTCGGTCACCTGGCCGCGACCGCCGTGCCTGGGGTGGAGGAGGTCCGCGGCAGAACGTATCGACGAACGCTCCGACTGGCTCACGGGCCGGGCATCGTCGAACTCACCCCTAAGCCTGACTACATCAACTGCCGGGCGCACCTCAGTGACATGCGCGACCTGACCGCCACGATCGCTCGCAGTCGCTGGCTGCTCGACCTCGACGCCGACCCTGTCGCCATCGATCGCCACCTCAGCGACGACGACGTACTCGCGCCGCTGGTCGCCAAGTCACCGGGTCGACGTGTACCGCGTTGCGTGGACGGCGCCGAGATGGCGCTACGCGCGGTGCTCGGACAACACATCTCCACGGCGGCGGCGCGAACACACGCCGGTCGCCTCGCCACACTGCACGGCGACACCGTCAGCGACGCCAGTGGCGGCCTGCAGCGACTCTTCCCGCTTCCCGAAGCGCTGCACGATGTCGACCTCGCGATGCCCTCGACGCGCCGAGCGACCTTTGACCAACTGGTCTGCGCGCTCGCCAGCGGTCGACTGGTGCTTGGACCGGGGAGTGATCGAGTCGAAGCACTCGATGTGCTCACGTCATTGCCCGGGATCGGTCCCTGGACGAAGAACGTGATCTCTATGCGGGCGTTGGGCGACCCCGACGCCTTCCTGGAGACGGACCTCGGCGTCCGACGGTCGGCCGAGCACCTCGGTCTTCGCGCGACGCCGGCGCAGCTCGTCGAACGGTCGCAGCCGTGGCGGCCCTGGCGCTCGTACGCGGTGCAGTACCTCTGGTCGGTTGACGACCATCGAATCAACGACTGGCCACCGAAGCAATGACCGCGAGTACACAAAGCACACAAGGAGACACGATCATGACAACAACCCTCACCACCACCATTGCGAGCCCGATTGGACCACTACTGCTCAGTGCATCGGGCGGAGCGCTCACCGGCCTGCAGATGCAGCACCAACGCCACTTCCGCGAACTCCCCGACGACGCCGTGCGCGATGACGAGTGGTTCAGCGATATCAAGGTACAGCTGGACATGTACTTCGCCGGTGACCTGCGAACGTTCGACGTTCCGCTCAAACTCGTCGGTACCGACTTCCAACGGCGGGTCTGGGCGCAGCTGCAGACCATCCCCTACGGCGAGACGATCTCGTATGGCGAACTGGCGGCGCGAACCGGCAACGCGCGGGCCAGTCGAGCCGTGGGTCTCGCGAACGGGAAGAATCCGGTCTCGATCATCGTCCCGTGCCACCGGGTCATCGGCGCCGATGGTTCGCTCACCGGTTACGGCGGCGGGCTCGATCGAAAGACGTGGCTGTTGGCCCACGAGTCGGCCGAGAGCGGTGTCGCCTCGACGAGCGGACGGGCGCTGGAACGTCGACGCTAAATGTTGCTACATTTCCGACCGTGGCGACGCGCAAGGAATTCATCGAGAAGTTGCTAGAGAGATTGCAACCGCTCGACGTAACGGCCAAGCCCATGTTCGGCGAGTACGGCCTGTACTACAAGGGCAAGAACTTTGCCGTCGTGTGCGACGACACGCTGTTCATCAAGGTCACCGAACCCGGCGCCCAGCTCGCGGGTCGGATCGCGACAGGTTCGCCCTATCCCGGCGCGAAACCGGCGTTTCGCATCTCGAAGACGAAGTTCGACGATCACGCCTGGCTGCTCGAACTGATCGACGTGACGAGCGACGCACTGCCAGCGCCCAAAGCCAAGAGGGCGAAGGGCCGTTGACAACGACAACGTCGTATCTCTGGTGACCCAGGACCCACGTCTCGCGACACGTCGCCTCTACCTCGAACCACTTTCTCTCCAACAGTGCACGACTTACCTGCTCGGTGCGCGCGAAGGACAGCCGTGGGCGCCCGACTTCCCCACTGACGGCGACCTGCGCCAAGCCCACATACTGAGCCACAATCCCGATCGGGCCGTGAGCGTGAACAACCCCTGGGGCCCGTACACCTTGATTGAGCGTGTCACGCAACTCTGCATCGGCGGTATCGGGTTCAAGGGGCCTCCGGACTCGGCGGGCGTGGTGGAGATCGGTTACGGCATCTGCGCGTCACGCCAGAATCGAGGATTCATGTCCGAGGCCGTCGCTCGATTGATCGAACTGGCCCGCGACGAAGGGGCATTCGCGCTGGGCGCCGAAACCGACGCGAAGAACGTCGCGAGCCAACGCGTCCTCGAAAAGTGCGGCTTCGCCAGGGCGAGCCAGGAGAGCGGGTCAATTTGGTGGCGTTTGGAACTTTTTCCTTCCCTCCCTTGACAAGGTAGTGAGTACCCACTTACAATGACGAAATGATGGTTTCATCCCGACAGACAGCGGCGGAGCGCCGAGTGAGCGTCCTTTCGGCCGCCATCACCGAATTCGCCAAGTCGGGCTACGCCGGCACGTCGACGGAGTCCATCGCCGCGCGCGCGGGCATCTCCCAGCCCTATCTGTTTCGCCTCTTCGGCACCAAGAAGGAACTCTTCATCGCAACGCACGCCCAGGTCGGTGATCGCATCATCAAGGAATTGAGCGAAGCGGCGAAGGGTCTGGACCGCGACGACGCGATGCACGCGATGGGCATGGCCTACGTGCAACTGATGCAGGATCGAGAACTCCTCCAAGTGCAGATGCACGGCTACGCGGCGGCAACGAGCGACCCCGACATCGCCGCGGCCTGTCGCAAGGTCTTCGAGGTGCTGTGGTTCAAGGTTCACGACGAGTTCGGGTTCACTGCCGAGATGATCCAAGAGTTCTTCGCCAATGGCATGTTGATGTCGGTGATGTCAGCCATCAACCTGCTCTCTGTCGACGAAACCTGGGCGCAGTCGATATGCCCCAGCGAAGAGAAGCTGGCGATCATGCTGGCGGAGTCGAAGGGCGAACTTCGCTCCGCGGCCTCGAGTGTGGGCGCAGCCTCATGACCGCAGATATTTTTTTTCCTTCCCTACTTAGTGACTACTCACAACTAACAGGCCCTCTGACCAGGGACGTATTGACCACCACCACACCCCAAGGAGCACCCCGATGACCACCACGCTGACCCGACCAATCGACATAAAGCCAGGGCGCGACCTTGCCCCGGATCGCAGGAGTCGTCACCGAGGTGCGTGGGCAGTGCTCATCACCGGTCTCGCGCTGTTCATGGCCTCCCTCGACAATCTCGTGGTGACCACCGCACTGCCGGTCATCCGCGTGCACCTGCACGCCGGGCTCTCAGGTCTCGAATGGACCGTCAATGCGTACACCCTGACCTTCGCAGTCCTGCTCCTCAGCGCCGCGGCCTTCGGCGAGCGTTTCGGGCGTCGGCGCACGTTCATGCTGGGCATCACGATCTTCACGATCGCCTCAGCCGCCGCGGCGCTCGCACCCAACATCAATCTGCTCATCGCGGCGCGCGCCGCTCAAGGCGCCGGCGGCGCGATGATCATGCCACTCTCGTTGACGTTGCTGAGCGCCGCGGTGAAGCCGGAACGCCGCAACGCCGCCCTCGGCATTTGGGGCGCGATCGGCGGCGCCGCCATCGCTCTCGGGCCGCTCGTCGGCGGTGCGGTCACGACCGGATGGTCCTGGCACTACATCTTCTGGTTGAACGTCCCCATCGGCATCATCTTGGTGCCGCTCGCGTGGTGGAAGCTGGCGGAGTCTCGCGGCAGCCAGACTCGACTTGACCTCACGGGCGCCCTCTTGGTCAGCGGTGGTCTCTTCGGGGTGGTCCTCGGACTCGTCCGTGGCAACGCGCACGGATGGACGAGCACGGGTGTCGTCACGTCGTTCGCCATCGGCGTCGTCCTCCTCGCGCTCTTCAGCCGATGGGAGCTGCGCAGTTCTGCCCCGATGCTGAACCTGCGACTTCTGACGAACCGAGGATTTGCCGCGGTCAACGTCACCGCCATGCTGCTCAGTTTCGGACTGTTCGGCTCCGTCTTTTTCCTGTCGCAATTCCTCCAGACCGTCCAGGGCTACTCTCCGCTCGGTGCGGGCCTTCGCATCCTTCCCTGGACAGGCATGCCGATGTTGCTCGCACCGGTCGTAGGCATCCTCGCGCAACGTTGGGGAGCGAAGCCACTCGTCGTCGTCGGGCTCGTGCTCCAAGCCATCGGTCTCTTCTGGCTCGCAGTGATCCTCACACCCACCACCGCGTACACCCAGATGGTCCCCGCGTTCATCGTTGCGGGACTCGGTATGACGATGTTCTTCGTCCCCATCGCCTCGCTCGTCCTGGGATCGGTCAACAAGGACCTCGAAGGCGTCGCCTCGGGCACGAACGCGGCGTTCCGTGAGTTGGGCGGCGTGTTCGGTGTCGCGATTCTTGGCGCCGTCTTCTCGTCGAGTGGCGGCTACCTGTCGGCCCAGGACTACGTGAATGGCCTGCGTCCCGCGATCTTCGTGGGCGCCGGTGTGGTGATGCTCGGATTCCTCGCGGCGCTGTTGGTACCGCGACGCCGTGCACTCAGCGTGCAGGAAAGCAACTCACTCCAGACGGATCAGGGAGATCCCTCTTCTAGAACCCGCTCCACCACTCAGTGCCTAGGCTGTCGTCAGGAGCATTCGCGTGGTCACTGAGCGCCAGCGCCGAAGATTCCTTGGTTTCGACCGCTCATTGACGATGCCTATCGAGGAGGTGAGGACTCTTGCGATCACGGTCACGCGCCCCCCGGCAATGGCGATCGTCGACGAGTTCCACGCTTTCACACCTTGGACGCGGAACCGCCGTCTTTCTCTTGTTGAGTGCCGGTGCCCTTTCGGCGAATGCCGCGAGCGCCGCCTCGAAGAGCGTCACGCTGACTGCGACGAGCAACGGTCACGTGATCACGGTCGAGACAGGAACCAATATCTACGTCAGATTGACGGGTCAGAATTGGACCTTCAGCTCGACCGGTCTCAACAAGGTCGCCACGCTCAGCGGGACCTCAACGTGGACGCAGAACAAACCGATCGCGACCGGTGGTGCCCCGAGCGCCTGTCGGGGAACGTGCGATGGCGAATTGGCGCACTACGTGGCGCTTCGCTCCGGACAGATTCGCCTCTCCGCTCGGCGGACCTCGTGCGGCACCAGCGTCGTGTGCAGTACCATCCGAACTCCGATGGACGGTCGTCGTTCGGATCCGCTGATTACGCCTCGAACTATTTGGGGCTCGCAACGAAGATCGTCGATGTGATCGCAGCCAACGTCACCGTCACCGCCACCCAGACCCAGAAGATTCGCACGAGTCGCACGTGGGCCGGCGACGTCTGGGTAATCAGTCCCTTCCTCATCCGCGCGGCCACCGCGAGCGCCAAGAAGATGAGTAGCACGAGGTGGAACAGGTTCGAGATGTCGATGACCATCAATGATGACGCGTAGGAGCCGGCCACTTGGCGCACTCCTGACGTGGCATTCACGGCGTGAGGCACCTGAGCGATGGCGATGGCCGACAGTACGACACCGATCAAGGCCAGCACTGCACTCAGTCGCACCATCGACGTGGCGGAGCCCCCTCGCTCAGTAGTTCGCTCCCCCGACCAGATCGAGGCGGCGCTCGCCGCGACGACGAGCACGAGTAGCCACGACATCAAGGTGGAGGCGCCGTGCACGCCGGTGGGCATCCACTGCTTGGACGTGTTGAGACCGCGTAAGTAGAGGTAGGTGAACAGCAGCGCCATCAAGATGACGGCGTCGCCCGCGATGAAGAGCCACACGCCGACCAGTTGACGGGCGGAGACCTCTTCGGGGGATTCGTTGTAGTCGTGGGTCACGATGTCTGTTGCACTCATTGGCCGCTCGTCTCCTCGCCGATCGAGTTGAACTCGCTCTCTTCGCCATAGCCGTAGGGGTCCGACGTCACGACGGGCATGACGGCGAAGTTCTCGAGCGGTACCGGGGTCGGAACCTGCCATTCCAGGGTCTTGGATCCCCAAGGGTTGGGACCGGCGGCCTCTCCCCTGCGCCAGCAAACGACGACGAGGTACAGCTCGATCAGCATCGCGGCCATCATGATGAAGCCACCGAATGTCGAGAGGATGTTGGAGTCGGTCAGCGCCTTGGCGTAGCCCGAAACGCGCCGAGGCATGCCGGCCAGTCCCGCCGCGAACATCGACAAGAAGGTGATCTGGACACCGAGGAACATCAGCCAGAAGGCGATGCGACCGATCTTCTCGTCGATGAATCGTCCCGTGATCTTTGGGAACCAGAACGTCAGCGCGGCGATTGCGCCAAACAGCACTGACCCGACGAGAACGTAGTGGAAGTGGGCCACGACGAACATGGTGCCGTGCATCTGATTGTCGACGGGCACGTCGGAGAGATAGATGCCGGTGATCCCACCGATGATGAAGTTCCAGATCACCCCAAAGACCCACACCATGGGCAGGCGCATCCAGATATGCCCTCGCCACAGGGTTCCAATGAGCGAGAGGACTATCACACCCGTCGGTATCGAAATGATCTCGGTCGTCAACATGAAAGGCCCGTTGAGTGCGGGAGCCCAGCCCGTCGTGAACATGTGGTGCGCCCAGACGATGATCGAGAGCCCCGCGATGCCGACCATACCGCCGACGACGACCTTGTAGCCGAAGAGCGGCTTGCGCGCGAAGACCGTGGCGATCTCGAGCACCGCTCCGACGCCCGGTAGGAGGATGACGTACACCTCAGGATGGCCCATCAGCCAGAACAGGTTCTCCCAGAGCCAGACGCTGCCGCCGCCGAACGCCAGGAAGAAACTCGTCCCGAGGATACGGTCACTCAGCAACATCAAGAGTCCGATCGCGAAGAACGGCATAGCGAACAGACCGATGGCGCTCGAAATGGTGACACCCCACGTGAAGATGGGGAGACGGTCGAGGGTCATGCCTTTGGTTCGCATCATGATAAACGTCGCGATGATGTTGACGCCGGCGACCGTCGTCGACGCGATGAAGGTGACGACACCTACCGAGAAGGCGTCCATCCCGACGTGGTCCTGCACCGCCAGCGGCGCGTAGGCCGACCATCCGTCACTGATGCCACCCAGTGCGAAGACCGACAACAGCGGTACCGCCGCGGCGACGAGTAGCCACAAACTGAGGGCATTGAGTCGCGGGAATGCCATGTCGCGAGCGCCGATCATGATCGGCAGGATGAAATTGCCGAACGGCCCCGAGACCGCCACGATCAAGCCCGCGACCATCAAGATGCCGTGCATGCCGATGAACGAGTTATAGGTCTGAGCGTTGAAAAGGCTGCCGTTGGACGAGACCAACTGCAGTCGGATCAACATGGCCAACGTGCCGCCCGCGAAGAGCACGATCATGCTCATGACGAGGTACTGGACGCCGACGACCTTATGGTCGGTGCAGTACTTCCAATAGCGCGCCGCCCCCTGATCCTTACCGGCCATGTACAGCGCATCGTCGTGGGTGAGGTCGCGGCCCCTCGCCCAGTTGACGGGTCCGTTGAAGGCGCCCATACCGGCCAAGAAACCGACGTCCCACCCTATGAAGGTGAAGGTCGCCACTCGGTCCGAGAAGAACACACCCGAGGAGTCGAGGAACACGTGGCTGAGCACGAGCGCGACAAGCGCGACGAGGACGCCGCCCGCCAGCCCGGTCAACAGGTTGAGTCGCCGCATCATGCCCCGGCGGGTCGGTTACCACTGGTCGCGGCTGGGGTCGGCGCAGATGTGATGGTCATGGTCGTCCTCCTACGACTGCTGCTGGCTTTGGAGCCAGGTCGAGAACTGGCTCGGCGTGACGACGTGAACCTGCGCGGTCATGAAGGCGTGGTACAGCCCACAGAGTTCCGAGCAGCGAACGTCGAATGTCCCGAGCTTGTCGGGAGTGACCGAGATCGTCGTGACCTCACCGGGGTTGGCATCGACCTTGACACCCATCTGCACGATCCAGAAACCGTGGACCACGTCGAGGCTGGTCACGTCGAATGTCACGGACTTTCCTTCCGGAAGATAGAGCTCGTTGCTCGTGACCGCCGTGCCCGGGTAGTGGAAGGTCCAGAGCCATTGCTGACCAGTGACGTCGACCTTGAGAGCCGGGCGTCCGGCACCCGAGGCGTTGTCCGACGCTAAAGCAGCCAAGCCCCACACCAGCAGGACGACGCAGAGGAACGTCGACGTGACGATCCACACGATGGTGATGAAATTGTTGCCGCGAATGGGTGGCCCGTCAGTCGGCGGCGCGGCACCAGATCCGACGCTCCAGTTCCTGAGGCCGTATGCGGCGACGGCGTAAACCAGACAGCCGACGGGTGCAGCCAGTACGGAGAAGACGACGACCGTGAGGATCGAGAGGTGCATGTTCGTCGACGCCGGGCGCGGCATCAGGTGCGGGATAATCGTGAGTGAGCCGACGACGGCGATCGCAGTTAGGACGAGCCAGACAGCGATCATCTCGCCCCAGCGGATCTTTCCCTTCGTGTCGTTCTCTTCGCTCATCGTGCGCTCACTTCACCGTCAACGTGCCGGACATGTAGCCGAACGTGCTCATTGCTCCACCGAAGCCAGCTACCGAATCCCCACAGGGGTACTCGCAGTTCCACAGGTAGATGCCCTTTCCGTGCGTGATGAAGGTGAACGTGACGACCTCGGGACTGGGATACGAGCCGTGTCCAAGGTGCAACACGTTGGGTGCCTTCGAGGACACAGCCGGAAGAGGCACGTTCAAGAACAGGTACGGGGCGTTGCCGGCGATCTCGCGCAGCGTGAAGGTGTGCGCCAGATCGTCGTCCTTCACGGAACTCACCGCCGTGCCATTGACGGTTTCGGTCCCCCCAACCGTGCCGATGACTTTGGTGAAGAAGGGATTGTTGGGCTTACCGCCGGTGTCGTACTGCGTCAAGGTGACGGTGACGGCGCTGTTAGCCGGCACGACAAGGTTGTCGTGCGAGAAGCTGACCCAATCGGGGTGCGCGCCACCAGAGCCGCGGCCGCCGAACAGCGAGTCAGGATACGTAGCGAGATCGAGCGTCACGTGCCTGTACGTCGTGCCGTTGATGTTGATCGTCCCATCAGACTTGGCCGACAACGCCGCCTGGTGAGGCGACGCGAGGACCAGCAACCACGCGATGAGTGCCACGAGCGCGACACCGCCGACGACCGTGAGCGCTGCCCCGAGGCCGAGGCGCTTCACTTCTGGCCCTGCGCATCTGTCAGTTCGAGCTTTACCATCGACGACCTCATGTGGTATCTGGGGATTCAACGTTGAGTGAGAAACTAGACGTTTAGTTAGTTACATTTTGTCTATTTCCTGAGTGTGCCCTCAGGAAAGCCCGTCGGTCAGATGCCCCATTCGCGCGACGCCACCTCGCCCTAGGCGAGACGTGACGGCCGTCCTAGGTCAAACGCGAGGTCAGGTGGTTGATTGAGACGAGGACGATTCGATGGCGCCCGCGAGTCCGCGAAGAAACGCACGAACCGCACGATTCGTCAGTCGCTCGATGTCGTCGGCATTCAAGTGGCCGCCCTCCTGGTGCCACGTGGCGCTCATCGCGACCTCGGAGCGATCGTCGTCAATGGAGGTCACGCTCAGGTCCGCTTCGACGTGGAAGGCATGTTGAGGACTGCGCACGCGCCACACAACCTGAAATTCGTATGGCGCCACCGACTTCGCCGTGCGTGGAGCGGCACTGATGCCGCACTCGATGTCGAGAGCGGTCGGAGCGTCAACAAAGTCCGCAACGCTTCGCGCGATCACGTCCCCCAATGCCAGTTCCTTGGCTTGGAGCACATGGCTCACGGCGTCCGAGCCGCGTTCAACGTGAATCGCGTCCGCGATCGACACCTGGAGTGGCGTTCGACGATGCGAGTCCGAAGGTGAATACTCACCCCCGGAGATTCGGCGGTCCCGGTCGGCGAGCTCAGCCAGCGTCGTGCCTGCGAGCAGTTCTCGCACGGCTTGGGTCGCGGCAAACCAGGTCTCGTGCATCGGGCACACCGACTCCCAACGGCACGGACCTTCGCCCAGCGCGCAACGTTCCGCGGCGAGCGGTCCTTCAGCGGCCTCGACGATCTCAAGGGCCGTGATCATCGCAGGTTCTCGGTTCAACTGATAGCCGCCGTCACGGCCCGCTCGCGACGTCGCTAAACCTGCGCGCACGAGATCGGACAGGATCTGAGAGGCGAAGGCAGCAGGAACTTCGGTTCCAGCAACCACTTCGCGCACCTTCAAGTATCTCTCGCTTGGTGACCGAGCCAGGAAAATCGCGGCTCGCGTCACGTAGTCGCCGCGCTTGGAAAGCGTCATGTCCATTCTCGTCACCTCCCGAATCAAGTTACCTAGGCTGACCGATAGTTCCGACGGAACGCACCATTCGAAGGTTGCCGCGTCGGTGTGAATGCACCGCCTGCGCGAATTGAAGCGGGAATGCTCTCGGTCAAGCGTGTGGGTTCGAGAGGCTTCGCGTTTGTCGATCGAGAGCTTGGAAGAGTGAACCGTTCGCAGGGTGACCCGCCGCACGATCACCACCAACGATGGGATGGCCCAGAAGTCGCCACAGATCCACAAGATTGCGGCGGACAACTGCTGTTCGTGGAACGCCTGTGCCAACGTCGTGGCGTGCATGCTCATCCCGGGCATGCCCGACATGCCAGTCACGGGGTCCATGATGGCGTACCACGACGTCCGCGTGAAGATGGACATCGCCATGGCCAGGAGCAACATTTCGAACATCGTGAAAGTGACCATGAAGAGTTGGTCTCTCAGGCGAACGTGGATCTTTCGCGGCGGTGAACTAACGATGTAGTGGAAGAAGAAGATGCCAGAGAGCAAGAAGGCCGGCTCCATGATCCAGTTCATGGCCCACTCGTGACCCATCAACGCGTCAAAGATGCGAGGAGTATGAGCGGCGACCATGACGGCATTCAACGTCAACGTCGCCACGATTGGATGAGCGAGCCAGCCCGGCACGCGAAAACGTCGGTCCACATACCACCACCGCAAGACTCGACGCCTGGTACTCGTCTTCATGAGCCACCAGGTTGAGCGGCCGAAACCTGAGTAGATGAGTCCCATCGGCACCATGAACATCACAATGATGTGGTTGACCATGTGCACGGGGAGATTGGACATGCCGTCGCGCGCGAAGCCCGAAGCACACGCAACCCAAAGAGCAGCCCACGACACGAGCGCGACACCACTCTGCGCGAGCATTCGAATCGAGGGGGCCGGCCGACGAACAAGCGACACCATCGACGCCAGTGCCCCGACGACTGCCAGAAGACCGACGGGCGCCGTCATTCGACGATCCTCTTTGGATCGGGGACGACATCGCTCGCGCCTGAACCGCCGCGCGTGCGCGAGGTGGATGACGACAGGTTCATAGGTCCTCGAACGTCGAGGACCAATTCCGCCCCTGTTTCCGACGTCGTTTGCGTCATCCCATCACTGGCATTCATCCAGACCGCTTGGCGACAACGAGAGCTAGTCACGGGGGCGCATGGCTCTCATTGTCGCACGGCAGTGTCTCTCTGAGGAAATCGACAGAGACTTTTTACCTTGGTTTCCTGAGAGTGTTACCCCAACCAATGGACACCCCACTCAACCGAGCCCGAGCGTAACTAGGTATTGGCTCGAGGCATAGGGACCAAAGTCACAACAGTCATTCCAGGGACTAAGGCCTGGGTCTCTACCTCTCGCCATCATGCACGTGCGACCGATCCACGTCAGACAGATTCGCAGGAGCCAGAGCGAAGCGCAGCGAAGTCGAAAGGTCGCCGTGAAGTGAGATTTCGCGTTCAACACCTGGGTTGACGAGTCGCTCTCCACGAGCCAGCATGGTGCTGTCCGGCCCATGGAGGATCGAACTTTGGGGCAGCTATCGGCGCACAGGTTCGGCTTTGGATCTGGACACGTCAGAATTCGTGCGCAATCTGAAGAGAGGAAGTTGGACAATGTCGATCGATCCAGAACGCTGGACCAATAACACGAAGAGCGCGTTCAGCGCCGCCACCGCGCATGCCGCCTCCGCCAACAACCCCGAAGTGACGCCAGCCCACCTCATCGACGCCTTGTTGCAGCAGCAAGAGACCATGACCCGACCCTTGCTCGCCCAGGTGGGCGTCGATCCCGACGTCTTGAGCAACCGGGTCCGCCAGCAACTGAACCAACTGCCCCGAGCCCAAGGCGGGGCGGAGCCAACGCTCTCTCGCGACGCACGTCGGGCCCTCGAAACTGCTGACGAAAGTCGGCGCGAGATGGGCGACGAGTACGTCTCCGTCGAGCACCTCCTCCTCGCGTTGGCCGACGACATCGGTGCCACCAGGGATGGGCTCTTGAGTGCGCTGCGCGACGTTCGCGGGAGCCACCGAGTGACGTCACCGGATCCGGAACAGACGTATCAGGCACTTGCGAAGTACGGGCGCGATCTCACCGAAGCCTCGCGTGCGGGCAAGCTCGACCCGGTCATCGGTCGCGACGAGGAGATCCGCCGGGTCATCCAGGTCCTGTCGCGACGCACCAAGAACAACCCCGTGCTCATCGGCGAACCCGGCGTTGGCAAAACCGCCATTGTCGAAGGCCTCGCGAATCGGATCATCGAAGGTGACGTCCCCGAGGGTTTGAAGGGGAAGCGGGTCATCGCACTCGACCTGGGTTCAATGGTGGCGGGGGCGAAGTACCGCGGAGAGTTCGAAGAGCGTCTCAAGGCCGTCATCAAGGAAATCACTGACGCCGAGGGCGAGGTGATCACGTTCATCGACGAACTGCACACGATTGTCGGGGCGGGTGCCGCCGAAGGTTCGATGGACGCGGGACAGATGATCAAACCCATGCTGGCGCGCGGCGAACTGCGACTCATTGGCGCGACCACCCTCGACGAGTACCGCACCTCCATTGAAAAGGACGCCGCGCTGGAGCGCCGCTTCCAGCCGGTCTTCGTGGGTCAGCCGTCCGTGGAGCAGACCATCGCCATACTCCGCGGCCTATCGGAGCGTTACGAGGTCTTCCATGGCGTGCGTATCCAAGATGCCGCTCTCGTGGCGGCAGCGGTCCTCTCCGATCGCTACGTCACCGGTCGTTTTCTGCCCGACAAGGCGATCGACCTGATTGACGAAGCGGCGAGCAAACTCCGTATCGAGATCGACTCGATGCCCACCGAACTCGATCAAGTGATCCGTCACATCCGTCAGCTCGAGATCGAGAAGGTCGCCCTCGAAAAGGAAACCGACGCCGCTTCGGCAGAACGCCTCGATCGCCTGCAAGCCGAGCTGGCCGATTTGGAGGAGCAGCGAGATGGCATCACGGCGCACTGGCAACAGGAGAAAGCGGCTATCGCGACCATTCGACAGCTGAAGGAGGAACAGACGACCAGGGGGGATGACGCGGTGCGACTCGAGCGCGAGGGTGACCTGGCCGGCGCATCGGCCATCCGCTACGGCGAACTTCCGGAACTCGAACGCCGCATCGCCGCGTCGACGAGCGATCTGGCGAAACTCCAGGCCGAAACACACCTCTTGAAGGAAGAGGTTGACGCCGAGGACATCGCCGAGGTCATCAGCCGTTGGACCGGTGTGCCCGTGTCGCGCCTCCTGGAGGGAGAGGTGCAGAAGCTCGTCCGCCTGGAAGAGACGCTGCACGAGCGCGTGGTGGGACAAGACGAGGCGGTGTCGGCGGTGGCCAACGCCATTCGACGCAGCCGCGCCGGCCTGTCGGACCCCAATAGACCGATCGGTTCGTTCCTCTTCCTCGGTCCCACGGGAGTCGGCAAGACCGAGCTCGCGCGCGCGCTCGCCGAGTTTCTCTTCGACGATGAACGGGCCATCACCCGAATCGACATGAGCGAGTACATGGAGAAGCATGCCGTCAGCCGATTAGTGGGCGCGCCTCCGGGCTACGTCGGCTACGAAGAGGGAGGCCAGCTCACTGAGGCCGTTCGTCGTCGTCCCTACGCCGTCGTCCTTTTGGACGAATTGGAGAAGGCGCATCCCGACGTCTTCAATATCTTGCTCCAGGTGCTCGAAGACGGTCGTTTGACCGACGGTCAAGCCCGGACGGTTGACTTCACCAACACCGTCCTCATAATGACGTCCAACCTGGTCGGCGAGCCGGCGCAGTACTTCAAGCCCGAATTCATCAACCGCATCGACGAGATCGTGCGGTTCCGATCGCTGAGCCAAAGCGACCTCATGGTGATCGTCGGTAAGCAACTCGCCACGCTCGGAGACCGGCTGGCGGAGCGACGACTGCGCCTCGTGGTCGAACCGGACGCCGAACTGTGGCTGGCGCGCGCAGGGTTTGACCCCGATTACGGCGCCCGTCCACTTCGACGAGTTCTCCAACGCCAGATCGAGGATCCACTGGCTCTGGCGTTGTTGGAAGGTCGCTACCTCGAAGGTTCCACCGTGATCGTCAAGTTGCTTGGTGACAACATCGTCTTGGACTGACGGTCGCCTCTGCTGACCTTTTCATGAATTCGCTCCGCGCATCGTGTCAATACATTGATGTGAAGTAGACCGCGAGAGTGAGTGCGGGTCACTTCCACGTTCACACGCAACACACATTGTTTTCGTCGCGTGAACCTACGCTTCGGTGGTTATGGTGGGCCGAGTATTGGTGGATGACAACAGGTCCGCCCATTCACATCCGACGAAGTGAAAGTGATGAATCATGTACGTAGGTGGCGGAGCGGTCGTACTAATCCTTCTCATCGTGCTCATCGTGGTCTTGTTGCGACGTTGACCTTCGCTGAGGATGTCTCGAGTGGGGGCAAGACAACACAAGAGTGTTTGAATGCGCAGTGAGTTGCGTACGCAACCAACCATGCGTGCATGTGATATGGATGTCGTGGTTATGGATGTCGTGCAATGGAGTCGAGAATGGCCGCAACGCGAATTGAGTCTGCACTTGGCACGATCCAGCCGCTTTCACCGTTGATTACTCCACTGACATCTTCCACCATTTGAACGAAGGCGTTTGTGACAGGGAATTCCTCACGCACGTCATTGACCAGCAGGGAACTGACTTCGTTCCACGTGGTGAAGGACTCGCCAACTTCAGTGCTGATCTGCCCATGTGACCCTTGAACGATCAACTGCTGATGGCTCGGCAACGCAAATGAACTTACCGAGTGTGCGGTGATGCGGTTGTTGATGCGCACTACGACGTCAGTTGTAAGGTCAACGCCCGTTGGCCCGACTGTGCGTTCAAGTTGACGAATCGTGAGTTCAGAGGCGCCTTCGGTGAGTGCGACCCATGCGTGCGCTTGATAACAGCCCACATCAAGCAATGCCCCACCACCCATAGTTGGACTGAGTCGATAGTTGTCGGACATGTCAGAGGTGAACGTGAAAGCCGTTTCGATGTGCTCGACCTCTCCGATGTCCCCACTGGTTACAAGGTCGACGATACGAGCAAAGCGTGGATGCCATCTGCCCCACACTGCTTCAACAAGTAGTCGACCGCTGTCCGAAGCGGAATTGAACATGGCCGCTGTCTCAATGGCATTCAGTCCCAGGGGTTTTTCACAGAGGACATGCTTACCCGCCGCGAGCGACTTCGTCACCCATTCCAGGTGTTGACCGTTGGAAAGACTTATGTACACGGCGTCAACACGATCGTCGCTCAAGAGGTCGTCGTACGTTGCGTGAACTCGTTCAGGTTCCAGTGCCGCAGACCGTTGCTCATCGCGGCTAGCGACGGCATAGAGCGTTGCGTCGCGCGATGCGTGGACGGCGGGGGCGAGGCCACGGCTGGCAACATATCCGGCACCGAGGAAGCCCCAGTTAACAGCCATTCGCTACGACCGACGAATCACTGGTGTCACTGGCAATGCGTTTTGCGCAGCTGATTGTTCGGCAGCTTGCATAATTGCCACGACATTGCGAGATTGCAGTGCATTGACTTCCATCGGCAATCCATTGTTAATGTGCTCGACAATTGAGCGATGGAATTCGTAAGGTTCGAGCGGACGTAAAGGCGCAATACGCGAAGTTCCGTCAGCGTGATACACGGTCAATATCGCGGGTAAGTCCGCGACCGCTGGCTCGCCCGCCGGATCCCAGTCACCAACGATTGCGCCTTCGGTGCCCAGCACATAGAACTTCGGCTTTCGAGCAGCAGCCAGATCGGAGTGAACGAAGGTTGCTTGCTTGCCGGACGAAAACGTCACGGTGACATTCGCGTGGTCGGCATTCGTTGCGTGGGTCCATACGCGCTTGTGATTTTGCCCACTGACGTGTGCGACGTCGTCAGGGATGATGTTCAGGATCTGATCAATGAAGTGGCTTCCCCAGTCAAAAACCGCACCACCAGATACCTCGGCATTCGAGTGCCAATAGTCGCACGGCCGGGAATATCCGCCGACAAAACTGTCGTAGTGGTAAACGTCTCCAATTTCACCGGATCGAATGATTTGGCGCATAGTGACAAAGTCGCCATCAAACCTGCGGTTCTGATACACCACAAGCGTGAGGTCTCTTTCTGACGCAAGCAAGATCAATTCATCGCATTGATCAGCAGTGAGCGCCATTGGCTTTTCAAGGACGACGTGAATGCCTCGAAGCAGTGATTCTTTGGCCCATTCATAGTGGCTATTGGGTGGAGTGGAGATAATGACGAGGTCAAGGAGGCCAGAATCCAGCATTTCTCGTGCGTCGCCAAAAGCACTGGCTTGTGGGGCAAGCTGCAGTGCTGCTTGGACACGTTGTGGATTCGTGTCACACACTGCGACAAGCTCGAGACCGAGCGTGTTTTGGACGGCTTGGTTGTGCTCATGTCCAATTGCACCATAGGCAAGGAGACCCACTCGAATTGTGCTTTTTCCCACAAGAAGCGAGTTTATTTACATTTGCAAAATTGGAATCGTGTGGGAGCAGTAGGGATCGCTCCAGCCGATACATCGCGATGACGCCACCTGCTCAACACTGGAAGAATGATTGAAATCCGAAGATTGGATCAAACGTGAGCGTCGTACCTTTCTCCCTTGAAGGCTTCGAATCGGAGCCATTCGCGTCATCGAACGGGCGCACGCACGATGTCTATCGGACCGGGGCCGGACCCGCCGTCATCGTTATTCATGAGATTCCCGGCATCACACCTCTCGTCGCTGAGTTTGGCCGCAAGATCGCAGCACGCGGGATGACAGCCGTACTTCCCGATCTCCTTGGGACTCCGGGTAGACCCGTCTCCTTCCCATACGTTCTCTCGTCGTTCGCACGGACCTGCGTCAGCAAAGAGTTCACCCTCTTAGCCCTCGACAAGACGAGCCCCGTCGTCGACTACTTGCGCGAGTTGGCGAAGCACGAACATGAGGCGTGTGGCGGGCCCGGCGTTGGGGCATCAAGAAAATTATGTGCCCCACGGGAGACCGAAACGATGCAATGGGTCGCGGCGACCACGAGGGCCGGTGGCGTGATGAGTCTGAACTTTGGGTTAGTACGTGGTTAACCCCAAGCGTTTTCGCTCGAAGTTGAGACTCAACGATTCGGCCTGCCTGCGAGCGTATTCACAGGAAAATCGAACCCCTCTGTTTAAGGACGCACTCTTCATTGACTTTCAGCGAGTGATGGCCTCGGCCAAGGTCGTAACGGCACGTCTTAATTGAATGAGGTTCAGAACTCCACTCAGTGGTCGACGAGGCTCGAGTGAATTACCTCGTCGGCCTGATGCTCTGGGGCAATTGGCGACCCAATGTCTTCCGGGTCCAACTGCGTCACGCGTCGATAACTGTCAACGGTCGCCGCGTGGTCCATCACCGCTTCGACTAAGTGGCGCTCATGGGTTTCACGGCTTTGAAAGTGGAGTGCCAGATAAGGTCCACCAACCCCAACCGAAACTGCCGCCATAACTAAAATTGTTCCGAATACGGTTTCGACAATCATAGTGAGTCTCCTTTCAGGTACTCCCATAATGCTAAATGTCGAAGCGTGACACGAGTCGAAGAATTCGCTGTGAATCATTTAGGAGTAATCGGGAAAGATTCGCGTCCTATCACGGCGTTCGTCGTGGCCAGAAGGTAGTTCGAAGCGGTGGGCGTTTGACTCCGCATCGGTATGACGCGAAGACATTGTCGTATGGAGTGCATTCTTTCGCTCGCGATTCCCATTTGCGTTCCTAAGTTGCGCATCGCGTTGGCGCGATCTGTCCGCGTGGCCCAGTGGCTGGCCCCCGACGCGACAGACATTGGTGTAGATAAGTGTTGATGCGTTTGTCACCGAAGTTCGAAACGGATACACAGTTCCCGCCGCACGCGCTGCTCGATTATGCGTTGCTCGCCGACGGTGAGCGAGGAATATTGGTTGGTCCGCGCGGAGACTTTGCTTGGATGTGTGCGCCGCACTGGGATTCCGACGCCGTGTTCTCAACACTGATCGGCGGCGGAGGCGTCTACGCCGTGACACCGACCGACGCGCGTTTCGTGTGGGGCGGTTACTACGAGGACGGTTCGCTCATTTGGCGTAGCCGCTGGGTGACGTCGAGCAGCGTGATCGAGTGCCGAGAAGCCTTGGCGTTCCCGGGCGACCGTGACACGGCGGTGGTACTTCGACGGGTGATGGCGATAGACGGAACCGCTCAAGTGAAGTGCGTGCTCGATGTACGAGCGACTTTCGGTCAGGACGAGATGTCGGATCTTTACCGTCGAGGCGCAAAATGGACGGCTCGAAGTGGCGAGCTCTACGTGCGCTGGACCGGTGCCGAGAAGGCGCACGCTCGTCGCGACGGCGGCCTTGAACTAGAACTCACACTCGAGCCCGGCGGCCACCACGACCTGATCCTCGAGATCGGCGTCAGCGAGTACACGGAAGCCACAAAGTCCGCAGACGTCCTCTGGAACTCAACAGAGGTGTCATGGGCTCAGGCGATGCCAAATCTTGAGTCGACCATCGCGCCGCGCGCGGCGAGCCATGCGTACTCGGTGCTGCGAGGTCTCACGAGTGTCTCCGGGGGGATGGTCGCAGCCGCGACGATGTCACTTCCTGAGCGCGCCGAAGCCGGGAGCAACTTCGACTACCGCTACGCCTGGATCCGCGATCAGTGCTACGCAGGTCAGGCCTGCGCCGTCGGGGAGCCGCTTCCGCTCCTCGACGATGCCGTGAGGTTCGTGTCGGAGCGGATAGTCGCCGACGGTAGCGATATGAAACCGGCGTACCGCGTCGATGGTCGTGGGATTCCGAAGGAACGTCGACTCAAGTACCTGTCCGGCTACCCCGGAGGCTCGGACAAAGTCGGCAACTGGGTCAACGGGCAGTTCCAGCTGGATGCCTTCGGGGAGGCACTCCTGCTCTTCGCCGCCGCCGCGCGACACGACCGGTTGGACTCCGTCCATTGGGGCGCCGCCGAGACGGCGGCGAGCGCCATTGAGAAACGGTGGCGCGAACCAGATGCGGGCATTTGGGAACTTGACAATCGACTTTGGACCCAGTCCCGACTGATGGCCATCGCCGGATTACGCGATATAGCTCGAAGCGCGCCGGCCACGCAAGCAGCGAAGTGGTCGGGTCTAGCCGACGCCATACTTTCAGAGATTGCAACCACCTCCGTGCATACGACGGGTCGCTGGCAACGTGCCGTTGACGACGAGAGGGTCGATGCGTCGCTGCTGATTCCCACGATCCGCGGCGGCCTCGCGAAGGACGACCCTCGCGGTCTCGCCACGCTTGCAGCGATAGGCAACGAGCTCGTGAGCAATGGTTACGTCTATCGATTTCGACACGACGAGCGACCGCTGGAGGACGCGGAAGGTGCCTTCACCTTCTGTGGACTGCTGATGTCGCTCGCCCTGCATCAACAAGGCGACGTGGTCGAAGCACGGGCGTGGTTCGAGCGCAATCGTTCGGTCGCTGGTCCGCCGGGACTCTTCTCAGAGGAATACGACATCCGACAGGGCCAACTCCGCGGCAATCTGCCACAGTCATTCGTCCACGCGCTGGTATTGGAGTGCGCCACCCGACTCAGAGAGCCGTGGTCCTAGTTCGCAGCGCAGAACAGGGTGACCCACTCCAACTGTCTCTGCCGACTTCGACCGCAACGCACGACTGAGTCACTTTAAGAGGCTGGCTCCGACGTTCACGACCATCGCCAGTATGACGGCGCCGAACAGATAGGAGAGGAGCGCGTGGTGAAGTGCACTCTTTCGAATCGTTTGCTCTTCGATGTTTGTGTCCGACACTTGAAATGTCATGCCAAGTGTGAACGCGAGGTACGCGAAGTCGGTGTACTGCGGTGGGTCGTCTTGGTTGAAATTGACGCCACCGCCAGGGTTCGAATAGTAGAGCCGTGCGTAACGCAACATGAAGACGAAGTGAACGATCAACCACGACAGAAGCAGACTGATCACTGCCAGCAGCGTCAGTCCCACCTCGGCGAGACGGTGCGATTGGCCCGCCATCCGCAACGTGTAGCCCACGCCCACGATGCACGTGACACTCGCGGCCACCAAGACGCTGTCGGTCAGTCCACGACTCGGATCTTCGATTCGGGCGAGCCGCGCGGTGTCGCGAGCATCCATGTTCCACACGACGGCGCGAATCCGTATGAGCAGCAGAAGTGTCATGATGTCCCACCCAGTGAGAACGGCAACCTCCCAGGGTGCCGTGAACGCAAGCCCCACGCCGACCACGACCCCCAGCAGTGCCACGATGTAGAGAGAACGGTACACGTGCACCGGGTGACGAGGCTCTGCGCTACGCGCCGTCACGAGTGAGACTCTCGGTGGCCAGGACTCTTCTGCTCAATGCGGTGTGTCACGATTTGCGATACGGCTCGGCCGCGCTGGCTAGCAGAGCCAGCCCGTGTCCCGGCCTCGTACGGTCAGGTCGCATCACGCCACCTTGGGGTGAGAGCGAACCTTCGAAGAGCGTGGTCTCAATTCGATGATGATCATGAAAGTATTCGATGTGGCGCAGATTGTTGACGGCTGCCGCGATCGGCACGTGGAGGTTGGGGGCGCAGTGCGCCGAAACGTCCAAGTAATTGGCTTCCGCCACGGCCGCGATCTTGAGCCACACGCTGTAGCCGCCGCAACGTGTCACGTCCGCTTGAAGACAGTCGACAGCACCCGCGGCGATCATGCGTTCGACGTAGCCCAACGTGTATCCGTACTCCCCGGCGGCAACCTCACCCGCGAAGTGGTCTCGCACCCGACGAAGCCCATCAAGATCATCGGAGGACACGGGTTCCTCGAACCAGCGCACGTCGGCCGACTCCGTCATTGATCGGCCGAGACGAATGGCTTGCTTTTGCGTGTAGCCGCCGTTTGCATCGACGAACAACTCCGCGTCCCCGATGACCTTCCGGGCGAGCAGGACGCGAGAGAGGTCGCGATCGGCACACTCGCCCCAGGACTCGGCAATCTTGATCTTGACACGAGGTATCTGCCACTCGTCGACCCAATGCGAGAGTTGCCTCGTCATCGTGGCGTCGTCATAGCTCGTGAAACCCCCGCTGCCGTAGATCGGCACGCTGTCTCTCCGCCGACCGAAGAGGTCGGCGAGGGGCAGATCCAATTGGCGCGCGCGCAGATCCCAGAGGGCGATATCGACCGCAGAGATCGCACACGCGGCGATCCCCGGTCGGCCAGCGTTGCGGCATGCACGCGCCATTTGCTCAGCGATCTGCGGAATCGTGCTGGTCTCGGCGCCAATAAGCAATGGTTGCAGTAAGTCGGTGATGACCGCACGAGCGGCACCAGCGGCGTACGTCCATCCGAGACCCGTGTGGTCACCGTCGCGCAGTTGCACCGTCACGATCGTCGTCGAATCCCACGCAATGGTGCCATCCGCTTCTGGGAGATCCGTCGGATACTCGAAGACCATCGCGTCAACCTGCGAGATCGTCATTCGTTGTTGCGCCTTCGCGGAGCTCGAAGCGTACCGGCGCGCGATGCGCGCACCAGATGGTCGGCGCAACGCGCGGCCAGCGCCATTATCGTCAGCGCCGGATTGGCCGAACCTTGTGTGGGCAGGACGCTGCCGTCCGTAATATACAGGTTCGACACGGCGAAGGTTCGATGATCGGCGTCAACGACGCCGGACTTTTCGTCCTTCGCCATGCGACAGCCACCGACCAGATGAGCGAAACGTTTGATGGTCATCACTTCTTGGGCGCTGGCCGCATAGAGCAGCTCCTCCATCACCTTCTGTGACGCCTTCAAGAGTTTCGAATCGTTCTGGGAGATGCTGTAGCAAAATCGCGCCACCGCGAGGCCGTGTCGGTCCTTCTCCTCCGCCAGGGACACCGCGTTGTCGTAGCGCGCCTCGAATTCACAGAGTGCGCCCAGGGTCGCCCAGTGGACATAGTCGCGCATGTACTCGCGGAGCGTCTCGCCCCAATGTCCCTGCGCGCCCACGTGTTCGGCCCAGGTGATCGGAAGTGGTGAGACCGTTTGGATGGAGAAGCCTCGTTTGTAGTCCTTCGTCGGATCGGTCTCGTAGAAGGCTTCACTACTCACTTCGGGCGGCGGACCCTTGAACATTCGTTTCTCGCTCTCGAAACGGCCCGACGTTTGCGGTGCTCCCTGCACCATCACGTATCGCCCCACCAACCCGAAGTCATTGCACAGCCCGTCGGGAAACTGCTGGTTAGCTGAGAGAAGTAGCAACCGCGGGGTCTCGATCGAATAACCCGCGACGGCCACCATCTGGGCGAGTTGGCGATGTTCGACGCCGTCACGTATGTAGACGACACCCGTCGCGAGGCCCGCGTCGTTGACCTCGATCCGTGACACCATGCAGTTCGCACGCACCTCTGCCCCATTGGCGAGGGCGTCCGGGATGTGCGTGATTAGGGGTGACGCCTTCGCGTTCACCTTGCATCCTTGGAGGCAAAATCCCCGGTAGATACAGTGCGGCCGGTTGCCGAATCGGCCGTTGGCAATGGCCACCGGACCCACTCGCGCTTCAATGCCGAGCTTCGCGGCGCCCTGCAGGAAGACATCGCCGTTGGCGCTCACCGGTTGCGGGGAATAACGGTAGCGATGCGGATCGCCCCAGGGCCAATCTTGACCCGAGACGGGAAGTTCATCCTCTATGGCTTCGTAGTAGGGACGCAGATCTTCGTAGCCAATCGGCCAGTCCGCCCCGATGCCATCACGAGTCGACGTCTCAAAGTCAGACGGATGAAATCGCGGCACGAAGCCCGCGTAGTGAACCATCGAGCCCCCGACACCGCGGCCCGAGTTATTCGATCCCAACGGCACGGGATCAGTGCCGGCGATGACGCGGGGCTCGGTCCAGTACAGATGATGGGAGCCGGCCTCGTCACTCACCCAGTCCGCGTCCGGGTCCCAGAATGGACCCGCGTCAAGTCCGACGACCTTCCAGCCCGCTCGGGCAAGGCGTTGGAGCATCGTCGAACCGCCGGCCCCACAGCCAATCACGACGAGATCAACCTCCTCGTCGTCTGCGTACCGGCGCATATTGTCTCGAAGTCGATGATTGGTGCGCTCGTCGCCGTTGGGCAGCAACCAGGCAGAGTTGTTGCGTTCGCGAAGCGCGCGTTCCCCTCGAAAGCTCCGGCCTGACTTCACGCGGGCGAGCCCCCGTGATTCGTGTGCTGTCGCCTCGCTCGCTCAATGCGCGCCGCAAAAGGAACGGGATCCGCATCGTCATGATCAGCGACTTCCCAATGCTCGCGTTGACCGTTACCGAGCGCTCCGTAGCCACGTGGATACGACGGCCCACCAAATCCAATCTCATTCCACGCCCACGGATGCGAGTAGAAGGCAGTCGCCGCGTATCGAGTCCAGAGGCTCCACACGTGCTTGGCGGGCAAATCCTTCCAACGTTCGCCATTGCGGATCGACTCGAGGAGCGTGGCTTGCTGTTCGCGCGTGATCTGGCAGAAGGGAGCTCCGAACGTCGCACGGGCGTCCTCATCGAGGGCTCGAAGGGTTAGACGCCACGCCGGCGCATCCTCGGGAAGGTCTTCGTGATGCCATCCATCCGTCTGTCCCAGTTCCAGACGCCGGTCGACCAATGCCACGACGGGGACCTTCGGCTCGTCGAACTGGCCGAGTAACTGGTCGAAAAGTGCGCTCGCTGTGGCGATCTCGTCCGCTGTAAAAAAGGTGCACGCCGTGACTGCGAGTCGAGCCAGCACGACGCTCGCGGTCACGTCATCCCAATGCTCCACCTGGTCGAGTACATCGAATCCGGGGAATCGACCCCGCCCTCCCGGAGTGACTGCTCGTCGCCGGGGCGTTCGGAACACCTCAGTCACCTCCTCGTCGCAGCAGCGAGGACAAGAGACCCATCCCACCGATCATCGCTGCGATCGCGGGCGCGAACGCCGGCGGTCCCATCTCCATGTTGTAGCGGAAGTTGCGGAAACCTCCGGGCTTTTGGCTGATACCCCGGAGATGGAGATACGTTCCCTGGATCCCGTTTGCGATGACCACGACCGACGCAATCGGCAAGATGGTCTTGGCCACCTTGCGACTCGCAACGGCGGCGATGCCCACGGGAACCAGCGTCGGAACGATGTAAATCGGCCACCACATCATCTTGTTTCCAAAGCTCGCCTTGTCGTGCGAGAAGTAAATTTCAGCGGTCGTGACGACAGCCCCTGCAGCGGTCAGGGCCGCGAGACCTTGCTCAAACCGTCCGGAGCGAATGTCCGCTAATGAACGACCGACAATGCCTCCGCGTGCCACGTTCGACATCGCCGTAGCTCGCACTTGACGATTCACGGTTCCCTCCCGCACGCACTCTGCTGAACGTCACGTTGACTCGTCGTGGCAAACGTGACGGCGAATTGCAACGCATCCATCGTGGAGACTCCTTGGTGATTCCTTGGTGCAACCCTGAGTCGCAGTCTTGGCTCATCGAGATTGTAAGCGTGGCCAATCCGCGAACGCACGCAGCGTCCGTAACGGAACTGCCGGCAGGGTCTCACCATGAAAGAAACTTCGGCACTATCACGGTTCCAACGACTTGAAAGTACGGCGCACTCTTTCGGGCGTTGCGCACGGTAGGTCCGCGCGCGACTCTCTTTAAAATGACTGACGAGAATTGATACCCTCCAATCAGCGAAGGACGAGGATGAAAACAGTCAGCGATTTCGTCATTCAAAGAATTCGGGAGTGGGGAGTCACACGCGCGTTCGGATTTCCGGGAGACGGAATCGGCGCGTTCGACGGAGCCCTCGGCGCCGCGGAACGCAACGACGTGGGACTTCACTACGTCCGTCCGACGCATGAGGAGGTCTGCGCGTTGATGGCGACCGCGCACGCCAAGTTCACGGGTGAAGTCGGAGTGTGCATTGCGACGTCAAGTCCGGGTGCGTTCCACCTTTTGAATGGACTCTACGACGCGAAGATGGACAACCAACCTGTGGTGGCCATCGTGGGCCAGCAAGGACTGAACTCTTTCGGAACATTCACCCAACAGGAAAATAATCTTGAACGTATCTTTGCTGACGTCGCGGGGTACGTGCAGACCATCGTGTCACCGGAGCAAGCACAGGTGGTGGTCGACACCGCCTTTCGATCTGCTCGCGTGCACTTGGAGCCTGCGGTGATCGTGATCCCCCACGACGTACAGGCGATGGAGATGATCGAGCCAGCACCCGCCACGTGGGTGTCACGCTCGAGCGCGGTCGCACCGTCCACGGCGATCGTCGCGCCGGAGAGCGAGATCGCAAAAGCGGCCGCGATCATCAACGCGGGTTCCAAAGTGACGTTCCTGGTCGGGCATGGCGCCAACGGTGCCACCGAAGAAGTACTCGAGGCGGCATCGCGAGCGGGAGCCGGCATCATTACGGCGCTTCGTGGCAAACAGGTCGTACCGTCGGAGATTCCCTATCATTCTCAACAGTTAGGTCTCCTCGGTTCACTACCCAGTTTGAAGCAGATGCGCGACTGCGACACACTCGTGCTACTCGGCACGAACTACCCCTATGGCCAGTTCTTACCGGAAACCGGGCAAGCGCGGGCCGTCCAGATTGACCTGAAGCCCGAACAAATGGGGTTGCGCTACCCCACGGAACTGAATCTCTGGGGTGACGTGAAGGCGACCTTGCAGGTTCTGATTCCGTTGCTCGAATCCAAGGCTGATCACTCGTGGCAAGACACGGTGACCGAGGGAATGCGAAATTGGGAGTCCGAGATGGAAGCTCAGGCGATGCTGGAATATGACGACGGCGTCAATCCCCGTCGCGTGTTTCACGAATTGAACAAGCGGCTTCCCGCGCAGGCCATCGTCACGGCGGACGCCGGCACGACCGCCGATTGGTACGGGCATCACATTCGTCTCCGACGAGGCATGATGGGCGATCTCTCGGGACGACTCGCCACAATGCTGGCCGCGATGCCGTACGCGGAAGCCGCTAAATTCGCGTTCCCCGATCGTCCTGTCATCTGCACGATCGGTGACGGCGCCTTCCAGATGCTGGGGATGAACGAACTGATCACCATCAAGAAGTACATGAACGATTGGGTGAATCAACAGTTCATCATCGTCGTCCTTCACAATGACGACCTGGCGCAAGTTTCATGGGAGATGCGAACTGAAGACGCCAACCCCGTGTGGAGTACCTCTCAAGACATCCAATCCGTCGACTACGCGGGGTGGGCGGAACTCTTGGGCTTCACCGCAATCAGGGTGAAAAGTGATTCGGACGTCGGCGACGCCTTCGATCGCGCATTCTCCACCCAAGGCGTCACGCTCATCGACGCCTACACCAGTAAGAATGTGCCACCACTGCCGCCACATATCTCTCACACCTTCGCGTTCAATACATTGAAGGCCTTGCTGAAGGGAGACCCTGACGCGAAGGATGTCGTTCGAGATGCGACCGAAGCGTTATTCGCCGAAGGTCTTGAACGCGTGAAGGGCGTGCTGCACCGAAGTGAGCACGACGGGAGTTAGAGGTTTCCGATGAACCCCCCAACTCCAACTCGATGTCCACGGGAGCATCGTGGACATCGAAGAGCGGCGCCCCTGAATCGGCGCCGCTCGCTCGAACTCTCAAACGTTTCACAAAATATCTGGGCTTGCACGATTGTAAAATCGAGTGGTTGCGTCTCTTCAGAATCGTGCGACGGAAATGGACGCCGTCGAGTTCTTGCGTCAGGGAGAAGTGATGACCGATCGTAAAACGGTGGTAATCACTGGAGCGACGGCGGGGGTCGGACGAGAGACCGCGCGTCTCTTCGCGCAGAGTGGTTTTGACGTGGCACTCCTCGCTCGAGGCGACGCGGGCCTGCGTGAGACCGCTCAAGAAGTGCAGTCTCTTGGTCAGCGCTGCTTGGCGATTCCCACCGACGTCGCAGATTATGACGAAGTGAAACGCGCCGCAGAGCGCATCGAGTCCGAGTTTGGTGCCATCGACGTGTGGGTGAACAACGCGATGACGACCGTTTTCTCACCACTTGATTCCGTGAAACCGTCCGATTTCGAACGAGCAGTCCACGTCACCTTCCTCGGCCAGGTGTGGGGAACGATGGTGGCACTGCAGAGCATGCGACCTCGCAACAAGGGTTCGATAATCAACGTTGGTTCAGCGCTCTCGTTCGTGGGCATTCCGCTGCAGTCGGCGTACTGCGCCTCGAAATTCGCGTGTCGCGGATTCTTCGAGGCGACACGTGCCGAGATTCTCCATGACCACTTAGACGTACGACTGTCAATGGTGCACTTGCCGGCGATGAACACACCTCAATTCGATTGGTGTGAGACCACTATGGATTTCCATCCTCAACCCGTTCCACCGATCTACCAACCTGAGATAGCGGCGCAAGCCATCTTCGACACCGCCATCGATGGTAAACGATCGCGCATCGTCGGATCGTGGAACAAGATGTTGGTAGTCATGGACAGCTTCTTTCCGGGCCTCGGCAACCATTTCGCCTCCCTCGGGGCGTGGGACAGTCAGTTGACGAAGCAACCAGTGAAACCGGATCGCCCATCAAATCTTCGCGCCCCTGCTGACGAAGAGGTGGACTACGGGGGCCACGGCATCTTTGACGACAAGTCGCGGGGCGTGAAGGATCCCTCCTTTCTCGTGACGTTGCCAAAGATTGGATTCACCTACGTGAGGGCGCTGCTTTCAACGTTGCGAGAGTCCGCCGCTGTTCGCCAGCGCAACCGTGAACAACAACGAAACGCCGCGACGTCGATGTCGCAACGCGCTAGTGAAATGCCACACGATGCCCAACGCAGTAACGGGTCGCGGAGAACGAACTCGGTTCGAAGACGTGTGCCCTCACTCGAGTCGGATCACTTCACCGGTCCACCGGAACAACAAGAACACGACTCGCTCGACGTTCTCTCAAATGAGGATCACTTCTTGCTGAAACTGTTCGACGGGCTCGCTCTCAGTCGAGGCTCGTCGGTCGAGAATCGCTATGCCTACGGAAATTTGGCTAAGGAGTGTTTGCGACACATCGCGATCCGTCAGTCCTGCATTGTCGACGTGACGAGAGTCCTCAGAGCAGCGCCCGATTTGAGCGCAGTCAGTAAACGCATGCTGAGTGGCGCCATCGCGAGACGCCAGTTATTCGATCAAGCAACCATGATGGCGCGAGGAGTACCACCGATGGCACTCGACGAAGGGCAAGACTTCGAAGGCGTCTTTGCGGCACTCACCGACGCCGTGAAGTCCGAAATCGAATGGGAGTTGTCGGGAGCGCTGTCCACAATTCGAACGACGCTCCAGCGACTGCATGCAGAGGGAGGACTCCGTAGTTCCCGCTATGTTCGTCGCCACTCGCCGACGTACTTGAATACGAAGGGCCCCCGTTGGTATGAGCACGCGAGGGGCATCTCCAGTCTCGTCACGATGTACGACCATCTGTGTGATTTGCCACGCGCGTCGAGAGAGTGGCGCAGTACATAGACAGCGTCAGCTGGGACCGCCGATCGCGATCCGCCGAGGTGTCACGGCGTCGGAGCACTCCTAACGGAGATACTGACCATCGAAAGTTCCCGATACGAGGATCAGCCCGTGTAGCCCGCCAGGAGCGAGGTCAGTGCCTCACGAAACTGTGCAGGTCTCGCGAACGCCGCCAATTCGCGCTCTAGGGGACTAGCAAGTTCCGACATTATTGTCGAGCGACGCGCAGCCTCAAGGGCGGCGAAACCAACGGTGTACGTGTGTACCGCCGCGTATGCCTGCTTCGCGAGCTCGTCGCTCCCAAGGCCCTCCTTGAGGATCTCCAGCATTGCCTCCATCCGGGCTACGGCCGCTCGTGAAGTCACTGGATGACGCAGATACGCAGACAACGCGATTGGCTGGGATACCAAGAGGGTGCGCAGGCGATCGGCAGCGTCTTCAACCCACTCCTTCCACATGCGGCTCGGAAGTTCGGGCAGCCATACGGCGGCGAGGAGGCGGTCCACGAGTTCGTCGAGCAGGTCATTCTTGTCCCGAACATGCCGGTAGATGGCCATAGGAGAGACTCCAAGTTGCGTCGCCAACTGTCGGATACTGAGATTGACCTCACCGTTTTCGAGAAGTCCCAGGGCGGCCTCGAGGATTTGGCCCCTCGTCAGAGAACCGCGGGGTGCTCGCCGGCGAGATGAAGCGGACGCTCCCGAAGATGACCCCGCTGACCTCATAGAACAAATATAGTGTACGCGTACGCTATAACTGGGGACGAGAGATGGCCGCCACAAACGAAGGTGAATCGCCACGTCCGGCTCAACGATTGGCCCCACGTCGGCTACGTGCGATATCGGAAGGTTTCCACCGCGCACTTGATCGACGAGTTCTCCTCGGGATGATGTTGCTCGCTCTATTTGTGGGGGCGGGATCAGGACTCGGGGCGGTCGGCTTCCGTTGGATGATTTTTGGCGTGACATGGCTCGCTACTGGCCACTTTGAGTTCGGTCAACAGGGACGCGTTGCCAGCACCCATCTCCCTTGGCTTGGAATCTGGTTCCTCTTGGTCATACCCATTGTCTCGGGATTGATCTATGGCCTTCTCATCAGTCGATACGCCCCGGAAGCGAGGGGCCATGGCGTGCCCGAAGTGATGGCCGCCGTCGCAGAGAACGGCGGACGCATTCGTCCGCGGGTCACCATCGTCAAGGCGTTGGCTTCGGCAATCTGCATCGGAGGCGGCGGCTCGGTTGGCCGCGAAGGTCCGATCGTTCAGATCGGATCTGCGTTCGCTTCGACGATCGGACAGTTCGTGAAGCTTCCGCCAAATCGGCTGCGTCTCTTGGTGGCGTGTGGCGCCACCGGTGCCATCGCCGCGACATTTAACGCGCCATTGACTGGCGTTCTCTTCGGCTACGAACTAATTCTCAGAGAGTTCTCGCCGGAGGCGGTGGTTCCACTCATCGGCACGGCAACGATCGCCGACCTGATCGGTCAGCAGTTCTTCGGCACGGCACCTATATTCGACGGGCTGCCCCACGAACTCATGGTGCCGCACGTCACTGATTATCTGCTCATCGCATTGCTTGGGGTCGTGGCGGGACTCATCGGCGTCGCATTCTCCAAGATCCTGTACAAGGTTGAAGACATCTGCGACAAGTCATGGAACGGTCGTCCTGAATGGGCGCGTCCCGTAGCGGGTGGAGTGCTGCTCGGCATTGTGTTGCTCATCGTTCCCCAGTTCTACGGCGTCGGATACCCGGTGATAGTGAAGACGGTCACCGGCCACTACGTCCTCTGGTTCCTCGTCGTGCTGTTCGTGGGCAAGATGCTCGCCACCAGTCTCACCATCGGCATCGGCGGATCTGGCGGGGTGTTCGCGCCCTCGCTCTTCATCGGCGCTGCGCTCGGTTCTGCATTCGGGACCAGTGCCCATGACCTCTTCGGCGCGGTTGCGGGGCAGCCCGCGATGTATGCCGTTCTCGCGATGGGTGCGGTCTTCGCTGGCGCTACGAGAGCTCCACTCACGGCGATCGCAAGTGTCGCTGAAATGACTGGCAACTTCTCACTACTGCTCCCGATCATCTTGGCAGTCGCCATTTCAATCCTCGTCTCTGCACACACGAGCGAGGGGACGATATATACAACTAAATTGCTTCGTCGTGGCACCGACATAGATCGACATCGTCCAAAAGGATGGGACGCCACCGTGGGCGAAGCTCCATAAAGCGTGAATGCAATCGGACCACCGGGCAGATACGACCTCATCACAATCGTGGCCGCTGTTCAGATTAGAACCAGTCAACAGTGGGCCAATGAAACCCGTCAACACGGTGCCCATTCACTGGAATAATGGCTGAGATCTTGAGATTGGAATATTCATGAGTGTCGTACCGTTCGCCCTCGAAGGTTTCGAAATGAACCGCTTTACCGCTTCGAGTGGACGTACGCGTGACGTCTATCGCTCGGGCACCGGTCCCGCGGTCATCATCATCCACGAGATACCGGGCATAACGCCGCTCGTGGCAGAGTTCGCACGGCGGATCTCGCGAAGCGGCATGACCGCGGTGCTCCCCAGTCTGCTGGGCACCGCAGGAAGGCCTATGACAGTTGCGTACGCGCTCTCGTCCTTAACCCGCGCCTGCGTCAGCATGGAGTTCACGCTCTTGGCCCTCAACAAGACGAGCCCCATCGTTGACTACTTGCGCGATCTAGCGAAACACGAACACGAGGAACATGGCGGACCGGGTGTCGGCACGCAGCTGTTAACTGTGTTCTACGGCGCCGGACAGGTCGACACGTCCCGCTACACCCCGAACGTGGTTAGCTTCGCCCCATCGCCCACGCAGGGCTCAATTGCCAAGGATCTCCTCGGGACAATGCTCGGCGTCGCCTTGCTGGCAATGATCTGGCTCGTGGTGTTGGCGATCCGGATTCGCCGCCGAGGCGGTACCGGCCGTAAGACGGGCGCATGGATCCGCTCGGCCGGTCCGATCGTCTTCGGACTCGGTGGATGGTTCCTCGGCGCACTGTTGGTGCTGCGGTTCTTGCCGAGCCTGTTGCTCGACGACCAGCTGCTGGCAGTGGTCTCGGTCGCGCTGCCGATCTGGCTCGGCGTCTACGCCGGATGGGTCCGCACCGACACGACGAAGGCGATGCGTGCCAAGGGCATCGGTGCCGCGGGTGTCGGTGCGGTGGTCGGAGCCGAATTCGGCTTCCACATGGGTAGCGGGCTCATGGCGCTGATCACGTCGATCATCGGTGCGGCGGTCGTGTCGAACCTGAGTCTGCTCGTGCTTGACATCAGGACCGAGCGGGCCGCCTCTCGGGGAACGGCCGCTCCGGTGGTGGATCTGTCGGAGACGGAGCTCCTAGAGCCGGCCCTGCACTGATCGCCTGAACCATGTCGGGGGAATCCTTGAAGGATTCCCCCGACACGCGCGTTTTTGATGGCGAGTGAATGGATCGAGTAAGGCGACCCGAGATTCCCTCATTCGAACGGAGCGACGCGTCCCATCAAATATCTACACAATCTTCGAGGGGACGAGCGAGATCCAGCGACTCATCATTTCGCGCGCCATTTCTGGAGTGCACATTCGCTGAGGAATATCGCGACAGTCTGTCGGCGAATTGAACCGTCGATGCAGAGTATCGGTAGTCGGCGAAGTAGCAAAGACGAAGCAGCGTGCCTCCTTTGAACGCGAGTCTCGAATCGCCAGCGGTTCCGATTTCCGCGCAGGTGTGAGCAAGGAAATGATCACGCCTGATGGTCTGGGTCGGCAGTTTTTCATCGTTGGCGCGCTGGGTGATCACACGGCAACTCGTATCGCTCATGGTTGAGATTGACGGGCGCCACCCTAAGTTAAACCTACTCAACCTTGAGGCGGTGGCTGCGGCCCGCGCTCTGGCCGCCACGATCTGGCTCTCACCAGAGGCAGCGAACGGAGTCTTGCCAGCTGTTCTCGATGGCGAACCTCTCGCGTGGGAAATCGTCACTCCGAAGTGATGCAGACCGCGACTCGCAATGGCGCTCGCGCGAGAGCCATTAACGGGGACCGGGATCGGACCAAATCGGGTCTACAACTGGTCTTCCAATTTAGTTGTGGGTCGATCGTTCTACGAAAGGTGTCGCGACCATTACTTCTGGTCGCAACTACAGGAACTACACGATCTTTGAAGGGACCTCTGAGATCCAACGCTTGATTATTGCGCGAGCCATTTTAGGTGTGCACACGAAATCGAAAGATCGATGGCAAGTTGGTTCTTGCCCCGTCGTCGTGGTTAGTCGGGCGCTCTGAGGATTGGAATCAAACGTCGAAGTTGCGTGACGTGGCTCGGCTCAAGTTCCGCGAGACTCCTCACGCCCAGCAGCTGCATGGTCCGCGTCACTTCGCCCGAGAGAATCTCAATGGCGCGGTCGACACCCTCGCGCCCACCGGCCATGAGGCCGTAGAGGTATGCCCGTCCGATAAGTGTGAAGGACGCGCCCAAGGCAATTGAGGCCACGATGTCGGCGCCGTTCATGATGCCGGTATCGAGATGAACCTCGAGATCACGTCCGACCTCGCGCACGACGTCGGGCAACAGGTGAAATGGCACCGGAGCGCGGTCGAGTTGTCGTCCCCCGTGATTCGACAGAGTGATCGCGTCAACGCCCGTCGTAGCGAGTCGTTTTGCGTCCGCCAGGCTCTGCACTCCCTTCACGACGAGTTTGCCCGGCCACTGACTTTTAATCCACTTGAGATCGTCGAAAGTGACCGTGGGATCAAACATTGAGTCGAGAAAGTCGCCCACGGTACCGGGCCAGCTCTTGAATGCTGCGAACGCCAGCGGTTCGGTCGTGAAGAAGTTAAAGCACCACTCCCATTTGGATGCCGAGTTCAGGACCGTCTTTAGCGTCAGTTGGGGTGGGATCGTGAGGCCGTTTCGCACGTCGCGGAGCCGCGCGCCGGCCACCGGCACGTCGACGGTAACGAGCAGCGTGTCGTAACCCGCCGCGGCCGCGCGCTCAATCAGGGCAAGGGAACGTTCACGGTCCTTCCACATGTAGAGCTGGAACCAGTTTCGACCACTGGGATTTGCTGCCGCGACGTCTTCGATCGTGCGGGTGCCCAGTGTAGAAAGCGTGAATGGGATGCCGGCGGCACCGGCGGAGGCCGCCCCCGCCGCCTCGCCCTCGGCATGCATCATTCGAGTGAAGCCTGTGGGTGCAATGCCGAAGGGAAGGGCGACAGGACCTCCAAGGACCATTGTCGACGTGTCGACGTACGCGACATCGCGCAAAATCCCTGGATTCAGTTGAATGTCTTCAAAGGCCTGTCGCGCACGAGCGAGGGAGAGTTCCTTTTCGGCGGCGCCGTCGGTGTAGTCGAAGGGACCTTGAGGGGTGCGGCGTTTTGCAATGTCGCGCAAATCCCAGATGGTGAGCGCCGACGCCAGCCGGCTCTGCCTGGTGCTCAGGTGGGGCGCGCGGAATCGAAGGAGCGGCGCGAGTTCTCGGACTCTGGGGATCTGTCTCTTCATTATGGACCTTTCGCTGACAGTTGTCGACGCGGGACGAGATGTCATCCGATCCGGCGCGGATTAGCGACTACCGGGCACTGGGCTGGTCCGTCGTCGCTGTAGGTGGATGGATTACCAGGTGTTGATGAAGTTAATCATGGCGAACCCGACGCGCCCGTTTGTCGCATGCTCACTCTCGATCTTCACTGAGGGCTTTCTTCCGTCGCAACCAACCGCTCATGATGTGGTCGTGCATCGCAAGGAATGCTCCGTCCTCGTCGCGCGACGAAATGGTCTGGAGAATTTTGAGATGGCCTTCGTGCGAGAGAGCGATTTCCGCGTTACGTATATGAGGGTTGTAGCGGTTACTCGCTCGGGCGTAGGGATGGACGGTTCGAATTATCGAACGTCCCAGTTTGTTGCCAGAACTTCGAAGGATAACGTCGTGGTATTCAACGTCGGCCAAGAGATACTCATCGGGGTTATCGAGAAGAGATTCGAGGACGGCGAAAGCGTCACGAAGCTCAGCCAACTGGTCGTCAGTAATCTTCTTGGCCGTGCGTCGAGCCATAAGGCTTTCAAGTCCCACGCGTACGTCGACCACGTCGTCGAGGATTTCGAGTTTCTCGTCGTAGCGAACCGCGGCCTCGAGCACGAGGGGATCGAGAAGATTCCACTGGTCGGTCGGCGCAACGGTCGTTCCCTGACCCTGGCGAACCCGCACCAGTCCCTTCTCTTCGAGTAGTTTCAGGGACTCTCGCACGACGGTGCGACTCACGCCAAATGCCACGCACAGTTCCGGATTCGTGGGAAGAGTGGCCCCGGGAGCAATCTCGCCGCCCACAATATTCTCGATCAAGGTCTGCAATACGGCGACACCCAGACTGGCGGGCCGCGGTGGGGCAGGGTGGGCGACCAGTGAGGTCAAACTAAAGGCCGTTTTTGGCCCAACTTCTGAGACATCCGTCATTTAGCCTCCGGCCGAGAACCCCAACAGAACTCATTGCACCTCATACATCTTATGTACCGCATCGAGGGGACCTTGCTCTTGTGGGGCTCACAACATACGTATGTTATCATACGAATGTTGTGCTATGAATGTGGCTACTGCAGCGCGGGTGGGGTTGACTTCGTTGTGCGAGAGAGCACAAAGGATGAAGTGGGGGACAGTGAAGATTGCGAACGTTGAGAGTTTCGCGGTAGCGGCACCTGGCGCGGACCCCGCCTTCGCGTGGCGCGATGGCCTTCCCGGCAGCTCGGGGGAGAGCCTGGTGTCAGTACTTCGTGTCACGACCGACGACGGCCTGTCAGGCGTGGCGATTGCCCCTCGACCCGGCAGCGGTGTGATCGTGGCCGACCTCGTTGATCGCGTACTGCGCGAGGAACTCGTCGGTGCCGATCCGCTCCAACGCGAACGGCTCTGGCACCGGATGTGGGAGCTGGATCGGGTCATGGAGTTTCCCATCAATGTCCTCGGTCTCGTCGATACTGCACTCTGGGATCTGGCGGGACGGCTGTACGGCGCACCGACGTGGGAAGTCCTCGGGGGCGCTCGTCATGAAATCGAGGCCTACGCATCGACCTCGACCTTCGCAACCCAAGCAGAGTTCGTCGACGTCGTGACGCAGTGCCTGGAGTTGGGCTACCCGGCCATCAAACTTCACGCGTGGGGCGACGCCCGCCGCGACGCCGCACTCTGTCTCGCTATTCGAGATCTCGTCGGACCCGACGTTCCTCTCATGTACGACGGTTCCGCGGGTTTCGATCTCGCCGACGCCGTGTACGTGGGCGACGCGCTCTCCGAGGCAGGTTTCTTGTGGTACGAGGAACCCATGCGCGAGTTCAGTGTCACGGCCTACAAGTGGCTAGCCGAAAGGGTTCGCGTGCCGCTCAACGTCGCCGAGACTTCCGACGGCGTACACATGAACACCGCAGACTTCATCCAGAGCGGGTGTGCGACCTTCGTGCGCACCAGCACCGAACTTCGTGGGGGATTTACCGGCGCGATGCGCATTGCGCACCTCGCGGACGCCTTTCGTCTCCGGGCAGAACCCCACGGGAACACCATCTACGCCCGCCATCTCTGCATGGCGATTCCGAACTGTACGTACTACGAGTCCTTGGTGACTTGCCTTCCAGTTCGACGAGAAGACGGCATCGACGCGCGGGGCATCGTCGCGGCGCCACGAGGTCCAGGAGTTGGCCTACCGATGGGTCCCCACTATCCGGCTGAGCTGGAACCGTACGTCGTCGACTTGTCGTCGACGAATTGGACGCAGTGAAAGAGCGAAGTACCGCGATGCGAATTGTTCATGAATTAGCAAACAGCAAACAGACAGAAAGGGAACACAAAGCATGAGTTCACGGATAAAGAGTAGTGACCAGAGGCGACGAATCCGCCCAAGGGGAAGATCATCGGTGGTGGCGATTCTCGCGTCTTCGCTGATGATCGCAACGTTTGGCGTCTCGGTGGCGTCGTCGTCGGCCGCCACCAAGAAGCCGACCATATCCATCTGGGTTGACTCGACTCGCGTGCCGCAGGTGAAGGCCTACGAGAAGTCTCACCCTGGTGTGAAGGTCGACATGGTGATCTACAACGGGAACGCCAACGGTTCAGGCGTCCTGCAGTCCAAGATCGCCCTGGACAACCGCGTGAAGGGTGGCTGGCCCGACATCGTGTTCAGTGAGGAAAATAACGACGCCGCATCGTTGGCGAGTTCACAGTTCAACTACCCAGCGGTACTGAACAAGGGTGCCGTATCGAGCAAGGTTCTCGGCGGCTACGCCAAGGGAACACTCGCTGGATGCACGGTCAATGGCAAGGTCTACTGTCTTCGAAATGACCTCGCGATGAACGTGTTGTTCTACAACAGCGCGTTGATGACGCAGTTTGGCTACACCGTCCCTACGACGTGGCAGGGGTGGCAGACGCTCGGCGAACAGGTGGCGACGCAACACCCCGGATACATTGTGGGAAGCGTTGGCGACAACTGGGACGATGACATCTATCTATGGCCGAGTGAGTGTCACGTGAACGATGTCGTGAAGGCGGACACCATTGACATCAACGCGGCGGACACGAACTGCACTCGCGCGACGCAGTTGATCGACCCGCTCATCAAAGACGGAGCCGTGACCACCGACAGTGTCTTCTCGTCGACGTTCGGCACCACCTACAACAACAAGATCCTCATGATGGTCGGTCCCGCTTGGTACGGTCAGTACCTGTTCCCGGGCATCGTCACGAAGGGTGACCTCGCGGTGGCCGATCCTCTCAGTTGGGGAAGTGGTCAAACCGTGACCGGTGAAGTGGGTGGCGGACTTTGGTTCATGTCCTCTCACGTGTCGGGGGCTACCAAGAAGCTGACGGCGTCGATCCTTACGTGGCTTTCCACTTCGTACGCAAGCCAAGGCATCTCCCCTGGGTACCCTGCCTACGTGGCCGACGAGACCAAGTGGGTGGCCGGCCAGCAGGCGTCAGGCCTGTACTCGAATCAGATCGCGCCGGTATTCGCTAAGGCGGCCACTCAGGTGTGGTCCGGCTGGTCGCCCGTGCCTTGGAGTACGGACTCGGTCTTCGGTAGCACCGTGGTGACGGGATTGAACTCGGGTCAGACCATGACGTCGCAACTCGCGGGCTTTGCGTCACAGTTGGCCGACTACGCCCAGAGCGACGGCTACACCGTCGTCACCAAGCCCTAGGAGCAGGAAGGTTTCATGAAGTCCGTCGCGTCTGGCAAAGACCAAATCCCCTTGGACGCGACGGCTTCTTATCCCTTTCCGTTGCGACGGAAGAAGAGGAAGGGAGTAGCCGGGTACGCCTTCGTATCCGGCTACTTCATCCTTCTGCTTCTCTTTGGCGTGGCGCCTGCGGCCTACGCAATCTCTCTCGCGTTCTCCACGACCGGTGGACACTTCGTTGGCCTCTCGAACTTCATTAAGACGGGCGAAGACTTTCGCTTTCTGCCGGCCTTCGAGAACATCGCCGAGTACCTGCTCATTTGGTTGGGATCGCTTCTCGTCATCGTGCTCGGACTCGCCCTTATGTTGCACGGCATTGCGAGAAAGGTAAGTGCTGCGTTTCGTTTTGTCTTCTACCTGCCTGGAGCGCTGGCAGGAGCGGCGAGCGTTCTCGTGTGGTTGTTCATGCTCGATCCGACGGTCAGTCCCTGGCGACTCTTTCTCAGCGCGTTCGGTTTCCAGAACCTCGGTCAGACGATTCTCCCGAGCCACCTTCCCCTCATCTTCGCCATCATCGCTTTCTGGGCCGGAGCGGGTGGATGGATCGTCGTGACCTACGGCGCGCTCAATAACATTCCGAATGAACTGATTGAAGCCGCACAACTCGATGGAGCTGGGGCCTGGCAGACCGCGATTCGCATAAAACTGCCCCTTATTAAGAAATGGATCACCTTCATGTTGATCCTGGCGTTCGCCGCCGGCACCCAACTCTTCGTGGAACCGCAACTCGTCGGCGAAGCGAGCCTTGGACTCATTAGCCCATCGTGGTCACCCAACGAACTGGCCTACTACTTCGCCTTTCAAGACAACAACTTCAACTACGCCGCGGCGATTTCGGTGGATCTGCTCGTCATCGGACTGCTCTGCGCCGCGGTGCTCGTCTTTCGCACGAAACTGTTCGAGGTGGAGTGACGATGCGACTCTTCAATCGAATCTGGTCTCGCACGATTTCCTACATCGTTCTTCTCGCCTTTACGGCCTTCTTCGTAGTGCCCGTGCTATGGCTGCTGCTGGCTCCCTTCAAGACCGACCACCAACTGGTCTTCGAGAACCCCTTCGCGTTGGGGACCTTTCAGAATCTCGCCCACGCCGTCCACGTCATGTTTACCTTCGAGGACTACGCGCTCTTGAACTGGCTCAAGAACTCCGCGATCTACTCCTTCGGGGGAATCGTGATCGCCCTCATCTGCTCGATCCCCGCGGGCTACGGACTCGCTCACACACAGTTCATCGGACGCCGGACGCTGCTCGGCGTCACTCTTTTCGTCATGATCATGCCCGCGACGGCACTCGTCCTGCCCCTCTTTCTCGAGGCCAACGCTGTGCACGCGGTTGGCACACCACTTTCGGTGATTCTGCCGTTCTCGTTCTTTCCCTTCGGTGTCTACCTGGCCTACATCTTCTACTCATCATCGGTGCCCAAGGATCTTCTGGCCGCGGGACGCATCGACGGGTGCAATGAGTGGGACGTCTTTCGACGTATCGCGCTGCCGTTGGCGCGACCGATTATCGCGCTGGTCACGTTCTTCGCCTTTGTCGCGAACTGGAATAACTTCTTTCTTCCCTTCGTGATGCTGCCGAACAGCACGAACTACCCCCTTCCGATCGGTCTCCAGGATCTGCTCTCGGCAACGCCGGCCTTCAATCCCGGCCAGGGCGGTCAAGTGCCGATTTACCGCCCGGAGCTCGCGGTGGCCACCATCGTGGCGATGGCACCCGTAATGATCGTGTTCCTCTTCGCTCAACGGTCGCTGGTGTCTGGACTGCTCGCCGGCGCCTCGAAGGAATAGGGTGCACGTGCCGAGCGAACCGCCCGTGTCTCCTTTCTCCTCGACGATGCCCGGCGGTGTCGATGGGAAGCGCCGTCGTGGCGCGTGCCCGCTACGCCATCACCCACCGCACGAAAGGAAGTGCTGATGTCCCCCATTTCTCTCGAAAAGCTCACGAAGGTCTACCCCAACGGCTACGAGGCCGTACGTGACTTCGATCTCGAAGTCGCTGACGGCGAGTTCATGATTTTGGTTGGACCCTCAGGGTGTGGCAAGACGACCGCGATGAGGATGGTGGCCGGACTCGAGGAGATTTCACGTGGGGTGTTGCGGATCGATGGGCGAGTCATGAATGACGTCTCACCTCGCGATCGTGACATCGCGATGGTCTTTCAGAACTACGCGCTCTATCCACACATGACGGTCGGTGAAAACATTGGCTTCGCTCTCAAGATGAAACACACACCCAAGGATGAGGTTCTAAGGAAGGTGCACGAAACGGCGGCGATCCTCGGCCTGACCGAGTGGATTGATCGCAAGCCCGGGCAGCTCTCGGGGGGTCAGCGCCAGCGCGTCGCCATGGGTCGGGCCATCGTTCGTGAACCAAAGGCCTTTTTGATGGACGAGCCCCTCTCGAACCTCGACGCGAAGCTCCGCGTCCAGATGCGCGCGGAAGTCGCTCGAATCCAGCGTCGCCTCGGGGTGGCAACGATTTACGTCACGCACGATCAGGTCGAGGCGATGACCATGGGGGATCGGGTTGCGGTGATGCGAGCGGGCGTTCTTCTGCAGTGCGACAAGCCGCAGGCTATTTATGACCACCCGGTCAATATTTTCGTGGCGGGCTTCATGGGATCACCATCGATGAACCTCTTCGAAGCTGGCCTCGGAGAGGGAGCGATGGTCCTGCATCTCGGAAGTCAATCCATCGAGCTTCCCGAGGCTGTACGTGTGGCGAACCCCTCGCTTACGAGATTCGCCAACAGCGAGGTGGTCGTGGGGATGCGACCCGAGAGTCTGAGTATCGCGGCTACCACGACGCAGGACAACGAGAGCGTTGTGTTCTTCGAGGGCGACGTTGATCTCGTCGAGGCGTTGGGATCAGAGATCCTCGTGCACTTTTCCACCGATGCGCGTCGAGTCGAGGCGGAGGGCATGTACAGCGAGGACGCGGAGGGTCTTGAGGCCGGTCTCATTGCGCAGCGCGGTGAGGGTGTGGCGCGGGTGCCACCAGAGACCCAGTTCGTCATGGGAGGTCGGGTTCGCTTCGAGTTGAATCCGAAACGGCTGTTCTTCTTCGATCCAGCGTCGGGCCTCTCCCTCAACGCATGATCGCGATGAACGTGAATGTCAACGCTGAGGGAGCGCTGGATGCCTTGTCGCGAAGTGACGTGCAGTGTCTACGGACGAACAGCGAAAGGTGGGAGAAAGTGAAGTTATTGACGATGTGGAGTGAGAGGAAATGACGGCATCTTTCGAAACGGCCGAGCGCCACGCGGGAGAGTTTGAAGGGCTCAGTGCCTTCGTGACCGGTGGTGCATCGGGCATCGGACTCGCAGTCGCGCACCGCCTTGCCGATGAAGGTTGTCGAGTCGCCATACTTGATCTTGACGTTACTGAAGATGACGGGCGTCTGCTGTCCGTACGGTGTGACGTGTCGGACACCGACAGTGTGAACCACGCGGTGGCGCGGGTCGCGGAAGTGTTTGGTGGTATTGACATCGTGGTCAACAATGCGGGCATCGGCGCTCAAGGCACCGTCGAAGAAAATGGTGACGAAGAGTGGCGGCGGGTGTTCGATGTGAACGTCTACGGCATTGTACGAGTGTCACGAAGTGCACTTCCGTATCTGAAAAACTCAGAGCACGCTGCGATCGTGAACACGTGTTCCGTGGCGGCCGATGTCGGTCTGCCGCGACGAGCGCTCTACAGCGCGACGAAGGGGGCAGTCCTTGCGCTCACGCGGGCGATGGCGACCGATCATCTTGGCGAAGGTGTACGCGTCAACTGTGTGAATCCAGGAACGGCCGACACCCCCTGGGTCCAGAGACTGTTGAGTCAAGCGTCCGACCCCGAGGAGGAGCTTCGCGCTCTTTCGGCCCGTCAGCCACATCGACGACTGGTCACGCCAGGGGAGGTTGCTGGCGCCATTGCCTATCTCGCGAGCCCTCGATCAGGTTCGACGACGGGCATCGCGCTCGCGGTCGACGGAGGACTCACGGGACTACGAATTGCGCCTGCGCCGTCGTGATCATTCGTCACACGCTGCGCGTTCAATGGGAGTGGTGACGGACGTGGCGTGGGCTTCGCTGGGTATCGGCGCGAGTGGCCGTCACGGTCGCTTTGTTTTGGGATGTGCGCCTCTCGGCAATCTCTTCGCCCCGGTGAGCGAAGATGACGCGTTCTCGACGCTCCAGGCCGCCTGGGATGCGGGCATTCGCGCGTTCGATACGGCACCGCATTACGGCGTTGGACTCTCGGAGGAACGCCTCGGGAGGTTCCTCGCGGGACGAGACCGGTCCGAGTTCGTCGTCTCGACCAAGGTGGGGCGGCGTCTCGTGCCCTTCGACGGGGACGTGTCGGGTATCGAAGGTTTCTACGACACGCCCCAGCGCGCGAGGGTCTGGGACTACAGCGCGAGCGGCGTTCGTCAGTCTCTCGAGGAGAGCTGTCATCGGCTCGGACTCGACAGGGTCGATGTCGCGCTGATTCACGACCCCGACGATGTCGAGCGCGTCGCGTTGCAAGAGACGTATCCCGCACTCGCTGAACTCCGTGACGAAGGTGTCGTCAGCGCAATTGGCGTTGGAATGAATCAGGTGCCGATGCTTGAACGTTTTGTGCGTGAGACGGCCATTGACTGTGTCCTCGTGGCGGGCCGGTACTCGCTCTTGAACGACGACGTCGGCGCCTCGTTCTTCGAGCTCTGCGATGAGCGCGGCGTGGCAATCCTCGTTGGAGGCGTCTTTAACAGCGGTGTGCTGGCCGATCCGTCGGCCCAGTCCACGTACAACTACCGTCCCGTCGAGGCCACGTTGCTGGCCAGGGTCCGGGCGATACGTGAAGTGTGCGCACGCTACGACGTGAGCCTTGCCGAAGCGGCGATGCAGTACGTCGTGCGGACCACTTCGGTCGCTGGCGTGGTCATCGGTGTTCGAAGTGTCGATGAGATGAGTAAAGACATCGCGTGGTTCCACTCGTCGGTACCGGACGAACTCTTTGACGAACTGCACGATCGTCGCCTCATCGAAGTGAACGGCGGCGTTTCATGATCGACTCGCACTTTCATGTATGGGATGCTCAGGCGCGCGATCACTCGTGGCTCGCGGCGGCACCAACATTGGCGAAACGCTACGAGATCACCCGTTACGAAGATGAGGCACGACGACTGGGTATTGATGGCTCCGTCCTCATTCAGGTACTCAATGACATCGACGAGACGAAGGAGTTTCTGGCGATTGCGGGAGCATCTGACGTGGTTCGCGGCGTGGTTGGCTGGGTCGATCTCACGGCCCGCGACGTCGACGACCGACTCGCGGCGCTGCAAGAATCTCGCCACGGCCACTTACTTGTTGGCATTCGTCACCTGTTAGAAGGCGAAGCCGACACAGGTTTCCTGGAGCGTTCCGACGTTATTCGGGGTCTTCGATCCCTGGCGCGACGAGGCTTGGTGTTCGATTTCATGGGTCGAGCGGATCAGCTCACGTCTGCGCGACGAGTCGTTGAGCGGTTCGAGGACCTGCGCATGATCTTGGACCGGGCCGGCAAACCCGACCTTTCGAACCTGCAAGCGTACGACTGGGAGGAGAACATTCGTGCCATGGCGAAGACGAAAAGAGTGGCAGCGAAGATCGCCGGTATGGCGAACGAGGCTGGCCCGAACTGGCGCCAAGACGATCTGCAACCAACGGTGGACTTCCTTCTGGAGTCCCTTGGCACTTCTCGGGTCATGTTCGGCTCCGACTGGCCAGTCTGCCTTGCGGTGGCGACGTTCGATGACGTCGTGGAACTTACTCGGGGGCTGTGCTCTGGTCTCACGTTGTCGGAGGTACGCGAGGTCGTCCACGAGAACGCGCATCGCTGGTATCGATTGGAGTCGTGACACTCAAGGGCGAAGGGTTCGCCGGAGTTTCGAGTTGTTGGAGGAGAGCGTATGAAATTGCTTCGTGTGGGTGAGTTTGGTCGAGAGAATCCAGCGGTAATGGTGGCCGATGGTCGTGTGCTCGACTGTTCCAGCCTCTACAGCGACTTCGATCCATCGTTCTTTCGCAACGGCGGCGTGCAGGAACTGTCGCGTCGCCTTGCGATCACCGAGTTGCCCGAGATTGAAAAGGGACTGAGGGTGGGCGCGCCTATCAGCTCTCCTCAAAAGATCGTCTGCATTGGGCTGAACTACGTGACGCACGCCGAAGAGAGTGGACAAGCAATACCCGATGAGCCGGTCGTCTTCATGAAGTCGCCCGGAACACTTGTCGGGCCGGACGATACGGTGCTGATTCCACGCGCGTCTACCAAGACCGACTGGGAAGTGGAACTCGCGGTCGTGCTGGGCCAGCGCGTGAGCTACCTCGACTCACCAGAGGACGCCCTTTCCTACGTGGCCGGATACGCGATTTCCAATGACGTGTCGGAGCGAGAGTTCCAGCTTGAGCGCGGGGGCCAGTGGGATAAGGGGAAGAGCTGTGCGACCTTCAATCCCATGGGCCCGTGGCTCGTCACCGCTGATGAGGTGATCAATCCTCAAAACCTCGAGATGAAGTTGTCGGTGAACGGAGTGCAGCGACAGCTCGATTCTACTAAGAGCATGATCTTTGGCATTGCGCATGTGGTGTGGTACCTCAGCCAGTTCATGGTCCTTGAACCGGGCGACGTCATCAATACGGGTACACCAGCAGGGGTCGCCCTCGGTCACGCCGACGTGCCCTTTCTGACTTCGGGCGACGTGATGGATCTGGAGATCGCGGGGTTGGGACGTCAGCGCCAAGTTGTCGGACAGAGCTGACGCCTGCGGACGAAGTGATGAAGGCGCGGCTGTCACGTGCTTTGCGTTGGACGAAGCTGGAGTCGCTGTGAAATCTCTCCGATTCCCAACGATGAACCTGCAATCTCCCAGACGAGTTCAAAGGCGTCATCGTTGGAAAGTTCTGGTGCGAATCCATTCAGATCGCAAAAGACGACGGTACTCAGCCAGGCGATGCGCTTATTGCCGTCCGCGAGCGCATGATTCTTCGTCATGGATTGAAGCAGCGCCGCAGCTTTGAGGTCGAAGGTTGAATATGCATCATCACCAAACGCGCTGGCGCGAGGACGGTTCAGTGCCGAGTCCAAGAGGCCGACATCGCGGATGGGGCCGACTTCAAGGATCCGGATCATCGCCACGATGTCGTCGAGGTCGAGGTACTCGACGTCGTTCACGCAGAGCCGAGTCGCTCCAGGACATCGCCCCATCGGACCGCCATCCGTCTGGTGGCGTCGTCGGTGCGACTGACATGATCGGATCGTTCGTAACGCTCCAGGACGGCACGACGAACTATCTCCTGGCGGGAAATACCTTCGCTCTCTGTGAGCGAGTCAAGCGCCTCTTCTAATGCCGCGTCGGTACGAACAGTGAATGCCATTCCATCATGATACCACTTCGGTATCATGATGGAATCTCTCCAAAAATGCGGCCTCGGTTCGAGCATTTTCATCGCAGAGGGGTAACACCTCGCTGCGACCGGACAGACACTTATAAGAAGCAATCACAGGAGGTCGCCGTGCGGTCAAGTTGGCGTTTCATCGCGGCGTCGTTCGTGGCGCTGCCCTACCAGTTGTCATTGACGGTCAATGCGCATTCGCGGCAACGGCGACTCCGTCCACGTGCGCCACGAGTCAGGTCTCGCTCAGCGCGATCCCGAGTCAATCGCACTATTCGTTTGGCGCAGTGGTGCACATCACGGTCTCGATGCACAATCACTCGGCGGAGGCATGCTCATATGACCTTGGGCCATTTTCACCCAACTTCGAACTCGCCAACTCGTCCGGTGTGACCGTGTGGGGATCGTGCTGGTTCGGCAAGCAACGTCCGCACCTTGGCCAACGCCACGCGATGAAAGTATGGTTGAAGTCCACAGATCGGTAGAAACATGAGTGTCGTCCCTTTCGCCCTTAACGGCTTCGAAATGAAGGCCTTCACCGCGTCAAACGGACGACAGCGCAACGTCTATCGAATTGGATCTGGTCCAGCGGTCATCATCATTCACGAGATACCGGGCATCACGCCCCTGGTGGCCGCCTTCGCCAGCAAAGTGGCTGAGCGAGGAATGACTGCCGTACTTCCCGATCTCTTTGGCACTCCGGGTAGACCCGTCTCCCTCCCTTACGTCCTTTCCTCTTTCGCCAGAGTGTGCGTCAGCAAAGAGTTCACCCTCTTAGCCCTCAATAAGACCAGCCCAATCGTCGATTATCTTCGCGAGTTGGCGATTCAAGAACATGAGGCCTGCGGCGGCCCTGGCGTCGGGGCGGTCGGGATGTGCCTCACGGGCGGATTCGCCCTCGCGATGAGCGTCGATCCCACGATCGTTGCACCCGCACTCAGCCAACCCTCGTTACCGCTACCTACGAATGCACTTCGACGGCGCGCACTGGGACTCTCTGACAGCGACTACGAAAGAGTTCGTCGTCGAGCCGCCGACAATCTGTGCGTCATGGGACTCCGATTCACTGGCGACTCGAAGTCACCGGGTGAGAGATTCGCTCGCCTTCGCGAAGACCTCGGTGAGAACTTCATCGGCATCGAGATCGACTCGTCGCCTTCAAATCCTTGGGGCTATCCGAAGAACGCTCATTCGGTGCTCACGGAGCACTACTCCGATGTCCCCGATTCGCCCACCAGATTGGCGCTCGACGAGCTCCTCAACTTCTTCACGACGCGGCTCGGTGTCACGCCCGTGCCGCCCGGTACTTGATCGCGGCGCCCGTGGCGAGCACCTGGGGAGTCACGCCGAAGGCCTCAATCGAGGCAGAATGTCGACGGCGCGGTCGCACGGCGGTCGTGCGAGGCTGCGTAGCGCTACTCAACATGCAGAACGTCGAACCCGAGTTCCTCCATGTCCTTGGTGGACCGCCGGCGGGGCCGGTACTGGAGGGGCGTGAAGGCGGTATCGACGGATATTGGCCCCCAGTATGGGCCGCTCGCGGATTGCTCCACGTTTGGGACGACAGTGCGACCGATGCGATCATCGCGGCGACCTCTCACGATCACTGGCGGGTGCGGGAAATGTCAGCCAAGGTCATCGCGGCCCACGATGTCCGACGGGCCATTGACGATGTCGTGCGTCTGATGGACGACGGCAACGCCCGAGTGCGAACGGCCGCTCAACGTGCCTTCACGAAGATTGCGGAGTGAACCATTAGGGAGTTGGAATGTCGGAGAGTTGACCCTCGATGAGACTCTTGTTCTCGGGATCGGCGATGACCTCAACGAGACGGCTGGCGAGCGCCGCCCAGTGGGCAAATTCCTCAGTGTTGCCAGCGACCGCGTAAGCGCGGGCTACTCCCTCGGCGCTCGATGCCACGAGCCAGTCGGGAGTGTCACTCGCCCGTGCCGCTTCGTACGCGCGAAGGGCGAATCGCAGTGCGGTGTCAACCGATCCTGTGGCACCGGCGGCACGTGCCACCATCCAATCGCTGATGATCCACTGCTCCGGGCCGCCCGCGGCGAGCCAATGGAATCGTGACGTGAGTGCCGACGTCAGCAGTTCGACGTCGTCGTCGGCTGAGCGTTCATCCTGCTCCAGTAACTCCCAGCATCGATTGAAGAGCCGCGATGCGAGTGCTTTGTCATCGATTTGCGCCATCCCAAAAGTGTAAATGGCGCAAACACCCGAGGGCCGACGCCACGTGCTTCAACGTCCAGCGACTGTTGCCACTAGCTCGAACCAGATCAGGACGACCGGCGTGTGGTCGTCCACGACCTCGCCCTCGGACGACCAGAAGCGAAGGTGCCCTTCTCGCCACTCCTCGAGCGATTCGTCTCCCTCGCCTTCGGCCAGCGCGAACTGCCAACTCACTTCTGCGAACGGCACGGTACTGACCCGGACGACTTCGACCATCGCGATCCTTCGTAGGACGTCGTCGACGAGCGCGAGTCGTTCACCTACGGTTTCGAGTTCTACGTCGTCGCGTACGTAGTCAAGTAAGAGGCCGGCCGTTGCGCGCTTGCGCCCGGTGAGGACAAGTCCGTTGAGACGCTGCCGCATCTCTCCAGGCGTTCCGATCTCCAGTATGCGAAGTGCATCGATATCGTCAACGCCCACTGCACCCTCCACGTCGATACATCACCCTACGTGAAGAGCCTTTCAGGCTGTCAATCAACTGCAATAGGGGCGTGATAGACAACGGCGATGCAATGCACGTGCGTGTCGAGACGGTAGGGTCGCGGCATGTCACCCTTCACAGTCGTGGTACTCATTGCTGGCGTGTCGTGCGCGTTTGCGTGGATCGCGTCCCTCATAACCGGCGACACGTCGTGGGTGGACCGGCTGTGGTCGATCGTGCCCGTTGTCTACGTGTGGGTCTTTGCGGTCACCGCGCACCTCGACAACGTTCGCCTCGACGTCATGGCGAGTGTCGTGACCGTATGGGGCGTGCGACTCACCTATAACTTCGCTCGAAAGGGTGGCTACTCCGGCGTCGAGGACTATCGCTGGGGGGTCTTGCGGGCATCGATGACCCGATGGCAGTTTCAACTCTTCAATCTCTTTTTCATCGTGCTGTACCAAAACGCGTTGCTCGTACTGATCTCGTTGCCGGCGTGGACGGCCTACCAACATCGCGGCACACCCTTTGGCCCGCTCGACGTCATCGTGACGCTGGCGTTCCTCGGGTGCACGTTCGCTGAAACGGTCGCTGATCAGCAGCAGTGGAATTTTCAGATTCGCAAGAGTGCCCAAATCGCAGCCGGGAAGGACCCGAAGCCGGGGTTCGTCCAGACCGGACTCTTTCGCTACTCGCGACATCCGAACTACTTCTTCGAGCTGGCCCAGTGGTGGCTGCTCTTCATCGCTGCTGCGTTGTCCGCACGTTCACTCGTCGAATGGACGGTCATCGGACCCTTCCTCCTCACCTTGCTCTTCATCGGTTCGACCCGGTTCACTGAGAAGATCTCACTCTCGCACTACCCCGACTATGCGCTGTACCAGCGCACGACGTCGCCGGTCATACCGTGGCGCAGCCGTCGCGGCGTCTTCACGGTCCAGGCCGGTGAACAGCTGTAACAGGCCGCGGTCGTTGCCACTGCGAGGCGCCGTCGAGCGCCCGGTACGATTTAGCCGTGAAGCCCGAGAAGATAATTCTTTACTACGGCTTCACGCCCTTGAGCGACCCGCAGGCAATCCTTCTGTGGCAACGAAGCCTCTGCGAGCAGCTCGACCTTCGAGGTCGAATTCTGCTGTCGAGGCACGGAATCAATGGCACTCTCGGTGGAGCGATCGAATCGCTGACCGCGTACATCCGCGCAACCAGGTCCTACCCGGCGTTCAAGGCCATCGACTTCAAGTGGTCCGAAGGCTCACGAAATGACTTCCCCCGACTTCGGATTCGAGTCCGTGACGAGGTCGTTTCATTCGGTGCGCCCGATGAAGTGCGCGTCAACGAGGATGGAGTCATAGGTGGTGGCGTCCGACTGCAACCACAGCAAGTGCACGACCTCGTTGCGGAGCGCGGTGACGACGTAGTGTTCTTCGACGCGAGGAATGCCTTCGAAGCGATGATTGGGCGCTTCAAAGGTGCGGTCGTGCCGAACACCGCGACGACGCGCGACTTTGCACGCGAACTCGACGCCGGCGTCTTCGATCATCTGAAGGAGAAGGCCGTGGTCACGTACTGCACCGGTGGCGTACGGTGCGAGGTCCTGTCGTCGCTCATGAAACAGCGCGGGTTCCAGGAGGTCTATCAACTCGACGGTGGCATAGTGCGCTACGGCGACGCGTTTGGTGACGATGGACTCTGGGAAGGGTCGCTATACCTTTTCGATGCCCGAATGCACCAAGAGTTCAGCGACCACACGAAGGTCATCGGCCGCTGCGAGCGATGCGACACCCCGACCAGCCAGTTCCACAACTGCGCCAATCTCGCGTGTCGCAAGTTGATCCTGCTCTGCGACCAGTGCGCCGGTGACAACATCGCCACCAACTGTTCGCCGCGTCACTTCGCTGCGACAGCGTCAGGTACGGCTCCAGGCGTCGTACTCAACAGCACTCGAGGCTGAATACCGACGCACGAAGATACTCGCGTGCCACTCAAAGGAAAATCCCCGGCGAGGGTGCTCGCCGGGGACTCGTAAATGAGACGGTCAGCCTGCTTTAATGGCGACCTCGGCCGCGACCGAAACCGGTGGTGTGGCTCTGGTGGTGTCCCGTACTGGGTCCCGCACCTCCATTGCCTGGGGCAAATCCTTGATGGCTCGCAAGGGCCGCAAAGATATTCACCGTGCTGGCGTCAAGCGTGCCGGCGGTGGTTCCCGGAAGTCCGGTGGCGAAGATGACGGCACCGACAACAACCGCGGCGAGCGTTGAAGCCGCGCCGCCTGAGGTGTAGGTAGTGGCCGGACTGACGACCACGCTCGAGGTCGTGCCGTGACGTCCAGCGACCGTGATGGTGTTGCCCGAGACGGCGGTGACCGATCCGGCGACGAGCACCGGTCGAATGTCGACCTTGGTGACCGTCTGGGGTGACGTCGAGGTCAGCTCCAGACCGACCTCTTCGTTGACCGCGAGGTCAGCGACGGTGACGGCGGTCTTGCCTTCGAAGTACGTCGTGCCACTCGACGTCGTGTAGGTCGTCGTGGTGCCTTGACGGTCCTTCAGCGTGATCGAGTTGGTGCCCAGTGCGGTGACCACGCCGGCGGCGAAGGTCTGCACGTGCGGAGCCTTGATGTCGACCGTGCTGGCGTCAAGCGTGCCGGCGGTGGTTCCCGGAAGTCCGGTGGCGAAGATGACGGCACCGACAACAACCGCGGCGAGCGTTGAAGCCGCGCCGCCTGAGGTGTAGGTAGTGGCCGGACTGACGACCACGCTCGAGGTCGTGCCGTGACGTCCAGCGACCGTGATGGTGTTGCCCGAGACGGCGGTGACCGATCCGGCGACGAGCACCGGTCGAATGTCGACCTTGGTGACCGTCTGGGGTGACGTCGAGGTCAGCTCCAGACCGACCTCTTCGTTGACCGCGAGGTCAGCGACGGTGACGGCGGTCTTGCCTTCGAAGTACGTCGTGCCACTCGACGTCGTGTAGGTCGTCGTGGTGCCTTGACGGTCCTTCAGCGTGATCGAGTTGGTGCCCAGTGCGGTGACCACGCCGGCGGCGAAGGTCTGCACGTGCGGAGCCTTGATGTCGACCGTGCTGGCGTCAAGCGTGCCGGCGGTGGTTCCCGGAAGTCCGGTGGCGAAGATGACGGCACCGACAACAACCGCGGCGAGCGTTGAAGCCGCGCCGCCTGAGGTGTAGGTAGTGGCCGGACTGACGACCACGCTCGAGGTCGTGCCGTGACGTCCAGCGACCGTGATGGTGTTGCCCGAGACGGCGGTGACCGATCCGGCGACGAGCACCGGTCGAATGTCGACCTTGGTGACCGTCTGGGGTGACGTCGAGGTCAGCTCCAGACCGACCTCTTCGTTGACCGCGAGGTCAGCGACGGTGACGGCGGTCTTGCCTTCGAAGTACGTCGTGCCACTCGACGTCGTGTAGGTCGTCGTGGTGCCTTGACGGTCCTTCAGCGTGATCGAGTTGGTGCCCAGTGCGGTGACCACGCCGGCGGCGAAGTTGGATGACTGGCCCTGATCGCGTCGGCCCGTACTCGAGTGATTGTGCGAATGCGATCGCTGACCGGCCATCGCAATACCTGCGGTGCCGAACGCGAGCGTCGTGCAGATGGCGGCGGCGGACGTGATCCGCAGTGTTCGATGTGAGAGTTTCATTGACATTGGATTTCTCCTTCAACGCGGACATGTTGGCGGACGCGGACCCCCCAAGTATCCACCACGAATTTGTGAATCTTCTGTGAGGCAACTGTGGCGACGGACAACAATCGACCCAGGGGCCAAGGCTCAATCGACAACTCACACCGTTACCGTCTCGTAACATTCGAGGACCGCGCCGTCGGAACTGCGGAATTGCCGAGGTGTTCATGATTTGCTGTATCCGGTGTGTGGATTTAGACGCGGCAACGGTGGTTTGGGAAATAGCAGTTGTTGAGAAATATTTTTTATTGCGTGGAGAAGGGGATCGCGATGTCGACCACGGAGGGAGATTCGAACAGCCAAATCGGATCCCTCACCGTCGATGATCGAGCCGAGGAGCCCAACGACGTCGAAACGGTGGATCCGACCACCGCGGCACCGTCGGACGACTCGAGACCCCCACGTCCGTCCCTTCGCCAGTCACTGAAGGGAGCGACGCAAAGGAAACACTGGGCCGTTATCGCGCTGATCGTCGCCTACGTGGCATGGTTCAGTTATCTCAGCTGGAAGCTCTACTACGGCTACGGCTACCCGCCGTTCGACCTTTCGATCTTCGATCAGGGAATGTGGCTGCTGACGCACTTTCACATCCCGTTCGTCACGGTGATGGGTCGCAATCTTTTTGGCGACCACACGTCGTTCATCCTCTTGCTATTCGCTCCCTTCTACCGACTGTTCCCAGAACCTCAAGGTCTCTTGATGCTCCAGACCTTGGCCATCGCGTGCACCACCATTCCGATCTACGTGCTCGCCCAGAAGTTCACCCGCAACACGTACATCGCGACGGCCCTCGCGGCGACCTTTCTGCTCAATCCGGCGCTCGAGCAGGGCAACATGCAACAGTTCCACCCCGAGGCATTCCAGGTACTCATCATCGCGGTGGCCATCTACGCCGCCATCGAGTCGCGCGGCGTGCTCCTCCTCGTGATGGTCGTGTTGTCGCTCATGGTAAAAGAGGACGCGGCCCTGCTCGTGGTGCCGCTTGGACTCTGGGTCCTCTGGCGACGCGATCGTAAGTGGGGGCTCTGGATCATCGCCGGGGCGGTCGCGTGGACGGCCGCCGCACTCGAGTTGATAATCCCGAGCCTGCTGGGCCAAGGGAGCCTCTACAGCGGCGACATACCCTTTGGCGGAGTGACCGGATTCTTCCGCACGCTGTTCGCCCATCCCGTCACGTTCTTCACCTATCTCAAAGACGATGGCCGTCCGTACTACGTGTGGCAGATGGGTTTCATGAACGGATGGGTGTTCCTCCTTTCACCCGAGATCGCCGCCATCGGCATCCTCGTCCTCCTGGAGAACGTGGTCAGCACGCTGCCGTACATGCACCAGATTCCCTATCAATTCTCCATGCCCCTCGTCCCCGTCCTGGTGCTCGGAACCGTGTGGGCGATTGCTCGACAGAAGTCCCCGACGCGACGCTACGTCGTCACGACCATCGCCCTAGGATGCGCTCTCTGGTCGTGCGTCCTCTGGGGACTGGCACCGTTCTCCAATAACTCGGTCTCGGGTGAGTGGGCACCGAACAGTGCAGCGGTGCGCTCCTTCGCGTCACTGGAACGGAAGATTCCCGCCAACGCCATCGTCTCGGCCTGGTACCTCTTCGTCCCTCATCTCGACCATCGCACGCAGATCTATCTCTGGCCCACCCCGTTCGACACCGGGAACTACGGACTCTTCAATAACAACGGGACGGTCCTTCCGGTGGCGAGCAAAGTGCAGTACCTGGTACTGCCCATCCCGGTCAATGCCTCAACCGATCAAGCGGTGTTCGACCGGCTGGCGAAGAAGTTCACGCTCATCGCGCATGATGACGGCATCGGCCTTTTCAAGCGGACGTCGAAGTAGGACGTCGAGCCAACGCCCGCTACGAAGAGACGGAGAGCTCACCGTCGACGTCGACCAGAGCGCGCATGTCGTTCGCCCGAGCGTCGCGCTCCTTGTGGTTCGCGGCGTACCAGATCGCGACGCACACGACGAGCAACCCGAGGACCCCGGCACCGAGCGCGGCATCTGAACTCCTCAAGTAGATCGAGAAACCTCGAATGTCGAACATGAAGAATCCGAGCACGCCCAGCACGATGATCAGAGAGCGCTCAAGGATTGCCCCGAGCGCCGCGGCAGCAACGGTCGTCACCAGGCCGAGCACCACGCCGACGAAATGATGCGGGAACGACAGGGAGAACGCGCCCACACACCCGGCGACCTCCGCGACCACCAGCGCAGTGATCGCCGGGCGCAGCCATCGCAGACTGGCGAGAGCAACGCCGAGGGCGCACAGCCAGAGGACCAGGGCCAGTTGTGTCGAAGATACGTGGATCCGACCCACCGCGGCGAGCCCACTCAGGGTCAGGATGAGGCCGGTCACGGCACTCAGAAACTGCAATGGACGATTGCGGTTGCGCCACAGGAGCACGCTCGAGACCAGCACGCTGAGGCCGATGACGAGCAGACGCAGTGCGTGTTGGCCCTCGCCTGTTCCCATGACGTCCGACACCGACGTCGCCACGGCGATCGTGGCGACCAACCAGAGGAGGCCGCCGAGTCGCCGCGCCGATCCCCCCGCGAGTCGGACGACCGAGTCCCCAACGATCAGCGCGTCCAGCGGCCACCAACAACGCAACACTGAGGTGTCCGCCCCGTCCCATTGTCTGCCAGAAGTGGCCCACGTAGAGCACCGCACTCGCGGCCACGATCAGTAGAACGCCGTACGCAATGAGCTCCTGCGATCGAGACAGGGTGTCCGAGACGATGCGACCCGGTTCGTCGCCGCACTGCGCGGAGAGGATCTCGTCGCCCTGGGCCGGCGTGACGATACCCGCGTCCACCCAACGCTGGACATTGGCGCGCCACAGTTCTGCGGGAGTCATCCAGCGCGAGGAGAGCCGCCGCCAACGCTTCGAAGTCCCGTCGCGCTCCTCGGGGGTCATCGCCATCTCCAGAACGTACTAGTCAGCCATCGCGATCAACTCGTGGGCAGCCGGAGCCTCTTCCACGTACACGTATTTCCCTCCGCGGAGCCACGAGCAACCGGCTGCGAGCAGGCAGGCGAGCACCGCCGAGTCGCACGCCGCGTGCAGTCCGCTGCGGAACGGACGAGTGATGATCGACGGAAAGAAGCTGCGCCGATCGAGTGCGTGTTGGGTGTGCGCCGGGAGCGACGCCAGCACCTGGGGGCTCAAGAGATGCACCAATGGGTTGTAGCCGAGAAACGACGCGAAGAGCGTCGAAACCGGCGGCAACGCGGCAACGCGGCGCGCATCGACGAGCGGGACGCCGACGGAGGTGAGGCCATGGAGCACGGCGGACGGCAGGGTCGACGAGAGCCCGATGATCATCAACGTGAAGAAGATGCCAATGGACAGCACCTGTCCCGAATTTTGGAACGTCGAGTTCATCCCCGAACCGACGCCTCGATGCTGTCGGGGGAGACTGTTCATCACGCCCGCGCGGTTCGGGGCGGCGAAGGCGCCCATCGCGAGACCGTTCAACAACAGCAGACCGCCGAACTCCAAGTAGTTGAAGTTGACCGGGAGCAGTTCGAGCAGGAAGAACGAGAGCGCCGCGACCAACATGCCGGTGGTCGCGAAGGGGCGCGAACCGAAACGGTCCGACAGGGCACCCGAGATCGGTCCGGCGATCAAGAACCCGACCGTCAAGGGCAACATGGCGATGCCGGCCCAGAGTGGCGTGCGCTCGAAGTTGTAGCCGTGTAACGGCAGCCATATTCCCTGCAACCAGATGACGAGCATGAACATCAGCCCCCCGCGACCGACGGACGCGAGGAAGCTCGAAATGCTCCCAGCGCTGAACGCTCGTATCCGAAAGAGTTGCAAGCGGAACATCGGATCGGGCGACCGGCGTTCGATGTGCGTGAAGACGAAGAGGAGGAGGACGCCCCCGCTCAGTGCCGAGAGTACCGTCGGGCTCAACCATCCCATCGTGGCCCCTCCGTAGGGCTGAATGCCGTACGTGATGCCCACCATGATGGCGATGAGTCCGAGCGCGAACGTGACGTTGCCGGGCCAATCAATGTTGGTGTCGGCCTTTCGAGGGATTTCCTTCAGCTTGGCGTACGCCCAGACGGTGCCAAAAATCCCGATCGGCACCGATACGACGAAGATGAGCCGCCACTGAATCGGCGCCAGGATGCCGCCGAGGACGAGCCCGATGAACGAGCCGCTGATACCCGCGATCTGATTGATGCCAAGTGCCATGCCGCGCTGGTGTTCTGGGAAGGCATCAGTGAGGATGGCTGAGGAATTGGCGATCAGTATCGCGGCGCCGACACCCTGGAAGATCCTCATGATCACGAGGTACAGGGCTGCGGCGGTCCCGGACATCCAGGTGACGCTGAGCAGCAACGAGAAGAAGGTGTAGACGACGAAACCCAGGTTGTACATCCGCACCCGGCCGAACATGTCGCCCAACCGTCCAAAACTCACCACCAACACGCTCGTGACGACCATGAAGCCGAGGATCATCCAGAGAAGATAGAAACTGTTCCCTGGTTTGAGCGGGTCCAGGTGGATCCCACGAAAGATGTCGGGGAGCGCGATGAGCATGATGGAGATGTCGATCGTGGCCATCAACATGCCGAGTGTCGTATTCGACAGCACGATCCACTTGTAGCGATCGCTCGGATCGCGCGTCGCTCGAGTCAAGACGGGGGGATCAGACGTCGGTGTACCTAACCTTCGAGCAGATCGACCGGGACGGAGTCAAGTGACGCCAGGATCGCGTTCGCCAATGACCTCGCCGACTCGGCGTCGAGTTCGAGTCCCACCCGAGAACTTGGTCCGAGCGTCGGATTGATCACGTCGACCATGAGGGCGTGGCCCGCGCCGAAGTGAACGGGGTGGTCGTAGTACACGGTGGCCGCCGTCGCGCGAAACCATCCCTGCGTTCCCTTGGCGCTTCCCTTGATGGCGACCCGCTGCGTGTCATACGTGCACATGGGTACTCCTCACTTCGCCGTGGCCAAATACTGGCCGTAGAACTTCCACACCTCGCCCCACGCCTCTGTCGCCACCTCGGGTCGATACGAGGGACGATCGACATTGAAGAAGGCGTGCCCCGCTCCTTCGTAGACGTGGAACGTGAACTCCTTGCCGTGACCTTGGAGGAGGTCACGAAGGGTCTCGGTCTGTTCCGGCGACGGATACTGGTCGTCGGCGCCGAAGAGCCCGAGCAACGGGCACGAGAGATCGCCCAACTTGTCGACGATCGAGGTGGCCTTCATACCACTGCCCTCGGGCGCATCGAGCACCACGAAAGCGCCGTAACAATCGACGGCGGCGTCAAGGTCGAGGCTGCACGCGGCGAGGAGGGACTGTCGGCCGCCCGAGCAATATCCAATGACCCCCACCTTCTTGTTCGAGTTGGGCAGCGCTCGCAGGTACGTCGCGGCGGCACCCACGTCACCCACGAGTCGCTCGTCGGGTACGCCACCCAAAGCGCGCGCGGTGGCGGCGGCGTCATCGGAGCTGGCCCCCGGTGCCTCGCGGCTGTAGAGGTTCACGCAGATCGCGTTGTAGCCATTGGCCGCGAACTTGCGCACCATCTCTTTGGTCGCCTCGTCGTAGCCCGGAAGGTGGTGGATCACGACGACGCCACCGATCTTGTCGTCGGTCACGCTCTGGGCCAAATACGCTTCCACCGGGTCGCCATTGAACCCATTGAAATGAATCGTCTCTGCACGAAGGTCGAAGGTCATCGCATCGCTTTCTCAAGGAATTTCCCTCAAGTGTACTGACTGCACCAAGAAATCGACAGGGAGTTCCGCTCCCAATACCACCCGCCATCAGGCGTGCAGCTGGCGCTAGGGAAGAACGATCTCGAAGCCGAACTCAAAGACGTCGAGCACGCCAAGGAACTGCTCGAAGAGCGATCGGTCCCCGTGCAGCGAGAAGTCTTCGTGGGCGTGCAGTTCCTCGAGCGCCTGCGCACCTGACGCCAGCGCGGCGAAGTCGGCGAGCGAGCACGCGACCTCGGCGCTCGGACTCGGATGCGTCTCGTCGGCACGCGCATGCAGCACGCCGTTGCGAACACCGAACGTCCATACCTCGCCATCGCGATCGACGATCGTGAGATTCACTTCGATACGAAGGGTCCCAGCCGTTGGCCCGTTGAGACGCACGCCGATGAGGTCGAGCAGGAGTTCACAGGTCATCGAACGCACGATGCCCGAGCCGAGCGCGTTGCCACGCACTCCCTTCAACACGGTGCCATTGGACCGGAGCTCCATCGCCCCGGTGAGGTAGAAGTCGCGCCACGGCCCAGACTCGCTCTGATAGCCGAGCTGTTCGAGCGCGTCGGCCTGAAGGTGTCGTGCGTCCTCGTTGGAGGGGTCGGCGAAGATGACGTGATTCACCACTTCCACCACCCAGCGATAGTCCCCCTGCGCGAAGGACGCTCGGGCCTTGTCGAGGATGGCGTCGGCGCCCCCCATGTAGTGCACGTATCGCTCGGCCGCCTCCACCGGTGGGAGGGGGTGCAGGTGCGCGGGGTTGGCGTCGAACCAGCCGAGGTAGCGCTGATAGACCGCTTTGGAGTTGTGCGACACCGTGCCGTAGTAGCCGTGGTTGAAGAACTCGTCTCCCAGAGAAGGAGGAAGTGCCAACTCTTCGGCGATCTCGTTCATCGTCAAGCCGAGATTGGCGAGTCGCAAGGTCTGATCGTGCACGTAGCGATATGCGTCGCGCTGGCTTTCGAGATAGGCACTGAGGCGCGGGCTTCCCCACCTCGGCCAGTGGTGGCTCGCGAAGAGTACGTCGCAGTGGTGAGCGAACGTGCGCAGCGACTCATCGATGTACTTGCTCCACAGCAGCGCGTCGCGAACCTGCGCTCCGCGAAGCGTGTACAGATTATGTTGGGTCGCCGTGCAGTTTTCCGCCATGCAGAGTGCGCGCATCTCGGGTAGGAAGATGTTCATCTCCGCGGGCGCCTCGGTGCCCGGCGTGAGCTGGAAGACCAACCGCACGCCGTCAACCGTCATCTCCTCCCCGTTGGCGGTGATCTCCTTGGTCGGGGGGCACAGTCCGACCGTGGGGAGCCCGGGCATTCCCTTCCCGAGTCCCGTGTCGACGTGGCCTTTTGAATCTCTCGCCAACAACACACCGAACATGTACATGGCGCGACGGATCATCACCGTGCCCGCCAACACGTTCTCGCTGATCGCCGCGTCGAGGAAACCCGACGGCGCGATCACCGCCACCCGGCCGCTCGCCACGTCGTCGTCACTGATGATGCCGTAGACGCCACCGAAGTGGTCCGTGTGGCTATGGGTGTAGATCACCGCGTGCACCGGTCGCTGACCGAGGTGTTCGTTCACGAGCGCCAGCGCGGCGGCGGCGGTCTCGAGCGAGGTCAGCGGGTCGATGACGATCCAGCCCGTCGCGCCGGCGATGAACGTGATGTTCGAGATGTCCATCCCGCGGACCTGAAAGATCGACGGGGTCACTTCGAACAACCCGGCGACGTTGTTCAATCGCCCTTGACGCCACAGACTCGGATTCACCGTGGGCGGCGCTTCCCGGTCGAACGCGGGGTCGTCAAAGAACGCGTAGGCGTCGCGGTCCCAAAGTACCTGGCCGTACCGGCCCGGCACCTGACGAGGGCCCTCGGCGATCAGACCCCGTGTCGCGTCATCGAAGTCGTCGGGTCCGAGCGACGCGATGGAGGCGGCGACGTCCTGGTTGTGCAACGTGGTGAAGGAGGTCGCCGCCTTTCGGTCGGGGGACAATTCGGACATCAACACCACCTGGACTCGCTCGACGTTCTAGTTTTCTACCATGACACAACGTGATGTCCGGTTCCCGGACGAATTCCTCTGGGGTACGTCGACGTCGGCGTACCAAATCGAAGGTGGCGGCACGAACACCGATTGGTCTCGCTACGAGGTAGCCGAAGGGACCCACTGCGCGGAGCCGTGCGGACCGGCGTGCGACTCGTGGAACCGCTACGAAGAAGACCTCGACCTGATCGTCCAGCTCGGACTCAACTCCTTTCGTCTCTCGATCGAGTGGGCACGCATCGAACCCCAACAGGGCGTGATCGATCACGACGCGCTCGCGCACTACCGCGCAGTCCTGGAAGCGTGTCACGTGCGGTCGATCCTGCCGGTCGTCACCTTGCATCACTTCACGCTCCCCTTGTGGGTCGCGGACCTCGGTGGTTTCGAGAACCCCGACATCGCGACGTGGATGGGTTCCTACGCACGTGTCGTCGGCGAGTCGCTCGGCAGTCTCATCGGCATCGCGTGCACCGTGAACGAACCCAACATCGTTGCCTTGATGGGCTATCTCATCGGAGCATTCCCTCCGGCACAGAGTGACTGGCAACGATTCTCCGACGTCAACACGGCGATGCGTGCGTGCCACGTAGCCATGCGCGACGCCCTACAGGCCACCGCCGGGAACTATCCCATTGGCATGCCGCTCTCGATGAACGAGTATGAAGCGCTGCCCGGCGGTGAAGAGCTCGTGGAGTCAATTCGTCACGAGATGGAAGACGAGTACCTTCGATCGGTTGGCGACGATGACTACCTGGGCGTGCAGTGCTACACCAAGATCGTCATCGGGCCCGACGGGATGGTCGCGCATCCCGATGGTGAGCTGACGGAGATGGGCTATCTCTTCTGGCCCCAGAGTGTCGAGTACACACTGCGCCGCGCTGCGTCCATGGTGAACATCCCGATCATCATGACCGAGAACGGCATCGGCACCGATGACGACGAACAGAGGATTCGCTACCTCACGGGCGCGCTCGCGGGACTGCGCAACGTCCTCGACGACCACATCGACGTACGCGGTTATTTTCAGTGGTCACTACTCGACAACTTCGAGTGGACGTTCGGCTACCGTCCCAAGTTCGGGATCGTCGCGGTCGACCGCACGACGTTCGAACGAACGCTCAAGCCATCGGCGCAGTGGTACGCCGACGCCACGAAGGACTTCACGACGACCGAATAGATCGAGCTCGTTGCACGTAGTGGCCGGACGGTAGATTGACGACGTGATCGCCGAGGGCATTGGCGTCACGTGCTTTTCGCACGACACGACACAGGAGGAAAGATGGCAGGCGCGCTACCGAGATACCAGTTGGTCGGACTCGACTGCCCGGACCCCCTCGCTCTCGCGGACTTCTACTCTCAGCTCACCGGCCTGGCGGTGGAGCCACTGGGTGACTTCGCTCCCGAGGACGTGGAGTGGATCGAACTCGACAATGGGGATCACCCGAATATCGCATTCCAGAGGGTGGCCAACTACGTTGCGCCGACGTGGCCCGAGGGGCTAGTCCCCCAGCAACTCCACCTGGACTTCATCGTTGACGACCTCGACGAGGGGGAACGACATGTGCTGTCAATCGGCGCGACGAAGCACGAGGTCCAACCCGGCACGACCTTTCGGGTCTACCTTGACCCGGTCGGCCACCCCTTCTGTCTGGTGCTCTCGAACGACTGACGCGTGACAGACCGGCCCGGCGGTCAACCCATCAAGCCTGGGTGCGCCGCGGCGAGCACGTGCCTGTTGAGGAACTGAATCATGATCGACGCGCACAGTCGTCCATAGTCCGGATAGAGATCGAAGGCGTGCCCGAGTCCGTCAAAGACGTGCAGCTCCGAGTGACCCCCGGCGCCGATGATCGCCTCATACATGTGCACGCTCTCGCTGCTGTCCACTCGTTCGTCGCTGTTACCCGTGAGCAAGAGCGTGGGAGGGTAGTCCGCTCGAACGAGGTTGATCGGGCTCACTGCAGTCAGTCGCTCCGGGGACACGTCCTCGCCAAGCAGGTATCGCATCTCCGACGGCGACCGTGTCGCCTTGGTCATCTCACTGTGGAAGTCGACCGGAGAATAGAACGCGATGGCGGCGGCGACCTCAAGCGCAGTTTGCCCCGCGACGAGCAACGTCAGACAGCCACCGGCGGAGTTCCCCGACACTGCGAGTTTCTTCGGGGAGAGACCAAGCGACGCGGAGTTCGCGTGCAAGTAGGCGAACGCAGTGAGTACGTCGTCAAGTTGGGCCGGCCACTTCGACTCACCGGCCAGTCGGTAGTCACACGCCAGGGACGTGTAACCGGCTCGACCGAGCGCAATCGCGTAGCCACGAAGCTGCGTGCGGTCGCCCTGGACGAAGCCGCCGCCAAAGATCAGGAGGGCACCGCATCCGTTGGGCGCGGGCGGACGGTAGAGATCGGCGAGCAGCTCGCGGTTCCCTCCGCGACCGACGACCACCGTCTCTACTTCGACTCGTTCCGACACGCTGCCCTCCCAAACGCCAGACTCGACCGATAGTAACGGGGGAAGGTCCTTCGACCGAAGTCACGACGCGGTCAGCTGAGACTCAGGAGCGCGACGCCGATCGCGACGCCAAGAGCCGGAAGGAGGATCGCGCGGGCCCGTCCCTCCTTGAAGATGAAGACCCCGATCGCCGCCGCCCACACGACGCCTGTTTCGCGAAGTGCGCTGACGATGCCGAGCGGCGCCCTGGTCTGTGCGTAGAGCACGATCGTGTAGGCCACCAGCGAGAGCAATCCGGCTGCGACGCCCGTCGTGATCGCCGCTGGCTGGTCGGTCCATCGCCAGCCGCGGCGAACGACCACGGCCAAGAGCCAGAGTGTCGATTGGATCGCGAAGAGCGCGACGGCGTAGCGAAGGGTGTCGTGACTTCGACGCACGCCCAGACCGTCGACCACGGTGTAGACAGCGATCGCGATGCCCGTGGCGAGCGCCCAGTACACACCCGCCCGATCGAGTGACGTCGAGTTGCGGATGTAGGAGAGACTGATCACGCCTAGCACGATGACGACGATGCCCGTCAATCCATCAACACTGATGTGCTCACTGGCGAACGCGAGTCCACCTAGTGACACGAGCAGCGGTGCGACGCCGCGCGCGATTGGATACGCCCTCGAAAAGTTCGCACGCTGGTAGGAACCCATGAGGAAGAGCTCGTAGCTGACGTGACAGGCCACCGACGCGAGAACGAATGGCCACGAGGCTCCTCGTGGAAGACCAATGAACGGCATCGCGATCCAACTCGCTACGGCGATGCCCAGGTTCATCAGTGCGAAACTGGTGGTCTGGCTCGTCATTCCCTTGACGAACGCGTTCCACACCGCGTGGATGAGCCCGGCGAGGAGCACCAAAAAGACGACGGTGAGGCTCACGACCACGTCGTTTCGTCTTCGTTGCGCACTGGGCGCATCCTACGAGGCGAGTACTCTTTGCCTCGTCGTGGCCCCTCAGAGCACGCACCCTCGACCGTATAGACTTACGATTCGCGTCTCGGGGTCTTGACTTCGAGAACACCGAGGACCTGTGGTGCAGCTCGGAGTGCACGCCGCCCTGTCAAGGCGGAGGTCGCGGGTTCAAATCCCGTCAGGTCCGCTCGACACCCGCAAGGGTGACGAGGAGGTCGAGTAGCTCAGTCGGTAGAGCGCGCGCCTGAAAAGCGTGAGGTCACCGGATCGACGCCGGTCTCGACCACCAGAAAAAGTCGCCCCACGGATTCTTCATGAACTCCGTGGGGCGACTTTTTGCGTGAGCTGGGCGGGCGCGACACGGATCCGAGTGTGACGTTGACTGGGAGTGCTCTGCCACGAACCCGCGAGGACGAGATTTCGGCGAAGACGTTGGATGGTCAACTGCTCATCACCGATCGTCGCGTGAACCAGACCCAGGGGTTCGATCCGCGCCACGACCTTCGATCCATTGAAACGCTGCACGAAATACGCACTCACCCGCCCGCGATGACGACTCGACGCGGAGAGCGAACGGTAGAAATACTGCGGCCCTCGAGCCTCGTCGTTCGTCGTCATCAGGCGAAGGTATCGAGCAGGTGTGACACAATGCCTCATGGAAAACGCCAGCATCGAGTTGCCGCAGGTACGACCGAGGTTCGCGCCCCAGCCGAGCGGCGTCGCGTGGCCGACACGGCAGTGGCCGAGAGGAACGTCGCGCCACCAAGAGGAGCTCGAACTCGTGGCCGACGAGATGTTCCGCGACGAGGAACTCGCCGAAACCAACGCGGTCGTGATCATCCAGGGTGGGAAGGTCCTCGTGGAGCGTTACGGCGGCGAGAAGGCCCACTTCGATCGACCGAGTGAACCCATCACTGCCGAGAGCACGTTGCTGTCGTGGTCGATGGCCAAGTCGATCCTTCACGCCATCGTCGGCACACTCGTCGACGAGGGTCGTCTCGATCCCGACCAACTGGCGCCGGTACCCGAATGGCGCGACGAGTCCGATCCGCGTCACTACATCCAGGTCCGCGACCTGCTCGCCATGCGCGACGGACTCGCCTTCGTTGAGGAGTACGAGATAGGGCAGACGAGCCACGTGATCGAGATGCTCTTTGGCGACGGCAAGGAGGACATGGCGGCCTTCACCGCGGCCCTCCCCCTCGCACACGAGCCGGGCACCTTCTACAACTACTCGAGCGGCACGACCAATGTGCTGAGCCGCATCGTCGCGGACATCGTGGGTTACGGCGACGCCTACGACGCCTATCTGCACGAACGACTCTTCGCACCGCTCGGGATGACGAGCGCCGTGGCATCGTTCGACGCACGCGGCGTCTTCATCGCGTCGAGCTTCGTCCATGCGACGGCGCTCGACTTCGCGAAGTTCGGTCTGCTGTACTTGAGGGGCGGCGAGTGGGACGGCGAACAGATCATCTCGCGTGAGTGGGCGGCGACCGCGCAGCTACCGCTCAGCGTCGAAGCATCGAGCGGCCATCTGTACTCGTGGAAGTGGTGGCTCGACGGCGACGACTACGGCACGTACTGGGCCAACGGCTACGAGGGTCAGATGATCAACATCGTGCCAGCGCTCGACGCCCTGATCCTTCGCTTCGGCCACACGCCCGAGGATCGCGCACCCCAGAGGATCGCCTGGCGCGGTCGAGTGCTCGAGGTACTGGCGAAGTAACTACTTCTCCTGGTCGATGAATCCGAGATCGGCCGCGGTGAAGAGGGCGTCGAAACGCCACCCCTCCGGTGCCGCCATCGATGCCGCGGTCCCTCCGCGGTCGACAACGGCCAGCAACAGCACGACCTCGGCCCCGAAATCACGCACGACGTTCGCCGCCTCCAACAGACTGGTGCCACGGGTGACCGTGTCCTCAGTGATGACGACCCGGTCACCCGGCTCGAGGGCGCCGGCGATTCGCCCGCCCGCGCCGTGGTCCTTCACCTCCTTGCGCACGCTGAACGCCCGAAGGTGACGCCCCATCGTGGCGGCGACCCCCGCGGTGATGAAGGAGACGCCATCGGCTCCCATCGTGAGCCCGCCGACGGCGTTGGCGTCACTCGGTATCCGATCGAGCACCAACGTCGCGAGGTCCACCATCACCTCGGGCGCACATATCGTCTTCTTGGAGTCGATGAACCACGTCGACGGTCGCCCCGACTTCAAGATGAAGTCGCCTCGACGCACCGAGTGCTCCAAGAGGTGCGCTCGAACCCTCTCTCTGGCTTCGCTCACGTGAGGGTCACCTTCGCGTTACCGGGTCGTACCGTACCGACGACCATCGCGTCGACGCCTAAGGATCGGGCCAGGGCGACGGCTTCGTCGGCGGTGCTCGGGTCGAGCGCCGCGACCATGCCAAGTCCGCAATTGAAGACACGGACCATCTCGTTCGCGCTGACGTGGCCACGGCGTTGGATCTCGAGGAAGATCTGGGGCGTCTCGAAACTGTCCATGTCGATCACCGCGTCGAGCGTGGGTGGGAGGATTCGCACGACGTTGCCCACGATGCCGCCACCCGTGATGTGCGCGACCGCGTGCATCGCTCCCGGGAACCGTGAGACCAGCGCCACGACGGTCGGTGAATAGATGACCGAAGGCAGGAGCAGTTCGTCACCGAGGGAGCGCGCCCATCCCTCCCACGCTGGCGCTCTCAAATCCGTGTCGTCATTGATCAAGACGCGCCGTGCCAAGGTGTAGCCGTTCGAACGAAGCCCCGGCGAGGCGAAGCCGATAAGCGTGTCGCCCTCACGGACACGCTCGGGTCCGAGTTGCTCGCCCCGTTCGATCACGCCGACGGCGAAGCCCGCGACGTCAAGGTCGTCGGGTGCCATCACGCCACCGTGTTCCGCGGTCTCCCCGCCGAGGAGTGCCGTGCATGCCTGTCGACAGCCACTGGCGATCCCGCCGACCAACTCTTCAAGTCGAGCGGGATCGAGTTTCCCCACGGCGACGTAGTCGAGCAGGAAGAGTGGTTCGGCGCCGACACACACCAGGTCGTCGACCAACATCGCCACCAGGTCGATGCCGACCGTGTCGTAACGGCCCACTTGACGGGCGATCTCAAGTTTCGTGCCGACACCGTCAGCGGAGGCGACCAGCACCGGCTCCTTGTACTTCGAGGTGTCCAACGCGAAGAGTCCACCGAAGCCGCCGATGCCGCCGAGTACCTCGGCGCGCTTCGTCGTTGCGACGACATCAGTGATGCGACGAACGGCTTCATCGCCCGCCTCGATCGACACGCCCGCGCTGGCGTAGGTCATACCGCCGTCGGGCTGGTCGAGCAGTCGGCTCACCAGCGACTGCCTGCGGTTCCCAACGCAACCGGCGTCGGCGCGGGGTAGTTGCCGGTCAGACAGGCGTCACAGCACTCTCCATCGAGTTGAATGGCGGCGCGAAGGTTCTCGAGGGTGATGAACTCCAACGAATCCGATCCAATGAACTCATTCATCGCGGGGATCGAGTGATTCGCGGCGAGCAGGTCGTCACGATTCGGCGTGTCGATGCCGTAATAACAGGGGTTCATGAATGGGGGCGACGAGATGCGCAAGTGCACTTCGCTGGCCCCGGCGTCGCGCAACATCTTCACGATCTCGCGCGTCGTCGTGCCGCGAACGATGGAGTCGTCGACGACGATGAGTCGCTGGCCTTCGATGTTCTCACGCAACGGATTGAGTTTGCGCCGCACCGTCGCGGCACGCTTGTTCTGGTCGGGCGAGATGAACGTCCGACCGATGTAGCGATTCTTCACGAGCCCATAACCGAAGGGGATTCCAGACGCCTTCGCGAAGCCTTCGGCAGCGGGTACTCCTGAGTCGGGTACGCCCATGACGATGTCCGCGTCCACGCTCGACTGCGCGGCGAGAAGTTCTCCCATGCGACGACGAGTGGTGTGAACCTGGTGGCCCATCAGATAGGTGTCGGGACGGGCGAAGTAGACGAACTCGAAGATGCAGAGCTTCTCTTTGCCCGGAGCCGGGTCGAGCAGCTGGATCGACGTGACACCCTTCTCCGTGATCGTCACCATCTCGCCCGGCGCGATCTCTCGCACGAAGGTGGCGCCCACGACGTCGAGCGCCGGTGACTCCGAAGCCACGATCCAGCCTTCGGGTGCCTCTTCGCTGCCGAGGCGACCCAGGCAGAGGGGACGAAATCCGAAGGGGTCGCGAACGGCGTGGATCTCATCGGCCTCGAGGACCACCATTGAATAGGCGCCCTCGGTCTTCTCGAGTACCACGCCCAACGCCTTAGCGAGCGAGATGCCCGACTCAACTTCTCGCGCGAGGAGTTCGGCGACGAGGTCAGAGTCAGAGAGCATCGAGGTGAACTGAATGCCCGCTTCGTCAGCGAGTTGCGTGGTGTTGGTGAGATTGCCGTTGTGCGCGATGGCGAAGCCCGACGACCCGGCCGATCGGTAGACGGGCTGCGCCGCGGTCCAGTTGGCCGAGCCCGACGTCGAGTACCGCGTGTGACCGATCACCAGATTTCCCGCGAGTGCGCGCAACGTGGTTTCGGCGAAGACGTGACTCACGAGTCCGTTGTCCTTGACGACGGTTATCTGCTGATTGTTGAACGTGGCCATACCGGCCGACTCTTGTCCACGGTGCTGCAGCGCGTAGAGCGCGTCATAGCAAAGGTGCGAAACCGCACGCCCGGGGGCCACGATCCCAACGACGCCGCAGGCTTCTTTCACGCGCCCTCTTCACGTGGACTTGAGGTTCTCATCACGGAAGGCACTGACACATTCTCACACACAGACGGTAGCGGTGACATCACCTATGTACGCTCTTGGCGTGATAGATCTCCATACCCACTCCTCCTTTTCCGACGGATCGGACACGCCCGAACAGCTGGCGCAGAAGGCACACGATGTGGGCCTCTCGGCCATTTCCCTCACGGACCACGACACCACCTCCAGCCACTCGGCCATGGCGGCGGCGTGCGAACGGCTCGGTCTCGAGTTGGTCGACGGGGTCGAGGTCTCGCTGCGCGACGACGTATTTCCCCGAGGACCCGAGGGTGCCACCAAGGCGCGCAACGTGCACGTCCTGGCGTACTTCTTGCCGCAGGAGCCAGATCACCCGCTCCAGCGCCAGCTGGCCCACCTGCGCCAGGACCGTGAACTGCGCAACCAACGACTCGTCGACCTCCTGCAGGAGAAGGGTTTCACGAAGCTCACGCTGGCCTATCTGACCAAGCTGAGCGGGAACGTCGACTCCATCGGTCGGCCCCACTTCGCTCGGGCGATGGTCGACCTGCACCCCGAGATCGTCGGCGAACCGAGCGTCGAGACCACGAATCGGATCTTCACCGACTGGCTCGGCGTCGGTGGAGCGGCCTACGTGTCCAAGACCAGTATGGGGATCGACCAGTTCATCGGGGCGGCGAAGGGCTCGGGCACAGTGTTTTCGATCGCCCATCCGCTGATCAATTATGTCGATGAGATCAATCCGGCCTCGATTGAAAGCACGATGCCCAAAGTGATGGGGTCACTGCGCGAGCGAGGGTTCAAGGGCGTCGAAGCCCATTACGGGGGCACGAGCGCCGGAATCCGCGCCCTGATGGTGAAGCTGACCCGCGACGCGGGGATGATTCCGACGGGGGGCTCGGACTACCACGGGACCTACAAACCCGACGTGGAACTCGGTCGGGGGCGATCAGGCGATCTGCGTATCCCTCACGAGATCCTCGACGAACTAAAGGATGCTCGCTAGCCAACCTTGTCGAGCGCGTCCTCAAGTGCGTCACGGCGGCGCGCCGTTATCTCCTCGACCGACAGGTCGAGCGAAGCTCCGATTCGCAGGCGTTCGCCGCCGACGTCCCCGAGAGCGACGACGGGAATGCCTGCGGCGCCCGCACGTTCGCTGAATGCCGAAGGGTCATTCGTGGCCATGACGAAACGCCCGGGAAACTCTGCGAAGAGTTCCGCGTGGCCCTCCACCTCGCCGATCGTCGCGCCGTGCCCCGTGACGGCGACCATCTCCGCCAGCGCCATGGTCATTCCCCCACCGCCCACGTCATGGACCGCAGTCACGTCGCTTGGCTCCCCCGCGCAAATCCTCGAGACCTCGCCCGCGACGAACGCGAACACCGCGTTGAGCGACGCCGCGTCGAAGCCGGGAACCTGACCACCGCGTCGGCCACGACGCGTCGCCCAGCGAGTACCGCCCAGTGGAAAGGGGCGCGGCCCGCTGGCGTGGCGCTCGCCGACCAGCATGATCGTGTCACCTTCGCGCCACGACCAACCCGGTGGGGGCGCCACGAGTGACGCGACGACCCCGAGCAGACCCACGACCGGTGTGGGGTCGATGTCGCGGCCGCCGCTCTCGTTGTATAGCGAAACGTTGCCGCCGATGACCGGGAGGCCCAGGCCACGACAGGCCTCGGCCATGCCGTCGATGGACTCGGAGAGTTGCCACATGACCTCGGGGTGTTCGGGGTTGCCGAAGTTGAGACAGTTGACGACCGCCTTCGCGGTCGCGCCGACACAGGCGAGGTTGGCCACGCTCTCGGCCACCGTCAGCGCCGTGCCGGCGCGCGGGTCGAGTGCGCACCATCGCGGATTGGAGTCGGTCGAGAGGGCGATGCCGCGCTCGGACACGGGGAGTCCCGGCCCGGCGAGTCGCAGCAGCGCCGCGTCTCGTCCCGGTCCGACGACGGTGTTGAGGAAGAGCTGCGAGTCGTACTGGCGATAGACCCAGGTGGGGTCGATCAGCATGCCGAGCACGTCATCGTTCACCGAGCCAATCGGCTCGTCGTCGGTGGGGTCGTCGCCGACGATGGCGTCGAGGTCTGCGGGCCGACGCCGCGGCCGGTCGTAGAGGGGCGCCTCGTCGGCAAGCGACGAGGCCGGTACCTCGGCGAGGACCTCGCCGTCGAAGCCGTTGCGTACCCGCAGCATCCCCACCGCCGCACCGTCGCCAGAGCGTGACGGTTCCACGACGTGGCCAATGACGGTCGCGCGCACCTCCCACTTGGAGCAGAGGGCCGCGACGGCGTCCCAGTTCTCTGGCGTGATGATGGCGAGCATCCGCTCCTGGCTCTCGGACGTCATGATCTCGTAGGGCGCCATGCCCGCTTCGCGCAAGGGGATCGCGGTCACGTCGACGTCCATGCCAACGCCACCTCGGGCCGCCGTTTCACAGGTAGCGCAGACGATCCCAGCGCCCCCGAGGTCCTGAATGCCGACGACGAGCTTTTCATCGAGGAGCGCGAGGCACGCTTCGATGAGCCGCTTCTCCTCGTAGGGGTCGCCGACCTGCACGCTCGGCCGCTTCGCGTCGTCGAGCGACTCGGCGCCGTCGGCGCCGTCAAAGCCCGCCGAGGCGAGCACCGAGACGCCGCCGATGCCGTCGCGGCCGGTCGTCGATCCGAGCAACACGGCGAGGTTCCCAACGCCCGACGCGACACCGAGCACGAGTCGATCGGTCGGCAGCGCTCCGCAGCAGAGCACGTTGACCAGGGGGTTGGACGAATAGCAGTCGTCAAAGGTCAACTCGCCGCCGATGGTCGGCACGCCCACCGAGTTGCCGTAGCCCGAGATCCCCGACACCACACCTTCCACCAGCCAGCGCTGGCGGGCGTCGGTGAGTTCACCGAAAAAGAGCGGATCCATCACCGCGAGCGGGCGTGCGCCCATCGTGAAGACGTCGCGCAGGATCCCTCCCACGCCGGTCGCCGCCCCTTGGTACGGCTCGATCGCCGAAGGGTGGTTGTGGCTTTCGATACGGATCGCGACCGCGATGCCGTCGCCGGCGTCGATGACACCGGCGTTCTCACCCGGTCCGACCAGCACGTGCGCGCCCTCGGTCGGCAGGCGACGCAGGTGGATCCTCGAGGACTTGTAAGAGCAGTGCTCGCTCCACATGACGCCATAGAGTGCCAATTCCAACGAATTCGGTTCACGGCCGAGGACCGCGCGGATGCTCTCGAGTTCCGAATCGGTCAACCCCAGCGCACGGTGCAGTGGCTCGGGGACGCTCTTCACTTTCCCAAGTTACTTGGCGCGGACCTCGACTTAGCGCGACGTCGCAGTGACGGCGGGCACGTTCACACCGACGAAACTTTCGAGGAGCACGCGGCCGTCCGCGCTGCCAAGCAGTGTCGACATCGCCCGTTCGGGATGTGGCATGAGGCCTACCACGTTGCCCGCCTCATTGGCGACGCCCGCGACGTCGTCGCGCGAGCCATTGGGGTTGTCCTTGTAGCGCAGCACGATCTGGTCGTTGGCGACGAGTGCGTCGTAGGTCGCGTCGTCGCAGGTGTAGGCACCCGAGAAGTGGTTGATTGGCACGACGAGTTCCTGGCCCTTCGTGGCGTTGCGCGTGAGCACCGACGACGTCGAGTCCACGATGATCGTCGTCGGCTGGCTCAGGAACGTCAACCCCCGGTTCTTCTGGAGGGCCCCCGGCAGGAGCCCGGCCTCCGCGAGGACCTGGAAGCCGTTGCAGATGCCGAGCACGGGTCCACCCTCGGCGGCGTAGCGTGCGACGGCCTCCATGACCGGCGAAAACCTGGCCAAAGCTCCTGGTCGCAGGTAGTCGCCGTGGGCGAAACCTCCGGGCAGGATGATGCCGTCGAATCCTGAGAGGTCACTTTCGGAATGCCACACGAACGCAGACTCCGCGCCCAATTCGGTCACGGCGGACGCCGCGTCGTATTCGCAGTTCGATCCGGGGAAGACGACGACGCCGATACGGGTCATTCGTTACACCTTCTGCGCGAGGCGCGCCGTGGCGTCTTCGATGACCGGGTTCGAGAGAAGTCGTTGCGCGAGTGCGGTCGCCTTCTCCAGCGCCGCAGACTCGTCAGGCGCCTCGACGTCGAATCGGAAGGACTTGCCGGCGTGGACGTTGCTGACGCCGGTGAACCCGAGGGCCGGCAGGGCTCGCTCGATGGTCGATCCCTCCGGGTCCGCAATGCCCTTTCGCAGCGTCACGTCGACAATCACGAAGTAGTTCACGCCTACGCACCGTACCAGTCGTTGAGTGAGCGTCCCGTCACACGCTGGTACGCATCGACGTAGCGCGAGGAGGTCACCGCCACGATGTCATCGGGTACCGCGGGCGGTGGCGGCGTCCGGTCCCACCCCTTGGAGGTCAGCCAATCTCGAAACGGCTGCTTGTCAAAGGAGGGCGGCGTCTCGCCGGCGTGCACTTCGTCGGCGGGCCAGATTCGAGACGAGTCGGGCGTCAATACCTCATCACAGACCACGAGTTCCCCATCGACGTAGCCCAATTCGAACTTCGAGTCAGCGAGGACGAGGCCGACGCTCGCCATCGCTGCCGCCGCACGGGTGAACAGATCGAGACACAGTGATTGCGCGCGGTCCAGTCGATCGGCACCCACCAGCAGCGCCGCACGGTCGACGCTGATGTTGACGTCGTGTCCGGCGTCAGCCTTCGTCGACGGCGTGAAGATCGGCTCCGGGAACGGATCGGTCAGTTTCATGCCGGGCGCGACCGGCGTCTCGTTCACCGTGCCGCGGGCGAGATACTCGTCGTAGGCGGAGCCGGCGAGTCGGCCTCGCACGATGCACTCGAGCGTCAACATCTCGGCTCGACGGACCAGCATCGAGCGTCCGTGCCACTGGACTTCGCCGAGGAAGCCGGGCACGACGCCGTCGATCACCTTGGGATCGCAGCTGACGAGCGCACTGGGAATGGTGGCGGCGAATTCGGTGGTCCAGTAGTCGGTCAGCGCCGTCAGCACGCGTCCCTTCTGGGGAATCGGTTCGTTCATGACCACGTCGAAGGCGCTCAATCGATCGGACGCCACCATCAACAAGTGGTGTTCGTCGACCTCGTAGAGGTCACGTACCTTGCCCGAATAGAGGTGGTTCAGTCCGAGATCGCTCACGAGCGCCACGTCAATGCGTCGAGGAATCGACCTCGGTGTGCCAAGAGTCGGTCCGTGTCGAAGGCCTTGGCGAGGGCGTCGTTGCTCAACGTTACGGCGTCGTCGCTCTCGACGATCTCACGGAAATTGCGACGCTCCTCCACCGCTCGGCGCGAGGCCGACTGCACGATTCGATAGGCCTCGTCGCGCGACATCCCTGACTCCACCAACGCGAGAAGGACCGACTGTGAGAAGACGAGCCCGAGTGAGCCGGTCGTCAGGTTCTCGAGGGCTCGCTCAGGATGCAAGACCAATCCCTCAGCGAGACCCGTCGCCTTGCGCAACATATAGACCGTGAGTTGCAAGGCGTCGGGCAGCACCACCCTCTCAACACTCGAGTGCGAGATGTCGCGCTCGTGCCAAAGGGCCACGTCCTCCAACCCGGCCTGCAGGTAGCCCCGCAAGACACGACTGAGACCGCAGAGTCGCTCCGAAAGAACGGGGTTGCGCTTATGGGGCATGGCCGACGACCCTTTTTGGCCGGCGGCGAAGGGCTCTTCGGCTTCGCCCACCTCGCTTCGCGCGAGGAGACGCACCTCGAGGGCGAACTGTTCCATGGCGTTGCCCAGTGACGCGCAGGCGTAGAGCACTTCGGCGTGACGGTCACGCGCGATCACCTGCGTGGCCGGGACCGCGACGAGTCCGAGGTGAGAGCACACGTACTCTTCAACGGCCGGAGCGATGTTCGAGTACGTGCCGACCGCGCCCGAGAGCTTGCCCACGGCGATGCCCGTTCGGGCGCGCTTCGCACGTTCGATGTCGCGTTGCACCTGGAGTGCGAAGAGCGAGAACTTCGCGCCGTACGTCGTCGGCTCGGCGTGCACGCCATGCGTGCGACCGGTGATCGCCAGGTCGATCGACTCGATGGCTCGCTTCGTCAGTGCGTCTCGAAATGCCGTCGCGTCGGCGATCACGATGTCCATGGCCCGGGTGAGTGTGTAGCAGAGGGCGGTGTCGACCACGTCCGAGGAAGTGAGCCCGTAGTGAATCCACGCGCCTTCGGGCATGCCGATCCGCGACTGCACCACGTCGACGAAAGCGGCGGTGTCGTGATTCGTGGTCAGTTCACGTTCGTCCACGTCGTCCACGAACGCGGCGTCCACGATGGGACGGCGCGCCCGCAACTGCGCCACTTCCGCGCGAGGCAGGACACCCTGGTCAGCGAGGCCTTCGGCGGCCAGGATTTCGACCTCGAGCATCGTGTCGAAACGATGTTGGTCGCTGAAGAGCTCGGCCACGTCCTTCGGCGAATACCTCGGAATCATGTCGCTCCTCTAACACTGGACAGGGCGATGTCGTTGCGCATCACCCTCCCCTCAAAGGTTATGAGCGACGCGCCTCGATACGCGCGACTGCGGGCCTGCTCGAGCGTGTCACCGACCCCGGTCACGGCGACGACACGGCCGCCCGAGGTGACGAACTGGCCGTCGTCGTTCTGCGATGAGCCGGCGTGAAAGACGGTGACACCTTCGACGGGTTCGCTCAGTTGACCGTCAGCCCCGAGCCCGCTGATGAGATCGCCTTTTCTCGGAGAACCCGGATAGCCGTGCGCCGCCAAGACCACAGTGACCGCGGCCCCGCTGGCGACGGGCGTCGCACCGTCGAGGTCGCCCTTCGCCACGCGAAGGAGCAGGTCGAAGAATCCATCACCGTAGAGCGGCACGAGCGCCTGGGTCTCGGGGTCGCCGAAGCGGGCGTTGTACTCGAGGAGCTTGGGGCCCTTGGACGTCAACATCACGCCGGCGTAGAGGACGCCGCGATAGTCGATGTCGCGTCGCGCGAGTTCGCGCACTGTCGGGGCGACGATGTTCTCCATCACGTCGTCGAAGAGTTCGGGCGTCATGGCCGGGAATGGTGCGAAGGCGCCCATCCCGCCGGTGTTGAGCCCGACGTCGCCGTCACCAACGCGCTTGAAATCCTGGGATGCGGCCAGTGGTGTCACCTTCGTGCCGTCGCACAGCACCATCAGTGAACACTCGGGCCCGTCGAGTCCCTCCTCGATAACGATGGTCCGTCCCGCGCCGGCGAAGGACGCGCCACTCAGCTTCTCTCGGACGTCCGCTGCGGCCTGATCGAAGTCGTCGGTGACGAGTACGCCCTTACCCGCGGCGAGCCCGTCGGTCTTGATCACGTAGGGCGCGGACATCGTGGCGAGGTAGCCGAGGGCGCGCGCCACGTCGTCGAACACGCCGAACTCGGCCGTGGGAATACCGGCGCTCGCGAGGAACTCCTTCATGAAGGCCTTGGAACCTTCGAGGCGGGCGCCATCGGCCCCGGGGCCAAAGACGGTCTTGCCTTGCGCACGCAGATCGTCGGCGAGTCCGTCCACCACCTGTTGATCGGGACCTATGACGAAGAGGTCAGCGTCGAGCTCTGTCGAGGGCGTCGTGACGCACGCGATGCCGTGCGCGGCGATGCCGGCGTTGCCAGGGGTCACGACGACGTCGGCGTTCTTGGCGAGGGCCCACGCGAGCGCGTGCTCACGCGCTCCCGAGCCGATCACGACGCAGCGGTTCACGAGGGTCGAACGAACTGCTCTCGGCCCGGGCCGACACCCACCACCGAAATGGTGACGCCCGTGGTCGCTTCAAGAAACTTCACGTACGCCTTGGCCTTCTCTGGCAGCTGGCCATACTGTGTCGACGCGGTGATGTCCTCGTTCCAACCGGGCAGGACTTCATAGATGGGCTTGACTTCGTGCAAGACCGACTGGTGGTAGGGCGGGTAGTCGTAACGGACGCCGCCAGCCTCGTAGCCCACACAGACCTTGATCTCGTCGAGCGTGTCGAGGACGTCCAACTTGGTGAGGGCGATCTCGGTCAGCGAATTCAACCGGGCCGCCTGTCGGGCCATGACCGCATCGAACCATCCGACGCGACGACGTCGCCCCGTGTTGGTGCCGAATTCATGTCCACGCTCCACCAGCATCTCGGCCATGTCGCCGTCGACCTCGGTCGGGAAGGGCCCGGCACCCACGCGTGTCACGTACGCCTTGGCGATGCCGACGATGCCCGTGAGGTCGCGCGGTCCGAGTCCCGACCCGGTGCACGCTCCGCCGGCGACCGGATTGGAGGACGTGACGAAGGGGTAGGTGCCGTGGTCGAGGTCCAAGAATGTCGCCTGCGCACCCTCCAGCAGGATCCGATCGCCGCGATCGAGCGCGTCGTGCACCAGCGCGACGGTGTCGCCGATCATTTCCTTGAGACGCGGGGCGTACTCGTCCAGGTACTTCTCGGCGATCGTCGCGGCCGGGATCGCGGGGCGGTTGTAGATCTTGGTGAGGACGAGGTTCTTTTCGTGTAGAACGACGTCCAGCTTTTGACGGAATATCTTCGCGTCGAGGAGGTCTTGGACCCGAAGGCCGACGCGCGAGGACTTGTCGGCGTAGGCCGGGCCGATGCCGCGCTTGGTCGTGCCGAGGGCGTTCTTGCCGAGGAAGCGTTCCGTCAGGCGGTCCAACTCCTGGTGGTAGGGCATGATGAGGTGCGCGTTGCCCGACACGACCAGCCGCGACACGTCAACGCCCTTGGCACTCAAGGTGTCGAGTTCGGCCAAGAGGACCGCGGGGTCGACGACGACGCCGTTGCCGATCACTGGCGTGATGTGCGGATAGAGTACGCCCGACGGCACGAGCTGGAGGGCGAAGGCCTCGCCATCGACGACGATGCGGTGCCCGGCGTTGTGGCCACCTTGGTAGCGCACGACCATATCCATGTCACGGGCCAGGAGGTCGGTCAACTTCCCTTTACCTTCGTCACCCCATTGGGTTCCGACGACCACCGTTGCGGGCACTGGGCTCCTCCGAGTAGGCCTCGTTGCGACGCAATCTTACTTCACGCCGATGCACGCCCTGACGCGTTGTCGACCTCTAGAAGCTCCCGCGACCTCGCCGCTGTGCGTCGATGAAGAGCGCCACCGAGTTCTGCACCGGCACGAGGTCGCGCCGGTACTGACGGTGCGTCTCTTCGACGTTCGATTTGGCTTGGCTCTGGGACGAGGCCAGTTCGTCGCGCGCCGCTTGGAGCTGCGCCTCGAGACGCAGGATCTTCTTCACCCCTTCGAGGTTGACCCCTTCATTGGTCAGTTCCTGGATTCGACGCAACGCCGCCAAGTCTTCGTCGGAGAATCGACGCGATCCCCCGCTCGTGCGTTGAGGGTTCAACAGGCCGCTTCGTTCGTAGTTGCGCAGCGTCTGGGGGTGCACGCCAGCGAGTTCGGCGAAGACCGAGATCACGTAGACGGCATGGGACGCCCGACGTTCCGTCATGGGGTCACCTCTTCTTTCAGCGCGGCGGCCAGTTTCTCGACCGCCAACTTCTGCTCCTTGTTCAACTTCTTGGGAATCGTGACGTTGACCGTCACGAGCAGGTCGCCGCCGGGATTCTTGCCGCTGGCGGGCACTCCGCGACCACGTACGCGCATTGTCGTCCCGGGCTGCGTGCCGGCGGGCACCTTGAGCGTGACCGGATCGTCGAGCGTCGGTACTTCGACCGTCGTACCGAGGATGGCCTGGGTCAGCGGCACGCTGACCGTCGTCGTCACGTTGCGGCCTCGTCGATCGAATCTCGCGTCGGGCGACACGTGGACGTCGACGAACAGGTCACCGGCCGGACCGCCGTGCGTACCTTGGTTGCCCTTGCCCTTCAGCTTGATGCGCTGCCCGTCGTTCACGCCGGCGGGGATCCGCACGTTGACCTTTCGCGAGGACGGCTCGCGACCCGTTCCCTGGCAGGTGGGGCACGGCGTCACGATCCGACCACCGCGTCCCTGACAGACCGGGCAGACACTCGACATCGCGAACGGACCTTGGTCATCGTTCAGCACGCCTCGACCCTGGCACCGTTCACAGGTCACGAATCCCGACCCGGGCGCGGCACCGCGTCCGCCACAGGTGTGACAGGCGTCGTTGCTCGGGAGGCTCACTGAGGTGGTGACACCGACCACAGCGTCGCGAAAGCCCAGGTGCAGTGCCGTCTCGAGGTCGGCGCCGCGCTGGGCGCGTTGCCGCCGTCCGCCGCCGAAGAGTCCGCCGAAGAGGTCGCCGAGGTCGCCGAAGTCACCGGTCTGGAAGTTGAAGCCGCCCGCACCGGGTTGGCCCTGGCCGAAGCCGGCCGCGGCCGGTCCCAGCCGGCGCACTTCGTCGTACTCCTTGCGCTTCGCGGGGTCACCGAGCACGTCGTAGGCGACGGACACTTCCTTGAACTTCTCCTCGGAGCCGGGATTGGTGTCCGGGTGCGACGATTTGGCGAGCTTTCGATAGGCCCGCGTGATCTCTTTCTCCGTCGCACTGGACGTGAGGCCGAGCACCTTGTAGTAGTCCTTATCGAACCACTCTCGTTCGGCCATTGCTTAGCCTTGCACTCTCACCATCGCGGGACGAAGGACTGAACCCTTCCAGAGGTACCCAGCGCGCAGCACCTGGTCGACGACCGGTCCTTCGTCACCTTCGATGTGCGCCACGGCATCGTGCACCTGTGGATCGAAGGCAACACCGACCTCGTCGATTCGGGCCAGCCCTTCCTTCGAAAGGGCGTCGAGCAAGAGCCCGCGCGCCTGCGCGAGCGCCTCCGCCTCCTCAGACGGCGCATTCAAGAAGTGGGCGGCGGCCAGATCGAAGGCGTCGAGGACGGGCAGCATCTTGGCAACCACTTCCCCGGCGGCGCGATCGGCGGCGTCCATCGAGGACCTCGCCACACGTTTGCGGTAGTTCTCAAAGTCGGCTTGGAGTCGCTGGAGCGCGTCGAGGTACTCGTCGCGCTCGCGTTCCACGTCGGATCGTGGATCGACGAACTTCGTGGCGGCGTCATCCGACGCCGCCACGGTTTCGTTCTCTACGACGTCGTCACTCATTAGTCAACGATCTCTGCGTCGACGATGTCGTCATCGTTGCCCTGGGGCACGGACTGCTCGCCCGCGTTCGCCTTCGAGGCTTCCTCGTAGAGTCGCTGACTGAAGCCCTGGCTCGTGGTGAGCAGCTTCTCGGTCGCGTCCTTGATGGCCTCGATGTCGGTGCCGTCAAGGGCTCCCTTCAACGTGGTCAACGCAGCCTCGACGTCGTCGCGTTCGGTGCCTTGGAACTTCTCGGCCTGGTCCTTCAACAGCTTCTCGGTCTGGTACACCAGCCCGTCCGCGTTGTTGCGAACCTCCGCCTCGGCCCGACGCTGACGGTCGTCCTCGGCGTGCGCCTCGGCGTCACGGACCATACGGTCGATCTCTTCCTTGGAGAGGGAGGAGCCGCCGGTGATGGTCATGGACTGGGTCGCGCCCGTCGCCTGGTCCTTCGCCGACACGTGGACGATGCCGTTCGCGTCGATGTCAAAGGTGACCTCGATCTGGGGCATGCCGCGTGGCGCCGGTGGGATGCCGACGAGTTGGAACTTGCCCAACGTCTGGTTATACGAAGCCATCTCGCGCTCGCCCTGGAGGACGTGCACCTCGACCGACGGCTGGTTGTCGTCTGCGGTGGTGAAGGTCTGGGACTTCTTCGTCGGGATGGTCGTGTTGCGCTCGATGATCTTGGTCATGACGCCACCCTTGGTCTCGATGCCGAGCGACAGGGGCGTGACGTCAAGGAGCAAGATGTCCTTCACGTCGCCCTTCAAGACACCGGCCTGGACGGCGGCGCCGATTGCGACGACCTCGTCGGGGTTCACGCTCTTGTTGGGCTCTTTGCCGGTGACCTTCGTGACGAGCTCCTGCACCGCGGGGATGCGTGTCGATCCACCGACCATGATGACGTGGTTGATCTTGTCGAGGGTCAAACCGGCGTCCTTGATGGCCTGGTCGAACGGCTTGCGGCAACGATCCACCAAGTGCGAGGTCAGTTCGTTGAACTTCGCCCGACTGAGTTTGATGTCGAGGTGCTTGGGACCGTTCTCGGTCGCGGTGATGAACGGCAGGTTCACCGTGGTGTCCTGGACGGCGGAGAGCTCGATCTTCGCCTTCTCCGCAGCCTCCTTCAGGCGCTGCACGGCCATCTTGTCGGTCGAGAGGTCGACACCTTCGGTGTCCTTGAACGTCTTGATGAGCCACTCCATGACCGCGTCGTCCCAGTCGTCGCCACCGAGGTGCGTGTCACCGTGGGTCGACTTCACTTCGAAGACGCCGTCGGCAATGTCGAGTACCGACACGTCGAAGGTGCCACCACCGAGGTCGAAGACGAGGACCGTCTGCTCCTGGTTGCCCTTGTCGAGACCGTAGGCGAGGGCCGCAGCCGTCGGCTCGTTCACGATGCGAAGGACCTCGAGCCCGGCGATCTGGCCGGCCTCTTTGGTCGCGGTGCGCTGGGCGTCGTTGAAGTACGCCGGCACGGTGATGACCGCCTGGGTGACGCTGTCACCGAGGTAGGCCTCGGCGTCGCGCTTAAGCTTCTGCAAGATGCGCGCCGAGATCTCCTGAGCGGTGTACTTGGTGCCGTCGATGTCGACGGTCCAGTTCTCGCCCATGTGGCGCTTGACCGAGCGAATGGTGCGCTCGGGGTTGGTGATCGCCTGACGCTTCGCGACCTCACCGACGAGTACCTCGCCGGTCTTCGAGAAACCAACGACCGACGGGGTCGTGCGACCGCCCTCCGCGTTGGGGATAACGACGGGCTCGCCCGCCTCGAGGACACTGACCACTGAGTTGGTGGTACCTAGGTCGATCCCGACTGCCTTTGCCATGAACTTCTCCTTGATTCGGTTTCCTTCTCACCGGACCATCCGGCAAGTCAGAACTCACATGGACCAGTGTACAGAGTTGAGTCCGTTCTTGTCAAGAAAATATATATCAGATGTGATACTTCTTAGATTCCCCTTACGTGCAAAGGACTCTTGGCGTCCGTGGGGCGCACCTTTGACGGGTCCGAGGGCGAAGTACGCTGGCGACGTGCCCGACCTGATCCTCCTGCGACATGGCCAATCCGCGTGGAACGACCTGAACCTCTTCACCGGATGGACCGACGTGGACCTCACGGCGGCGGGCGAAGCCGAAGCTTACGCTGCGGGCCTCTTGCTGGCGGGCGAAACCGACCTCGACCTGCGGGTCCTGCACACGAGCGTGCTGACGCGCGCGATCCGTACCGCCGAGATCGCCCTGCACGCGGCTGGGCGCTCCTGGCTCCCGGTACGACGCAACTGGCGACTCAACGAGCGCCACTACGGCGATCTCACCGGCAAGGACAAGAAGGAGACGGCCGACCAGTTCGGACTCGAGCAGGTCAAGCTCTGGCGCCGCTCCTACGACGTGCCGCCGCCGCCCATGCCCGACGGCGATCGTCGCAGCAGCCTCGGTGACCCGCGCTATCGCGACGTGCCCGCGGAGTTCATCCCCGCGACCGAATGCCTGAAGGACGTCGTCGCTCGCGTCACGCCCTACTTCGCCGACGTCATCGTCGAGGACCTGCGAAGTGAAGCGGTGCGCGGCGGCGCGGTGATCGTCGTCGCCCACGGCAACTCGATCCGAGCCCTACGAATGGTCCTGCAGAACATCCCCGAGGAGGAGATCGCCGTCCTCGAGGTACCAACCGGAATTCCCTACCGGATCAAACTCGACGACGGGCTCAACATCCTGAGCGCCGAGTACCTGGGCGACCCCGCGGCCGCGGCGGCGGCGGCCGAAGCCGTCGCTCGCCAGGCCGGGTAGTCAACTACAACGCAGCGGGACCTCTCTCGTTGGTGCGGATCCGCACCACATGTTCGATGTCGGTGACCCACGCGACGCCGTCACCCACCGTGTCGGTGCGTGCCGCTTGCACGATGGCGTCGATCAGCGTGTCAACGAGCTCGTCCGTGCAGACGATCTCCACGCGGATCTTGTCGACGAAGTCAAATTCGTACTCTTTGCCTCGGTAGATCTCGATGTGTCCGCCCGCGTGCCCGAAGCCTCGGGTCTGCGCGACGGTCATGCCGGTGATGCCGACCTCCTTGACGGCGGTCTTCACCTCGTCAAGCTTGAAGGGCTTGATGACTGCGGTGACGAGCTTCATGGTCTCTCCTTAGACGTTGTCGGTGTGAAGGTGGCTAGGCGAGTCGATTGGCTCACCGAAGGTCGGGTCGGGGAAGGCCTCTTCCTCGTGGATCGCGACGTCGCCGATTCGCAACGTCTCGTCATCCTCACGCAGACCCTTCAGCAGGAACTTGACCACGTAGAAGATTAGAGCAGTACCGAAGGCCGTCCAACAGATGATCCACGCCGCGGCGATCGTCTGCTCCCAGAGCTGGTGGAACGAGTGCCCGTAGAACCAGCCGCGGACGGAGAACTCGCCGGCGCCCTTGTAGTGCGCTCCCTTGACGCCGTACTCGGTCATGTTCGGGTCGGCCAGGATGCCAACGAGCAGTCCACCGACCAGTCCGGCGATGCCGTGGGTGTACACCACGCCCAAGGCGTCGTCGACCTTCGAGAAGGGACGGACCTTGGAGAGGTAGTTCCACGCGAACCAGACGATCGTCGATGATGTGAGGCCGACGATGATGGCGCCGGTGCCGTTCACCCAACCGGCGCTCGGGGTGATGGCCACGAGGCCACACAGCATGCCGTTGAGCGCTCCGAGGAACGTCGGCTTCTTCTGCTTGGAGAGGAACATGTCCCACAGCACCCAGACGATGACACCGGTCGCGGTCGCCACGTTGGTGTTGAGCACCGCCGCCGCCGCGTCGGCGCCGGCGTAGAAGGGGTCACCTCCGTTGAAGCCGTTCCACCCGAGCCAGATGATGCCCGCGCCCACCATGACCATCATGAGGTTGCTCGGGAAGGCATTCTCTCGGTCCTGCCAGCGCCGTGGTCCGAGGATCGCCGCGCCGACGAAGGCCGCGACGCCAGCACTCAAGTGGATGACGTACCCACCGGAGTAGTCAACGGCACCCTTCTGGGCGAAGAAGCCGCCACCCCAGAGCAGACAAGCGTTGACGCAGTAGACCAGCGTGATCCACATCGGCACGATGAGCAGCCACGCCTTGAACTTGAGTCGCCCGACGAACGCACCGACGAAGAGCAGCGGTGTGATTGCGGCGAACACGAACTGGAAGTAGGCCAAGGTCGCGGTCGGGAAGTGGAAGGGCACCAGGGTATTCGCACCCGACACCGCCTGACCCTGCTCCGCACCGGCAGTCGAAAGCGGTGTGAAGTGACCAATGAATCCGCTCCAGAACGAACCGGTGGGTCCGAAGTGCGAGATGGGGCCGAACGCCATGTTGTAGCCCCAGAGCATCCACACGAGCAGCGTGATGGAGAAACCCATGAAGACCATCATCATGGTGTTGACGATGAATTTCTTCCGGACCAGCCCTCCATAGAGCACGGCCAGTCCCGGGAGACTCATCATGCCCACCAAGGTGGCGGCGACGAGTTGCCAGGTGTTGTCCGCTGGGTTTAACCAATGGGGATACGGGATGTTCGCTGCTAGAAGCACGTCCACTCCTCCGTGACTAGGAGAGGGCGCCTTTGACCTCAAGTTGTTGGCAACAGTGTCGCAACCGAGGATTTCTAAACCGTTAGCGGAAGGTTTCGCGCGTGTTAACTACGACTTCTTTGCTCAGGTTTGCAGCGAACGCTCCACGACCTGGGAGATGTCCATCACCGAGACGTCGTCGCCCTGTCCGTTGGCCTTCACGGCGTCGTCGAGCATGATCATGCAGAAGGGACACGCCGTCGAGATGATGTCGGCACCAGTCCCGAGCGCCTCTTGAGTTCGATCCATGTTGACGCGTTTGCCAATGGTCTCTTCCATCCACATGCGCGCACCGCCTGCGCCGCAGCAGAAACCTTTCTCACGACAACGTCCCATCTCGACGTTCTTCACGCCGGGGATCGCGTCGAGCACGTTGCGGGGCTCATCGAAGACCCGGTTGTGACGTCCGAGGTAGCAGGGGTCGTGATAGGTGACGGTCCCGCTGTAGGCGACGCCAGGCACGAGTCGTCCGTTGGCCACGAGGTGACTGAGGAGCTGCGCGTGGTGGATCATCTCGAATTCTCCACCAAGCCCCGGGTACTCGTTCTTCATCGTGTTGAAGCAGTGAGGACAGCTCGCGACGATCTTCTTCGCCTTCACTTCGTTGAGCGTGGCGATGTTGGCCTTCGCCATCTCCTGGAAGAGGTACTCGTTGCCCATGCGTCGCGCGGGGTCACCCGTGCAGGACTCGCGCGGACCGAGGATGCCAAAGGTGACGCCGGCACGATGCAGCATCCGCGCCGTCGATACGACCTGCTTGCGACCGCGCTCGTCCAGCGAACCGGCGCAGCCCACCCAGTACAGGTACTCGATGTCGTCGGGAATCGGGCCGTCGATGATGGGCACGTCGAAGTCCAATGCCGCGAGCCACTCGGTGCGCTTGGACGCGCCGAGCCCCCACGGGTCGCCCTGATTCTCCATGTTGCGAAGCAGCAGCCCGGCCTCGGTCGGGAAGCGTGATTCCATCAGAACCTCGTAGCGGCGCATGTCGATGATCGCATCGACGTGTTCGATGTCGACGGGGCACTGTTCGACGCATGATCCGCAGGTCGTGCACGACCACAACACGTCAGGGTCGATGGTCGTGGGCACCAACGTCGCGACGTCGCTGTTCGATTCGCCCGAAATCAGTCGGTCAGCCGACGCGAACATGTTGTCACGAAGGCCCATGATCAGGAGTTTCGGGCTGAGCGGTTTGCCCGTCGTCCACGCCGGGCAGACCGATTGACACCGTCCGCACTCCGTGCACGTCGCGAAGTCCAACATCTGTTTCCAGGTGAAGTCCTCCATCTTGCCGGCACCAAAGACCGTGTCCTCGGTGACGTTCTCCATATCCATGTCGGGTGTCTTGTCGAGGCCCCCGAGCGCCCGAGGTCGACGCGAGACACCGACGTTGATCGGCGCGAGGAAGATGTGCAGGTGCTTGGAGTAGGAGACGAAGACCAAGAATCCGGCGATTACGGCGACGTTGAGAAGTAGGAAGACTGCTTCCAACACGCTGTTGACGCCGACGCCCAGCGGCGCGAGCCACCCGGCCACGATCTTGGACGCGAACGCCCAGGACGACGCATGGCTTTGGAAGAAGGAAGCGGTGGGCGAGGTGCCAAACGTCAACGCCTGATTGCCGCCCTGAGTGAAGGGGAAGTGTCCCGTGTCGATCTGCGCTGCGCGGTACATCAAGAGCGTGATGATCACCATCGAGATCATGAAGAGGACGGCCCACGCGGCGCCGAGGTGGCTGCCGTAGAAACGAGAGGCCCGGTCCTTGCGCGACGGGGCGTTCTTCACGCGGATGATGGTGAAGACCACGAGCGAGACAAGTACTGCGGTCGCGAAGAAATCCTCCGTGAACCCGAGCCAATTGTCACGGCCGATGAGCGGGATGTGGAAGTTTCGACTGAAGAGCGATCCGTAGGCCTCGAGGATCGTCGTCATCAGGATCGTGAAGCCCCACATGGTGAAGAAGTGCGCGAGACCCGGCACGGTCCACTTGAGGAGCTTCTTCTGGCCAGCGACCTCGACGACCTCAGTCTCACTGACCTTGCGGAAACCCTGCCAGCGACGTGGAGCCGGCTGACCGGAGCGGATCAATTTGGACAACCAGAAGAACCGGCGCCCCGCGATCGCGAAGAAGATAATCGTCACACCCAAGCCAATGATGATGCGAGCTAGCACGGCAATCCTCTCGTCAAAGACGTGGTCGTCATTGTTTCTTGAAATTCTCCGAATATCGACTTGGCGTCGGACCGCGCTGCCCGGAGTATTTGGACCCAAGGCCTTCGGATCCGTAGGGGCGGTCGGCCGGCGTCGTCATCTGAAAGAAACTGATCTGGCCGATCTTCATACCGGGATAGAGCGTGATGGGCAGGTTCGCGACGTTGGACAGCTCCAACGTGATGTGACCATCCCACCCGGCGTCGACGAAGCCGGCGGTCGAGTGGATCACGAGACCCAGTCGGCCGAGCGAACTCTTCCCGTCGAGTCGGCCCACGATGTCGTCGGGTATGGCGATGCGCTCGGTGGTCGATCCGAGCATGAACTCACCCGGGTGAAGGATCATCGGAGTATCTGGCCCCACGTCGATCAGTTCGGTCAAGTCCTCCTGGGCTTCGCGCACGTCGATGATGCCCTGGGTGTGATTGCGAAAGACGCGAAAGTACTGGTCGATATGCAGGTCGACCGACGAGGGCTGCACGCAGTCGTCCCCTAAGGGATCGATAATGATCCGGCCCTGCGCAATGGCTTCTTTGATGGAGTGATCGGACAGGACCATGACGGAGTTACGTTACATCCTGTAACGACCAGGACTGAATGACACCGGTGTCGGTGCCGTGACCTTATATATAGGTGAACCTCGTGCTCGCTACGAGAGGACCCGACGTCGGAAGTTGCGAAGTCCGATCGTGAGGAAGAAGGCGCCAAAAGCCATCATCACCGGATAGACGACGTAAAGGTGCATGTGCGGGGCGTCGGTGAAGGCGGCGCGCATTCCTTCATTCACGTAGACCAGCGGATTGATGAGCACGAGCGTCTGCAGCCAGTGGAAACCCCCGATCTTGACCGGCGCCAGATGGGTCCAGGGGTAGTAAGTGCCGCCCAAGAACGTGATCGGGAGGATCACGAAGCCGAACATCAGTCCGATGTTCCGCGGTTCAAACGAGGTGCCGAGGGTGAGCCCAAGGCCCGCCATCGACACACAGGCAATCGGTACGAACGTGAGGACGATCAGCCAATGCAGTGAGACGTCGGCCTTCACGCCGGCAGCGTGGACGACCGACGCGATCGGGAACACGATCGCTGCGGCGATGAGACCCTGGACCGTCGCCGAGAGCACCTTGGAGATCGCGACGAGCCAGATCGGGCACGGTGCCTGCACGCGGTCCTCAATCTCTCTCGTGAAGCCGAACTCCTGGGCCATCGTCAGCGCGATCGACTGCACGCCCTGGAACATGACCGAGATGCCGACGACGCCTGGCACGAGGACGGTCGCGAAGCCAGCGGCCCCGGCCGAATTGGACCCACCCACCGCCTGTCCGATCTTGGGAAACACGAAGAGAAAGACGAAGCACAGGAGGAAGGGCTGGATGAGCGTGCGCAGGACGAACTCGCCCTTCGTCTTCCACAGCACGACCATGTCGCGAAGGATGAGCGCCCCCATCGCGGTCCGACTTGCCTCGAAGACACTTCGCGTGGGGTTCACCTGAAAGTCAGTGATGGTGTTCGTCATGCTTCGCGCAGCTCCTTGCCGGTGAGATTGATGAAGACTGTCTCGAGTGACGGTTCGGCAACCGCCAGGTCGAGTATCTCGATATTCGAGGCTTCAGCCGCCGCGACGAGACGGGGCACCAGACGCTCGGTGCTTCGCATGTCAACGATGAGTGAGTTGTCGTGAACCCGAGTGTTGACGATGGCGTCGATGTCGCGCTTGAGACTTTCGGCCAACCTCGCGGCGTCCGAGGCCACCTTGATCGTGACAATCGTGTCGGCACCGGTGCTCATCTTCAGATTCGCGGGCGAGTCGAGGGCGAGAATCTTCCCGTGATCCATGATCGCGACACGGTTGCAAAGTTGGTCCGCCTCTTCCATGTAGTGCGTCGTCAACATGACGGTTTGACCGGCCTTGTTGAGCTCAGTCAACAAGTCCCACAGTGCGAGTCGGCTCTGGGGGTCGAGACTGGCCGTTGGTTCGTCCATGAACAGAACGGCCGGATTATGAAAGATGGCGCGCGCGACCATGAGGCGCTGTGCCATCCCTCCCGAGAGTGCGTAAACGGACGCCTTGGCCCAACGGCTGAGTGAGAAGCGCTCGAGCAGTTCGTCGGAGCGCCGTCGTGAGTCCTTGGCGTTGATGCCAAAGAGGCGGCCATGGAAGTACAGGTTCTCCCAGACGTTGAGTTGACGATCGAGCGTGTTCTGCTGCGAGACGATGCCCGATAGTTGCTTCACCAGAGCGGGGTGTTTGCGCACGTCAATACCCGAGATGAACGCGTGGCCCGACGTAGGAACGACGCGTGTCGTCAAAATGCCCGCCGTGGTCGTCTTGCCGGCCCCGTTGGGGCCCAGGAGACCGAATATCTCCCCGTGGTGAACCTTGAGATTCAATTTGTCGACCGCGGGTACGTCCATCGACGCGTACTGCTTGGTGAGATCCTCGGTTCGAATGATCTCCTCGACGTCATCCACCATTGACTGCTCCGCCCGCGCTTCGAATCACCTGACTCACCTTACGAGGTCCCTATGCATTCAAGGCCGTTGCGATCGGCGGGGTGGTACTAACACCCCAGCACTTTGTGCGGTCACCATTCTGGCGGTAGTCACCTCGAAGCGAGAGGATTGACCGACGATGGGGGCGTTAAGTCACGAATGAATAGGCACACACTCGCGTTCGCATGGTACCGATTCCGAGCGACCTTCGCTCGTCGCCGAAGCGCGTATCTCAGCGTGATTCTGCTCATAGGTCTCACGGGAGGACTGGCGATGGGTTCGGTCGCCGCCGCACGTCGAACGCAGTCGTCGTATCCGACGTATCTGAAGAGTACGAATCCTTCGACGTTGACGATGGCGATCTTTGGGGGCGCCAACGGTCAAGGTGGCCCGGCGAACCTCTCCAACCAGATCAAAGCAGTGCCCGATGTGGCCACGGTCCGAACGTATGACTCGGGGGCAGCCGTCCCTCTGGCGCCCTCTGGTGCGCCGCGGCTCATCACGCTCAATCTCGCCAATTTGGGTGGGAGCCTCGACGGTTACCTCACGAAACAGGACCGTCTTACTGCGTCGCAAGGCCACCTGTTCAATCCGCGGAGCCTCGACGAAGTTGAACTGACGGCGGGCGCGGCTCGTATTTGGAATGTTCACGTCGGGCAAATCGTGCCGATGGGCTTTTATGCGCCGCGGCAGTCAAACCTTCCCGGATTCGGTACGCCCAAGGTAAAGCCGATGCTCACGATCGACGCTCGGGTGACGGCAATCGTCGTCATGAACAGCGAAGTCATCCAAGATGACGTGGACAAGGCGTACGGTTTCGCTTTCATAACGCCCGCGATGGTGCGGCGGGCGTCCACCATCGATCCCACGTGGAAGTTACCCATCTATTACGCCATCCAACTGCGTCACGGCGACGCCGGACTGGCGAAGGAGTGGCGTTGCCGTTGCCGTAGTAGAGGTCGGAGGTGACCCTCGTCACGTACGGAAGCTTGAAGTAGGTCTTGGGGAGCGTCGATGAGGCGAAGACTTCGGCGTCATATCCGTAGCGCTCTGTGAAATTCGAGAAGGCCGCTGAGGTTCGTTGGGCCGTCGACACTCCTGCCAGGACGGTTCCACCGATCAACGTGACGAGGAGTGACAGGGCGAGCCACGATGCCCAGCGCCGAAAAAACTCGGCGCGAAACACAACACCAATAGAGCGCATGGTCCTCCCCGAAACTACGTCCCAGCATGGCGTCGCGACCGGCGAATTTCCATGGTGCCAACCCCTCGAGCGAACCTCGTACTACCACCCGAGGTTTATGTGCCGTTCAAGAGACCGGTGGCCTCGGCGATACGATGGACGCCTGCGCGGGCGTAGTTCAGCGGCAGAACATCAGCTTCCCAAGCTGAGAACGCGAGTTCGATTCTCGTCGCCCGCTCCACTGCCTTGCGTCAGAAGATCTGACTTGACGGCCAGCTTTACTCGAGCCCGTGCGCTACTCGTGGGTGCGTCGTTGCGCCACTGCGTGGAACGAATCATCTGAGCTCGTCATCGCATCCTTTGCCAATGGTCCGACGCCATTGTCGCTCCCGTAAATGTCGACGACATCAAAACCCGCCTCGTCGAGTTCTTCGCGAAGTCGAGCGAGCGTCACGAAGTGATTGAGCAAGATGAAGTCCGTCGCGGCGAGCGCTGACGTTCCCCACCCGTCATGGTCTTCGTACTTTCGACGATTCTGACGCCAGTGGTAAATCCGACGGAAGAGTCTCTGCGGATCCTTGAGATTGCGCCACACCAAATGGGCGGCCGCCAGCACACTTGGTTGCCACGCGGTTCCTGGTCGACGAAGTTGCACCGGCGACTCGCGGAAACTCCGGCCATCGCGATTGAGGGTGGAAAGTGCGAAGATGCCGTCCTCAGCGAGTACTCGATGAACGGCCGCGAAGACTTGCGATCTTCCCGTGGCATCCATGGTGTCGACGCCGTTGTAACTGAAGAATACGAAGTCGACACTCCCTGTCTCGAACTGCGCCAGGTCTCGTGCGTCGGCAACTCTGAGATCCACATCCGGGTATCGCGCCTTCGCCGATTCGATCATTGGCTCCGAGAAATCTATGCCAACATAGTCATCGCTCAACATCGAAATGAGTGAGATCGTGCGGCCACCGCCGACTCCCACGTCCAAGATTCGCTTGCCCCGCACCCGCGGAGCTAACTGACGGACTGCGAGTTCTTCGCCAGGATTCTGCCAACCGGTGGCCCGCGTGAAGACCCCAACGGCTTTATTCCTTCGGTAGAAATCACGGCCGTCGACGGTCACTGCCAAATGTTAACCAACCCCTTTTCGGTCCAACTATTTTCGCGGCCAATGTCCTGGACACGTCGCCCGCACTCAGTGAAGTAGATCAACCCCGCACAATGATTTTCCGCAACGCGGTCCGTTGATCGCGCGTCCACGGCGACTTGAATTAGGGTCCAACGAATCAATCACTCGGACGACGGCAGTCATGCAGGAGAGGTGTTGACCCCGGTGAGAAGTTCACGTTCCGCCCGCATCACATTCCTGACGATCGGCATACTGGCTTGTGTCGCGGTATCGCCCATGCTCGGAAAGTCCATTTGGCGAGACGAGGGCGCCTCTCTTTACTCGGCTCATCTCGGTTGGGGTGCACTTTGGAAGCAGTCAGTGGTCGTTGATCGCGTCTTTCTTCCGTACTACGCGTTGCTTCACATTTGGGTTGAGATCTCGTCCAGCGTCGAGTGGATTCGGTTCCTCTCAGTGCTCGCCTTCGGGCTGACCATCGTGCTCATTGGCCATTTGGGGAATCGACTCGGGGGCTACTGGTGCGGAGTCATCGCGGCGTTCGTTACCGCGACGAATCCCCTGATGATAAGTGCAGCACTCGACGCGCGACCGTACGCGCTCTCGACGCTCGCCGCAACCATCGCCGTGTTCTCGCTTCTGCGCTGGCGAGACGGCACGAGTGATCGATGGTTCTGGCTCTTCTGCATCGCCATGCTCGGCGCACTCGCACTGCATGTGTTCGCGGTACTCGGGCCGCTCGCCGTCTTCGCCGTCATGCTTCTTCTGCGACCAGCGAGATTTCGCCGCGAGTGGCGCTCGATTGTCGGACCGTTGAGCGGCACACTCGTGCTCGGATTCTTGTTCGCGTTCGAAGTGCTGGGGCAGCGCGGCCAGGTCGCGTGGATTCCGCCTCCGAGCGTGACCACTCTGACTGCAGACGCCTACGGCCCGGCAAGCGGCTATCCGCATTTCGACAAGGTGTTGTACGCGGCGATCATTGCCGCGTCGGTCGTCCTGGGATTGGCGTTCGTCTGGCGTGGTCGTCACCCCGGGTCCGACGAGGACACCCATGGTGCCCGCGAGAATTTGGCGCTCGCGGTGGCCTGGGGCGCGCTGCCAACGATTGGACTCGTGGCCGTTTCGTTCATCAAGCCCCTCTACGTCGATCGCTACGTGACCGCATCGGCTCCGGGCCTGGCGCTCGCGGTCGGGCTCATCTTGGCGCAGTCGCTGAAACTGGGTGACAGATCGCGGCCGGCCAAACAGCGTCGGGGCGAAGTGTTCGTCGCAGGAATCGTCGCTGTCGGGTTGATCACCAACATGGTCGTGATCGCGTCGGTGCCCTACGCGAACTATTCGGGGGTCGCCCAGTACCTTCATCATCGGGTTGGCGCAACGGGCGAGATTGCACTCCCCGACCACGCCGTCGATGCGGGTATCGAGTACTACTTGGCCGAGACCAATGAGAAATCACGGCTGTGGCCGGAGAATTCGGGACAACACCAGATCATGTCGCTCGACTTGCGCGAGAGCCGGTCAGTGCTGACGTCCGCGGAGCCCGACGTCTGGATCGTGGAAGACGCCACGGCTGGCCTCGGGACATTCGTGAAGATTCTCAAGAGTGACGGTTACATCCTCGTCAGTACTCGTCGATTCGTCAATCACTTCACCGTGACCGTTGCTCACTATGAACGTCGTGGATAGCGACTTTCCAATACCGCGAACGCAATGTCGAGGACGTGCGGTGGGCTCTCGCCGCCCACTCCTCCGCCCTCACGAGCGGGCGACGACACGATGCGTCCGGCGATTTGCCTGCGTGCTCCGCCTCTTCCCGGTCGGTAGTGGCTTCCCTATGCTTGGCCATCATGGCGGCTCTACCTGAGATCACCGATTTCCTGAAGCACTATCTGCCATTCGCCGAACTCAGTCCCGAGTCGCTCGATCAGTTGGCACGAACGATTGAAGTCGAATTCCACCTCGCCGGACAGACCATATTCTCCAAGGGCGAAGAACCTCTCCACCACTTGCGAGTGGTCCGCGCTGGTGCCGTGGAAGTCGTGGCCGACGGACTGGTACTCGATCAAATCGGTATCGGTGAAATGTTCGGGCACGCCTCCATGCTTTCGGGTCTCCCAACCGGATTCGAAGCCCGGGCGGCCGAGGACACGCTCACCTATCTTTTCCCTTCAGAAGTGGCGGCCAGAGTGCTGACTGAGCCTCAGGCCCTTCGCTACATGACCAGACTCATACTTGAAGACCGGCACAATCTGCGTTCGCGGTCACTGCCCGAGATTCGACGCGACCAACTCCGTGAGCCCGTGGAACGCGCCCTTCGTACACCACCGGTCATCTGCTCACCCTCGACGCCGATTCGCCAAGCGGCCGAGCGAATGACCTCCGTCGGAGCGAGGGCGTTCGTCGTCGACCTGGGCGACACCGTTGGTATCGTGACCGACAGCGACATCCGGGCACGAGTCGTCGCACAGAACCTGCCCGGCGACACGCCCGCGTCCCAGGTGATGACGGCGCCGGCCTTCACCGTCCCCGGCGACCGGCTGGGCAGCGAGGTGCTCCTGGACATGCTCGATCGAGGCGTGCGGCACTTTCCTGTGACCTCGCCCGATGGCCGCATCGTTGGCATCGTCGAAGACCATGATCTCGTTGCGGTTGAAGGTCGATCGTCGTTCCTCCTTCGACGGACGGTCGCTCGGGCCAAGAGCGTCGACGAGCTCGTCGCAGCGTCGCTGAGGCTTCGACCATCGGTGATCGCCATGAGCCACGGCGGCGTGGCGGCGCTCGACGTCACGTCGGTCTTCTCCGTTGTCGCTGACGCACTCACTCGTCGGGCACTCGACTTCGCGGTTGAGCAGGCCGGCGACGCGCCCACTCGCTTCACGTGGCTGGCGCTTGGCAGCCAAGCTCGACGAGAGGCGTTGCCGAGTTCAGATCTGGACAGCGCAGTCGCGTGGATCGACGAAGGGGACCCGAAGCAGATTCACGAGTACTTCGCCGCGGTCACCGGCAACGTGACCGCCACGTTGTTGCGATGCGGTTTCCGACCGGACGAGCACATGGCGAGTGCCTCCAGTGCGCTGTTCGTCAGACCCCTGTCGTTATGGCAACGAGAGGCGCACTCCTTCCTCGTCGATCCGGCCCAGGAGAAGGCGTTGATCCTCGCGTCGGTCCTGGTCGACAGTCGCCCCGTGTGGGGGGTCGAAACCGAGCCACTGATCAGCGCCACGTTCCGCGACGCGCCGTCCTACCCGCGCACGCTCCACCTGCTCGCGCAACTGGCCCTCGCGCATCGCCCGCCGGTGGGCTTCCTGCGAGGTCACGTGATCGACTTCGCCGGGGAGAGCCGCAACCGACTCGACCTGAAGAGCGCGGCCGTTCTTCCCATCACCGATCTCGCTCGCTGGGCCGGACTGTGCTCGGGGGTCACGTGCGCGTCGACCACCGCTCGGATCAATGCCGCGAAGGAGACGGGAACGCTGACGAACTCGGACGCCCAGAACCTTCAGGCCGCCTTCGAGCTCGTCCTTCAGCTCCGCCTCGATCACCAGGTCGTCCAGATGGAGGCAGGTCAGGAACCCGATGACGCGATTGACCCCCACGAGCTCAGTTCGCTTACCCGTAGTTATTTGAAGGAAGCGTTTCGTGCAATCGCTGGCGTGCAGCGCAGGGTTGCCAACACGCTCGCCTGGGCCGACTGACGTGCGCAGTCCACTTCGTCACCGGACGGCGCTGACGTCGATAGCCGAACAGTACAGAATCACCCCGGTGCTCGCTGGCAGCACACCCTGGCGCGAAGCCCGCTTCCTCGTCCTCGACCTCGAACTCAGTGGTCTCGATCCCCAAAGCGATGAAATCATCTCGTTTGGCGCCGTGCCGATCGACGCCGGACGGCTCATCGCCGGCGACGCCCTCTACGGACTGTGCCGACCAACGCAACCCCTCCGCGAGCACTCCGTGCTCGTGCACGGCATTCGCACCGTCGACCTCGCCGACGCGCCAGAGCTTGACGTGGCGATCCAGCCCCTGCTCGAAGCGCTGACCGGTCGCGTGTTGGTGGCGCACGTGGCGAGGGTCGAGCGATCGTTTCTTTCGCCGGTCCTGCGCCGACAAGGGATTAGGTTGCGCGAACCCCTACTGGACACCTACGAACTCGCTCGATTGCTGGCCTTCGAGCGCCACGGTCCTCGTCCGCCGCACTCACTCGACGACATCGCCCGCGACTTGAAACTCCCCGTGCATCGTCCCCATCACGCGCTCGGGGATGCCCTGACGACCGCGCAGGTGTTCCTCGCCCTCGCCAGCCATCTCGAACAGTTCGGTCCCGAGACCGTGAGGTCACTCGGTCGAGCTCGCGAACGGGTCCAGACGTACGCGTACTGACGCCCGTCCCTCTCGGCGCCTGTCGTTGGCGCATCGCCGTACAGAGGTAGGACGTCGCACGAGGCTCGCGCTAACGCTGCGGCATCAGGACGTCGCGCCACGTCGTTCCGCCATTGGTGGTCGTCTCGAGTCGACTCGTGGCTTGGGCGTCACCCGGTGCGCAGAGCGCGATGCCGTCGTTCACGTTGGTGAAGACCAAACCGTCGACGCTCGAATTGACCTTCGAACACGACAGCACTCCTACCGTCGTCGCCTTCAGAGGCGATGACGTGATGCGCACGAGTGGCCGCGTCGCGCCGTAGTCGAGGTAGGCCAACGAGGCCGACACGGGGTCGAAGAAGCCGCCGCCGGTGCCAAAGAACGGCCGCTGAGGGACGGCCGTCCACGACGATCCCGCGTTCGCAGAGAAGAAGAACGACTCCTGCATCCCGGTTGGGCATTGGGCCCAGAGTGTGCTCGTCGACACCGGTGTCAGGCCACAGGCGTTGACGCTGCCGAGTTTGGCCGCCGTGATCTTCTGAAACGAGGTGCCGCCATCGCGCGAGTAGAAGATCACTGCGGGACCGGGAGGCTGCTCGGATATCCAGACTTCGTGGCCGAACGCAGCGGGAACGTAGGGAAACCCCCAGACGCCGTTCTTGCCGTAATGACCGAGGGGTAGTGGCGACGACGTCCATCGATTCGCACTCAGAGGTGACCGAGCAACTCGGTACGAGTGACACGTTGAACCGCTGGGCGAGCAGACGCCCGTGATCGCGTAGAGCTCGCTGGCCGTCGCCGTGAGTCCAAGCGTCCGAGATCCCTTTTGCACGACGACGCTTCGCCAGGTCCGCGCACCGTTGAGTGTGACGTAGAGCGTCGTCGGTCCAGTCGCGCCCAGAATCGCGTAGCCGTCATTGACGTTCGAGAACACCATGCTGTCAACCGTGTCGGTCAGCGTTCCCGATGATTTCTGGACTGGCGGCAACGTAAGAGTGAAGAACGATGTGGCATCGATCGATGTGCGCAGCAATCGGAGGCAGGATGGCTCAGCGCACCCGGTGGTGGCCAACACGTAGATATCACTGGTCGAGCGAACCTGCATGATCGTGAGCGGCGTCAGCGACTTCTTGGTCGCAGCGCTCGACGCCAATGTCCAGGTCAGTGGTGCGATCGACACCGACGCCATCAGGCCGGCAGCGATCACGCGCTGAAGTCGAGTTGATCGAGAACTCCTCGATGATCGGAGCATTGGCCAATCCTGACAGTTGACGGACGACGCCGCACGCAGCGCCGTCACTTGCTACTCGTCGAACGGAGCCACGCCAATCAGGTCAAGGAATCCGAACTCTCGTACGAGCGCGGCCGCTTGCGAATACGGCTTCGACCGCGCCTCTCCCGCAATCAGGTCGGCGAACGCCCCCTTCATGCCCAGACGCGGTGACCTCTCGACGATCGCGTGCAGCAGGTCTGGTTCGATCTGTTCGAGGCGTAGTCCGATCACGTCCGCGGCCGCCCCGAGGTGGACACCGGCGACCTCGGGCCGCGGGTCAGTGGCGGTACTGAGCTCCATGTGCAGCGCAATCGCGTCGAACACGATCGCGGTGTCTTCGTCCGACCGCTTCACATCCACGACGTACTTCGCTGCCACGGCCCCGCCCCTCAAGTGAAATGGCGTGACCTCATCGTCCATCTCGGTGCCGAGCGCGATGTCGTGCAACATGCTGGCCACGTACAAGATCTCCGAATCGAAAGTGCGTTGAGCGATGCGGAGCAACTGTGCGCCGAACTGAAAGGTTCGTTCGCTGTGTCGGACCAAGAACGCCGGTTCGATGTGGCTCGCCAGTGCTGCTGCGCCGCGGGCCACGTCGGAGTCGGGCACCGGAGTCAATTCCATTGCTTCTCCTTCGTGATCAATGTCCTGTCGGCGCGCTTCGCGACAACGACTGTGCGTACTGCGACGACCAGCCGATCACCGCATGAAGATGTTGTGGCAATCTATCTTGGCGATCGCCGTCGTACGTGGCTCACGTAACCCTGAAGTAGAGTCCCTAGGTGTCCGATGGTCCTGTGAACCCATCGCCTGGCGATCCGAAATCTGGGGTCCCGCGCTCATCTCTGAGTAACGAGCAACGTCTGTTGGCGCTCGGTGACGCCGTGGACCAGCGTTCGCGAACTCCTCGACAGCGACGAGGTGCGCACTCCAAGAAACCCCACCGAGGCCGACGTATCCTCCTCATCTGCGCAGTGGCGTGCGTCGTTGTGATCGCGGGTGTGACGGGCGGCGCCTACCTCTACGCCCGGTGGCGCTTCGATCAGATTCACCGCATCCATGTGCCCAAGATCAAGCATGCGGCGCCCGGTCAACCCTTCAATATCTTGGCCATCGGATCAGACTCTCGTGTCGGGTTGTCCAAGCAGCTCGCCGAACAGACCGGTGCCTCGAGCGTGAGCGGGCAGCGGAGCGATGTCGTCAAGGTCATCCACGTCGACCCCATCACCCGGACCGTCCAGATCGTCTCGATACCGCGCGACACCGTCGTGACCTTGCTCGCCAATCAGAGCCTCTACGGCAAGTACAACCGCATCAACGTCAACATTGGCAGCGGGCCGGCACTGCTCGCTCGGACGATCACCGCCAACTTCGGCATACCGATCAATCACGTCATCGAAGTCAGTTTCGGAGGGTTGGTGAACGCGGCCGAGGCCGTGGGCGGCGTCTATCTGCGCTTCACTCATCCCGTTCGCGACGTGATGTCGGGACTCAACGTCGCTCACCCGGGATGCCAGAACATCAACGGGGCGGAGGCGCTCGCCCTCACGCGCAGCCGCCACCTCCTCTACTCACTCTCCAACACGAAGTGGCCGACCAACGGCGTGGCGCTCTATCGAGCGGGCGACCTCTCGGCGTTGGCCGCTGAAGGCTGGGACTACGACGGCACCAGTGACTACGGCCGCATCACCCGTCAGAACGCCTTCCTCGAGGCGATGTTCTCCAGGGTGAAGGCGAGCCTCGCCAACCCCATCGCGATGAACAATCTCCTCGGAAGTCTCCCGAAGGGAATCGCGATCGACTCCACTTTCACCTTCAGCGAGATAGTCGGACTCGCGTTCGATTTCCATTCGATGAGTTCGTCGGCCATACAGACGTATACCTTGCCCACCGGCCCCGGTTATCTTGGGAGCGCCGACGTGCTCTACATCCAGCAGCCCGCCGCCCAACAACTGTTCGTGCAGGTCTTCGGCAAGGAACTCATCGCTCCGACGAACCCACCTCCCATCAACTCAGCGGGCGACGCCCCCGCACCCCCGGTGATCGCGACGACGACGACCACGCACCCTCCCGCGACCAAGGTGAAGGTGAAGAGGCACTCGACGACCACGACGACGCCCGTGACCACGACCACCTACAACCCGTACCCGTACAACCCCACGACCTGCACGCCGTGACGAACCGGCGCTGGGCGATCACGACCCTGGCGACCGCTACCGCGTCAATTGACGAGTGCCTTAGTATGCCCGCATGAGAATTGAGGTCTAGATGTCCAAGTCCGCTGAATCGTCGAGCAAAGTGAGCGTCCGTGGCACCGCCACGAACCCGGGCCGCGACGTGCAACGAGTGGGGACCGCGAACTTCCTCGGTGAGGCCGTATCGAAGATCCACGGCCCCGTGTGGGCCGTGCTCGGAAATCTGGGCGATAGCCAGTGCTACCTCGGCGTACGAGAAAAGGTGGACGCCGTGCAAGCAGCGATGTCGCGGCGAATCGCACTCGAGGATCGCGACAACCGCCTAATCGCTCCCGCCTTCACCATCGGCGTCTCTGATGGTCAACTTAACGGCACGCCCGAGATGCGTTTTTCGCTCATCGGACGTGAGCTCGTGAACGACGCCGCCTCGACGCACCTCGCGGCGAATCAGATCGAAGGGATGGTGGCGGTGGTCGCGTGCGACAAGCCGCCGGTCGGCACGGTCGCGGCTCTTTTGGAACACAACGTGCCGGCGGTCATCCTCTCTGACGGCTCCATCAAGCCCGGCATCAACCCGCGCACCGGTGAACGCATCGATTTGGTCACCGCGTTCCAGTACGCCACGGACCCCGACGAGGGCGCACGAGCCGAGGTGACGTTACACGCCTGTCCGGGGCAAGGCAGTTGTGGCGGGATGTTCACCTACAACACGATGCAGTCCTTCATTGCCGTCGTAGGACTCGAGCCGTTGCATATGGTCGCACCGCCGTCGGACGATCCGCGCCGTGTCGCGCAGTTCCCCAACGAACTCGTCGACTGTCTCGTGACGATGACCGGTCGCGGCATCCGACCACGTGACATCGTCACGCCGACGTCCCTTCGCAACGCACTCATCGTCGCCATGGCGATGGGAGGCTCCACCAACGTCATGCTGCACAGCGTCGAGATCGCCCGAGCGGCCGGTATCGACCTGTGGAAAGACGTCTTCAGTCAGGACGAGTTCAATGCGATGTCGCATCGGCTGCCGGTGATCGTGAACCTGCGACCATTCGGCGAGTATTCGATGGTGGACGTCGATGGCGCGGGCGGACTGCAGGCGATCGTGAGCGAGCTGCTGCGTGCGGGATTCCTCGATGGCACCGCTATGACGTGCACCGGCGAGACACTGTCCGAGCAGATAGACCGCTTGGCGCCACCCCCACCGGACCATGAGGTGATCTACTCGGTCGAGCGTCCGTTCAAGAGTTCTGGCGGGCTCCGGCTCTTGCGGGGCAACCTCGCTCCCGACGGCGGCGCAATTCTCAAGTTGGCTGGTGTGGAGAGCGGCATCGTGGACGGGCGGTTCATCGGAAGGGCCCGCGTCTTCAATTCTGAACGGACGCTGATCGTCGCGCTCGACGAGCGACCCGACGAATTTCTTGACAACGACATGGTCGTCATCCGCTACGAAGGACCTCGCGGCGCGCCGGGGATGCCCGAGATGCTCGACCCCACGTCCAAGATCACGTCGTTGTGTCGCAAGCGCGGCATCACCATCGCGCTGATGACCGACGCACGATTCTCCGGAGGCTCGGTGGGCCTCGTGATCGGTCACGTCGCTCCCGAGGCGCTGCTCGGTGGGCCCATCGCCCTCGTGGAGGATGGCGACACCATCACCGTCGACGTCAACGAGGACCTTCTATCGTGTCGTGAGCTCGACGACCCTGAAGTCTTGGCTCGGCGAAAGGCGCAGTGGCAGTCGCAAGTTGATCGCCACGGTGGCCTCCATCCCGACGCGACCGTGGTGACGCATCGAGTGCTCAGACGTATGCGCGACACGGCGCTTCCGGCACTGCGTGGCGGAGGAATGTCCGCCAACTAGCCCATGGCGGTCGCGCCCCTGTGACGGTCCGTCGGTCACCACGCGACTCGCACAAGAACCGCAATTGACCCTTCCACGTGACAGGGTCGAGCGATACTCTTTGACCAAACGCTGTGGACCCTCGGGGGCGAGGAAAGGGAGCAGAGATGAGCGGTGTGCGAGTGCTGGTCGGCACGAGGAAAGGTGCCTTCATTTTGCGTTCAGACGGCATGCGAAAGGACTGGGAGGTCAGTGGCCCGTTCTTTGGCGGCTGGGAGATGTACCACCTCAAGGGCTCGCCCGTCGATCCGAATCGAATCTACGCGTCCCAGACCACGGGATGGTTTGGTCAACTCATCCAGCGTTCGAACGACGGCGGAGTGACGTGGGAGCCGGTCGGGAACCAATTCAACTACGACGGTGTGCCGGGCACGCACCAGTGGTACGACGGCACGCCCCACCCCTGGGAATTCGCCCGGGTGTGGCACCTCGAGCCGTCACTCACCGATCCCGACACCGTGTTGGCCGGTGTCGAGGACGCCGCACTCTTTCAATCGACGGACGGAGCTGCGACCTGGAGTGAACTCTCGGGCCTGCGCACGCAGGACTCGGGCTCGTCCTGGCAACCAGGTGCCGGTGGGATGTGTCTGCACACCATCATCGTGAGTCCGAAGGACCCCAAGCGCATCTTCATCGCGATCTCATCGGCCGGAGCGTTTCGCACCGATGACGGTGGCACGACCTGGCGCCCGATAAACAAGGGGCTCCACTCCGAGGGAATACCCGACGAGGACGCTGAGGTCGGACACTGCGTGCACCACATGACCATGCATCCATCGAAGCCCGACACTCTCTTCATGCAAAAGCATTGGGACGTCATGCGCACCGACAACGCGGGTGATTCGTGGGTGGAGGTGAGCGGCAACCTCCCCACCGATTTCGGCTTCGCGATCGACGTGCACGCGCACGAACCCGAGACGGTCTACGTCGTGCCGATTAAGAGCGACTCGGAGCACTATCCCCTCGACGGTCAACTCCGCGTCTACCGCAGTCGAAGCGGCGGCAACGAGTGGGAGCCGCTCACGAAAGGTCTCCCGCAGAGCAACTGCTACGTCGACGTGTTGCGTGACGCGATGAGCGTGGACAGCCTCGACCGTTGTGGCCTCTACTTCGGCACGACGGGAGGCCAGGTGTACGCCTCGAATGACGAGGGTGACAGTTGGGAGGCGATCGTGCGTGACCTTCCGGCGGTCTTGTCGGTCGAAGTGCAAACTTTGGCATGATCCGAGTCGTCCTGCCGGCGCACTTGAAGACACTGGCGAACGTCCAGGGCGAGGTCCAAGTGGAGGTGCCCGGCGTCGTCAGCCAGCGCACGGTCGTCGACGCCCTCGAGGAGCGTTACCCGATGTTGCTCGGCACCATCCGTGATCCGAGCACGAAGAAACGACGCCCGTTCGTGCGATTCTTCGCGTGTGAAGAGGACATCTCCCACGACGACCCCGGCGCACCACTCCCCGAAGCGGTCGTCACGGGGAAGGAGCCTTTCTTCGTCATCGGAGCGATGGCGGGCGGCTAGAGGGAGGCGTCGTTCACGCCGTGACGTTTAGTGACGAGCACCGCCACTGAGGCGACATCTCGTACGCTCGGTGGTATGGAGCTCGCCGCCAAGGTCTTGATCGTCTCGGACTCGGCGTCCATGGGGACTCGCGAGGACCTCGTCGGTCCCCTTCTGCGATCGCGATTGGCTCGGGAGGGCTACAGCGTCGGCGAAGTACGAATCGTTGGTGACGGCGTCGCGTCGGTGGAAGCCGCTCTCCGCCAACTCACGAAAGGATTCGGGGGTGTCGTCGTGACGTCGGGGGGTACCGGGTTCTCGCCGCGCGACCTCACGCCCGAGGCGACGTTGCGTGTCATCGAACGAGAGGCGCCTGGACTAAGCGAAGCGATGCGTCTCGTCAACCCGCTCGGGCGCCTGTCACGAGCGCGCGCCGGCACGACGGGCAGCAGTTTGATCGTCAACCTCCCCGGATCACCGAAGGGGGCACTCGAGTGCCTTGAGTCGATCCTCGATGTCCTGCCCCACGTCATTGAACTGCTGGCGGGAGAATCGTCGCCTCATCCACCCGAGACGGGCGGGAGCACCATTATCTCGTCGTGAGATTCGACGCGGGCCGTGCGTGACGCCGGCTCGCCGTTGAGCCACACCTGACTGGTGGCGAGGAGCTTCTCGAAATCCGATCCGTATCGAAGAACCGCTTCGGCCAGCACCTCGTCCACGGTTACGCCGTCGATGTCATCCTCGCGCCGCCCGGCCACGTCGTGCGCCGGGCCGAGAAGTGTCAGTTTCGCCACGCGCGTCCGTTCAGGTCTTCGGTGTTGAGGATCATCGCCATGACCTCTTGTCCCTCGTCAAGCCCGTCGCCGTCGGGCACCATCGCTATCGCGTTCGCACCCGCAATTGCGTTGAGCAGGTGCGAACCCAGTCGCGCGACCTTGGTCACGTGAAAGCGGCCGTCGTCATCGAGACGACTCGTCACGTGCACGAGGTTGAGCTTCCCGTCGCGACGCCGGGGCAACGGACAGTCGAGGATCATCCGCGCTAAGGGTCGATCGACGTCGCGACGACCGGAGAGCACCCGAAGGGCCGGGCGAACGAAGAGCTCGAAGCCGACCAAAGTGGACACGGGGTTGCCCGCGAGACCGAAGTACGGCATCCCCGATGGCGCGACACCGAATGAGAAGGGCTTGCCCGGTCGAATCGCGACTTGCATCGACCTCGCGTTGCCACCGGTGAGTTCGCCAAGCACGGACTTCACGAAGTCTGCGTCGCCGACGCTCACGCCTCCCGTGGAGACGATTGCGTCACAACTTTCGCTTCCGCGTTGAAAGGCCTCGGCGATGTCGCCCGGTGTGTCCTTGGCGATGCCAAGGTCGACAGGGATGCAGCCCGACTGTTCGAGCGAGGCGAGGAGCGACGGTCGATTCGCGTCACGAATCTGCGCCGCGTCGAGTGCGGTCGCGCCGTCAGAGAGTTCGTTCCCGGTCGACACGATCCCCACACGCGGTCGCGGATGCGCGAGGACGGATTCGAATCCCTGACTCGCGAGGACCCCTAAGAGCGCCGGGTCAATCACGTTGCCGGCACCGACGAGCTCTTCATCGACCGCGACGTCGTCACCGACCAGTCGCACGAACTCGCCGTAAGCAATGCTCCTCTCGATCAAGACAGTCGTGCCGTCGGTGTCGACCGTGGCCTCTTCTCGCATGCACACGCTGTCAGCACCGGGGGGCAATGGCGCGCCGGTCATGATGCGGGCGGCCTCTCGCTCGCCGATGACGATCACGCCCTGATCACCGGCGAAGATGCTGTCAACGATGGTCAGACGCGATGCCCCTTCCACGGTGTCCTTCGAACGGACGGCGAAGCCGTCCATCGACGAGTTGGCGAAGCGCGGCGACGGTTCGCGAGCGTGGATGGCCTCGGCGGTGACCAGTCCGAGTGCGTCTTTAAGCGGGACCTGCGCGGGTGTCAGGGGGTGAAGTCCCGTGAGCACGAAGTCGCGAGCCTCCTCAAACGAGATCATCGATTCAACCATCCACTGGCGTCGCGTGAAGGTCGGATCGTCACTGGTCTCGAACGCTCCCGATGGTCGCTGCGTCATCGCTCCACGCAGAACCACCATCCCAGACTTCCTTCTTCCACATCGGAAGGCTCGACTTCAGGGCGTCGATGCAAAACCGGGCAGCATCGAATGCCACGTCGCGATGCGGAGCCGACACCGCGACCACGACCGTCGACACCGAGAGTTCGACTCGACCGGTGCGATGGTGAAGGGCGACGCGCTCGAGCGTGGGCCAGCGTCGTCGTGCCTCGTCGACGATCTCGCGAAGTCGGCGCTCGGCCAGTTCCGGCACCGTCTCGTAATCGAGGGCGATCACGTCCTCTCTCGCTGTCGAGTGGTCCCGCACGACGCCCGAGAAGGTCACGACGGCTCCGCAATTCGGCTGAATCACCCAGGTAGAAAGTTCGTCAGGTGAGAGGGGGTCCGACGTGATCGAAATCCAATCAGATGTTGAAGGTGACGACATCCGCCACATCCTATTGTCGCCTCAGATCGGAGTCGCTGAGCCACTTACGACTGCGGCTGAGCGGTCGAGCCGCGTCGTGCCGCTCCTACAGCTCTATTGAAACGTTCGTTGATTTGACGACGGCCGATGCCATCACGCCCGGCACCAGTCCCATGTCGTCGACCGCTTCGCGGCTGATAAGGGCGACGACCCGATACGGGCCAGCCTGTAGTTCGACTTGCGCCATGACGGTGTCCTTGACGACCTTGGTCACGATCCCGGTGAAGTGGTTGCGAATCGAGTCACTCGCCGACCCAACTGGTTTGGAATTCTCGTGGAGCGCTTGGGCGAAGGTGGCCAGCGCGACTCCGTCAATTCTGCGTCGTCCGTTGTCGGTCCTTGTCGCAGCGAGGCCGCCGTTGTCGATCCAGCGCCGGACGGTATCGGCACTCACACCCAGCAACGACGCTGCCTCGCTCACGCTGTAATCACTCATGATGTCGTGAGTTTATGCCTCCGCCTTGGTGGACTTCGGTGGATGACCGTACGATCGCTGCGACACGCGACGCCTAACCTTGACCCACGGCCCGAGCCGCGATCGGAAGGAGTTCTTGTGTCGAAGAGGCTCTCATTCCTACAGGTTCTCGCCGTGGCCTTCGTGTTGGCGTTCATCATCGGCTTCGCCGTCTTCATCCTGTCGGGTGCGACGACGAATGCAGGCACGTCCAGCGCCATCCGCGCCGAGCGAACCCTGATCCTGCACGCCGAAAGGACGCAGTGCCGAAGGTACGGGACCTACGCGTCGACGAGCACACTGCGAAAGGAAGGATTGCTCACGTTCAAGCCCCAGTACAACTCAGTCGTGTACGTGCCGGGCCAGCACTGTGGCACGATCGTCATCGGATCCCCTTCGTATCAATCACCTTCGAACTGACGCTGACGACTGCTTCGCGCGGCACACGATGTCAGCCACAAGAAAAAGTGCGTCGGTTTCGACACCTACGTATCTCACGATTTGCGGGTATTTCTCCGTTTTGTCGCCAGATTTGCACATTTTTCTGCGCGAAAACTTCTGACGTGCGTTGACAGGGTCTCGGCCCGCACTTAGGCTCAACGGCGCCCTCGCAGCGTCCAGGCCATTCCGAGAAAGGCGTTCAATGTTCACCCGGCAGTCCCTCTCGAAATTCGCAGGTTGCACCGTCATCATCCTCTCGCTCGCGTCGGGAGCGACGGTGGGTCCCGGTGACGCCGCGTCCGCCTCCACGAATACGACGTTCCTCGCGGCATCGAATAGCGAGCCGGCGTTCGACTTCATGACCCAGGACTTCGTGCAAAACGCCAACTCCGGACACAGCGTGACCTTCACCTTTGGCGGTTCAGGTCACCTCGCAGGTGAGGTCGACGGGGGTGTCGACTTCGCCTCGAACGGAACGGGGAACTCTCCCGCCGGCTTCGCGTTGTTCGCATCCGCGGATGAAGCGAACGTCGACAACACGATTCCCCGTGGAGCCCCCGCAGTCAAGAACGCCGGCGCCGTCCAGAAATACGGCGTCGGACAGTGCATCGACACGCACTCCCCGGCGTACTCGAGTGCCAACGGCGGGAACAACAACGGCACGTCGTGTCCCGGCATCGGATCGACGAGGGCGCAGTACGCCACCGGTCGGCTCGTGATCTTCAGTTGTCGCAAGGGTGGCACGACGCTCGCCCCGGCGCAGGGCGCGCCGACCTGCGCCCAACCGGTCGGCGGATTCTTCACCAAGAGTGGCAAGTCCGCGGCACCCGATGCCATGACCCAGGTATGGCGTGATCTGCTCGACAACACCAACAAGACCCATGGAGGATTCGCCTCGGCGAACACCGGCGGCTACCTCGCCATTGCCGACCCGAAGAACGGCTGGGTCTTCTCGAACACGGGCTGTGGACCGGCCAAGATCGCGCCGAACGCGCCCTATGGTCTCGCGGGCATGGAGGCGCTCTACGTCGCCGCCGTCGAGTACTACCACCTGCACCCGCGACGAACCTTCGGCACGACTCCCTCCGATGAGGCGTGTACCGAGATCGACAAGATGACCGACATGGGATCCAGCCTCGACAACTTCAATACGACGAGTTCATCCTCGGGCGGACAGAACGGCAACGGCAACTACTCCGACCCGAGCCTGCCGATCATCTTCGGCGACAACGTGACGTTCACTCAGGATTCCGTCGTCGCCGGCACGTCGAAGATCGCCTTGCTCCCCAAGTCGTTCGTGCGCTCACCGTCCGGGAACGACACGAACTTCTGGTCCGAGGTACCCGAGTGCGGCGTCGCCTATCCGCTCGACGCCACCGTGTCGAACGGCTGGACGACGCACATAACGAACGCCGAATCCTGCACTGACCGCGACTACGTCGCGGGAATGCACGACAATGTGCGATCCTCGATCAGCTCGCAGAACTTCGGAAATGCGGGCGCCAAGGGTCCGCGAACGCTGGTGGGACAGCACGGCTACTACCAACCAATCCGTCAGTGGGTCGTCGTCGAGAACGACGATCAAGGCCAAGTCGCCGCGAATGACCTCACGAGTCCTGACGGCGTCTCGGCACTGGCGTTCATCCACTATCTCCTTTCAGCGAAAGGGCAGGCCGTGTTAGCCTCCTTCGGCTATGACCCGATCAGCTAACTGAAGCGCGAGCGCGGCGAATGACGCGAACACGCGCGTACGTGCAGTCGTGGGACGTCAAGTGGAAGGCCGCGGCGGTCGTGGGAGGCGTCCTCGGCGGATTCGTCCTGGGCAACGCTGTCGCCCATCTATTCGCGGGTTCGATCGCCTACTGGGACGTCGTCTCGGGCCCTTTCTACTTGACACTGCGCGTCGCGATCCCGGCCACCATCATCGCGGGCATCACCGGTGTCGCATCGGGCTACACCCTCGCCAAGTGCCGATTTCCGGGCCGCGACGTCCTCGAGACGATTGGAAGTCTTCCCATCATCCTGCCGCCGACCGTCATCGGTTTCTACTTGCTCGAGGTACTCGCTCCCGGCACCCGGGTCGGAGGCTTCGTGACGCGAGTGGTGGGACACGCGCTCGTCTACAACGTCGCCGGTTGCATCATCGCCGCGACTATCGCCGCGTTCCCGTTCTGCATGAGAGCCGCGCGAAGCGCTATCGAGGGAGTTGACGGCTCGCTCGAGCAGGCCGCGCGGACCATGGGCCTTTCCAATCGGCGCGTCGCCCTGCGCGTCACGCTCCCCCTCGCTCGCCGAGGGATCGCCGCTGGCCTCACGATCGGCTGCGCGCGAGCCCTCGGTGAGTACGGAGCCACGTTGATGGTCGGCGGCGACATCAACGGGAAGACGCGAACCCTGTCGCTCGCGATCCTCGATTCGTTCACCACCCCAGAGCGCCAGACGATGCTCTTGATCCTGGTGCTGATGGCCGTGACGGCGATGACCGGTGTGGGACTCCTCGGACGGAGCCGAACGTGACCGCGGCCCTCGAAGTAAATGTGACTCGCGGCATCGGCGAATTCAACCTCGACGCGACCTTCTCGGCTCCGACGGGTATCTCGGTACTCTTCGGCCCGTCCGGTGCGGGGAAGTCCCTGACCCTGGCCCTGATCGCGGGGCTGCTGCGACCCGACACGGGAACCATCGCCATCAATGGAACCGTCGTGACCGACTGCGCGAAGGGCGTCCACGTCGCCACCCAGGACCGTCACGTCGGGATGGTCTTTCAAGACGGACTCCTGCTGCCGCACCGCAACGTGCTCGACAACGTCGCGCTCGCCGTTCGCCAGGCGAACGGGCGTCGAGCACGTCGCGAGATCGCACGCACGTGGCTCGAACGAGTGGGCGCGGACGATTTGGCCGATCGACGACCGAGTTCGCTCTCGGGCGGCCAGCGGCAGCGCGTCGCGCTGGCGAGGGGGTTCGCCGGTGAGCCATCACTGGTGCTCCTCGATGAACCACTCTCAGCACTTGACTCGGCCGTTCGCGGCGAGTTGCGCAGGCTGATTCGACAGGTCGTCGTCTCGTCGGGAGTACCGGCGATCCTGGTTACGCACGACGCCGATGAAGCGGAGGAACTCGGCGATGTCGTCATCTCCATCGCCGACGGACGCGTGGGAGCGACGCGTTTCCTTCGTCACGACGTTGAGTACGGGCTGGGCCAATCGCCCGCTGACGAGCCGACGTGACCGGCCTGATCCCGCACTCGTGGCTGAACGACCTCGGCATACCACCCTGGGTGTGGGACCCTCTTTCAATCTCCGTGCGGGCAGCCCTCGCGGCGACGCTCGTTGTCACTGTGCTCGGCGTGGCCCTCGGCTACCTCCTCGCCAAGGGTCGTTTTCCCGGACGCGGAGTGATCGAAACTGTGTTCAGCCTGCCCATGGCTCTCCCGCCCACTGTCGTCGGCTACTACCTGCTCACTCGTCTCGGCGGACCTGGACCGATCCGGTCCGCCGAGGTACACCTCTTCGGCCATCCTCTGACCTTCACTTTCACCGGCGTCGTCGTGGCCCAGATCGTCGAGTCGTTCCCGTACTGCATGCGTTTTTCGCGCACCGCCATCGCTTCGGTCGATCCGCGCCTCGAACAGGCCGCGCGGGCGATGGGTCTGTCACGCTGGCGCTGCGCGTTCCTCGTGACGCTGCCCCTCGCGCGGCGCGGCATCATCGCCGGCGTCGCCATGGCCTTCGGTCGCGCGCTCGGCGATTTTGGGGCGACGATGATCGTCTCGGGATCAGTGCCAATGGCGACGACCATGCCGATCGCTCTCTATGACGCCGTGTTCTTCGGTTCACACTCTCACGCGATGGTTCTCGCGCTCGTCGAGGTCGCCGTCGCACTCACCATCCTCTTCGGCGTGAGCCGACTTGGTCGAGTCCGGGCCTGGTAAGTCTCACCTCGACGGTGTCAACCGCCGATCATGGACATGGAACGAACCGGGCTCAAGAAGCCGGGCTCGTTGATCGCGTGGCCGGGATACTTCTCCCACACGGCCTTTCGCAGTGCGAGCTCCACAACGTCATCGCCCGCCCCGTCGCGCATTAGGTCGCGGAGCGAATGTTCGTCATCGGAGAACAGGCAGTTGCGAATCGCCCCGTCGGCCGTGAGCCGCAGACGATTGCACGTGCCACAGAACGGCTGCGTCACGCTCGATATGAGGCCGACTTCACCCTGTCCGTCGGCAAATGCGAAGCGTTCCGCGGGCGCGGAGCTGTGAGTGTCGACCGCCACCAGGGGCCAACGCTCCGAGATCGTCTCGAAGATGGCTCTCCCCGCCACGAGCTGGGAATGATCCCACTTTCCCTGGGCGTCGAGCGGCATGAATTCGATGAAGCGAACGACTCGGCCAGTCGTTCGGGCGAACGCCGCGAAGTCCAGGATCTCATCGTCGTTGACGCCCTTAAGAATCACGACGTTGACCTTGAGTGGGGTGAGCCCCGCCGCTTCGGCGACGTCCATGGCCTCGAGCACCGTCGAGAGGACACCGCGGCGTCGAATGGAATTGAAGCGATCGGGTCGGAGCGAGTCACAACTGACGTTCACCCTTTTGAGTCCAGCGTCAACGAGTGACGGAACCAGTGGGGCCAGCAGCATGGCGTTCGTGGTGAGCGCCAGGTCGTCGAAGCCCAAGTCGGAGAGCTCACGGACCAGCGTCGCCAGATTGTTCCGGACGAGCGGTTCGCCACCCGTCAGTCGTATCGCGGTGACGCCCAAGTGGCGTGCGACACGTGCGACGCGCACCATCTCTTCAAAGGTCATGAGCTCATGGCGAGGTTGGAATGTCATACCGACTTCAGGCATGCAGTACACGCAGCGAAGATTGCAACGATCGGTCACCGAAATCCGTAGGTCGTTGTGGATCCGTCCGTAACGATCCACCAACGCTCCGCTCACCGGCATCGCGACGTCGCCGCCCCTCGGGGAGTTCATTACTCCGGTGCTCGTGTGGGGGCGAACGGAGACGAAGACGGGAGTGGCAGCGTCACCGTCGAGAGTGGTCACGCGTTGGTCCAGAGTCGGACACTACGCCAGGCGAGCGACTCGATCTTCTTCACGGAGCATCACTTTAATGGTCGCTCCGCGAAAATCACGGTGAGACGTGCGACACATCGCAACTGCTTCGGGGCCAAGGCTTTCAGCGCCTTGGCGCAGGCGTCGCGTCGGCATCGTCGACGAGCTTTCCCCAACTGCCCGACCTTCCGCCTTCCTTCTTCAACAACTCCAGTTCATCGACTCGTGCGAAGGGATCAGTCTCTTGAAGTGAACCCAAGAGACTGAGGGCAGCGAACGCGCAGGCCATCAAGGCCTCCATCTCCACACCAGTGCGCTGCGTCGCGACCACCGTGGTGGTCACTTCGATGCCGTGGTCCACGCGAGTGATGACGACGTCCACATCATTGAGAGCCAGTGTGTGACAGAGAGGGATGAAGTCGGACGTCTTCTTCGCCGCCGAGACTCCCGCGATGCGCGCGCAGAGGCCGGGGTCCATTTCGTCATCGCGGGGTTCCAACGAGGCAATGTCCGCGGAGGTAACGACCACGCATCGAGCGATCGCCGTGCGGCGCGTCACCCGCTTGCTCGTGACGTCGACCATCCGCAATCGCCCCGTGGCATCGAGATGAGTGAATTGGCCCTCCATCGACTACCCCCCTCCTCGACGGATACGTCACTTCTCAGCGATCGTCCACCAGGGTCTAGGAGCCCCGACGCCGCATCGAATTGCAGTGTACCGGCCGACCTCGCATGATCCGTGGGGATGGCACAGAAGAAACTTACGCACGTTCCGCGACGTACCGGCCTCTCCCATCGACCGCGCCGGGCGCGTGAGTTGAGCGATTCATGGAGAAATCTGCCGCTCGGTAGATGTCCTGTAACGCAATTCCGGCACGAGAGGACGGTAGTGGTGGACGAGGTCGTCCGAAGTTCGACACCACTGCCCTGGCAGGAAGGAACCATGAGATGAAGAGACTCGCAACCGCACTACTTCTACCCGCAACACTCGCACTGGGAACATTGGGACTCACCGCGGCGCTGCCCGGCGGACCCGCGGGAGCGGCCGAACACTCGCACACCGCCATGCAACACACGTGGCACGGAAAGGTCTCCAAGATCGACGCGAAGATGGGCACGACGAGTGCCTTCAGCTTCGTCTCGGGCAAAAGCACCTACGTGGTTCACTGGGACGCCATGACGCACTTCACCATGGGAACGTCGAAGAACATCAAGGTGGGCGCCCTGGTGACGGTAACCGGTACCTTGAAGGGCATGATCATCACGGGCACCAAGCTCGACGTATAACAGAGAGCACCCGCGACGTGACGACCGACGGAGGTCCAGTGACCCAATTGACCCTCAGCGCCGACCGAGACGGGTCGACTGACGTGTGCACGGGGCGGTCGCACGCAAGACTTGTCAAGAGCCTTCCCGTGCAACACACTGAGGGGAAGCGATCGTGATGAGTGGAGATTCGAGCGTGAGCAACACCCGTGTCGCGTAAGTCGTCACCGGATTCGCCCGGTAGTGGCGACGTCAACGTCGGTCGTCGGGTCTTCCTCGGACTGGCGGTCCTTGGCACGTTGGGCGTTGCCTTCGGCAACAGTGTCCAGAATTTTCTCGGGGACGCCTTTGGCTCTGGTCTCGGGGGCATATTGCCCGGCGGTGATCGATTCCGGATCTACTCGATCACTGGCAACTACCCCAAGATCCCCCGGCACAAGTACCGCCTCGAGGTGAGCGGGCTCGTTGATCGCCCGACCGTCTTCACGTTGGCGGACCTCCAGTCGATGCCGCAGACCTCGTTCACGAAGGCCTTCCAGTGCGTTACCGGTTGGCGAGTCCCTGACGTGCAGTGGGAAGGCGTGAAACTGTCGGACATCTTGGATCACGTGGGGGTCCAATCGGGAGCGGTGGCGTTGAGTTTCGACTCCTATGACCACGCCGACACCGAGAGTCTCACGTTGGACCAGGCACGACTGCCCGACGTCATCGTGGCCTATTCGATGCTCGGTGCACCCATCACCACGGAACACGGCGGACCGGTGCGGCTCTACGTGGCGCCCATGTTCGGGTACAAGTCACTCAAATGGCTCTCGAAAATCCGAGTGGTCGACGTGGTGGAACCTGGGTTCTGGGAGCAGAATGGCTATCCAGTCAATGGATGGCTTGACGGCACGACCGGTCCGAACAACCCCGACCCCGGGCTGACCTGAGATGTCGCTGACTCGCGCGCCCGCGCACACGCTGCAAGTGCTGCGCTTCGATCGTGTGCAGCGAACGACCCACTGGATAAACGCAGTCCTCTTCTTCACACTGATGATCACTGCGATTCCGCTGTACTTCGGTTCACTCTTTGGCCTCGTACTCCCACGGCACGTGATCGAAATGATCCACCTTTGGAGTGGCCTCGCCCTGCCGATTCCGATCATCGTGTCGCTGCTCGGTCCCATGGGACGCTCCATGCGTCGCGACGTCCGGCGAATCAACTACTGGACCCGCGACGAGATTCGTTGGCTGCGCACCTTTGGCCAGTCGAACCTTCGTGCCGACAAGTTCAATCCGGGCCAGAAGCTCAACGCCATCTTCATCGGCGCCTCGGTACTGGTGATGCTGGTCACGGGATCGATGTTGCAGTGGTTCAGGTTCTTCTCTGTCTCGTGGCGCTCCGGAGCCACCTTCGTCCACGACGCCTTCGCCTTCGCCATCTTCTTCGTGGTCATTGGCCACGTGGTGATGGCCGTCACCCATCGCGATGCCTTGCGCTCGATATTCACCGGTTGGGTGAGCCGAAGCTGGGCGCAACGGTATGCGCCGCGTTGGCTCGACGAAGAAGCCGGCGCGAATCCACTCCCCTAACGAACTCCGTCGCTTGACCTGCGTGTCGCCGTTCTAGGACGAGACAATGAAGTGATCCGGTGCGACGTCGGCCAGCCCGGGCACCGGTCGTTCTTCCTCGGACCACCCGTTCACGCCGAAGGCGCTGTTGGCGACACTCCGCCACAAGTGTGCGGCGCCGACGTTGTCGTGCTGGAAGATAATGGTCCATGGACCGTCGTGACGCGCCAACACGTCGAGCGCGAAGAGTCGGCCCACCCCCTCACGGCGCAGCGTCGGCGCAACCCAGAATCCTTCGATCGAACGATGATCCCCTTGCAACCCCTCAATCACCGCGAAAGCGATCGGCGCCAACTCGCCGGTCTTGGGGTGCGCACGCCACGCGAGGTAACCGGTGGCGTCGGGCGACGGATACCTCGCGAGTCGAGCGGACTGATAGCGACCATCGGCGTACGGCAATCCATTGACGACGACCGCGAGATCGTTGCGATAGGCCTGCCACAGCCATGCCACGACGGCCCACTCTTCGCCCAGGACTTCGCGCACGAGGAATTGCGAGGTCGAGGTGTCTGAAGAGTTGTCGACGGGACCGGACTGACTCACGTAGTGAAAGTTATAGGAAGCAAGCAGTTGATTTGATTCGTTCTGCGAGTCATGGGCGTACCTCGCACCAACAAGAGACCCGACAGGGTCAACTGAACTTACGAGCGATACGTGTCGGGTTTGGTGTATTGGGCCGGACCGAATCCGAGGATCGGGACGAAGATGAAGCTGAGGAGCCAAAGGCCGATCCCGAACCCTGCACTCTTGGAGAACGCCTTGGCGACGTCCATCGCGATGATCAGACCAATCGCGATGTTGACGAAGGGGATGAAGAAGAGAATCAACCACCATTCGGGCCGACCCGCGATCTTGCAAATCAGGTAGAGGTTGTAGAAGGGCACGAAGACACCCCAACCGGGTTCGCCGGCTTTGACGAACACCTTCCAACCCGCGACAATGTAGAAGACGATGAGCGCCACGTAGATCACCACGATGACGCCCGCGGCGGACGACGAAGTTGCTGCGGCTATGTGCATGTCAGCTTTCTGTTTGTGTGCTCAGGATAGTTGAGCGCGGTCGTCAGACGATGACCGACCACAGCCGGATAGTTTCGACCTCGACGCCCTCGTGGAGCGGCGATTAGGGCCTTAAGACCCTGGCCATTCCAAAAGGAATCGTGCCGTGCTCGGCGATACTGCAGTTCTGAGGTGCCAGAAGGACACTGACTGGAATTCGAGGCCACGCCTCGAGATTGAGGGAGTCATGCTCAATTCGTGCCCTACGTGTGACCGTCGTCATCATCGTTACGGCGAACACGCTCGCTGCTCCTTCACCTCAACGTGCCGAATTGTTCTCCGCGCCAAGAGACTCCAGTGACGACCGTTGCCCCACATCACGGCGACCGGCGCGCTGAGGACCTCGATTCGATGTCGGCGAACGAGTACCGAAGGACAATCTTGGACGCCGGACTTCTCACGGCGACTGGTGTACCGGGCATCTACCATCGATCGTTCGAATTCGAGAAGATCATTCGCGGCATCGAGTCGTGCATCTCGAGGGCCGGTGGCAGCGAAACGCGTCGGAAAATGTTCTGCTCGTCAGTGATGGCGCGCACGACACTCGAGAGGTGCGGATTCCTCACGTCCTTTCCGGACTTGGTGGGCACGATCTCAAGCTTCACCGGGAGCGACACGGAAGTGGCGACCTTGCGCAAACGAGTCGTTGGTGGTGATGACTGGTCGGACCTGCTCGCTACGACCCAGTTGGTGCTGTGTTCGGCGGCGTGTCAAAACATCTATCCGCTGGTCGCCGACACGCCAATCCCACCCGAGGGTCTCGTGTTCGAGTTGAAGGCACAGTGCTTTCGTCACGAACCGAGCGACGACCTTGCTCGGATGTTGACGTTTCGACAACACGAGTACGTCTTCATCGGGACCGAGCACGATGCGAGAGGGCACGCGGAGCTGATACGCGAAAACTTCTGTGCCCTCTTGAACGGCCTGGGGATCTCGTACGAGGTCCAAATCGCGAACGACCCCTTCTTCGGTCGAATGGGCCGTCTGCTGGCCGAGAGTCAGCATCAAAAGTCACTCAAGTACGAGTTCGTCGTCCCCCTCTTCCCCGACGAGCGCCGTTCGATCGGATCGGCGAACTTCCACGAAGACCACTTCGGTTCGTCATTTGGTCTGAGGATGCATGACGGAAGCGTCGCCCACTCTTCGTGTGTTGGCTTTGGACTGGAACGTGTCGCACTGGCACTGCTCTTCCGGCACGGGGTGGACGTCGCGGCGTGGCCCGTCGCCATTCGCACGCAACTGGGCCTTGATCACGACGATATTTAGGCAGAAGTCTTGGGTTCCTAGCCGAGAGCCGGACCGAGGATCTCAGCAATGTCAGTGATGATGAACGGGGTCCCCGGCTCTGGCACCATTCATCGCAACGAACATGTTCGCGCGAAGGACTTGGCGACTAGACCGGGACGCCGCAGAGTGCCACGATGACGCCCACCACGCCGGCGATGAGCAGTCCGCTCACGACACCACGTCGGAGGACGAAGAACCAGAGTGCGGCGCCCGCGAGGATTGGGATCTGCCACAGGTGTTGAAATGAGAGTCCGAGCGGAATCGCCGACCCCGCGATCGCCCCGATGACTGCCGGACCCGCACCACGTAGGAACGACTGGATGGTGGTATTCGACCGAATCCTGTCGAACTTCGAACCTCCGAAGAGTACGAAGAGGAACGACGGTGCAAAGGCGATGAGCGCGGCGAGGAGTCCTCCTCCGAGTCCCGCGGCGGCGTACCCGACCACCGAGACGGTTTGCACCACCGGTCCGGGCGTCACCTGGCCGAGCGCCACGGCGTTGAGGAATTGAGCGGCCGACATCCAGTGGTAGGTGGTCACCACGTCGTGCTGCATCAGTGGAATGATGACGAAGCCACCTCCATACGAGAGGGCGCCGACCTTGAACGCGACCCAAGCCAAGGCACCGATTCCCCCGACGGCACCGACGTGTAGCGCGGCCCACGGCATCACCACGCGCAACGATCCGCGCGACGTGGGGCGACGTATGGCGATCTCGATGAAACCGCACAGGAGAAGGACGAGAACCAGATAGGGTCCGATCACTGCCGCGGCCGCCCCACCGACCAGGGCGTACGCGCCCCATCGGACTCTGGCGGACGTCGTCACACCCGCTCGGGCCCGGCTCGATGGAACGAGTTGCCACGCGGCATTGAGTGCAACTGCGGGAACCGCTGCACCAGCACCCGCGGCCGCGCCGAGCACCCAGAGAGCCGGGTGGTGAGCAAGAAAGATCGACGACAACGCGAGAATGATCGCGAGACCGGGGAGAATGAAACAGACCCCACCCAGAACCGCGCCCACGCCACCTCGCAGTCGCCAGGCGCAGAAGATGGCCAGTTGCGTAGAGGCGGGACCCGGCAGCAGATTGGTCGCTGCGATGCCGTCCTCGAACTCATCGGCCTCCATCCAGTGCCGCTCATCGACGCAGAGTTTTCGCAGCAGCGCGATGTGCGTGGGAGGGCCGCCGAATCCAACGAACCCCAGGCGCGACCACTCTCGTGCGATGCGTGCGAGCGAGACGTCGCTGCTACTCATTGGTCTCCGGAGCGAGAGAACCCCGAGCCTCGCGAAGCGCGTAGATGAGGATCACGTAACCGGCGATCGGATCGGCCCACCACCAACCGGCGACCGCGTTAGCGAAGAGACCTGCGAGGACAGCACAAGCCAACACCCCGTCGATCATCGTGACGTGGCCCTCGGCAACGAGGACGGGATTGTCGAGGAGTGAGCCGATCTTCGACTTTCCACGAGCGAGTGAGAACATGGCGAGAGCAGTCAACGCAGTCCACACGATGCCCACGGAACTGTGATGAGGTCGAAATCCGACGGCGAGGACGATCGAACTCTGCACGGCGAGGTAAATGGCTAGCGCGACGAATGACCCGCCGATCAACTTCACCGCCGCGGGCTGTCGACTTCGCGTGCTCTGCGCCAGGTCCCATAGAACGACGGCCGACGCCGCGATTTCAATAACGCTGTCGAGCCCGAATCCCGCAAGCGCAACCGATCGAGCGTCGAGTGCCGCGAACGCCAGAACCACGACGCCGACGACGTTCCAGGCCAACGTCATCGCTTCGAGCTGACGGCCTCGCTTGAGCAATTCGTTCGGTGGGCTCTCCCCCGACTCAATCGTCACGTCGACAATCTACGAGCATCTGTTCGAACGTGGCGTGAACATCTCGCTACGAGCTTTCGAGTGGTCATGTACGTCCTCGCCTTCACGATGACGATGCGTGTTGAGGATCCACGCCCTTACGCAATCGCTCGAGTCGATCGAGAAATCTGTTTCGACAGACATCCGAAGTTGCACGCTGCTTCGAATAAGGACGTTGCCCGTTCAACGTGTTCGGGATATGGAAAGGACAACAACAATGAAGAGAATCTCCAATCGCGCGAGATGGTTTGCCGCGTCGACTGCGGTGATGGTCGCCCTCGGCGTCGGCGTCGTGGCCGCATCAGCTGCCGCTCCGCCACCGAGTAATGCAATGCAAGTCGGTATGGGCGTCAACCAATTCGGGATGACCCAGTCGTACTTCAACGGGCGTACGGTCAGCTTCACGTACACGAAGGGTTTCTACTGCGACAAGTCGGTCTCCGCAGCGTCGACGTCGGGCTGTGAGGCCGGTGCCACGTACAAGGTGCCGCCCGCGAAGAGCTTCGACCCCCTCTACATCGAGGTGCCGCTCGGCTTCACGGTGCCCACGATGTCAATGGAGTGCCCCACCGGACTCGTCTGCGTCGACCACCCGGGAACTATCGACCTGAGTCGGCTCGAGCCTGATCTCAAGGCCTTGTACCCGCAGTTGACCGCAGCGCAGCTCACGGCCGCGTTGAAGAACTCGGCGACCCCTGGTCACGAACACTTCATCACGACGTTGAATGGTGGAAAAGCGGAATGGTGGAATGTCGATGTCATTGGTGTCACCAGCTTGAAGGAATGGAACGCGATCAACGCGCACAAGTCCTTCTCCTTCTTGAATCAGCAGGTCACCAAGAAGTTGACCACGCCGATCATTCCGACCAACCTGTTCCTCTACTTCGCAGTCAACTAAATAACGTCAACCAGCTCGTGGCGCCAGTGACCATCGCACACGCGATCGTTACTGGCGCCACGAGCGTTCGACTTTAGGAGGGGCATGCCAATTACTCGACGACATTTACAGTTAGCGCTCGGTTCGTTGTGGCTGCTCGACGGCGTCTTGCAATGCCAACCATTCATGTTCAGTCGAGCATTCGCGCATCGCATCCTCGCTCCCGCCGCCGCCGGGCAACCCAGTCTCGTCGCAGTGCCGCTGCACGCGGTTGCCGTCTTGGTAGCGGCTCAGCCCATTGTGTCCAATGGCCTGTTCGCGATAGTTCAAGTCCTGCTCGGACTGGCGATACTCAGTCGACGTTTCACCCGAGTCGCGCTCGGCGCATCCATTGGCTGGGCTCTGTCGGTTTGGGTCGTCGGCGAAGGCCTTGGCGGAGTTGCGACTGGTGCGACCTTCCTCGTCGGCGCACCGGGAGCAGCCTTGCTCTACGCCGCAATCGCGGTCTGTGCGTGGCCTGTTCGCGACAGCGGACGAGATGCCCGTCCCTCATGGTTGGCGCTGCCGATCTGGTCTGCGCTCTGGTTCATCGCGGCGGCCCTTCAACTCGTGCACGGCAACGACTCCACCACGTCGTTGACCATGACGTTGCGCGGAGCGCAGTCGAGTGCTCCTCATTGGATCGCACGTCTGGATGGTGAGCTCGCTCGACTGCACGTTCCTAGTTGGACTGTTGCCGCCATGGTCGCGGTCTACGTCCTGGTCGCCATGTGGTCATTGCTGCCGGGATGGACGAGGAGGCTCTCCCTCGGCATCGGCGTGCTCATCTCCTTGACGAGTTGGCTCCTCTTCCAAGGATTGGGCGATCTGACCTCAGGCCAATCCACCGACCCAAATATCGGCCCACTCATGGTCCTGCTTGCTCTCGCCGTAATTGGGGCATATCCGAACGATGTCAACGAGGGGTCGCGCGCAACATCGAACTCCATTGCATTGCGCCCGGATCAGGAACTGGTGCACGGTGAGGAAACGCGCCAGCCGGTCCGTTCGATCTGAGCAGCCCTCGCCACACTGACCTGGACTGACTACTGCGTCGTTGAGCGCTCGATAGATCTGGGGTCGACGTGGAACTTTGGTCCCGGACCGGCACCCGGCGGTCGAGTGCCGGCGAGGATGTCGGCCACGCCGTCGAGTCCCGTTGTCGCGGCTATCAAGGGGCGTGGATCGACGTCGCCCGACGCGTAGAGATCGATCGTCGCCGCCAGACCGGGGGACCCGCTGAGAATGCCCACCGACGTCACGTCATTCAGTACCTGGATGCGTGTGTCGAGAAAGCTGGGCGTTCCCGCGATCCCAATGAGTACGACGCGCTTGCCCGGTTCGACGAGGTCCAGCGCCTTCGCGGGGAGCGCGGCGTCATTGGACGCATCGATGACCGAGTCGAACGCGAGGTCGGGCAAATTCTCGTTCGTCCAGCAGCCTTCAATGCCCAGTGATCGGGCGAAATTCAGAGACGGAGTCGAGTGGCCGAGGACATGCACCTCGACGCCCTGAGCCTTGGCGAAGTATGCGCAGAGAAGCCCGATGGTGCCAGGGCCGAGGATGAGTACACGATCGCCTGCGTTGAGGTCCGCTCCCCAGACCGCGCGAAGGGCGTTACCTCCCGGTTCGACCAACGCACCGAGCGCGGCGTCGACGTGGTCTGGGAGACGATGCAGCGAGGAGACCGGGACCGCGATCAGCTCGGCCAGCGCCCCCGCAAACCCATTTCGCACACCCACTTCAAATCGGAATTCGCACACGTGCTGGCGTCCGCCAAGGCATCGCCGGCACGTGCCACAGCCGAGCATCGTGTCGCCCATGACTCGTTGCTCCAGCCATGACTCATCAACGCCGGCGCCCACCTCTCGGACGATCCCCGACCACTCGTGTCCGAGACGCATCGGGTAGTGGGCGTGGCCGTCGTGAAGGTACTGCATCTCGCCGGTGTAGAAATCAACGTCAGTACCGCAGACGCCGACTCGTTCGACCTCGACAACGACATCACCCGGCCCCGCCATCGGTGGTTCGACTTCGTAGACGCCCGCCTCGTACGGAGCCGTGACGACGAAGGCCCTCACCGTTCGCCGATGAACGGACGGACGTCGAACATCTCAACTCGGACGCTCATCGTGTTGCACTAACGTCCGTCACATCCGAGATTGTAGGTGGTGTCGGGGGAACGAGACGTGGTGGTTGAGCAGCGCAGTGCACAGTGGTACGCGGGTCAGGACCGCAACGCGTACATACATCGAGCGTGGATGCACCGCGGTGTGCCCGACTCGGCATTCACCGGACGCGCGCAGATCGCGATCGCGAATACGGCCTCCGATCTGACACCGTGTAACGCACACTTCAACGAGGTCGCCGAGAGTGTCAAGTTCGGCGTCTACGAAGCGGGCGGCATCCCTCTCAACATGCCCGTGATCTCTTTGGGCGAGACACAAGTACGTCCGACCGCCATGCTGTGGCGCAACATGATGGCGATGGCGACCGAAGAGCTATTGCGAGCCAACCCTATCGACGGTGTCGTGCTCCTCGGAGGCTGTGACAAGACGATTCCGGCACTGTTGATGGCGGCGGCGTCGGTAAACCTGCCCGCGGTACTGATACCTGGAGGGCCGATGTTGTCGGGCACGTTCAAGGGGAAGGCGCTCGGTTGCGGCACCGACGTGTGGCGCCTCAGCGAGGACGTGCGAGCCGGAACACTCTCCGAAAGCGACTTCAATGCCTCCGAGTCATCGATGATCCGCAGTCGAGGTCACTGCAACACGATGGGGACGGCATCGACAATGTCGCTGCTCGCCGAAGCACTGGGCATGACGATCCCGGGGCTCGCGGGCACGCCGGCGGCTGACAGCCGACTACTCCGATCGTCGCACGAGACGGGCCGACTCTGCGTTGAGCTCGTAGCCGAAGCGCGGCGTCCGAGCGAGGTGATGACCAAGGCCTCATTCCATAATGCGATCGTGACCTTGGCGGCGATCGGAGGATCCTCCAACGCGGTCGTCCATCTCCTGGCGATCGCCGGTCGCTTGGGCGTCGACCTCGATCTCGATGACTTCGACCGCATCGGCTCACACGTGCCGTTGTTGGTGAACCTCCAGCCGTCGGGCACGTTTCTCATGGAAGATTTCTTCCGCGCCGGTGGGCTGCTCCCGGTGCTGCGCGAAGTGAAGGATCTGCTCGATCCCACCGCCTTGACCGTCACGGGGCGACCACTCGTCGACTACATCGACGACGCCACGATCTGGGACCAGGATGTCATTCGCAGCCGTGCGACTCCACAGCAGTCCGACGCCGGCATCGCTGTTCTGCGAGGAAATCTCGCACCAAACGGCGCCATCATCAAACCGGCGGCCGCGTCACCGCACTTGCTCGAGCATCGGGGCCGGGCCCTCGTCTTCGACAACATTGAAGACATGCACGCGCGAATCGATGACCCCGACCTTGACGTCGACGCCGACTCGGTACTCATCCTTCGCGGATGCGGACCCCGCGGCTATCCCGGCATGCCCGAAGTCGCGAACATGCCGCTGCCGACGAAGCTCCTGCAGCAAGGCGTGCGCGACATGGTGCGCATCTGTGACGGACGCATGAGTGGCACCGCCTACGGGACCGTGATCCTCCACGTCGCGCCCGAAGCGGCTGCGGGAGGACCGCTCGCGATCGTGCGTACCGGCGACTGGATCATTCTCGACGTACCCAATCGACGGCTCTCCATCGACGAGCCCCAAAGCGAGCTGGATGCCCGGGTTCCGAATCGGGCCACGGTCGACGGGTACGCCAGGCCGGAGCGCGGCTGGGAGAGGTTGTACGTCGACCACGTGCAACAAGCCGACCTGGGCGCCGACCTCGATTTCCTGGTCGGGTCCAGCGGAGATCGGGTGAGTCGTGAATCTCACTGAAACGCGAGACCGCGGCTCGGCGCCGGGTCGCATCGAAGGAAGAGACGGCGAATGACATCATTCGAAGGAGTTCAGGTGATCGTCACGGGCGGCGCATCGGGCATCGGCGCGGCGGTGACGTCGCATCTGCGAGAACAGGGAGCCGACGTCGTCGTGCTCGACCGATCGCCTGGTGATGCCGATCCGGCGCGATTCGTTCACGCGGACCTCTCGATTGCCGAGCAGGTGAACGTGGCGGTTGACGAAGCGGCACGGATCTTGGGCGGCATCGACGTGCTCATCAACAATGCCGGCATCGGAGCGACCGGCGACGTCACCGAAGCGTCCGAGGACGAGTGGACAGCGCTGTGGAGCGTCAACGTCGTGGGAATCGCTCGCACGACCAAGGCCGCACTGCCCTATCTCAAGATGTCGTCACGCGCCGCCATCGTCAACACAGCCTCGATCGTCGCGGCGATCGGCGTGCCGAAACGGGCGGTGTACGCCGCGACCAAGGGCGCCGTCGTCAGTCTCACGTACTCAATGGCCGCCGATTTCGCCGAATTCGGGATTCGCGTGAACGCCGTTGCACCGGGCACCGCCGACACGCCGTGGGTGGGACGCCTCCTCGACGCCGCGGATGATCCCGAGGCAGAACGTGCGGCACTGCAAGCGCGTCAACCGAGCGGTCGACTCGTGCGCGCTGACGAAGTGGCTTTGGCCATTGCGTACTTGGCCCATCCTTCGTCCGCGTCGACGAACGGTACCGTGCTGTTTGTTGACGGCGGCATGGAGCGGCTGCGCATTCCATCGCGAACGTGATCGACGTATTGCGCATGAGTGCAAAGTATTTCCTTCGATGACTTCCCAGCCTTTGTGCGGAGGAGGTCTGATTCGTAACACGGTTGTTACCCAATTGTGATGAAATCCCTGTTCTGCCCGTGGAAACTTTCGACCCCTGTGGTAGATTGATGGCCCGTCGTTCATGAAGTGGATTCGCGGGCATTTCAACTTAAACAACCCTGATTTGGGAGAGAACCATGCACTATTGGCGTCGGATGTCGACCGTAGGACTCAGCGTCCTTTCAATACTCACTCTGAGTCTCACTGCCATCAGCATCAACACCGCTGGTGCTGCGACGCTTCCTGCGACGGTCAACGTGGTCGTGAGTGTCAATGGAACGTTGACGGACCCTGGTTGCCCCAGTTTTGCATCCGTGTCGCCGACACCCTCGGTCTTTGGCGACTTGGCAAGTGCGCTCGCGGCCGCGACGGTGGGCCAGACGATCTACATGTGCTCAGGTAGTTACGACTTCACCACCGCTCCCTACGCGCCCAACAACAATGTCACAATCACTAAAGCCGTGACTATCGACGGCACGAACTGGAACAACCCGCCGGCAGCGAACATCGCAATCGACCCCACTACCCAATCGGTGATCACGGGTGGCAATGGCATCAAGGTCCAAGTCGCCGGCGTCAACATCAATGGCGTGACATTAGACACTTCAACTGGCATCAAGGTTCGATCCAACATCGTGGGTGCCGGGGACCAGGGTGAGCCCAACGTCACCATCAGCAACAGTTTCTTCTCCGAAATCAGCACCGAAGATGGTGACATCCACATTGGCCTGGGCCAAGATGGTGCGCCGACTGACGTCACAGTGCTTGACGCGGGCGACACGGTCACGGGCAACGTCTTTGACATGGGCACCGGCTTCGAGAACCAAGCCGTTGAGCTCTCCGACACCACCGGTGCCTCGATCACGAACAACATAGTCACCTACGCAGCGAATGACGACTCCTCGCTCACCGCTCTGTGGCTTGACGGTCTCGACCAGGCAGCTACCGTCAGCGGCAACACGCTGAGCGGCGGCGGCATCGATAGCGAAGTGAACGCCACGCCGTTCCAAGGCGACCCGAAGTCGGGCATCAAGGTCATCGACTCTGACCTGGTCGCAGCAGGTGCCAGTGGTGGCGACTATGGCAACGGCTGTTCGTCGCAGGTCATCACGGACAACACCATCTCCGGCTTCGTCTATGGCATCTCAATGATTTCAACGGGGTACAACGCGAACGGCAGCCTCTGCCCAGTCGGACCGACGAACTTCACGGTGAGCAACAACACGATCTCCAACTCGAGGGTGTACGGCATCTATCTCTCAGGGACAACGGGTGGAACGGTCAGCGGGAACGTGACCACCGGCACTGACACGCAAACGTGCGCCAATTGCACGCCCGCGTTGACCGCCGGTCAGTACGACTACTTCGACACATCGGGCACACCTGGGCCGCTGACGAACACGTGGTCCAACAACAGTGGGACCGGGACGTCGTCACCTTCGGGGATCAACGAGAAGGCGTACGACACCATCACCTTTAACTCCGAGGGTGGCAGCGCAGTCAGCCCAGTGAGTGGCACCGACGGAACGACGATCACCCTGCCCGCTGCGCCGACCTACGCCGGTCACACGTTCAACGGCTGGTTCGCGGCCTCTTCGGGCGGCACGGCGCTCACGTCGCCATACACCCTCGCTGGCTCGACGACCCTGTACGCCCAGTGGACCGTCGTGACTGACACGATCACCTTCAACTCACAGGGCGGCAGCGCCGTTGGCTCGATGAGTGGTCCTGACGGCTCGACGATCACCTTGCCCGCTGCGCCGACCTACGCCGGTCACACGTTCAACGGCTGGTTCGCGGCCTCTTCGGGCGGCACGGCGCTCACGTCGCCATACACCCTCGCTGGCTCGACGACCCTGTACGCCCAGTGGACCGTCGTGACTGACACGATCACCTTCAACTCACAGGGCGGCAGCGCCGTTGGCTCGATGAGTGGTCCTGACGGCTCGACGATCACCTTGCCCGCTGCGCCGACCTACGCCGGTCACACGTTCAACGGCTGGTTCGCGGCCTCTTCGGGCGGCACGGCGCTCACGTCGCCATACACCCTCGCTGGCTCGACGACCCTGTACGCCCAGTGGACGACGGTAGCGACGACGACAACGACCACCATTGTTTCAGCGACGACGACGACCACCACGGTTCCGGCGACGACGACCACCACGGTTCCGGCGACGACGACGACGACGGTGCCACCCACCACGACCACGACCGTCGCTCCGAAGCCATCAGTGACAATTCCGACTTCACTTCACTTCCTGGGAACAAAAGTGTTCGTGGTTGTTCACTGCGCGCGCGCCCGATGTGCGGGCATCCTGCAACTCACGAAGAAGATCAGGGTGAAGCTTGAGATCGGACACACTGGCAAGTTCCACTTCGTCACGGAGAATCTGCTGCTCGGCAAGACGAGCTACGTGACCGGAACTGGCACGGCGAAGAAGATCACCATTGTGCTGAAGGGTGCGAGCTTGAAGTTCGTGGAGTCATTCGGCGGTCACAAGTTCAGCGCGTTCCTCACCTTCACGAGTGCTGGCGGAACCAAGCACGAAACGGTGACCTTCATCGCGTAGTTCGTTCACTAGAACATCAGTACTGAAAACCAAAACGGTCCCGCCCAGCGGGACCGTTTTGGTTTTGATGCTTGAAACGCGAGCCTGGATATGCTTTGCCCATCGAATCTCGTGGTGGCGACTCAACCGCACAAGTACCTGATGCCATCAGCGACGCTCGAGCGAGCGAGTCGGTGGCCGTGTTGCGCGGAGCGACGGTCGACGTCAATACCCAACGCGTCGTTCACTTCGTACTCGCCTTGCTCGCGGTGGCGCTGGCCTCTCTCTCGTTCACCTTCTTCGTTTCCGGATTGCACCACAACACCAACATCACTAATCTTCAGCGCCACGGCGTGACCGTCTCGGTCACCGTCTCCACGTGCGACGGCGAACTCGGTGGAAGTGGCAGCAACCTCGCCGACTACCGATGCGTGGGGACCTTCACACTGAAGGGACATCTATACAACAGCACCATCCCAGGTCATGAACTCCGAGCGGTTGGTTCGACGTCGACCTTCCTCACTCCATCCAATAGCCCGGGTCTGCTGGCCACGCTCCGTGAAGTGAAGGGTGAGAAGGCATCGTGGAGCGTCTTCATTCTGCCCTCCGCTTTCCTCCTTGCCACTCTCGCGACGGTGGCCGTTCTCGCACGTCGACACTCTCGATCCAGCGCAGGAACGTAGTCGGTCCCTCTGGATACACTGACGACGATTGCGGTGGGACCGCGGCACTGTTCGAAGGAGACTCGATGAGCGACGAAATCCATCCGCCCGACCGAGGACGAGTTGGCTTCGCGGGTTTGGGCACCATGGGTGCCTTCATGGCGGCGAACCTCGTGCGAGCTGGATTCGCGGTCACGGTGTGGAATCGAACGCCCGGTCGTGCCTCAGAACTCATCGACCTCGGCGCCCGAGAGGCGCACTCTCCCAGAGAACTCGCCGATTCGAGCGACATTGTGGTCACGTGTCTCACCGATACTCCCCAGGTCAACCAGGTTCTCTTCGGGGATGCTGGGCTCGTCGAAGGAATGTCGAGAGGCACTTTGTTCATCGACTGTTCGACCATCAATCCACTCAGTGCCCAAGAGATCGCCGAGAAATTGGCAGCGACCGGTGTGACGATGCTCGACGCGCCCGTGTCCGGCGGATCAGAAGGTGCTCGACTCGGGACGCTCTCGATCATGGTCGGTGGCGATGCCACCGACGTAGAACGCGCACGACCAGTCCTTGACGCGATGGGCGCCAACGTGACACACCTCGGTCCCGTTGGCGCGGGTCAATGGGCCAAGGCCATCAATCAGGTCATCCTCGCCGGGGTCTACCTGGGCGTCGCCGAAGGGGTGACGCTCGGTCTCAAGGCCGGTCTCGACGTCGAACGGGTGGTGAGTGCACTCATGGGAGGAGCGGCAGCGTCATGGGTCTTGACCAATCGCAGCGACAACATGATCAATGACCAGTATCCGTTGGGATTCAAGATCTCGCTACACTGCAAGGATCTAGGCATCGGCCTCGCGCTCGCCGAAAGGGTCGGGGCCGTCCTACCGGTCACCGCGATGGCCGCCACCTTCGAGCACGGGCTCGCGTCCCAAGGACATGGCGACGACGACATCTCCGCGTTGGCGCGACCAATTCGACGGCTTTCAGGTCTCTAGCAACATCGCGTCGAGCACAATTCGTCGACGTCGCCGAGATCGACCGATCAATCGCCTCGTCCGGCCGGAGTATTGAGATTGGACTGCGAGTCTCGAAGACCATTCACGGGACCACCGGCGAAGAAATAGCGCTGACCCGCGACCAAGAGCTCTTCGGCCGGGAATTTCGTGATGACTTCACAACCCGTGGCCGTGACGACGAGCTCTTCCTCGATGCGCGCGGCCGACCAGCCATCCTTCGCCGGCCAGTAGGTCTCGAGGGCGAAGACCATTCCCTCCTCAAGGACTTCTGGGTGCTCGAGGGAAATCATGCGGCTGAAGATCGGTCGCTCCCAGATGGAGAGACCGATGCCGTGGCCGTACTGGAGGCCAAAGGCAGCCTCTTCGCTTGGGAAGCCAAACTCCTCAGCCTTGGGCCAGAGCGAGACGATGTCGGCCGTCGTGGTGCCGGGCTTCACCTGAGCGATAGCGGTATCGATGAGTTCACGGCACTTGGTATAGGCATCGCGTTGGGCCACCGAAGCACTTCCCACAGCGAAGGTGCGGTAGTAACACGTGCGGTAGCCGTTGTAACTGTGAAGGATGTCAAAGAACGCGGGATCGCCGGGTCGAATCAGTCGGTCGCTGAAGACGTGAGGGTGCGGTGAGCACCGCTCACCAGAGATCGCGTTCACGCCCTCCACGTGTTCAGAACCGAGGTCGTAGAGCGTCTTGTTCACGAGTCCCACGCACTCGTTCTCTTTGACGCCCGGACGAAGGAACGTATAGAGCTCCTCGTAGGCGGTGTCGACCATGGACGCGGCGTACGTCAAGAGGGAGATCTCATCGTTCGTCTTCAGACGACGAGCCTCCAGGAAGACCTGCTGGCCGTCGACCAGGGTCATGCCTTCTTTGGCAAAGGCGGCCAGGACCGGCATCTCGATGATGTCGACGCCGATCGCTTCGTTCTGCAGGCCGAATTGGTGCAGCACTTCCTTGATCTTGGTCGCTACGGTGCCGGCGCGGTCCGCGCCGGGAGGTATCGCGCCACGCAACGTTGAGATGCCGGCGCGTGCGCCGTCGTAGGGCATCTCGGTACCGTCGGGACCGATCTGGACGCCCGTGAGCCATGGGTTGTAGAGCTGGTGGTGGCGGGCCGCCGATCCGAAGTCCCAGACGATGGGCTTACCGCCTCGAGGGAGCAGCGCGAACCGGATCAGCTTGTCCATGGCCCACGTGCCAATGTGGGTCCCGGTCATGTAGCGGATGTTGTGGAAGTCGAACGTCAACAACGCACCCAAGTCGGAGCGCTCGAGTTCGGCCTGGAGCTTCGCGAGCCGTTCCTCGCGGAGACGGGGCATGTCAACGCGCGTCTCCCAATCGACGGCGTTGCTTCCGGTGGTGTGTATGCCCATTATTCCTCCAGGTAACTAACTAATAATGCCCTAGCCTCGGCGCCTGCGCGCCCAGACATCGAGTCCGACTGCGGCGAGCAACAGTACGCCGAGCACGATTGGCTGGTACAGCGTCGGAAAATTCAAGAGGTACATGCCGTTATAGATCAGGGCAATGAAGAGGACGCCCAAGACGGTGCGCACCACCGAACCTTCGCCGCCGGCGATGGACGTGCCACCAACGACGATGCCCGCGAGTACCAAGAACGTCAGTCCACTCCCACCACTGCTGGCCTGAGCACTGAGCAGTCTTGACGTGTCAATGACGCCGCCCAGACCCGCTGCCAGACCGCTGAGCGCGTAGGTGATGATCCGAATCTGATTCACTCGAACACCCGCCAGCCGGGCCGCTTCGGCGTTGCCGCCGGACGCCACTACGTAGCGCCCGAACGTCGTTCGAAAGAGCAGCAGCGCCAGGATGACGATGAAGACGAACACGATCCACACCGCGCTCGGGACGGACAAGAACGATGCGTTGGCGAACTGATAGAACCCGGAGTTCTGCGACAGGACGATCAGGTTGTCGCCGGAAACCTTTTGGGCTACGCCGCCAATGACAAAGGACATGGCCAATGTCGCAATGAGCGGGTTGATCTTCATGTAGGCCACGATGGCGCCGTTCACCAGACCAACGCCCAGACCGACCAGGAGCGCCACGCTGATGGCGATCAACGGCGAATGATGTTCTGCCAGGTCCCCTGACACGACCGCCGTCAATCCGTAGGTTGCGCCGACGGACAGGTCGAGCCCTCCAGCCACGAGGACGAGTGTCCCCGCTCCGGCGATTGCCAAGTTGGCGGCTTGCTGGTCCAGGATGTTCTTCAAGTTCGTCAACGTGTGAAACGGTGGACTCCAGATGCACAAGATGATGAAGAGGATTACGAAGGGGATGCCGATGCCGAGGGTGCGCCACGAACCAAAGATTCGCAGCGTGCCGAGCCTCAGCCGTTCGGCGTTCGTCGATCCGACGGCGAGCGTCTCCTCAGTGTCGATGTCTGTACTCATTGTGAGACCGTTCCTTCGGTTGGCTCGGCGAACGCTGCGGCAAGCACGGCCTGCTCGTTCATTCGTTCGCCCGAGAGTTCAGTGATAATCCGGCCATGACGCATGACGACAACTCGATGAGCGAGCCCAAGTACCTCTTCGAGGTCGGACGATATAACCACGACGCCCATGCCCGACGTGGCCATCTCGGTTAGCAGGTCGTAAATCGCGCGTTTTGATCCGACGTCGACACCTCGCGTTGGTTCGTCAGCGATCAAGACGGTGGGCGAGCACATGACGGAACGAGCGAAGAGTATCTTCTGCTGGTTGCCGCCCGACAACATCGAGACCGGCATTCGCATGCTCGCGGCACGAATGTTCACCGACGTCATCAGTTCCGAGACCTTGCGTCGCTCGCGAATGCCCGCTATCCAACCCATCCAGCTGACCAGATCGAGTCGAGCGAGCGCGATGTTCTCCTTGACCGATCGGCCAATGAGTAGGCCCATTTCTTTACGCGATTCGGGGATGAAGACCAGGCCACTATGAATGGACCGCGAGGGACTGTGGCCGCCCAGCTGCTCGCCCTTCAGACGTACGGTCCCGCCCGTGACCTTCGAGTCTCGAAAGATCGCTCGAGCCAGTTCCGAACGCCCGGCACCAACGAGTCCAGCAATACCGAGGATCTCGCCTTCGTGCAAGACGAACGAACAGTCGTTGACGCCAGGCGCCTTCAGATGCTCGACTTCGAGGACGACCTTCTGCTCTTCGTGTTGGACCATCTTTTCGGGGAAGGCCGTCGTCAGCGATCGACCGAGCATCCCCTCAATCAAGGAGTCCTCATTCGCATCTTTCGCGTCCACCGTGCGGATGAGTTGACCATCACGCAGCGTGGTGATGACGTCCGCGAGGGCGAGCACCTCCGAGAGAAAATGCGAGATGAGAATGACGGACTTGCCTTCACGGGCCAAGGACCGGATGATCTCGTGCAGGGCCTTGGTCTCGTTGCCCGAGAGCGCAGCCGTCGGCTCGTCCATGACGACGATCGATGCGTTGCGCGAGAGCGCCCGCATGATTTCGACCTTCTGCTGGTCGGCGATCGAAAGGGTCCCCGCGCGCCAATCGGGTGAGAGGTCGAAGCCCACCTTCTTGGCGAGTTCGCGGAATTGGCGTCGCGACTCACGTCGCCGGACGAATCCCGCTTTACTTACTTCGACCCCCAGGTACACGTTCTCCGCAACGGTGAGGCCCGGCACGATGGCCAGTTCCTGCACGATGGTGACGATGCCGTGGGCCATCGCCTCACGCGGGGAACGAAAACTGAGGGGCTCTCCCCCAAGGGTCATCGTCCCTTCGTCCGGGCTGATGACCCCAGAGATGATCTTGCCCAGTGTCGACTTCCCGGCGCCGTTCTCACCCACCAGCGCGTGCACCGTGCCGGGCGTGATGGTCAGTGAGACGTCGCTGAGAGCGGGCACCCCGCCGTACCGCTTGGAGACGCCGGAGACGACCAAGTCGCCTCCGGATGTCTCCGCGGTACTGCGGGGTGCCTCGTCCAAGTTCTCCGTCGACATGTCAGTTCAATCCGTGCATGTCAAGATCGAATCTTCGGTCCTTCTGCTACCGACAAATCAACCCGGCCATTCACCATCGAATTTGCTGGCGTTGCTGGCGGTGACGATGCCGTTGTTCGGCAACTTCGAGACCGGGTTCTCTGAGCCCGAGCCCTTGCCCGTCTTCATCGCCTTGATCAGCGCGATCATGCCCAACTCACCCTCAGTTGCCGGCTCCTGCGCGACGTCCGAGAACCAGGCACCACTCTTCACCGCGGCAATACCCGTGGCACTCGCTCCGTAGCAAACGAGCTTGACGCTCGTGTTCTTGGCCGAGGTGAGGGCCGACTGTGCGCCTTCGCAGTCCTGGTCGGCACCGACGATGACGTTCAGCGACGGCTGTGCGACCAGCGTGTCCGCCACGAAGGTCAAGGCCACCGACGGCGTGTACAGGCCGTCACCTTGAGCGACCACGCTCGCACTCGAGTCCTTGGCGAGACCGGCGTCGAACGCCGTCGTGATCGCCGAGTCCGGCTCATACCCCGTGTAGTTGTGCACGAGCGCGATCTTGCAGGGATTCGCACTGCCACACGCCGCGATCGCCTGCGCAGCGAGCTGTGAGCCGATCTTTGAAGGGAAGAACACCACGTTGCCCGAAAGGCCGTGGACCTCGATCTGGTCACTCGCGTAGTTCGTCCCGAGGATCTGGTCGATGTTGACGACCTTGATGCCCTTCTTGATGGCCACCTTGATCTCGGGAATGAGCACCTGACCGTAAATGGGCTGAACGATGATTCCCTGGTACTTCCCAGAGTTCACGACGTCCTGCAGCTGTGACACCTGGATGGTGTCAGTGCTCTGCGAGTCGAAAACGGTCACATTCACGTGCCCCGTCGTCAGCGCAACGGCCTTCGCCGCAGCCAACATCGGCGCGTCGTAACTATTGGCGACACCGTATGACAAGTAGGCGACGTTGTACGTCTTCACCTTGTGCTTGGTCGCCGCCTGCGCTGTCGACACCAAGCCGATGCCGGCGGTTGACAGAGCAAGCACTCCAGTCATCACAATCGTGACTAAACGACTTTTATTCTTGAGCATTGATTTCCCCCCTGAAGCCGAAAGCACTTTGCTCTCGACAGACAATCATTCGCCCCTTGACGATCACTTTCTCTGTTCACCTCTCAACGAGGTTCAACTAGAGAGCCGTAATTCGCTCGGGGCGTACAGCCATTGGAGTCCGACAGTACACGCGTTCACTGAACGTGTCAACCGATAGTTAACGTTTTCAATTAACCGTTGCGGCCGCGTTCGCGACCACACGGTAGGCACATGTCGGCGCAACATGGAGGTCGCCGCACGAAAGACCGGCGCCTAGAGAGGCGCCGGTCTTTCGAAGGAAAAGCTGGGAGTTGCGAACTAGTTCACGTACTTGTAGGGATTCTCGTTGATCTGACGCTCCGAGAGCTCCGGGTTCTGACCGTCAAGCCACGCATCCGCGCCCACCGTGTCAGCGAGGTAGGAAACGGTCTTCTCGGTGGCGTTTCGCGCCGCGGCCAGATCGATGCCGACCAACTTTCGCTCGGTCTTCAATATGTTGCCATCGATGACGACCGTGTCAACGTCGCCACGTTGCGCCTGCATCACGATGTGACCGTAGGGGTTGATAATCGGGAACATCGCCGGTGAATCGTCGTTCTTGATGAGGACGACGTCAGCGCGCTTGCCCACTTCGATGCTCCCGACCTTGTCCTCGAGGCCAATGGCCTTGGCCCCGCCGCGCGTCGCCCAGTGGACCACTTCTTCGCAGCGAAGGTCGAGGTTGACGACTTGTTCGCCACGTGCGTGCGCCTCCATGTGCTGTCGCGATCGATCCGCGCCGGCCGTCGTTCGCATCGCGGTGAACAGGTCCGCGCTCCACCACACTGTCGTGTCGTGCGACAGGGAAATGGGTATGTCGTATTGACGCAGGCGCCACGAGGATGGGTAGCCCTGACCCGCGCTCTGCTCACTCTCAGTCGCCACGGACGCCGAGCCGCCTGACGCCGCAATGCGGTGATAGGAGTCCTCGGAGAGGGTCGAACTGTGTACGAACACAGTGTTTTCGTCCATGCAGCCGTTCTCGTGCATCAGTCGAATGCTCTCGTCGCCCGTGACACCGAAGACCCCGGCGTGGGTCGTGACCGGCACGCCCAAGTCCTTCGCCACGTCGAAGGCAACCTTCTCGGGAAATGCGGCGTCGCCGAGGACATCCAGGGCCAACGAGAAGCCGAGCATGTCGCCCTTCCCGTCGAAACGTCGCTTGTAGAACTCCTTGAAGGCGGGGTCGACCGACCACTCCCACGGCGCCGCCTGGATGTTGCCGTAGGCGAGGATGAATCGACCGGGCACCGCTTCGAGTGCGTCAACCGCGGCGTCGGCGTGTTGGGTCGTCTGCAGCCCGTGCGACCAGTCCACCGACGTCGTGACACCGGCGTCGATAGCTTCGATCGCCGAGAGCAGGTTGCCCGCGTAGATGTCCTCGGGTCGGAAGTTCTTGCCGTGCTGGAGGTAGTACCAGACGAAGTACTGCGCGAGACTCCAGTCCGCACCGTACCCGCGCATCGCGGTCTGCCACATGTGGCGATGTGTGTCGATCATGCCCGGCATCAAAATGCCGCCGGTGGCGTCGATACTCAGTGCGTCGTCGGGCGCGGCCAGATTCGTGCCGATCTCCTTGATCACACCGTCCACGATCAAGACGTCGGCGTTCTTCAGCACTCGATGCGAATTATCCATCGTGACGACGATGCCGTTTCGAAAGACGATCGACCGTCCGTGCTCGAGTGACTCACCCTTCGAGTTGACGTTATTGCTCATTGCAATCCCCCAATGACTATGCGCTAGGCGCTGAGCGTAGCACCGTGTTCACTATTGTCAATAGTGACTTCACGCGTGTTCTGACCACCGCAATTCAGACAAAGACCCTATGAACTCTGCGATATCTGCTCGTCGTCCCGACATCAACGGGTCGAAGTCTCATGGCAAAAACGCAAAACCTTGGACTATGTTTGACTTCACTGAACACTCGAAGGGGGGAACATAAATGTCGGAGAGCCAAGAAGGTCGTACCGCGGTCGTCATTGGAGGGTCCAAGGGCTTGGGCAAAGAGGTCGCGCGAACCCTGGCGTCGAAGGGATCGACGGTCTACGTCTCAGGACGGACGATCGAGAGCGCGCGCGAAGCCACCGATGAGATCGGACTCGGTTCGATACCCATTGTCGTTGACCTGTCCGAGCCTGAATCCATCGCCGGATCGCTGGCCAGCGTGCCGAGCGTCGATGACCTGGTCATCGCTGCTATTGAGCGTGATGCGAACACGATGGCGAACTATGACGTCAAAGCGGCGACTCGATTGATCGTCCTCAAACTCGTGGGCTACACCGAGACCATCCACACACTTCGAGACCGTTTCACCGATCGCGCGTCGGTCGTCCTCTTTGGGGGCTTGGCCTTCGAGCGTCCTTACCCGGGCTCGACCACGGTGTCGACCGTCAATGGCGGTGTCGTGGGGATCGTGCACTCGCTCGCCACAGAACTGTCGCCGGTGCGGATCAACGCCATCCACCCGGGCATCATCGGTGATAGTCCCTATTGGGAAGGCAAGGACAACAGCCACATCATCAACAGGACGCCACTGGGGCGTCTCGTCACGATGGACGAGATCGTCCATTCGGTCGAGTTCTTACTCAGCAACACTGGTATCAACGGTGTCAATCTGCACGTGGACGGTGGCTGGCTACGCAAGTAGTCCTTCTCGACGCAGCAGCCTGACCTCGCGAAAGAGGAGACTATGTACCACGTGACCGCGATCGACGATCACAGCGCATCGACGCCGCCAGCCTTCGAGTCGCACTCGTTGGGCTACCGACGCCAGATCCTGGTGAATCGCGCGACCGGATCGCCGCACATGACCCTGTCCGTGGGTCACTTGAGCGAAGGCGGCCACGTCGACGCGGTGCTGCATTCGTTCGAGACCAGTCTCTACGTGTTGTCGGGAACGCTCGCGGTGACCACGCTCGGCAAGACCAGTGAACTCGGACCCGATCACTGCATCGTGATGCCACTCGCGACCACCTATACGATGCGCGCCGTCGACGGTCCGGTAAAGTGGCTCCAGATGCAGGCACCGGCCGAGCTCGATGACGGCCGCCGACAGGACACCTTCTTCACGGGCGACGTCGTCGTCGAAACGGCCCCCGATATCCCCGACATGCGCGACCCGCGAAACCGCAACGCCGTTCGGTTCGACGGCGACTCGATGGACCTGCGACGACTGTCGGGCGGATCGGACGTCGCGGCACCAACCGTGTCGCCCAGCATGGCAACAGCGCTGCTCGCCTATAGCGGTATCGCAGTGAAGATGCTGATCGATCAAAACTTGGGCGCGCAGTTGCACACGATGTTCATGGTTGACTACCAACCGACCGCCATCGCCCACCCGCACGATCACCCCTTCGAAGAGGCGTACGTCTTCGTCGAGGGTGAAGTCCACGCGCTCGTCGACGGCGAACTGATGGTCCTGCATCCCGGGGACGTGCTGTGGGCTGGTGTCGGTGCCGACCATGGATTCGAGAACCGCAGTGCCGGACTCGTTCGCTGGATCGAAGTCCAAGCACCCGCGCCGCCGCCACGCCACTCCTATCGCTTCAGCCGTGAGTGGGAGCATCTCGCGCAGAAATTGACGGAGGGCGAGTAGGTGTCAATAGAATCTGATACTTCACGATGTACCAGAAGTCGACGCACTCGCCGTTACAACGCGGGCTTCGCTTTCAGGAAGAGGGACTGTTAGATGGCGATTTCCAAGCCAGTGGACACTGATTCGCACGAATCCACGCGCGCTACCAAGACTCCTCGTAAGGCCGGCAGTACCGAAGCCCAGCCGATGCCCGCGACGAACCGTCTCGCCCCCGGTCTCGTGGGGGCACGACTTCGTGAGCGTCGAATGGCGCGAGGCATCTCGCTTCGCCAATTCGCCCGTGACATAGACGTGTCGGCATCATTCATCTCCCAGTTGGAGACGGGCAAGGCGCAGCCTTCGGTTGCCACCTTCTTCTCAATCTGCGCGGCACTCGACATATCGATCGACGAACTGTTCACTGACGAGGACTCAACCGACGACGGCGACGCCAATGCACCCGTCGGCCTCACGGACGCCTCGAACAACCAGTGGAGCAGTCCCGAGAAGATCACCGGAGGGCCGGTTCACCAACGAAGCGAGGGCCGCCACGCGTCGTCGCCAGTCGTACGGCCCAACGAACGAAAGGTGCTCGTCCTCGACTCGGGCGTGACGTGGGAGTCACTCACGTCGTCGCACCATGACAAAACGGACTTCATGTTCGTCCGCTACGAGGTGGGCGGCAGTTCCACGCTCGAGGATCGACTGATTCGCCACGCGGGGGTCGAGTACGGATACATCTTGAGTGGCACGTTGCAGATTGCCCTCGGATTCGATACCCACGTTCTCCAAGCGGGCGACTCCATCTCGTTCGATTCAAGTCGTCCGCACCGCCTGTACAACGTTGGCGACGTCGCCGTCGAGGCGATCTGGGTCAACATGGAGTTCCGAGGGAACTAGTCCGAGAAGTCGGCGAAGTCTCGCGACGCGTGCGTCACCCGGCCGCCCATGATCGTCAGGTCGCTGCGAATCGATGCGAGCTCGTTCGGTTGACAGTCGAGTGGATCGATGGTCGGCACACTGAGGTCGGCGTCGAATCCCGTAGTGAGCCGACCGCGACGTCCCTCTTCGCCCACGAACCACGCGGCGTGACGATTGAAGCAGGCGAGGGCCTCTGGCACACTCATGAGGTGCTCTTCGTCGCGCGACGTCGCGCCGTCGACCGTCTCACCAGTCACCAACCACGCGATGGACGCCCAGGGCGAGAAACGGTTTGCTCGTGTCGCGTCAGTACCGCCGCCAATGGTGACCCCGTTCGCACGCATCAATGAGATTGGCGGTGCGCAACGAACCGCGTCGCGCCCCCAGCTCGTGACGTAGTCCGTGGCCTGCAAGTTCATCCGGTTCTGCACCATGACGCCTGCGCCGAGTGCCGCGATCCGCTCGATATTGCGCGGCGATGCCTGATCGGCGTGGACGATCGAGAACCGCAGCGTCGAGAGCAGCCCGGTCTCACGTTCCACCAACTCCCAGGCGTCAAGCACCCGTACCAGCGACGAATCCAGCACGGCGTGCACCGACATCCGCCAACCTTGCGCGACGCACATGCGAGTGATCTCGACGAACTCCTCGAACGCGACGTCGGAGATCGAGAACTCCTCGAATCCCTCCATGTCGTGACATCCCAGGTGGGGGATCTCACCCAGCCCCGCCACCTGCAAGAGCCCGTCCCCGAAACCCGGATGCAGGAACTGCATGAGCGTCGCCACGTCCGCGCGTTCGTCGCCGCGGTTCCACGCCGACACGAACAGTCGTACGCGAACGTCGAGTCGCGACTCGTCCCACAGTCGATAGAGCGGGGCGTACTTGTCGGGCGTCATGAAGAGTCCGCCACCATCAAGCACCGTGGTGACGCCGTGCGACGCGAACTGAGCGAACATCTGGCGAGTGCCCTCGACCGACTCCTGGACGGTCGGTCGAAGGGCGGCGCCCAGTGCGACAGCGAACGCGCCCATGCCCTCGACCTCACCGGTGAGATGGCCGAGGTCGTCGCGCAACAGGTGGCCACCCGATGGGTCGATCGCGTCGTCGTCCCATCCACACGAGGCGAGTCCAGCGGTGTTCAACACCGCTTTGGAATACAGCTCTTGGATATAGACGGGATGATCCGGGGCGACGGCATCGAGTTCCTCTCGAGTGGGAAGCCGGCCTTCATCGAGTTGTCGCGAGTGCCAACCACCCGTCACGGTGATCCACTGTCCGGTCTCGATCTCATTGGCTCTCGATTCGATGAGCGCCAGACCTTCGCGGACTGAACGAATGTCGTCAAAGTGGAGGGAGAGGGACCAGGTCAATCCGGCTCGAACGGCGTGGATGTGCGAATCAATCAGTCCGGGCACGGCACGACGACCACGGAGGTCGATGACCTTCGCCGCTACTGACTCGAGGCCCGAGAGTTGTTCCGAAGATCCCATGGCAACGACCACGCCCGCCCGCACCGCCAGAGCGGCGACTTCGTTTGGTTCCTGATCGTGCTCTTCACTGCCCGTCCAGATGCGGCCGTTCGTGAGGAGCAGATCAATCGCTGGCGGCGCTGCGCTCTTTGTCACGACGGGCTCCCAGGATGCGCTAGATGTTAAGTGGCACCGTACATTACAGTCTCTCTCATCGGGTAGTTCCTACAGCGACTCGTGGCGGAACGGACAGCCTTGTTGCTAGTGCGACACAAGAAAGGATGGGGAATGCAACGAAGCGATCGGCCGACCATCGCGGTGTTGGGCATGGGGAAGATGGGTCAAGCGTTGGCGGGGCGCCTCCTCGACCAGGAGTGGCCGCTTCGCCTCTGGAACCGTTCACCGCGCGACCTTGCGCACTTCGAGTCGCGTGGCGCGGTCCTTCACGACGAAATCGGTACCTTGTGGCAACACGCGCAGGTCGTCATCACCTTCCTCGAGAACGACGACGCACTGGCGAGCGTCTGCCTCGGTGAAGGTGGGCTACTGCGCGAAGGACCCGAGGGACGAGTGCTCATCGACATGTCGACCGTGTCACCGAGCATTTCTCGAACTATCGCCGGCCAAGCCTCAGTTGTCGGCGTCGAGTACCTCCGCTCGCCCGTCAGTGGGAATCCTCAAGTGCTCGCCGCGGGTTCCATCACGCTCCTGGTGTCGGGTCCGCGCGCGACCTTCGATCGGATGGAAGAACTGTTGCGATCGATTGGACCGACGGTTCTCTATTTGGGAGAGGCGGAGCAGGCTCGAACGCTCAAACTTGCGATCAATTCAGCGCTCGGTGTGACCACGCAGATCATGGCTGAACTCATTGTGCTCGGCGAGAACAACGGCATCGATCGCGCCGCCCTCCTCGACGCGTTGGGCCAATCCGTCGTTGGTTCTCCGTTCCTTCGCTACAAGACGTCGGGTCTCGTGCAGCACGACTACTCCGCGACCTTCACGACCGATCTCCTCGTCAAGGACTTGGATCTCGCCCTTGACCTCGCGCACGCGGGTGATCTCTCCCTTCCCCTGATTGAACTCGTGAGCGCACTCGCGAAGACCGCATCGAGGAACGGCTACGGCAATATTGATTTCGCCGCACTCCTCCCGAGTCTTCAGCTCGCCTTGGGTCAAACACCCGACGTCGAGCCGATCGAATAAAGTTCAACTTTTGTTCATCCTCACTTAACGTCGTATAACCTTGATCTTCACGGGTTATGGAGAAAGCAGTCATCTGCTCAACTTGGTGGGAACTTCTAGAGCGCGAATGGCGAAACGCAGTGAGCCGTGCGTTGCACGGAGGAGCGGGGGACCAATTCAATGACGAACGTGATGATGCCCCAGTTGGGCGAGACCGTCGCGGACGGAACGGTCACGAGGTGGCTGAAGAGCCTCGGCGACATGGTGACCAAGGGTGAGCCACTTTTTGAAGTGTCGACTGACAAAGTCGACACGGAGATTCCCGCTCCCGCGAGTGGCATCCTCTCGCAGATCTTGGTCGACGAAGGTGCGACCGTGGACGTGGGCACCGTGTTGGCCGTCATCGGAGGCGATGCCAGTGCATCGCGTGAAGTGAGTCCCGAGCCTGTCGTGACCAAAGCAAAAGTCGCTTCCGGCGAGACGAACGCACCCTCGTCGAAGCAAACCGGTCCCGCGAGTGGCGACCTTCAACTGTCCCCCGTCGTCCGACGACTCATTGAGGAACACCACCTTGACGTCGGCGACCTCGTGGGGACCGGCCCAAACGGCCGTATCACTAAACAGGACGTCCAGGACTACGTCGCGGGTCAGTTGCAGCCACAGCAGTTGAGCAAGGCGCACTCACCCATCGTTCGCCGCTTGATACGCGACAATGACATCGATCCGGCGACCGTCAAAGGCACGGGACCAAGTGGCACCATAGTCCGCACCGACGTTGAATCGAAGATCCAGGCGAACTCACGTCCCGCCGTCACCGCCTCGACCGGCGACGAAGTGATCCCCTTCACGAAGATCCGCCGGCTCACCGCTCAACATATGGTGGCGTCCAAATCGACCTCGGCGCACACCCTCATGGTGCGCGAGGTCGACTATGAACGTGTCGACTCGATTCGCCGGCAACACGGTGCCAAGTTCAAAGAGGATGAAGGCTTCAGTCTCACGTACCTTCCCTTCAACGCGGTCGCCGCGATCGCAACGTTGCAGGAGTTCCCGCATCTGAATGCCTCAGTAGGGAATGACGAGCTCATTGTGCACCACCACATCAATCTGGGCATTGCGGTCGACCTCGAGAGTGACGGACTGGTCGTGCCGGTGCTCCGCGATGCGCAAAGCGCAAGTCTGCGCGAGTTGGCTCGTGGCATACGCGACGTGGCGACGCGAGCGCGGTCGAAGAAGCTCGGCGTCGATGAGTTGGCTCACGGCACGTTCACCATCACGAACCCAGGACCGTACGGCACGCTCATGACCGGGGCGATCATCAATCAGCCCCAAGTCGCCATCCTCTCGACCGACAGCGTTACCCGGAAACCGGTGGTCGTGACGACCGAAGATGGACTCGAGTCAATCGCCATTCACTCGGTCGGCATGTTGGCGCTCACCTTCGACCACCGTGCGGTCGACGGCGCGTACGCCGCGCGCTTCCTGCGCCGAATGGCGGAGATCTTGACCACGCGTGACTGGCAACGCGACCTCGATCAGTAGACGAGTCGTGTGTTGCAATTCTGTTGCAACTCGGTTCAACAGTGAACTGGTAAGTACAATGATTCTCCGGACAAATCGACACGCACTGTCGCCGTCGTCCGTGCAGCCGTGATTCGTGGGGGCGAATGTCACAACGGCGTGAAATCATTCGCGCGCTTGGCATTTCATCTTCCAGAGGACATTTCCTAGGAGTACACAGTGAAGTTCGCATCGTGTTCGATCGAGCACGTTCATCGACGTCGTGGGGGTGTCTCATGACGAGTGGTCACATCCTCGAGGCACGCAACCTCGTTAAGCGTTTCGGCGACTTCGAAGCGGTCAAGGGCATCGACGTCGCCATCGATCGCGGCGAGAGCTTCGGATTCCTCGGTCCCAACGGAGCGGGCAAGACCAGCACGATGCGTATGATCTCGGCCGTTTCGCAACCGACCGACGGGACGATCGAGATCTTCGGACTCGATCCGCGCGTCGACGGCCCCGAGATCCGCCGACGTTTGGGTGTGGTTCCCCAAGAGGACTCACTCGAACTCGAACTTTCGGTCAAGAACAATCTGCTGATGTACGGCCGCTACTTCGACCTTCCACGTCGCGTGATCCGCGAACGCATGACCGAACTGCTCGAATTCACCCAACTCAGCGAGCGCGCCAATGACAAAGTCGACAATCTCTCCGGGGGAATGAAGCGACGCCTGACGATCGCGCGAGGTCTCATGAATCGCCCCGAGATACTGATCCTCGACGAACCAACGACGGGGCTCGACCCCCAAGCGCGTCACCTCCTCTGGGATCGTCTCTATCGACTGAAGCGCGAAGGTGTCACGCTGATCATCACGACGCACTACATGGACGAAGCGGAGCAGCTCTGCGATCGTCTCGTCGTGATGGATCAGGGCAAGATCGTCGCGGAAGGGGCGCCCCGCGCTCTTATCGAGCGCTTCTCAACACGTGAGGTCGTGGAGTTGCGCTTCGCCACCGAAGACCACGAACAGTACTTCGATCAGTTCACGAAGTTCACCGACCGTGTTGAAGTGCTCCCGGATCGGATCCTTCTGTACGTGAGTGACGGCGACGACACGCTGCGCGACGTGCACGCGGCGGGTATCTCGCCGGCGAGTGCGCTCGTGCGTCGAAGTTCACTCGAGGACGTCTTCCTTCATCTCACCGGTCGATCCCTGACGGACTGATCATGGCTCGCTTCCCCGATACGCAAGTGGACAACGCGCGCTGGATTCGCAGCTGGTGGGCGCACGCGATGTTCTTCGCACAGACGTGGCGCGGCTCGGTGGCGAGTTCACTTGTCTTTCCTTTCCTCTTTCTCACATCGCTGGGCATCGGTGTGGGCAAACTCGTCACGGTCCACTCGGGGCTGGTCCAGGGACAGACGTATCTGCACTTCATCGCGCCGAGTCTGCTCGCCACGACCACGATGCAGTTGGGCGAAGGTGAGTCCCTTTGGCCCGTGCTCGCGTCGGTGAAATGGACGCGCGGGTATCACGCTGCCGCCGCGACGCCGTTGGAACCGGACGACATCCTCTACGGCAAGCTCGCGTGGGTCGCGACCAGGGGATTCGCCACCGCGTTCGTCTACACCCTGATCATCGCTTGTTTCGGAGCATTGCAGTCATGGTGGTGCCTGATGCTCCCGCTGATCGGCACACTCGTGACCCTTGCCTTCTCGGCCCCCCTCGTCGCCTTCGCCGCTCGATCGGACTCCGACGCGTCGTTCACCACGCTGTATCGATTTGCCCTGGTCCCGATGTTCCTCTTCTCAGCGACCTTCTACCCGCTCTCGGCCTACCCCGGGTACCTGCGTCCCATCGTGCAACTGATTCCGCTGTACCACGGTGTGGCACTGGCGCGCGCCGCGGCGTTCGGACAAGGAACCTTTGGCGCCGAGATGGCGCACGTCGCGTTCCTGTCGGCGATGGCGGCCGCGGGCATCGTGTGGGGGCGACGCACGATGCGGCGAAGGTTGACGGACTGATGTTGACTCGCACGCTCCCGTTGTTCGGTTCGCGCCGGTCCGTTCGCGTCCTCGAGCGAAATGCCATGGTCTATCGCAGCCAGTGGCTGATGCTGCTCTCGGGATTCTTCGAACCACTCTTCTATCTGCTGTCCATCGGCATCGGGCTCAATCACCTCATTGGCGTGCTCCACGTCGACGGCCGAGCAATCAGCTACGCCACATTCGTTGCGCCGGGCATGTTGGCGACGTCCGCGATGAACGGCGCAATGATCGACTCGATCTTCAACCCGTTCTTTCGTCTGAAGATCTCGCGCACCTATGACGCGTTGCTCGCGACGCCACTCGAGGTCACCGACATTGCGTTGGGTGAGGTCCTGTGGGCACTCGTTCGAGCAACGCTGTACGCGGCGTCGTTCATCATCTGCATGGCACTGCTCGGCGACGCGGGGAGCCCGTGGGTGATCCTCTGCTGGCCCGGCGCCATCCTCACCAGCTTCGCCTTCAGTTGTTTCGGGCTCGCGGCGTGCACGTACATCCGCTCGTGGCAGGATTTCGATCTCGTCGCGCTCGTCCAGATGCCACTCTTCCTCTTCTCGGGAACCTTCTTCCCGATCTCGCAATATCCCCCGTGGCTCGGAGCGATCGTTTCGTTCTCCCCGCTGTACCAAGCGTCGGCTCTGCTGCGAGGTTTCTCCCTCGGCCAATTCGACTGGATCATGATCATGCGCGCGAGTTACCTGCTCGCCATCGCTCTCACTGGACTCTACGTCGCGTCACGTCGATTCCGTAAGATCCTGACCCCATAATCGCTGGTCAGCAGCACTGTCGAGGCCGAACAGCCGATCGTGCGTCGGTGAGCGACGACGTTCGGATGGAGTCGGTTCTCTCGAGATCTCGCCATACAGTGCGGCGGGGTCGCAATGAGTCCTGGAACTACCTATCGTCAGACCAAGAAGGGATCATTCACGCTCGCGTCCTCTCAGATGCGCGCAAAACCAGTACAGGAGAAAAAATGTCACAGACACAAGAGGAAGCGCGTTTGATGATCGAGCTCTCACGTTGGGGTACCGACATGGGACTCGAGGGAGCGCTCGCGGCACTCTTCGTACCCGAGGCGACGACGAACGGCGCCGATGACGGCGATCCCAATGTCCGCACGGTCCTCTGGTTCTTCGAGTTCGTCGGCGCGCTCGTGAAGCGTGGCGCCATAAGCCTCGACTTTGTGAGGGACGTGTGGTGGATCGACGGCATCTGGCCGTTAGTGAAAGACCACGTGATGCAGGCACGCGAAGGTTCTGGCGAGTCCGCTCTCTACGAACACTTCGAGGCGATGGTCGGCCCCGCGAGCGAGAGCTGAACAGCGCGACGTAGTCCTCAGACCGCTGTGCTCAGGTCTTGCTTCGCGCCACTTGCTAGGGTCCGCCAATGACCGAAATTGACGTGGAAGAGCGGCAGATCAAAGTAGGGGACCTGAATTTCAACGTGGCCGTCGTGGGCAGCGGTCCAACGGTGGTCCTGCTGCACGGATGGCCTGATTCGTGGCACCTGTGGACCGCCCAGATACGCACGCTGGTCGAGGCCGGTTATCAAGTGATCGCACCCGACCTTCGGGGTTTTGGCAAGAGTGACAAACCTGACGACGTAGAGCAGTATTCGATCGTCCACAGCGTCGGCGACGTCGCGGGCATCTTGGACGCCCTCGACGTTGATCGCGCCGTGGTGGTCGGCCATGACTTTGGCGCTGCGCTCGCTTGGATATTCACGAGCTTCTTGCCCGACCGCGTCATCAAGCTGGCGACGGTCTCGGTCGGACACCCCGGGGCGTTCGCTTCAGCGGGTCTTCGACAACGACAACTTTCGTGGTACATGATGTGGTTCCAGTTCCCTGGTGTCGCCGAAGCCGGACTCGCCGAGAACGACTGGGAGCTCTTTCGACACTGGGCCTACGGTGGCGTCGAACGCGGTGAGGACCCCCACGCGGAACGACAGATCGCCGACCTCTCCCGGCCCGGGGCACTCACGGCCGGTTTCAACTGGTACCGAGCGAACATCGCACCGGCCACGTTCCACCGCGAGACGAGCACGTTTGACTTCCCCCAGATCGCCTGCCCCACCATGGGGGTGTGGAGCAGTGAGGATATGGCGCTCACTGAGGAGCAGATGACAGGTTCGCAGCGCTACGTCAGCGGTCCATGGCGTTACGAGCGCATCGAAGACGTCGACCATTGGGTTCCGGTGCACGCGAGCGAACAACTCAGCGCGCTCTTGCTCGATTTCATAAAGGACTGACGACGCGGCGCTGACCCCGTCGCACTACTTCGTCGACGGACCGCTGTCTCGCACTCGCTCGACGTCCACCAGCGCGTCTCGCAGGTTGGAAAGCCAGTCGGCCTCATGACGGGCCACCAACTTCACACACCATCCCAGCGCGTCGCTGCGGCTTCGAGCGACCCCTGCTCGGACGAGCGTGTCGAGGACGGCTCGCTCGGAGAGGCGCAATCGAGTGGTGATGGGCGGGCTGTAGGTGGTGAACAGCGCGGTCGCGTCGCCTTGCGAAACTCCCCACGACACTTTTCGCGCGAAGTGCCGTTCGACTTGGTCGGCGATCGCCATACGGTCGTGGCGCGTGGCGTCGCGGAACTCATCGATCCCACGTTCCGAAGCCACCGATCCAATGACGAGAATTTCGTCGTCGTCGAACTGAACGGTCACTGGCGCGAGGAACCAGTCAGTGGGAATCAGGCCGTTGAGGAACTGCTGAATGTCTTCGTTTGTGGTCATGTACACAAGTATACATATTGGTGGAGCACGGAGAACGACCTGATCCCACGTGGTTTCCTTCGGCGCGGCCTAGCTGGTGATCTCGGGTACTGCCACCCAGCGACGCTCAGTGACGGAGCGCTCCATCGCGGTGCAGACCGCCGCGACCTCGGCACCGACGGTGAAGTCCGGGCTCCACGCGTGGTCGGGCCACGTCGCGGCGAGGTCGGCCACCTGGTTGATGAGGCTCGCGTCGTAGCCCACGCCCTGACCTATGGGCCACCATCCCGCGGTCTCGGGTTGCGACGGGTGTTCGGCCCGAACACGTCGAAGCCCGTAAAGGCGTGCGTCGTCATCGGTGCTGCCGACCCACAGTTCGTTCAACTGGGCGTAGGAGAACATCGCGGTCCCCTTCGTGCCGTTGACTTCGACAGTGAAGTCGCACGGTCGACGCGGAGCTGCTCTGGCGACTTCCATCGTGCCTTGCGCGCCCGAAGCAAAACGAATCAGCGCCGATGACGCGTCGTCGACTTCAACAGTGCGCGACTGACTTCCATCGTCGCGCTCGCGAATGAACGTCGATGACATGGCTGATACATCATCAATCGGACCCAGCATCCACATCGCCATGTCAATCAGGTGACTTCCGAGGTCGCCAATCGTGGAACCGCCCATCGACGAGTCGAAACGCCAGTCGAAGGCGATATCGGGGTCCACGAACTCATCGGAGAGCCACGTGCCGCGCCACAGGTTGACGTCGCCGAGTTCGCCGTTCGCCACCATCTGGGCCAAGAGCGAGACCGCCGGCAGGCGGCGGTAGTTGAAACCGATGGCGTGACGAACGCCCGCCGCGATGACGGCGTCGCGAGCCCTCGTCGCGTCGCCGTAGTTCGTGGCGAGTGGCTTCTCGCAAAAGACGTCCTTCCCCGCGAGCGCGGCGGCCTCGATGATCGATGCGTGCGTGCCGGGCGGCGTGCAGATGTCGACGACGTCGACATCGCTGCGCTCGACGACTTGTCGCCAGTCGGTGACCCAATCGTCGATCCCGCAGTCCGAAGACGCCTTCGCGACGACCTCGGCGTTGCGGCCCGACATGACCACGGGCGTGAAGATCACCGACGAGGGTCGGATCAGCGGAGCGGCCCGATAGGCGTAGGCGTGGGCCCGGCCCATCATGCCGTAGCCGACGATGCCGACGCGAAGCTGCTTGGTCGCCGGCACGCTCAGCGCTTCTGCGCCAACTGCTCGGCGCAACGACCGGCCGCCTCGAGCGCGGCGATGGCGTCATCCACGGTCGCTCCCTGACAGGTTCCTCCACGGGCGTACTGAGCGAACGCCTCGGCCTGACGGACCAACGCCTCGAGCTGCGCCCGTTCTCCGTCGTTCGGGTCCAAGAACACTGACGCGGCGTGACCCTTCGTGCCGAATAGTTCGACGCTCGCCATGTCGCCTCCGCTGTAGTGCCGTCCGAGGGACACGAAGACCGTCGAGCCCGTGGACGTCGCGGCCAGGACTTGGGCGCTGTCGGGATCGTCGTCGCAGTCGTCGTCAGTGATGACTGGTGACGCGTAGGCGCTCAGGTCGGTGAAAGCGCCGCCCGTTAGCCACCGCGCCTGGTCGAACTCGTGGACGCCCATGTCGATGAAGATCCCGCCGCTTCGTGCGCGAAAGGCCGCCGAAGGCGGTTCCCCGTCCCACTGCAGACACGACACCGAGAGCACGTCGCCGAAGTCGCCGTTGCGCAGCGCATCGTGCAGGGTTTGCAGTTCGGGGACGAAGCGCCGCCAGTACCCGATCTGCAACGCGACGCCGGCGTCGGCCACGATCGCCTGAGCGCGACGCGTGTCACTGGCGGTCACACCACAAGGCTTCTCGCAGAGGATCGGGAGACCGGCGTTCGCCACGCGAGCGATCACGTCGACGTGCGAGTCGCTCGGCGTCACGACGAGGACGCCGTCGATGTCGCGCGCTTCGAGCATCTCCTCCAGCGTCGCGTACCCAGTGACGTCGAAGCTCGACACGGCCTCGTCGCGCAGCGAGTCGACCGGTTCGGCTATCGCGACGATTCGTACGTCGACACTCGACTGCAAGGCCCGCAGGTGCGTGCGGCCCATCCTCCCTGCGCCGACGAGTCCGATTCGAAACATCGTGACCTAGACCTGGTGTTCGGCGAGGAAGGCGCGGTTCTTCACCTGGTCCTCGATCGCCTGCGCGAATCGTTCGGATGTCTGGGGGAAGATGTCCTGCTCCACGACGAGCCAGCCTTCGTAGTCGATGTCCTCGAGGGCCGCGAGGACGCCCGCGACGTTCGCGTCGCCGTTGCCAAAGGCCGGGAAGGCCTCGCGTGACCAGATGCTCGTGGTCGGTGCATTGTCCGCGATGATGCCGTCCATCACTGCGCGAAGGGCGTCCTTCACGTGCACGTGGTTGATGCGATCGGCCCATTCGTGGATGGCCACCACCGGGTCTCCGCCTCCGATGAAGAAGTGACCGGTGTCGAGGCAAAGTCCGACGTCGGAGATGTCGAGGATGCGCTGGATCTCCCAGGGCGCCTCTACCCACGTGCCCGTCTCGTGATGGAAGGTCGGCTCGTAACCGCGCGCGCGGCAACGCTCGACGACCGACGCCAGGCCGACCTTCATGCGCGCCCATCCGTCACTGTCGAGTCCACGCGAGGGGTCCGAGTGACTGCGTCCCGGCGCCGCGCGGCGCGCCTCACTTCCCGCGTCGGCGATGGTCGGGCGCGGTGACGGTCCCGGGACGACGGAGCGAATGGCGTCGAAGGTGTCGAGCATCGCGTCGAGGTCGGGGTAGAGACCTTGCAACGCTTCGTGGTCGGTGAAGGGGAACTCCAGGTACGCACCGGCGAGTCCGAGCTGTCGTGCCGCGAGCCGCTCGGCGAGGACCGGACCTTCACCGAGGTACCCCACGGGACCTAAGTCGATGCCGGCGTACCCGGCACTCTGCACCTCGTCGAGTATCTGCTCGCCGTCGGGGACGTTCGGATCGATCCCCACCGTGAGCTCGAAGGCCCCGTAACTGATCGGCGCGTTGGCGACTGTTGCTTTCATTGTTCTCTTCCTTTGGTTGGGACTTCGAAATTCCTCTTCGACGGTGACGAGTTCTCAATACTCCGTGGGACGCTCCACGGGCGTACCATTCTGCACGAATCGAATGATCGCCTGACACAGGGCGATGTCGCGCCCGCTGTCGGCGCCGTCGGTCGCCACCGGTGCCACACCGGTCACCGCGTCGTAGAACGCGACGAGCTCCTCCTTGAAGCCGCTCTCGTACGAAGTGACCTCGTCGCGACGCCACGACGCGACGTCGTTGGCCGTCCCGCTCTCGAGTTCGAGCATGGTCGGAGCGTTGCGTAGGTACGGCGAAGGAAACGTGAGCGTCGCGCGCTGTGACGCGCCGAACATCATGAACTCCATCGAATAGCGGGTCATCCCCGGTACGTCCACCCAGTGGATGGCGGCAGACGTCGGACCGTAGTTCAATATCACCGCGAGCGAACCCTTGCGCATGTCGACGAAGTCGAGTCGCGCCGGCTCACCCAGGACGCCCCGCACCGTGTTGATCTCGTGCACGAGTGTGTCAAGCAACACGTTCTGGTACTGCTCGACCAGGAACGCGTCGTCCGTGCCGATCGCTGCCACGAGCCGTCGGTGCGAGTCCTCGCGAAGCGGGGCCAAGACCTCATCGGCGACCGAACCGGGCGCCACTAGGGCGTAATGGCCAATGTAGGGAAGGAACGGTGACTCCGTGGTCGTGACGCGCAAGAGCCTCGGACTTTCGATTCGTGCGACCTCTTCGCGGAATCGCAGGAACGCGGGGTCGTAACGCTTCGGATAGCCCACCATCAAGGTGACCCCCGTCAACTTCGCGGCTTCCACCATCTCAGTCGCCTCGACGGTCGAGAAGCACATCGGCTTCTCGACGAAGACGTGCAGACCGGCCCGAGCGGCCTCGATCGCAATAGGCGCGTGACTGCCCGACGTGAGCACGAAGACCGCGTCGAGCGGACTTCGCAGCATCTCGCGCCAGTCGGTGAAGACTCCTTCGACGCCGTACTCCTGGGCACACCCTCGAGCACTGTCCTCCGAGAGGTCGCAGATCGCCGCTATCTCGAAACGATCGCTCAACTCGCGCAGGAAGTGCAGATGCATGACCTGACCAATGACACCGACACCAATGACGCCGACGCGTAGTCGTCTACTCATGACATCGCTCCCTCTCGATGGCGGCCACGCACGACGACGTGACGGGAACGACGGGTCATCCCTTGACGCCTCCGCCGAGCACGAAGCCTTCTCGGAAGAGACGTGCCGACACGGCGTAGAGGATAAAGACCGGGACACAGAAGATCAGCGAGTAGGCCGCGATGTTGCCGAACTGCGCCTTGGGCAGCGTGAGGAAGGTGTAGATCGCGATCGGGGCCGGTTGCTGGTTTGCGGGACTGATCAAGATGAGCGGCACGACGAAGGACCCCCACGCGTTCACGAACCCAAAGATCGCCGCCGCGGCGATGCCCGGTAGCGCGAGTGGGATGACGACGCGACGTAGCACCTGGAAGGTCGAGGCACGCTCCATACGGGCCGCCTCTTCGAGATCGGTGGGCACGGCGTCGATGAAGTTCTTCATCAGATAGACCTCGAAGGGCAACGAGGTCACGGAGAGGAAGACGGCGGTCGGCAAGATGGAGAGGAAGCCGAACCTGGAGAAGATCTCGTAGACCGGGATCACCATGATCGCGAGCGGGACACCGGACGAGAAGATGATGAACAAGATGAGCGGACCCTTGAAGGGGATTCGCCGGCGTGACAACGCGTAGGCAGCGAAGACACCCGCGACCGAGGCGATAGCGGTCGAGATGACGGCGAGTACGACGCTGTTCCACAGCGAATGCAGCAGGCTGCCGGTGAGGACGTGGCGAAAGTTGATCAGGGAGAAGTGCGGCCATTCGATGCCCCACGACGCGTGAGAGTCGATCGACGCCAGAAACAGCCACAGCATCGGGGCGAGGAACAAGATGCCGATACCCGCCAAGATCGTGTGCAGCGTCAGACTGCGCACGACCGTTCGTTGTGTCTGTCGATTCTCCGGTGGGAGCGTCGCCTCGGAACTGGCGACCTGTGTCACGACGTCGCCCGTCGATGCCGTGTCGTGTTGTGTCATATTCGCCTCGTCGTGATTCGAACGTAGAAGACGCCGAAGATGGTCGCGATGACCACCATGACGTTGCCGATGAGCGCTCCGTACGCAAGGTTGTTGTACGTGAAGGCCTGCTGGTACGAGTAGAGCGGAAGGATGTTCGTCGAGTTCCCCGGTCCTCCTTGGGTCATGACGTAGATGAGCGAGAAGTTCGCCAACGCCAAGAGGCCGGTGAGCAGCACGATGGCGGTCATCGTGGGGCGAAGCAGCGGCAGCACGATCATCCGGAAACGCTGCCAGGCCGAGGAGTTCTCGACGATGGCCGCTTCGATCGCTTCACTCGGGATGTTGCGAAGGGCCGCTCCCATGACGAGCATCGAGAAGCCCGTCATCGACCAGATGCTCGCGAGGGTTACCACGAGCAGCGGCTGGGCGTCGAGGAGATTTGCGTTGGGGTGCCCAAAGAGCGTGCCGAACGTGCCGTTCCCGGTCGTTGACGCGTACCACGTCATGCCCGCGGTCACCGCCGGCATCATCCACGAGATCACGACGATGCCGCCCACGATCACGCGCATCCCTGCCCTCGCGCGCATGAGCAGGGAGGCGAGGACGTAGCCGAGGACAACGACGCCGACGATGGAACCGACGATGAAGATGCCCGTGACCCACAGCGAACTCCAGAACGTCGAGTCGCCTTTCAGACGAATGAGGTTCGCGGTCCCGGTGTAGCCCCATTTCACCGCGGTCGGACCGATCAGGGTCAGATTCGTCAGCCCCAGGTAGACCGCGAACCCCATGGGGACGAGGAACAAAAGGATGAGCAGTGCGAACGTCGGCGTCAAGAGCCCGAGGCTGCTCCATTGGTAACGCGTCTTGTCGTGACGGGTCTTCCAGAGCTCTTGCAGCGAAGGTCCGGCGACGGTGTCAACCACTGGAGACGACACCATCACCGGACTTTTCTCATTCGCTACCTAGTTCTCTTCTTCTCTAGGGAAGTGATACGACTGCGCTCGATCCCAACTGGTTCGACACGAAACTCTTCATCGACGCCAGGGCCTGTGCACCAGTGGTGCTTGGCTTGAGGGCGATGTCGCCACTCGCCTGTTCGATGCCCTGGACCCACACGTTGTAGTTCGCGTTGGACGGGAGCTCCGAAGAGGACGGGAGCAACTTGCCGAACTCTTCGTTGAACGGTGCCGCGAAGTTCGTGTAGAGCGGGACGGTCCAGTCTGACTGCACGGGTGGCACCCATCCAGCCCAGTTGCCGGCTTCGATCAAGTTGGTCTGGTCCTGCGCTATGTTCATGAACTCCCCGGCAGCGGTCAGCTGTGCTGGTGTTGCCGTCGAGGACATGCCGTAGTCCCAACCGCTCAAGGTCGAGGCGTACCCACCGCCGTTGATCTTGGGCAGTCCCGCGACGCCCATGGCGGTCGAAGCTTTGGCCCAGTACGGGAAGCTGACTTGCTTGGTCCAGTTGCCACCAAGGAAGTTCGCGCCTACCGCGATACCCAACGTGCCCTTGAAGAAGTCCGTCGACGGGATGTTCGGCGCGTTGTTCGGGCTGAACAGCTGCGACGTCGGGGCACCGAGACCCTTCGAGAAGACCGTGTGGAAGAAGTCCAGTGTCTGGAGAAGTCCCTTACTGGACACGACCATCTTGCCGCTCGACGTCTCAATCGTGGGCGTGCTCGATCCGGCCAACAGGTTCAAGATGCCATAACCTGCGCCGTTAGGCCCGGCGCTCGTACCGGCGTCGACCCACAGTGGAATGATCTTGGGTTCCGCGGCCTTGATCTTCTCCGCGGCACTGATGATGTCGGCCCACGTCTTGGGCTGCCAGGGCAGAGTGATGCCCGCCTTCTGGAGGATTGCCTTGTCGTAGTAGAGACCCACGTTGTTCTCACCCGAGCTGACGGCGTAGATCTTGCTGCCGATCTTCCCCTCATTCTGGATGACCTTCGGGTACTCCTTGAACCATGACGTCGTCTTCAGGTAGCTGGTCATGTCGGCCAAGTAACCGGTTGACTGGTACAGCGCAATCTCGGTCGACGGAAACTGGGCCAGGGTTGGCGCAGTCGACGTCGAGTGGTACAGCAGGGCGAGCTTCGTCAAGAAGTCCGGCTCACCGCCCGTGACCGCGTCGAGATTCACGGTGACGTTCGGATACTGCTTTTCAAACTCCTTCTTCACCTGCGTCCACCAGGTCAATCCCAGCGGCGTGGTGTCGAATGTCGTGTTCGCTGCGTACGCCACCGAGATCGTCACCTTCGACGACGCTCCCGCCTGCGACGCGACACCCGTTGCGAGGCTCGCGGTCGACAGAGCGATGATGGCCGTACCGGCGATCAATCTTGGTATTGCACCCCTAAGCATTACTTTCATGTGTTTCCCCTCATTTCCTTTCATTGACTGTTATGAAGTTGGCTGTTTGGTGGAGGTCTCAGTGGTCACGGTGACGCGCTCACGCTGGGGTTGACGAACCATCAGGCTCAGCCGCGATTCGACGTCGAAGAGGTGCAGACGATCCTTGTTGAACGTCAGTTCGAGCGTGTCACCCACTTGAGGAACCGGTGAACGCGGTAGTCGTGCAATGAGTCGCTGATCCGCGAGCTTCACCGTCGCGAAAATCTCAGTTCCGGTGTGCTCACAGATGTCGACGACGGCCTGAATTCGCGGACCGTCAGACGCGGTCTCTCCCGCGAGGTGCAGATCGTGGGGGCGAATCCCCACGAGCACCGGGCCGTTGGTTGCCGAGGGACCGAGTCGCCCCGCGAGTTCGAAGGTCACATCCGTTCGAACGCCCAGGCATTCGATCACGATCGCTCCGTCACTTACGGCCAGGGTGCCGGGCACGACGTTCATCCTTGGGGAACCGATGAATTCACCCACGAAGACCGAACTGGGATTCTCGTAGAGGTCGTTGGCGGAGTCGACTTGGAGTAGCACCCCGTCCTTCAAGACGGCCACGCGGTCTCCCATGGTGAGCGCTTCGACTTGGTCGTGTGTCACATAGACCGTCGTCGTGTCCTCCAGGCGCTGGTGTAGCCGGATCAACTCCGCACGCATCTGGACGCGAAGTGCGGCGTCGAGGTTGGAGAGAGGCTCGTCCATCAAGAAGACTTCCGGCTCTCGGATCAATGCACGACCCAACGCGACGCGTTGACGTTGACCGCCCGAGAGGGCGGCGGGGGCACGATCGAGCAGGTGACGAATCTCGAGGAGATCAGCGACGTCGTAGATACGTTGACGGATCGTGTCGCGGGGCTCCTTGCGGACCTTGGGACCGAACGCCAAATTCTTGTAGACGCTCATGTTCGGGTAGAGCGCGTAACTCTGGAAGACCATCGAGAAGTCGCGTTGGCCCGTCGGCACGTCGGTGACATCCTTGTCACCTATCCAGATCCGGCCATGGCTCGGTCGCTCGAGTCCGGCCAGCATCCGTAGCGACGTCGTCTTGCCGCAACCTGACGGACCAACCAGGACCAGGAACTCCCCGCACGGAATCTCGAGATTGAGGTCGGAGACCACCGCGTTGCCTTCGAAGAACTTCCAGACGTGATCGAAGCGAATTTCGTTCACACCAGAGTCCTTACGTGCGCCCAGGCACGACACGCGTCGAGGCACGACGACCTACGTCCGCACGCTCTCGTTCCCCTCAGTGTTTCCACTGCCCTCCAAACAAGCTGCCCTGTCAGAAATTACGCACATCACGCGACAAATGTGAAGTCGCCCACCAGCCTTTGTATGGCTCGTCTGCGAGCGACCGTAGTGCAAATCCAATTGCTTGTCAATAACTGCTATCAAATGTAATCCGCAGTTAATCGGGGGAGGCGTCCCCGATATTCACTGACGTCACCAAGGAGTATCGAGCAGCGCGATAGACATGCTGGGCGAATTCAATCGCTTTTCCGCCCGCGTCATACGTTGTTCGCTCCATCGTCAGCAGTGCGGTGCCTCGAGGTTCATTGAGGAAACTGGCCTCCACCGTCGAGGCGTTCTTCGCCGAAATTCGCTGGGTCGCGTGATCCGGGAAGACACCACTCGTCCGAAGGATCTCGTAAAAACCATGTTCTTCGAGCATCTCGTTACTCATGGTCACGAGGGAGATGGGTAGATAGTTGTGCATGAGCGCAATGGGCTCTCCCTCGCCGAACCTGAGTCGTTCGAGGTAGATAACCAGTTGGTTGTCGCCGAGACCTAAAGCGCTTTTCACCAGGTCTGATGCTTTCACTACTTCGTTATGGAGCACCTTGGTCGTTGGGGTCTTCCCCGACTTCGCCAAGTCGTCATAGAGACTCGTGAGCTTGACCGAACGGCTCACTTTTCCCTTCGTGACGATGGTCCCCTGCCCACGTCGTCGCAGGACGAGCCCCTTGTCCACCAAGTAACCAAACGCGGCCCGTACGGTCGGCCGCGAGAGTCCGAGGTCCTCGGCGATCTTGACTTCGTTCTCAAGTCGATCACCCGAGACGAGACTCCCTGCTTTGATCTCGTTCTCGAAGTGTTGCGCCAACTGAAAATAGAGGGGCACCGGACTGTCGCGGTCGAGCACCATGGACTTCAGCGGGTTGTAAGCCAGAACTTCTTGACGAGCCATTCCAATCCTTTGTCGTGCGACCTTACAAAAGTCTATGTCGCATAAACAGCGGTACTGCTATTGTCCTGACATATGTCAGTTTCGACGAAATTGGGCGGTTTGCGAGCCGACGCTGGGGCGCCAGTTGGAGGTCCGCGCCCGAACTGGCGGTACTCGCGAATCCACTATCGGAATGAGAATTGGTCGTGAGCCAACCGTTTGACGTCATCACGATCGGCCGAGTCGGCGTCGATTTCTATCCCACGCAACACGGAAGCCTGGTCGACGTCCAGCATTTCGACAAATTCCTCGGAGGGAGTCCCGCCAATGTGGCCGTCGCCGCGGCTCGGCTCGGCGAGCGCGTGGCGCTGATAAGTCGAACCGGTCCAGACCCCTTTGGCGCGTACGTGCATGCCGCATTGAAAGGATTCAAGGTCGATGATCGATTCGTCACCGAGTGCAGTGGGTTCCAAACGCCCGTCACCTTCTGCGAGACCTTTCCTCCCGACCACTTCCCCATCTACTTCTATAGGGCGCCGAAGGCTCCAGACCTCGAGATCTATCCGTCAGAGCTCGACCTCGACGAAATCATCCAGGCTCGCCTGTTCTGGGCGACCGTGAGCGGGCTCTCGATGGAGCCGAGTCGTTCGGCAACCATGTCGGCCCTCGAAGCTCGACACCGCTCGCATCCCACGGTTCTGGACCTCGACTTTCGACCATCGTTCTGGACGTCGACCGAGGACGCCCGACGCTGCACGCGTGACGCCTTGGCGCTGACCACCGTCGCGGTGGGCAATCTCACTGAAGTTGAGGTGGCGGTCGAGACCCAGAATCCTGACGAGGCGGCCAATCGTCTTCTCGAACTTGGCCAAGAACTCGTCATCGTGAAACTCGGACCCGAGGGCGTTCTCGCAAAGACCCGAGATGAACGGGTGGAGGTTTCACCGATCGAGATCGAAGTCGTCAACGGACTCGGCGCCGGTGATGCCTTCGGTGGAGCGCTCTGTCACGGCATCCTCTCAGGGTGGTCGCTCGGAGAGACGATCCGATTCGCGAGCGCTGCGGGCGCCATCGTCGCCTCACGACTCGCGTGCTCTGAAGCAATGCCAACGGAAGTGGAAGTACGAAAGGTGCTGGAGGGGGAACGAGTGTGAATCAGAGAAATCAGGAACTGCTGCTTGAGACGAGGTTTCATCGCCCCGTGGCGATCGCCGAAGCGGCCCAGCGCCGTGAGCTTCGTTCGATGTCAGTCGAGACGCGTCGGCTACTCATTGTGGCGGCGGACCACACGGCGAGGGGCATGCTCGACGTTGGATCCAACGAGACCGCGATGGCGAATCGCTACGACTTGCTGGATCGTCTCGTCACCGCACTGGCGATCCCGGGCGTCGACGGCGTCCTAGGAACCCCTGACATCATTGACGATCTCTTGTTGCTCGGAGCACTCGATCAGAAGTACGTCTTTGGGTCCATGAACCGCGGTGGCCTCCCGGGGGCCGTCTTTGAGATGGACGACCGCTTCACCGGGTACACGGTCGAGTCCATTGTCGACTCTCGGCTCGACGGAGGCAAGATGCTGCTTCGCATCAATCTGGACGACGCGGGCACGGCGAACACGCTCGAGTCCTGCGCGAACGCGGTGACACGATTGGCCGCCGCCAACCGCATCGCGATGCTCGAACCGTTCATGAGCCAGCGTGTCGATGGGCGAATTCAACATGACCTGAGCGCGGCTGGCGTGATGCGATCGATGGCGGTCGCGAGCGCGCTCGGCGCCACTTCTTCGCACACGTGGCTGAAAGTTCCCGTCGTCGATGACATGGAGCGAGTCGCCGAGGCGACCACGATGCCCCTCGTGCTACTCGGCGGTCCCCGCAACGACCGTCCCGACGAGATGTTCGAGCAGTGGGAGAAGACACTGCGCCTTCCGGGCGTACGGGGTCTCGTCGTCGGCCGTAACCTCCTCTACCCGTTGGACGACGACGTCGCGACCGCCGTCAAGACCGCCGTCAGTCTTCTATGACCTCGTCGCTGCTCGTGCGATCACCTGGATTCGATTCGAACGGCTACGTCGTCGACATCTCGCCGGCCAGCGCGGGATGGACGTACAGCTCGCTTCGCGTCGCGGTGCTCGCACCAGGTGCGACCCTCGACTGGACGACGGGCGACGCCGAGTGGATAGTGCTGCCACTTGCGGGAAGCTGCACGGTCGTCTGCGGCGACGTGCGATTCGACCTCGAAGGTCGCGCCAGCGTCTTCGAACGGGTGACCGATTTCGCCTACGTTCCGCGTGGTTCAACCGCGAGCATCCACAGCGAACTCGGCGGCCGCTTCGCTTTCACGGGAGCGTTGGCGAACAACGCGTTGCCGGCGCGTTACGGTCGAGCCGACGATGTCCCGGTGGAACTTCGCGGCGCGGGCTCCATGAGTCGTCAGTGCAACAACTTCGCTTCACCCGACGGGTTCGAGACGGACCGCCTCGTCGCGGTCGAAGTACTCGTACCCGGGGGCAATTGGGCTTCGTATCCTCCGCACAAGCATGACGAAGTGCGCCCAGGAGAAGCGCAACTCGAGGAGATCTACTACTTCGAGGTTCGTGGTGGTGCACAGCACGGCGAACCGGGCCCCGGGGCCTATCAGCGCGTCTACAGTTCCGGACCAGATCGACAGATCGACGTCCTCGCCGAAGTCGCGACGGGGGACGCGATCCTCATCCCCTACGGCTATCACGGACCGTCGATGGCTTCACCCGGTTACGACCTGTACTTTCTCAATGTGCTCGCAGGCCCCGGTGACGAACGAACCATGGCGTTCTGTGACGATCCAACGCACGCGTGGGTACGCGATTCGTGGCGGGGCCAAACGATTGACCCACGTCTTCCAATGACGTCGTCAAGGGGTGTCCGATGAGACTGACCGTGGCCCAAGCACTCGTGCGATTCCTTTCGGTGCAGTCCGTCGAACGCGATGGCCACACCAATCGGTTCTTCTCGGGGTGCTTTGGGATCTTCGGCCACGGCAACGTTGCCGGGCTTGGGGAGGCGCTCCTCACCAGTGGCGACACGTTCCCTTATTACCTCGCGCGAAATGAGCAGGCGATGGTGCACACCGCCGTGGGCTACGCGCGAATGTCCAACCGCCTGCGCGCGTTCGCCTGTACGACTTCGATTGGGCCGGGGGCCACGAACCTTGTGACGGGTGCCGCCGTCGCGACGACGAACCGAATCCCGGTGCTCCTCTTGCCCGGTGACGTGTTCGCAACCCGTCGAGCCAACCCCGTCCTTCAAGAACTTGAAGATGTCGCCTCTATGGACGTGTCGGTCAATGACAGCCTGCGCGCCGTCTCAAAGTACTTCGACCGTATCTGGCGTCCAGAACAGTTGCCCCAAGCGTTGCTTCACGCAATGCGCGTGCTCACCGATCCCGCCGAAACGGGCGCGGTGACACTGGCCCTCCCCGAAGACGTGCAAACCGAGTCCTTCGACTTTCCCGATGCGCTCTTCGCGCCTCGAGTGTGGAGCGTGCGACGACCTCCGGCCGAACCGCGACTGATCAACGGACTGGCGGCGATGGTGCGCGCATCGAAGCGTCCACTGATCGTGGCCGGTGGCGGCGTGATCTACTCCGACGCCACCGCGGCGCTCGACTCGCTGGCGTCCTCATCGGGTGTACCCGTCGCCGAGACCCAGGCGGGCAAGGGTTCGCTTCGCTTCGACCATCGCGCGAGCCTCGGAGCCATTGGAGCGACGGGCACGACGGCGGCCAATGAAGTCGCGAGAGACGCCGACTTGGTCATCGGGCTCGGTACGCGTTGGAGCGACTTCACGACGGCCTCGAACTCCGTGTTCCAAAATCCCGAGGTGAAGATCATCAACGTCAACGTGACGCCTTTTGACACGACGAAGCTATCCGGCGCCCCGATCGTCGCCGACGCTCGCGAAGCGTTGACCCAACTCTCCGAACAGCTCGCTGACTGGCACGTTGACGAAGAATTCGAACGGCACTATCAGGAGTTGTCACGCCAATGGAACGCGAGGGTCGACGACGCCTACTCCCTCGGACACTCTCCGCTACCGGGTCAGAGTGAAGTGATCGGCGCCGTCGAAGCGTCGAGCACTGACCGTGACGTCGTGGTCGCCGCGGCGGGCAGTCTCCCCGGAGATCTGCACAAGCTGTGGCGCACCAGGGATCCGAAGGGATACCACGTCGAATACGCGTTCTCCTGCATGGGTTACGAGATCGCGGCCGGACTCGGTGTGAAGATGGCCGCACCCGAGCGAGAGGTCTACGTGATGGTGGGCGACGGCTCCTATCTCATGTTGAACGCCGAACTCGTCACTGCCGTGCAAGAGGGCATCAAGCTCATCGTGATCCTCGTGGTCAATCACGGTTTCCAGTCGATCGGTGCCCTCTCGGAGTCGGTCGGCGTAGAACGTTTCGGCACGAGTTACCGGTACCGTGATGCGACCGGCCAACTCGCGGGCGCGACACTTCCCGTCGACTTGGCGGCGAATGCCGCCAGCCTCGGCGCGACCGTGTTGCGCGCGGCCAACATCGTGGAACTCGGCGACGCCTTGGCGAAGGCGCGGTCCTCGTTAACGACCACCGTGATCGAGATCAAAACCGATCCCAGAGTCGCCGCGCCCGACTCCGAGTCGTGGTGGGACGTCCCGGTGGCGGAGGTCGTGTCGCGCGACGCCACCCGTGAAGCCCTCGCACGCTACGAGTCATCACGCAAGGTGCAGCGTGACTTTCTCGCCGCGACGTCGATGCCCTCGACCGAATCCGACTCGACGTGAGTTTCGTCACGACGTCACACTGACCGGTCCGCGCTCGTGACGTTCGACTCGCACACCGGACCGGAGAGCGATCTCGCTGACGTGACCTTCCGGCCACTCGCCATGGCGAGTGCGACCGCCGACCTCATCGTCTTTGGGATGCTCTCGTCGCTGTTCGGGCCTCTGCTCGTTACGTTCGCTCAGCGCTTCCACATTTCGCTTCCGGACGCAGGTGTCGTGCTCAGCGTGTACTTCGTCGGCGCGTTCTGTGGCGTGCCACTGGGCTGGTACACCATCAAGCACCTCACCGGCAACGTCGTCTTGACGATCACGTTACTGACCATGGCGCTCGGGGCGACCGGGACGGCACTATCACCCAACTGGTTCGGGTTCCTCGCGTCAATCTTCGTCATGGGCGTTGGATTCGGCGGCGTCGACTTCTCGCTCATCACCCTTCTCGTGCGCACGCGCATGGAGGGGCGCGCCCGGCGTCTCAGCGTTTCCAACGCCGGCTACGGGCTCGGTGCCGTCATCGGACCGGTCCTTATCGTCCTCGTGCATCCGAACAACTACCGCTACCTCCTCGGTGCGATCGGGTTATCCGCGGTACTCCTCACCCTGGGAAACAGCGGCATCATCGCTCCGCCGATGCGCGATGCCCCTCGACGAGATCCGATAGTTGTCGGCGCACGACAGCGGCGGCTCATACTCGGAACATTCATCGCGGCGTACATCCTCTACGTCGCGACCGAGACGACCACGGCGGGATGGATCGCTCCGCAGCTGCATCGCGGCGGTCTTTCAGCGTCACTCGCAAGCGCTATCACCGCCGGGTTCTGGCTGGGTCTGGCCGTTGGTCGCGTGCTGGCCGGACCGGCGGAACGACATCACTCGCAGCGGCGTCTCGTACTCACCGGACTCGGCTTCGCCGCCGCCCTGTGCGCGGGAGCGTACGCGACAGGGGCCGCGCCCTACCTCTATCCCCTCGTAGGCTTCTCCCTCGCGCTCGTCTACCCGATGGGCTTGATCTGGTACACCGCTCTCATTCCCCACGACGGTGACGGCGTCGCGCTCCTGATCTTGTGCATGATGGCGGGCGGTGTCATCGGCCCAGCAATCGAAAGCGTGATGGTCTCCTCGTTCGGCATCCGCGTGGTCCCCCTCGTACTGTGCGGATTCGCGCTGGCCTGTTTCGGAGTCTTCGCCAGCGCGCTTCGATTCACACCCCGTGACCGGGCGTAGTCCGTCGAAGCTCCATCGTCGCCCTGACCGGTTACCTGATAGGACGTGTGCATGGAAATGCCATCAGTCATTGACGCCGCCGCGATGGTCCGAACTGGCGACGTCTCGGCGGCCGAACTGGTTCGCGAGTCGCTCGACGCGATCGAGCGTGACAACGAGGCTCTCAACGCCTTCGTGTTCGTCGATGCGCCAGGCGCGCTAGCGGAGGCCGCGCGCGTCGACGCGGCCGTACGCGAGCACCGACTCGATGAACTCGGCCCCCTCGCGGGCGTCCCCTTCGGCGTGAAGGACCTTGACGACTGCGCCGGCATGCCCACGACACGTGGTTCGCGATGGTTCGCGAACGCACCGACCAATAGCGAGGACTCGATCCACGTCGGTCGACTCCGCCGTGCCGGCGCGATCGCCATCGGCAAGACCGCGACGCCGGAGTTCGGCGCGTGGGCCTACACCGCGAGTCCGCTGCTCGGTGTCACGCGCAATCCGTGGGACCCCGATCGAACGCCCGGCGGGTCGAGCGGGGGTTCAAGCGCCGCCGTGTCCAGTGCGATGGTTCCGTTCGCCACGGCCAGCGACGGCGGCGGTTCCATCCGAACGCCGGCGAGTTTCACGGGACTGGTGGGACTCAAGAACTCCTACGGCCGCATTCCGACACGCGGCGATACGCACCTCGCACAGAATTCAGTCGTTGGTTCACTCACCACGACGATCGCCGACACGGCGTTTCTCCTTGACGTCATGGCCGGTCCGGACGATCGTGATCGAACGTGCCTACCTTCACCGACGACGAAGTACGTCGACGCGATCGAACGCACTGACGTGTCATCGCTGCGTATCGCGTGGTCGAGCGACCTGGGCTTCGCCGTCGTCGACCCGCAGGTCGAGCGACTCTGTGCGACCGCGGCGCAGGCGTTCGCCTCTGCACTGGGTGCGACACTCATCGAGCGACCAATTGTCATGGACGACTATGTCCGCACCTACATCGCCATCGAAGGCGTCGACAAGTTCGTGGGCGTTCCTCGTGAACTTTGGGAGAACCGACACGACGAACTCGACCCGCGTTCGGCCTCGGGCTGGGCGTACCTGAGTACCAAGACGCTTCCCTGGCTCGCGGACGTGGAGGTGGGACGGCGTGCCTTGGTCAATGAGGTCGCCACCATCTTCAACGATGTCGATCTTCTCCTCACACCGATGTCCTCGATGCCGCCGTTCGCCGCGGAAGGTCCCATGCCGACCAGCATCAACGGTGCGGACGTGCACGCAGGCATGTCCGTCGTGCTCGCCATGTTGGCCAACCTCGTCAACCTGCCGGCGTTGAGTGTGCCCGCCGGACTCACGTCGGCGGGTCTGCCGATCGGACTCCAGGTGATAGGACCACGGTTTCGCGAAGACCTGTTGCTCGCGTCGGCGAGCCACTTCGAAGCGGCTCATCCCTGGCCGCGGCACTGCCCGCAGCCCATTCCGCACGTGCCGTCTGGACGGCACAATCCCTGATAAAAAGACCTTTCCAATAATATGCAACTAATAGTTGCATATGACGACTCGATGTGCAATGATTGGTTGCACATAGCGGTACCCAACCAAAGGAGATTGAAATGACTGCAGCAACGATTGAACGAGAGATCAAAATCGAGGCTCCCATCGAGGTTGTCTGGGAAGTCCTCACCAACCCGGCGCACATCGTCAACTGGTTCGCCGAAGAGGCCACGTTGGACCTTCGTCCGGGTGGCGCCGGCTCCCTGAACTTCACCGAGCACGATCACGTGAGCTCACTTCGCGTCGAGACGCTCGACCCTCCCAACGTCTTCTCCTATCGATGGAGTCAGCCCGATGGTGAGGAGCCGACCGAAGAGAACTCCATGCTGGTCGAGTTCATCCTGAGCGAAGACCAGGGTGTGACCACATTGCGTCTCATCGAGAGCGGCTTCGCGAAGAACGATTGGAGTGAAGAGAAGAACCGCGAGTACTACGACGATCACAGCAACGGATGGGATCACTTCGTGCCGCGTTTGGCGTCCTATGCCGCCAGCGCCCACGTGTCAGCACAGTGAGCGCGAGAAGTCGAAGCTTCGACGAAGAGGTGTGGCTGGCGGTTGCCGATCCCAGTCGCCGCTCCCTACTCGAACTCCTGATCAACGGCGGTGAAGCGACCGCGAGTGGCCTGGCGAGCGAAGTCCCCTTCTCTCGCCAGGCCGTCGCGAAACACCTCGCGGTGCTGGAGAGAGCCAACCTGGTCTCATCTCGTCGTCAAGGTCGAGAAGTCCTCTTCTCGGTTCGCGCGCCCGAGGTCGACAGTGCCGCCCAAATGCTCGTCAACGTCGGGAGGGCGTGGGACACGCGACTCCAGTCCATCAAGCGCATTGCCGAGGAGTTGCACCAAGCCACGATCGTCACCGAACTTCGCGGTGATGCCAACGAGACCGAGACGACGAATTCGACGCCGTAGCGGCCGTGCTCGGGGCCGGGGCCTCGGTTCGCCTCGAGTGTCAGCCGGCACCTACACTGCGGGGCTGTCGAGGAGTTCCATGATTGACGGAGGCGAGACCTACTCCGAAAAGGTGCGGGCGAAGGCTGCGGGCCTGGAGCCTTGGTTTCGCGCGCGCCTCTTGAACGGGCTCACTCGCCTCTTTCTGGTGCTCCTCATCCCGGGCGGTCTCGTCGTCTCACAGGTGCCCGAGCGCGACATGCTCGTGACCGCGACCGTTTGCGTTTCTATCTGCACGGTCATCGCGGTCGTGATGACCGTCCGCATCCTCCTCATTCTGCGAGAGCTGCGCAAGCATCCGGAGCGAGCCGTCATACGGCTCACGAAGTGGCGCAAATTGCAGAAGGCCGGCTTCACACCCTTGTCGTAAGGCGCGAGCCCCGGCGTGCCAGAACGGCGCCTTTCCACGGATTCCCAACTTTTTCAAATTGCCCCTTGACAAACGTCCTATTCCGATATATCGTTATATTCGGAAATACAACATAGGAGGAAACTATGAATCACGAATTCCATGAACACATCCACGAAGAGCGCAGCCAGCGCGATCGTGGACCTCGCGGCCGCGGACGCGGTCGCTCACCCGGCGGCCACCGGGGAGGACCTTTTGGTCGTGGCGACGAGATGTTCCGAGGTGGATTCCCGCCTCGCGGCGGACGTCGTCGGATGCGTGGCGATGTTCGAGCAGCCGTCTTGGTCTTGCTCGAGGAGACACCGCGCAACGGCTATCAGATCATCCAAGAACTCGATGAGCGATCAAAGGGTGCCTGGCGTCCAAGCCCAGGATCGGTCTACCCGATCCTGCAACAGCTCGAGGATGAAGGTCTCGTTGAGATTTCGTCAACGGAGTCTGGCAAGACGTTCCATCTCACCGCGAAGGGTAAGACCTTGGTGGCGACGGAGCGCGACACACTTGGCAAGCCTTGGGAGACGGCGGCCGCTGAAGTCAGCGACGCCACGCAAGACCTGCACGGCACCCTTCGCCAGGTGGCGATGGCCGTGCGCCAGGTCTCCATGGCTGGATCCGAAGCGCAGACCAAGAAGGCAGTGACCATCCTCGCGGATGCTCGCAAGTCGATCTACCGTCTGCTCGCGGAGGACGAGTCCTAAAGCATGACCGGCCCGCGCCTTCGAGGAAGTCACTCGAGGGCGCGGGTTTCGTCGTCTCAGTTCGACACTTTGCCCCTATCAATGGATCGTCCGCAATACTGGAACGATGGCCGAGGCGACGAGTTGGCACCCCGAGACGATTGCGATCGTGGCCGGTCGCGACCAGACGCCTGGCGCGCCCATCAACGTCGCACCCACGTTCGCCAGTACCTACCGCGATGGCGGCGACTACGGGTATGGGCGCTGGGGCAACCCGACTTGGACAGCGTTCGAAGCGGCGCTCGGCGAACTAGAAGGCGGCCAGTGTGTCGCCTTCGCGTCAGGGCTCGCCGCCGTCGCCTCGCTCCTGGCCCCCCTTCCTCTCGGCACTGCCGTCACCTATCCAGGCAATGGCTACGCCGGAACCCGAGGGTTACTTGAACGACTGGCGAAGGAGGGTCGGCTCTCCATACGGACGGTCGACGTGGTGGACACGGACGACGTGTACAGGGCCCTCGAGCACACTGATCTGTTGTGGCTGGAGTCGCCGACGAATCCGACGTTGGGCATCGCGGATCTCCCCGCGATTCTGGACGCGGCGAAGAAGGCCGGCGTCGTGACCGTGGTCGACAACACGTTCGCGACACCGATGCTCCAACAGCCGCTCGCGCTCGGCGCGACGGCGGTCGTGCACTCCGCGACCAAATACATCGGCGGGCACTCCGACCTCTTGTTGGGTGCGGTCGTCGTCGCGGACACGTCGCGACGCGATGAACTGATCGCGTGGCGCACCATCGAGGGCTCGATTCCCGGCGTGATGGAGACGTATCTCGCACTTCGCGGACTGCGGACGCTGCCGATCCGATTCGCGAGGCAGCAGTCGACCGCCGCATTGCTGGCCGAACGCCTCTCCGCGCATCCCAAGGTGGACCGTGTTCGTTACCCCGGTCTCGCTTCTGACCCGGGTCACGAACGGGCCAGCGCACACATGGCTGGCTACGGGGCCATGCTGTCGTTCGATGTCGCCGACGCACCCACGGCCGATCGACTCGTGGCGTCATTGCGACTCATCGTGGGGGCGACGAGTTTGGGCGGCGTCGAGACCACGATCGACCGACGTGGTCGCTGGGAAGGCGAAGAAGGTGTGCCGCCGGGCCTGCTGCGGGTGAGCGTCGGCCTCGAGCATCCCGACGACCTTTGGAACGATCTTCTCCACGCGCTCGGCTGACACAACAATGCGGTCCGCCACAGCGGACCGCATTGCGCACTTCGAACTACGAAAGAGTTAGGCCGACACGAGCTCCCGGGGGATTTCGGTCTCGACGACAGGAGCGACCTCGGGTGTGGCTCCCCGACGACGTGCACGCCATCCCGCGATGAGTCCGTCGACGCCGATCCAGCTCGAGGTCCTCCACGTCGCGAGCACGATGATCGCGCAGAGCGCGTAGAAAGCGCAGACGCTCGCGGTCCCTGACATCACGTACGTGAACAGGAGCAGAAGACTGGCGATCGCTGCGGTGCGGGTGAGGAAGCCGAACGCGAGACCAAGTCCAATGGCCAATTCACCAAAGGCGACGAGGACCGCGATCCAACCGGCGTTGGGTACGACGAAGCTGTGGAGGAAGCTACCCCACCAGGAGTACGCGGGCACACCGTGCGCGGCAAAGCCGGCGACTCCCGCTCCGTTGTTGTGCAAGAACGCTCCGTTCTCCGCACCAAAGATCTTGGCCCAACCGGCCTGTATCCACATGATGCCCACCCACACGCGAACTGCGAGCCACGCGACGGCGGCGTACTTCGACGTACGGAGCCAGTTGAACGGGGCCAGTGCGGTGCGATCCTCCGGATTGCCAAAGACTGCGATGACATTCTTCATGAGACATCCTTCTCTCGATTCAAGGGCCGACTGCATGACCTCTAAAGCCAACCTACGGTTGCCCTCAGTCGTCGAAGCGCTGACGTCGGGGTCGAAGGTCATTAGTTACCCCTCGTCGAACGTGGTAATTACGACCAGGCGAGGGTGAAGCGCAGGCGCGAAGAGCCGTGAACGTTTCAATTGCTGAGGTATCGAAAGGTATAACCTGCCCTAGATGAAAAGCATCTTGGCTCTCGATCCCGCGTGGACCGCAACCGAGCCGAGCGGCGTCGCATTGCTCCACCAAGCCAAGGGTCGCTGGAAGTGTGTAGCCCTCAGTCCGAGTTACGGCCAGTTCGTCGCGCTGGCGAAAGGAGTGCCGGTCGACTGGACGCAGGCACCCGTCGCGGGGCGACCAGACGTCGACGCCCTTCTCGGCGCCGCGCACACGCTGCTCGAAGGCAGGACCGTCGACCTCGTGACCGTCGACATGCCGGTCGCCCTGGAGCCCATCACCAAGCGCAGGGTGGCCGACGCCGAGGTTTCGAAGAAGTTCGGTTCCAAAGGGTGTAGTACGCATTCGCCCAGCCCCGATCGTCCCGGTGACGTTGGCCTCAATCTGACGGAGCGTTTCAAGGAACTCGGTTTCCCCGTCGCCACCGCCTCAACCGCGGTCGGCACCGAGGGGGTACTGGCCGAGGTCTACCCGCATCCCGCCCTCTTGTACCTCCTGAAGAAGGACTTCCGCTACAAGTACAAGATCGGCCGAGCGAACGAATACTGGCCGGAGAAGTCCCCTGAGGAACGCCGGCGGCGAATCGTCAAGAACTGGCGCAAGATCGTCGACGCACTCGCCGTCGACATCGGCAAGATCGATCTGCCGTTGCCAGCGAAGGACGCCATCGACACCATCGCCTCGAGTCATCTGAAGCGATACGAGGATGCGCTCGACGCGCTCATCTGCGGATGGGTGGGTGTCAAATACTTCGAGGGTGATTGCACGGTCTTCGGCGACAGTACAGCCGCGATTTGGATTCCACCCAAGGGACTTGACGTCCCCGAACTGCCGGAGTCCGAGTAGCGACCTCAAGAGCGAGACCCCGACGTCGCGTCCGAGGTCGCCGTTCGAGGCAGTGTCCGCCAAAGAACTACGCCGGATGGTGTTCGGTATCGTGAGGTGATGAAGACGAACGCGATTGTCGTATGCGAAGGCGACCAGACGGGTCAAGAACTGCTGAACGAAGCCCTTCGTGTGCTGGAACCCGACGTGCTGGGATTCGACGTCGAGCTCGTGCGCTTCGACCTGTCGTTGGAGAATCGTCGCCGGACGAATAACGGCGTCGTCCTCGAAGCCGCCGCCGCAATCGTGGAGACCGGCCTGGGCTTGAAGGCGGCGACCATCACGCCGACTGAGATCGGGAGTGTGGGCTCCCCCAACCGAATTCTGCGAGAAGGCATCGACGGCAAGGTGATCGTACGCACGGGACGTCGCATCCCTGGCGTCGCCCCGATCGTGGCGCTCTCTCATCCAGTGGTCGTCGTTCGCATGGCCGTCGGCGACGCCTACGGGGCGCTCGAAGGACGCGACGGCGAACCGGGCGCGCTGCACGAATCGGCGTGGCGCACCGAACGGATCGACCGCAACACCTGCCAGTCCGTGGCCGAGTTCGCCTTCGTCACCGCCGAGAGCATGGACGGCCTGGTCTACGGCGGACCGAAGTGGACCGTTTCGGCGATCTACGAAGGGATGTTGAAAGAGGAGATGGATAGCGCGGCGCTTCGTCATCCCAACGTCGCGTATCACCCGATGCTCATCGACGCCGCGTACGCCGGTCTCATGACCGAACAGTGGGAACAAGCAGTCGTCATTCCATCACTCAACCGTGACGGCGACTGCCTCAGTGACCTGGTGCTCGCGATGTTTGGCTCCATCGCCGGCGCGGAGTCGGTGCTCTTGGCATTGGACGAGGAACTGCACCCCACCGCCGCGATGGCCGAAGCGCCGCACGGCACCGCGCCGTCCCTGGAAGGCAAGAACGTCGCGAATCCGATGGCCATGCTCCTCGCCTGCGCCGCGGTCCTCGAACACGCCGGCATTCGCGGCGACGCCCAGAGTGCCGACGCTTCGCGAGCCCTGCGTCACGCGACACTTTCGGCCGCAATGGACGGCATCCGCTGCTTTGACCTCGGCGGATCGGCGTCAACGTCTGAAGTGGTCGATGAAGTCATCACTCGAATGCGAAATCGTTGAAGGCACCGCGTAGGTGGACGGGTCTACGGTGGCAGTGACGAGAGGGCGACGATGCCACGAGAGTCCAGAGTTCACCGCGACGTGTCAACGGCGCGGACGTAACACCGGTGCCGCCGCTACGCACTGACGCCACCATCGATGCGCTCGCCGACGGGTCGGTGGCGCGCGTGCGGGCCCTGCTTATCGAAGCGGAGAGGTTGCGCACGCGCGAGGAGTTGGCCAGCCGACGCCGGTTCGCGCGCCTCTTCCGAGACCCGCGAGCCATCGAGGTGACGATCACGTTGACCGACGAGGTGATGCGTATCCACTCACTGCGCAGCTCGATCAACATCTATCGACGAGCGGCCGCCAAGGCGTCGGTTGAAGGGTTTGGGCGGATCAACGCCGGCGGGCTCAAGCTCCTCGCCACGCTCTCTCGGTTGGCGCCATCGGTCGTCATCGCGACCGTCACGAGACGAATTCGCCGGTACTCGCGCGACCTGATCCTTCCCTTCGAGAACGACGCACTGCAACGACATCTGCAGCGTCGTGCGAATGACGGCATCTCGTTGAACATCAACGTGCTGGGTGAGGCGGTCCTCGGTGAAACCGAGGCCGAGGAGCGTCTCGTGCGCGTGCTCGAGATGATGCAGCGCCCCGAGATCAACTACGTGTCGGTGAAACTCTCCTCCGTCGTCAGCCAGATCATCACGATCGACCGCGACGGCTCATTGGAGCGAGTCGCCGCACAGATGCGCCGTCTCTACCGTGAAGCGCAGCGTCATGGCACGTTCGTCAATCTGGACATGGAAGAGTACCGAGACCTGGCACTGACGATCAGTGCCTTCAAGGCTGTCTTGAACGAAGAAGAGTTCGCGTCGCTGCACGCGGGCGTCGTCCTGCAGGCCTACCTCCCCGAGTCCCACGACGCGTTCGCTGATTTGGTGTCGTGGGCGACGAATCGATTCGAAACGTCGGGCGGCACCATCAAGGTTCGGCTGGTCAAGGGCGCGAACCTCGCCATGGAGACGACCGAAGCGCAACTGCACGGCTGGTCGGCCGCGCCCTACCGGTCGAAGGCAGACGTCGACGCGAGCTACGCCCGTCTGATCGACGTCGCTCTTCGTCTCGAACACGCGAGGGCAGTGCGAATCGGCCTCGCGAGCCACAATCTGTTCCACCTGTCCTGGGCGCTCGACATCGCCGCCGCCCGCGGCGTCCTCGAACAGATTGACGTTGAGATGCTCGAAGGCATGGCGAACGCCGAGTCACTCGCCATTGCGCGGACTGGCCAAAAGGTGCTGCTCTACGCGCCGGTCACGAGGTCCGACGACTTCGCCTCGGCCGTGGCGTACCTCGTACGGCGCCTGGACGAAAACACCTCCGACGAGAACTACCTGAAGGCGGCCTTCGACATCGGTTCGGACGAGCGGCGATTCGACGAGCAGCGCGACCGCTTCGTCAACTCAGTCATGGCGCGTCACGACGTGTCCACCGCATCGATTCGACAAACGAAGACGGAGCGAGTCACGACACGTCACTTCGAAAACGCCGCGAACTTCGATACGACGTCGCCACACGCCTTCGAGGACGTCACGCACGCCTTGCGCGACGTTCAGTCGCTGGGTGACGAACTGATCCCCCTCGTCATCGGTGGCGACGAGCGCTTCGCGGAGCACTTCGAGGTCGGTCGTGATCCGAGCGACGAGGGGACGGCGTGGTATCGCTACTGCGTCGGCGGCGCCGATGACGTGGACGACGCGGTGCGCTGCGCCAGCGAGGCACGCGCTTCGTGGTCGCAACTCTCGATCGAGCAACGTCGTGCGACGCTGGATCGCTGCGCGCAAGTGATGGAGGACGAGCGTCTCTCGACGATTGCGGTCATGGCTCGCGACGCCGGTAAGACATTGGCCGAGGCCGACCCTGAAGTCAGCGAAGCGATCGATTTCGCCAGGTTCTACGCCACGTCCGTGGGCGACCTGAGCGACTCGACGCCGGTCGGAACGGTGGTCGTGGTGCCGCCGTGGAACTTCCCCTACGCCATTCCCGCGGGCGGTGTCTTCGCCGCGCTCGCGGCGGGCAACGCCGTGATTCTGAAGCCGGCACCCGAAACCGTGGCGACGGCGTGGCAACTGGTCCGCCAACTTTGGGCGGGAGGGGTGCCCAAGGGCGTCTTGCAGTTCGTGCCGACCCGCGACGATGACGCGGGTCGCCAACTCGTCACGCACGATGACGTGGACGCCGTGATCTTGACGGGGTCGTTCGACACGGCGCTCATGTTCGCGCGCTGGAAGCCCGAGTTGAATCTGCTCGCCGAGACCAGTGGCAAGAATTCAATCCTCATCAGCGCGTGCGCCGACATCGAGATGGCGGTGCGCGACGTCGTCCAGTCGGCCTTCGGCCACGCCGGACAGAAGTGCAGTGCGGCCAGCCTCGTCATCGTCGTGCGCGACGTCTTCGACGACCCCGCGTTCTTGCGCCAGCTGAGTGATGCGGTGCGAACGTTGCGGGTTGGTCCCGGTTGGGAACTCTCCACGTCCGTCGGGCCGATCATCCGCCCGGCTGAGCCCGCGCTCGAGCGTGCGCTACGGCGACTCGATCTCGGCGAACATTGGCTCGTCGCCCCCGCGATGCTCGACGACGCCGGTCTTCTGTGGACGCCGGGCGTCAAGCTCGAAGTGCAGCCCGGTTCGTGGAGTCACCAGCACGAGTGGTTCGGTCCGGTGCTGGGCGTCATGGTCGCCCCCGACCTCGCAACGGCAATCGAGTGGCAGAACCGAACTGACTTTGGACTCACCGCAGGCATTCAGACACTCGACGAGTCAGAGTGCGAACAGTGGATGCACAACGTCGAGGCCGGCAATCTCTACGTCAACCGCGGCATCACGGGCGCGGTCGTGAACCGTCAACCGTTCGGCGGCTGGCGACGGAGCAGCGTTGGTCCCACGGCGAAGGCGGGCGGACTCAACTACGTCCACTGCCTGCGTCGCTGGTCGCAACTGAGCGACCCGCTGGCCGCGGTTCGCCAGGCCGAGCAGTGGTGGGATGAGGTGGGAAGTCGGGCGGTCGACCGGTCGGGGCTCGCTGTCGAGAAGAACTACCAGAGGTATCGACATTTCACCAAGCCGGTCGTGGTCCGGATTGACGATTCGTTCAGCGATGCCGAGCTGACGTTGATCGACTTCGTGCACGCGGCCGGCGGCGTCGCCGTGACCTACAGCACGTCAGCGCCAATCGACACCTTCGCCGATCCAACCGTCGAGAGCATCGAGCAACTGATCGCGCGGTCCAGTTCGATTGGCCGCGTCCGTTGGCTCTCGCACGAAGTGGCACCCACGGTGGAACTGCTCGAGCGAGGCGTGAGCGTTGATCGTCGACCGATCGCCCAGCGCGGCGACATCGAGATGCCACGTTGGTTGCTCGAACAGAGTGTCGCGATCACCCACCATCGTTACGGGAACGTCAACGCCGGTCCCAAACCGCACTGTCCCGGCCTCGGTGAAGGACGATCAGTGCTCCAGAGCCAGGTCTTCCTCGCGTCGGTGACGGACCTTGGCGACCATGGTGGGGTGTTGGGTCGGCGTCATCGCCGCCAACAGTGACTTGATGCTCGCTGTCGCAAAGTTGATCCGACAGTCCGCCACGCCATAAGGGATGACGAGCAAGTCACCGTGCGCCATGCCACCGCACGTGTAGACGACGTTGGGCACGTAGCCGTCCTGCTCCTCCGCGTCGGCGGTGATGAGGGGATCCTTCAAGGCGCCGATCATCTTCGTCGGGTCCTCGAGGTCGAGGAGCACCGCGCCGATGCTGTAGGTGCGCATGGGACCGACGGCGTGGGTCAGCACGAGCCAGCCCTCTGCGGTCTCGATGGGTGAACCGCAGTTGCCGAGCTGGATGACTTCCCAGTCCCACTCGGGCATCTGGAACGTCACCGCCCGTCCCCAGTGTCCGAGCGTGTCCGAGAAGCACACCGCGTTGGTCTCGCGGTCGTAGCGCGTGAGAGCGGCGTAGTGCCCATCGATCTTGCGCGGGAAGAGGGCCAGACCCTTGTTGAGCGACGCGGCGCCGACCACCGGTGAGGCGTCGAATGACACGAAGTCGTCGGTGCGGAGCAACTGCTGGGCGATGTGCGTGCCGTCGAAGGCCGTGTACGTCGCGAGGTACGTGGTGGAGCCATCGTCCTCCGTGAACTTGACGAACCGCGCGTCCTCCATGCCGTGCGCCTCGGCCGACATCACCGGCCACAGCACCCTTTCGGAGATATCGATGGCGTCGTCGAAGTAGACGCCATAGCTACAGGCGGCAATCGCCCGGTGCTGGCGAGCGATGGTGTGGGCATCTTGACGCGTGTCGAATTCACTCACGAGTATCTCGAGTCGCGCTTCGAGCTCCTCGATGGAGAAGACCAGGGGAAGTTCGTCGAGAACATACGCGGCACTCTCGCCGTCTTGCCCCATCGCCTTCAGACGCGCGTGGAACACGTCGCGGTGGAAGATGCCGTCGCGCGCCGTGCCGATCATCGGGAATGGTTCACGCTCGTCGAGCGTGAGTTGCCCGTCCGCGCCCACGAGACCGGTGCGAAAGCCGATGCTCGATCGATGACCTTCGCCGACGGCGCGAAAACTGAGGATGAAGCGCACGGAGCCCTCGGGCACGTTGGACTGGTCGGGGTGAGGGACCATGCTCGGGTTACAGACCGCGGCCGCTTCCAATGAGTACTCGTGGGTGAACGAGGCGCCCAAGAGCAGCCACCGCTCTTCGCTGAGGTCCATGCTGGGATCGAGTCGATTGCTGACCCGTTCCGCGTGCTGCGCGAAGGTCGCCACGATGTCGCGATGGCGACGCGCGAATCGCCCGATGACTTCCTTCAAGCGGCGTCGGACGTCAGCCTCAGGCAGCGCCACGATGCGCTTGACGACACTCGACGCGCGAGATTCGGCGCCACCGAGTTCTTGACCGGCGACGAACAGTAGGGCAACGACGCGTGACGAGTCCGAAACAATGTGGAGGTCGACGCGGGACGCGAGGGGCTCAGTTTTCATGTAGACACAGTTTGGTGCGTAAATGCCTGCTGGCGGGTTGATACCAGCGCCAAAGTTGATTCAGCACCCTGATTCTGGTTCGCGACGTCCGCGTGGAGCCCGTCGTAGCCGCCGCCCGTCTCGGGGTCCCACATGATGACTTTGGCGTCATTCTCCCCGTCAAACCACGCGTTGGCCATGCGAATACCCTCAAACCACGTGGGTGAATCGTCCACCGTGATGGCTCGAGCGCAGGCGTCAGCCATCGTGGACACTTCGATCGGCTGTTGGTCGAACATGGGACCGACGTCACCGGGACCTGAACCCGTCGCGCACGTCACCGAGAGGTGGCCATCGAGGGTCTCGCGGGCCAGAAGCCATCCCAGGAGCGAAAGGCCGCTTTCGATGAGCTCCGATCGCTCAAGGGCCGCGCCGGTGGCGATCATGGCGTCGGGCAGGAGGGCGTTGGCGTACCTGAGCCGATCTTCGGGCCAGGGCCACGCGGCGTCGTCCCGTGCGACGGGAAGCGCCACGGCGACGTCACGCAAGAGTTCGAGCGCGATGACGTTCGTGGGGTCGACCTGCGTGATGGCGGCGGCGCCCAGGGCGGCGAACGCCATGGAGCGCGGGTACTGCGAACGCAAGACGGCGCTGCGCTCGAACAGCGCATGGGCGGTGCTGGCGATGGAGAACTGGCCACTGGCGGCGGCCGTACCGAGGCCCCAGAGACTTCGTCCCCAGCAGTCTTCGGTACACCAGTCACTCGACCACGAGCCGTCGGCGTCGCGTCGATTCCGGACGTCCCCGCGGGTGCCCATCGAGTCCGAGATGAACGCCAACGATCCTTGCGCCAGTGATCGGACCGCTTCATTCGGACGAGGCTCTCGTGCGGTCACGACCAGCACCCGAGCGACGTCATCGACGCAGTAGCCATGTTCGCGCCGCGCGACGGCGAGTTCGGCGTGTTCGAACGTGCCAATCCGATCGGTCAATGCGACCAAATGGTCAAATCGCGATGCGTTGGTCATCGAGTCGCCGAAACCGGCGCTCTCTTGTTCAACAGTTCTTCGCCGAGGAGCGCATAGCGAGAAGCAATATGTGGCCACGCGAGTTCCGGTGCCAGTCGACGGGCCTCGGCCGCCATCGCCTGGGCGAGTCCGGGCGTCGTGAGCACCGTGCGAATCGCGTCGGCCAGTGCGGTGGGATCTTGTCGGGGAACGACGATACCGGCACCCGTCGACAGCAGCTCGACAGCGTGGGGGAACGCCGTGGCGATGACTGGTCGTCCGGCGGCGATGGCGTCCACGAGCACGCCCGACGTTACCTGGTCCGGTGAGTCGTACGGGAGTAGGACGATCGACGCCTCACTGATCAGACGGGCCAATGAGGGAAGTGATCGGTATTCGGGATCGAATTCGACGTCGACTTTGCGGTTCTTCGCCCGTTGAATCAACATGTTGCGATAGACGTCGCCTTCGAACTCGAAGACCTTGGGGTGCGTGTTGCCCGCGATGATGTACTTCGGTCGAGGCTTCAGGTCGCGAAGTTGTGCGAGTGCGTCAATCGCCCACTCGATCCCCTTGCCCGGGCCGAGGAGTCCCCACGTCAAGAGCCGCGGCTGCGCGTTGCTCTCTTCGAGTCGCACGGCGTCGGACACCGCTGCCCCGTGGGGAATGACGGAAATCTTCCTCTTGTCGACGTCGAAACTCGTGCAGAGTCGCTGTCGTCCAGCCTCGGTCATGACGACGACGGCGTCGGCGGCGCGCACGACGGCTTCGAGTACGAGACGCTGGTGCTGGGTCGGGTTTTCGAGGACGGTGTGGGCCACGACGATGGTCGGACGCTCGATCTCCTCGAGGACGCCGACGATGTCTTCGCCGTCGGGTCCGTCGTAGATGCCGTATTCGTGCTGGACGATGACGACATCGGCCCGATTCAGCTCGGTCCGTGCGCCGAGCGTCAACTCGCCGCGCTGGCCCGTCAATTCGGCGACCACGATCTCACGCGCTGGATCGTTCCCACCGCCTACCCGGACGATGCCGACATCATCGCCGAGTTCGTAGAGGCCACCCGAGAGTGCCGCGGCGAAGGTCGCGATGCCGCACTGCGTTGGCGGGAATGTCGAAATCATCGCGTAGTCGCGCGTGCGATGCTCGCTGATCGGTGCCTCGTCAAACATCGCGGTCTCCGAGGGAGGGACTGTGGTCGACCTCACGTGACCACGAATACGTGGTGGTCTTGTGCGGTGCGAAGAAGCGACTCCGCGCGAACGTCGTCGCGCCAGCGATCGACGCCAAGGCCAACGTTCGAATGATGCGTCCACGTCGCGACAGGAGTTTCAGAAGTATCGTCGAACCCACTGCGGCCACGACACCGGCGCCGAGGTCGGAGAGGTCCTTCTTGACGATCCGATTGCTTGCGCTTTTCGTCATGGCCGTCCTCCTCCTCGATCGTCGCTGGCCCACGCAGTTGCGTCTCCCAACAGAACCGTCGGATCCGACCGAAGTCTGACGAAAGTGTCGTCGACCGCAGGGACTGGCGCCTCTGATGAGCTGGCAGCCTCATTGACTTCCAACACCAACTTACCGGTTTCGGCCGTTCGCGGTCTCGGTTGGACGACCCGGTGCGCCACGCAACACGCCGAGCGACGTCATTGAATGCGCAGACATCCCTTCACATGTGAGCAACGTCAGACATGCAATTCACACAGGATTCACAAAGTCAGACACCAAAGTTCGAATTTGAAGGCACTTCCTTAGACTCTTTCCCCCTTCCCTTCCCTCTTGCTCCTCTTGCTCCCTCCCTTCCCCTTTCTCTTCTCGTTCCCCCCCTCTCGCGTTGACATGTGGTTGTGGGGTTCCGCTCTTCCCGCGTGCTTCGCGGTGCAGCCCAGTGGATCGGCTGTGGAAAGAAGCAAAGCTGGCGTTGGGTTCAACAGAGTCACTTCGGAGGGCTCTTTGGGTTGCCAACGGGCCAGGTTGATGGCCGCATTGAGGTCGCGGTCGATGACCAGCCCACAGACCTCACACGAGTAGGTCCGCGCCGACAGGTCGAGGTCCTTTCTGACCTCGCCACATCCGGAGCACGTCTTGGAACTCGGGAAGAACCTATCGGCCACTCGAACCTCGACGCAGTGCCACCTGGCCTTGTAGAGATCTGACGAAGGCTCTCCCATGGCGGCGTCGGAGATGGACTTCGCCAGGTGTCGGTTCCTCACCATCCCCTCGACGTTGAGGTCCTCGTGACGAGGACCTGGCATCGGTCAACCAGGGCCCTGGAGGCCTGGTGGACGAGATGTCGTCGACGTCGACGACCTTGCGATGGAATTGGCGAGTCGGGACCGCGCTCGTTGGCGGCCTTTGGACCCCGGTGTGGTTCTGGCCAGGGCCCGGTTGGTCGCCTTGAGCGACGCGTGCGCTTGCTTCAGTGTTTTCACCCCCTCGAATCGCTCGAAGGAACACCGTTCGCGTCGGCGGCGACGCAGAGGAATAATTCCACGGTCGACCCCGACGGGGACGGCGTGACGGGTGGTGCGACTGCGCTCGGCCTGGTGGAACTGCGCAGCCACGCCGTCAGGGAGATAGTCCAACGACCGGCGCGCTCGGAGAGGGTGGCCGAGTAGATGTGAAAACGACCGGCATTGATCATGCGACGGACCTTGCGGGTGCGACCGAAGAGCTTCACCTATCCGTTCTTGGGTAGGCGGAGGTGCGCGGGATCGGTGAAGCGGATGGGCTGGCTCGAGGGCACCCGATCTGGCGTCGCCCGGTTGCGCAGGCGAAAGCGCGGCGTCACCTTCCCCTTGGCCTGGAAGCGGGGGAACCCGACGGGCCTTACACTTCGCTCGCCTCGTCGCGACGCAGTGAAGTTTTCGAGGGCCCTAGCGGCGTCCACCGAAGCGCACTCGAAGACATCACCGCGCAGTTCGTGGCGCCAGGCGAAGCCCCGAGTCCCGTCGTCGTTGACCAACTAGTTCTCTAGTTCCCCGTTCTTCCAGGCGTTGAACTCATTGATGAAAGAGAAAGTCGTCCAGGAAAGCGAAGCGGTTGACCGTTCTGGTGAATCTCCACTTTCGGAGTGAGCTTCTCGCTCGGTCGTTCTGGTGCCCAGGTTGGCCTTGACTCGTGCCAGGTGGTGGTTCACGGTGTAGCGGCGCGCGCCGGCGCATTTGGCGAAGATGATCCCCTGCTCGAGGTTCTGGTCGAGAGCGAACTGGAACGTGACGGCGCGAGAGAGCACCTGTCCCGTGTGCGAAAGCGTTGTAGTCGTGCGTGAGGCCACGACACGCAGTATTGGGACGAGGTGTGACACTCGGATCGCGCAATAATCAGCGAAGTGAGCCCGGTCCAGGAATCGGCCGCGCACGACAATTCCGCGAGCGACTGAGTTGATTCGTGCAACGGGCGCGACGATGAGTTCGGGGCACAATGAGCGGTATGGAACTTCGGACCGAACGTCTCATGCTTCGAGAGTTCCGGCTCGACGACGAAGTCGCAGTTCACCGCTATGGCTCAGACGAAGAAGTGACCCGGTATCTAACCTGTGACCAAACTCGCCGGCTGACACCACGGCGTATCTCAAGAAGGTCGTTCGCCAGGCGTACCGAGCGTCCCGAACCTCATTCACCCTCGCCGTTGCAACTCTCGACGATGAGCTGATCTGCGTCGCCAACCTCACTACTACCGACACGCAGTCTACAGGCGAACTTGGCTACGTCCTTTCGCTGGAATCGTGGGGTCATGGCTACGCCACCGAAGCGGCGCGACGACTCATCGTCTTCGGATTCACTAACTGGGACTTCGCCGCATAACGGCGACCTGTCATCCCCACAACTTCGCGTCAGCGCTAGTCTTGGAGAAGTCTCTTTCTGCTCTTCGAAGGGACTCTACCAGACCACCTCCGAGTTCGCGAAGCGTGGCGACGCTTCGCCGTCGCGGCCAGCGACTAAGTGCCGTCCACTCGGTCTGAAGAGCTCCTCCGCGTCCGCTCAACGGGTCGTCCTTTGCGGTGCCGCCTACTAGTTCAGCACTGCGCCCGAAGTACCTCGCTGATGGAGGCGACGTGCAGCCATCCGGTGGCCGAGGTCACGGTGTTCTCGAAGCAGCGCGCCAGACGTCGCCTTCTCACGAGGTGGCCGTGTGCCACCTCTACCCGCCAGGCGTGGCGGATGTGGCGAAAGACCTTGGCGCCGTGCTCGTTGCGCGGCGCTCGTCCCACCCAACCCGTCGCACCTCGCAATTGAACTTCACCGACAATCGCGTGGCGGCTTACCGCGCCGTGCCGCGTCCACGAGCACCAGTTCCAGCCGTTCGTCTGCACCCGCTCTCGTGAGGTCGTCTAGTATCCGCTCGACGGCGCTCGCCTCTGACGTCGAAGCGCGAACTACTCTCACGCACAGCGTAGACCCGTGACGTCCACGCAGACAATGCGCTTGGCACCGTTCGTCCGGCCGTAGTCTCCGCTCTGGTCGTGGAAGTGGCGCCACCGTTCGACGCGCCTCGTGCGAGGTGCGTATCGATGACTACCATCTAGTGCCTCTTTTCTCTTCTACCGAGGGCGACGCGCGACTAGGCGTGTAGCGCCGTAAGAACACTCGTCCACGTTCCATTGCTCTACCACCTACTAAACTGTGACCAGATTCTCGTCCACTGTCCGAACTCCTCAGTCAGCTATCGCCATCTGCACCCTGTGTGCGAGATGTAGAGCATCGCGTCTACTACGCGGCGAAGTCCGCTCCATGTTTCTTGCCCCGTTTCGAGTAATGCACCAGTAGGGTTCGAGGAGATTCCACTGCGCGTCCGTTAGGTCACTTGAGTAGGCCACGACTGGCGTGGTCGTACGAAACGGTCGGGTTCACACTGAGCAGAGTCCGCTCATGGCGAAGATTTAGCTACTGGGAGCCACACGATGACAGCAGAAACCAAACCACCCGATTCCCCGTTCCCCTCGGAGGTCGACGCGACCACGGAGAACGTTCGGCCGAGCAAGGTGATCTCACGCAAGACTTCGCAACTCCCCACGCTCAGCAAGTTGATCTACCACATTGACCACTACACGTCGATGTCCATCGTCGTCGTGGTCTTCACCGCGGGACTGATTGCGACGCTGATCGTCGGCGCGGTCCTGGGTTTCCCCAACTCGTGGGTCGTCACCTTCGAAGTCATCGCCTCCTCGATCACCCTTTTGATGGTGTTCACGATTCAGCACACGCAGGGCCGCGAACAAGAAGCCACGCAACGAAAGCTTGACGAATTGTTGCGTGCAATTCCCGGAGCCGCCGAGTCTCTGATGATGCTCGAAGAGGCGCCTAAGGAGTTCATGATCGAGGTCGGAGAGAGCCAGCGGGAAGTCCGCGCCGATCTCGTGGACGATGACGAAGTGCCGCGCTTTAGCTAGTCCGACTTACGTGCCGCGACCCGGGGCGCGAAGTTCTCGGTCCCCGTGAGTCGAGCGGCCACCAAGATCGGGATGAACATCAAGATGACGACCATGGTGACCACGACGTTCACCTCGGGCAGTTGCTGGCCCAGTCGGATGGCACCGAATATCCAAATCGGGAGCGTGTTCTGGGCGCCGGCGGTGAATGTCGTTACGATCACCTCGTCGAAGCTGAGCGCGAACGCAAGCAACGCACCCGACACCAACGCGGTGGCGATCGTCGGGAAGGTCACCAGGCGAAACGTCTGCACCGTGTTCGCACCGAGGTCGGCTGACGCTTCGAGCAACGTGTTCGACGTCCTGCGCAGGCGGGCGATGACGTTGTTGTAGATGACCACGATGCAGAACGTCGTATGACCAACGATGATCGTCCACACCGAAAGAGTGATGCCAGCCCACTGGAACGCGGAGTTGAGCGCGACGCCGGTGATGATGCCCGGGAGCGCGAGGGGCAAGATCAGCAACAGCGAGATCGAGTCGCGGCCGAAGAACCGGGCCCGGTGCACACCAAAGGCCGCCAGCGTACCGAGGAGAAGTGAGAGACCCGTGGCGGCGAACGCCGCCTTGATGGAGAGGACGAACGCGGAGCGAACCTGTGGATCGTTCCACGCAACGGAATACCAGTGCGTCGTCCAGTGCTGGATCGGCCAGGTCTCGACGTTGGACTTGTCGAATCCGAAGAGGATGATCGTGACGATCGGTGCGAAGAGGAAGAGCAGGACGGCCCACACCCAGAGCCACAACCCGACTCGCGAGAGGCGGGCCCTCATCAGAGCGCCTCGAATGCGCCGAGACGCTTCGCGATGGTCAGGTAGACGATCATGATGACGATGGGCACGGTCGAAAGGGCCGCGGCGAGCGGCAGGTTGCCGCCGGTCAGCAGGTTCTCGTAGATGGCATTGCCGATGAGCGTCGAATTCGATCCACCGATCAGCAGCGGCGTGACGTAGTCACCCAACGTGAGCGAGAACGTGAAGATCGAACCGGCGAGGAGTCCGGGCAACGCGAGCGGCAGGATGACGCGTCGAAACGTGGACCACGACGATCCACCGAGATCGGCCGACGCGTCGAGCAGCGACGACGGGATCCTCTCGAGCGAACCGTAGATCGGCACGATCATGTACGGCAGCCAGATGTAGCAGAAGGCGATCCACATCGCGCCGTTCGTGAATCCGAGATTGGGGTCGGGTAGTCCCAATTTCGAGAACGTCCAGTTGAGCGCCCCCCCTTTCTCGAGGATCGAGATCCAGGCGTAGACCTTGGCCAGGTAGCTGGCCCATAACGGCAAGAGGACCGCGCCGAGCAGTATGCGCTGGGTCCGCTGCGTCGCGACGCGCGCCATGACGTAGGCAAAGGGGAAGGCGACCACGGCGTCGGTCAACGTCACCAGTGCCGCCAAGAGCACCGTGCGCCAAATGATGGTGACGTAGGCGCCTGACGAGATCTGCGCGAAGTTCGCTCCCGTGAGGTGTCGATCGATCTCCTGAGTGAAGCCGTTGACGCTCCAGAACGAGGTCACCAGCATCAAGATGAGCGAGCTCAGGTAGATCACGAGGAACCACAGGAGCGGTGGTGACAGCAGGAACGCCGTGCGCCACCTGGAGCGCGCTAATGCCGAAACGTGGAGGGCGCGAGGCCCTCCACGTTTCGTCTCAGAGTCGACCGAAGTCGTCATCCCGTTATTTGGGTCCAGGCATTCGTCCACTCGCTATAGGGGACACAGTCGTTCTTGCCGTTGTCGCACGTCGACAACGGCGTCTTCCAGAACTTGATGGTCTTGAAATAGGAGTCGGGCTGGTTCGCGTGGTAGCCATCGCACGAGCCGGCCTGCAGTTTGTTCATGATCGGGCACGCCAAAGAGTTAGCCGGCGTCTCGCCGAAACTGATGGCCTGCTCGGCCTGCACCTGCGGCGTCGAGACCCACTTCATCCAGTCATAGGCGCAGTTCGGGTCCGGTGCGTTCTTCGCGAGCATCCACGTGTCGGCCCAGCCGGTCGCACCCTCCTTGGGGATGGTGTCGGCGATCGCCACGTGATCGGTCTTGAGCGTGTTGGTCTGGTACGGCCACGCCGCACCGGCGACCACGGTCTTGCTCTGGAACAGGTTGATCTCCTGGCTCGCGAGGTTCCAGTACGCCTTGATGAGTGGCTTCTGCTGGGTCAGCAACGCCACCGTGGCGTTGAATTGCGTCTGTGTGAGTTCATAAGGGTCCGTGATGCCAAGCGACGGCTTCGCGGTCTCTAGGTACAACGCCGCGTCCGCGATTTGGATCGGGTTGTTCGGCACCGTGACCTTCCCGGCGTACTTCTTGCTGTAGAGAATGCTCCACGACGTCGGAGCAGTCTTGAAGGTCTTGGTCGAGTAGAGCAAGACGTTTGGTCCGAACTGCAGACTCACGCCGTAGTGGACCCCGTTGATGGTGTTGAAGCTGGGCGCCTGAAGGAACGGTCGGAACTGCTTCCATGAAGGGATCAGATTTATGTTGACTGGCTTCACGTCGCCGCCGTAGATGAGTCGTAGGTCTGCGTCACCGGATGCGGAGACGAGGTCGTACTGTCCTCCACCACCGTTGGCCATCAATGAGACCATCTCGCCCGACGAACCGGCGTACTTCGCGTTCACGATGCAGCCGGTCGACTTCTCGAACGGCCTGACCCACTGCGGCTGCGCGTACCCTTCCCAGGCGATGAGGTTCAGTTTGCCCTCGCCCTTGCCGATGCTCGTCTGAGGTTTCATCCCCGCCGTCGGCGCTGTGAGGCCCGACGCTCCCGCCCCCGACGGCATCACTGCCATGCCGAGTGCGACCACGGAAAGCGTCGCCGCCGAAAGGCCGACACGCCGCACAATCCCCTTCAATCCCTTGTGTTTCATCATCTCCCCATTTCCCTGCGTTGGTGCTCAGACTAGTTCGGACTCCAGTTCGAAGGCGTCCTCGGGACGCCACGCGACGACGACGCGAGACCCGGTTTCGACGTCCGTCGTGCGACTGGCATTTTCGTCATTCGTCCGCACCGCGACGATGTCGTCACCGCTCTCAAGATGGATGAATATCCGTGTCATCATCCCCAGGTACACGACGTCGGTCACGGTGCCGATTTCGGCGTTCGAGCCCTCGGGCGCGTCCGAACCGGCGCCCAGGAGGCGCAGTCGCTCGGGGCGCAGCGACTGCGTTCGGCCGTTGCGAACGATGACGTTCGAGGTCCCGATGAAACTGGCCACGAACGCCGTGGAGGGTAGTTCGTAGATCTCCTTCGGGGTGCCGACCTGCTCGATGACTCCCTTGTTCATGATGGCAATGCGGTCACTCATCGCCATCGCCTCTTCTTGATCGTGGGTGACGTAGACGAAGGTGATGCCGATCCGTCGCTGGATGGCCTTCAATTCCGTTTGCATCTCTTGGCGCAGCTTGAGATCGAGCGCGCCGAGCGGCTCGTCGAGCAACAGGACGCTCGGTTCATTGACGATGGCCCGCGCGAGGGCGACTCGCTGGCGTTGTCCACCTGAGAGCTGTGCCGGGCGCCGTTCGCTGAAGCCCTCGAGACGGACCATCGCCAGGGCCGCGTTCGCCCGCTCCCGTCGCGCGTCTCGTTTGATGCCCGCGACGCGCAGACCGTATTCGACGTTCGTGACGACATCCATGTGCGGGAAGAGTGCGTAGTCCTGAAAGACCGTGTTGACCGGGCGCTGGTGAGCCGGGCGCTGCGTCACTTCGTCGCCGTGCAGCAAGATCTCGCCCCGGTCCGGTGTCTCGAAGCCGGCGACCATCCGCAATAGCGTCGTCTTGCCAGAGCCCGAGGGACCGAGCATCGTGAAGAACTCACCGTCGAACACCTCGAGGTTGATGTCGTGCAGCACCGTCGTCGATCCAAATGACTTGGCGACCCCTCGAATGTCGATCGCCGGCTGATTTCCCATCATTCCCCTTACGTCGCAGCGCGACATCCGAGTATCACGGTACACGCGCTACGCTCCGGTTATCTAGGGCCTCGTGGGCCAGACCTAGGGGGTGGTCGATGTCGAAGGTTCCTGATTTTCACTCAACTGGTACTGAGGACGTCGACGAGTTGGTCTTCCACAATCAGGCCGAGTGTTCGGTCGGCGCCGAACTTCGCAAACGAGGCACCGCCGCGGTCGGCCAGGGCTACTTTCGCACCCTGTGCGTCAAGTGCAAGGCCATCGCCGATGGCTACGAAGCGAATCGTCCCCTCTAGCGCCGATCTCCATCGTTGGAGTAACGACCGGCACTTGCTACGAATAAGAATTCTCTAAAGCCTCCTCGACAAGGGCTCCTCGCTGACCGCTGCCATTTTGCCTTTCTTATACTGAAGTGGTCAGGGTTCCATCCGCGCACACTCGTCACGTCGAAGAAGTGCGTCGGTCGAATGTCATTTACGAGGTTCTAGCCAGTGGAGTACTGCCAATGAAGTGGAAACGAGCCGCGCTGCTCCTCTGTCCGCTTCTCCTTCTCGTCTTGGTTGCGCCGGCGGGCGCCACCAGTACGACGCCGCGCTGGGAGGTCGCGAAGACCGCGAGTCTTCCGAGCGGTGCGACCGGGCTACCGTCGGGATTCCTTCCGGCACTCGGGTGCGCATCCGCCGGCAACTGCAGCGCGGGCGGAGCCTACGACGACGCCAGCAGCCACACCCAGGGCCTCATCCTCAACGAAGTAAAAGGCGTCTGGACGACGCCCACGAGACTGATCGCGCCGGCCGGTTCGGCCAGTGACCCCGGATTGACGGTCAACTCCATCTCCTGTGGCGCCGTAGGCGACTGCGTCGCGGTCGGCAGTTACGACGACAACAAGAACTACGCGCAGAGCTTCATCGCGAGCGAAAGCCGAGGAATATGGCAGCGGGCGCGCGAGGTTGTGTTGCCCGCGAACGCGAAGGGGGCCGCACAGCTCAGTGAGGTGCACTCGGTGTCATGTTGGTCGGCCGGGAACTGCAGCGCGGTCGGCATCTACCTCGACGGCACGCAGCCCGTCGGCCACTCCGAGGCGATGGTCATCAATGAGGTGGGTGGGACGTGGTCTCGTGCCCAGGAGGTGTTGCTGCCCGCCGGCGCCAACGTGAATCCCTACGCCCTGCTCAACCAGATCACCTGTGTGTCGGGTCACTGCGTCGGGGTCGGATCCTTCATTGGTACCGATGGCACGACGCAGGGGCTCGTCGTAAACGGCGTCGACGCGAAATGGTCGCGAGCGATCGCCGTCACGCTGCCCGCCAACGCCAACGCCTTTCCGGTGGCCAATGTCAGTGAGGTGGCGTGCGTCTCGGGCGAGAACTGCACCGCCATTGGCACGTACACCAACGTCGACGGCGACAATGAGGGGTTTACGCTCACCGAGTCAGGGGGGCGATGGCAAGGGGCTCTCGCGATGACGATGCCCGCCGGCGCAGCCACCAACCCCCACACCTTCTTCTACGGCTACGGCGGTCTCGCGTGTCCCTCCGTCGGCAACTGCAGCGCGGGGGGGCAGTACCTCGTCGGCGCGACGCAGTACGAAGGGTTCTTCGTCGACGAGATTGACGGGGTGTGGCAACCGGCGACGGAGATGAAGCTGCCGAGCGGTGCCCTCATGGCGGGAAAGAACGGTGGCGTCGTCGCCGTCTCGTGTCGTTCGGCGGGCAATTGCAGCGCGGGCGCCGCCTACGACGACGCTGAGAGCCGCTACCAGGCCCTGGTGGTGAACGAGATCTCGAACGCATGGCAAGTCGGCCAGAAGATCGCGCTGCCCACCGGGGCGACGTCGGTCGGCATCGACGGAGGGGTCTACGGGCTCGTCTGTCACCCGACTGGTCCCTGTACCGCGACCGGCAGCTATTTGAAGACCGCGACGACCTATGAGGGTTTCACCGTCTCCACGTCGTAACTAGGGACGAAAAGGCGTCGGATTCGACGCCAACTTCGGCACTCGCATCCTCGCGATCACGCTGCCCGGCGACGGATGGCAGTACTGCGCGATGCCGAGGTCCCCCGCGACCGAGAGGAACATGAACGCGTCCTCGGCGCTGAATCCCCACTCGTCCACGAGGAGTTTGGACGCCTCCTCGCAGGCGATCTTGAGGGCTCCGTCGAGGTCGCCATCCGTGGTGCCGTGCGTGTAGAAGGCGTCAGCCGTCTCGGTGATGGGCCAGCCCCCGCACTTGCCCTTGATCAGGTCGACCTTGATGACGCCAATGCCGCCGATCTCGACACCGGTACCTGAGATCTCACCGTCGCCCATCGATGCGTGCATGTCGCCAATGGCCAACTGACCGCCAGGCTGGAAGACCGGAAGGTGCACCGTCGCGCCGATTCCGTTCACGTGATCATCCATGTTGCCGCCGTGTCGGTCGGCGTAGAACGTTGAAATGTCGCCCGCAGCGGGAGAGACGCCGACCACGCCGAACATCGGACGGGTCGGGAACGAGATGTTCTCGGTCATGGTGATGACGCCGTCGTTGACGTGAAAGATCCGCGTCGTCGGTGACTTGACCGAGTCGATCAGTTGTCCCCACTCGGGAATGCACATGGCCGCCCCCATGGGGCCTGGACGAATGTCGAGGAAGGTGACCGAGAGCGTGTCACCAGGTTCGGCGCCGCGAACGGCGATCGGACCTGTCGCACTGTTGACGCGTGAAAGGTCCAGGTGCTCGAGCGTGTCGCTCTCACTTTGTACCTGGCCCGTGAAACAGTCCCACGTCTCGATCTCCATGACGGTCCCGGGGTCCACCGTCACCACGGGCTGGCGCTCGGCGTCAAACGACCACACGTGCTCGTCGCGGCCCAGTTTCACTGTCGGTTCACTCATGCGCTCTCCTTGCATCTGCTCGCCCAACTCTAAAGCACGAAAATCGCCACAATCTGTGGCCGCAAGCGCCGCACCGAAGAAGATTCATCCGATGAACACCTCGCGATTGCGTTTGGTTCACGTTGCGGTAACCCTGCTTCCTTACGTTGACGACGTGGCACGCGTACGATTTCACACCTCCCCTCTGAGATCGAACAGTGCCGCCCCTCGCCGAATCACTTCAGCGCGCTCCTGGAAGGACATCGATGTCCGATAGCGAGAGTCGCAGCGTCATCCTCGTCGTGGAGGATGAAGAGAGTTACCAGGACGCCCTCAACATTGGACTCACCGTCGAGGGCTTCGTCGTCGTCGGCGCGACCAACATCGCCCAGGCTCGTCAGTTGATGACATCAGCGAAGCCCGACCTCGTGTTGCTCGACATCATGCTGCCCGACGGGTCGGGCATCGACTACTGCCGCGAGCTCTACGATTCGACGCGTACGCCCGTGATCATGGTCACGGCCCGCTCGAGCGAGGTCGACGTGGTCCTTGGTCTCGAGATCGGCGCCGCCGACTACGTCACGAAACCATTTCGGCTCCGCGAATTGATCGCACGGATTCGTGCGGTCCTGCGTCGACCGCTCACCAACTCCGATGACGAGATCGTCACGTTTGGCGACCTTCGCATTGACTTCGTACGTCGAACCGTCACGCGCATGGGCATCGAGATTGAGCTCAGTCGCAAGGAGTTCGACCTCCTGGCACTCTTCGCCTCTCGACTGGGACAGGTCGTGACGCGTGAAGTCTGCCTGGACACGCTTTGGTGGGGACTTGAGCTTTCCGACACGCGCACGCTGGACACCCACGTCAAGCGACTGCGACAGAAGATCGAAGCCGACCCCGCCAATCCCGTTCACCTCATAACCATTCGCGGCGTAGGTTTCCGACTCGACCCGTAATCTGCTCTCATGCAGATAGGCGACCTCGCTCCCGAATTCCAACTCAAGGATCAAGACGGCAACGAACGCACACTGACGACGATGCTGCTCAACGGACCCGTCGTTCTGTTCTTCTACCCCGCCGCCATGACCAAGGGATGCACCAAGGAGTCATGTCACTTCCGTGACCTCGCCTCGGAGTTCTCGGCGCTCGGGGGCCAACGCCTCGGTATCTCCATGGACACGGTCGAGAAGCAGTCCGAGTTCACGAACAAGAACGGTCTCGACTACCCGCTCCTCGCCGACGTCGACGGCGACGTCGCCAAGAGCTATGGCGTCAAGCGGTCCCTTGACCTGTTGAAGGTCAAGCGCACGACCTTCGTCATTGGTCAAGACCGAAGAGTGCTCGACGTGATATCGAGCGAGACGAACATGAACGCGCACGCGGACCGCGCGCTCGACGCGCTGCGCAAACTGAAGGCCTAGCCGGCAATTATCGCGGGTGCCGGGTCGTGCAGGAAGCGACCGATGTGAGCGAGCACCGCCGACGCCATCGCGCCGTCAACTTGACGGTGGTCGAACGCCATCGCCAACTCGACCACCTGACGAACCACGACTTCATCGTCGACCACCCACGGAGCCTTGGCGATCTGACCGACCGCGAGGATCGCTCCGGTGCCGGGTGGAAGGATCGGAATCGCGGCGTCCACCCCGAACGGTCCCACGTTGGTGATGCTCAGGGTCGTGCCGATCATCTCATTTGGTGTCGTCGTGCCCTGGCGAGCCTTGTCGACGAGCACGGTCAACGCGCCCGCCATGCCCACGAGGTCCAGTTGATCGGCGCCCTTGATGTTGGGCACGATGAGCCCACGAGGCGTGTCGGCCGCGATGCCGAGATTCACCGTGCGTCGAACCACGACTTCGTTGGCGGCCGCGTCGAAACTCGAGTTGATGCCAGGGAAGTGGCGTGCGGCATCACAGAGCGCCAGCGCGACGATGGTCAGGGGTGAGAGCCGAACCCCCGCGAGGTTCGGCTGGGTCTTCAAGGACGAGAGGAGATCCATGGTCCTCGTGGCGTCAACGCGAACCCAGACCGCCGCGCGGGGCTGAGTGAAAGCGCTCTGCACCATGGCTTCCGCCATGGATCGAAGGACACCCTTGACGGGGATGCGCTCTTCCTTGGGTCCACTCGACCACGACTCCAGGTCACGGCCCACGAATCGTGACGTCGTGTTCGGTCCGGTGATCGGGGCGCTCACGCGGGCCGGCGTACTTGACGTTCCAGCGAGCGCTTGATCGACGTCGCTTCGCGTGATCAACCCGTCTCGGCCAGTACCTGAGAGCGTGGCGATGTCGAGACCGTGCTGCTTCGCGTACAGGCGCACCGGTGGCGTGGAGCGCGGGGCAGCGCCCGTGTGGGTGACGAGCGGCGCTGGGGCGGCTGCGACGGGTGCAGAGGGCGCCGGCGCAGGTGCGGCGACGCTTTGGCGGCGATGCTTGCGCGTGACAACCGCGTCCTCGTTCGCAACGCCGTAGCCGATGAGTACGGCTTCACGACCCTCTCCGACGGATCCCTCGGTCTTGTCCGACGCGGGAGCTGGTGGAGTCGCAGCAGAAGGGGTGGCCTCAGTGGCAGGCGTCGGGGCGGGGCCCGCGGCACCGCCCACATCGAAGGTGATGAGGGGCTTATGGACTTCGAGGACGTCACCGACGTTGCCGTGCAGGGCAACCACGGTCCCCGCGTAGGGACTAGGGAGCTCGACGGTCGCCTTCGCCGTCTCGATGTCGACGAGCGGCTGGTTGAGTGTGACGACGTCGCCGACGGCCACCTTCCACGTGACGATCTCGGCTTCGGTCAATCCTTCGCCGACGTCGGGTAGTAAGAAGATCTCTTCGCTCAACTCTCAAATCCCATCACTCGGTCAACGGCGTCCAGGATGCGATCGACGGTGGGACGATAGTCCTCCTCGATCCGCGTCGGCGGGTACGGGACGTGATAGCCACTCACCCGCAGGCCGGGGGCTCGCAACGAGTAGAAACAGCGTTGCGTCAGTTCCGACACGATCTCGGAGCCGACGGACGCGGTGTGTGGCGACTCTTGGACCACGACGAGGCGACCGGTCTTCTCCACCGACTTGGCCATCAATTCGATGTCGAGGGGTGCGATCGAGCGGGCGTCGATCACCTCGATGGAGGTTCCTTCAACCTGGGCGGTCTCAGCCGCACGCAGACACGTCTTCATCGAGGCGCCGTAGCCAATGAGCGTGACGTCGGTTCCCTCGCGACGAACGAGCGCGTCGAACAGTCCGGCCGGTGGCGTGTCGAGGTCGACCTCGCCCTTCTCCCAGTAGCGGCTCTTCGGTTCACAGAAGATGATGGGATCGTCGTGCTCGATCGACTGCTGGATCATCCAGTACGCGTCGTTCGGCGTCGAGCACGACACGACGCGAAGGCCGGCCGTCTGCGCGAAGTACGGCTCGGGGCTCTCCGAGTGGTGTTCGATTGCGCCGATCCCTCCTTGGAACGGGATCCGAATCACCATGCCCATGATGTAGGCACCGTCGGAACGCTTGTGAAGCTTGGCGACCTGCGAGACGATCTGGTCGAAGGCGGGATAGACGAAGCCATCGAATTGGATTTCGCACACCGCTCGATAACCCCGGATCGCGAGGCCGACCGCCGTGCCGACGATGGCCGACTCCGCCAGCGGCGAGTCGATGACGCGGTCCTCCCCGAAGTCCTTCTGCAGGCCGTCGGTGATGCGAAACACGCCGCCGAGACGACCGATGTCCTCGCCCATCAAGAGCACCTTGGGGTTCTTCTCCATCGCACGGCGCAGTCCCTCATTGAGCGCCTTCGCCATCGTCATGGTCGTCGTCGCCATTAGAGGGCTCCTCCGCTGATTCCGAGGTCGATCATCTCGCGCCGGCCCTCTTCGATCAGAGGGTGTGGCGCAGAGTACGCGTTGTCGAACATCGTGATGGGGTCGGGTCGACTCATCGCCAACACGTCCTCGCGCAGTTGCAAGGCCATCGTGTCGGCCTCTTGGGTCACGGCATCGAAGTCGGCATTCTTCACCTTGTACTCGCGCGCCAATAGTGCCTTCACCCGCTCGACTGGGTCACGGTGCTTCCACACCTCAACTTCGGCGTCGATGCGGTAGCGCGTGGGGTCGTCAGAGGTCGTATGCGCACCGATTCGATAGGTGTAGGCCTCGATCAACGTCGGACCGCCGCCGACGCGAGCACTCTCGAGAGCTCGCCTCGTCACTTCGTAGACCGCCAACACGTCATTGCCATCGACTCGCACTCCCTGGAAGCCGAAGCCGTGGGCGCGGTGATAGAGCGGGATCTTGGACTGTACGGACGATGGTGTTGAGATGCCCCACTGATTGTTCTGACAGAAGAACACGACCGGGGCGTTGAACGACGCGGCCCACACGAAGGCTTCCAACACGTCACCTTGGCTCGAGGCGCCATCCCCGAAGAACGCCATCGCGGCCTCCTCGGCTCCGTCGCGCTGGATTCCCATCGCGTAGCCAACGGCGTGGAGACACTGGCTCCCGAGCACGACCGTGGGGACCGAGTGACGGTACTTCTGTGGATCCCAGCCGCCGTTGCTCACCGCTCGAAAGAGTCGCAGCATGTCCGCGGGCGGTACCCCGCGGCACCAGGCGATGCCGTGTTCGCGATAGGTGGGAAACGTGAAATCCCCAGGTGCGAGGGCCCGCCCGGCGCCGATTTGTGCGGCCTCTTGTCCTTGGATCGGGGCCCAGAGCGCGAGTTGTCCCTGGCGCTGGAGCGACGTCGATTCGTTGCAGAGGCGTCGCACGATGACCATGTCGCGGTACAGACCGAAGATGTCGTCGCCGTTGAGCGTGGACTCGTAGTCGGAGCTTTCAACGCGTTCGCCCTCGGGCGTCAGCAACTGAACAAGTTCTTCGTCGATCATCGACACTCCTTCGCGATACCCCCGGAATTACACTATCCCCCTACCATGATTGGGTGCCCCGGCTACTCGTCGACGTAAGTCCGCTGCGCCGCAATCGTGACTTCCGATTGTTGTATTCAGGGCAAGTCGTCTCCCTACTCGGCAGTAACTTGACGGTCGTCGCCGTGCCCTTTCAGGTCTACAGCCAGACGCACTCGAGCCTGTGGGTCGGGCTCGCGAGCCTCATCCAACTGCCGTTCCTCATCACGGGTGCGCTCTGGGGTGGTGCCATGGGCGACCGGGCCGACAAGCGCATCTTGATGCTGCTCAGCTCCGTCGTCTTGGGACTCACCAGTGCCGGGCTCGCCGTCAACGCCGGGCTGCACGACCACCACCTGGTCTTCCTTCTCCTCCTCGCCGCCCTCTCTGCGGGCTTCGCGGGCTTCTCTGGTCCTCTGCGCACCGCCGCCATCCCCAAGCTCGTTCTCCCCGAGGAACTCGTGGCGTCCTACTCCCTCAATCAGGTCGCCGTGAACTCGGCGGCGGTGATCGGCCCGGCGCTCGCCGGTGTGTTGATCGCCAGCATCGGACTGTTCTCGTGTTACACCGTCGACGCGATCACCTTCGCACTCTTGACGGTGCTGACCTCGTTCATGTCGGCGATGCCGGCCACGGGAGAACATACGGGCACGCGGATGATGCGCGCCATCGGCGACGGCTTTCGCTACGTCCGGAGCCACGCCGTGGTCCAGGCCGTGTACCTCGTGGACCTCAACGCCATGGTCTTTGGACTACCCCGGGCGCTCTTCCCCGCGGTCGCGCTCACCCTCTACCACGCAGGACCACGGACCCTCGGCCTGCTCTACGCGGCACCCGGCGCGGGCGCGCTGCTCATGGCGGTCGTCACGGGATGGATCGCGCGCGTGCGACGCCAGGGGCGGTTGGTCGCCGTGGTTGTCATCGCGTGGGGGGCGGCAATGACCGTCTTCGGTCTGGTGCACGTCGTCTGGATCGGACTGGCCTGCCTGGCGACAGCGGGTGCGATGGACGTCATCTCGACGGTGCTGCGCAACACGATCTTGCAGAACGCGATCACCGACGAGTTCCGCAGTCGCATCTCATCGATCCAGATGGCGGTTGTCACGGGCGGACCGCGACTCGGTGACGTGGAGTCCGGCGTCGTGGCGAACTACACCTCGACCGAGTTCTCCATCGTGTCGGGCGGCATCGCCTGCATCGTCGGTGTGCTGGTCCTCATGAAGTGGCGCCCGACGTTCTGGGGACAGGGGAAGATCTAGCCGTTTCGAACGGGAATCGACCTATGACGGGCGTTGGTCACGGCCGCCAACTGCCCGCAGGCGGCGTCGATGGAACGGCCCCTCGTGTTGCGCACCGTCGCGTTCACACCGAGTTCGAGCAGTCCTTCTCTGAAATCGTGCACGCGCTGCCCCGACGAACCTCGAACGAGATAGCCCGGTGTCGGGTTGAGGGGGATGAGGTTCACGTGTGCGCGAAGTGACCGGGCATAGGTTGCGAGTTCGTCTATGTCTTGTTCTCGGTCATTCACGCCATCGATGAGTGCCCATTCGAAACTGAGCCGTCGACCGGTCGTCTCCATCCAGAACCGACACGCGTCGTGCAGTCGTTCGAGCGGATAGCGGCGGTTGAGCGGCACGAGTTCATCGCGGTCAGGGTTGTTCGCGGAGTGCAAGCTCACCGCCAGCGTGAGCGGCAGGCCGGTCTTCGCCATCTTCTCGATCGCCGGTGCGACACCAACGGTGGAGACCGTGAGGTGCCGAGCGGAGAGTCCGCGAAATTCGTGCAACGAACGCACGACGTTCATGGTCACGAGGTAGTTCGCGAGTGGCTCGCCCATCCCCATGAACACGACGTTCGAGAGACGACGTGGCGCGGCGGCGCGCGCGGCGAACATGACCTGTTCGAGTACCTCACCCGACGTGAGGTGCCGGGTGAACCCGGCCTGACCGGTGGCGCAGAACGTGCAGCCCATGGCGCAGCCGGCCTGACTCGAGACGCAGACCGTCACGCGGTCCTCGTAGTTCATCAAGACGGTCTCGATGGTCGCGCCGTCATGCAGGCGAAAGACCCACTTCCTCGTGGCGCCGAGGTCGCTCTGGACGTCGTTGGCGACCTCGATGCTCGGGGGGAAGAGCTCGGCGAGGCGCGCGCGCAGGACCTTGGGGATCGTCGTGATCTCATCGACGCGTTGCGCGTCGACCCAAAGTCCTTGCCAGACCTGGTCGACCCGGTAGCGGGGCTCACCGTGCAGCAGTGACGCCAACTCTTCTTTGGAGACGTCGTACGCCGAGGACATGGTGTAACGCTACGTGCTCGCGCGTCGGGTGCCTCGGCCTCGAGAAGGGGGTCTCAAATCTCTGCTTGACTTTGTGACGGCTGTAGCAGCCCACGAACATCAGGAGCAGCAATGGAACTCAACAACACATCCGCCGTCGTGACCGGTGGCGCATCCGGACTCGGCGAGGCCACCGCCCGCGCGTTGGCGGCGCGCGGGGTCAAAGTGGTGCTCGCCGACCTCAACGATGAACTGGGCAACAAGGTCGCCCAGGAGATCGGCGGCGCGTACGTCCACTGCGACGTGACGAACACCGAGCAGGTCATCGCGGCGATCGACACCGCCGTCGCGCTCGCTCCTCTGTGGAGCACGGTCAACTGCGCGGGCGTTGGCTGGGCGACGAGGACGATCGGCAAGGACGGCGAGTACTCCTCGGCTCACGACCTCGAACTGTACCGAAAGGTCATCGAGATCAACCTGGTCGGCACCTTCAACGTCTGTCGTCTTGCGGCGACCGCCATGGCCAAGAACGATCCCGACCTCGACGGAATGCGTGGCGCCATCGTCAACACGTCGTCGGTCGCCGGCGAGGACGGCCAAATCGGCCAGGTGGCCTACTCGTCGTCGAAGGGTGGTGTCATCGGCCTCACATTGCCACTGGCCCGCGATTTGGCCGTCGTCGGCATCCGAGCGAACTGCATCCTCCCAGGCCTCATCGACACGCCGATCTACGGCACCGGTCCCGCCTCCGATGAGTTCAAGGCGCGTCTGGGCACCGCCGTGCTCTTCCCGCGGCGACTCGGCTACTCGACCGAGTTCGCGACGCTCGCCGTGGAACTGCTGTCGAACAGTTACATGAATGCCGAGTCGATCCGTCTCGACGCCGGTATTCGCATGCAGCCCAAATAGCCACCGCGTTGGTCGGTCGCGCGAGTCGGGAGACTGTGTCGAGCGACCGACCAACGGACGTGGATCCCCTGGACCTAGAGGATCCGCACGTCGACGCCACGACTGAGCGTCGTATGGATCTTGCAGTGCGCACCGGCACGCAGGAGACGCGCGCGTTCGTACTCAGTCACGTCGCCCTCGAGATGGATCGCGAGGGTCGCCGTGGCGAGCCGCGTTGGTGAACCGACCTCTTCGCCCGTGACCTCGACACTCACACTCTCGAGACCGTCGACGCCATGATGCTGCGCGTACGCGCGCACAGTGCCCGCGACGCACATGGCCAGTGACGCCAGGAGTAGGTCGACCGCACGAACGCCCTGGTCGCCGTCGCGCGACGACTGCACCGCGACGGCCCCGTTCGTGAACTCAAAGCGACCCGGTTCACTCGATGTCGCGGTCACGGTCCGGCGCCGCGCGGCGGCGTCCTCACTCGTAGGCATGGGCTGCCTCGATCGTGGCCGCGAGCACGGCCTCAGGACTGTACGGCGCGTAGGGACCGGGAACGTAGGTAACCGCTTCGAGCTGCCCGGTGTAGGGGAACGAGCCGTGCCGTTCGAAGACCGGCCACGACACCGGAGATCGCCGATCGATGCCCACGTCGATGCCTTGGAACGGCGCCATTCCGAGGAGCATCAACACGCCTTCGAGTCGGACACGTTCCTCGCCATCGACGAGTACCGCGAGGTTCCATTGGTAGTCCTCGATCCCCCTGACGTCGAGCGTGACCTCGTGATGGCCGGCGCTCAGCGGCCCCGCGGCCGCTTCGAGGAGGTCGCCGTACTCGTTGTACGCCAGTCGCAGTTGTCCACCTTCGACATAGACCATGTAGCCGCCCCCTTGGTCACCGTGGGCGAAGAGCACACCATCATCGAGGGTCCCGTGCTCGAACGAAGCCGTCGCTTGGAACGACCTCAGGGTCACGAGCTTCGATGAGCGGTACCGCTCCAGGGTCGGCGTGCCCGCCAGGATCCGCACCGGTTCGGTAAGTCGATCCTCGAACGGTCGACGGACCGTTCCCATGTAGCCGGTGAAGTCGTTGAGCGGGAAGACCTTGTTGTCCCACGCACTGCGCTCCCACGCCTGGGAAAGTTCGCGCACGAGACCGGGTCGCTCCAGGGCGACGTTGGTGCGCTCGGTCGGGTCCACACGGATGTCGTAGAGCTCCCACTCCTGGTCGTCGTAGGGGGCCCCCGGACGATGCAGCGAGACCAACTTCCATCCGTCCTTATAGAAGCTCCGATTGCCCATGAACTCCGAGTACTGCTCACGGTGCGCACTGACGTAATCACCGTCATTGAGCGACGCAGCGAAGCTGACGCCGTCGAGCGCGACCACTTCGACGCCACGGAACTGCTTGGGACGCTCGACGCCCGTGAGTTCCAACAACGTCGGTAGGAGATCAGTGACGTACTGATATTCGCGGCGAACCTGACCGCGGGCCCGCTCGCCGATGCCCTTAGGCCAACTCAGCACGAACGGCACCCGAACGCCGCCGGCGTGCGTGAATCCCTTGTAGAGACGAAAGGGCGTGTTCGACGCCATGCCCCAACCTCGCGGATAGTGCACCATCGCTCGCGGGCCGCCGATGAGGTCGATGTCGCGCGCGACGTCGCTCTGCCAATCGGCCGGGAGCCGCAGTCCATGGATGAACTGCTTGAAGTAACTGCGCGTCCCGTGTTCGCCACCTTCGGCGGTCCCGCCGTTGTCGGACATGAAGATCACGATGGTGTTCTCGAGTTCACCTAAGTCCTCGACGACGTCGAGGAGGCGCCCGAGGTTCTCGTCGACACTCTCAATAGATGCTGCGTACACCTCCATGTAGCGTGCGAAAACCGCCTTCACGTCGTCCTCGAGGTCGTCCCACGCGCCGACGTCCAAGAACGCCTCGCTGTTGCGTTCAGCCATCTCAGTCTCGTCGTCGAAGAGTCCGGTCTCCTTCTGTCGCGCGAACCGCTGGTCGCGCAGGACGTCCCAACCGGCGTCGTAACGACCGCGATACTTCGCAATGTGCTCGGGTTTCGCCTGGAGGGGGCCGTGGACCGCGTTATGCGCCACGTAGCAGAAGAACGGCTTGTGGGCGTCGCTCGCACGAAGTCCCTTGATCATCGAGATCGCGTGATCGGTGATGTCGTCGGGTAGGTAGTAACCCGGCGGGTACTCGTCGACGTCGACTGGAGAGTTGTCACTGATCAGTCGATGCGGGTGATGGAGGTTCGTGAGGCCTTCGAGGACGCCGTAGTAGCGGTCGAAACCCTGCTGGCACGGCCAACTGCGCCGCGCGCCCGCGTCGTTCATCACGGCGTCGCGCGTCAGGTGCCATTTGCCGACGCAGAACGTGGCGTAGCCCGCGTCGCGCAGCGTCACCGCGAGTGTCGGCACGTCCTCGGCGATCTCCATCGTGTAGCCGGGAAACCCCGGATCGCTATTCGCGACCGACGCGAACCCGGCGCGATGAGGGTTGAGGCCCGTCAGGAACGCGGCTCGAGCCGGCGAGCACACGGGCGTGGTGTGGTAGTTGGTGTAGCGAAGGCCGTCGCGCGCCAGTCGGTCCAACGTGGGCGTCGACACCTCGGCACCGAAGGGTCCGATGTCGCTGAAGCCCATGTCGTCGAGCAATACGACGATGACATTCGGGGCGCCGCTCGGCGGGGTGGGTATGGGCGGCCACCACGACGTCGACTCTTCGACCGTCTTGGCGACCCGTCCGCCCCACCCGTCGTAGTGACGGGTGGGGCCTTCTTCGATAGTCATCTCTCGTCCGCCTTCTCAGCCCTTGGGGAACGTGGCGACGAGCGTGTTGAACTTCGTCGTGTAGAGGGTTTTCGTGTCGACGGGGGTCGTGAGCAGTCCCGCCTGCGTGAACGTGACCGCCTCATTGGTGATGCTGTTGTACTGATTCGGACCGATCTTCACGAACGACGCGAGAGCTGCGTTCACGGCAGCGGTCGCGAGTGGCAACGTGATGTTGTTCGCGGTGGCGTAGTCCTGGGCCCAGAGGGCGGTGTGGGTCGCCGCCCAGTGTTCGGCCTCGGCGTAGCGGTGCAGATAGTCCGCGATCGCCGCCGCCTTCTTCGTGTTCGCGAGCGCGGCGTCGGCAGCGAGGAAGTACGAGTAGCCCTTGGTGTAGCTGGTTCCGAGGGCGAGGACCTGTCCACCTGCCTGTACGGCTTCGGCCAGGTACGGCTGAATCAACACCGCCGCCTGCACTGAGTTCGACGTCAGGGCCGCGAGCGCGAGCGCCGGATTGAGGTTCACGATGGTCGCGTTCTTCCACCCGCCGTCAGCGCCATTGAGCGCCTGCATGGCGATGTACTGAAGGATGGTCCCGCTCGCCGCCGCGATCTTCGTCCCCTTCAGTCCTCCGAGCGAGGTGATCGTCGAACCCTTGGGCACCACGAGGCCGAGTGATGCCCCGGGAGCGACGGGCTGGGTGACCGCGACGACCTTGAGTGGCACGCCGCCGGCTTGCGCGAAGATGGCCGGCGTGTCGGCCGTGACGGTGAGGTCGACCGAGCCACCCTGGATCGCCGCGACGGCGGGCGGACCGGCCGGGAACGTCGCGAAGTTGACCTTGTATTGGGCCCCGTTGAGCGCCCCCGAATCGTTGAGAAGAATCTGGGTCTGTCCCGCCAGGTCTCCGATGTTGAGCGTGACGCCGCTCAGGTTGATCTTCTTCGGAGTGGTCTTGTGTTTGGTGGCGGCGCCCGACGCCCCGCCAATGGTCACGGCGATGATCACGCTGGCGAGGACGAGTGCCGCGCCGCTGATCGATCGATGCTTATTGCTGTATCTCACGGTTTTCCTTTCTGGTGCGATGGCGACATGCACATCGTCTGGGTCTGACTCAATTTGCTACTTCATCAATGGAAATACTAGAAAATAGGGTAATGCTCTTTAGTTGAGGGGGTTTGGGTTCCTACAGATTCGCCCCCATGTCTCGCGGTCTCACTGGTCGACACCCAACTCGCTGAGGAGTCGTCGTCGAAGCGCGGCGAACTCGGTGCCGATCTCGCGAGGTCGCGCCATAGGTACCGCGACTTCGAATCCGAGGTGGCCCTCTCGCAAGAGCACGACGCGGTCCGCTAACAAGAGCGCCTCCTCCACGTCGTGAGTCACGAGCAAGACCGCGGGGCCGTGTCGCGCACAGAGGTCGGCGATCAACTGCTGCATCTTGAGCCGGGTCAAAGCGTCAAGTGCCGCGAAGGGCTCATCGAGCAAGAGGAGCTGTGGTTCGCGCACCAGTGCGCGTGCGAGGGCGACCCGCTGCGCCTCCCCGCCAGAGAGTGTCGCGGGCCACACGTCGGCGTGCGACGAGAGTCCGACCTCACCAAGCGCTGCCGTCGCTGCTTCGCGGGTCGCACTGGGGCCATCAAGGCCCAGGACCACGTTCCTCCATACACGCTTGGAGTTCACCAGTCGCGGTTCTTGAAATACGACGGTGCGCGACCTCGGTACGAGCAACTCCCCTGAGTCGGGCGAGTCGAGACCGGCGAGAAGTCGCAACAGCGTCGTCTTGCCGCTGCCGCTCTTGCCGAGCAACGCCACGAACTCGCCACGGCGGATCTGAAGATCGAGGCCATTGAGTGCCGGGTGCTCCCCGAACTGACGAACCAGCTGGTGCGTGTCGACGGCGAGTGACTCGTCGCGCGTCGCGAGGGCTTCGCTCATCGAACCGACACGCCCGCTCGCCACGGGAGCGCGAGCTTCTCGATCACGCGCACGATGAGGTCGGCGCTCAGGCCGAGTGCGGCGTAGATGATCACGCCGCAGAACACGATGCTCGTCTGTTGGAACTGTTCCGCCTGGTTGATGAGATAGCCAATGCCCCCATTCGACGCGATCGTCTCGGCCCCGACCAAGGCGAGCACCGAAAGGCTGAGCGAGAAGCGAAGTCCGGTGAGGATGCCGGGCAGCGAGAGCGGAAAGATCACCTCACGGATGAGACGGAAGCCGCGCAGTCCGTACGAACGTGCCGCTTCGACGACTTTTCGATCGACGTTGCGCATTGCGGCCGAAGTGTTGATGTACATCGGGAACGTCGTCGCCAACGAGATGAGCGCGACCTTCGGGAGTTCTCCGATGCCCATCCAGACGACGAACAAGGGAATGAGCGCGAGGAACGGGACGGTCCTCAACATCTGGAGGGGCGCGTCGAAGAGCTCCTCGCCGATCCTCGAAAGCCCCGACATCAATCCGAGTGAGAATCCGAGAGTGACGCCAATCGCCAAGCCAACACCGGCGAGCGATAGCGAATCACCGATCTGGCCCCAGAGATCGTGCGAGAACAGCGTGCCAAAGGTTTTGATCACCGTGTACGGCGTCGGCAACGAGCCGGCCGGCAACCACGAGGCTCTCGCGAGGACCCACCAGAGGAGCAGGAGAACGAGTGGCGACGACACACGTAGACCCAAGGAACGCGTTCGAGACCGCGAACGCGAACGAATGACCTTGGGCGTGACTAATTCGATGGGCGACGTCGTGGTGCCGTGCGACGTCACGTCGAGAGCGATGCGCGGTTGGAAATCAACGTTGGCCATGAGTCCGACTCCTCCTATTCGCTTCGCGCGAGGCACCACGGTGGCGCTTCGTTGTATTTACGACTATTTCACTTGTAATAGTAGTTAATACAACGTGCACCTTAGAGGATGGCCGGTGGCGACGTCAATCCCATCAAATCGCACAGGCGACGTGTGCGACGATGACCTGATGGAGTTCACATTGGAGACGGGCAGGGCGATTCTGTCGCGAACGCCCGACACCCTGCGTGCACTCCTCGGCGACTTGCCCGAGGAGTGGACAATGTCCGACGAAGGCCCGGACACATGGTCGCCTTACCAAGTCATGGGGCACCTCGTCCACATCGAAGAGGTCGACTGGATGGACCGGACGCTCGTGATGCTCGCGCAAGACGAGTTGCGGACGTTCGACCCCGTCGATCGCGAGGCCGGCTTCTCGCGGTTTGCGGGTTGGGCGATGATCGAACTCCTCGATCGATTCGAGGCAGTTCGTTCAACCAATCTCGCAAAGTTGGGTTCTGTGGTTACGGTCAACGACCTCGACTTGGGAGCCGTTCACCCCACCTTTGGCGACGTGACATTGCGCGAACTGCTCGCTACCTGGGTCGTCCACGACTTCAATCACCTCGGCCAGATCGTCAAGACGATGTCGAAGCAGTACAGGGACGCCATTGGCCCGTGGCGCGCCTTTCTGCCCATCGTCGACGCAGAGTGATGCGCGGCGGCGACTAGATCTCTCGAGCTTCGGCGACGTTGTCGAACCTGGCGAACTCGCCGCGCCACGTCAGGTGGGCATTACGCGTCGGACCATTGCGGTTCTTGCCGACGATGATCTCGGCTTCGGCCTTCTTGTCATTCGCGACCTCACCGTACTGTTCTGGGCGGTAGATGAACAGCACTACGTCCGCGTCCTGCTCCAGCGAACCGGACTCTCGAAGGTCCGACATCATCGGTCGCTTGTCGGCGCGGTCCTCGAGCTTTCGCGAGAGCTGCGACAGCGCGATGACGGGACACTGGAGTTCGCGAGCCAAGATCTTGAGCGAACGGCTCATCTCTGATACCTCGACCTGGCGATTCTCCGAACGTCCTCGAGAACTCATGAGCTGCAGGTAGTCGATGATGACCACGCCCAAGTCGCCGTTCTGCTGACGGATGCGACGCGCGCGTGCGCGCACGTCCATCACCGTCAGCGCGGGATTGTCGTCGATGAAGACCTTGGCCGACTGCAGGTAACCAAAGGCGTCGTGCGCCCGGTTCCAGTCTCCGTCGCTGAGGTCGCCGGTCCGCAACTTCGACGAGTCGATTCGCGCTGTCGACGCGAGGATCCTCTCGGCCAACTCCTGGCGGCTCATCTCGAGTGAGAAGAAGAGTGCGGGACGCTTCACGACAGCGCCGACGTGGATGAGTATGCCGAGCGCGAACGCCGTCTTACCGGTACCCGGTCGCGCTCCCACGATCGTCATGCTGCTCGGCTGGAGTCCCTGGAGGATCAGGTCGAGTGACTTGTAGCCAGTCTCGAGTCCGTTGATGCGCCCTCGGGTCTCGCCGCGTTGCTCGAGGATGTCCGCTTCGCTCAGCAGGAGGCGCTGCAGGGGTGAGACCGAATCGGTCCGTCCGGCGTCACCGATGGCGTTGATCTTGCGTTCGGCCTCGTCGATGAGGCCGACGACGTCTTCGGTGGCGACGTAGGCGTCGTCGACGATCTCCCCGGCGATCGCGATGAGTCTGCGCTGTTGGGCCTTCTCACGCACGAGCTCGGCGTAGTGCTGCGCGTTCGCCGCCGACGGCGTGTTCATCTGCAGCGAGGACAACAGCGCCAGTTCGACCGCGACGGCACCACGCTCCTGGAGCTTCGCCTGCACCGTCACGTAGTCAACGGGCTCACCGGCGTTGGCGAGTGCGATGATCGACGCGAAGATCTGTCCGTGCAGTGGTCGATAGAAGTCCTCCGCCTGCACTGTCTCGTACGCGACCGACACCGCTTCGGGCGAAAGGAGCATGGCGCCGATCAAGGACTCTTCCGCTTCGATCGCACTGGGGGGAATTCGACCGCCGCCGGGGGCCTGTCGCGTGCGGTCCGATTCAATCTGCGTCATAAGACCTCAATGGTCGCTCTCTTGGTCTGTTTGCAACAAGAACAACAAGGTGGGGAAATACCTGTGCACAAATGTCACGTGCTTGATGATTACATTTCGCTGTCACATGACGAACGCCGGGACCCAGGTCCCGGCGTTCGAACGTACATCAAAATTTGAACTACTTGGCGATGATCTCCACCGTGAGTGTCGCTTCGACACCGTCGAAGAGTGCGGCCGACGCGGTCGCGGAACCGACTTCTTTCAAATGCTCGGCCATGTGAATCGCGTGGCGGTCGAGCGAGATGCCCGTCGCGGTGCGAATCGCATTCACCAAGTCGGCTTCGGTGACCGAACCGAAGAGTCGGCCGTTCGCACTGGCGCGCGCTGCGATGGTGAGTGTCTGTTGTTCGATCAACGCCTTCTGCGCCTCGGCCGCTTCGCGACTCGCGGCGTCACGGAGGTCGCGACCTCGCCGCATCGACGTGGCTTGCGCTTCGGAGCTTTCGCTCGCGACCATCGCGGAGCCCGAAGGCAGAAGGAAGTTGCGCGCGTAACCGGCCTTTACCTCGACGATGTCGCCGCGACGCCCGACGCCCCGGACGTCATTTCGTAGAAGGACCTTCATTCGCTGACCTCCTCGACCAAATCGCCCTCAAACGACTCCGCGGCGATGCCCGCGTCGAGCTCGAGGTCGACCTCAGGCGCCTCAGCGCTGTCAGAGGTCGGACGAGCACTCGGCCCGTCACTGCGCGGTCCACGAGGGCCACGATCGTCTCGGTTGCCTCGTCCACCGCGACGCTCGGTCACGGTGCGCTGCGTGTAGGGCAGGAGAGCCAACTCGCGCGCGGTCTTGATCGCGTCGGTCACGTCACGCTGGTGCTGTTGGCAGTTGCCCGAGACCTTGCGACCGCGAATCTTGCCGCGGTCCGAGATGTACTTGCGCAACTGGGCGAGGTCCTTGTAGTCGACCGTGGCGACGCCATGCTGGCAGAAGGAGCACGGCTTCTTCTTCGCACCGCGTCGCGTGTCGATCTTCGGGGCACGCTTTGGCGGCTTGGGATTGTTGATACGTGGCATTAGAAGGGCTCCTCGTCAAAGGCGTAGGTACTGGGTTCGTTCGATCGTGGTGCGGCCGCGGGGCGGTCGCTGGATTGGAAGTTGCTGCCTTCGGCGCGCGGCGTGCGGGTGACGACCGCGGTCGCCCACTTGAGGCTCGGTCCGATCTCGTCGGCGTTGATCTCGACGATCGATCGCTTGTCGCCGTTCTCGGTCTCCCAGCTGCGCTGTTCGAGGCGGCCACTGACGATGACGCGCGCACCCTTGGTCAGCGAGTTCGCTGCGTTCTCGGCCATGGCGCCGTAGCCCACGACCTCGAAGTACGAGACGCGCTCTTCCCACTCTTGAGTCTGACGATTCTGCCAGCGGCGATTGACGGCGATCGAGAGGCGAAGCGCCGCCTGACCGCTGTTGAGGAACTTGAGTTCAGGGTCGCGGGTGACGTTCCCCACGACGGTGATTGCATTGTCGGCCATATCTATCTCCTTGGATTCTCAGGCGTCCGAACCTACGCCTGGGCCGTCACACGGCTGGCGTTGGGCTTGTCCTGGCGACGAAGGATCTTGAACCGGAGGACTTCGTCCGACAGAGTCAAGATGCGGTTGAGCTCGACGACCGTCGTCGAATCTCCCGCGAACTCCACCAGCACGTAGTAGCCCTCTTTGCGCTTGTTGATCTCGTACGCCAAGGGACGCTTACCCCAACGGTCGATGGCGCCAGGATTCCCACCATTGGTTCGGATTGTCTCCAAGGCTCGGTCAAGAGCAATTTGGATGGACTGCGCGTCGACGGCAGTGTCGAACACGATCATTGTTTCGTAGGGCCTCATGGCCTATTTCCTTTCCCTCTGGTCCGGCTAGGCCGGGCTCTGCGGAAGACAGAGCAGGGTATGTGGCACTTCCCCACGCTTGTGGGAACGACAATCCTAGTCGACAGTGCTGCAAATGGCTAGTCGAAGAGCCCTTCGGGATTTGGATAGGCCTCATCGACGTTCGGGAACGCGCCACTTCGAACGTCGGCGGCGAACTGCGCGATGGCGTCGGTGATCACGGGACCGAGATTGGCGTACTGGCGCACGAACTTCGCCGGCGTTCGGCCGGTCAGTCCGAGCAGGTCGTGAAAGACGAGCACCTGACCATCGGTGTCGGGACCGGCGCCGATGCCGATGGTGGGGATGTCGAGCGATGAAGTGACGTTCGTTCCCACGATGCTGGGCACGCCCTCGATGACGACGGCGAACACGCCCTCCTCCTGGAGGAGTTGGGCATCCTCGATCAGGAGTTTGGCGCTTTCCATCGTCTTGGCCTGCACCTTGAATCCGCCAAAGGCCATCACACTCTGCGGGGTAAGTCCGAGATGACCCATTACGGGAATCTGCGCATCGAGCAACGCGCGCACGACCTGTTGGCGCACGCGACCGCCCTCGAGCTTGACGCTGTCCGCACCACTTCGGATCAACTTGGCCGCGTTTCGCACGCTCTCGCTCAAATCGACGTGATAACTCAGCCACGGCATGTCCGCGACGACGTGGGCGTCAGGCTTCGCGGCCGCCACCGCGCGAACGTGGTGGCACATCTCATCGATGCTCAGGTGAAGCGTGTTCTCTTGACCGAGTACGACGTTGGCCAAAGAGTCGCCCACGAGGATGAGATCGACACCGGCAGCGGAGGCGAGGCGCGCACCCGGCTCGTCGTACGCCGTGACCATGACCAGCGGTGGTGAACCACTTCGTCGCTTGCGCCCCCGGATGACCGGTGCGCTCAAGCTCATTCGCCGACTTCTTTACGCTCCATGACGTTCACCCTACGGGCGCGGCGTCCTCCCGCGGCCCATTTTCGGACCAGGTGGTGAAAGGAGCATCCGACGCAGACCTCCACGGCGTAGCACTGGACGGGCTCTTCGCGACGCTCGAGTTTCAACAGCTCGGCACGTGTCGTTGGACACGTTCCGCCCGATGGCAAACGCGAACCGAACACGTAGGTCACCTCGACCAGTTCGACGTCGGAACAGACCGGACAGGTCTCGCCGGTTCGACGGCCTAGGTTCTTCGCCGCACGAAGCAACTCGGGATGCGCGTCGCAGATGTCTTCGTAGCGCAGTTGGCCCGCCGCGACCTTTGCGAGGAGCGCGTGACGGACGAGGCCGAACTCGACCACTGCCCCGTCGGCGGTACTCGTTCGGAATCGCTTATCCATTACGGGTGACACTACAAGCCAGCTCTGACCTGAAAAATGACACCTAGTCACGTTCGATATATCGAAGTGATACTATGTTTCGCGTGTTAGACATTGCCATCCTGGGCCTGCTCATGGACCGTGACCATCACGGCTACGAAATTCGCACGCAGTTGCGTGAACGACTTGGTGTTTGGGCGAACGTCTCCTTCGGTTCGATCTATCCCGCGCTCGCTCGTCTTGAGCGACAGGGCTGCGTCGAGGCGGTCATGCCAAGCGAAGGGCGCCTGAGTGCACTTTCGACCGGCTCACTGTCCGGCGAGCGGGCGTCACTCCGCTCGTTGCGCTCCACTCCGGGCATCGGACGACGCGGTAGAAAGGTCTATCGCATCACCGATCGAGGTCGTCAAGAGTTCGTCGCGCTGCTTGCGGACCCGGCGACGCTCGACGACAGCAAGAATTTCTCGCTCCGCATGGCGCTCGCCAAGTACCTGACGCCGAAGAGTCGCGTCGGACTGCTCGAGCGTCGTCGCGCCGATCTCGTCGCTCGCCTGGCTGAGGTTCAAGCCGGTGCGCACAACGAACAACTCGACTCCTACGCCCGCAGTGTCATGGAACACGCGGCCCAAGGCGTCGAGCTGGACCTCGCGTGGATTGACAACTTGTTGTCCACCGAACGAAGTAATCAAGAGTCCTTCGCGCACGACGCGAAGTAAGAAAGGAGAGCCATGGAGAAGATTCGCGTGGCCATCGCTGGCGTCGGAAACTGTGCCAGCTCACTTATCCAGGGCGTCACCTATTACAAGGACGCCAATCCCGCCGACGATGTGCCGGGCCTCATGCACGTCATGCTCGGTGGCTATCACGTCAGTGACCTCGAATTCGTTGCGGCATTCGACGTTGACGCCTCGAAGGTCGGCAGCGACCTCAGCAAGGCGATCGACGGCGGACAGAACAACACGATCAAGTTCGCCGAGGTCCCCGCGCTCGGGGTGACGGTCCAGCGTGGGCCGACCATGGACGGGCTCAACAAGTACTACCACGCGATGATTGAGGAATCGCCGGCCGACTCGGTCGACGTGACCCAGGTTCTTCGTGACAGCCGCGCCCAGGTGCTCGTCTCCTACTTGCCCGTCGGCTCAGAGGATGCGCAGCGACACTACGCCCAGTGCGCACTCGACGCAGGCGTCGCCTTCGTCAACGCCATTCCCGTCTTCATCGCCTCTGACCCCGTATGGGCCAAGAAGTTCGCCGACGCCGGTGTGCCCATCATCGGTGACGACATCAAGAGCCAGGTGGGCGCGACGATCGTCCACCGTGTACTCGCTCGCCTCTTCGAGGACCGTGGCCTCACCCTCGACCACACCTACCAACTCAACGTGGGCGGCAACATGGACTTCAAGAACATGCTCGAACGCGAGCGCCTCGAGTCCAAGAAGATCTCCAAGACTCAGGCCGTGACGAGCCAGCTTGAGATTAGCAACATGGACCCCGACGACGTCCACATCGGACCGAGCGACCACGTGCCGTGGTTGAAGGACCGCAAGTGGGCCTACATCCGCATGGAGGGCCGCAACTTTGGCGATGTGCCCCTCAACGTCGAACTGAAACTCGAAGTCTGGGACTCCCCGAACTCAGCGGGCGTGATCATTGACGCGGTGCGCTGTGCCAAGGTCGCCCTTGACCGTGGCATCGGTGGACCCATCATCGGACCGTCGGCCTACTTCATGAAGTCGCCCCCGATCCAATTCCACGACGATGTCGCCCATGACATGGTCGAGGCATTCGCCGACCGCGGTGCGAAGAACATCATTTGGCCGAGCGAGGATGAACTCGACGATGCACCCGTCGCCGACACTGACGTGGTCACCGCTGCCGTGACTCACTTGGCGTCGCCGACACCCTCGACACCCGCATCGTCGGACACGCTCTTCACGCGCGGCTAGACCCGCGGCTGCGCCGCAAACTTGGCTTCACGTCGTGCCGGACGGCTCGGCTCGACCCATCCAGTCGCGCTCAGGTAGCCTTCGTCTCTCCGACTTCGGTCACGAATGAAGGTGAAGGTCTTGCCCACACCGATCGCTCGAAAGAACGCCTGCGTCGTCGCAACGGTGACATTGACGTTCGCCTGCGCGTTGGTGGGCATCACGTCGGTCGCGTCGAGTGCGACGATCCATCCGTCTATCCGGTCGTCACTGACACGAACGCAGCGCACACATGTGTTCACACGCTCACCTGAAGCCCGGCGTGCGCTGCGCGCTCGCGCACTGCTCCCCCCACAGAATCCTTCGGTGAACGACGCGCCGACATCGGCGATGTACGAGAACTGTGTCGTGACGACACCCACCCCGACCCAGGTAACGAACTGCGACCAGACGACCGTGAGCGCGATCGATGCCGCTCGAGCCAACGAGGGCGTTGGTCCCATGACCTTGCCCGTGGGGTACGACCAGTTACCCGAGAACGAACAGATCCTCGTGGTCTCGAACCTCGAGCGCACCGACCGCGGCCTCAGTCCAGTTGCCGGCCTGTCGTCATCGCTCGACGCGCTGGCTCAGCAGGGAGCGCAGCACGACACCGACCCGTCCTTTCCCAACCCCTTCGATGGCACGAGCGGTGGTTCCAACTGGGCGAGCACGTCCTCGGCGCTCTTCGCCGACTTCCTCTTCATGTATGACGACGGGCCGGGTCCCGGTGGCATCAATCTTGACTGCACTACATCGAATACGACTGGTTGTTGGGGACACCGCGACAACATCCTGGGCAACTTCGATCAGCCACTCCTGATGGGTGCGGCCACGGTGTCTGGTTCATCGCTCACCGAGGAGTTCATCGGAGGTGACAGCGTTGACAAGCCCGACGTCACCGCATGGAGTTCATTCGCGACGCTCTTCCCCGTCGCAGTTTCGACCTCGTCCATAACGCTCAACGCCGGGGTGGGTGCGCCCAAGTCCTCGACGGTGACCGTGTTCGACTCGGGCGTCTCCATGGACGTCACGGCCGACATCAGCCCAACCGATTCGGAGTGGTCGCTTGGAAGCAGTCAATGCAATCTGCAACCGGGCGCGTCGTGTCCCTTGACGGTGTATCTTGCGCCGGCGCCGGGGGGCGTGACGAGTGCGACGTTGCGGGTGAACGGTCCGAATGGAACCGTTGACGTCACGTTGAACGCGTCATCGGTGTCACCGGGCGTTCCTGGAGCGCCGAATGGCGTCGTCGCACGCCCGTTCTCGTCGCGAGTACGTGTCTCGTGGGAGGTGCCCTCGTCCAATGGCGGCGACCCCGTGGTCGCCTACCGCGTCTACTCGACACCCGCCGGCCTCCACTGCGTCACGAGTGCCACCTCGTGCCTCATGGCGAACGCAAGTGGTCGCCGCAGTTACGTCTTCAACGTCGTCGCTCAAAACGCCGTCGGTCTCAGCGTCCATTCGTCACCGTCGAATCGAGTGACCCTCCAGTAGACGACCGATCGACGCCGCTCAGTGGGGCTGCTCGGACCACCACTCGCGCAGACGCACCGCCGCCTCCTGCGGCGTGATCTCGCCCTCGTCGAGTCGGATCTCCATGAGGAAGTCGAGCGCCCGACCAACCGCCGGGCTCGGTTTGATGTCGAGTAGTTCCATCACGGCCACCCCGTCGAGCGCCGGACGAAGTCGGCTCAGGTCCTCGAGCTCGCGGAGTTCGTCGATGCGCACCTCAAGTTCGTCCATCCGCTGTGCGAGCGTCGCCGCCTTGCGCGCGTTACGCGTCGTGCAGTCACAGCGAGTGAGTTCGTTCAACTGTTCGAGCAACGGACCGGCGTCACGTACGTAACGTCGCACCGCTCGATCGCTCCAGCCCATCTTGTAGGTGTGAAAACGTAAATGCAGCTCGACCAGGGCACTTACGTCGTCGATCATGTCTTGGGAGTATTTCAGCGCGGTCATCCGCTTGCGCGTCATCTTGGCGCCGACCACCTCGTGGAATCGAAACGTGACCCCGTCGGCACCGATCGCACGAGTTGCCGGTTTACCAATGTCATGGAAGAGCGCGGCGAGGCGAAGCACGAGATCGGGTGAGGTCTTGTCCACGACCGCCCAGGTGTGGCGCAGCACGTCCTTGTGGCGATGGATCGGATCCTGCTCGAGCTGCAGTTTCGGCAGTTCCGGGAAGAAGTACTCAGCCAGTCCGGTTCGAACGATGAAGTCGAGCCCCAGTGACGGCTGCGGCGTCATCATGAGCAGGTCGAGCTCGGCACGTACGCGTTCGACCGAGACCTTCGTCAGGCGCTCCCCCATCGCCGCGGCCGCGACCTCGATCGTTGGATCGATTGCCAGGTCGAAGCGTGCAGCGAACCGTGCGGCACGAAGCATGCGAAGTGGGTCGTCGCTGAAGAGGATGTTGGGGTCGATCGGCGTGCGCAACAGTCGGTCGTGGAGGTCGTTGAAGCCGTCGTAGAAGTCAAAGAGAGTCTGCACGTCCGGCGTTCCCGCCTCAAGGGCGACGACGTCGAGGGCGAGGGCGTTGATGGTGAAGTCGCGGCGGCTCAGGTCGGCTTCAAGAGAATCGCCCCATTCGACCGAGGGCTTTCGCGAATGATCCACGTACGCCTCGGACCTGAACGTGGTCACTTCGACCTTGATGCCGCTCGCCCGCAGTAGTCCGCCTATAGTCCCGAACGCTCGACCCTGCTCCCACATCGTCGAGCAGAGTGGCTTCATGAGACGCTCGATGTCGTCGGGACGGGCGTTCGTGGTGAAGTCGATCTCGTAGTCCTCGTCCTTCGCAACATCGAGCACGGCGTCGCGGACCGAACCACCGACGGCGTACAACGAGAAGCCCGCGTCGGCGAACGCGCGGGCCAAAGGACTCGATTGATGGGCTATTTCAGTCAGTCGGTCGTGGACTTGATCGATTGATGTCACTGCGAATGAGGGTACTTGGCGACAGAACGCAAAGCCGCACGAAGGTAGCCTGTGAAGGCATGTTCCACCGATTTTCGACCTGGTGGCGGGCGCTTAGCGTGGTACTCCTCTGCCTCGCAACGGTGACGTGGCCCACGGCCGCGCAGGCTGGGACGACGCCCACCTTCTCGATACTTCACCAAGAGGCCGTCGCCGTGCTCTCTTCGAAGGGCACTACGCACTTCACACTCACGCTGGCAACCAGTCCCAAGGGAGTCGCCTCGCACGCTCGAATCACCGTATTTCCGCGGGTGGTCGACCGGTCGCAACTCGCACCCATCGTCTCGGGTGCAGGGGTCACCGGTGCGGCGATGGCGACGACCGGCACCTTCGCACTGCGATGCGAGGTCCACGGCACGTTCACCTTTAGCGTCGACCTCTATACCGGCCGATCGGGCTCACTTCGACGCAACTGCTACCCGGTCGCACCACACATGCGCCTCGCCTGCCGCGACGAAAGCTGCGACGGTGTGTACCCGATTCGCATTGAGGTCACGACCAACGGCGTGTCCAACGTGGTCTGGTCACTCCTCGCCGTCAAGGCGACGAACGTCGAGCAACCGTTGTTGATCGACTACGTCGAGACGATGGATCCTTCGGCCTGGCTACACGCAAAGCGGTCGATCCAAGTACTCGACGCCATCGGTCACCATCCGATGTCATCGATGACGTTGAGCGCGGACTACCGCACCCTCGACACGGTCGCCCAAGGAGGCGCCACCAACTCGCTGTTTCGCGCGGCGCTGAACAAGGCACTGGCGAGTCCGTTGCATCAGGCAATCAACGCTCCCCCGGCGAATATCGACTTTGCGGGACTCGCGGCTCATGGACTGAGCTCCGAGGTCGGCCACCAACTCGCTCTATCGTCCGCGCTCTTGAAGGAACTCACGGGCCGCTACGTCGACGGGCCCGTATTGCTGACGGGCACGCCGTCGGTGGACAGCCTGAGGGCACTGCGCCGCGCGGGCGTGAGCGACGTCGTCCTGCCCGAGAGTGACCTCTCGGTACCGCCGTCGTCGACCCTCAACTGGGGAGCGCCCTTTGAGATCGCCGGCGCCGGGCCGGTCACGATCTTGAGCTCGGACAGCGAGCTCTCCGCACTCGTTCAAGACGCCTCGATCGACCCGGGGCGTCGCGCGGCACTCACGCTCGGAACGCTCGCCTTCTTGCACTTCGAGGCCCCGAATGCGCCGTCATCGCGGACCGTCGTGATCACGGCGCCCGTCGCGCAGACGTCTCGAAAATTCTTGAACGACCTGCTCCAGGGCTTCGTCGGGAATCCGTTCGCCACCCTCGCGACCCTGGCCCCGTCGTTCAACACCACGCTGGTCGCCACCAACGGCGCTCCGGCGACGCGCCCCCTCGTCGCGGCGTCACGGTCGCGATGGTCGGCGCGCAACGTCAGTTCGCTGAGCACCCTCATCGACTACGTTGGCGCGTTCTCCAAAGCCGTGAAGTCGAGCAACCTCGGCAATGACCTCGAGGTCGCTACCGAAGCATCAGAGATCACTGGTTCACCAAATACTCGACAGGGTTCGATCAACGCCGCGGCCAACGCACTCCATGGGCAGCTGACCAACTTTCGCGTCGATCCAAGCACCATTACCCTCGCCGGGTCGGGTACCTCGATACCGATCACGCTGTTCAGTCACGCGCACTACACCGTCGTCGCAAACGTGCATCTGCTCACCGACCAACTCACGTTCCCCAAGGGCGACAACGTCCCCATAAAGATGGACTCACCCACCAAGTCGGTCCGTGTCGCCACGTCCGGTCACACCGGCAGCAGCCTCACGCTGCTGGTGATAGTGACGACGCCTAACAATCGACTCGTGCTCGCGCGCGCGGCGATTCAAGTTCGCATCGCGGGAACGTCCATCGTGGGTTATTTCCTGACGATCGCGTCACTTCTCGTCCTGGCGTTCTGGTGGTTGCGAACGTATCGACGACGGCCGAAGGGACGTCACGCTCGATGAGTACGACATCGACGCACTCGTCGCGAGTCGTCTCAATGGCGAGCGGCACCCTGGCCTCGCGGCTCACTGGGTTGCTTCGGGTCCTCGTGCTCGCCTGGGTCCTGGGCTTCACACCCATCGCCGACTCCTTCAACCTCGCCAACACCGTGCCCAACATGCTCTTCGACCTGGTCCTCGGTGGCATCGCGGGGGCCACGTTCATCCCCGTGTTCATCGAGCGACTCACACTCGACGGAGAGCGGCGGGCGTGGCGATCGATCTCCAGCGTGATCACCGGCGCCTTCATCGTGCTGGTCATCGCGTCGCTCGTGGCTTGGTTCTGCGCGCCGTGGATCGTCGAGGGCTTCACCGCGTTTCGCCACTCGTCGTCGACTGAATCGACCGCCCTCCTCCTCCAACAGCGGGCCGTCGCCACTGAACTCTTGCGCTGGTTCTCGCCGCAGATCTTCTTCTACGGGATCATCGGCGTCGCGACGGCCCTGCTCAACATCCGTCATCGGTTCGGCATCGGCTCGTGGGTTCCCGTGGCGAACAACGTCGTGTGCATCGGTGTACTGATCTGGTTCCACCTCGTCGATCCGACACCCACGATCGCCACGCTCAACGGATCGCGTGACCTGATGTGGCTCGGCATCGGCACGACGCTCGGCGTCGCGGTCCAGTTCCTCTGCCTCATCCCGTCGTTGCTGCGAAGCAATCTCTGGCGCATCACCTTCCGCCTGAACCTGAGGGACCCAGCGCTCAAGGCCGTGGGGCGACTGGGCAGTTGGACGCTCCTCGTCGTCGTCCTCAATCAACTTTCACTCTTCGTGGTCCTGGCCTTCGCGTTCGGACTCGGTGGTGACGGACCGGTGAGCGCGTACACCTATGGATGGTCGTTCATGCAGATGCCCTACGCCGTCGTCGTCGTGTCGGTACTGGGCGTCCTGACGCCGCAGCTCTCGGCGCTCTCGACCGCAGCGGATTACGTCGGTTTGGGTGAACGACTGAGGTTCGGACTTCGCCAGTCGCTCGTGATCATCATCCCCTGCACGCTGGTTTTGCTCGTCCTCGCCCAGCCCATCGTGGCGATCCTGCTCAACCACTTGAACGCCACTCACAGAATCTCGGCCGGCACCGTGTTGGCGGTCTTGTCGGCCGGCCTGCCCGGTTTCACGGTATTCCAATTGTGCGTGCGCGGGCTGCAGTCGATGCAGCGCGCCCGCGAGGTCTTCTATCTGTACGCGCTGCAAAACGCGTTGACGGTCGCGCTCTGCGTAGTGCTCGGCCGTCACTCGATCGCGGGACTCACGGCCAGCGTCTCCATCGCCTACAGCGCGGCGGCGGTCGTCGCGTTGGGTGCCCTCGCCCGCCACCACGTCCACATCGCGTCAGAGATCTGGTCCCGCCACGTGCGGCGCAGCATTGCGGCCTCAGTCATCGCCGCGATCGTCATGGCACTTTCCTACGCGGCGTTCTCATGGACCCGGGGGGCGGGTCTGGTTGCGCGGTTCTCCTTCTCAGCGGTGCTCGGTCTCCTCGGCTACACCCTGGTCGTCGTGATCCTCCAACACCGGGTTGCGCGCGGTGGCCTGAAAGATGCAAGGCTGAACTGAACCAAGGGGGGGTCATGGCTCGAATCCGCGTAATAACCGACAGTGCGTGCGACATTCCAGAGGAGATCGCACGACGACTCACTATCGACATCGTCTCGCTCAGTATTCGCTTCGGCGATGAGGAGTTCGTCGATCGCGTCGACCTGTCGCCGAGTGAGTTCTGGGCGAAGTGCAAGGCGAGCAAGACGCTGCCCGAGACGGCGGCACCCTCCCCCGGTGCCTTCCAGGAGGCGTACGAGCGCGCGAAGAGCGACGGCTGCGACGGCGTCATCGTGATTACGCTCTCGGCGCTCCTTTCGGCGACACATCAGTCGGCCGTTCTCGGCGCCGAAGCAGTCAAGGACTCCATCGACGTTCGAGTCGTCGACTCCAAAGCGGTCTCGATGGCCCAGGGTCTCATGGTCATCGACGTCGCGGAGTTGGCCGAGACCGGCGCGAGTCTCGACGCGCTCGTGAGCGATGCGGAGTCGCTCGTCGCGAAGTCCGGCGTCGTCGCCATGCTGGACACGCTCGAACACCTCATCAAGGGCGGTCGCGTGGGCGGCGCGAGGGCACTGCTGGGCCAGGTGCTGTCGATTAAACCCCTACTGGAACTGAAGGACGGCGTCGTCGCCGAGGCCGGACGGCAGCGAACGCGGGCCAAGGCGCTCGTGGCGATCGCCGAGGTCACGAAGGGCCACGCCCCGCTCAAACGACTGGCGCTCGTGCACGGCGCTTCGAGCGAGGTGCCCGCACTCGAGGCGCTGGTCGCCGACATTGCGACGCAGAACCCCATCATCGTCACCGACATGGGTCCGGTCGTGGGGACACACGGCGGGCCAGGGATCATCGGTCTCTGCTGGATCGAGGCGTAGGGGCGCCGGGTGCCGGTAAGTTACTTGCGTGACTGACGCGAACCGACCACACGACCAAGACTTCGTCGACAAAGCGCTCCACCAGTTCGACCACATCCTGGACATCGTGCACGACAAGGTGCTTCGCCCCCTGCTGCTCGCCGGTCGAGCCATTGCCTTTGGCTTCATCATCTTGCTCGCGGTCTTCGTGCTCGTCGTCGCGCTGCTCATCGGTCTCATCCGACTGCTCGACGTCTACTGCTTCGCGGGTCACGAGTACATCACCTACGGCTCGATCGGATTCATCTCCATCGTTGCGGGCATGATCATCTGGCGCAAGCGGCGTCCCGTGAACCTTAGGAAGTAATGCCCGAACACACCCGCGTCTTGATCATCGGATCCGGTCCGGCCGGACTCACGGCCGCCATCTACACCGCCCGAGCCCAGCTGAGCCCCATCGTCATCGAAGGTGAACCCTCCTCCACCACCGATCAACCGGGTGGTCAACTCATGCTGACGACTGACGTCGAGAACTATCCAGGCTTCCCTGAGGCAATCTCCGGACCCGAACTCATGGCGAACATGCGCGCGCAGGCACTGCGATTCGGTGCGGACCTGCGAGTCAACAAGGTGCAGGTCATCGACACGTCGAGCCGGCCATTTCGCGCGTGGTTGACCGACGACGACACTCCGAGCATCACCGCTGACGCCGTCATCTTGGCGACGGGGGCGAAGTCGTTGATGATGGACGTGCCCGGTGAGACACGCCTCCTCAGCCACGGACTGTCCACGTGCGCCACGTGCGACGGCTTCTTCTTCCGCGGTCAGGACATCGCGGTCGTCGGTGGTGGTGACTCAGCGATGGAGGAAGCGCTCTTCCTCACCCGCTTCGCATCGAGCGTCACCATCGTGCACCGACGTGACACGCTTCGCGCGTCGAAGATCATGCAGGAGCGTGCGCTGGCGAACGAGAAGATTCGCTTCGCGTGGAACTCGAAGGTGACCGAAGTCCTCGGCGACGACAAGGTGTCCGGTCTCGCGCTCTGCGACACCATCACCGGTGAAGAGCGCGTGCTCGACGTCACGGGTGTCTTCGTCGCGATCGGTCACGTCCCGAACACGACGCTGGTCGCGGGACAGGTGGACCTCGAAGAGAATGAGTACGTACGAACCGGCCCCGGTTCCTACACCAACGTCGAGGGGTTGTTCGCAGCCGGCGACGTCCAAGATCACGTCTACCGCCAAGCCGTAACATCGGCCGGATCAGGATGTATAGCCGCGATCGACGCCGAACGATGGCTCGAGGCGCAGGGTCACTAACCTCGTCGCGCTCGCTAGAGTGGACGATGCGACGCACGCGGCGTCAACTATGGAGGTTCTTATGAGCGAGCAGATCACGACCCTGACGGACGCCACGTTCGACGAAGTCGTCGGCGCATCAGAGAAGCCGATTCTGGTTGACTTCTGGGCCGAGTGGTGCGGACCGTGCAAGATGATCGCACCCATCCTCGAAGAGTTCGCGGTCGAACAGTCCGACAAGTTCACGATTGGCAAACTGGATGTCGACCTCAACATCGAGACGGCCACCAAATTCTCCGTGATGAGCATCCCCACCCTCTTGTTGTTCAAGGATGGCGAAGTCGTCGCCCGTCTCGTGGGCGCGAAGCCCAAGGGCGCGATGCTCCAAGAGATCTCCGCGAACCTCTAGTTCATTCCCCTGAAGAACGCACCACTCCACTTGGGCGACGCGGGTGCGCGCGTTCGTGAGTTGCACGATCGCCTGAGCGACCTCGGCTACGTGTCGACGAGTGACGCCATCGAGGTCTTCGGCGACGGGACCCTCGCGGTCGTCGAGGCGTTCCAGCGAGCCCGGGGCCTGCCTATCACTGGTGTCGTCGACGAGACCACCTGGGATCGACTGGTCGAAGCGGGCTGGCGACTCGGCCATCGACTGTTGTACGCGACGACGCCCAATCTTCGAGGCGATGACGTCGCCGAGTTGCAGGTTCGACTGGCCCAATTTGGCTTCAATCCTGGGCGAATCGACGGGATCTTCGGTCCGGCCACCGGGGAGGCTCTACGCGACTTCCAGCGAAACTGCGCCCTCGATCCGAGCGGCGAGTTGACGCGCTCGACCCTCACCGAACTCGAGCGCATGGGTTCGACCCGTGGCGAACGCTCTTTGGTCACGGACGCACGAGACCTCGCGGGGTTCAATGAACCCTCGAGTGGTCCGCTCGTGATAGCGGGTACCGGTGCGCTCCCGACACTCCTTGCCGTGGCCTGCGCCGACGACTTCAACGTTGAAGTACTTGACGACGAGAGCGCCGAGGCCGTGGCCAGCTTCGCCAACGACCATGGTGCTGCCTTCGTGCTGTCGATACAAACCCTCAAGCAGATCGATGGGGTTCACCTCCACTACTGGGCCAGCTATCGATCACACTCGCGCAGAGGTGAACAGTTAGCCAACTTCATAGCGTCGGCCTGCACGCGTGTTGCGGACCTTCCGCGTGTCGACGTCACGGGCATGGCGTTGCCAATCTTGCGTGAGACGAAGATGGTCACCCTCCATATCGAGCACGGTGATGAAGCGGAGTCGACTTTGCGATCGTTAGCACACGTCATCGGCTCCGTGATGGGCGAAGTTATCCACAGGTAGGCCGAATTTGGCACTCAAATGAGAGGTTATTGAGTGTGAAAGTCCTTTTATCTAAAGCAAAACCTGAGAAACCCACAACTTCATCCACAAGTTGGGGATAACTTCAACTTGAGGCTTATGTTTAGGGTTGAAGGTTACTTCGGATTCGAAATGGCGATATAGAGCCGCTCGAGGTCGTCAAGGTCAGCAAAGTCAATGATTATCCGGCCATTTCGCCCTTTTAAGTCAACGTGGACTCGCGTGTCGAGATAATCCTCAAGCAAATGTTCGAGTTCTGCCACACTCGCATCGGGAACCGGCCGAAGCCGCGGGGCACCTATCCCGGGGCGGGTCGCAGGCTCGGCTTCAACCACGGCTTTGGGCTCTAGGAAGCTCTTCACTGCCTCCTCGGTCGCACGCACCGAGAATTCGTTCTTAATGACTCGCGCAACCATCGTCGCCTGCGCGTTTGGATCGGAAATCGCGAGCAGCGATCGGGCATGTCCAGCCGTTATCTGTGACGTGGCCAGGGCTGATTGCGCCGCCTCCCCCAGTTGAAGAAGTCGTAACGTATTCGTAATATTTGCTCTGCTCTTGCCGACGCGCTGCGCCACTTGCTCGTGCGTTAGGTCGAATTCGTCAATCAGCTGCTGATAGGCCGCGGCCTCTTCCAGTGGGTGAAGATCCACACGATGGAGATTCTCGACGACCGCCTGTTCGAGCGATAATCGATCGTTCACATCGACTTGCACGAGCACCGGCATGTACTCGAGTTCCGCGATGATGGCTGCGCGCCAACGACGTTCACCGGCTATGAGCTCGTACTGACCGGGCTCTCCATCAACAGGTCGAACGATGATGGGCTGGAGAACACCGAGCTCTCGGACCGACGACGCCAGCGTCTGCAGCGACTCATCGTTGATGGCCTTGCGGGGCTGGAAAGGATTGGGGCGGATCGCCGAAATGGGAACCTTGCGCAATGGACCTTCTGCGGCGGGTACCTCGTCGGGTGCGGTGCCGTCTTCGTTCTCTGGGATGAGGGCACCGAGACCCTTGCCTAGACCTGGTTTTCTAGCCATTCATGATCTCCTCTGCTAGAGCGCGGTACGCAATCGCGCCTTTGGATGTAGGGTCGAATACGGTGATCGGCTGACCGAATGACGGCGCCTCGGCGAGTCGAACCGTTCGTGGAATTACCGTCCGGCAAAGCTCATTTTCAAAGTGACGCCGCACTTCCTTTGCCACGTCGCCTGAGAGTGTGATTCTCGAGTCGTACATTGTGAGCACAACCTTTGAAATTCGCAGCGTTGGGTTGAGATTACGTTGGACAAGGTCAACGATCCGCTGGAGTTGCGTCAGACCTTCAAGTGCGTAGAACTCAGTCTGGACCGGGACCATAATCTCCGTCGCTGCGGCGAAGGCGTTGATAGTGATCAGTCCGAGCGATGGTGGGCAGTCGATGAAGATGTAGTCGAAGTCTCCTTCAACCGACGTCAATGCCTTCTTTAGACGGAGTTCGCGCGAGATAACCGAGGTGAGTTCCTGTTCGACCCCGGCGAGGTCCAGCGTCGCCGGAGCTACGAAGAGGTTGTTATACCCAGTCGGTTCGACGATGTCGACCATTGGCACGTCATTCAAAAGGACGTCGTACACCGAGCGTTCAAACTGTCGACCATCAACTCCGAGGCCGGTAGTGGCATTTCCTTGAGGATCCAGGTCCACAATGAGAACCCGCTTATCCCGTTCGGCTAAGGCTGCACCCAAAGATGTAGTCGTAGTGGTCTTGCCTACGCCACCTTTTTGGTTGGCTACAGCAAAAATCCTCATCAAGCTGGCATCCGCCATGAGCCTCTTCCCGACCTAAGGAATCCCGACACAGCGTCGAACTCCTGCCATTCAACTCGCTTTTCTTCGAGTCGTCAAGTACCGATGTTTCACGTGAAACATCGAAACCACATCTTCCTAGATTGTTTCACGTGAAACAATCCTCAACTCCCAAACACCGACAGCACAAGAGAATCACGGGAATCGTTGATCGCAGCCGACCGCGGACCATCGAAATGTTTCACGTGAAACATCAGAACAGGGGCCTCTTGCGAGGTGTTCCGACGTTCCTAGGATAGTCCAAAGGCGTCGGCGCAAACTTCGTGAGGACTTGATAGGCCGCGCCATGGCGCTCCCGGCCTTCGGATCGCAGCCCGAGAAGGGCTAGACCTTTGTCGTCCCAACGGTTCGTCACGTCATCATCGGGCGGTTCTGAGACGACCATAATGCCGCCAATAGTCAGGAATTGCGCTCCACATTCAGCCGTTACAGAGGGAGGGCCGAATGATCGTGCGGTCACGAGGTCAAAACTCTCGATCAGATCTTCTTGGCGGGCGATTTCTTCGACTCGACCGACGATGACGGTGCCGCCGGCAGGAGCACCATCCCAATCGAGCACTTCTTCGAGGAAATTAGCTCGTTTCACCATCGAATCGGTGAACACGCCTCGGCAGGCCCAGTGCTCTAGAAGGAATAGTCCAGGCAGACCGCCGCCACTCCCAAGGTCAAGGAACGAGTGCGGGGGAGTTGCGTTTCGTTGATCCCAACAGGCTGCAAAGCCCATGGAATGCTCGAAATGAGGCTCGATTGCTTTCGGCCCTAAAAAGCCCCGCGCCCTCGATTCCTCGAGGGCGCGGGTCAACCAGTCATTTGTCACAGGTCAATTATGCCGGTGCGACCACCACAAAGCGACGAGGGTCATCACCTTCTGAGCGAGTCACGACGTCTGGGTTGTCGGTCAGGGCATCGTGGACCGCTTTGCGGTCTGCGGCGGACATGGGCTCAAGGGCTCGCTCTTCACCGGATTCGATGACGTCGGCCGCGACTTGTTGCGCGAAGCGGCCCAAGGCGGCGACCCGACGTTCGCGGTACTGTGCGACGTCGACCAGGATCCGGTCCGTGCGACTCGGGCTCTTGGACTGTACGACTGTTCTCGTCACTTCCTGCAAAGCTTGAAGCGTCGTCCCTCGAGGTCCAACCAGCACGCCGAGCTCGGTCGGGGGATCGGCGTTGACCGACAGCTCGACCGTCTCCTCGTCGAGTTCCTTTACGGTGATCGCCGCTTGAATGTTCATCGAGGCCAGGAGACCTTCAAGGAACTCCTTCGCGATCGATCCTTGTTCGGCTAGGGAAATTCCTTCAGCCATGGTGTCCTCCTTTGATGGACTCTTTTCAGATTTTGGAGTCGGCTTCTTGCCGCTCTCGTCTTGGCGACGTGCGCCACTCTTTTCTCGTTCTTTGCGTGGCCCGTCGCTGTCGCTCTTGGGCCCACGCGTCTTCTCACCGCGCCCTGCTCCGGCTCGTGGACGCTCCTCACGTCCACCGGAACGACGTGAACGCTTGGGTCGGGGACCGCTCGGGCGAACTCGAGCGCGCACACGGGCTTCACCGCGCACTCGACCAAAGAGACCAGCCTTGGGCTCTTCCAATACTTCAACTTCTGCGTCGTCTCGATGCACGCCCAGATGAGCAAGGGCTCGATCGGTCGCCTCTTCGATTGATTTTCCAGTGGTTTCTACCCAGTCCATGGGTTAACGGGCCTTTCGTTTGCGCTTCGCTTTGGAGCGAGACTGTGGTTGCGGTTGGTAGGTTGAGGGTTTCGACGCTGGTCGTTTCGTCGGCTGTGACTGCGGTGACTTCGCCTTGGTCGGCGCGGGCTTCGGTGCTTCAATCGCCGGCGTACCGGACTCAATCGCCTGGTCTGAACTTGCTATTGGCTTCTTTTCGACGCCGCGGTGCGGATCCATCAGGCCGGCGCGATACATAAGCATTTGAGTAATTATGCGTATGGCTGTTGAAATAATCATGTACAACACCACAGCGGCCGGAATCGCCATGTAGAAGAATGCGAAAAGTAGCGGCAAGAAACGCTGCATCGCCAACTGCTGGGCCGGCATCTTGGTGCCCATCTTGGTGTTGCGGTTGTTGATCTGCGCCATCTGGAAGTACTGCAGACCTACCGCCGCGAGTACAAAGAGTGCGAAGGGGATCTGTGCGAGCCATGAACTGTGGATGCTGAAAAGCTTCAGGTTCAAGTCCATGCCGAATGCTTTGATCTGGCCGCCTGAATTCACGAGGGTGTGGTACATCTTGGAACCCGTAGGGATATAGCGAGGCTGCGAAATCAGGTGTCCGTGCTTCATCACCTTGTTGGCGAGACCCTTGATGACGCTGTACAGCATGAATAGGAACGGAGCCTGAAGGAGGACTGGGAGGCAGCCGCCGACTGGATTCGCGCCCTCCTCTTTATAGAGTCGCATCAACTCCTCGTTGAGCAGCGCGCGATTCTCAGGGCCCTTGTACTTAACTTGAAGCTTCTTGATCTCGGGCTGGAGGCGTTGCATTGCCGCCATCGACTTCGTGCTCTTAATCGTGAATGGCGTCAAGAGTCCCATGATCACGATCGTCAAGAGGACGATCGCGATCGCGTAATTGGGGATCAGGCCATAGAAGAAGGCGAGCAACCATCCGAATGCACGGAAAATCGGCTGAAATATGGACCCAACACTGTGCGAAAGTGAACCAATCACTGGAAACTCCTACTGTTTGGTGCTTCGGGGACGAGGTCGACACCGTGTGGACCTAGGGGACGACAACGACCAATTCGGCGCATGCTCAACAGAGTCCCGCGCCAAGCCCCGTGGACCTCGAGCGCCTCGAGGGCGTAGCTCGAGCACGACGGGTAGAAACGACACGGCGAGACGCGATGCGCGGTGAGTCGCTGGTAGAGGCGTACCGCCCCGACGAGTCCTCGAGTTGCGAATGATGTCCTAGAGGGCGCCAGCTCGTGCGAGGGCTTCGCTGAGGTGGTGTTGGAGTTCTTCATAGGAGAGTTTTCCTGTCTCGTTTCCGCACCTGATCAGGTACTTACCGGGCTTAGGTTGAGGGTCCAGGTGGTCCACGAGTGCCCTGAGTCGCCGGCGAATTCGATTGCGAACAACCGCATTGCCGACCTTTCGGCTAATCGCATACGCCACGGCGACTGACGAACCTTCGGTGACATCGGCGACGAAACTGACTCGAAGCGATCCACTTTGGCCCCGTCCTGACGGTGTGGCGAACAACGCGAACTGCCGTCGGGTACGAACCCGATCGGGCACGTGTTCCTTAGACCGTCAACTGGTGACGGCCCTTGTCACGACGGGCTTTCAGGACGGCGCGACCAGCACGCGTGCGCATGCGCGCACGGAAACCGTGCGTTTTAGCCCTTTTCCGTTGATTCGGTTGATAAGTACGCTTCACAAAATCCTCTTCTCAAACATTGCGCTTCGCGGTACCCCCTGGGGGTCGCTGGCGCGCCACTGGGAGCAATCTTACCTGACGAGGCGAAGGCCCCCGGCGAGAGGTTTGAAATAGGTGTATGGTGACTCTCCCGCAGACAAGACGCGAGCTTCCCTGAGCGAGCAGCCTGTGGATAAAGTGAATTTCTATCTGTGGAGGAAGCCCGTGCAAGGTGGTGAGGAGATCTGGACTGCGCTTCGCGACTCCTTACGTGGCAACGCTTCTGAAGCAGTTTGGGCCGCGGGACTTAACACACTGCGCCTTGTGGATTACCACGACGATCAAATTGTGATTGGCGCACCCAATCAGATCCAACTCCTTCGCGTGCAACAGCGTTATCTTCCCTTCATCACCGAACAGGCACAGCTCCTGGTTGGTCACGAAGTACATGTTTCACTCACCGTGACCGACTCAGGGGATGAGGGCAACATCATTTCCGCAAGTGCAGAGGAGAGTGAGTTGCCAGCTCCAGCACCTACGTTCGCCGCGAGCGTCGATCGACCAGCCCGACTCGATCCACGAATGACGTTCGATTCGTTCGTACCGGGTTCGTCCAACCGACTCGCATTCGCCGCGGCGCAGTCGGTAGCCGAAACACCTGGTCGTGCCTACAATCCGCTGATGATTTACGGCAACTCCGGCTTGGGCAAGACTCACCTCCTCCACGCCATCGGCAACTACGTCCAGGAGAACTACCCGGGCCGCAAGGTCCTCTACGTGTCGACCGAGACCTTCCTCAATGACTTCATCCGTGCGATCCAGACACGGACCCAGCTCGCACTCCACGAGCGGTACCGCGAGAACGACGTGCTCTTGATCGACGACATCCAATTCATGGAGACACGCGGTGAGACGTTTCACGAAGAGATCTTCCACACGTACAACGCACTCCATGGTGAGGGTAAGCAGATCGTCCTTACGTCGGACCGTTCACCGCGCGACCTCGCCGGGCTGCAAGAGCGGTTTCGAAGTCGCCTCCTTCAAGGTCTCGTCACCGAGATCGACCAACCCGACCTCGAGACTCGCATCGCGATCCTGCGCTCGAAGTCCGAGCGCGAGGGCATCGCCCTACCCAACGACGTCGCTGAGTGGATCGCGCACCGCGTCCGTGACAACATCCGTGAACTCGAGGGCTCCATCACCATGCTGCGCGCCTTCGCGAACTTGCGCCAGGAGCCGATCTCCCTCGAGCTCGCCAAAGCGCACCTCACCAACCTCGGTCAGGAGCAGGTGGTCCTGAAGCCCGAGACGATCCTGTCCGTCGTCGCCGACTTTTACGGTCTCTCGGTCGAGGATGTTCGTGGTTCGAAGCGTCTGCGACCGCTCGTCCACGCTCGGCACATCGCGATGTATCTGATACGTGACATGCTCAACAATTATTCGTATCCGATGATTGCGAGGATTTTCGATGGTCGCAACCACACGACGGTCATAAGCGGAGTAGAGAAGATCAAAGAGCAGATAACGGTCAATCCTGAAGTGCTGGCGCAAGTCAACCAACTCAAGCGCCGGCTCCAGGGGGAGAGCCGCGAATAGTTTGTGCGCAACGTTGGGGTCACCTTGTTGATTACAGGTTGACAACCACCACGTCGTGCACATGACTTCAAGGTTGAGCGGTCAGAGTTGAAACAGTTAGCAACAGAGGTGTGTGTAGCGAAGCTTCGTAAAAGTAGGTCTCGACCAGGAGTATTGTGGAGTACTCCACATATCCACAGACCTACTACTACTAAGACTTCTCCACATACAAAAACACACCGTAACCTCAGTAGCAAAGAAAGGCAGTCCCATGAAGTTCAAGTCTGAGCGCGACATCCTTGTGGAAGCATTGAGTGCTGCGAGTCGGGTGGTAGCCACGCGATTGATCGGCGCCTCGTCAGGAGTCCTTCTGTCGCTGAGTGGCAATCAGTTGGTCGTCACCGGAACCGATCTGGACATAACGGTCCGCACGACCGTCGACGTCATCGGCATCGAGGATGGATCGTCAGTCGTTCCGGCGAGGCTCATCGTCGATGCCGTCCGTTCGCTCGAGGCGGGAGCCGTCACGATCGCGAGCAATGACGAGACGGTGGAGGTTTCACTAGGACGTGCCAAGTTCTCACTTCGTACATTCTCGGTCGCTGACTACCCCAAGCTCCCTCCCATCACCGGACAACTCACATCCATCGCCGCCAACGACCTCATCCAAGGACTGAATCAGGTGGTCCGAGCGGCCGCCAACGACGACGCGAGGCCCCTGCTGACCGGCGTGTTGTTCACTACCGATAATGGCGTGTTGCGGATGATCGCGACCGACTCCTACCGACTCGCCGTCCGTGACGTCCCTGAGGTGGAGGGTATCGGCGGCGCCCAGGACCTCCTCGTGCCCGCCCGGGCCCTCCAAGAGCTGCAGCGAGCAGCGGCGTCGCTACCCGACGACGGCCAAATCGGTGTCACCCTCACCGATGCAGAGATCTGTTTCGTCGTAGGCGGCACCAGCATCGCGTCACGACTCATCGACGGCAACTATCCGTCGGTTCTGCAACTCATCCCCGCGAGCTACCCCAACCAACTGCGGGTAGCGAAGGACACACTCCTGACCTCACTCAAGCGCGCGAAGCTACTCGCGAAGGATTCGACGTCGTCCGTGCGACTCACGATGAAGGATCACACCGTCGAGATTCGTACCCAGAGCCATGACGCCGGCGACGTCGAGGACAACGTCGACGCGGATTACGGCGGCGAGGAGATGACCATCGCCTTCAACCCAAGTTTCCTGATCGATGGCATTGAAGCCGTACCCGGCGACGAGGTGGTGTTGGAAATGTCGGACTCGGTGCGACCCGCCATGGTTCACGGTGTTGAGGACACGCGATTCCGCTACCTCCTCATGCCAGTGCGCGTCCAGTAGTTCGGACGAGTGTCGTGGGTCTCCACGAGCTACGACTACGTGATTTCAGGCTCTTCCAGGAACTCTCTTTCCAACCTGACGCCAGCGCCATCACCGTCCTTCTTTCGGCCAACGGCACGGGGAAGACGTCGATCCTTGAAGCGGTGTACGCCCTCGCGACGGCATCGTCCTTTCGCACGAGTGTGGCGAGTGACATGATCAGAGCCGGCGAGAGCGTCAGTGAGGTGCACGGCGTGTTATTCCAGCGCGAACGCCGGATCCAAGTCGATCTGACCCTCACCCGAGGCGCGAGAAACACGACGAAGCGGATGTTGGTGAACGGACAGCGACCAAAGTCGCGCGCTGAGTTGGCCGAGGCGCTTCCCCTCACGGTGTTCACACCCGAAGGGGTCGACATCGTCCGCGAGGGCCCCGAGAATCGACGACTCTTCTTGACCAATTTGATGACCGACGTCGATCCCACGAGCAGCGACGTCGTGGAGCGCTTCGCCCGGATCCTCAGTCAACGAAACGCACTGCTGCGCGCACTCGCGGGGGAGCGTCCCACGACGTCGCAGTACGACGAACTCGAGGTGTGGACGAGTGACTTCTGCAAGGTCAGCGATGAACTCGTCGCACTTCGACTGCGACTTCTCGATGACGTCGCGCCGCTCGTCGCGCACTACTACCACGAACTCGCCGAGGACGACTCTCGCGTCGACGTGTCATACGAGCGATCGTGGCGCGGGGAGCTCGCCGACGCGTTGCGAAGAGCATTCGATGACGATCGGTTTCGCGGTCACACCACGCTCGGACCGCAGCGTGACGACATCGCGCTCGACCTGAACGGACGCGACACGAGGCGACAGGCATCACAGGGGGAGCAGCGCTCGTTAGCGCTCGCTCTGCGACTCGCTGGTCACGCACTGGTGCAACAACGCCGGGGCGTCGACCCGCTGTTGCTCCTCGACGACGTCTTCAGTGAACTCGATCCGATGCGAAGCGATCGGCTCCTAAATCTGCTCCCAACAGGACAAACGCTCGTGACGACTGCGTCGCCGTTGCCCACGGCGCTGCATCCCGCGGCGGTGATCGACCTCACGAAGTTCTCATCATGAATGCCCGTGACGAACAGCCCGCGAAGCTCGCTGAGCTCCTCAACACCCTTGCTGGACGATTGAAGAAAGTCGACCTGCGTGACATTGACGAGATACGAACGATGTGGGCGAGCATCGTGGATCCGGTGATCGCCGAGCACTGCAGACCGGAGTTCGTGAAGAACGGAGTACTCCTAGTGAGCGTTCCGTCGGGCGCGTTCGCACAGCGCGTGATGAGTGACGCGACGTCGATCCTGGATGGTTTCGCGACGCTCGGCGAGCGTGCTCCCACGTCACTTCGAACCGCCCTCGCGAAGCCCCAAAAATAGCCAAAAGAAGTGCCCGTTTGGGCCTTCTGGAGGGCCGAATGTGACGGCGTCTCGGGTAGGATGGAGCAGTCGAAAAATTGTCTTCGACAGCGCCGGAAAGCGCCACTATTTCGTTATCGAGAGGATGCCTTCGTGCCCCAGAAGACCAAGGGACCTGCTAGCTACGACGCTAGCGACATCACCGTTCTCGAAGGTCTAGAACCAGTCAGGGTGCGACCCGGCATGTACATCGGTTCGACGGGACCCTCCGGTCTCCATCACCTCATTTGGGAGGTGGTCGACAACTCCGTCGACGAGGCGATGGCGGGCTTTTGCTCGCGCATCGACGTGACCATCCTGGCCAACGGAAGTGTCCGCGTCGCCGACGACGGCCGCGGCATTCCCGTCGGCGAGATGCCTGGTTACCCCGGCCAAACCGCGGCCGAGATCGTCCTGACGACGCTGCACGCGGGCGGAAAGTTCGGCGGCGAGGGCTACAAGGTCTCGGGAGGCCTGCACGGCGTCGGCGTGTCGGTGGTCAACGCACTGTCGAAGGAGCTGACACTCGAGATCGACGTCGACGACAAGCACCACGTGCTGAACTTCAAGAACGGCGGCAAGATGCAGGGGAAGATGAAGGTCACCGGTCCCGCGCCACGCGGACGCACCGGCACGACCATCACCTTCTCGCCCGACCCGTCGATCTTCGAAGACGTCGAGTTCCGCGCGCAGACCGTGCTCGAGCGTCTGCAGATCAAAGCGTTCTTGAACCGCGGCCTCGAGATTCGTTTTGTCGACGAACGCGAAGGACGCCAAGCGAAAGAGACCTACAAGTACAACGGCGGCATCGCCGACTACGTGCGTCACCTCAACAACTCCAAAGAGTCGCTCTTTCGCAAGGTCGGTTCCTACGACCAATCCGAGGAGCGCCAAGAAGTCGAAGTCGCCTTCCAGTGGAACACCGGCTACTACGAGAGCATTCACTCATTCGCGAACGGCATCTCCACCATCGAAGGTGGCATGCACGAAGAGGGATTCCGCAAGGCCATCACCAACGTCGTGAACCGCTACGCGCGCAAGCGAAATCTGTTGAAGGAGAAGGAGGAGAACCTCACGGGAGATGACATCCGCGAAGGTCTCACCGCGGTCATCTCGGTGCGTCTGGCGGAGCCACAGTTCGAAGGTCAGACCAAGGGCAAGCTGGGCAACGTCTCCATCCGCTCGCTCGTGGAACGTGCGACCAACGAGAAGCTGGCCGACTGGCTCGAGGAGAATCCCAAAGAGGGCAGCCAGATCGTCGCGAAGGCGGTGCAGGCGTCGCGTGCGCGCATGGCGGCGCACCAGGCTCGCGACCTCACCCGACGAAAGAGCGCACTCGACGGTGCCGGCCTGCCGGGGAAACTCGTGGACTGTTCGTCGAACGAACCGCGCGAGTGCGAGCTCTTCATTGTCGAGGGCAACTCCGCCGGCGGCTCCGCGAAGGACGCGCGCAATCCGCGCATCCAGGCGATCCTTCCGATTCGCGGGAAGATTCTGAACGTGGAGAAGGCGCGCTCCGACAAAATCCTGCGCAACACCGAGATCCAGGCATTGATCTCGGCGATCGGGGCCGGCGTCGACGCCGACTTCGACGTCACCAAGATTCGCTACGACAAGATCATCCTGTTGGCCGACGCGGACGTCGACGGCAGTCACATCCGGACGCTCTTGCTGACGTTCTTCTTTCGACAGATGACCGAACTCGTCAACAACGGCCACGTGTACGTGGGCCAGCCGCCGTTGTACTCGACGCTCGTGGGTAAAGAGAAGGTCTATCTTCGCGACGACATCGCCAAGGCGAAGTTCCTGAGCGAACACCCGGATCACAAGAACGACTTCCAGCGACTGAAGGGTCTCGGCGAGATGGACTTCGACGAGTTGCGCGATACGACGATGGACCCCTCGAAGCGCGCGTTGTTGCAGATAACGGTGGAACAGGCGGCGCTCGCCGACGAGGTCTGTTCGATTCTCATGGGTGACGACGTACCCCAGCGACGCCACTTCATCCAAACGAACGCCAAAGACGTTCGCTTCCTGGACATCTAAGGGGAGAGGCATATGGCACGCAAGAGCGACAACACCGGCGACACGACGCCACCCGTCGAAGAGGTCATTGGCTACATCGAACCGATCGAGATCAACCTCGAGATGGAGCGTTCGTTCCTGGAGTACTCGATGTCGGTCATCGTGTCGCGGGCCCTCCCTGACGCGAGGGACGGCCTGAAGCCCGTACACCGTCGCATCCTCTATTCAATGTTCGATCAAGGACTTCGACCGGACCGTCCACACGCGAAGTGCGCGAAGGTCGTCGGTGAGGTGATGGGCACCTACCATCCGCACGGTGACAGCGCGATCTACGACGCGTTGGTTCGAATGGTGCAGGACTTCGCGATGCGTCACCCGCTTGTGAGTGGTCACGGCAACTTCGGTGGCACCGGACCCGACGAGGGTGCCGCCGCCATGCGCTACACCGAGTGCCGCTTGGCGCCGATCGCGCTCGAACTCCTCGATTCGATCGACGAAGAGACCGTCGACTTCGAGGCCAACTACGACAACTCGACCCAGCAACCCACGGTGCTGCCGTCGCGATTCCCCAACCTCCTGGTCAACGGGTCCCAGGGCATCGCGGTCGGTATGGCGACGAAGATCCCGCCGCACAACCTCGCCGAAGTTATCAACGCGACGCTGCATCTACTGGCGAATCCAGAGGCGTCCTCAGACGACCTCATAGAGTACGTGAAGGGACCAGACTTCCCGACCGGCGCGCAGATCCTCGGACGTCAAGGGATCCTTGACGCCTATCGAACCGGCCGCGGCTCGATCAAGATGCGCGCCGTCGCCGAGATCGAGGAGACGAGCCGCGATGTGCGCATCGTGGTCACCGAGTTCCCCTATGAAGTGTCGGTCGAGTCCATCGAGGAGAAGATCTACGACCTCGTCAAGAACGGCGAGGTCGACGGCATATCGGCGGTCCAGAACGACTCCGCCGGCCGCCAAGCCCGCCTCGTGATCAAACTGAAGCGCGACGCGAACGCGAACGTCGTATTGAACAAGCTCTACAAGAACACGTCACTGCAGACGACGTTCGCGGTGAACATGCTGGCCCTCGTCGATGGGGTTCCTCGCACCTTGAACCTTGCGCAGGCACTGACGCACTACATCGCCCACCAGGTGGAGGTCGTGACGCGCCGGACACAGTTCCGTCTGCGCAAGGCGGAGGCCCGAGCCCACATCGTCGAAGGCCTCCTCAAGGCCATCGACATGCTGGACCTCGTGATCGCGGCGATTCGCGGATCCGACGACCGTGGCGCTGCGCGGATCGCGTTGATGGCAGCCCCGTTCGAGTTCTCCGAGGAGCAGGCCAATCACATCTTGGACATGACGCTCGGCCGGCTCACCCGACTTGGTCGCAGCGAGCTCGAGGACGAGATGGCGAAGCTCCGCGAAACGATCGCCGAGCTCCAATCGATCCTGGCGAGCGACGCGAAGCTCCGCGGCGTGATCGCCGACGAGATCACGGCGATTCGCGACAAGTACGCCAATGCGCGCGTGACCCAAATCGTGAACGACCCGGGCGAACTCGGGATGGAAGACCTCATCGACGACGAGGACATCGTCATCACCATGACCCAAGCTGGCTACGTGAAGTCCGTCGCCACCGACGCCTTCCGCGTCCAGGGGCGCGGCGGGCGCGGCGTGCAGGGCGCAAAGTTGCGCGACGAGGACTTCGTGCAGCAGATCCTGCACACGACCACGCACGCCTACCTCCTGTTGTTCTCGAACCGCGGACGGGTCTTTCGTCTGCGCGGCCACGAGATCCCGATGAAGGAGCGCACGGCGAAGGGCACGGCCATCGTCAACCTGCTCAACCTTCAGCCCGGAGAGTTGATCCAGGCCATCGTGACGACCGACGACTTCCCGAAGGACAAGTTCCTCGTCTTCGCGACAGCGAACGGGACGGTGAAGAAGACCGCCTTCAGTGAGTACGACAAATCGCGGCGCGAGGGTTGGATCGCCATCAACCTTCGTGAGGGTGACGAGGTCGTGCGCGTCGTCGCCACGAGTGGCACCGAGGAACTGATGGTCGTCACGTATCGGGGGATGGCGATCCGATTCGCGGAGAGTGAAGTACGCGAAGTCGGCCGTGACTCGATGGGCGTGCGGGGCATCAAGCTGCGCGGCGACGACAAGGCCATCTCGCTCGACGTAGTCCGCGACGACGCCGACCTCTTCGTCGTCACCGACACGGGCTTTGGCAAGCGGGTGAAGATCGAACGATTCAATCGTCAGGGTCGAGGTGGTCAGGGCGTTCGCGCCATTAAGTTGACCGCGGCACGCGGCTTCGTGGTCGCCGCATTCATGACGCGCCTCGATGACGAGGTCATGCTGGCGTCGAGTGGGGGAGTACTCATCCGCACGCCCGTGCGCGAGGTGTCCTCACAGGGACGCGACGCGACGGGTGTTCGCGTCATGAACCTCGACGAAGGGCATTCGGTCGCAACCGCCGCCCTCATGCCGACTGAAGACGAGGACTAGGCCGCCCGTCGCGACCAGGCCCGACGCAGCACGTCGAGTATCTGATGGGCGCCCTGGGCGCCCACGACCATGAACTTGCCGTCGAGCAAGAGGCAGGGCACGCCGGTGATCCCAAGCTCCTGCGCGGCCGATTCGTCACTGCGAACGTCTTCAGCGAACACGTCGCTGTCCCAGAGTCCGTCAACGCCCGTGACGCCCGTGTCGCGCGCGAGTTCGCCGAGGCGTACGCGGTCGCTGATCAGTTCACCTTCACAGAAGTAGGCGCGAAAGAGTCGTTCGCTCATCTCGGTGCCGAGGCTCTGCGTTGAGGCGAGAGCAATGACCCGATGGGCATCGAACGTGTTGGTTGGCTGGGCCCTATCGAGCGACCACTCCATGCCCAGTTGGCGCGCCTCTTCTTGCATGCGGGCGTGCATGGTCTGCACACTCGACACGGGCATCGAGTACTTTTGCGCCACCAGTTCTTCGAGCGAGGCGTCGTAGTGTGGCTTCGCCCGTGGATCGAGTTCGAAGGCGCGATGGCGTAGTTCCACGCGGTCGCGGTGCTCGAAGTGCGTGAGCGCCTCGGCTAACTGTCGCGTACCGAGATAGCAGAAGGGGCAGACGACGTCGCTCCAGACGTCGATGGTGAAGGTCTCGCTCATCTCCAAATAATCCCACAGAGCGCCGCGTCGGGCAGAATGTTGCGATGACTGCCCGCGAGATGAGCGCCGAGGAGGCGACCGCACTGTTCCATCCCCGTGACACGGCCGGATTCGGGATCATCAGCGGCACGCCGATCGCGATGCTTCGTGCACTCGCGCAGCGCTCGGACTGGGAGGACCTGACCTTCAGCGGGGGCCTCTCCCTCGGTCCACCCGACATCTTCCTTCGGCCCAACGTGCACTATCGTGTGAGCTTCTACGGCGGCGTCGAACGTCAGCTGGCGGCGCAGGGCGCCGACGTGGCGCACGTCCCGTCGTTCTTTCGCCACTACGGCCTGTTGATCCAGCACCTGGGGTGCCGAGTGATGATGGCGCCGGTGTCGATGCCCGACGAGCACGGGCGGGTCAGTCTTTCCCTGTACAACGGAGCGCACCGCGAAGAGTTGCTGCGTGCCGGTCGTGACCCCAATCGACTCCTCATCGTCGAGGCGTCGCCGCACTACCCGCGCACCCGCGCACTCGAGGGTCACGAGAACCACCTCGATCTCGACGATGTCGACGTCATTGTCTACACCGACGAACAGCCTGTCGCCTTGGGGACCGAGGCGGGATCGCCCGAGGACCTGAAGATCGCCGAGTTCGCCGCCGCGTTCATCCCCGACGGCGCGACGTTGCAGACCGGCATCGGGGCGGTTCCCAACCTCGTGGCGCACGCCCTGTGCGAGGGTGACGGCGGCGAGTACGGCGTCCACTCCGAGATGTTCACTGACGGCCTCTTCGAGTTGATGGTCGCGGGGAAGGTCACCAATACGAAGAAGTCGATCAACCGAGGCTCGTCGGTGATCACCTTCGCGACGGGGAGCCGCGCGATGTACGACTTCATGGATGACAATCCCGATATCGGCGTCGCACCCGTGTTCTACACGAACGACCCTCACGTCATCGCGCAGAACCACCGAATGGTCTCGATCAACTCGGCGCTCGAAGTCGACCTGCAGGGTCAGATCATCGCCGACACCATCGGTCCCCGGCAGTTCTCGGGGGTCGGAGGGCACCAGGACTTCACCGAAGGGACGAGCCTTTCGCTCGAGCACGTTTCGCTGATCTGCCTCCAGTCGACCGCGACGGTCAACGGCGAACTGAAGAGCCGTATCATTGGACTCATGACCCCGCATTCGACCGTGACTTCGCCACGCGCGTTGGCGGGCGTCATCGTGACCGAATACGGCGCGGCGGACCTGCGCGGACGAACCGTGCGGGAGCGCGCCGAGCTACTGACGAACATCGCCCACCCGCAGTTTCGAGACGAGCTCACTGCAGCGGCTGAGTTGCTAGGGCGCTAAATGCTCATAGTTCGAGATTTAGGCATAGAGATCGGCGCTCGACGCATCCTCAACCCCGTCTCCTTCACGGTCGGCAACGCCGAGAAGGTGGGCATCGTCGGACGAAACGGCGCTGGCAAGTCGACCCTGATGTCGGTGCTGCTCGGCGAACATCCCGAGCACCTGCGCATCGAGGGGACCGTGACCCACCAGGGCACCCTGAGCCACCTGCCCCAGGAACCGGTGCCCGGAGGGTTGGGTGTCGAGCCGATCGGACTGAGTCACGTGCTGAGCGCGCGCGGCCTCGACCAACTCGATGCCGACATGCAGCACGCCCGCCACGAGCTCGCCGCGGACCCGACCGACGAGACGATCCACCGATTCACCGCCCTCGAAGAGGACTTCCGCGAACGCGGTGGCTATGAAGCCGAATCCGAGGTGTCGCGATTGGCCGCCGGACTCGGCCTCGAGGAGGACCTCCTCCTCGAGGACCTGAACTCGCTCTCGGGGGGTCAGCGCCGCCGTGTGGACCTCATGCGCGTCCTCTACGAACAGCCGAACACCATGGTGCTCGACGAACCGACGAACCACCTCGACAAGGCCGCCAAGCGCTGGCTCTTCGAAGAACTCGACCGCTTCCGTGGCACGGTGCTCGTCATCAGTCACGACCTGCCCCTTTTGGACAAGTCGATCGACCGGGTGCTCGCGTTGCGCGAAGGGCAGTTGCGCGAGTACAAGGGCAACTACTCCAAGTTCTTGAAACTCGAGGAGGAGCGCCGACTCTCCGAGGAGAAGCTCGCCGCGCACCAGGACGAGCAGATCGACCGGTTCTCCAAACTGGCCGACTCGATGCGCGGACAGACCGAGAAGCGCGCGCGGCTGGCGAAGGTGCTCGACCGCAAGGTCGAGAAGCTCCAGGACAATCGCGTCGAGGTGACCAAGAAGGAGCGCAAGGTCACCTTCAAGCTCCCCATCCCGCCTCGAAGTGGTGACGTGCCGATGACCGTTGAACACGTCGCCGTGAGTTACGGCCCGCTCAAGGTACTGCGCGACGTGAATTTCATCACGCGCCGCGGCGACCGCATCGTGATCGTCGGTCGAAACGGCGCGGGTAAGTCCTCGATGCTTCGCTGCCTGGCCGGGACGCAAAAGGCACAGCAGGGGGTCGTGAAGTTCGGCGCGAACGTGACGGTGGGCTACTTCGCCCAGGAGAACGAGCAACTGGATTTCGACAAGACCGTGCTCGGCAACCTGGAGAACGCGACGGTCGTGACCGAGGTGCAGCGACGATCGCTGCTCGGCGCGTTCGGCCTCAAGGGATCGGCCGCCCACCAGATGCCCGGCACGCTGTCGGGTGGCGAGCGCGCGAAGCTCGCGTTGGCGATCCTCGCGTCAAGTGACGCCAATCTGCTTTTGTTGGACGAACCGACGAACAACCTGGACCCGGCGAGTGTGGTGGCCCTCGGCGAGATGATGCACAAGTGGAAGGGGACGATCGTCGCGGTGAGTCACGAACGCGGCTTCGTCGAGACACTTGAGCCCACGCACGCCGTCTTGTTGCCCGAGGAGTACTTCGATCTCTGGAACGACGACTACATGGACCTGATCGAACAGCGCTAACGCAGCTACTTGACGCGACTGCTGCGCGTTGAAAAACTTCTCTCCGTGTCCGACGCAACAGGGTTAGGGTGCCGTATGCGTCACTTCGGAGTATCGCGAGTCAGCCGCCTGACCGTGTCGGCGTCCGTGAGCGACCATGTGCTTCTCACCTGAGGGTGACCTCATCGGTGGCCTCGTGGTCACGGCCATCGGGGTGGACGCCTGCTTGCACCTGCGCGGTCGACCGGAGTATCGGCTCATCGCGCCGTTCCCGATCCTGCTGGGACTGCACCAGGTGGACGAGGCGTTCGTCTGGTGGCAACTGCAGGGACACGTCCCTCACGGTGTCGGCGTCGTCGCGATGTGGATCTACCTCGTCTTCGCCTTCGTCGTCTTGCCGACCCTCGTGCCCACGATGGTCTTCCTCCTCGAGCCGAGATCGCGTCGCAAAGTCATCGCGCCCTTCCTCGTCGCGGGCCTCGCCGTCTCGGCGATCCTGCTCGAGACGATGCTGCGCGGTCACCCGTCGGCGAAGCTCGGTTCGTACCACATCGCGTACACGATCGGCCTGCAGCACGGTGTCATCATCATTGGGCTCTATATCGCCGCAACGTGCGGTTCGATGCTCGCGTCGGATGTGCGCAACGTTGTGTGGTTCGGCGCCGTCAACCTGCTCGCGGTGATCGTGTTGGCGCGGCTCTGCGCCGACGGCTTCGCGTCGCTGTGGTGCTTCTACGCCGCGATCGCGAGTGGCGCCATCGCGCTGCATTTGCGACTGGCCGAGCCCCGGTCGGCGCCGACGTCGGTGGCGAGCGGCGTCAGCTCGACGTAGTCACTGAAGTCGTGCGGCGAGACGGGTCTTAATCTCGGGCCACTCCGCCGGAAGTATCGAATACATCGCGGAATTGCGCGTGCGCCCCTCCTCGCCGGTCACCTGCGAAGGCTGCCAGTTGCGCAGCACGCCCTCGAAACGCGCGCCGAGTCGCTCCATCGCGCGTCGTGAGCGCTCGTTGCGCTCGTCGGACTTGAGGTCGAGACGCTCGACCCCCCACACGTCAAAGGCGTGGCTCATCATGAGGAGCTTCGCCTCGGTGTTGCACGCCGTTCGCTGCCAGGGCGCCGACAGAAACGTGCCGCCGATCTCGGCCGCGTCGGGGTAGGGCCGGTTGCGCCACCAACGCAGCAGCAGAAACCTCGTCATCCCGATGATCTCGCCCGTGTCGCTCGCTCGCGTGACGAAGGGGACCGCGCTTCGACCGTCGCGATCGGCGAGCAGGCCACGAACGACGGCCTCCATGCCTTCGTACGTGTCGGGAATCCGGGACCACGTGAAGGTCGAACGGTCGCCGGAGGCGGCGGCGACGAGGCCCGCGACGGCGTCGAACGTCAGGGGGGTCAGCGTGACGAATCGACCTTCCAGCGTGACGGCCAGCTCCTGCATGGACCAACACTATTGGGCCACCGTGCGCGCGGCCTGCGCCTACGCTTGATGGTTCATGGTTCACACTGGTTCATCGTCGACCAGGCGAGCAGGGGAGGCTACGTGCGGTCCGTCAAACGTCATCGCGGCGCGCGAGATCGTGGCGGGGTAGGCCGGTGTTCGTAGTCGAATACCTCGCCGGCGCTTTCATCGTGCTCGTGACGGTCATCTCAGTGCTCTTCATCCTGGTCCTCCCGCGCCAGCCACAGGGGCTCGAGAAACTGACGTTGATCGTGAACAAGGCAGTCCACGCCACGTTCCTCAATCTTTCGCGTCTGGCGCGCACCTACGAGGGCAAGGACCAGATCCTGGCCCCGACGGCGCCGGTCGCGCTCATCGCGCAACTCGTATTCTGGGCGATCTCGCTCGTGCTCGGCTTCGCGCTCATGTTGATGCCGACCACGCACTCCTTCGGCCTCGCCTTCACCCAGTCGCTGACCTCGCTGTTCACGGTTGGGGCGGTCCATGAGGGCGGCAACCCCAACTCGGGCATCGACATCGCCGCGGGGGCGACGTGGGTCGTGATCGTCGCCCTCCAGATCGCCTATCTGCCGTCGCTCTACAGCTCCTTCAGTCGCCGTGAGGCGCTCGTCACGATGCTCGAGAGTCGCGCCGGCGCGCCGGCGTGGGGCCCCGAGCTGCTGTCACGTCATCAGCTCGTCGGCATCACCGACGCGCTGCCACAGCTCTACGCGGACTGGGAGCAGTGGGCGGCCGAGGTGACCGAGAGTCACACGACCTACCCCGTGTTGCTGTTGTTTCGTTCACCTGAGCCGTGGCTGAATTGGATCATCGGCCTGCTCGCCGTCCTCGACGCGGGGGCGATGCAGTTGTCCCTGGCGCCGAGCACGGCACCGAGTTCCACGCGGTTGTGTCTTCGCATGGGCTTCACCATGTTCAATCGCATCGCGCTCTCGCTCGGCCAGAAGGTGGACACCGACCCGGACCCCGACGGTTCGATCACGCTCGAGTTCGCGGAGTTCCAGAGCGCCGTCTTTCGCCTGGCCGAATATGGATTCCCGATGGAGCGCACGGCCGAAGAGGCCTGGCCGCACTTCAAGGGGTGGCGCATCAACTACGAACGCTCCGCCTATTTCATCGCCGATCACTTCACCGCACCCCTCGCGCCGTGGTCGGGCACGCGCCGCCACCTTCGAGCCGGCATCGTGGAGCCACTTCGCCCACCACATCGCTCACCGGGCGCCGCTAAGTTCGCCGCCGCCCGACCCGAGGTGGTCAACCCCGCGCGCGAGCGCCCGACGAGACGTTCGACGCGGCGCAGTGGCGAATGAACAGACCCCGCGCCAGTGGCGCGGGGTCTGCGTGTGTACTGACGTCTGAGCGATTGAAGTCTGCGTCGGCTCCAGTCTTCAGACTGACTGATTGTGTTTAGTAGAGGATGGGTCCGCCGGGATTTATACCTCCTGATGACGAGACGGGCAGTTGCACGTAGGAGGGGTCAACGGCCAACGTTGTCCATGTCCCCGTGTACGTCGACCCGTCGGCGTTGGTCACGGTGCCGGTGTAGGTGTACATCGGCAGCATCCACACCGACCCGTCGGTCAGTGTGTACGACGACAGCGACGTGGAGACCGAGTCGAGCGTGACATCGACGATCGGCGGGCCCGAGGGTTGCGTCGTCGTGGGTGCGGTGCCAGGGTCCGTCGTGGTCGTGTCCGAGGGAGGCGACACGGGTGCAGTGGTCGACGTGCCAGTGCTCGCTCCCGACGAGAGCGGTGCGCCATTCCCCTGGTCCGACGTGCCACCGGCCGCGGACGCGAACTCCACCTGCTGTTGGGCCTCGAGCACGCTCACACCGGCCGCCGGGCTCTGCAGCGGGTAACTGACCGACGGCATCAACGTGAAGGCCGGTCCGTCGGCTTCGATCACGTTGTTGTTCGAGTCGACGGTGATGTTGACGCTCTGATCCGTGGCCACGCCGTTGACCGTGACGGTGAAGTTCGCCGTCGCTTCGTTCGACGTGACGTCGGGCTGCCCGGGGTTGCTGTAGGTGACCGTCGACGTCGAGTATTGGGGATCGGTGACGGCGTAGCCGTAACCCATCTGGGTGAGGTAGCCCTGGACGTCGGCCGCGATGGTGGCAACGCTTGGCACGTTCGCGGTGGTGCCTTCGGTGGTCGTGATGGATGACGCGTTCGAGGGCGCGGCGTTGTAGTACCACTGCGGGACGCCGCCGTAGCTCTCGTAGTCGAGGGTGTCGCCCGCGGCGTCGGTGATGGTCCAGTCACTCCCGTCCCCATTGGTGTCGGTCGGGGTGCCCGAGACCGCGAAGATAGTGGCGAGCCGCGATGCCTCGGACGAAGCGCTGGCGGGCAGCGACAACTCGTACGAGGGGGCCGTCCCGGCGGTCGTGCTGAGGTCGGGACCGGCGGTGAAGTTGAACTCCTCGAAGATCCGCATAATTCCGCTTCGTGGCACTTCTGAGGTGCCAAAGCTCGATGGAGTGTGGGGCGACGCCTTCGCCGCGCTCAGCGAGAGCACTTGGAGGGCCGGTCCTGCGCCGTCGAGCACCGCAATACCGCCCACGGTGAGGACCGCGGCCATGGTGACCGCGCTCGCCATCTTCAATTGGAAACTACGCAACACGTGTCGCCGCGCCAACGGTGCGCGCGCCTCGATGCGCGAGATCATCGCGTCCGCGTTGGGGTGTTGATACGACATCCCCGCGACCGGATCGGCCGCGCGCAGTCGTTCGTCAAAGTCACTCATCGGATCTCCTTCGCCTTCATACCTAGTTCTTGTCGCGAACCGGTCAGAACTTTCAGATGACCTGCGTCGCGGCGAATCGTTCGCGAAAACGCGACTGGGCGCGCGAAAGTCGCACCGCGGCGGCGTTCGTCGTGATGGAGAGGGCGACGCCGAGTTCGTGGGTGTCAAGTCCGTCCCAGGCGTTCAACATCAAGATCTCGCGGTCGTCATCATTGAGTGCGACGAGGGCGTCGCGCACGCCGACGTCGGCGATTACGAAGTCTTCTGCGGAGGGCTCGTTGGCCGGTTCGCTCAACGTGGCCTCAAAGTCCGTGCGTCGATATTGGCTGCGGCGGGCGTTTCTCAGAACGTTGCGCGCGACCCCGATCATCCAGGGCAACTCGGCTTCGGCCGGAACGTCATCGAGCCTTCGCCACACCACGAACAGCGTCTCCTCCACGAGGTCGTCAAGGTCCGCCAAGGTCAAGGGGTAGAGGCGTCGCCGCAGGTAATTGCCGACGGCCGAACTGTGTTCGCGCACGAGTCGGCGAAAGCGATCATCTTGAGGTGAGCCCATTACCTGCTTCTGTCCGGCGTCGCTACTTTCTTACTACTCACGCAAGAAATTCTGGGACGCACCAATTCTCGGCCGATTACGGCTTCGTTCGAACGAGCATCGCCTCTTGTTCACGAGTGAGCCACCACGAAGGTGGGTCACGGTCATCCCACCAGGCGAGTACGTCATCGACGCTCTCCTCGAGACTTCGCAGGGTGAGGCCGGCCGTGAGGGCCTTCGCCGGGTCGAGGTCCATCACCGTCTCGTTGCGTGATCCTGACCAGAGAGGGAAGCGCGAGTCCAGGTGATGACTCGAGACGTGGCGAGGCGGCACCTCGACGAGATTGGTCTCGCTCGGCCCTATTTGTTCGGCGATTGCTTGCATCACGCCGAAGAACGTAGGCGCGGGGTAGGGGCCACAGACGTGAAAGGCACCCAGCGTTGTCTTGTCTGCCAACGTGACCACGAATTCACCCACGTCGCGCGCGTCGATGTACTGCAGGGCATTGTCGCGGGGGCCAGCGACCGCGACGTTGCCCCCGCGCTGGATTCTTGTGACCCAATAGGGGAAGCGCATCGTCGCGTCGTGGCTCCCGATCACGTACGTCGGTCGCACGAGGGTCAGCTGGTCGCCGAAAAACTGCGTCGCCGCTCTTTCGCAGGCGGCCTTCAGCGGCCCGTACGTCTCACCGGTGATCGGCGCGTCCGGCTCGGTCGGCGCGTCGCTCCAGAGCTCGAGGGTCTCCTCGGTCGCACCGGGCAGGGCGGGGTCCGAATAGGCCGAGATGGAAGAGATCTGGATATGGTGGCCGCCGCGATCACCGAGCGCTTCGGCGAGCACTTCGACGTCGATCGGTCGATAGGCAATGGCGTCCACCGTGACGTCAAAGGAGAGCCCGTTGAGCGCCGACATGTCGCCTTGGCGGTCGCCGACCAGTCTCGTGACGCTGGCGGGAAGGTCGGACTCGGTCTGTCCGCGGTTGATGACGGTGACGTCGTGACCGCCGTCCAGAGCGGCGAAGGCAATGGCCCGACCGACGAACGACGTGCCGCCCACAATGAGTATCCGCATTGGTCTCCTAACGCAACACCCGCAATGCTACGAGGAAGATGCGGCGACTTTGGGCATCGCCGCCGTGGCGAAACCCCTGCGCAAGCTGGGTCACTCGCCCTCAGCGACCTCGTTGAGTCGTTGCAGGAACGGCAAGGCACCGAGTTGGGTGAAGATGTCGCGGGCCTCCTTGCCCGCCGTCGCGTCGGGGTGGCCCGGGCCGAGGAGTGAAACGAGGTCCAGTTCGCACAGTGCGAGGTCGAGCACACAGCCCAAGGCGCGCCATTGCTCAATCGCGTCCCGGTATATCTCGGCCGCGTCGTCGAGACGACCGTCCAGCGCGGCGATGCCGGCTTCGGCCGTCCTACGAGTCGCGATGATCGCTCGACCTCGATTGAACTGGGTCGAGGTGATTGCCTCGCGCACCTGGGCGACGTCGCGACGCCAAAGGGCTGCGTGAATAAGTATGTCCAGCGCCACCGAAGCGTTGATGCCCATGGGGTCAAGGGCGAGAGCCTCGGCAGAATCTCGTTGAGCAGTCTCCAAGTCACCCTTCGCGAGTGCCGAGAACGCCGAGGCCGTGAGCCGAGTCGTGAATCCCGCGAGTGAAGAGTCATTCTCGAATTCGTCGATTACCTGAGCCGTCTCATCGGCTCGAGCGAAATCACCACGGAGCGAGGCGAGCAGTCGGTCAAGTTCTTGAAGCCAGCCGAGATGCCACGGGCCGATCTTTCGTTGGCGCAGTTCGGCGATGGCGCGAGTCGCTTCATCCCAAAGACCCACGTGGATCGATGTCTCGGCGATATTGAGGAGGTTCGTAATCTCCAGTGCCCGGAAGCCAGCTCGACCAGCAATCTCCGCTGCCTCTGCCGCGATCGCCACCATCGACGCGGGGTCATCAGGGAGCATGTAAAGGCTGAGACCGGTTCGGGCGCGAGCCTGTTCGCTGAGGGCCCCCGCCTCGTCGGCGATCTCGGCCATGCCTCTGGCCAACATCACCGCCTCTCGGTGACGCCCCATCGTGAAAAGTGCGAGCGAACGAACCCCGAGCCCGCGGGCAAACTGTGCCACGTCGTCGAGCTCCTCGGCGAGCCCCATACCAATCTCGCACCACTCGAGTGCGCGCGCCACATCGGCACCATGCCCCAACGATTCCGCGATCGCCAGTGACAGCTGAAGTCGGGCGGACGAGTGCCCGCCCGTTCCAAGGAGCGCGTACGCCCGCTCACAGCGCTCCACGATTTCGCTCGAGTCAGGGCTCGTCATCTTCAATCGCAGTAGGTCGGCGATGGACGTGGATGCTTCGTCGACCATCCCCAGCTCGCTGTAAAGGGCGATCGAGCGTTCGCAGTGCTCCAATGCCGGTTCGCGCTCCAACGCCGCGGCTGCGGACCACGCGGCTCGCAGATGCAGCGCGGCTCGCTCCGCGTCGTCGGTCACCAACGTAAGCGCTTGATTGAACAAGGTGAGTGCCTGTTCAGGCGAGCCGAGGGACTTCGCTCGTTGACCGGCACGATCGAGCCACTCAATGGCACTCGTGACCGTCGACTCGTTTCCTGGTTCGTCCGGCGCGGCGAGATGTGCCTCCAGGTAGTGAGCTGCAATCACGCCCGCCAACTCTTCGTCATTCAGTGATTCGGCATAGCGAGCGACCGCCAAGTGCTTCGCGCTGCGATCGCGCCGCGCGAGCATACCGACGGCGACTTCACGAATGACGCCTTGAACGAAGCCGTATTGCCCGCGCTCGGGCGAACGCGGGTCGTTATCGGCGAAGAGGAATTCCTTGCGCACCATCTCGCGCAACTCCCTTTCGACCTGATCACGTTGCCCTCCGTTGACCACGAGGAGGCTCTCGATCGAGAACGTCGATCCGACCACACCGGCGTCTTGGATCAGCGCGCGTTGGTGGGGAGCAAGCGCGTCGAGCCGCGAGGCGATCAAGGCGTGGAGGGTTTCTGGAATCTCGGTGAGTTCCAGCGTTCCCTCCACGACGTAGTTCTCGTCGCGTTGGACCAAGACGCCCCGATCCACCAGCATGCGGATGGTCTCGACCGCGTAGAGAGGAACACCTTCGGCTCGTTCGAGCACCTTGTCGGCGACCTCGCCGGGGAGTCCTTCAACAAAGCCGTTGAGCAATTCGCGCATCGAGGTCGCAGAAAGGGGTTCCAGGTGCAAGGAGGTGAAGTTGCGCTGTCCCGCGCCCCATGTAGGTCGCAGGTCCATCAGCTCGGGACGAGACAACGTGACGACGAGGATGGGAAAGCTCCGTGACCACTCAAGGATTGATTCAACGAAGTCAATGAGTCCCGCGTCCGCCCATTGGAGGTCCTCGAAGACGAGCACCGTAGGACCGTTGGCCGCCACGCGTTCGAAGAACGTGCGCCAGGCGGAGAAGAGTTCGTTTCGTTCGGTGGTCGGTGCGTCGGTGAGACCGAGGAGGTGAGAGAGGCAGGGTTCGATCCACTGTCGCTCGTCCGCGTCGGGGACGAACCGCTGCAGACAATCGCGCAGTTTGGTCGTCGCCGAGGCCGCATCCTCGACTTCGAGAATCCCGGCACGCATCCGAACCATCTCACTCAGGGCACCGAAAATGATGCCTTCGCCGTACGTGCGCGACCGACCTTGATGCCAGTACACGTCGTCGGCCAGGCCATCGACGTATTTCAGGAATTCCCACGAAAGTCGACTCTTGCCGATGCCGGGGATGCCGGTGACCGAGACGAGTCGTACCCGTTGCTCTCGCGAGGTCGCGTGGAGCAGGTCCTTGATGAGACGGATCTCCTCGTCGCGGCCGACGAAGGGAGGCTCGAGACGCTGCGCGCGACCGAGGCCCTTGCGCTGAGCGACAACCCGCAGCGCCCGCCAGGCATTGATGGCCTCGGACTTTCCCTTCAGATCGAGCATTCCGAACTCTTCGAAGGCGATCGCCCCGGAGGAGGCCCGCCACGTTGACTCGTCGACGAGGACCGTCCCGGGCGCGGCGGCACTCTGCACGCGCGAGGCGGAGTTCACGGTGTCGCCCAGCACCATGCCTTCGGCGACCTTGCCAATGGTGATCGCGACTTCACCGGTCACGACGCCGCCGCGCGCCCGCAGATCGTCGAGGCCGGACTTGGAGCCCAAGTCGGTCACCGACGCCACGACGTCCAGTGCCGCGCGCACGGCGCGTTCCGCGTCATCCTCGTTCGCGGTCGGTGCCCCCCACACCGCCATGACCGCGTCACCAATGAACTTCTCTACGGTGCCGCCGTAACTGTCGATGATCCGCTGCGCGCGGTCGAAGTAGTCGCTCAGCAGTTCGCGGATGTGTTCGGGGTCACGCTTTTCGGCCAACGGTGTGAAGCCCACCAAATCGACGAACATGACCGAGCAGAGGCGGCGTTCGGCCACCGACTTGGCGTCTGACGCCGTGGTGTCAGAGGTTGCTCGGGGTGCCGCGGCCACTGCGGCACCACAGTTGGCGCAGAACGGCTTGCCGGCGTCGATCTCTGAGCCGCACGAGCCGCAGCGAGGCGACAGCGCCGCGCCACAGTTCGCGCAAAACGGCTTGCCGTCAGGGGTCTCCCCTTTGCATGACCAACATTCCATGATCCCACCTCTGGCCCGGTATCTTACGGGCGCTCGCGCCCTGCACGCATTGGAATACGTAGAGTTGACCAAGCCGTGGCGAGGAAGGATGGGTGATGGTCAGGTCAATCTTGCCCGAACGCTCTTCGGACGGAGGATCAGAGCGACTAGAGGCCTTCAGTGACGGCATCCTCGCCATCGCGATCACGCTGCTCGTCATTGAGATTCGGATCCCCTCCACCAACGGGACCCACCTGGGAGCAGCGCTTCGCCACCTTTGGCCGTCGTACCTCGCCTACGGGCTCTCCTTCACCACGATCGGCTTCGTCTGGGTCGCGCACCACTCGATGTTCCGCCGCGTTCGTGACGTGGACCGGATGCTCTTGATCTTGAACCTCGGGTTGATGCTCTGTGTCGCGTTCCTCCCGTTCTCGACCGCGGTACTCGCGCGCTACTCCTTCACGCAGTCGTCCGGAGCGGCACCGGCGGCCGAGCTCTACAGCATCAACATGTTGGTGATTGGACTCGCGTTCATGAGCCTGTGGGTCTACCTGTCATTCCACCTTTCGCTCTTCGTTGGCCACGTCGACAAGAAGGCGGTCCAGCGAACGATCCTGCGAGCTGCGCCACCGCCCATCGTTTACGCACTCACCGCGGCGCTGTCATTCGTGAACGCCAAGGCCTGTTACGTCCTGTGGGTACTCGCCACCCTGTACGTCGCCGTTGGTCCGGCGGCGAGAAAGATCCCCGTCTGGGTCGACGCTTCGAGCGAAGCAGTCAGCGACCCGAACTGAGATAGGACGACCGCCCCGAAGCGACTAGAAGAGGTGGCGCTCGCTCGCCCAGTGCGACAACTGGTACCGACTCGAGAGCTGCAACTTTCGTAGGACCGAGGACACGTGACTCTCCACGGTCTTGGTCGAGATCTCGAGTTCCTTGGCGATGTCCTTGTAGGAATAGCCACGCGCGATCAGTCGCAGGACTTGTCGCTCGCGCGCGGTGAGTTGGTCGAGTTCAGGGTCGACCGCGGCCACGCGGGACTGATCGGGCGCGTCGGCGGTGAAGGCATCGAGGACGAAGCCGGCGAGGCGAGGCGAGAAGACGACGTCGCCCGCCGCGATTCGATAGATGGCGTCGATCAACTCCGGTCCCGAGATGTTCTTCGTGACGTAGCCGCGCGCGCCAGCTCGAATGACGCTGATGACGTCACCGGCAGCGTCCGACACCGAGAGCGCGAGGAACTTCACCGTCGGGTCGACGTCACAGACCGCGCGCAGGACGGCCTGACCGCCGCCGTCAGGCATATGCACGTCAAGAAGGACAACGTCGGGACTGCGCTCGAGGATTATCTCGACGGCTGCTTCGACCTCGTCGGCCTCGCCCACGATGTCCACCGAACTCGCGATTTCGGCACGAATACCTGCACGTATGAGTTCGTGGTCGTCGACTAGGAATACCCGCGGCTTGGCTGCGTCGGTCATTCGCTGCGGGGCATGACGAGCTGCACTTCGGTGCCCGTTCCCTTGGAGGTGTTGATGAACGATTCGCCACCGAACTGGGCCATTCGCTGCCTGATCGAGAGGGCGATGCCCTTTCGATCGGCCGGGATCGCGTCGCTGTCGAATCCGACGCCCCGGTCACGAACGAAGATCGAGACGGACTTGGGTTCCACCTCGGTGAAGATCGAGACGCTCGGTGCTTCGGACCACTTCGCCGCATTGATCGCCGCCTCGCGTCCAGCCGCGACGAGCGCGAGAACCTTGTCGTCCGGGACGCAGTCACCTACCGTGACCAGCTCGACCTTCACGCCGTAATCGTTCTCGACGTCGTGCTCGATGGCGCCCATGAGACCGACGAACGACGTCGACGAATTGGCGATCGTCTCGGGACTGAAGAGCCACTGGCGAAGCTCGCGTTCCTGGTTTCGCGCGAGGCGCGTGACGTCGCCGCCATTCGCGGCCGCGCGCTCGATCAGCGTCAATGTCTGCAGGACCGAGTCGTGGAGGTGGGCGACCATCGCGGCGCGCTCTTCGGCTCGTACTCGCTCGCGCCGCTCGGAGGTCAGTTCGCGCACGTTCTGCAACCACCACGGGGCGAGGAGGACGAGCACGCCCACGATCAAGATGAGCGTGCCGAACAGCGCGGGCCCGGCCGACGCCCAGACGCCGCCGATGTGCTTGATGGTGTGGAGCCCGGCGTAGATGAGGGCAATGGCCGCGATGACGCGAAGGGCGATGCCCTTGCGATTCTTCGACGAGGCCCCACCGATGACCGGCGCCGAGTTGATGAACTCCTGAATGTGGTTCCGTTCGTCGCTCGACGCTCCGCGCCACACCGCGACCCCGGCGAAGACGCTGAGCAGGATCGGCCAGTCGAAGCCGTGCGTGACGTTGACGCCCGTCGTCTCAAGGGCGATGAGCAGCAACAGCGTGATGATGAACGCCACCAGCACGAACTGCGCCTCACGCCGGTTCTGGAAGATTCGCTGGATGATCGACGTGTCCTCACCGGAACGTGTGAGAACGACCCAAAACGTCATGTACAGCAGGAGGCCAAGTCCGAAGACGAGGGTGAGCAGACAGAAGATGAGCCGAATCCAGCGTTCTTTGATGCCGAGACGGGTGGCGAACCCCCCGCAGACCCCGCCCACGATGGAGTTGTCGCGACCGCGACGCAGCGGTCGCTGAGGTGTCCCGACGATCGCGTGGCTTGAGGTGGTCACGGTCATGCGATCCTCCATTTCGTGCTAATCCAGTCTCTCGGCGCTACTGGAATTCTTGCACTTACTTCCTTCGTTGTATCTAAGGGGAAACCCTGAGCGATGGTGCGTCCCTGCCCCTCCCCTGAGGGTTCGTCCCCATAGTCCTTGATCAGCGGGGCTCGTACATTTGAAGCATGGATGAAGAACGCGAGCAGGTCTCAAGTGGTGCTGATACGAGTGAGCCGGTGCCGGCGAGGCCGACGAAGCTGCGGCGCAGTACGAAGCGCCGGATGGTGGGAGGCGTGGCCGGTGGCATCGGCGAGCGCTTCGACGTCGACGCCAACATCGTGCGCGTCGTCTTCGTCGTCCTCACCGTCCTCTACGGTCTCGGGGCCGCGATCTACCTCGCGATGTGGGTACTAATCCCCCAGGACGGCAAAGTGTCCGACGGAGACCTCGACGAGACGGGCGACGCCCCACCGACGTCGAACCTTCGGTTACTTCGCTACGTGCTGTTGGCGGGGGTCGTTGTCGTGGCGGTCATCGTGCTGTCGACGTTGGGCGGCGCGCCACGTGTCGGGAATGGCTTTGGCGTTCTCTGGTTGATCTTCTTGATCGTGCTGGCGATCCTCTCCCTACGTTCCACGGCTCGACAGCACATGCTCCGCCGCTTCGTCGCACTCGTGTTCTTGACGGGTATGACGGTCTTTATCTTGGTCGTCGGCGCATTCCTCGGATTCCTCGCATCGACGGGCGTACCCATGCACGGGGGAAGCGGCGTACGCGTCGACCAGCCCACTTCGCTCGCGCAGGTGCAGAGCACGTATCAAACAGAATTTGGAAGCTTGACCGTCGATCTACGACACGTGCAGTTCACGACGACTCCTGTGACCGTCACCGCGAGCGTCGCCGTCGGCGTTCTCAGCGTGGACGTGCCGGCGGACGCGATTGTGAATCTGAAGACCCATGTCGGTGCTGGCAACGTCACCTATATCGGTCGCGATGGCTACGAGACGCAACCATTCAACGCTGTGCCCGCTTCATTGAAGACCGCGGCCGAGCAGCGGCGCGCACCGCATCTCGATCTCAACGTCGAAGTCGGCGCGGGGCGCATCTTCCTGCGTCGTGGTTTTTCCTAACAGTTCACAGGTTGCAGTGGTTTTCAGAGCCGCGGTGCGTCGTTCATCCAGTGGCTAAGAATGTTGCGATGATGAACATCGAGACTGACACGCTTGGCGAGGCATGGCTCGGCGTCGCGCGCCACATCCTCGGTGATGGGACGCGCTCGACATACGACGGACTCTCCATTCATGAGGTCATGATGGCGAACCTGATCGTGACGTCGCCTCGAGTGGACGACGAGATCATCGAGCGATACGCCGATCGCGATCGACTCGCGTGGATGCACGCGAACTTCAGCGATCACACCGTGGTGGCGGAACTCGGTGACGCCGACAGCTACGCCACCCGTCTGCACGACTACGCGCGCAGCGGACTGGATCAGCTGCGGTGGGTGGTCGAACGTCTCCGCGCCGACCCGACGTCTCGGTCCGCCACGATCACCACGTTCCAGCCCCTCAGCGACACCTCCTACATTCCGTGCGTGAGCTTGCTCGACTTCTATCTGGACGATGGAGCACTCGAACTCGTCGTGTACGCCCACAGCATTGACTTCGGGGCGAAGGGCTACGCCAATCTCGTCGAACTCGCGTCCATCCAGGATGACGTCGCGAAGGAGCTGGCGCGCGGCGTGGGATCGCTCACCATGATCGTGAAGTCGGCACACATCTACGACAGCGAGCTCGCGTACATGACGAGTGTGCTCGAAAAGAGCGTCACGAGCTAACTGGCGTCGCGCGCTTCCTTCAGGGCGTTCGTCCACCAGACGAGGTCGTTGATGAGCGTGTCGAGTCGTGCGTCCAATGGCGCGAAGACCTCGAGGTCGAACTCCTCGGCCGTCATCGCAGGGAACATGACGTCGGGCAGGATATGCACCGCGTGTCGCAGCGGTGCCATCTCGAACTCGACGCAGACGAGTCGAAGTTGTTCGATCGCCCTCGCCGCTCCCACGCCTCCGTAGCCGACGAACGAGACCGGCTTTCGATTCAGTTCAATGAAGACGTAGTCGAGCGCGTTCTTGAGCGACGCCGGGTAGCCGTGGTTGTACTCACTCGTGAGCACGATGTACCCGTCGGCACCGTCAAAGGCCCTTCCCAGTCGCGCGACGTCTTCGTTTGGGTACTCACGACGTGTTCGTGCCGGCGAAAGCGCCAGATTGAAGAGCGCGAGGGGATGGTCTCGCATGTCGAGCACATCGACGTCGATGTCATCGCGATGCGAGAGTCGATCGAGCAACCAGGCGAGTGGTTTGTCGGCGAATCGTGTCGGGCGCGTCGAACCTATGACGATTTGCAGGCGCGGCTTCACGGTTACAACCCAGGAAAGACGATTCGCAGACTCTCGAGGTGCTCGGACTCGGCCGCCGCCGGTGTGTGGGCGGCGTCGAGGCGACCGTAGAGGAGTCGGACGAAGGATTCGGCCGGCATCTCGATGTGGTGGGGATCGTCGGACACCTCACCGTCTTCGAGGGTCACGACCTCCTCTCCGAGCGTCAGGACCAACTCGCGCTGCGGTTCGGTCGTGCGGATTCGAAGGACGTCACCGGATCCAGTTGTCTTGGCGGTGAACTTGATGACGAGCTCGAGGTTGTCGAGCAGGAATGGCACCGCGTCGCTCTGCAACGCCGCGCTCTTGTCGAACGCCTCCTCGATGTCCCACACGTGCAACACGTGCTCGTTGAGGCGCAGACCCACAGCTCCCGTGAAGTCCAAGGTCAGGGGGCCTAAGTTGAAGTGGAAGGTTTCGCGCTCATCGGGTGTCATGTCGAGGATTCGTGCGAGCAGTGACTGGTCCGCGGCGAGGGCGTCGGTGACTTGCGCGTGCGGGGTCTTGGCGTTCCACACGTCCCACACCGACTGGTTGAACTCCGAAGGGGTCTCCTTGCCAGCGACCACGTCATCGAAGCGGCGCTTCATGATGACGGCGCCCGAACCGAGGTGCGACATGGTGTCGGCGACGCTCCACTCGGTCGGATGAGCGGAGGCGACGTACTGCGATTCGTCGAGTCCTTCGATGAGGGCGCGAAGGTACGCGACCGAGGACTCGAGAGCGTCGAGCGGGTGGGTCATAGGGCTTCTTTCGTCGGGGAGAGATCGGAGTCTCTAGGGTTCCACTACGACTGTACGGTCAAGATCCTTGACATCGTTCACTCCCGTGAGCCCGAGGGTCACGGACATCTCGGCGGCGAAGACTCGAAGGATGTGGTCGACGCCGCGCTCGCCGCGAGCGGCGACCGCGTACGCCCAGGGCCGGCCGATGAGACAGGCGCGCGCCCCGAGGGAGAGGGCCTTGACGACGTCGAGACCGCTGCGGATGCCCCCGTCCATCAATACCTCACACTGGTCACCCACCGCGTCGGCGATGGCCGGCAGTGAGCGGATCGTCGACGGTACGTCGTCGAGCTGACGCCCGCCATGGTTCGAGACGATGACGGCGTCCGCGCCGCGCGCGACGGCCTCCTTGGCGTCGTCGGGATCGAGGATCCCCTTGAGGGCGATCTTCCCGGTCCAGTGCGAACGAAGCCATTCGATGTCGTCCCACGTCACGCTCGGATCGAACTGGCTCGCCACCCATCCCTGGAAGTCGCCGGGCACCCTGGCATCGGGCAGGGCCTTCTCGAGGTTGCCGAAGGTGAGTGGCTTGCCGCCGAGGGCAACGTTGCGCACCCAGGACGTGTGGCTCATCAAGTCGTAGCCGCGACGCAGCCGTTTGCTCCGCGGTAGTCGACCGCTGATGCCGTTGCGTCCGTCGCGGTACCGCTGGCCCACGACGGCGAGATCGACGGTGAGGATCAGCGTGGTGCAGCCAACGGCCTGGGCGCGAACCATAAGGTCTTCGGCGTAGCTTCGGTCCTTCATCACGTAGAGCTGGAACCACACCGGGCGCTTCACCGCGGCGGCGACCTCCTCAATGCCGCAGATGGACAGCGTCGATTCACAGAAGGGGATGCCAGCGCGCTCCGCGGCGCGCGCGACCTGGACCTCGGCCCTTCGCGCGAGCATCCCACCGAAGCCAACGGGCGCGAGGATGATCGGCATCGCAATGTCCTCCCCGAGCACCGTGGTCGCCAGGCGTCGCTCGCTGACGTCACGCAGCACTCGCTGACGGAACTGGATGTGGCGCAGGTCGTCTCGGTTGGCCTCCAGGGTCGCCTCGCCAAAGGCTCCGCCGTCGACGTAATCGAATATCTGACGAGGCAGTTTGCGACGAGCCAGTTCGCGGTAGTCGTCAATCGACGCGGGCGCGAGGTTCAGGCTGTGATCGCGTTGGTTCTGGTGCACACCTCATTATGCAGCACCTCGCACGTCGGCCCCCCCGGTGGTTGACGTGAAGCACCCGGTGGGCCATGCTCGTGGGATGTTCGAGACGGACGAGGAGTTGGTGGCTCTTGACGCACTCTTAGCGTCGTCCTTCGCGGGGGCCGGTGGGCACCTCACGGGCATCATCGGCGTGGATCGCAGGTTGTCATCGCGCGACCTCGTTCGTTACCTCGTGGGCACGCGTCATTTTGTCGTGGCGACGGTGACCAAGGCGGGCGAGCCGCGGTGTTCCGCGGTCGACGGGCTGTTCCTTCACGGCGACTTGTGGTTCACCACGAGTGCCGACTCGCTTAAGGCGAAGCACCTCGAAGCGCGACCGGCGTTGAGCGCAGCCCACGTCGTGGGCGATGACGTGGGCGTTTTTATACACGGGCGAGCGCGCGTCGTGCGCGGAGGAGCAGGGGAAGCTGATCTCATCCGTCATTACTGGACCGACGTCTACGAGTCGTCGCCCGAGGATTGGGTCGATAGACCCGAAGACGCGCGTTACGTCCAGGTGATGGCGACTTCGATGTTCACGTACGCCTTCAATCGCGATCGATTCGACGCGATGATGGGCGAGGGCGCGTCGGGGTCGAGCGTCGAGCCGCAGTCCTAGAGAACGACGTCGCGGGCCGATAGCCTGTTGCCGAGGTTTGGCCAAGAGGGGGTCTTGATGGCACGGAAATTTGCGGCTGAGCTGCTCGGCACGGCACTGCTCGTTTTCTTCGCGGTGGGGGTGGCGACGCTCTCTTTCGGATTCAAGGCCGACGGTTCGAGTTTCGTTGCGGGAGTCGTCGCGACGGCACTCGCCTTCGGGTTGACGTTGCTCGCCCTGGCGTACGTGCTCGGACCGATCTCGGGCTGTCACGTCAATCCAGCCGTCACCCTCGGCGTCCTCGTGGCCGGGCGAATCTCGCTTCGCGACGCCGTGAGCTACTGGGTCGCCCAGTTCATCGGTGGGTTCGTCGGCGCCCTGGCCCTCTGGGGCATGTTCTCGACGTCACCGCTCTACAGTCGTGCGTCGACCGGACTCGGGACCGACGGGTGGGGCTCGTCGAGTTACATCCATATCGGCGCCGGCGGTGCCTTCATCGCCGAAGTGGTCCTGACGGGACTGTTCGTCTTCGTGATCCTCGGCGTGACGAGCAAGACCGCCAACCCCACCACCGCGGGCCTGGTCATCGGACTGACGTTGACCGTGGTCCACCTGATTGGCATCCCGATCACGGGCACGTCGGTCAACCCGGCACGCAGCCTGGGTCCCGCGCTCATCATCGGGCACAGCGCCCTTGCACAAGTCTGGCTGTTCATCGTCGCGCCCCTGGTGGGAGGGGCGATCGCGGCCCTCGTCCACCGAGCACTGTTCTCGAGCAAAGAGGCTGCGCCCATCGGCTTTAGCGCTGCCACCAGCTGAACTCGACGAAGCAACACCCCACGTCGCGTGAACTGGAATGATGGCGGGCGGTGAAGGTCCTCTTCTGCTCGACCGGTCTGGCGGGTCACTTCAACCCACTCGTGCCCTTCATCAATGCGGCACGGTCGCGCGGGGATGAACTGTTGGTCGTCGTGCCGCCGAGCATCGAAAGCGCGGTGCAAGAGGTCGGGGTCAACTTCACGCTGAGCGACCCGCCCGATCCGGTCCTCTCAAAGGAACTCTGGAAGCGCGCCGCTCGGGTCTCGCACACCCAAGCCGCGCGCCTCATCGACGGCGAGTACTTCGGCCGCCTGACGACTGATTCGATGGTGCCCGCCGTGCAGGCGGCCTGTGCGACATTTCGGCCCGACGTGATCCTTCGCGAGCCGTGCGCGTACGCCGGCGCGGTGGTGGGGGTGCGCGAGGGAATCGCTCACGCGCAGGTGGCGATCTCGACGGCCCAGACCGAATGGAGCGTGATCGACCTCGTCGCTCCGATACTCGAGGATTTCGAGCCCACGATGGAGGGCGCGATGCGCGCCGGTTATTACATCTCGCGATTTCCGTCGAGTCTCGATCCGTCGCCGTTCCCCAATACCCTGCGCTACAAAGAGGACCAGGGTCGCGAGGAGGCGCGTGGCGACGCCCCCTGGGCCGCCGCGTCTATGCCGTTGCTCTACGTCACACTCGGATCGATCACCGGGAGTCTCGACACCGCGGCCCCGGCCTTTCGCCGGGCACTCGAGGCCGTCGAAGGGCTCGGCGTCCAGGTCTTGCTCACGACCGGGCATGGATTTGACCGGAAGTTGCTGGGTCCACTGCCCGAGGACGTCTACGTCGAACCGTGGGTGCCCCAGGAGCAGGTCTTTCCACACGCCACGGCGGTCCTGTGTCACGGCGGGTCGGGAACCACCTACGGCGCGCTCGCGGCCGCCCTACCCATCGTCTTCGTCCCGATGTTCGCCGATCAGCGTACGAACGCGCGCCTCATCACCGTCGCGGGCGCCGGACTCCTCGTGGACGTCGGGCGCAAGTCCGAACCCGGCTTTCGCACGATCGAGGTGGACGACGTGCCACGGATCCGTCGTGCGGTCATGGAGATCCTCACGCAGCCGACGTTCCGCAATGGCGCGCAGCGCATCGCCGATGAGATCCGCGACATGGGTTCGGCGATGGACTGTCTCGCGGCACTCGAGGAACGCCGCCGTTAGTTCGTCCAACCTTCGCGACGAGCGCCGAGTGTAGGTCAACAGCGGTTCGATTTGCGTGCGCCCAAAAAATTTATTGATTTGACGACTTCTCTCTGGGAAAAGTAGAAATCGGCCCTCAAAAGTCAGTGTTTTACGGGGTTTTGGAGGCTATGTACCCAAAAATGGTCAATTCCCCCTAAAATGGTAATTCCTCCGCGCTCGGACAAAGTGGCGGACAGAGTGCCTCGTGCACCAGGAGGACGTGCGTCGCGGACCGTTGGTCCACTGCGGCCCAACGAAAGACCGACAACGGGGTCGGTCGTCAAACAGGCGAGGAAACCATATGTTCGAAACGCGACACCGATTGAAACGCGTCCCGACGTCGTCACGAAGTCTCCTGCGGACGATCGCGGTCGTCCTCACGGTCTCGATCTTTGGACTGGCGGCGCCGTCACCGGCGGCCGTGTCGACCAAGGTCGAGGCACCCGCGAGCGTGCAGGTCCTCGTGGCCACGCACGTCCACGAGAGCGCGATGGCGCAGCGTGCGCGACGCCTGCAGCGTGCGCATCAGGCCTCGCGTGCTCGACCGGTCCTGGCGCGCACCGAGCTCCTGGCCTTCACTAGTGCGCCCACCGCGACCCAGGCCCACGTCGTGGCCCTGATCCACAGTGATTTCCCGGCCTCCGCCTGGCACGACGCGGAGATCGTGGCCTGGTGCGAATCCAAGTTCCGTCCGACCGACATTGGCTTTGACAGCAACGGAACCCACGACCGCGGTGTCTTTCAGCTCAACGACGGAGGCACCGAGCAGTACCTGCTTACGATGTTGGGCCACAGTCCCAGCGACCTCGCCCTGGCCTTCAACCCGGTGGTCAACGTCCGTTTGGCCGCCTTGCTCTACTCACGCGACGGCTGGAGCCCCTGGTCGTGCGCGTCGCAGATCCCCGCGTGACGAACACTAGGGACGCATGGGGAGCCGTTGTTTCTTGGCGAGGGAAGCGACAGGTGTCTGGTCGCGCAGGTGGATGTACCCCGTGGGCTGGTTGATCGGCACCCAGCCGTTGCTCGTGTAGCCGTTGACCCCGCCGGCGTAGTTGTCCGAGTCGAGGAAGACGGTCTGGTTGGTCAGGTTGATCTGCGCGACATAGGCCACGTGACCCATCGCTCCACCCGCGTACCAGGCGATGGAGCCGACCGCCGGCGTGTGGTTCGTCTCGGCGGCCAGCGCGTGGCCCCACTGGTCGGCGTACCCCCAAGAGTGACCGGGATCGGGCAGTCCGTTGTGCGCCAACATCCACGCCGCGTACAAAGTGCAGTTGTGCGGGGGAGTCCCAATGCCGCCCTTGGTGTCCTCCCCGTAGTAGCGCGCGGCCCAGTTGTCGTTCATCGTCGTCGCGTTGTAGCCGTCGAGCACGCACGAGTACCCCGTGCTCTGGCACGCGTAGTACGAGGAACCGCGAGCGTTCACGGGCGTCGCGGCGTCGAACGAGAGCATCAAAGCGACGACGGACGTGACAATCAGGGCCGAACGGGTGATTCGGACCCGTTGGGCGCGCAAACCATGAGTGATCGCCATAAGATCCCCTCGCCTGAGTGCTCCGGCGACGGTAGCAGAGGTCGTTTTCGCCATCAAACTGACGCAGATTCCCTAGTTATTCAAGGAAAAAGTGGGGAACGGACCGTCGAGCCGTCCTCAAAACGGCCACAACGAGAAGACGGAGCGTCAGGGACGACGCGTGGCCCGTTCGGCGCTACAGGTTGTAACGCTTGTTGGGTCGCACCACGATCTCGGTCACGTCGACCGATCCAGGGACGCTCAGCAGGTACAGCACGGCGTCGGCGATGTCGTCGGGCTTGATGATGAAGTCCCCGAGGAGCGCCTGCGCGCCCTCGAGGATCTCGTCGGGCAGACGCTCGCCCCTCTTCACGTCATGCGCGATTCCCGACATCGCGACGATGCCCGCCACGATCTCAGGATTCTCGCGACCCAGGTTCGTCGCGACCAGGCCCGGCATGACCGAGGAGATCTGGATGGGGTCGTTGTCGAGTTCGGCGCGCAGCGTGTTCGTGATCACGTTGACCGCGTGCTTCGTGGCGCCGTAGACGCCCGAGTCGGGGGAGAGGGCCGCGACCGAGGAGGTGTTGATGATGTGACCCGGATTCGCGGTCGCACGCATTGCCTTCACTGCCGCTTGACAGCCGACGAGCAGCGCGAGCACGTTGGTTTCCAACATCGCGCGCCAGGAGTCGACGTCGCCGTCGAGCACCGACCCGAGCACGCTGAAGCCGGCGTTGTTGACGAAGATGTCGAGGCGTCCGTCGATGGCCACCGCCCTGTCCACGAGACGTTGCACCGCTGCCGGGTCACGAACATCACTCACTTCGATCGTGGCGTTCCCGCCCGCCGCGACGATCTTCTGCGCGCTCTCGGTCATCGCCGATTCGGTCCGCCCGCTCAGGACGACGTGCGCGCCCGAGGCTCCGAGTCGCTCGGCGATCGCGCGTCCGATGCCGCTCGACGCTCCCGTGACGACCGCTGTCTGGCCCTTCAGGTCGACTTCTATTGGCATGATGACCCCTTCGATCTGGTTGCTCGCAGAGCCTAATGAACGGGCCGTTCGCTGAGCGACAGCCCCACGTTGGACAAGCGAATAGTGTCGCGCCCGTGGGGTCATCGAGGACGCATCACGGTCGGCTCAGCACGCACGTCGAGAGAGAACCAAATGGAGAGTAGTCCTCAGGGGTGGTACCAGGACCCGTACGGTCGAATGCCCTATCGCTGGTGGGATGGGAAGGAGTGGTCCCCCTACGCTCGAGACGACGAGGTCCAGTGGGACCCCATTGACACGCAGTCGGTCGTTGTTCGACCGGGGGTTCCTTCGATGGGCGTGGCCCTCTTCGGCTTCGCCGTCGCCGTGGGGCTCTCCTTCCTCGTGTTGTACATCCTGCGCGCGAACGGAAAGCCGGGTGGGCTCTCGACCGAGTTGGTACTGACCGAAGTTGCGCTGTGGCTGCCGATGATCGGAGCGTGTTGGTTCGTGTCGCGACGCCGCGGCGATCGCTCTTTGGCGCAGGACTACGGGTTGCGTTGGCGACCACTGGATATCGGCCTCGGTCTCGCGGGATCCGTGGCCGCCCGCTCGACCGAGTCGATCATGCTGCTCCCCATCATCCTCCTGCGGCCCCACTTTCGCGTGCCCGAGGTCAGCGAATTCCAACCCTTCACCAACGGTGCGTGGTCGTGGGTCGTGCTCGCACTGGTCACCTGTGTCGGCGCGCCGATCGTCGAGGAACTGTTCTTTCGAGGACTCATCCAGACCCGGCTCGTCGGACGATACGGTCCGGTCGTGGGCATCGGCGTGACGTCGGTGCTCTTCGGCGCGGCGCACCTCATTGGCTGGTCTGGGCCAATATCGCTCGTCTACGCACTCGCGATCGTCGGTGCCGGGATCTCACTGGGCACGATGCGACACCTCACCGGTCGTCTCGGCACCTCGATGATGACGCACAGCTTCTTCAACGCACAAGCGCTGCTGATCGTGGCCTTCGTGCATTCGCCCACGTTGTTCGTGAGGTAGTTGGTCGATCAGATGGGCGACGACAGGTCGTTCAAGACCTGTTGAAACTCGGTGTCGAACGCGGTCCCCAGCGTCTGGAGTCGAGTCAGCTCGCTTTGGGTCGCCACTCCGATCTTCAACTCATCGAGGACCGCCACGAACTTCGTCGTCGTGGTCTCGAGTTGGCGCGCATCGGCCTGCACGCCCGACGGGAACGACGTGCTCGCCATGGTGGCCTCGAAGTTGCTGAAGTCGACGGCGGCGATGGCGAAGTACTGATGGATGCAGACGTCGGCGGCCAGTGAACAATTGGTCTTCTGCGACTTCGCCGCGAACACCTCGCTGTTCAGCAGGTTGTTCGCGTCGATCACTTTGGTCAACGCCGACTGGTTATTGAGGATTCGGTTGTCCAGGGCTCGTTCGGCGACCTGGCCCAGCGCCCCGAGGACCAGGAAGATGACGAGAATGTTCTTGGATCCGCGACTGAGGACCAGTCGAGCCGTTCGTGGTGCCTCACCACCAACCACCGGGGAATCGCTGGGAGCGAATGTCAACGGTGCGCCCACTGGAGCGCCGGGCGTGACGGCGACCTCCTCGTGAGGGCTCTCCGATTCGACGTTGGGCATCTCGGGTTCACGTGGTGGCTCGGCCATGCCGGGCGCACCCATGCGAAAGGGCGCCGGTGCTGCGCTGCGTGGCGGGGTCGCGACCTCCGTCGGTCCGTTGCTCGAAACGACGTTGGGTGTTGCCGGTTCACCCGGGGACTCGGCCAGTCCGGGCGCTCCCATGCGAAAAGGTGCCGGAGCTGCGCTGAGTGGCGGGATCACTGAGGGCGCGCCGGCCGAAGCCCACGACGGTTCGCTCGGAGCACTGGGCTGGTCGCCGAAGAGTTCACCAGGGTACTTACTGGTCAACATCATGTAATAGGCGTAGAAGCGTGCCTGGTAGCGCAACACGGCGGCCAAGGCTCCAAACAGGGAGAGGGGCATCTCGCCCTTGACCAACACAATCAGCCAGATGAAGACCACCGTGATGATGACGCCGGACCCGGCGATCGTGCTGACGATCGTCGCGGGTACGAGCAGGACGATTCGAAAGAGCACGGCCAGTCGAGGCACGTTGGTCGTTGGTATCTCGACGTTGACGGCGAAATCCTTGTCCGCGGAGAACGGCGGATACGCGTCGTTCATCAAGTAGTTGTAGGAGTACACGCGGGTAATGAACACGATGTAATCCGAGAGCGGCTTCACGAAGCTTCGTGGCAGGCGCCCGAGCACCAACGCGCAGAACCACCCGATGATGACCAGGAATCCGGCGGCGATGCTGAGGAGGAACGCCCACAGCAAGAGGGGAATGGCCAGGATCAGCCGAAACGCGACTTTCCAGCGCTTTTGTCGTTGCGGCGCACCGAAACCTGCCTGGACGAGTGGATACTTGGACACATTCCCCCCTTAGCGACGGCGCCCGTATCCTGACACACGCACGGCGAGACGGACCGCATTACTACCCGCGCCCTCAACGGCCCGATCGACCCGAGAGGACGACCTTTGCACCAACGAACACGAAGCCGTCGACGGCTGGCGCGGATTATCGTCCAAGGGAGTCACGTTGAGGGAGTGCAATGAGCAAGGAATTGGACGCGTCCTCGATGGAACTCGAAGCGTGTGCCGCTCGGTTCGTGAAGGATCACCGACTGCCGGGTGCGTCGGTGGGGGTGGTGCTCGCCGACGGGTTGGCGTGGTCCGGTCAGATCGGCTTCCGGGACCAACATCGATCAGAGCCGACCAGGTCTTCGGACCTGTACGCGATCGCGTCGATCACCAAGACCTTCACCGGCACCGCGATCATGCGGCTCGAAGCCGAGGGACTGCTGGGACTCGATGATCCATTGACCACGTACCTGCCAGAGATGCTGGCAGCCGACGAATCGGTTGGTCCGATCGAGGCGGTGACGATCCGTCGGATGCTCTCGCACGAGTCGGGACTCGCCGAGGAGCCGCCGGGGACTGATTGGGCGACGCATGTTCGCGAGGCGTCGGCCAGTGAGGTCCTGCGTCGCGCCGGTGAGATAGGCGTGAAGGTCCCCGCCAACTCTCAGTGGAAGTACTCGAACCTCGCCTACCAGCTGCTCGGCGAGGTGGTGGCGCGAGTCAGTGGTACGTCCTTCACCGAGTACGTCCGCCAGCAGATCCTCGATCCGTTAGCGATGTCATCGACGCGATGGAGTCCGCTCTCGAACGAGCTCGACGCGCGAAGGGCCACCGGCTACGCCCCGCGAACCTTCTCCGACTACCTCGACGTGGCGCACGACGCGATGACGGCGTCCTCCGAGGCCGGCCTGTGGTCCAGCGTCGAGGACCTCGCGCGCTGGCTGACCTTCCAATTGGGCGCCTACGCCACGCCCGAGACGGACTCCGCGATCCTGGGTTCGGCGACGCTTCGTGCGATGCACAAGCCTCGCTACATCGTCGACGATCGCTGGACTCGTGCGTGGGGCATCTCGTGGTACGCCGCGCGGCGTGACGACGGGATATGGATCCAACACTCTGGCGGTTGGGATGGCTTCATCACTGACGTCTGTTTCGACCCGGTCGCCAAGGTCGGGGCCATCGCGTTGTTGAACGGCGTGGGCGACGCGCCGTCACTGGCGATGGACCTCGGCGCCATCGCCCGTCGTGCGCTCGCCGCCCGGCCAGTGCCGATCGAGGCTCCCGCGCCAATCCCCGACGCCTACAGGGCGCTCCTTGGCGTCTACCTCGACGCCGAGTACGGCGAGCTGGTGAAGGTCGAGTGGCGCGACGGGGCGCTGGTGGTCGTCGCGCCGACCAACCCCGCGTGGAAAGTGACGTTGCTCGACGGCCCGACGTCCGACACGTTCATCGTCGCGCCGGGGATTCGTCCCTCGGGCGAGACAGTCACCTTCGATCGTCGAGTGGACGGCCGCGTCACGTCGATGTACCTCGCCGTGGGAACCTTCCGTCGACTCGACACCCTCGACTAGCGGGCAGCACGCGCTCGACGTCAACGTCGCACGTGCAAACGTCGACGTCGTTCAGTATGCTCCGACGTGTCGTGTTCCCAATCCTTCGAGCGCGAGGGCGCCATGGAAGTCACAAGCCCACACATTGCAACGCTCGAAGATCTCCGAGCGCACATGCAGGGAGCGCTCGAACTCGAACACTCGACGTTGCCTCCGTATCTCTGCGCCCTCTTCTCAATCCACGCCGGGACGAACGTGGAGAGTGTCGAGATCGTCAAGTCCGTCTTCATCGAGGAGATGCTGCACCTCGCGCTGGCTGCGAACGTCATGAACGCGATTGGCGGAGCCCCGAGGCTCAACGAAGCGGACTTCATTCCGGTCTATCCCGCGACGTTGCCCCACAGCGACCGGTCCTTCAGCGTGTCCTTGGCACCATTCAGCCCTTCGACGGTCGAGACGTTCATGAGGATCGAACGTCCGGGTGATCGTCACGGTGAGTCCGAGGCCGATGAATTCGAGACGATAGGGCAGTTCTATCGAGCCATCGAAGAAGGGCTCAAGTACCTGTGCGCGACGCTCGGTCCGGACCGCGTGTTCACCGGCGACCCCGATCACCAGATCACGCCCGAGATGCTCGGCTTCGTGGGGGAGCGGCGAGTCATCGCGGTCCACGACCTCAAGTCGGCGCTCGAGGCGATCGACGAGATCGAGGAGCAGGGCGAAGGACTGAAGCATCGCCAGGTCTGGGACGGCGACCGCGACATGTTCCACCCCGAACGCGAGGAGGTCGCGCACTACTTCCGATTCAGCGAGATCATGCAGGGCCGCTCCTACGTCCGAGGCGACTCGCCGAGGTCAGGTCCGACCGGTCCGTCCTTCGTCGTCGATTGGGACGCCGTCTATCCGATGCGGCCAAACCCGAAGGTGGATGAGCATCCTCGCGGAAGTCTTGTCCGCGACAAGATGGAGGAGTTCAACGCCACGTACTGTCAGATGCTGGCGACGCTGCATCGCGCCTTCAACGGTGAAACTTCATGCCTTTCCCCGGCGATTTCCCTGATGTTCCAACTCCAATCGATCGCCACCGAGTTGATGGCACTTCCAACCGGCGACGGCGTGACAACGGCGGGACCCTCATTCGAGTTCGTCTCCGCGCGGCTGCCCTACGACGAGGTCGACTGACCGCTGGCGGACGGACCTCACTCGCCGCGCAACACCCGCGCCGTCGACGTGTGCGCGGCGTTGACCCCGGGACGCACCGCGATGATGTTGACCAGCATCATGGTCACGACGACGACGAGCAACGTTGAGAGTGCGGGGACGGATGGTTCGGGCACCGCGTCGATGCTGCGCGCGAACAGCGTCCACAGCCATCGCCCGAGCACGATGCCCAGCGGCACTCCCACCACGACGCCCACCAGACCGTTGATGGACGCCTGCCACGCGACGACGGCGCGGAGCTGGCGGCTCTTGAAGCCGAGCGCCCGAAGCATCGCGAGATCGCGACGTCGTCGGCGAATCGAGGCGTTAAGTGTGATCCCGAGGGCCACCATGGCACCCGCGGCGAGCGCGAGGGCGAGCACCGCAGGCGTCGCACCGATGGAGCGGTAGTTCTCGATCTCGGCGGGATACTGGACCCCCAGCAGTTCGACGCTGTCACCGACGGCGGCACCATTGGGCACCTCCGCGAAGGCCTTGTTGCCCGCGGCGACAATCGCGTCCAGTGATTTCTTCCCCGCCGCGATCGATACACCGCGACGTAGTCGGATGAGGACGATCTTGGGGCCGTTCAACGTGGTGTACGGCTGTGAGAGGAACTTCGTCATCGCCGGCGACTCGACTCCCTTGGGAATGATGGCCCCCACGCCCATCGACGGATGCAACGAGAGCGCCGGTCCAATGGCGGGGAACGTGGCCGTGCCCACGATCACGAACTTCCTGGGTGCCACGTAGACCGGATAGTCCCGTGGCGTTCCATAGCTTCCCGTGACTGTGTCGCCGAGGTGCTTGTGCATCTCGGCCATCGTTTGGGCGCCCAGCACGATTTGGTTCGTCGCGTCCACTTCGTGACCAGCGATAAGCGGCGGCGCCACGGCGGCGTGAGGTTTCGCGATGAGCGCGGGAACCGTGACGCCATCGATCTGGACGTTGGCGAAACTCTCACCCGACCACGACGCCACCAGCGGATCGTGGTTCAAGAGCCGGGTGGCCTGTGGGGGAACGTTGTTCCCCGAGGCGATGGCGAAGTTCCAATTCCACCCGTAGAGCGATGGATGGGAGATCAACGTGGAGAGACCGCTGCCGAAGGTCAGGGTCGAGATGACGATGGTGACCGCGAGCGCCGCTCCCACGAGCGTCGAGCGCACGGGCACGGCGTCGCGGTCGCGACCCGGTTCGAGCGCGAAGCGCAGACCCACGACCGCGGTCGTGGCGAGTCCGGTCCTCGCCAGAACGCTGGCCAATCGCGACTCCGCTGACACGATCGCGGGCCGTTTTCGCTGCGCGTAGCGCCGTGACTGGCGAAGGCTCAACACGATGGCGACACCGCCGATGACGACGACGATGTAGGCGATGGCGACCCCCAGCACCGTCCAATCGATCCCGAAGCCACCGTGAGGGAAGACCGCGCGCACCGGTCCAATTGGTCCAAGCGGTGACAAGAGGATGCCCACGACGGCGGCCACCACCGCGCCCGTGATGACGGCGCCGAGCGTGCCGATCAAGCCGGCCGTGGCGACGGTCCGTCGGCTGGCACCGAGGGCGCGCAAGACGGCGAAATCGCCTTCGTCACTTGAAAGGGTGCGTGCCAGGAGTCCGCCCGCGATCACCAGCGCGGCGAGCGCGGCGATCAGACCGAACACTCCGAGTGCGATTGCTTCGGGCTCGATGGACCGGTTGACCTGCTGGGTCGCCAACGACGTGACGTGGAAGTTGTACGTCGTCCCCTTCGGAAGTGCGGCGATGATTTCGGTCTCGACCTTTGACACCGAGCGTGCCCCGTGCGTGAGCTGAAGGTAGTACTCGATGTAATTGCTATTGGGTGAGACGAGCGGATCGGTGATCGCGGGCGTGAAGATCATCAGCGACGGGTACTTGTCGACTTCGTCGAGGACGACCTGGCTATTGAGTTCGACGGTGCCAACGAGGTGTTCGGTGATCCGGATCGCTGGCTTCACCTTGGGTTCGCCGAAACTGCTGAGGATCGATTGGTTGATGGTGTAGAAGTACATCGGAATCGACTGACCGACGTGCCAGCCCATGAGTCTTTCCGACGTGGCGGTGCTCACGAACTCGTCGGCCCGACGTGGATTGGCCATCCGACCCTGGATGACGGCGACTTTGTCCTGGCGGAAGTATTCGGTCCCGATGCTGCCGACCGTGGCTACCTCGCCCGTGGCGATCGGTCCGCTGATCTGCGGCGCACCGTGCGAACCTGCCGGAAATCCGACCAGGTAGAACTGAACGGCTTGGACGTGGCGCACTCCAGGCAGGCGCGCCAGGTGGCTACTGAGATTTGGTCCATAGAGCAAGACGCTCATGTCGGAGGGATTCGTACTCGCGAGGAAGTCATTGAACGATGATTCGGTCCGTCTCGCCGCTCCGAGCGAGCCGATGGCCAAACCTCCGACGAGGCCGATGAGCAAGGTGATGACCAAGAAGTTCGACCACCGTCGACCGAAGTTGGCGCGCAACCAGTAACGCGCGATCCTGAGTGATCGTCCCCTCATCCCTATGTGTCCTTCGACACGAGATTCGTCATGCGATGGTGATTCTCCCGCGACTCATACGTCAACGGCAAAGTATCTCGTGCATGGTCCGTGCTTCAAAGGAAGACAGCACCCGACTCGTCGTGGTATCAGCACTACGCCTGGCGATGTCCGTCGAGGCGAGATATGAGCGACGGAACTGCCGTCGGTGGTCCCAGTGGTGGGCGAGGGGGGACTTGAACCCCCACATCCTTTCGAATACAGGCACCTGAAGCCTGCGCGTCTGCCAATTTCGCCACTCGCCCCGAGACCTTGCAACATTAGTCGACCTGCGAAAGCCCTCGTCTGCGCCGAACGTTCGCGGGGAGCGCCGGTACAGTTGGTGTTGTTATGGTCCTCAAGGGTGTCGAAAATCGCTTGGAGCGAATCTTCGAGAAGACGTTCTCACGAACGTTCAAGAGCACGTTGCAGCCGATCGAGATCGGCACTCGAATCGTGCGCGAGGTGGACTTGACACGGCGGTTGTCGAGTCAGGGCCCCATTTCACCGAACCAGATCAGGGTGTGGCTCGGTCCGGTCGACGCCGAGCGGTTCGACGGATTCCAAAAGGCCCTCGTCAGCGAGCTCGAGGAGACGGTGCGTCAGCACGCCATCAGCGAGGGCTTCAGCTTCGTGGGCCCGGTCAAGGTGGAGATCTTCATCGACGATGACATCAAACCGGGGAATGTGGAGGTCAAGACCGAGTTCTTGGGCGGCGAAAGTCAACCTCGTTTGATTGCCAGTGACGGGCGCAGCTTCAAGATCGGCGACGCCCCACTGGTGATTGGACGAAGCCCCGACGTCGAAGTCGTCATCAATGACTCCAACGTGTCACGACGTCACGCCGAAGTGTGGCGAACGAGCGAAGGTGTCGCTATTCGTGACCTCCAGTCGACCAATGGAACGTTCGTGAACGGTCACCGGATCACGGCCGTCTCGCTCTCACCACGTGACGACGTGACGATCGCGTCGCTGCATTTTCGGATCGAACTGGCTTGACCTTGCTGGGGACGACGTCGAACTATGCGGCGATCATTCGTCCGTTGCAAGTCCTGGTGATGGTCGTCGCCGCCCTGTTCCTGTTGCGCGTCATGCGTGTCGCCGCCGTGCAGGCCCGACCGGTCGACTACGAGCCGCGAAGTCGCCGCCGACGTGGTGGCACGCTCGCCCTTAAGTTCATCGAACCGGAGGATCGCAGCGGCGAACGCGTCGTGGTGGACACCGCAATCACGATCGGGCGAAGTGCGGACTGCGATCTTCCCATGTCCGACACCTATCTCTCGTCGCGACACGCCCGCTTGGCCAACGATCAAGGTGATCTGTCGATCGAGGACCTGGGATCGACGAACGGCACCTACGTGAACCAGGAACTCGTGGACGGGCGCGTGCACTTGGAGCGCGGCGACATCGTCCAAGTCGGTGGTGTCTTGTTCGAGGTGGTTCGTTGACGCATTGGCGTTACGCCGAGGCGACCGATACAGGACTGGTACGTCAATCGAATCAGGATGCGGTCTACGTGGACGACTCGTTGGCCATCGTCGCCGACGGGATGGGAGGGCACGCCGCCGGCGAGGTCGCCTCCGAGATGACCATCGAACTACTGCGCAGTGGCTTCGCGCTCGACCAGAGCGTCGAAGGGCTCTACAACGCGATCAACGCCGCCAACATCTCGGTCCTGAACGACGCTCGAGAGAATCCGAGTCACTTCGGCATGGGGACGACCGTCATCGCCGTCGGCTTGACGGTCGATGACGACGGTGTCACGTCGCCCACGCTTTGTCACGTCGGCGACTCGAGGGCCTATCAATTGCGCGATGGCGCGTTGCGTCTGCTCACTGACGACCACAGCGTCGCCGAGGAGTGGGTTCGTATGGGCCGACTCACACCGGAAGAGGCGGCGGTCCATCCGCGTCGCCATCAGCTGACTCGCGGCGTCGGTGTCGAGGACACGATCGCGGTGGACGTGATGTCGGTGCACGCCATGAAGGGTGACCGGATCTTGTTGTGCAGTGATGGACTCTCGAACGAACTCGACGGTGACACGCTGGCGCGACTTGCGAGCGCTCCGTTCACGCTGGAGGAGTCAGTCGGACAACTGATCGAAGCGGCGAAGGAGGCCGGTGGTCGCGACAACATTTCGGCCGTCCTGCTCGAGTTCGACGAAGTGAACGTCGCCGCCTCGCCGATCCAGCGGACCATCAGCTCGACCACGCCGCCGGTCGCTCGGAGTGCCGCGGTGACCACCACTCGTCGTCGAAAGAAACGGCACCTGACCTGGCGGACACCGTTCGCGGCAGCGATACTGATCGGCGTCGTGGTGGGCGCCTATTTCATCGTGCACTGGTACGCGTACTCGACCTACTACCTGGGCAATGACGCCGGTGTCGTTGCCGTCTATCAGGGTCAACCCGGCGGCGTACTCTGGTTTAAACCGAGGGTGGCGATCGACACGAGTTACAACGTGAACACACTCCTGCCGGGAGACCAGTCACAGATCAACCAGACCATATCGGAGCCGACACTGACCGCTGCGATCCACTACTCCGACTACCTCTGTGCGAAGCCGGGGACCAAGTGCACCGTGTCGTCGCCGTCAACGTCGACGACCACCACGACGACGAACTCCACCACGACCACGTTGACGGGAGGCTGATCGATGTCACGTCGACTCGGCGTCCTCGCGACGATCATCCTGTTGCTCTTCGCGGTCGCCGCCACCCAGGCGGCCAATATCCAGTTCTTCAAGGCGCCCTCACTGGACGCGAGTCCCTCGAACCCTCGCAACACCAACTCGTCGAGCCAGTACCCCCGAGGCCAGATCAACGCCGCCGATGGGTCGGTCCTGGCCTATTCGGTGAAGCAGAACAGTTCGCTGTTTCCCTATCGTCGCGTCTACCCCTACGGCTCGCTCTTCTCGGGCGTGCTGGGCTTCTCCTCCCCGTGGTACGGGGTGTGGGGACTCGAAGACGAGTACAACGGCTACCTCGCGGCGCACGCGCAACCGCCCCAGAGCATCGAACAGGTGTTGGCGCCCACGAGCGCCGCCGACTCGATCACGCTGACCCTCGAGCCGGCACTTCAGCGCATCGCTCGCGCGGCGATGATCTTCCCCGATGGGAAGCCCGAGGACGGGGCGGCGGTCGTGCTCAACCCGAAGAACGGCGACGTGCTGGCGATGTACTCAAACCCGTCGTACAACCCGGTGTCGTTGACCTCACCCAACACGTCGATCGACAAGGCAGCGTGGGCCCTGTACAACAAACATGACGGCAACGGATTCGCACCCCTAGGACTGGTCGCAACGCAACAGACCTTCCCTCCTGGTTCAACGTTCAAAGTGATCACGACGGCGGCGGCGGTCGTGAGCAAGCCGGCCGACCTCACGAAATCATTCAACAGTGACCGCGGTGACTGCACAACGCTGCCGAACTCGAACAAGTTGCTTTGCAACAGCGGTTTCACAAAGTGTGGCGGCGACGTGAGCGTGATGTTGCCGGTGTCGTGTGACCCGGGCTACGCGCTACTCGGTCTCGACCTCGGGGCTGACTACATGGCGAAGGCGGCCAACTCCTTCGGATACAACTCAGTGCCACCTATAGACCTCCCCAGCGGCGCCCCGGGTACGGCGCCAAGTTATTTCCCGCCCGCGAGTTCGTTCTCCAACAACCTGCCGGGTTTGGCCTATTCGGCAATCGGGCAGGAAAACGTCCGCGCCACCGCGCTGCAGAATGCGCTACTGGCCGCGGCGATCGGCAATGGAGGCGTCATCATGACGCCGCACTTCTTGAACTACATCACTTCGCCGGACGGGACCATCGTGAAGCGCTACAAGGACTCCGTGTGGAAGACGCCGTTGACGGCCTCCCAAGCGGCCTTCATCGTTCCATTGATGCAGAACGTCGTCAAGTATGGAACTGCGTCAGGTGTGGGTTTCCTCGCCCAGGACGACGTGGCAGCGAAGACCGGCACCGCGCAGACCGGCAACGCGAAGAAGAACACCGACGACTGGTTGATTGCGTTCGCCCCCGCCACCGATCCGACGGTCGCGGTCGCGGTCGTGATCCCTTTTCAGCCGACCCCGAACTTCGGTGCCACTATCGCGGGCCCGGTCGTGAAGTGTCTGGTCGAGGGTGCGCTCGCCATCCAGGCCGGCCAACCCGCGACCGGCACGTCGACCACGTGCCCGGTCTGACGGCGGTAGGGTGAATGACGAGGGCGTAGGCTAGGCGCACTATGGAGCCTGTGGATGAACCCCGACTGTATTCCGGTCGCTATCAGGTAACGCATCTCATCGCCCGTGGGGGCATGGCCATCGTCTATCGGGCCCAAGACACACTGCTCAACCGTCCCGTCGCCATAAAGACCCTGTATCCCGAGCTCAGCGCCAACCACTTGTTCGTCGAGGGTTTTCGCCGTGAGGCCCAGGCCGCGGCCAACCTCTCGCACCCGAACATCGTCCCCGTCTTTGACTGGGGCGAGGATCAGGGAACCTACTTCATCGTCATGGAACTCGTGGACGGCACGTCGCTCGCCGACATGTTGCGTGGTGGACGCACGCTGACGGCATCGCACTCAGCGAGTCTCATCTCCCAGGTCGCCGCCGCGCTCGGCTACGCGCACCGCAACGGTGTGGTGCACCGCGACATCAAACCGGGCAACATCCTCATCGCGAGTGATGGTCAGGTGAAGGTGACGGACTTCGGCATCGCGCAAGCCATGTCGGTGGAGGATCAGATCGCCGAAGAGGGCTCGGTCATGGGCACGGCCACGTACTTCTCGCCCGAACAGGCCGAAGGCGCGCCGGTCGACGGTCGAAGTGATATCTATTCCCTCGGCGTCGTCCTCTACGAGATGCTCTCGGGACGACCTCCGTTCATTGGTGACTCGCCCATCGAAGTGTCGAGTCAGCATGTCCATGGCACGGTCCCGCCGCCCTCAGAGTTCAACCCCACGATCCCCGCAGACCTCCAGGCGATCGTGATGGAGGCGCTGGCGAAATCGCCGGATCGTCGCTATCAGTCAGCGGAGGACTTCCGCTCGGACCTCACGCGTTTCAATGAGGGCCAACCCGTGCGCGCAGCCCAGCGCGACGTGGCGTTCTTCGGCAGTGACGCGACGCGTGCGACGCCTCGAGTAACCCCGGGGGAGCGGACGCAGGCCGTCCCGATGATGACGGGACCTCGCACGGACATCCGACGGCGTCGCAAGAGTCCGACGGGCGTCATCGCGCTGGTCATCATCCTCTTGTTGGCCGGTGGCGGTCTCGCGTACTTTCTCACCCAGAAGAGTGCCGCGACGATCCTGATGCCCAATGTCGTCGGCAAGAGTGAGGACGCCGCCATCTTGCAACTCGCGGGCAAGGGCATCAAGACCAAGGTGCACACCGAGAACTCCTCGATTAAGGCGGGCAACGTCATCTCCACCGATCCGGCCTCGGGGTCGACGTTGACCAAGGGACAGAAGGTCGACATCACGGTGAGTCTGGGTGTGCAGGCCATCGCGGTCACGATCCCTAACGTCATCAACATGTCGATTGCGAATGCGGAACTCGAACTGCAGTCCAACAAGTATTTGTTGTCGCCGAAGGTGCAATTCATCAGTCAGGCGCCCTCCGGGCAGACGCCCGTGCCGAACGTCGTCTTGAACCAGAGCCCGCTGGCCGGCAAGAACGGACATCAAGGCGACACGGTGATTCTCTACGTTCTCAATCCAGCGTCCCAGCTCGCGGTGCCGAGCTCGCTCGTGGGCATGACGCCGAGCCAGGCGGCGGCGGCGTTGGCCAACGCCGGGTTGAGCGTCGGACCTACGCAATCGACCGCGTGTTCGAACACGGTGGCGCTGGACCTTGTCGAAGCGACCAATCCCGCCGTCGGCACCCTCGTGAATCCCGGTACGCAGATCAACCTGATCACGTCGACGGGCTACTGCAACGTCCAGGTACCTAGCGTGCTCCAAGAGAGCCAGGGCGTGGCGACAACGACGTTGACCAACGCGCACCTCACGGTCAACGTGAGTCCGACCGATCCCACGACCTGTTCGCCGAGCGACGTGGGACTCGTGACCAATGAGACCAACGCCAACGGAGTGCCGGTCATCGGAAAGTACGTGAAGTACAACTCATCGATCATCATCTCGGTGTGCTACTCCTCGGAGACGCCCACGACGACGACCACGACGACCTCGCCCTAGCGAGCGGAAAGTAGCATGGTGGCCCATGGCCAAGTCGACTCCGAAGGCAAACAACCAGAAGACCGTTGGGCGCTACGTCGCGCCGGAAGCACGCGGACGGATCACCGCGCGTCGGCCCGTCAGTGACGACCACAGTCCTCGCTGGTACGGGTGGGCGATCGTCGCGCTACTCGGCGTGGGCATGCTCACCATCGTGCTCAACTACCTCGACGTCCTACCCGGTTCGGTCTCGTCGTGGTACCTCGTGGCCGGTCTCGCCGTGATGTTCGGCGGCTTCTACCTCGCGACGCGCTACAAGTAGCCGCTCGGCGTCGTTAGCCGATGCGCTCGATGATCGTCGCGTTGGCGAGTCCTCCGCCTTCGCACATCGTGAGGAGTCCGTAGCGACCGCCGGTGCGCTCGAGTTCGTTGAGCAGCGTGGCGCAGAGCTTGGCGCCGGACGCCCCGAGGGGGTGTCCCAACGCAATGGCCCCGCCGTTCACGTTCACCTTCGCGAGGTCAACGCCGAGTTCCTTCTGCCACGCGAGCACCACCGACGCGAACGCCTCGTTGATCTCGATGAGGTCGATGTCGTCCAAGGTCAGGCCTGATCGCTCGAGCACTTTGCGGGTCGCGGGTATGGGACCGGTCAACATCGTCACCGGGTCGACGCCGGCGAGGGCGAAGGTATGGAACTTCGCGCGTGGCGTGTAGCCGAGCTCCTTGGCCTTCTCTTCGCTCATGATCAACACGGCGGAGGCGCCGTCGGTGATCTGCGAGGAGTTGCCGGCGGTGACCTTGCCGTCCTCCTTGAAGGCCGGCTTCAGGTTCGCCAAGGTGGCGGCCGTCGTGTCGGGTCGGATGCCCTCGTCGGTGCTGAGCAGTTCGTCGGTCGCGTTGCCCTCGTCGTCGCGCACGTAGACCGGCACGATCTCGCGCTCGAAGCGACCCTCGGCCGTGGCCTGAGCCGCTCGTCGCTGACTCTCGGCGGAGAAGACGTCGAGGTCTTCACGCGAGATGTCCCACTGGTCGGCGATCATCTCGGCGCCGATGCCCTGGTTCTTCAGGCCACCGACCGGTTCGTAGCGCGCGGCGACGCGCGGCCCGAAGGGCCAACCGCTGTCCTTGCCGACCGAGGAGCCCATCGTGACACGCGACATGACTTCGACGCCGGCGGCGACGACGATGTCATACGCCCCGGACATCACGCCTTGGGCTGCGAAGTGCAGTGCCTGCTGGCTCGACCCGCACTGACGGTCGATCGTCGTGGCCGGCACCGACTCGGGCCACCCGGCCGCGAGTACCGCGTTGCGACCGACGTTGAACGCCTGCTCGCCGACCTGGCTGACACAGCCCATGATGACGTCGTCGACCAACGCCGGGTCGAGGTTGTTGCGGCTGGCGATGGCCTTCAGGGCCTCCGAGGCCAGGTCGACCGCGTGCCAGTTCTTGAGTTTCCCGTTGCGCTTGCCCCCGGGGGTTCGCACGGCATCGACGATTACGGCTGTTGGCATTGACGTACCTTTCTCCTTCGTGGGCGTACCCACCGCGCGAAGCCTATAGGGGGCCACGAGTATCGTCGCGTTGGTGAGTGAAGCCAAGAACATGGATCGCTGGCTCGGCGATGGTGGCATGGCCATTATCGGGGCCATCGGAGGGAAGTTTGACGCGTACGGCGTCGACGGCGAAGACCTCGGGTGGGTCACGGGTTGGTTCGACCCCACTGCGCTGGCCTGCAATCCCCACGGGGCGGTCCAGGCGGGCGTGCACTCGGTGGTGCTTGACGCGGCGATGAACTTCGCGATCAACGCCGCCCTGGTCGGACGCGACCGCACGGAAGCGACGATCGAGATGTCCTCAGAGTTGATGCGTCCGGCGCTCCTCGACGGTCACTACGCGGTGCGTGGCGACGTCGTGCGGTTGACTCGACAGATCGCCTACGCCGAGGCGACGATCGCGAGCGACGAGGGGAAGCTGGTCAGTCGCGCGACGGGCACGTTCCTCGTGCACCGGTCGACGAAGCCCGACTAGATGTGATCGGCCGGGATCTGTCCGAGACGTCCGGCCTCGTAGTCCTCGAAGGCCTGCTGTAGTTCGGCGCGCGTGTTCATCACGAAGGGTCCGTAGGTCGCCACCGGTTCTCGGATCGGCTGGCCACCGAGGATGAGGACCTCGAACGCGTCGGTCCGCGAGTCCTGGGTCTCGTTGGCGGCGAGGACGAGGAAGTCGCCATCGACGTGCACGGCCATCTGGCCCATCTCGATGTCGGCGCGTTCAAGGCCGACGGTGCCCTGACCGGCGAGCACGTACGTCAACGCGTTGTAGTCCTGCTTCCACGGCAACGTCAACTGTCCGCCCGGCATCAACGTGACGTGGGCGATCGCGATCGGCGTGTGCGTGACGCCGGGACCCTCGACGTCACCGAGGGAGCCGGCGATGATGCGGATGATCGCGTCGCCGTTCTCGTTGGTGAGCAGGGTCACCGACTGGGCTTCGATGTCCTGGTAGCGAGGGTTGGTCATCTTCAACTTCGCGGGGAGGTTCACCCACAACTGGATGCCGTGAAAGAGGCCGCCGCTGTCGATGAGCGCGTCGGGCGGGCGCTCGATGTGCAAGATGCCCGCCCCGGCGGTCATCCACTGCGTCCCACCGTTTTGGATGACGCCGCCGCCACCGATGGAGTCCTGGTGCAAGAACGTGCCGTCGATCATGTACGTAACGGTCTCGAAGCCGCGGTGCGGGTGCCAGGGTGTCCCCTTGGGTTCGCCCGGTCCGTAGTCGACCTCGCCCATCTGGTCCATGTGGACGAAGGGATCGAGGTCGGCGATGTCGATGCCGGCGAACGCGCGGCGCACGGGGAACCCCTCGCCCTCGAGACCGCGCGGGGCGGTCGTGAGCGACTTCACGCGCCGTGGCCGATCGGTGACGAGCGGAGCGACGGACTTCGGGAGTTCGAGCGGACTTTCAACGGAGATGGCAGGCATGGCAACAGTGTAAACAGGCGTCAGGCGACTTCGTCACGCCGTTCGCGCACGGCGACGCCGGCGACCACCACCACGATGATCGCGCTGAGCGCGAGGGACACGTTGCCCGCCCCCCAGCCGAGACCCCCCACGATTCGCGGCTTGCCCATGGCGTCGGCGTAGGACGCACCGAGCGGCCTCGTGAGCACGTAGGCGATCCAGAAGAGGAGGATCGTGTGGCGTCGCAGGACGGCGAACGCGAGGAGTGGCAGCGCGATCAACCCGGTGAACAAGAGGCCCGAACTGAAGAAGCCGAGGTGCCACGCGATCGCCGTCAAGTCGCCGACCGCCGTGCCGAGCGCGAAGGCGACGGTGACCGTCGCGAAATAGAACAGTTCTCGCCGCGTGGTCTTGATGCTGTGGATCGAGAGCGTCCCTTCCACTTGGTACCACCAGACGAAGACCGCGATCAGCGCGACGCTGAAGCAGAGGGCGGACACGACGTAGGGGACGTGGAGCGCGACGTGGACGACGTCGGCGCACATCGTGCCAAAGACGCTCACCATGACGATGGCGGCCCAGTACCTGGTCGCGCGATAGTCGGTCGAACGCAACTGCCACCAGAGCACGCCACAGAAGACGGCGCCCGAGCAGAGCACCGCGGCCTCGGGGTTGAATCGATTGACGAAATAGTCCGAGGTCGCCTCGCCCATGGCGGTCGTGAGGATCTTGAGGAGCCAGAAGACCGGCGTGACGGTCGGGACCTTGCTCGACGCAAACCGGCGGTGCACATCGATCGTCATCGGACTACGCCTCGTCGGGGACGGAGACTCCGATGGTCGACTGGTCGACTGTGACGAAGATCGCCGTCGCTCGCGCGAGGTCCTCGTCCCCACTGCGCAGTGACGCCTCGATGAAGAGCTTGCGGCCCTCTCGTCGTGACAGCCACGCGCGCGCGACGATGGGCACGTCGATCGGCGTCGGTGCGAGGAAGGAAATGTTCAACTGTGCGGTGTAGGCGAAGGCCTCGTTCATCACGTGGACGAGACCCATGGTCTCGTCGAGCAACGCGGCCACGGACCCGCCGTGCGCGCGACCCGGTGCGCCCTCAAACGCTCGACCGAGGGTGACCTCCATCACCGCGACGTCGCCGTCTCGCCACAGTGACGCGTTCAGGCCCATCGGGTTCGCACCGCCCGAGACCATGGAGTTCATGAAGAACTGGTGCGGCTCTTGCGGGCGCCCTTGGGGGATCGACGACGAGAAGCTCGCGTAGGACTCGCTCGAGAAGGTGCGCACGATTCGGTCACCACTGCCCACTGCGTCGATGAGCGGGGGCAGCACCGAGGCGAGGTCGTCGAGCTGCTGGTCGCTCAACTCGCGGCTGACGAACTCGTGTCCGAGTTCGCGTAGGAGAGCGGCCACGTGGCGACGTCGTTGTTCGTTGGTCACGCACTACCCGTGTAGTAGTGATCGGCGACACTGAGAGCGCGGTCGAGTCGGGCCAATCCCTCGCGCGCCTCGTCGTCGCTAATCGTGCATGGCGGCACGACGTGGATCCGGTTGAAGTTGGTGAAGATGAGGAGTGCCTCATTGCGGCTGGCGGCCACGATGTCGTTCATCGCCGGTGAGCTGGAGCCGTAGGGAGCCAGTGGCTCCTTGGTGGCACGGTCCACGACGAGTTCGAGCGCGAAGAACACGCCGAGACCTCGGACGTCGCCGATGATCGGGTGTCGGCGCGCGAGCTCCTCGAGTCCCGGGCGAAGGACCTCGTCGCCTATGCGCCGGGCGTTGTCGACGATGCCCTCACTCTGCATTGCTTCGATGGTCGCGACGGCTGCCGCGCACGCGAGCGGGTGCCCGGAATACGTGAGGCCACCGGGGTAGACGCGGTCGTTGAAGGTGGCGCTCACTTTCTCGCAGAGTACGACGCCGCCCAGCGGGACGTAGCCGGAGTTCACGCCCTTGGCGAACACGACGAGGTCAGGAGTGACGTCGTGCTGCTGGTAGGCGAACCACGCGCCGGTGCGACCGAAGCCACACATGACCTCATCGGCGATGTAGAGAATGCCGTAGCGATCGCAGATGGCGCGCACGCCCTGGAGGAAGCCCTTCGGCGGCACCATGATGCCCGCGGTGCCGGGGATCGTCTCGAGGACGATCGCCGCTATCGACGCGGGGCCCTCGAATCGAATCGTCTCTTCGAGGTTCTCAAGTGCCCGCGCGCACTCCTCCTCTTCGGTGGCGGCGTGAAACATCGACCGATAGAGGAACGGGCCGAAGAAGTGGACGACCCCCGCAGCGCCGGTGTCGTTAGGCCAACGTCGGGGATCGCCCGTGAGGTTGATCGAGGTCGCGGTGGCGCCGTGGTAGCTGCGGTACGCGCTCAGTACCTTGTGGCGACCCGTGTGCAGGCGCGCCATGCGGACCGCGTGCTCCATGGCCTCAGTCCCGCCGTTCGTGAAGAAGACCTTCGCCGCTCCGTCAAAGGAACGATCGAGGATCAATTCGGCGGCGCGATAGCGCGACACGTAGCCGTGCTGGGGAGCGATCGTACAGAGTGTGGCGGCCTGCTCCTGGATAGCGCGCACGACACTCGGATGCTGGTGGCCCACGTTGGTGTTGACCAGTTGCGACGAGAGGTCGAGATACTTCGTGCCGTCCTCACCGGTGACGTAGACGCCGCACGCGTCCTTCACCATGAAGGGATTGATGGTGGACTGCGCGGACCACGAGTGAAAGACCGAGGCCTTCTCTCGTTCGCTGCTGGTCAGTGTGCTTCGATCGTTTGCCATGTGGCCGTCCTCGTTCAACCAAAACGCTAACGCACGCGCGACGCGGGACTTTCTCCGTGTACGACCTTTATGGCCCGACGTCGGTGCTTCAGTTCGCGCCGTCCCAGGCGGCCATCTCGGCCATGAACGTCGCAACCGCCAGCGGGCCGAGCTCGAGCGCGCGGGCGTGGAAGGCCTTCAAGGAGAACCGGTCACCGAGGCGGGCCTTTGCCTCGTCGCGCGCGGCGAGCCACATTCGCTCGCCGACCTTGTAGGAGATCGCCTGCGCCGGAAGCCCGAGATAGCGGTCGACCTCCGAGGTCGCCATGACGGCGTCCTGGATCGCCCACTCCTCGAGGAGCGCCACGGCCATGGCGGGCGTCCACTGCTTGTTCGAGCAGTCCCCGAGGGTGCCCAACGCACCGAGATCGCTTGGCGCGTTGAGTTCCAGATGCAATCCGATGTCGACCACGACGCGAGCCGCGCGCAGCGCCTGGTTCGCGAGGTAGCCCAGTTCGTCGCCCGGGTCCGAGAAGTAGCCCAACTCGTCCATGAGCCGTTCGGCGTAGAGTGCCCAACCTTCGACGTAACCCGCCGTCGTGCCGACGAGGCGGTGGTAGCGGCTCTGCTGGTCGGCGGCGAGCAACGCCGTCGCGAGTTGTAGGTGGTGACCGGGTATCGACTCGTGGTACCACGTCGACGCGTGACGCCACCACGAGAACTTCGTCGCGCCCATCGTGGGAAACCACGTCGTGCCCGGACGGCTCAGATCCTCGCTCGGGCTGATGTAATACGGCGCGGCCGCGGCTCCCTCGGGCGCGAGCCGCGCGTCACAGAACCTGATCCGTGGATCGATGTCGAACTGCACGCCGTCGAGTTCATCCGCGGTGCGCTGCGTGAAGTCCTTCAGCATCGTGAGCAACGTGTCGGTGCCGTCGATGGCGCGCTTCGGGTCGTTGTCCAGGAACTCCGCGACGGCGGCGAGACTCGTCGCGCCAGGCAGCAGTTCGTTCGCGATCTCCCACATTCGAGCGTTGATGCGGCGAAGGTCTTGGTAGCCCCACTCATAGAGCTCGTGAAGATCGAGCGTGGCACCGGACCAGTAGGCCGACCAGCGCTGGTAGCGCTCCTCACCGCACGCTTCGTGGGTTGAGGCCTTCGGTGCGATGTCGGTTCGCAAAAAGGCCGCGAGTTCGGCGAACGCGTCCTGCGCATCCTTCGCCGCGTTCGCGAGTCCCGAAGCGTTGACGTCGACTGACGTTGCGGCGGCGACGCGCTGCGCCAGTTCACTGAATGCCCCTTGCGCGTGGGTGTCGGCCTGGTCGGCGACGCCCAACACATGGCGCGACGCTGGTAGTTCGTGTTCCGCGGCGGTGACGAGCAGCGCGCCGCGCCAACTCTCGAGCGATGCCCGCACGGCCTGCAGGCGGGCCGTCACGTGCGTCGCGTCATCGGGGGTGGCGCTGGCCATCAGTTCGAAGACCTGTCGGATCTCCGACACGGGCGAGCGAAGGACGGAGAACGTCCGTCGATACTCGTCGGCTTCGAGCAGCGCGAGGCGCACCGAGAGCCGCTCACGCAAAACCTCCTTGGCGATGCGGTCGACGTCGCTGACGCTGTCGAGTAGTTCGAGGGCTTGCAGGTCGTGCAACGTCTCGGCTTGGTCGCGGCGCTGCTGGGCGGGTGAGAAGTCCGGCAGGAGTCGTTCGTAACCGGGGATGCCGGCCTCGGTGGCGAACAGAGGATTGCTCTTGGCGAGTCGATCGACGACTTCGTCGGCGAAGGCGAACACGGCCGAGGGGGATGTGGTTTGGGACATTGGACGATTCCTTTGCTTGCGATTACCCGCGAAGCCGAAATGTACACCCGACGATGGGTGGGGAGTATTCGTCGATGCCGCAACCGCGACTAGTGCGAGAGGTCTTCGTCGTCCTCGATGGACATGAACCAGTGCTCGTTGACGCTGAGCGTGCAGTCGGGATCATCGGAGCACACGTGCGAACCGTTCGCCAGCACGATCGCGGTGCCGTGGCAGTGCAGGAGCCTGTCGTCGCACATCGAACACACGACGACAGGTTGTGTGGAGCGCAGTGGAAGTGACATGAAATCAAGATAAATCCTTGGTGTGACACGCGGGTGGACCATGAGAATCACGTGCACACCAGTGGATCGAAGATTTTTGTGATTCGAAGATCGTCGATGATAAAATTTTCCTTTGTCGGTCTCACGAATCACTCGTCGAGGAGAAATTCACATGGCACGTGCCACATGGTCAGGCTTTTTGAGCTTCGGGTTGGTAAGTGTCCCCGTAGGTCTCTTCAGCGCGACGTCGGACCAGACCATCCACTTCAACCAACTGCGCAAGAACACGTCGCACCGTGTGCGCTACAAGAAGGTCGACGAAGAGACGGGCGAGGAGCTCGCCACCGAGGACATCGTCAATGGCTATCCCCTCGGAGGCGGCGAGTACGTCGTCGTTACCCGTGAAGAGATGGCCGAGGCGGCGCCGGGCAAGTCCGAGTTGATCGAGATCCAGGACTTCGTCGACCTCGAGGAGATCGACCCGATCTTCTTTCGACAGTCGTACTACCTCGCGCCCAAGGGCAAGGGCGCCGACCGCGCCTACGCACTGTTGCTCCAGGCGATGCTCGAGACGAAGAAGGTGGGCATCGCCACGTTGGTACTTCGCGACAAGGAACACCTCGTCGCGATTCGTCCCGCCGAAAAGGTGCTGATGCTCGAGACGATGTTCTTCCAAGATGAGATCCGTGATCCCGAGGAGGAACTCGATACGTTGCCGCCCGTCGGTGATGCGAACCCTCGTGAACTGTCGATCGCGAAGAAGCTCGTCGAGTCGCTCACCGACGCTTGGGACCCCAGTCGCTATCAGAACACGTACCGCCAGCGGGTGGAGGAGTTGATCGAACAAAAGCGTGCCGGTCACGCGGTCGTACATGGCGCGGAGGACCGACCCAAGTCCAACGTCATCGATCTCATGTCCGCGTTGCAGGCGTCCATCGAGCGTTCCTCGAAGCGACCAAGTCGGTCGGCGGCGAAGGCGAGTGCACCGTCGAAGTCCGCCAGCCTGAAGGTCTCTGCGCACCGCGAGCGCCAAGGTCTTGACGCCATGACCAAGGCCGATCTCATGGAGCGCGCGAAGCAACTCAAGATCGACGTCACGGCCAAGATGACCAAGGACGAACTCATTCGTGTCGTGAGTACCGCGAAGAACGCCAAGAAGAAATCAGGCTGACCGGATTCATGGCTCGCGCCAAGGACACGCCCGCCACTCCTCCTTCGAAGCTCACCACCTATCGGGCGAAGAGAGACCCTCAACGCACGCCGGAGCCAATGGGTGGGCCACGAAAGGGCGCCAAGAAGAACGCCCCATTGACCTTCGTCATTCAAGAACACCACGCCCGGGCCCTGCATTGGGATTTTCGACTCGAGCGCGACGGTGTGCTGGTGTCGTGGGCCCTTCCCAAGGGCCTCCCCATGGACCCCGCGACCAATCACCTCGCCGTGCACGTCGAAGATCATCCCTTCGACTACGGGAAGTTCGAGGGGACCATTCCCAAGGGCGAGTACGGGGCCGGCCGCGTCACCATCTGGGACCACGGCACGTACGACACGGAGAAGTGGCGGACGAACGAGGTGATGGTCGTGTTGCACGGGAAGCGTGCATCTGGTCGCTACGTCCTCTTCCCCATCGACGAGAAGAACTGGATGATCCACCGTATGGACCCGGCGCCGGCGTTCTTCGAAGCCATGCCCCAGCACGTGAAGCCCATGTTGGCCCTCGCGGGCGAACTGCCCAAGCGCGACGCGGGATGGGCGTACGAATTCAAGTGGGACGGCGTGCGGGCCATGGTGTACGTAGACGGCGGACGAGTGCGCGCGTTCACGCGCAACGACAAGAGTCTGTTGTCTGCGTTCCCAGAACTTCGCGACATCGGTCTACATCTCGGATCTCGATCGGCGATCCTCGACGGCGAGATCGTCGCGTTGGACAAGGACAACCGTCCAAACTTCTCGACGCTCTCGAAACGTCTGCACGTGACGTCAAAGTCGGAGATCGAGAAGTTGCGACACTCGATACCGGCCAGCTTCTTCGCCTTTGACCTGTTGTACCTCGAGGGCCATTCGCTGATGGACCGTTCCTACGACGATCGTCGCGCCGCGTTGGAGTCGCTCGAGTTGCGCGGTGAGACCTACGCGACACCACCCTCGATCACCAACACGTCCGGTGCCAAGGTCCTCGACATCTCGAGGGAACGGGGATTCGAAGGTGTCGTGCTGAAGCGCCGGGACTCTCGCTATGTCGCAGGTTCGCGCAGCGGCTCGTGGATCAAGGTGAAGAACTTCTTCACCCAAGAAGTGGTGATCGGCGGATGGACCGAGGGTAAGGGCGAACGTGAGGGCAGCCTCGGCGCGCTCCTTCTTGGCGTTCCTACTGACCAGGGACTTGGCTACGTCGGCAAAGTCGGCACCGGATTCACTGCGGCGATCCGCACGGACTTGCTGGCGCGACTCAAGCCGCTGGCGCGAAAGTCCTCGCCGTTTACGACGGCGCTCGGTCGAACCGAGACTGAAGCGGCCCATTTCGTTCGTCCGACGGTGGTGGGTGAGGTCCAGTTCGCAGAGTGGACCAACGACGGGCACCTTCGTCAACCATCGTGGCGCGGAATTCGAACGGACAAGAACGCCAAAGACGTGGTTCGTGAGTCCTGAACGCGTCCTCACCGAGATCGACGGCCGCGAACTGTGGCTGTCGAATCTCGACAAGGTCTTCTACCCTGACACTGGATTCACGAAGAGTCAGGTCCTCGACTACTACGCACGCGTGGCTGACGTGATGTTGCCCCACCTGTCGCATCGTCCCACGACATTTCGCCGGTACCCCAACGGCGTCGACGGCATGTCGTTCTACGAGAAGCACGCGTCTGATATCAACCCTCATGGATCAAGACGATCGAGGTTCCCTCGAAGAGAGGCGAACACGAGCCCATTGAGTACACGGAGGTGGGCGACCGACCGACGTTGCTGTGGGCCGCCAACCTCGCCGCAATCGAGTTCCACGTTCCTTTATGGCACGTCGCGAAGGGAAAGGTCATTCCGGCGCCCCCTGACTACATGGTCTTCGACCTCGATCCCGGTCCGGGCACAACGATCGTCGAATGTTGCCGCGTCGCTCAGTGGATCGCAAGTCGTCTCGATCGCGACGGACTCTTTGCGAAGACCAGTGGCTCGAAGGGTCTGCAGCTCTACACCCGAGTGCGGCGCACGTCGTGGGAGCAACTGGGTGACCGGGCTCACGAGATCGCCAAGGCGATTGAGCGCGACCACCGCGCCGATGTGGTGTCGATGATGAAGAAGACATTGCGCGACGGCAAAGTACTGATCGACTGGAGTCAGAACAACTCGTCCAAGACGACCGTGGCCGTGTACTCGTTGCGTGCCCGGGCGGAGCCGACGGTGTCCACACCTGTCTCGTGGCAAGAGATCGACCGATGCGCGAAGAACGCTAACCCCGGGGCGATGCGATTCGAAGCCAAGGATGTCCTGAAGCGAATCGAGAAGATTGGGCGATCTCATGGCGCCGCTCATCGTGACGAAGCCGCGCGCGAAGAAGTAATGGTCACTGAGTAGCGAGCGACCGGCGGGGATCGTACATGACGACGATTGGGGCGACGGGTGACCCGGTGCCGCCAGGAATGTTCAGTGGTGCGACGCACAAGAGGAAATCGGAGCGACCCTGTTCAGCACAGGCGTCGGCGACCGCCTCAAGGTCCAGGCTGTGCAGCAACGGCAGGCCCAAGTACACGAGGGACACGATGTGAACCGAGATGTTGGGCGTTGGCGATAGGAAAGGTGTCACCGGTGCTGTCGGTTCCGACGATCGCCAGATCGTGCTCTGCGACCCAATCGAGACAATCAACGTGAAGAGCCGCCCAATCGCCGACGATGTTCCCGGAGGAACCTGGGGTGTTGGGGCCAACGACGGGTGCGTGCCACCGGCCGGTGCGAACAAGGAGTGCGTCGCCTGGAGCGATGTCGCTCGCCACGCCGTCGAGTTCCTCGGGTCGCACCCAGTCACCCGGTGTCATGAAGTCGACGCCCCGCAGCCTGGGGATATCGACCAGAAATCCTCTCGTGACGATCACTGGGGTGTCCGTGATGGCCAGTTTCATGCTGGCGTGCTCCATGTCCACCATCTCGCCGACCGGAATGCCGTTGAATCCCTTCCCGAGGTGCCCGACGTGACTCAGTCCGTCGAGATGCGTGTTCTGGAGACTGTGCAAGGTCATCGAAATGCGGTCGGCGGACGCGAATCGCTCGTCGCCGTGCGCGCTGAGCATCCGGTGTTCGTAGCCCGGCTCCTGGAAGCCGTGTAGACTCGGCCAGGTCCGGAGGGTAGATCTCGGGCGTCAAGACGCGCGCGCACGAGTACGCCTTGCCGGTCCGAACCGTGCTCACGGCGCGAAGAATGACCTCAGGGGAGATCAGGTTGATCGTGCCACCTGGTTCATTCCAGCGGTTCCAATTCCCAAACCCTCCGGGCCATTCGACGCGTTCAGATGACTTCATGATTCATCCCCTCATGTTGAGTTCGAGACCCCGGCAAATCGAACGCTGGCCTCACTGTGGTGCCGCGATGTCGGCACCAATGTCACGGGCCTGCGATCCCTCTGGCGCGGCCACCTCGACCACCCGCTCCGCGACGTCATCGAACTCCAATCGCAGTGCCCGCGAGATGGTGCCATGCATTGCATACATTGCGGTGATGTATGTCAACTCCAGGATCTGTTCGTCGGACAGGTAGCTCTGGAGCGCGCTGAAGTTCGGCGTCGCCGACGCGACCGTATTCGAGCGTCAAAGCGTCCGCGTACGCCAACACCGCCCGCTCGATCGGACTGAAGCAGTCAGCGGTCTGCCAATTCGAGATAGCTTCGATTTTCTCCTCGCTCATCCCCAATGCTCTGCACGATTTGCAGTGTTGGGAGTAGACGAACTGACTTTCGGTCAGCCACCCCGCGCGCATTTGGCCTAATTCTCGCAAATCCGGAGGAAGGAATCGCGTCGGACTCTGGTAGAGGGCGAAGCCCGCCGACGCGTGTCGCATGACGTCGGGTACGAGGGCGTAGACCGTCCACCAATCACCGGTCGTTCCAGTCGCCGTGCCGGGTTCCGCGACCGGATCGCGGTCGCCGAACAGTCGGTTGTACATCGTGATGACGATCTCGTCGCTTGCTTCGGATCGAGGAACCTGGCGAAGTCTTGGCATCGTCCTCCTTCGTACGGCTCGGAACTCGATTGTATGCAAAAGGCATCTTCAAAGCAATCTGATCTCGTGCAATGGCGAGAGGTTCTCTTGATTCCGACGACTCCCTAGGGGTCCTGTGTCATTCCCAATCTGTCCATCGCCATCGCTTTGGCGGTGTGTCGTTCAACTTTTCCGGTCGCGGTCATCGGGAACGAGTCGAACTGAACGACGTGACGCGGACGTTTGAACGTCGCGAGTCGTCCATCGGCGAGTGAGAGCAACTGTTGCGCTGCGTCAGCGCTGAGATTATCGCCGGCGATGATGCACAAACAGGCCACCTCGCCAAGTCGTTCGTCAGGGATGCCCACCAAGAGGGCGTCCGATATCGCGGACTGCTCGAGGAAGAACGCTTCCACTTCACTCGGATCGACGTTCTCACCGCCCACCCGTGCGTCCTTGTAGCGACCAATGATCTGGAGGTAACCGTCAACGTGCAGCACGCCAAGGTCGCCGGTGTGTAGCCATCCCTGCGCGTCGATCACCTGGGCCGTGCGCTCGGGGTCGCGCAGGTAGCCACTCGTCACCTGGTACGTCTTGACCAGGACCTCGCCTTGTTCACCCCTATCCAGCTCCTTGCCGGAGTCGGGATCGATCACGCGAAAGGAGTAGCCGCTCGACGGATAGCCCGAGGTCTCGCAACTGTGCATCGCGTTCTCGTCGACGAACCCCAGGCTGGCGCACGGTCCGATCTCGGTCATGCCGAATCCCGACACGATCTTGCCGCCGAAACGCGACTGGACCTCATACGCGATCTGGCGCATGGCGACGGGACCGACCGCCATGATGCTGACGCGCAGTGTCGAGCGGTCCGATGTCTCGAAGCTGGGGAACGCAAGAGATCGCTGAAGTGGGTGATGAAGCCGAAGCACATCGTGGCCCGCTCGGACTCGATGGCCTTCAGCGTCTCGACCGGGTCGAACCGTCGCAGGAGGACCATCCGCGCTCCGGTCACGAGTGTGAGCAGCGGTCCTTCGTAGAAGCCGTAGGCGTGAAAGAGGGGGAGGAACATCGCGGTGACGTCGGACTCGGTCATACCGAGTCGGTTCGCCTGGTCGGTGACATTGCGGATCGCGTGATGGCTGTGAACGACACCCTTGGGTTTGCCAGTGGTGCCCGACGTGTACATGATGAGGACGGGGTCGTCGGGCGACACCATCGCGGCCCGGTTCGTGAGTTCGTCATCGGACACCGTCGATCCCCGGGCCAAGAAGCCGTCCCAGTCAGTCCAACCTTCGGGGACCGTCGGCGTGTCGAGCACCACGACGTGTCGAAGGTGGGGGAGTCCGTCGGCGCCGCTGCGCTTTGATGCGAGCACGTCCTCCAGGATGGACTGGTACGAAATTGGTCCCGAGGTGGCCGCCAGTATCAACGTGGTGCAGCGTGAGTGATCGAGGATGAAGTCCAAATCGAGAGCGCGAAGGTTCGTATTCACCGGCAGGAGTGTCGCACCAACCAGCGCAGCACCGAACTGCGCGTAGAGCCATTCGGGCCGATTGTCCATCCAGAGGGCGACGATCTCGCCCGGTGCGACGCCCAACGCCATGAGCGCCCGCGCGACACGTCGCGCTTGCGAGCAAAAATCGGTGAAGCTGTGGTGCTCACCTTCAAAGGTGGATGCCGTGCGTTGCGCCATGCGTTCGGCGGCGCTCTCGAGCAATGCACCGTACGTCTGCTTGGCGAACCACTCCACTGACGACCCCTCCAACCGCACGTTCAGTGCCTTCGGTGCATCGTGACGGCTCTAGGCGTGGGCGGATCCCGGGTAATTCAACGTGAGATCCGAGAGTTCAACGCCGTCCAAGAACTCCGAGATTTGCGAGAGCGCCATCGGCATGAGTACTTCCTTCGGCACGAGACAGTCCTCGCAGGCGTCACCTCGGGCTTCGATGGTCATCACGATCTGACTCTCGTCAACCACGATGTGAAGGTCGTAGCCATCGTTGGACAGTGCGTCGCGAAGGGGTGTGAGAGCCGCGTTGACGTCGACTGGATCCACCTTTGCGACTGACATCGACTACCTCCGTGTGACTTATGTCGGCGATGCTTGCGCGAACTTCGGGATGCGCTCATTGGCTCGCCAGACGTCAGCGTATTCGGATTGCATGCATCTGTCAATGAGTTAGCGGGTGATGCCGTAGAAAGTAGCCAGGTAACCGCTGTTCTCGCAGAGACTCTTGTTGAATTGCATGCAATGTGTGATAATTCTGCGACTCAATCCGATTCAACATGCAAACGGAGGTTCTCATGATTGTGAACGTTGACGTTGACGGCAACGTCTCGATGACCGACACCGGCAACTTCGCGAAGTTTTGTGTTGCCGCGACGCCCGGTGTTGACATCGACGGTGCACTGCGGCGCAGCGAGGCCGGCCATCTGCCCGACGAGGACGCGCGGATTCGCGTTGATTGGCTTCGCGCCCAGGCGGCGGGGCTCTCACTTCCCGCGTCGTGGTATCAGGGCCTCGAAGGAATGTTGCAGTACGCGGCGTCCAAGGGATGGCTGCACGACGACGGGACGATCAGTGCGCACATCGAATTCGAGCACTCGAGCGAACTTGGTGGGGTCGTGCGGCACTCGGGGCGCCGCGGCTTCGTCGCTGGCAAGTCGCCAGGCGACGTGCAGTCCTGGCGTTTCGAAGTGACGTCTCAGGAAACGTCGCGCGACAATTCGGCGTGTGGTCAGGAGCGCAAGCTGGTCATCACGCTTTGATGTATACAAGCCGCAGAATTCTTGTTACATTTTGGCCAAATCTGTCGAATTTGTCCTTTGATAATTGAGGATTGCTGACTTGACTTCCTCTCAAGCCCAACTATATAGTGCTCGAATGTATACAATGACTGTGATGGGGGAGCAATGCGCAGAATGAAGTTCGGTGTGTTTATCGCGCCATTCCACACAGTCACCGACAGTCCCACGCTCTCGATCCGTCGTGATCTCGAGCTCATTCAATGGTGCGACTACCTCGGATATGACGAAGCGTGGCTCGGAGAACACCACTCGACGGGCGTCGAGCGCATCGCCGACCCCTTCATGGTCTTGGCGGTTGCCGCACACACCACGCAGCGGATCCATCTTGGGCCTGGCGTGTCGAGCCTTCCGTACCACCACCCTCTGATGGTGGCGGACCGCGTCGTGCTCCTGGACCACATCAGTCGAGGTCGTGCGATCCTCGGCGTCGGTCCCGGCGCACTGGTGTCGGACGCCGACATGATGGGCATCGAACCGGCCACCCAGCGTCCTCGGATGCTCGAGGCCCTCGGCTCGATTCTCAGGCTCCTCAATGGAGAGGTGGTCACCGAGAAGACCGATTGGTACGAATCTGCGTGAAGCGCAGCTCGCGATGCTCGCGTTCAACGAGTCCGGCATCCCCGCCGCGGTGGCGAGCACCACATCTCCCTCGGGAATGGTGGCTGCCGGCCAGCACGGCCTCGGCGTCCTCTCATTGAGCGCCGGTTTCATCGGTGGCAAGAAGAACATGCAAGAGCAGTGGGCGATTGCGGAGAAGACCAGCGGCCGAATCCGGCAAGAGTGTGAGTCGCGACTCGTGGCGAATGGTCTTGCGGGCCCACGTCGCTGACGACCGTGACCAAGCCATTGCACAGATCAAGGAAGGTCGACTCGCCGAACGTCGGAACTACTTCAAGCCCGTCCTCGGACTTGACAACGACTATTCGATCGAGGATGAGATCGAGGACGACTCGGTCCTCGTCGGCGGACCAGACGACATCATCGCCGCCATCGAACGGATGCAAGAGACGACGGGCGGCTTCGGAACGCTCTTGATCATGGCTCATGACTGGGCGAACGCCAGCAACACGCGCAACAGTTACGAGCTGTTCGCGCGTTACGTGATTCCGCACTTTCAAGGAGCACTCGACGCCCCACAACGCTCCGCTGCCACCGTCACCGAGAAGCGTCCGTCCTACACGCCGCTCACCCAAGCCGCAAAGTGAGGGGGGGTAGGGTCCCACAAAGAAGTCACGTCGGCCCCTTCTTCCGAGGGAGGGGGCTAGTGTTTCAATGGTAGCGATGGTGGTGGTAGGGGGATCGCCAGATCAGACGGCTACAGCGAGAGCTCGAACCGGTCCTCGAACTCCGAGGTCTGAGCGCGGGCTATGGCGATCGAGCGGTAGTGCACAACCTTGAGTTGACGGTTTCGCCGGGTGAGATTGTCGCCCTGCTGGGCGCCAACGGTGCCGGGAAGTCGACGACGCTGCTCACGGTGGCAGGTGAACTGCCACCGTTGAGCGGCGAGGTCAGGTGGTTGGGATCGACGATGTCGGGACCGCTGCATAGACGGGCTCGTTTGGGGATGGCCTTCGTGCCCGAGGAGCGATCGGTCCTCAAATCCATGAGCGTCAAGGACAACCTGTTACTCGGATCAGGTGGTCTCGATCCCGTCATTGAGTTGTTCCCCCGAACTCGGCAGTCTGCTGCATCGAAAGGCCGGATTGCTGTCGGGCGGGGAACAGCAGATGCTCACCCTCGCCCGAGCACTCGCGGGAAAGCCAAAGGCTCTCGTCCTCGACGAGATCTCGTTGGGTCTCGCGCGGGCGGTCGTCGAACGGCTGTTCACGGCCCTTCGACGGGCGGCGGACGTGGACCAGGTGGCGATCCTCCTCGTGGAGCAACAGGCGCGGCGCGCCCTTCGCTTCGCTGACCGTTGGTATCTACTGCGTCGAGGGGTCATTGCCGCGTCCGGCGACTCCGAGACGGAACTGCCCACCTTGGCGACTCTCTATTTCGGCGACGCCCCGACCGAAGCGCTCAGCTGAGCCATGGAATTCCTCCGTTTCGTCTTGTTGGGACTAGGGATCGGAGCGATCTACGCGATGGTCTCCCAAGGGATCGTGTTGATCTATCGAGGTTCGGGCGTCGTCAACTTCGCCCAGGGCGCCTTCGTGATGGTCGGCGGCTACCTGTTCTACGGTTGCGCGTGCACGCCAACCTTCCGGGAGTGGTGGCGATCATCGGCGCTGTGGTCGGGATGCCATGCTTGGAGCATTGGTCCAACTGTTGATCCTTCGACCGATGCGTCACTCGTCACCCATCGAGCGCGTGATCGCGACGCTTGGTGTCCTCATCACCCTCCAGGCGATCGCCGTGATCCACTACGACGTATAGCCCATCTTCGTGCCGAGCGCGCTACCCACGACGACGTTGACGTTGGTCAAAGGTCTCTACATCGGTTCTGATCGCCTCATAATCCTCGGACTCGGCGTCGTGATGACCGTCGCGCTCTTTTTCATCTATGGGCGACGAGTTCGACGACTCGCGAGTGCCGTCGCCGAGACCAACAGGCAGCAGCGAGTTTGGGTCACTCGCCGGGCGCGTCGCAGTAGCGAACTGGGCGCTCGGTTCGGCGCTCGCCGCATTGGCTGGCGCACTCATTACGCCCATTGCCTACCTCGTGCCGTCGTCGCTCGTCCTCCTCGTCGTGCCCGGGCTGGCGGCGGCGCTCGTCGTGAGTTCTCCTCCTTCCCGCTCGCGTTCATCGGCGCACTGTTCATCGGCGTCATGGAGTCCCTGGCGACCATCTACATCACCACGCCGGGATGGTCCGACAGCGTGCCGTTCTTGGTGATCATCGTCGTGCTGATCGCACCGGCACCGCCCTTCCGCTGCGCAGCTTCATCTTTGACCGACTGCCAGCGGTGGGGAACAGAAACTGCGACCGAAACCGACCGCCGCCGTGATGGTCATAGCGGCGCTCCTGCTCTGGTTCGTCCTGCAGCCGACATCAGTCTTGGCGGTCAGCGTCACGATGGTGTGGGCCATCTTCTGTCTTTCGGTGGTCGTACTCACTGGCTACGCCGGACAGTTGTCCCTGGCGCAGTTCGTCCTCGGGGGCGTGGGTGCCTTCGCCGCCGCCCGCTCATGGCGTCGTGGCACTTCGCATTCCTTCCCGCGGCGATCTTGGGCATCGTGATCACCGTCGCATTCGGACTCGTCGTCGCGCTGCCCGCCCTGCGACACGGGGAATCAACCTCGCGATCACGACACTCGGTCTCGGCATCGTGGTCTTCAGTCTCATCCTCAGCAGCTACCAGTGGGCGGGTGGCGACACCGGCATCACCGTGAAGTCTCCGACACTCTTCGGATGGAATTTCAGCGCGATCAGCTTTCCGCGCCGATACGCGCTCGTCGTGCTGGTCGTGCTTCTCCTCGTGGCACTGATCGTGACGAACATGCCCCGCGGCATCACCGGACGTCGCCTTCTCGCCGTTCGTTCGAACGAGCGTGCGGCAGCGGCGCTCGGGGTCAACGTCATGATCACGAAGCTGTACGCCTTCGCTCTGGCGGCAGCGCTCGCCAGCGTGGCCGGAATCCTGCTCGCCTTCCAGAGCACGATCGTCATCCCGGACCAGTTCGACATACTGACGTCGATCACGGTGATCGCCGTGACCGTGGTCGGCGGCCTCGGTTTCATCGGAGGGGCCATCATCGGTGCGACCTTGTTGCCCGGTGGCATCGGCACCCAACTTCTCCTCCCCTTCAACAGCGCGCAGCCCTACCTTCCACTCGCCACCGGCATCTTTCTGCTCTACGTCCTTCAAGCCGGTAATGGGCTCCACGCACAGAACGCGGAGTTGGTACGCCTCATCGCTCGAACGGTAAACGGAGGCGTACGAAGAACGTCACGACCGCCCGTCGCCGACACGGTCGTCGCGCCGCCGGGTGACAGTCGTGCACCAGAGAGCGTCATGGCGCCTACCGAGCCGTCGACGACACTCGTCACGTCGCGTGAGCAGCGCGAAGGCGGCCTGCAGATCCGAGAGTTGTCAGTGCGCTTTGGCACGACACTCGCGGTCAATGAAGTGACGATGGACATTCTCCCGCGCAGGTGCACGGTCTCATCGGCCCCAACGGCGCGGGCAAGACCACGGTGATCGACGCACTCACGGGATTTGTGCGGCCCTCGAATGGCCAGATGTTGTTGCGCGGGACCGACATCGGAGGCTGGTCACCTCGCCGGCGAGCTCGCGCTGGCATTGCCCGCTCCTTCCAGTCATTGGAACTGTTCTCGGACCTCACGGTGCGCGAGAACATCGCGGTCGCCTGCGACTCGGGCAACCGCTGGCGTTATTTCTCGGATCTCATCTGGCCCGGTCCAGTTCGACTGAGCGAGGTCGCGGTACTCGCGGTGCGTGACTTCCATCTAGAGGAGGTTCTCGACGAGAAGCCTGACGCACTGGACTTCGGCCAGCGTCGGTTGGTGGCGCTGGCGCGCGCCGTGGCGAGTGACCCCGACATCTTGATGCTCGACGAGCCCGCGGCGGGACTGAGCGACCTCGAAGCACAAGAACTGGCCACGTTGATCCGTGCGCTGGCCCGTGACTGGGGGATGAGCGTACTCGTCGTCGAGCACAACATTGACTTGGTGCTGGACCTGTGCGACCGGATCACCGTCTTGGACGGTGGCCGGATCTTGGCGAGCGGGAGCCCGGACGAAGTGCGCGGCAACGACGACGTCATGGCGGCGTATCTCGGTGCGGACACGGCCGAAGGTGTCGCTTCGGCCGGGGTGGAGAGTCCGGCGACGTCGTGACGAGCACTCGGCCCTCGCAAACGAGCGGTTGTCCTACCGGGACTGAGCTTGTAGGATTGTATACATCTTCGCGAGTACCGCAGTTCGATCCGAAGGAGGGCATCAATGAGTGACTCCCGATCAGTACGGACCCTTGATCCACGTTCGTTCCCCGTCGTTCAACCGATGGCGGTTCCGCGACTGCCTTCGCTCGAGGGCGCGAAGATCGGATTCCTGTGGAACAATCGACCGCGAGGCGACCTCGTCCTTCGCGGTCTGGCCCAGAGACTCGAACAAGAGTTCAACACCGAGACGCTGTTCACCAACAAACTGCGCGTGGGTACCGGCGCGTCGGACGAAGAGTTGCGACGCCTTGACGGCTGGGTCGACGCGGTGGTCGTCGGCGTCGGCGACTGAGGCTCGTGCACCAGTGGCTGCGTGGTCGACGCAGCAAATCTTGAACGCAGAGGAATCGCGTGCGTGGTCCTCGGGATGCCCCAATGCTCGAAACGGTTGGACGCACGGCGGCGGCCTTGAGTGCCAGCAGCGTGCCGTTCGTCGCCATCCCGGGCGACCTGCATCATGCGCTCGACTACATTCCCGACGAGAGCGACTTCTGGCAGATGTGCGTGGACGAACTGTTTCCCTTAGTCGTCGCCGCACTGACCGAGTCCGCGGCGACGTGAGATGACGACCGTGTCGCTCGGTCCGGTCCCCAAGGCACGCCAGTATGAACTTCCCTCGTACGAAGAAGCGGTCGAGTTCTACCACCAGCGCATGGACCGACGGTCATCCCATCGTGCTGCCGACCCTCGAGCGGGTCACCGAGTGGCTCTCGGTGCTCGGCGTCGAACCAGACACGATCGTCGGCACCAGCCCGGAGCGAAATCGCGCCATCACGATGGAACAGGTCGTCATCAACTCGATCATGGCGGGCTGCGTCCCCGAGGTCCTCCCACTCGTTGTCGGCTGCGTACCGTCGATCCTCTCACCGCTCTTCCACCACAACCACATGGCGAGTCTCGGCGGACCCTGGCCGTTCTTCCTCGTCAGCGGGCCGATCGTCGAAGAGTTGCACCTCAACTACGACCAGTACGTGCTGGGGCCCGGTTCTCGTCAGAACGGGACGGTGGCCCGCGCGGTGAGCCTGGTGATGTGGAACTGTGCGGAACAGCGAGTAGGCGGCGTCCAGCGTCGCGCCTACGGACCATCGTGGCGAAATGAGTCGTTGGTACTTCAGCGACCTGACAGCTACTGGCCCACCCTGAGTGAGGACCTGGGGTATCCGAAGGGTACGAGCACGGTGTCCGCGTTCCCCGCGACCGGTTTCGAACAGATCCTCGTGCACTTGCTCGACTCCCCGGAACACATCTTGTTGCCGATCGTCGACTCGATCGCGACCCGGCGAGTCATCTGGGGCACGTACGTGATAATCCTGCCCCCCAACATGGTCGCGGTCTTCGAAGAGTCCAACTGGACGAAGGACGACATCAAGGAGTACATCCGCGCGAACACACATCGATCGATCGCCGGTCTCAAACGCCGGACCCGGTGGGCCGAACAACAAGCCGGCCGACGACCGTGGACGGAGTTGCTCGACGTCAAAGAAGGTGACGAAGAGACCGAAATCTCGTTGTTCAACTACGACCCCAGTTACTACGACGTCGCGTTCCGCGACAAGTTCCTCGACTCGAGGGGTTCTGGCATTCAAGTCATGGCCTCGGGTGGCGACTCCGGTCCGTGCGCGTACATCCTGATTCCCTATACCGAATCCGGACCTGATTTAGAGACCATTCAGCTTGGTGCATGATCCGAGCCATCGCGACGGGACGGCATCGTGAGTGACGCCGCGCGCGGCTTCGGTGTGAGCCGTCCGCGCCCGGGTGTCGCGCAACTCACGTTGGACAACCCACCCGCCAATGCCCTGACGCTGGCGATGCGAAGTGAGCTTCTTGAGACCTGGCGCGACTTTGAAGCCGACGAAGAGGTCCGAGCGGTCGTCGTGACCAGTGCGTCATCGCGCCACTTCTCCACCGGTCTCGATCTCATCGAGTTGATGCGCGATATCGAGGACGAGTCACCGCAGGAGCGGCACCACCGGATCGATCGCTTTCGATGGTCGCCGCGTGACGCCGGCCTGACCAAGCCGGTCATCGCCGCGATCGATGGCTACTGCCTGGCGGGGGGACTGCACTTCGCCCAGATGTGCGACCTGCGAATTGCGAGCCACGACGCGGTCTTTGGAATTCCAGAAGGCCGCTGGGCGTTCCCCGCCACGTTCGCGTGGGAGATGGCGCGAGCGATGCCTCAAAACCTCATCGTGGAGATGTTGCTGTTTCCGGACCGCCGATTCAGTGCAGGACGGATGTACGAGATTGGCTTCCTGAACGCCGTCGTGGCGTCAGCGAATCTCCTCGCCTGCGCGCTCGACTGGGCCGACGAACTCGTCGCGTCACCGCAGTCGGCGCTACGCGCGCACAAGCGACTCATCGAGGAGACGTCGCTACCCGACTTCAACGCCACACGCGAGTTCGCCGCGTCACTCGTCCGAGAGCTTTATGACACCGACGAGCAGCGCGATCGCTTGTCCCGTTTTACGTCCGGTACGCCAAAGACCAGTGAAGCCTAGGTTTGGGGAATGGTGAGTGACGAGAGGGTGGGCCATCCCCCGAGCGTGGACGCACTGGCCCGCACGCTGAAGGGTTCCGGGCTTCCCGACGCCCTGCTCGTCGACATCGCCCGCACCGCCATTGCGGCCAGGTCGCCCGAGAGCGCGGCGGCTCTGGCTGTAGAGACATCGCGGAATCTTTTGCGGCCAGTGATCAACGCGACCGGCGTCCTTTTGCACACGAATCTTGGTCGCGCGCCATTGGGCGTCACCATCGAGGCCGGAGCCTGGAACCTCGAGATGGACATGATGAGTGGTCAACGTGGATCTCGCAACGCGCACCTGGCGAAACTGCTGGCACTCACGACGGGAGCGCAGGACGCGCTCGTGACCAACAACGGCGCCGCCGCGATCTCGCTCGTCCTCTCCTCGATCGCCAGTGGTCGCTGCGTCATCGTCAGTCGCGGAGAACTCGTGGAGATCGGCGGGGGCTTTCGGATCCCGGAAATCATCGCCGCCTCCGGTGTGCGCCTCGTCGAGGTCGGCACGACCAATCGGACCCGGCTTCGCGACTACCAAAGGGCGCTCGAGGAGAATCCTGACGCCGCCGCGATCCTCAAAGTCCACACGTCGAACTACAAGATGATCGGCTTCACTGAATCGGCTTCCGTGGCCGAACTCTGCGGCCTCGGCGTACCGGTGATCGCGGACATCGGCTCTGGTCTCCTTGACGCGAACACGCCGTGGCTCCAGGGGCACCCGCCCGCGTGGCTCGCGGATGAACCGGCTGTGCGCCAGACCATCGAGCAGGGTGCATCGTTGGTGACGTTCTCGGGCGACAAGGTGCTCGGAGGACCCCAAGCGGGCATCATCGCGGGCGCCCGCGAGTGGGTCGGCGCCTGTTCGCAGAATCCACTGGCGCGGGCGTTTCGTCCGGGCGTCATGACACTGCTCGCGCTGCAAGAGGTCTTGCTCAAGTACCTTTCGCGCGACGCGCTGAGCATTCCTTTCTGGCGCATGGCCATGACTGAACTCGACGAGCTCCAGACTCGAGCCGCGCGAGTGGCTGAAGTGACCGGCGCCGCGGTGGTGGAGTGTCGATCGACCATCGGGGGAGGTTCGCTGCCCGGCGTGGAGCTCGTCTCGGCCGGCGTGTCGCTGGTCGGTGATCATCTCGCCCAACTACGTGAAGCGCCGACTCCCGTGATCGCGCGGATCGATCGAGGCGATACGTTGTGCGATCTTCGAACGGTCGATCCCGCCCGAGACGACGACCTCGTGTCGGCGCTTTCGACCGTTACGACGCACCGATAAGGTCCGGGCCGTGTACGTCGTCGCTACCGCCGGTCACGTCGACCATGGCAAGTCGACGCTCGTCGCCGCGTTGACGGGGATCGATCCGGATCGGTTGGCGGAGGAGAAACGACGGGGTCTGACGATCGATCTCGGATTCGCGGCCATGACATTGCCCTCGGGGCGAGCGATCTCCTTCGTCGACGTCCCGGGACACGTCAACTTCATCGAGAACATGCTGGCGGGTGTCGGCGTCCTGCGTGAATGCCTCTTCGTCGTCGCCGCCACCGAGGGGTGGAAGCCCCAGTCGCAAGAGCACCTACAGATCCTTGAACTCTTCGCGCTCGATCGCGGCGTCATCGCGATGACGAAGAAGGACCTCGTGGACGAGGACTCCCTCGCACTCGTTCGCGAGGAGATCGCCGCCGCGGTTGAGGGCACCTTTCTCGAGTCCGCCCCGTTGATCGAAACCGACGCCCTCCATGGCGTGGGCCTCGACGCCGTGCAACTCGCACTCGACTCCATGGTCCGACCTGAGCCTGCACGAGAACGACTGCGACCTCGACTCTGGATTGATCGCTCGTTCTCAATGCGCGGAGCAGGCAGCGTGGTAACCGGAACGCTGACCGGCGGCGACATCGCCGAACATGACGTCGTGGACCTCGTGGCGATGGGTGCGGCACGTGCGAGCCAACCGGTCCGTGTGCGCTCGGTGCAGGTCCACAACATCGACGTCGAGCGAGCGACGCCCGGTCACCGCGTCGCGGTCAACGTCGTGGGCGTGGAGCGTCAACTGATCCGGCGCGGTCAGGCACTCGTGCATCGCGATCAGTGGGTGCTCACGAAGACCGTCGACGCATCCCTACGAGTTCTTTCGTCGCTCGACCATCCGGTGACGCGCAGAGGTGCGTATCAGCTGTATGTCGGTTCGGCACATCATCCGGTCAAGTTGCGCGTACTGGGGGATGCATCGATCCCACCGGGCGAGTCGGGGCTGGTACGGCTTCACCTACCGGTGGAGCTGCCCCTCGTCATGGGAGATCGCTACGTCTTGCGCGAGTCAGGTAGGTCCGAGACCGTTGGCGGCGGTGCGGTGCTCGATGTCGAGCCGATACTGACTGCCGCCAAGGCACGACCTGACGGTTCGCTTGATCGGCTCATCGCCGAACGCGGCTGGGTGTCAATCGAACACCTCGAGAAACTGTCGGGTCAGCGAGTACGCGCCAATGTCGGTGAGGATTGGATTGTCCATCCGCTCACGCTCGAGCAGTCGAAGGAACGACTCCGGGCCATGGTGGACGAGGCGGGAGCACTCGGGCTCGATGTTCGCGAGCTCGACGAACGTGACCGGGCGCTGCTCGACGCGATGGACGAATTCACCGTGGACGGCATCCGAGTGCGCATTGCGCTCGATTCGCTCGACGATCCACTCCTGCGCCATCCCTATGTGGCGCTCCTCGAGTCATCGCCTTTCAATCCGCCCAGTCCCCTCGAGGGCAACGTTGGAAGAGTCGAACTCGACGAACTCCAACGGCGCGGACTCATCGTGAAGTGCGACGACGTTTACTTCGCCCCCAGCGCGATCGAGAGGGCCAGCGAATTGGTCGCCCACCTGCTCGCGAACCACCCTGACGGAGTGAGCGCCTCGCAAGTGAAGGAGTGTTTGGGTACGAGTCGAAAGTTCGCGTTGCCGATCCTGGGCTTCCTCGACGCGAACGGCGTGACTCGACGGAGGGGGGACCTGCGAGTCGGCGGCCCTCGACTCCCGTCACTCGACGACAAAACAATGGTGAGGCGGTAATCGTGTCAGGTTCATCAAAGCAGTCCGGGATCCGACTCACGCAAGAGGCGGCCGGGGGAGGGTGCTCGTCCAAGATCCCCGCCGCCGACCTCGAGGCCATGCTCGCCACGGCCTACGCGGAGCCGAGCGACGACGTCGCGTCGAAGTTCAAACTCCTCTGCGGACTCGAATCCGGCGATGACGCCACCGTGGTGCAGATTGGCGAAGACTCCGCCGTCATCCATACGACCGACTTCTTCCCGCCGGTGGTCGATGACGCGTATGACTGGGGACGGATCGCCGCCGCTAATGCGCTTTCGGATGTCTACGCGATGGGTGGTGAGCCGGTGACCGCGCTCAGCTTGCTGGCGTGGCCCTATCCGAGACTGCCGCTCGAACTGGCGGGCGAAGTGATTCGCGGGAGTCGCGCCATCGCCGACGAAGCCCACTGCATCTTGTGTGGCGGCCACAGCATCCAAGACCCGACACCGGTGTTCGGGCTCGCGGTCATGGGGCTCGCCGATCCGACGAAGTTGATGCGCAACGACGCCGCCATGGCGGGCGACCCGATTAGTTTGAGCAAGCCACTCGGACTCGGCGTGCTCAACAACCGCCACAAGATGACGGGCGAAGTCTTTCCCGACGCCATCGAGGTGATGGCCACACTCAATGGCGAGGTCGCACGCGCAGCGGTGCAACGAGGCGTGCGCGCGGCCACCGACGTGACGGGGTTCGGCCTCCTAGGGCACCTCTTCAAGATGGCGAGGTCGGCCGGCCTGACGGCCATCGTCGATGCCGCGTCCGTGCCGTATCTCAGCGGCGCGCGCGACGCGCTCGCGGCCGGTTACGTGCCGGGCGGGACTCGAAAGAACTTGGCGTGGGTGACGCCACACCTCGCGACGACCCTGTCCGAAGATGAACTCCTCCTGCTCGCCGACGCGCAGACCTCGGGTGGTCTCCTGCTCGCCGGCGAGGTTCCGGGCGTGGCGGTGATCGGCGAGTTCGTCTCGTTCACGGGGTCGTCCATCGAGATTCGTTAACGCCAACGGTAGGATGAGATTGGAGGTGTCAAGGTGCCTGGTGGGCCTCTCCGCCTTCAAAGCGGTTGTGACGAGCGATCCTCGTCAGGCGGGTTCGATTCCCGTCCACCTCCGCCATTGCAGTGCTCGAAGAACGTGCTCGGTCGTTCGATTCCGACGCGAGTTGGGTCGCGAGCACTTGCTTCTTGGGTCAACTAAGTCGAAAGACTCTCGAATTGGCCTTGAAAGAAGAGCAACGGTGTGCTGGATCGACTGACGACCAGGTCCTGCACTTTGCCCACCACGATGTCGTGATCGCCGGCCTCGTAGATCGCCTCGATCGTGCAATCGACGTGCGCGAGGCATCCCTCGATGCGGGGACTGCCATACTCGGTCGTCGTCCACGGCACGTCCTTGAACTTGTCGCCGCCGGACTTTGCGAAACTCTGGCAGAGCTCTTGCTGGTCTACGGCCAGGACGTTCACACAGAACTTGCCCGCCGAACGCATCGTGGGCCATGACGTCGAATTGTGGCCCGGACAAAATGAGACGAGGGGAGGACTGAGCGAGACGGACACGAACGACTGGCACGTCAGGCCCATGGGTCGTCCGTCGATCTGTGCGGTGATGATGACAATCCCAGTGCAGAAGTGTCCCATGACCTCACGGAACTCCGAGGTCCCCAGTTCGATGTCGCGCTCGCTCATGATTGTCGTACCACGCTCGATTCGGCCATCGATTGGGACTTTCCACAGGTAGTGATCACTGACGCCAGTTTAGGTTCTCGGACCCGCGATTCGATCGAAATCCCTGATCCGCAGCGACCTGACGAGCGATGTCGCACCGAGCATTTCCCCCGTCACGTTCCGGACCGGCCCGTACGATTGGAGGCGTGAGCGACCTCGAGGTACAAAAGCGACTGTGGGGGCGCAATGGCCATGGCATCCCGGGCGCCAATCCTCATTACGCCGGCCGGGCAGGTATCGCCGCGGCGATCATCGCGATCATCTTCGTCGTCGCCTTCGTGACACTCACCAGCCACTCGCCGAAGTTGACTGACATGCGCTATACGATCAGTTCGCCAGCGACGTGGCGAGTGGAAATACGCTGCAGACGCAGCTCCCTCAAGCGCTCAAGGACCATCCCAAAGAGTCCTCGTCCATCGTGCTTCGTCTCGCTGGAACGCTGATCGAGGAGGACACACTGCTTGAGCTGGACCGTGGCCCCTTCGCGTTCAGGGCGACATAGCGAACTTTGTCCGGCTCAATCGCCAGCAGATCTCAGTCCTGCGAGTACTTATCCTCACCGGCACAACGACCCAGCCTGTTGCGCAAGCAGGTCTCGGTCGCGGGTCATGCGGTCACCTACGACGCGATCATTAAGGTTGCCCTGAATAGATGAACAGTCCGGCGACGACCTCGAGGCGGTAGACAACGGACCCCTTCGGAATCTGTCAGTTTGGATTGACAATCTCGTCGTGTCAGTCTATACTGACAGCATGGACATCGAAAACATCAGCGACGGCGTCTCCTCGGATGATCCGGCAGTCGGACTACGCGCTTCCCTCGCGCTCCATCGTCTGGCTGAGAGGGTCGAGGCTCAACATGTGGCGGCGGCACGGTCCTTGGGCTGGTCGTGGCAACAGATAGGCGACGCCTTGGGCATCACCCGACAGTCCGTGCACACCAAATACAACAAGGAGTCATCATGACCACCGATTCTGTGAAGCCAGTAGTACTGAACGCTTGGGCCATCTGTCTTCAAGCGAGGGAGGAAGCTCGTCGCCGAGGAGACCGCCGAGTCGGCACCGACGACATCCTGCTCGCCTTGTTCGAAGATCCCTCGATCGAAGCAATAGTGGGGCGAATTCTGGCGCAAGCCCGCCAGGCCATCGACGCGCTCGATCGCGAAGCGCTGATCGCAGTCGGTCTGGACCACTGCCGACGCCCCGCCACTGGCGATGCGCTCGGTACCGAAGAAGCCGAGACTGCGCGACGTCGCCCAGAAGGATCGCCTGCGGATGTCGCCCGCGGCAAAGAAGGTGCTGGAAGACGCAGCCAAGTGCAACCGTCGCCGGCTCAACGTCACGGCCCATCAGGTGCTGAATCAGATACTCGAACTCCGATCACCTGACCCGGCGACGGCGCTTCTAGGCGTTCTCGGCGTGAACACGTCAGAGGCTCGGGGCCGATTGGATCTGCGCACGACTGACAGTTGACCAGGCCTGTGGCACACTGATGCCACCATGGAAGACTCCGACGCCGAAGCCGCAGAGGACAACGGCTAAAGAAGTCGGCAGGTCCCATGTGGGCGTACTTCGGCGGTCTCATCGGCTTCGTGATGACCCTGGCGATTTTTTGGTACCTGGAGGCCCGCCGCTAGGACGATTCACTAATGTTGGCGACTCGGAAACGCGGAGCGTTCGATCAGCGACGACGGTGACCTCTTGCGCACAACCTAAGGCGGGACTGTTCCCTTCTTGTCATATAGCCGCGCGGCGATCCAGAGGATGCCGTCATACACGACCTGACCGTCTTCGAAGGTCAGTTGTCCGCGTCGGATGAACTTGGAGAAGCCGCCCGTGTTCGGACCGCCGAGCTTCACCAGGCCGGCGTGTCGCGGGTAGGCGGCCAGCTGCTTGCCCGGGATATGGAAGAGCCAATCGCGATACACGTACACGTTCTGCTCCGTGACCAGCACGATGCGATGGAAGTAGAAGGTCAAGATGCTGATCGCCATTTCAATCGCGGCACCAATCGTCGGAATGTAATGCACGACGTCCTCCACCACGCCGATCAGGACCGAGGTCGCCAAGTTATTGAATGCGAAGCAGACGGCCACGCCCCGCTATCGCTATGTGCCTGTCGAGGCCGCCCGTGGGCCATGCTGGTCTGTAACGACGCACTCGGCGATCGAAGCGCAGCTGATCGCTCGTCTTGCTCATGATGAAAACCTAGAGGACGGGTGCCCGAAACAGCGGGAATTTTCTAAGGAGCTCACGACCTTCGGCGCGAATTGGTGGGGCATTCGGATTGATAGAAAGCCGAGTAAACCAAATGGCGTTCAATGACTTAAACGGAGACAATTTGAAGGTCTCACCAGCGCCGTTCAGTTTGGTCACCAAGTCTGGACCGCGTCGTCACCAGTGTCTTCAGACGGCTAACACTGCGCGGTCGAAAGAACTGACCCAAGAAATGCATGCGCCCATACCGCGGACTAGATCTCCCTATTAGGCCTTCAGAGTGGCCGTTTCTTGATAAGGGGGACGCTTTAAGTCATCTGCAATGAAATCCGCTACAATAATGTTCGTTAGAGATAACGTAAACATCGCTAATGTTCGCTAAAGAGAACGTTAGTGATATAATTGACTGATCATTAGAAAGGAGACTTCGAATGGCCGCGCGCCCGCTTCCAGTTCAAACCCGACGCGCCAGGGTTGACATCGGCGGGAACCTGCGCACGTGGCGAAAGCTTCTTGGTCTCACAGGTCAGCAAGTCTCCGAACGCGCAGCGATTACCCGACAGACCCTCGCGCGACTTGAGCGCGGCGACTCCTCAGTGGGCCTTGACGTCTTCTTGAACGTCGCGCGCGCACTCGGGCGACTTGAAAGCGTGGTTGACAGCATCGATCCTTACGAGACGCCGTTCGGTCGAGCTCGGGCGGAGGAGTCACTTCCCCAACGAGTTCGCCGATGAATCCGACACCGGGAATTGCTGTCGAGGTGCACGTCGATCTTGATACCGGCACCACTTTCGCGGGGACCGTTTACTTCAATACACGTCGAGGTCAACTTCGATCGACGTTCAGTACGATCGTGACTACCTCAGCTCTTCCGACTCGTTCGACATCGAGTCCTGATTGCCTCGCGTGAACGTCACTTCGTTACCGAAGGCCTTCCGGTGCGCTTTCGGACAGTGCGCCTGACCGATGGGGCCGAAATCTAATCCTCAAGAAGGTTCAGTCTGCCGCTCAGGATGCCGGGCGGAGATTACCAACTCTGACCGAAGTTGACTACCTGCTTGGAGTTTCTGACCTGACTCGTCAGGGCGCGCTTCGCTATCAGCGAGACAGCCTGGACTTTTTGGCCAGTGGTGCAGACGTTCCGAAGCTGATCGAACTACCTCAATTACTCAACGCTTCGATGATCGTCGCTCGTGACGCCCGAGGGGCCGACGAGTTCGCAGCGATCAAGGCCCTCCTGGATGCGGGAACGGGGTCACTGGGTGGCGCTCGACCCAAGGCATCGGTGCGCGATGGAAGCCGTCTCCTTATTGCCAAGTTCCCGCACCCAGAAGATGAGTGGGACGTTGAGGCCTGGGAGGCGACCACGCTCGACCTCGCGAGCGCCGCTGGCATTCAAGTTCCGAACCACGAGCTCGTCGGCGTTGACGGCAAAAACGTCTTACTCCTGGAACGATTCGACCGCCGTGATGGACAGCGAGTCCCTTACATCAGCGGCATGACACTTTTGAGAAGCTCCGATGGAGTTGGACGTGATTACACAGAACTGGCCGAGGCCATAACTGAACTTGGTAGTCGGGTTAATGATGACCTCAGTGACCTTTGGAGGAGGGTCGCCTTCTCGGTCATTGTCAACAACAGTGACGACCATCTTCGCAACCATGGTTTTCTCTTTGAAGACGGTGGATGGGCGCTATCCCCTATGTTCGATGTCAATCCGAACCCTGATCTTGGCAAGGAACGCTCAACGTCGATTGGTTTCCAAACGGACTCAAGAGAGACGGCCAGAGCGTTGATGGAAACTGCCCGTGATTTTGGTCTCACTCCCGGGGACGCTCGTCGGATTTGGGACGAAGTCCTTACGGCGACAGAAAATTGGAGGGAGTCAGCGCAAGCTAATGGCGTCAAGGAGCGAGATATCGATGAGTTCGCAGAATCGCTCGATCAGCATCGCCACTAGGTGCAGTCCGGAGTGGTGGTGCTGACCCTGCCGCATTTATCCGAACGTCTTTTCGAACGGTTTGGAAGTATTTGTCGGCTGAATGCATCGTGGTTGGTGGGGCTAGTAAGAATCGAACTTACGACCTCGTCATTATCAGTGACGCGCTCTAACCGACTGAGCTATAGCCCCGCGAGGGTACCAATCTAGCCGACGTCGTGCGAACTTTAGAGGAGCGCGTCGTCCCAGAGCCTCGACGCCATTGATTGACTGGCCGTTGCAAGCAGCGTGCCGGACTCGCTCCACATGAAGGCCGTGCCCTGTGCGAAGCCGCCGACGAGGGCGTACATGTGGATCTCGGTGAGCACCCAATCGGTCGGCTCAAGGGCCACGATGCGAATCGTGTTGTCGAGACTTCTCCCCATGGTGTGGCGTCCGAGCGGTTGGGAGACGACACCAGCGACGTAGTCCCCGAATATCGCGAGAGTAGCCGCGGAAGGGTCGAAGTGTCCCGGGACCCTCGACCAGAAGGCGGAGATGGGCGAGCCGGGCGTGCCGTCAAGGTCGCGAAACGAACGTCCGAGTGCGACGCGCGATTCGAGGTGGTTGAAGATCGACCGATTGAATCGTTCCGGCATAACTCGCTCCGGGCAGTCCTCGGGCGCAGGAACGTCGGGCATCGTGATCCATGGGGTGGGCGAGGTGAGTTCGCCAGTACCGAAGGCACCGTTAACGGTGAGGACCTCGCGGTCCTCGCAGTATGTCGTAGCTCGTGCCTGGGTCACGCGTCCTCCCACGACGGCGAGGTCCGTCTTTATCGAGACGCTCGCTCCGAGCGGGGCGTAGGAGAGGTACTGCGCGGTCGCCCAAATCGTCGGGCGCTCGCTCGCCTCTTCCAATGCGACGAGTGCCGACGCCAGTCCGCACCCGCCGAAGAGGAAGTTGCCGGGCGTGATGAGGCGCTCGCTGACCTCGAAGCCCCACGTGTCCTCGCCCGTGCGCTCCATGGCGAGAAAAGTCCTTGCGTCCACGATGGCCGAGGTTACTTGGACGCAGCACCACCGATGCTCGGCGAGACCGACACCGAAGAATGGCCAACCAACGACGGCCGTCGTCGTGTTCGCTGTCGCAGACACTGAACCGCTTATCGGCGAGTGGCGCGCAGTTTCACGGCCGTGTCATGGTGGGCGACCTCATCATGGCGGTACTCACCTCGACGCGATCGGGCTCCGGTCGACGTGGTGAGCGGCCGGGCGCCACGGCTGCGAAACTGGCATGACCATGGAGAAGAACCCACTGCCCTCACCCGAGCTCGCTAAGGCGAAGGGTCGCTCGATGCGCGACGCGAAGACCCGCGGCTCGTTGGCGAAACTCGCCGAGCGCGACGCCACGTACGACCCCGTGGAGCGACTGATCTGGCAGAGCGCGTCTCGCCGAGAGGACCTCGTCGGTCTTCGCTACTCTCGAATGCTCGCAGACCTCTTCTCGTTCTATCGAGGCAATGCGCTCTTGATGGCGGAGGACCTCGCAAGAGGAACCAGCTCCGCGCTCGAGGTGCAACTGTGTGGCGACGCCCATCTCGCCAACTTCAACCTCTTTTCCTCGCCCGAGCGCCACCCCGTCTTCGACGTCAACGACTTCGATGAGACCGACGTTGGACCGTTCGAGTGGGACGTGAAACGACTCGTGGCATCGCTGTGTGTCGCCTCATCGCACCTCGGCCACTCCAACGATCAACAGGAGCGGATCGCCCTCAATGCCGCGCGCGAGTATCGACTCGCAGTTCGTCGATTCGCGGGCCAGACCCGCCTGAGTGTCTGGTACGCCACGCTGGACATCGACGCGGTCGTAACCGACTTAGGGGGTTTCTTCAACGCCAACGCCCTGCACCGCGTCGACAGTGTCGTCGCGCACACCACGGGACGCTCCACGCAGAAGGCGTACGCCCGACTGATCGTCGATGGAGAGCGGGGACCGCGCATCATCTCGAAGCCGCCGCTCCTCGTGCCGCTCGACGAACTCGATGTGCCGGGCTACCTGAATCGCACCGACCTCGAACGTCTGTTGTCGGGGTACGCCACGACGTTGAGCCGAGATCGACAGGTGCTGCTCAGTCAGTTCACGCCCTTCGACGCGGCCCGCAAGGTCGTCGGCGTTGGATCTGTCGGCACCGAGTGCTACGTCGTGCTCCTTCTCGGCCGAGACGAATTCGACCCGTTCTTCCTACAGGTGAAGCAGGCCGGCGCTTCGGTGATCGCCACGGCGCTCGGGCGAACACCGATCGTGGCGGCGGGGGAGCGTGTGGTCCTCGGTCAACGTCAGATGCAGGCGACGCCCGACGTCTTCATCGGCTGGCACTCGATGAAGAAGGACGGCGAACAGCGTCACTACTACGTTCGACAGCTCTACGACAACAAGGCCGCGATCAACATCGAACAACTCGACGAGCGACTCCTCGTCACCTACGGGAGGATCTGCGCGTGGACGTTGGCTCGCGCCCATTCGCGCAGCGGACGCGGCGGCGAGATCGCCGGCTACCTGGGCAAGGCCGACGTCGCCGATGAGGCCTTTGCGGCGTTCGCGATGGCTTATCGTGACCGGACCGTGAGCGACTTCGAGGCGCTCAAGCGTGCCGCGAAGGAAGGTCGTATTACGTTGGCGACGTGACATCGTTGCTGCCGTTTCAGTGGCACGTCGCTGAGTTCGTCGTGGTCGTCGCCGCGGCTGTCGCCCATCGATTGGTCGTCACCGACGCCCGACTACGGCGACGGGCGCTCTACGCGCTGGCGGCGCTGCTGGCGGTCACCCTCTGGCCCGTAGGGGACCTGGCGTCGTCGGTCTCCTTGAGTGTCGCCACCATGCAGCGGCTCGTCCTCATGTTGTTCGTATCGCCGATGCTCCTGCTCGCCACACCGACCCCGGTGCTGGCAAGACTCACGCGCCCGCGAGTGATCGACGCGTTGACGCGTTGGCTGGCGCACCCGGGCGTCGCCATGGCCTTCGTGACCGTCGTGGGCACACTGACCCTCTCGACGCCGGTCGTTGACGCAGGGGCGCACTCGACGTTCGTGCGCGACCTGGTGCTCCTCGCGGTCTTGATCGTGGGCGTCGTCTTGTGGGTGCCGGCGCTCGGGGTCCTGCCCGGCGCTCGGCGCATATCGCGGGCCGGTCGTGCCGGCTACGTCTTCGCGTCCTCGCTCGTCGTCACGAGCCTGTCGTTCGTATGGATCTTCGCTCGCCATCCGCTCTATCCCGCGTTGCATCACCAGCACGCGTTGCTGGCCATGTCCCCGTTGTTGGATCAGCAACTGGCTGGCTTCGTCGCGAAGTTCGGTTGCTACGTGCCGATGTGGATCGTGGCGTTCAACATGTTCTTTCACGCCGATGAGGAAGGTGATCCGATCGAAGCGACGCCGCTGCACTGGGCCGATGTCGAACGACATCTCCTTCGCGTCGACCGCCAACGTGCTCGAGAGCTCCGTCGCCACCAACCCGACTGAGAAGCCTTGGTAGGCTGGGGTCCCCGGGGACGTAGCTCAGTTGGTAGAGCGCGGGCTTTGCAAGCCTGAGGTCGAGGGTTCGATCCCCTTCGTCTCCACTATTTCGGACCCGAGCGCCGGCTTACTCTCGGTAGTGCTCGCGCCAGATCAGGCGGTAGACACGCGTCTTGCGAGGGATCGAACGGATCCCTGGGATGAACGGCACGAGGATGAGCCCCGCGGTGAGGACCATCATGAGTCCCCACACGAGTACGTCACCGTTACCACTCTGACTGAACGGCGGTATCTGATACCAGAACGTGTACAGCCACAGCCACGCCTGACCCGGATAGCTGCCCGTCTCGTTCATCATGCCCCACTGTTCACCGGTGAGGTGTTGGTTGGCGGCGAGGTTCCCGAGGTAGGAGCCGTCGGCGATGAACAACAGCGGCAGCGTGTAGTCAGTGGTGTAGAAGCCGTTGGCCGTCACGAGGTCGGCGTCGAGCGCGCCCGATCGAGCCATCATGGTGAGGTCATTGATGAACACCGGGACCGGACCCGCGTCCGTCGCGTTGACCACGACCTGGCCGCCCTGGAACTTCATCTTCGAGGCGGCCTTGGTGTAGTCGTTCAGCCACTTCTGGCGCGTCGAGTTCGACGCCGACTTCCACTGAGCGAGGTCCGCGGTCAGTGTCGGCTGGGCCGGAATCGAGCGCAACGGGTCGAGCACGAACGCCGTGGCGGCGTCGATGGGTATGCGAGCGCCGACCCACTTCGCCAGCTGCAGTGGGCCGAGTTGCTGACCCGTCGAGTTGGTGTTGTAGGGGGCGCCGTAGGTGGCGACACCCGAGGTCCCGTTGAGTTCGCTCAGCGCCGTCGTGGCGAAGTCGACCGGAGCCGCGTAGGCCCAACGCTTCAGCGTCACGGCCTTTTCGTCCGGCGAACCGAACACGCTGGCGAGCACGATGGTCAAGAGAGCGACGACCAGCAGGGCGATCGTCCCCTCCTTGAGGATGTCGTAGGGGGTGTGGCCGCCCTTCCACTCGGGGGCGTCGACGTCGGGTCGGAATGCCTTCTTACTCATGACAGTTCCTTTGCGTCAGCGAACGGGGGCACGACGCCCTTGGCACGGACCATCAGCACATGCAGTGCGGTCAGCACGACGGCCCCGATGGGCAGCAGCACGATGTGCCACATCAGCATCTGGCCGAGGTTCAACACGTTGAAGTAGGCACCGCCGCCGGTGGCGTTGATGCCGTCCTTCGCCTGGGTGGCGATCCACTGGGAGTCGAAGTTCGTCTGGGACACGTAGCCGGTGAACGCCGTCAGGATCGAGACGAGGAACGTCACGGCTCCGGTGATCCACGTGAGCGAGCGCCCCCCTCGCCACGCCGCCATGAAGAACTTGCCCCACAGGTGGATGACCATGGCGAAGAAGAAGATCTCGACGCTCCAGAGGTGCAGGGAGTTGACGAAGTGTCCGATGGATGAGCCGTGCCACCACTGGGGCCCGCGAATCGCCAGGATGCAGCCGGTCCCGATGACGACCATGAGCGCCGAGAGGGTGGTCACGCCAAAGACGTAGATCCACGACGACACGTAGGCGGGCTGGGTGTCGGGCAGGAGCTTCTCCGGCGGCAGCTTCGAGGTGACGCGGTGGCGCAACCTGGTCGTCCACTGACGATCGATCTCGGTGGTGCTCATTTCGATTCCTTTCGGCGACGGCGACCGGGGAAGGGGAGCAGGAGAGCGGCCACGAAGGTCACGACCATGAGGACGATCACCGTCAGGTTCGCGACGCTGATCAAGAACCAATGCCAATGGAGATAATGCCCCAAATGGTCGAGCGGCAAAAGTGCCGCAAATGAAATTGGCCACGCCATGGACTACCCCCGGATCGAGAAATACTTTTCCTGAGTTTTGCAGCCTGGCTTAAGACCAACTTAGGGACTAAAGACCCATCCTATGAACTTCTCGAGGTGTCTCGGATTTCTTGGTCCCCGGCTCGCGGTCCTGGGCCCTCTGTTTGAGGTGGAACTGCGTGACGCCGATGGTCAGGGAGGTCGCGCCCGCGATGTGGAGCTCGACCAGCACGACCGGCACGTGGGTGAGGTACTGGGTCACGCCGATGGCGGCCTGGACGAGTGCGATGATCACGAGACGGCGCACGCCGCGTTGCAGCGCCACGGGAGCGTCGCTCCTCCAAATCGCGAGGAGGAGTCCGATGACGAGGCCCACGAAGAGGGTGGCCGCGACCGAATGGACCCAGGCCGCCGAGGAGAACGCGAACGGCAGGCGACGTGCGACCAACTGTCCTTGCGAATCGCCGGCGTGTGGACCAGACCCCGTCGTCAGCGTGCCCGTCACCAGCAGGACCACGAAGGGGATCCACAGCAAGCGCGCCACGCGCAGGAAATGAGGATTGCGTACGTCATTTCGTGCGCCCGGTCCGAAGACGTACTTCGAGCGGTGGTAGAGCACCGCGCCGACGACGACCATGGCGAGCGAGAACAGCATGTGCAGCGAGACAAGCCAGGGATTGAGCTTGGAGTACACGACGAAGGCGCCGAGGATCGCGTCGCCGATGATGCCGACAATGAGCAATCCTGAGAGCATTATCAGGTCCTTGCGAACCTCGATGCGACGAAGGGCGGCGACCAGCGTGGCGGCGACGACGCAGAACAACAGGACCGTGACCAACCGGTTGGCGAACTCGATCTTCGAGTGGATACTCCACTGGTTCGTTGCGTAGTGGCGAAAACAGGTGGGCCAGTCGGGGCAACCGAGCCCCGATCCAGTCAGGCGGACCGCGGCGCCGGACAGGACGATCAGGATCATCGCGACGAAGCTGGCCAACGCGAACCAACGAAACACGGGCGCCGTGACGTGGCGCCGACGCAAGGTGACCATGGCGCAAGCCTAGGTAATCCCCGGACTCGTAGAATTCCCCCATGACGCTCGCCGCCCCGGTTCGCCACTCGACGGCCGATGTCCTGCGGGGCTACCTGGCACTCACCAAACCACGCATCATCGAACTCCTGTTGGTGACGACGATCCCCACCATGGTCGTCGCGGCGAACGGGATCCCCGGACTCTGGCTGATCATCGCGACGCTCGCGGGTGGCACGCTGGCGGCCGGCGGCGCGAATGCCTTCAACATGGTGATCGACCGCGACATCGACGCGATCATGGAACGCACCAAGCGCCGCCCACTGGTCACCGGCGTCATGTCACCGCGCGACGCGACCATCTTCGCCGTCGGTCTCGAGGTCATCGCCTTCGCCGTCCTCTGCCTCTGGGTCAACCAACTGTCGGCGTGGCTCGCGATGTCGGCGACCGCCTTCTACGTCGTGATCTACACCCTGTGGTTGAAGCGACGGAGCAAGCAGAACATCGTCATCGGCGGCGCGGCCGGCGCGGTGCCCGTGCTCATCGGGTGGTCGGCGGTCACCAATTCGCTCACGTGGACCCCGGTGCTGCTCTTCCTGGTCATCTTCATCTGGACCCCACCGCACTTCTGGGCGCTCGCCGTGCGCTACCGCGACGACTACGCGGCGGCCAACGTGCCGATGATGCCCGTCGTGACGTCGCTGCGCCACACGACCCTCGAGATGCTCGTGTACACGGTGGTGATGTGGGCGCTCACCGTGCTGATCGGTCCCACGGCTCACCTCGGTTGGATCTACGCACTCTCTTCCATGGTCCTCGGGGGCCTCTTCACGTTCTACGCCCTTCGCCTCCATCGTCACGCCAAAGAGGACCGCGCCGACGTGGGCGAGGCGATGCGGCTCTTCCACTTCTCGATCACGTACCTCACGGCGCTCTTCGTCTTCATGGCGGTTGACGTTCTTGTCCGACACCACTAAACCACCGAGGCGACGACCGTCGCCGATGATGATGCTCTCGCTCGGGATCGGCACGGTCGTGGCCGTCGCCTTGATCGCTGTCGTGTCGGTCCTCACGGGCGGTCGCGTCACGAACGGTTCCACGGAACCCACGAACCAACTCGTCGGCAAGCACGTGGCGTCGTTCTCGCTTTCGGGACTCAATGGCGGCACCATCGTGGCGCCGTGGAAGAGCGGACACGCGGCGGTACTCATCTTCTTCGCGAGCTGGTGCGGGCCGTGCAAGGCGGAGATGCCCAAGGTCGCTTCCTATCTTCGACACCACAACGAGGGTTCGATCGACGTCGTCGGGATGGACTCGAGGGATTCTCGCGGTCCCGCACTGGCCTTCGTCAAGAGCAGCGGCGTTTCCTTTCCCGTCGCCTTCGATCCGAACCTGACCGTCGCCACCATCTTCAACCTCGCCGCGATTCCCGACACGGCCTTCGTGAACGCTGATGGCGTCGTCACGCAGATCTACTCCGGCGCGATCCCGGCCTCCCAACTCGCCAAGGGAATCGCGGCGCTTCGAGCGAGTTAGTCGAAGCGGAACGTGCGCGCCGCGACGAGCGGCGCGACGAGCGACCACAACCCCAGAGCCAGCCAGTCGGCACCGGTCGGGGGAAGCCCCAGTCCGAGTACTCGATGCAGGCCCTCGGCCATGGCGCCCGAAGGCAGGGCGATGACGATCCGCTGGACGACCGTCGGGAAGGCCGTGATCGGGATCACGATCCCCGAGAGCAGCAGCAGCACCAAATAGAGCCCGTTGCTGGCCGCGAGGTTCACCTCCGCACGCAGGCGTCCGGCGAGCGCGAGACCAATGCCCGCCGACCCGGCCGAACCGAGCAGCAAGAGCGCGATGACCTCGAACGCTCCGCCTGCGCCGCCATGGGGTCGCCACGACAGTGTGAACGCGACGATCGAGAGGATCACGATCTGCAAGAGCTCGGTCACGAGGACGCCCGCGATCTTCGCCGCGATCAGTCGTCGCGTCCCGAGCGGCGTGACGTGCAGTCGACGCAACACACCGAAGCTCCGCTCGAACCCGGTCGCGATCGAGAGCGCCACCAGCGACGTCGAGAGGATGCACAGAGCGAAGATTCCCGGAGCGATGAAATCGATCCGGCTCTTGGTCGGGGTGGAGGTGACCTTGGTGAGTGAGAAGAAGACGAGCAACAGCACCGGTATGCCGATCGTCAGCAGCAGCGTCTCTCCGCGACGGATCGTCATGCGGACCTCGGCCACGGTCTGGGCCCACCAGGCTCTCATGGTCGCGTCTCGCTGCGTTCGGCGTCGAGGAGTTCCATGTAGCGCTCTTCGAGCGACGCGCGAGTTCGAAGTGAGACGAGCGTCGCACCGACGCTCGACAAGTGGACATTGACCGCGGCGATCCGCTCGGGTGATGACGCGACCACGCATCGGAGCCGTCGATCGCCGTCGGCCACGACCACGCACCCGAGTGCCGACGCCAGCGCGTCGGGGTCGATGGTCGTCGACACTTCAAGGATCATCTCGGGTGCGCCGGCCAGTTCGTCGAGTGTCCCCTGGACCACGACGTGGCCGTGGTTCATGATGACCAGCCGATCAGCCATTCGCTCGGCTTCAGTGAGTTCGTGGGTGGTGATGAGCAGCGCGCATCCTCGCTCTCGCTCCGACTTGATCAGGTCGCGGATCACCTGGCGTCCCTCCGGGTCGACCGATGTCGTGGGCTCATCGAGCACGAGAACGCGGGGCCGTCCGAGGAGGGCCAGCGCGAGCAACGTGCGCTGTTGTTCGCCGCCACTCAACCTGCGCCACGGCGTTCGTTCGCACGTCACCAGGTCGAGCAGTTCGAGCAATTCGGCGACATCACGCGGTGCCTCGTAGTACGACGCGGTGAGCGCGAGCACCTGACGCGGCGTCATCGGTGACCAGACGCCGCCTCGCTGGAGCAGCGCCCCGGTACGCACGACGACCTCGCGGTGGTCGCGCACCGGGTTGAGCCCGTGGAGTCGAACGGTACCGGCGTCGGGTGCGCGAAATCCGAGCAGCGTCTCGACGAGCGTCGTCTTGCCCGCGCCATTGGGACCGAGCAGGGTCACCACCTCGCCGTAGTCGACGTACAGGGAGACGTCGTCGACGGCCTGGAGCGCGCCAAAGCGCACGACGAGGTTGTTGACCTGCACGGCGTTACTCACGACCAATGAACCTAATGCGTCCTCAAGAACGCCCGAATCTCCTCGGTAGGCTTGTGCGCATGATTGATCTCGTCCGACTGCGCCGTGAACCCGATGTCGTGAAGGCCGCCCTGGCCCGGCGTGGGGTTTCGCCCGAGGTCATGGACGAGATCCTCACGATGGACGTAGAACATCGCGGATTGCTGCAGGAGGCCGAGCGACTGCGGGCCGAGGTCAAGTTCCTCTCGCGGCTCGTCGGCGAGGCGCGTCGCGAGAAGGACACCGCGACGGCCGAGGAGCTGACCGAGAAGAGCCGACGACTCGGCGACGAGGAGCGCCTCGCCACCGAGGAGATGGAGCGCGTCGGCGCCCTGTTGCACGACGAACTGTTGATGATCCCGAACTTGCCGGCCCCTGAGGCCCCCGACGGAGCCGATGAGAACGACAACGTGGAACTGCGGCGCTGGTGGGTCGGGATGGACGAGGGGCTGGCGTTCCCGACCTACGCCGAGCACCAGAGGGTGCCGCACTGGGACATCGGCATCGAACTCGACATCCTGGATTTAGAAGCCGGTGCCCGACTGGCCGGCTCCATGTTCCCGCTGTATCGCGGCGACGGCGCGCGCCTGCTTCGCGCGCTGAGTGCGTTCTCGCTCGATCGTCACCTCGGCGTCTACGAAGAGGTCCGTCCTCCGACCTTTGCACTCACGGCCACGATGATGTCCACGGGCCACCTGCCCAAGTCCTCTGACGACATGTACGCGATCGAGCGCGACGGCCTGTGGGCGATCCCCACCGCCGAGGTGCCCCTCACGTCGATGCACGCCGGTGAGATCCTCGAGGAGTCGCGCCTCCCGATACGGCTCTGCGCGCAGACGAACTGCTTTCGCCGAGAGGCCGGCGCCGCCGGGCGCGACACGCGCGGAGTGCTGCGTGTGCACGAATTCGAGAAGGTGGAACTCTTCGCCTACTGCACGCCCGAGCAGCAGGAGGACGCCTTCAACGACATCCTCGCGCGCGCCGAAGGTGTCTTGCAGGCCCTCGGACTCACCTACCGGCTGCTCGACCTGTGCGCCGGCGACCTCGGCACGTCCTCGATGAGGACGATCGACCTCGAGGTCTTCAGCCCCGGCGTCGACCGCTGGCTCGAGGTGTCGTCCGTGAGCAAGTTCGGCGACTACCAGGCCCGCCGAGCTCAGGTCCGTTATCGAAACGGCGAAGGCAACAACGTGCTCGTCAATACGGTGAACGGTTCGGCGCTGGGCTGGGCGCGGGTGTGGGCGGCGTTGCTCGAGACGTATCGTCAGGAAGACGGTGCGGTCGTCCTGCCCGACGCGCTCGCTCCCTATCTGGGCGGACGCACGACCATAGGCGCTACGGCTTCGTGACCTCGTAGCGGTAGCCAACGCCCCGCACGGTCGTGATGTGCTCGGGGTTCTTCGGGTCGTCCTCGATCAAGGACCGCAGCCGTTTGATGTGCACGTCGAGCGTCTTGGTGTCACCGACGTAGTCGCTGCCCCAGACACGGTCGATCAGTACTTCGCGCGTGAGCACACGGCCCGGGTTCTCGAGGAGGAGGCGCAGCAGCGCGAACTCCTTCTTGCGCAACTTGATCTCCTCGCCCTTGACGAAGCATCGGCGCGCGTCGATGTCCATTCGAATCGGCCCGACCGTGATCTCGTCGTCCGAGATCAAGTCACCCTCATGAGATTCCCGTCGACGCAGCACGGCACGAATACGGGCCACCAACTCTCGCAGTCGATAGGGCTTCGTCACGTAGTCGTCGGCGCCGATCTCGAGCATCAACACCATGTCGACCTCTTCGCCCTTGGCGCTCACGATGATGATGGGGACCTCGGACGTCGATCGGATGGCGCGACAGACGTCGAGGCCCGACATTCGTGGCAACATCAGGTCCAGCAGGACGATGTCGTAGGTGGCCTTCGCGAAGAGCGTGACGGCTTGCTGCCCGTCGCGAGCGACGTCGACGTCGAATCCTTCACGGTTGAGCCCGATCGTCAGCGCGTCGACGAATGACTCCTCGTCCTCGACGAGCAGCACGCTGACCCGTTTCTCGCTGGAGCGCTTCTTCGCCATCAGTGAGTCGTGGGAAGTTCCAGGGTGAACGTCGACCCTTCGCCCTCGCGTGACTCGACGAGGACCGTGCCGCCGTGGTTCTGTGCCACGTGACGAACGATGCTGAGACCGAGTCCGGTGCCGCCGGTCTCGCGGGCGCGGCCGGGATCGACGCGATAGAAGCGTTCGAAGATCCGTTCGAGGTCCTTGGCGGGGATCCCCACGCCCTGGTCCTTGATGGCAATCCGTACCACGGCACCGACGGTGTCGCCGTCGTCGTTCACACTCGCGTCGACTCGGCCGACCGAGATGTTGACCAGCCCACCGCGAGGGGAGTAGACGACGGCGTTCTCGAGCAGGGCATGGATTGCCGAGATCAACTGGCGGCGATCGCCCACGACCACGAGGTTGGTCTCGGGCTCTTCGAAGTCCACCTTCACGTCGTGCTGTTCGGCGGCGGTGCGAATGCGCTCGATGGCGTCGGCCACGATCAGGACCACGGGAATCGGCTCGCGGGTGGGACTGCCCTCACCCTCGATGCGAGAGAGGTCGAGGAGGTCTTCGATGATGCGATTGACGCGGAACGCCTCGGAGTTGATCCGTTCGGCCAGCCGGTGCGCGACGGCGGGGTCGCTCTCGAATTGGAGGGTCTCGGCGAGGAGTCCGAGTGCACCCATCGGCGTCTTCAGTTCGTGCGAGACGTTCGCGATGAAGTCGCGTCGAATGTCTTCGAGGCGCCTTCGCTCCGAGACGTCCTCGATGATGGCGAGCACGCCCAACGGACGGCGTCCGTCGTCGATCACCGCCGCGCGGATCGTCAGGGTCCGACGAGGTGGTCCATAGATGTCGATGGTGCGCTCGGCCACGCCGTTCGACCATCCTTCGGCCAGGACGTCGGTGACGGCCTGGGCCGCGATTGCGTCGCCGTAGCGACTGGTCATGAGCGCCTCGGCCTGTTTGTTGCGGAAGATGACGCCGCCCGCTTCATCACAGAGGACGAGCCCCAGCGGAAGTGAGTCCATTGACTGGCGAAGCCGAACCGAATCCGCGCTTGACTCACTGACCGCGGTACTGGCCACGCCCGTCGCTTCTTCGAGGTAGCTCAACGCGATCTCGACCTTGCCCTTGTCGTCATTGGGCGCAACGCCGAGACGTGTTGCCAACGCAGTCAAGCGTTGGGCGATGGCGCGATGGCCACGAATGCGGTTGATGAGGACGCCCACCAGGAGGCCCAAGAGCAGGATGCCCGCGCCGATCCCGTAGATGCCCGCGGGGGGCCATTTGGAGATCAAGTTGTCGCTAGCCGAGAGGAGCACCACGCCATTCTCGCAGACTCGGCCACGGATGACGCGACAGCGACCGTTGGGCGCTCCCCATTTGAAAGGAAACCTCGCGATGTTTGCCGACGTCAGCCTCAATCCCTCAACTTCTTCTCTTCCCGGGAGCGCCGCGTTGCAAGCACTCGCGAACGGCATTGCTTCATGGGCGCTGATCGGTGCCCTGGTCGCACTCCTCCTCGGCGCGGGACTTTGGGCGGTCGGAAGTCACACGCAAAACATGCATCAGTCGTCGCAGGGTCGCCGCGCCGTGCTGACGTCGTTGGTCGCTGCCGTCCTGATCGGTGCGGCGCCCGAACTCATCAACTTCTTCTTCAAGACGGGCCTCAGCGTCCACTGATGATTCACTTCTCCTGTTTCTTCTCCCCGGTCGGCTGCGTCGAACGCACCCTCGGCCGCGTCGTCATTGGGGGAGTGTTCACCCAGTTGACGAACTGGATACTCGGGAGCGTCCAGTGGTTCCTCAACTCGGCCGGTGACGTGCTCACCTCAGCCAGCGAACCGTCGACCATCATCAACTCTTCGTCGAGCGAGTACCACGTCCTGCTCACGATCGCGCCGGGGCTGTTGATGATCGGGCTCCTCGTCGCGACGTTGCAGGCCGTTCGCCACGGCGACAGTGCATCGTTGTGGCGCGTCTACTTGGGCGTGGCGCCGGCCTGCGTCTTCGCGATCTTCGTTGCGCGACCCGTCGCTGAGTTGTTACTCGAAGCGGTCAACCAACTCTCCTCGAGCGCGTCGAGCGCGGCAGCCCTTCACGTGGCGTCACTGAGCGGTGCGTTCGCCCTCCTCGCACCCGCAGTGCCAGGCTTCGGCCTGTTCATCTTGGCGGCCGTCGTCGTGGCCGGTACGTTCCTCTTGTGGTGTGAACTCATCGTCCGTGCCGTGGTCCTGACGCTGCTGGTCGTTCTCGTGCCGATCGTGGTGCCGCTCTCGACGTTTCCGGCCGGTCGACGCCTCGGTTGGCGACTCGCCGAGACCTTCGTCGGCGTCGCGGTGAGCAAGCTTCTCATCGTCATCACCCTCACGCTCGGGTTTGATGAGTTACTCGGATCGTCGGCGACTCAGATCATCACCGGTGCGGTGACCTTGCTGTTGGCCACCTTCTCGCCCTTCATCATCCTGAAGCTGATTCCCTTCGTCGAAGCGTCGTCGCTGCATCACCTCGAGGGACTGCGTTCGCGGTTCACGCGTTCGGTGACGTCGATCTCGTCGTCACCGGTAGGAATGGCGGCGCGTGCGCTTCGTCCCGAGCCGCCCGACGTCGAGCCAGCCCCGCGTCCCGACGATCTCGGACTCGCCATGTGGGAAGGCACGCCCGAGTCACCAATGCCGCCCTACGAGGGAGAGCGCCCTCCTGCGCCTATCGGCACGCCGACCCTTCGCCGCGGTCACGTGGCGTACCACACCGATGCGATGGGTCCCGTCGTCGGTTGGCACTTCGATGAGTGATCTTCTCGGACTCGGCGCGGCCGACGCCGAGAGTCGTTGGGTCGGCGTGCGACGCCATCAAGCCGTCTTGGTCGTGGCGGGACTCAGCCTGCTGGTCAACTGGCTCACCGGATCGAACGCGCCGACCGTTGAAGCGTTCGTCGCTCTGTGCTGCCTCGCGTGCGCGGCACCGTCCAAGGATGGCCTGACGGTCGCCGAGGCACTCGTCATCGGCGTTCGTTTCGTCACGCGTTCGCGCTGGACTTCGATTCGGCTCCAGCTTCGCGCGGACGTCCTGGTGATCGAAGCACGAGGTCAGGTCCGAGTGCGAGGCTTCGAACTCGCCCATCGTGGTCGCCTGGACCTCACTGATCGAGGCCGCGACATCGCCACGGGACTGGCGTCCTTCGCCGACACGTTCGCGTTGGCGCAGAGGACTCGACACTTCTCGGTGCACGTCATCTCGCGAGGGGACCTCGTGTCCACTCTGTTGGCGCTTCCCGAGGAGGTGAGCGCCCCGGCCGGTTGGCCGTTGCACACCGCGTTGGCGTCGACGTGCGTGACGCGTCACCCGCTCGAGTGGATGCTCGAGCGCTGGACGTACGTCCGAGTCGCGGATCAGTTGATACGGGTGCTTCGAATTCGCGACTTCAGTTCAGTCGCCGAGGGACAGGCGCTCCTCGAAAAGGTTCAATTCGCGTCGGCCTGGTCTGACGTGTCGTTGCACGTCGAGGTCGTCGCCGGGGCGAAGGCTCAGCGCATGAGCGCGCGAGCGGTGCACCGGATGCGAAGTGACGACGCCGCGTCCCAAGCGGCCGGCTTTCGCCGGACGGCTCGGTCGAGTCGATCACTTGACCGTCTTCGAGAGCGCGAGGCGCTCGTGGCCCAAGGCAAGGCACTGCTGCACGTTGCGGTCTTCCTCGTCGTGCGGGCTTCGACCCTCTCGGCGCTGGAGCATGATGTTGCGTCGGTCACGCACCGCGCGCTCGAAGCGGGCCTGCGCGTCGAGTCGGGACGAGGTCGCCAAGCCTCGTGGTACTGCGCTCAATTGCCAGGGGGTCCCGGGTGGTGAGTCGTCACTGGACGCACTGGGCGTCGTCCGCGGACCTCTCGGCGCTGAAGCTCCCCGCGCACGATGCCGGCACCGGACTCGCCGGGCGCGAGCTCGGCGTCGCACAGAGGGGCTCGGCGTTCGTCTTTGACCCCTTCGACGCGTACGCCGTAGGTCTCGTGAGCAACCCCAACATGATCGTCGCGGGCTCCATCGGAGCCGGAAAGAGCACCGTCGTGAAGATGGTGATCGACCGCGCGCTCGAACGCGGTCGTCGCGTCGTCGTCATCGACCCCAAGGGTGAGTATGAACTACTCGCTCGAAGCCACGGCGTGACGGCGATGGCCCTGGGTCGCGACGGATGGTGCGATCCCTTCGCGCCCAACGATCGAGAGAGCCGCGACCTACTGCGCGCACTCATCGCGAGCGCCCAGGGCGCCTCGCTCAAGAGTGATCAGCACTACGCCCTCGACCAAGCGTGGGGGGCAATGCCCTCGCCGCGTCCGACTCGAGTGCTTCGCGCGCTCTTTGAACCCATCCGTCACCACCTGACCTCATTGGAATCCACGCCGGAACGGTCGATCGCGCTCACGCTGTACCGGTTCATCCACGGTGACCTGGCCGGTCTGTTCGACGGTGACGGCGAGCCCATGACGTTCACGGGTGGCCTCGTCGTCCTCGACCTCTCGGCGCAGTGGGCGTCAAGCTCGTTCGCCGTCGCGGCGTTGAGCGCCGTCGCTGCGGCCCAACAGGTGGTGGCCACCACCGAGGGGTTGGGTTACCTCGTCCTCGACGAGGCGTGGGCCCTCATGTCCGATTCGTCGGCGTTGCGCTGGCTGCGCGGCTCATGGAAGCTGGCCCGTGCGAAGGGCCTGAGTCACGTCCTGGTCTTGCATCGTTGGACCGACGTAGCGGCCGTGGGCGACGTAGGGTCCGCGCACCGCGAACGCGCACAGGGGTTATTGCGCGAGTGCGAGACAGCGTGGCTCTTTCGTCAGCCTCCAGACGAAGCACGCGAGATGGCCGTCGCCCTTGGCTTGCACGCACGCGAGGAGCGTTACCTCGCGGCACTGCCCAAGGGCGCCGCGCTCGTTCGCTACGGAGCGCATCGCTCCATCGTGCGATTCCGTCCCGACGCCCGCGACGTCGCCTTCATCGACACGGATGGGGCGATGCGGATTGGCACCGCGTGAACGATCGCCCATCACTTGGTCGGCGGACGTTTCACGACCTCGGTGTCGGTCCGAAGGTCATACTCGCTCCACGAAGCTCGCTCCTCGTCGTCGGACCCACCCAGGTCGGCAAGACCACCTCGCTCGTCATCCCCTCGCTGTTGCGGTGGCGAGACGCGCTCGTGGTCACCAGCGTGAAGAAAGACGTCATCGCGACGACGAAGGATTGGCGCGGCACACTCGGCACGGTGCAAGTACTCGACCCAGGGCGAGATGACGGGCTCACCTGGAATCCGATGGAGGGCGTGACGACACTTCGCCACGCGCTTCGCGTCGCTCGTGACTTGACGAGCGGTTCGTCGGACCGCCTCGACGAATTCTGGAACTCCCTGGCGACAAAGTTGGTGGGCGCCCTGCTCATGCTCGCGGTCCAGCGCTCGCGCGACATCTTTGACGTCGCCGCGACGATCGAGAGCCGTTCGTTCGATCGGTGGCTCGACACCAACGCGACGAGCGAGGCCGCTTCGGTCCTCGAGGTCTTCCTGACGCACGACGCGAGGACGCTTGATGGCGTCATCACCACGGCGGAGACCATGGTGATGCCGTGGCGGTTCCGCCAGCCGCTCGCCGACGTGCGATCCGTCGTCAACGGCTCGAACACGCTCTATCTCTGCAGCGCCCGTGGCGAACAGCGACACTACGAGCCGCTCTTTCGGGGTGCGCTTCGAATGATCCTCGAAGAGCAGCAGCACCGCGTCGAAGAAGGTATCGCTCGTCGGCTCCTTCTCGTCCTCGACGAGGCGGCCACGGTCGCGTCGCTCGATGAGCTGGATCAAATGGCGGCGACGCTCAGCGGGCTCAACGTGACCCTCGTGACGGTCCTGCAGGATTTCGCCCAATTGAAGGCTCGTTGGGGTGCCCGTGCGTCAACGATCGTGAACAATCACACGACCCGGCTCGTCTTGGGTGGCCTCGCCGATCCCTCGGTGAACCAGTACCTCCCGGAGCTCTTCGAGAGCCCCAAAGACGCGCCTCCGACGGTTCCCTTGCGTCAGCGACCGCCCGGCACGGGCGCCGTCATCGCGGGACATCGACCCGTCTTCAGTGTTCGTCTCGCGCCGTGGTGGTCGAGCAGACGGCTGCGTGGCCGAGGGGTGCGCGTCGGCTAACTACGCTTGACCGATGGCTCCGCCGCGAATACCCATCGAGGATCAGATTCTGGCCGTCGACATCGGTGCGACCAACGTCAAGTTCTGTCACGTCGATGTCAATGGCGACCTCCTCGAAGGGGTGCGCCGGCGACCGACCCCCTATCCCTGTTCCCCGGAACGGCTCATCGAGGCGCTGGACGAGCGCATCGAAGGGACCAAGTGTCCCCGTGTCGGAGTGGGTTTTCCCGGGGAGTTCAGCAACGGCCGCGTCGTTCGTCCGGGCAATCTGTCGCGTCCGGGCGGCGTGACAACCGACGTCGACCCCGAACTCGAAGCGGAGTGGCGCGGCTACGAGCTGCAAGCGAAGTTGTGCGAGGTCACCGGTCGCGACGTTCGGATCGTCAATGACGCCACGCTCGCGGCACTCGGTTCGATCGACGGCGAGGGCGTCGAACTCGTCCTCACCTTAGGTACCGGCCTCGGGATCGCGTTGGCGATCGACGGGAAGCTCCGCAAGATTCGTGACGTCGGCGCCGAAGTCTTCGTGCGGGGCAAGACCTACGACCAGACGATCGGCGAGCACTCGCGTTCGCTGGACGAAGAGCACTGGGGCGAGCTGCTCGTCATGGCCGTCGACGGGTTCGTTCGAGAGTTCGGCGCCAACACCGTGCACCTGGCCGGTGGCAACGCGCGTCGAGTCACTCCGACATTGTTTGTCGACACGCCCTATCGCGTGGTCATCAACGGCAACCAAGCGTCGATCAAGGGCGCGGCGAAGCTCTTCTACGACTGAGCGAGATCGACCGCGCTCTGCGCGAGTACTCCGGCCAGAATCCGACACGATCCGTCATCGACGTTGAAGTCGGGGCTGTGGTGCATCCCACTCGTGCCATTGGCCATCGCACCACCCACGAACATGTAGCAACCCGGGACGCGGTTGATGAACTCTGAGACGTCGTCACTGGGTGTGAAGGGCGGGATGGTCAAGAAGCCGGTCTCACCAACGACCTTCGTGGCCGATCGCCTCACCTGCTCGAAGACGTCCGCGTTGTTGTTGACGGCCGGTGCCAAGCCCGTGAGTTCGAGCGAACACGAGACGACGTACATCGTCTCCAGTTCTCGCAGTAGCGCCTCGAGTCGCGCGAGGGCATCGACGCGCTGGTCGGGCGTGAACGTTCGAAGTGTTCCGTGGAGGACTGCGTTGCGCGGGACGACGTTCATCGCGGTGCCGGCGCTGATCACACCGGCCGAGCAGGCACAGTTCGTTCCTTCGAACACGAGGCCGTCGATGACCTCACCCAGTCGTGGTGCGAGATGGCTCACGGCGAGGATGACGTTGCCTTCGACACTCGCCATGGCGCCGTGGCCACCCTTGCCCGTGATGTGGACCGACAATGATGCGGCTTCGCTCATCATGACGCCCGGCTTGGTGCCCACGAAACCGAGCGGGGCGAGTGACGACACGTGCGCGCCGATGACGAAGTCAACCGGATTGTCACGCAGCACGCCGCCATCGATCATCGCCGTCGCACCACCGAGCGCCTCTTCGGCCGGCTGAAAGAGGAGCGTGAACTCCCCGCTGAGTTCGGACTGGCGTCGTGACAGGAGGTCGGCGATGCCGAGCAGTCCCGCGGTGTGGACATCATGCCCGCAGGCGTGCATCACGCCGTCGTTGACGGATGCATAAGAAAGGTCGTTCTCCTCGACCACGGGCAGGCCGTCGATGTCACCGCGCACCATCACCCGTTTTCCGGGCTTGGCGCCACGAAGCACGGCCACGGCGCCGGTATCGGTGGGGCAGGGACGAAGCTCCCACCCGAGCGAAGTGAGTCGGTCTCGAATGACCTGCGTGGTGCGATGTTCTTGGAACGCCAGTTCTGGATGGGCGTGAAGGTCGTGGCGCAGTTCGACCATGGGTTCCTCGACTTCGTCGAGCAGTTCGGGGAGATCGTCTGAAAATGAGTGGGTCATAGAGGCATGGTACTTACGCGCTCGCCGGGTGAGGGGAGGACCGTCCGCTACGATGGAAGGTCTGCAACACTGCGGCTGTAGCTCAGCGGATTAGAGCATCGGTCTACGGAACCGAGGGTCGGGGGTTCGAATCCCTCCAGCCGCACCAGTGTGCGAGTGTCAGAACTCTCAGTGGATTCGGGATAGACGGGTCCATCGGGTGGGCGCATCCAACAACTGCACTCGCCTGAAGTTGCTGCTGTGACACTGAACCCAAGGCAAGGCGGAAATCACGCGGCGTTTCCGTTACTTGCCATCGTGCACTCAATGAGAAAGTCGCCGGCACTGTTGCGCTCGACTCCGTGAATATCGTGCGAAAATCCCGGGAACTTCTTGTCGAATTCTTGCAGAGCAATTAAGTATTGGATAACTGGGCCGTCCACCGCGCCGGCAGACTCGCCCGGCATGAGCAGCGGGATGCCGGGCGGATACGGTACCACCATCACCGACACAATCCTCCCCGCCATCGCCGCGACGAGCACCTGTTCACTCTGACCACGAACTAAACAGCGATACGCGTCTCCCGGCTTCATCGCAGGTATTGGCAACTTTTTGAATGCTTGGTCGAGCAGTTCAATGGTCCCTCGGGCTCTCATCTCGGCGTGCATCTCGTCACAGAGTTGTCGAATTGTGACACCGTCGTAGCGATCCCGATACGAGGCGACCAGGTCGGGCATCGCCTCGTCGAGTGACTGTCCGGCATCGTACGCGTGTTTGAAAGAGAGGAGCCCTTCGAGTAACGAACCCCACTTACCGTTCGTCGTGCCAATTGAGAACAGGACCAGTATGGAATAGTCCCCTGTCTTCTCGACTTCGATTCGACGAGCATCCAGGTAGCTGGAGAGAACTGGGGCGGGGATACCGACGTCGGCCAGCACGCCTGATGCGTCGACGCCAGGGGTCGTGAGCGTCACCTTTGTCGGATCGAGCAGGCAGTAGTCGTCGCCCAAGTCGCCAAAGCCGTGCCACGCCAAGTTGGCACCCAGGGTCCAGCAGGAAGGTTCGGTTTCCAGTACTGCGTTTGGCGTGTCGAGGAACGACGAAACGATTCCCGTTTTCGGATCGCGGACTTCTTCGGGTTGCCAAACTCCAAAAAACCAAGTTTGGGCGCTACGAGAATCGTGGGCGAACTCCTCGGCTATCGAGAGAACGCGCTTGCGAAAATGAACTGCTTCGCGGATGGCCTCGTCGAGGAGTGCTCGTCCTCCCGTGCCGTCCATCATCGAAGCGGCAACGTCAAGGCACGCGATCATCGGGTAGAACGGCGACGTCGAGCCGTGCATCATGTACGCCTCGTTGAAACGCGACGGTACGACCGGCGCACGAGCCGCGGATCGAACGTGGATCATCGAACCTTGTGAGAAAGCGGCGAGGAGTTTGTGCGTCGACTGCGTTGCGAAAATCGTGGGATCGTCGCCGCGAGAGTCGCGTTCGTGCATGGCGAAGCGCCCCTGGTACATCGGATGGAATCTGGCGTACGCGAACCACGCCTCGTCGAAGTGAATCCTCGGCGAGCTGGCGCCCAGTACGTTGACGACGTGCTCGGCGTTGTAGCAAAGACCGTCGTACGTGGAGTTCGTGATAACTGCGTAGACCGCGGATCGATTGTCGGCGCCTTGGGCGAGAGGGCTTTGTCCGATTGACGTCGCGACGGCTTCGGGCAAGAGCTGTCCTGGCGGGATTGGTCCGATGATGCCAAAGCCGTTGCGCGATGGAACCAAGTACACCGGTATCGCGTCGGTGACCGTGAGCGCGTAATTCACGGACTTGTGACAGTTGCGATCGGCGAGTACGACGTCGCCTGCGACCACGCAACTATGCGCCACGATCTGATTTGACGTGGACGTGCCGTTGAGGACGAAGAACGTCGTACCCGCTCCGAAGATCCTCGCGGCGTTCTTCTCCGCCGCGCCGATCGTCCCGGAGTGATCGAGCAGCGATCCGAGTTCGGCCACGGACACCGAGAGGTCCGTGCGAAATAGGTTCTCGCCATAGAAGTCGTAGAAGGCCTTACCGACCTGAGACTTTCGAAACGCGGTGCCGCCGGAGTGCCCCGGCGTGTGCCACGAGTACTCGTAGGACTCATCGAAGGTCACGAGTGAAGAGAAAAATGGTGGGAGGAGTTCATCGGTGTAGCGTCGCCATGCGTAGTCGATCCGACCGGCAACGAACGCTGGCGTGTCCTCGCCGGGCACGATGTATTCCTGGACAATTTCGGCGACGTTCAGAGGAATGTTCTCGAGGTTCTTCCGCTCGACGAGGAGAAAAACCGGCAGTCGGGCGTGACGATGTCGAGCGGCCGTCACAATGGCTTCGGCGTCTCTCACGTCGTCCACGCACTTGAGATTCCAGTCGACGACGACGACACCGAACGAGGGATCTGATGTCACCAGCGCCAGCGCGTCTTCAACCGACGTGACAGTGACGACTTCGTGGCCCAACGAGTGAAGTTCACCCTTGATCCTCTCCATGGACTCGCGCGACACCTGGAGTAGTTCACTGCCACTGACAACCATGATCGGAAAGGCCGTACGGTCCAGTGAGGTGGAGCGTGTCATCGGCTCACCGTGCGCTCCGCCAGTCGGGGTGCAACGAAGCTTTCCCACTGTGACAGCGACATCGTGAGAAGATCGCTCGGGGGTGACGGAACGGCATTTTTGGCCAAGACTGCGTACGGCGCACACGTGAGAGCGCAACCAACTGAACCTTCGGGAACCGACGCCGCCTTGAACCCCACGAAGATTTCTTTGTATTTCACCTCTTGATCGTCACCGCAGAGGATGATGCTCTCGACAATGTTCGTCATTCGGAATCGAAGCACGGCGTTTTTCTCGGCGTCTGTAACGCCGGCGACATCTTGTCCAACGTCTTCGATGAAGAGACTTGAGTCGCTGCCACGATCCTCGGCGAACGCTAGCGCGATAGCGGACCACACCGTTGTCGGACCGCTCGCGGTCACGTCCTTGGTCGCGCAGATCACGTGTGATCCGGGAAGCAATGGAAATCGACGCGACGCTGCCGTTCCGAACAATCGCTCCCCGGCCTCGAGAAGAGGCTCGACTGGATAAATGGGAATCTCGACACCGTCGTGACGGGTTCGGTGGAAAAGTGGCTTCACGGATCCATCGATGAGGCCGTCGTGGCGGGCGACGTCGTAGCCCCACACGACACCGTTGAGACCGGAGAAGGACGACGCGGTAATCATATTTATCTGCCCCGCGTAGGCATCGTTCTTCTCGGCACGGTCATAGGACACGATGCCTTCGAGCACGCTGTCCATGCTCTTGACCACGGTGCCCGTTGAGAGCTTCAGCACCGAGACGTATCCAACACCGCTCGAGCCGGGATTTCCGTAGCCGTCGCAGTAGTCCGCGAAGGGGCTGATTGCGCCGTCGATTACCTCAGCGTGGGTCAGTGGGCGTTGCATAGAAATACTCCTTTATTGATCAAGTGGACGAACGTGAGGCAGGTGGTCGTTACGAGGTCGCGGTGACGACGGGCGCTTTGCCTTCCTCATCCTTCGCGGCATCCTCTTCTGGCGAGTCGAGTAGGACGGGGTCGGGGTGGGTGATTTTCCAATTCGGCTTCTTCAAAATGTCCGCCAGGAATGGTGGAATCGAACAGATGACGATGCCTACGACCATCGCACCGACGTAGACCGGTGTGGACCAGTGAGAGATGCCGGTCGGTGGGAAGAATCCGAGGACCAGACCGAAGAACGAGCCGACGATGCCCATTCCGGCAACGATCCACATGCCTAGGTGCTTGCCACCGGGCACTCGGTACGGACGAACCGTGTCGGGTTCGGTGTAGCGCAGTCGAATGCCCGCTGCCAACACCATGATGTACATCAAGACGGTGAGTTGAGTCGTGAGTGCCGTCAGCATCCAGTAGCCGGTGCTCACGCCTGGAGTGAACAGGTACAGCAGCGCGAACAGCGTGCCGAGGATTCCCTGAAAGACCAGCATCGCCACCGGTACGTGACGCTTGTTGACGTAGTGGACCTCCGGCGGTAGTTCGCCACTGCCTTCGGCCGCGTAGACCCCCTCGGACGGTCCGAGCATCCACGTGCTGATCAGCGCGAGCGTTCCGACGCCAACGAGTACGGCCATCAACTTGGTCGCCCAACTACCGAGTCCTAGTCGCACGAAGAAGATCTGAAAGGCCTGCATCAGTCCAGAAACCAAGCTCAACTTGTGCACCGGAACCACGAAGGAAATTGCGAGCGTACCAAGGACCGAGAGAATGAGAATCAGCACCGTTGAAACGGCCACGGCCCGGGGATAGTCGCGTCGAATGTTTTTCAGTTGTTTCGCTGAATAGCCCGCCATCTCTACGCCGGCGAAGCCGAGCAGAACGCCAGCGAAGAAGACGAGATTGCCCACACTGGAGAAGCTCGGTATGAGTGCACCCGCGTGGTACGGGATCTCGCTTTGTCGACCGCTGAACAACCAGTACAGGCCAAGTGCAATGAGAACGGCGATTGGGATGAGCGTTCCCGCAACGACCGCGGCGTTGTTGAAGCGCAAGATGTTCTTCAAACCCAGGAAGTTCAGTAACGTCATGCCCCAAAAGACCACCAGCATGACGACGACCAGATACCACTTGTTGTTCGCGAGATTTGGCTGGAACGTATAGGCGATGGTGGCCGCGACGAATGAGAGCACCGTCGGGAACCAGACGACGTTTTCGATCCAGTCGAACCAGACCGCGAGAAATCCTGATCGCGGGCCGAAGCCAGCCTTCACCCAGGCGTACACGCCTCCCGCCCGGGGCCAACCGGTCGCCAACTCAGCCGCGACGAATGAAAGAGGGACGAAGAAGAACAACGCACCTATCACGTAGAAGAAGATGCTTCCCCATCCATACTCTGCGGTGCTCGGGAATCCTCTCAAGGTCAAGATCGCCGCGACCGTGATAAGGGCGATGCCAACTGGTCCTATGAATTTTGTGTTGCTCGCGGGAGGCTTCGTCGTGCGGCGGACCGCAGGGTGCTTCCTACGTGCGAGGCGTTCTGCGGGCATTACTGGTCTCCTCGATTAAGTGATGTGTAACTACGACTCATGGGGTGCTACTTCGATGACAGGTTGGAACAGCCGACGCGTTTTCGCTGGATGCGAGTGAAAGGGACCCAGGTGACCGGTGGGGTCAATTGGGATCTTCCGTCACGTCGAGGATTTGGTCAGCGAAGAAAGTTGATGCATCTCCGTCGTAGGCATTGGCGAGAGCCGTCATAGAGCCGTACGTAGGAGTTGCATCGAATTTCCGCGTTGCGATCACTGAATTGGAAGAGTCGGGTGAGGCCAACGCCAGTGGTGAACGTTGCGATCTAGGTTCAGCCGTCAAATAGGGCATCGCGTATCGGTCCCACGATTCTTGAATACCGTCATCGACAAGTTCAGGGTCAGTTGACCCGACGTTTGGAAGGGGTGTGTCACTCACGGCGACGCTCCTGGATTTGGCACAATCACCAAGGGTTAGCAGTGACAGTGCGAACGTACCAGCAAGTCCCTGCTTGTCGAATGGGACCAAAGTCCTTTTCAACAGTTGACTGAGGTCTCGGAGAGCTCCTACCCGTTCGCAGATTGACGGGCAGCCCGATTAGCGCGCAAGATCGTTCGTTCGTTCGTTCCGTGTTTCGGTTTTGCAGCCATCAACTTTACCGACGTCCGTCAGTTGAGTAACTACCACTCAACAAAATCGGCGCACGTGTCCCCTTCATGAAACTTCACGTTTATCCGCCTCCAAAGTCACATAATTCGTCGAAGAAGTGAGTAAAGCCTTTGACTTTTGTGACTTTCAAACATAATGAATGCTGTACCAAACTTCATGACCGAGATCGACGGGCTCGACATACATTTCCTTCACATTCGTTCCGAGCACGAGAACGCCTTGCCGTTGATCGTCACTCACGGGTGGCCCGGCTCGATCATCGAGCAGTTGAAGATCATCGAGCCGCTCACCAATCCGACGGCGCACGGGGGGAGCGCTTCGGACGCCTTTCACCTAGTCATCCCGTCGTTGCCGGGCTACGGGTTTCTCCGGAAAGCCGACGACGACCGGGTGGGATCCGGTGCGGACTGCGCGCGCCTGGGCCGTGCTGATGAATCGGCTCGGCTACAGCGAGTTCGTAGCGCAGGGCGGCGATTGGGGTGCCGCGGTTACCCAGTCGATGGGGGCTCAGGCTCCCGCAGGACTTCTTGGAATTCACTCCAACATGCCTGGGACGGCGCCGTTGGACCTCGTCAAGGGGTTCGAGCGCGGCGAGCCCGCGCCCGCGGGGCTCTCAGGCGAGGAGAAAGACGCCTACGAACAACTGGTCAACTTCTACGCCAAGCACGTGGCGTACGCCCTCATCTTGTCCACGCGGCCCCAGACTCTGTACGGACTGTCCGACTCACCGATTCACTTGGCCTCGTTCATCCTCGACCACGGCGACGGCACGGGCCAACCCGGTCTCGTAGGAAAAGTTGTCAATGGGAGGCCGCAAGGCGAACTTACGATCGATGACCTCCTCGACAACATCACGTTGTATTGGTTGACGAATACCGGGGTGTCGTCGGCGCGCCTCTATTGGGAGAACAAGGCCGACTTTTTCGACGCCAAACCGATCACGATCCCGTTCGCCATCAGTGTGTTCCCCGATGAGCTGTACCAAGCGCCTCAGAGTTGGGCCGAACGCGCCTACCCGAACAATCTCATCCACTACAAACGGCTCGACCGTGGCGGGCACTTCGCGGCGTGGGAGCAGCCGGCGCTCTTCGCACAAGAGATGCGCGACAGTTTCAGATCGCTGGTCCGAATATAGGGAACTGTCGGTAATTGCGTGACGGTATTTTGGAGTCGTCAGGATTTCGACTACCAGCGTCTCCCGGGACGAAACTTGCACGAGAGTATCTACCCTGTCGGCTCTGGTGCATTAGAAATTGATTCTGATATTCGGACGCCCAAGTTGGTCACCCGTGTGCGGACGTACTTATCCATGTACTTACGGTTTTGAACGCCCAACATGTGCGGACAATCTTCAAGGAATTCTGATCAGATTATCTAGCAAATTCCCTAGTTACTGGCTGTGGAATGTACCTACGGAACCGAGGGTCGGGGGTTCGAATCTCTCCAGCCACACCCCTCACGAAATGTCCACTATGACGCGACACATGGTGTCCTCTATGAGTTGGCTGAGACATCTCTAGCCGCACGAACAAGTTGACGCAGTAATGATGGCGTCATCACCGGTGCGGATCGATCGTGACCTCAGAACTCGCCAAAGGTGGCTCGTTGCAGAAGCTCGAGCAATCGGTCGACCTCTTGGCGGGTTTCCTCATCAAGCGCATAGCCGGAAGGGCTTCGCACGGCGGTCGTCGATAGCACGCCTTGACGCCATAAGAGGTGCTTTTCAATCGCGACGTAGGACTCCAATGACGTCTGGAAGTTCACGAGGAGCGCCAGCGTGGCGTTGAGACGGGTCGCTCGTTCGAGGTCGCCTGACGTTAGCGCGTCCCACATTGCAGCGACGACCCAGCAAACCTCCGCACCGGGCATGGAACCGACGACGCCACGTTTGAAGGCGTCGGTCAAGTTGACGCCGGCCGTGCCCTCGAAGGTTCGCGCCGCACCCTTCGTCGCGTCGCGAAGTTGGGAGAGACGCTGACCGAGGGGCTGCGCCTCAGGTTTGAAGTACACCTGTTCGCCGAGTGTCTCGCACAGCCGGACCTGGATTTCGATGGAGAGCGGTTGGCCGACGTAGGCGCTCGCGTCTTGGACCACGATCGCCAGTTCGCACGCGTGGGCGATGGCGACGAAGTGGTCGAAGGTTGCGTCGTCGTCGAGGGCGACGGTGGTCGGCGGGATCACCATGATGGCGTCGGCCCCCAAGGCGGCGGACTGGGTGGCGAAGCGAATCGCCTGCCTGGTCGATTCGGCGCCACAGCTCAGGATTGAAAGGGCACCGCGATCTCGAGACACCGAGGTGACGATCTCCCCCAGTGCTCGTCGCTCCGCCTCGTCGAGGCGAAGAAGCTCCGACACCATGCCGGTCGCGAGGCCGTGGACGCCCTGATCGAGTACCCAGTGCAACTCTCGGTTCAGCGCGTCTTCGTCAATCGATCCGTCGGCACTGAAGGGCGTCTGGATTACCGGAATGACACCACCCAGTGGTTGCGTCGCCATGGTCGCTCACGCTACTTGCTCGCGATTCAATTGGTCGTCAGCAACGTCAGCCGTTCGTCAATTGACAACTCGAGGTTCCGGCGAGGGGCGGTCGGTTCCTAATGCTTAGGTGGAAGCGATCGGGCGTAGTCGAGACCCAGATGGAGCCACTTCGCGAGATCCTTGTCTTCCGCGATGCCGTCGTCGGCGACGTACACCATGCCCCGCATTGAACGTCCCGTGAAGTCCATCTCTCGGGTGCCTGGTGCTGACAGCGCCAAGGCATACTGGTCCAAGCCAACTCGCACCATCAGCTCGCTGCCGATGATGCCGAAGCACATGTGGCCGCTGGTCATGAAGCACAAACCGCCGAACATCTTGCGCTCGGACAGGTTCGGATCACTACCTACGAGTTCTCGGACCCGTTCAGCTAACCCTTCGTCGAAGGCCATCCACAAATGCTAACAACGCCGACAAAGCGAAGTCCCCTGCCAAAGACCAACACTCGATTCCTTGCTCTTGGCCGCGACCGTTCGCGTCCGAATGCGCGAGAGATGGAACTGAATCACCCGCGTCTTCGAGGGGACCTCACTCTAGAGTCATCACCAGTTCCTCTCGCTCGGACTTTCGCCCGTGGGACTTGTCGTCGCGGGTCTCCTCGCCAACGATTGGGGCGTGCACCTACTTCGTGATCTTCTCCATTGCCTGCATGGTGCCGGGACTCTGGATCGTGATCTCCAAGCGAATCAATGCGGTCGACGCCGGACCCGTCGGCGTCACTGACGTCCTGGGGTGACCGTCGGCGACAGCGCTCGGCGAGACTCTGTCGTCGCACGAGGTCGGGATCGAACGTCACGTCGAGTGACGACCGAGTCAAAGGGAGCAAGTCCTAGGTGATCGGTTCGAAGCGGGCCGTGAAGTGGCGAAGAGCGGGCGGTTCGCTCACCATTCGATAGCCGGGCAACGAGGCGGCATCGTTGGCGACCGAGGTTACGACCTCGATCACGTAGTCGATGTGGCTCTGTGTGTAGGTTCGCCGGGGGATTGCCAAGCGGACGAGTTCCAGCGCGGCCGGCTTTTCGGTGCCGTCCGGTTGACGGCCGAACATCACGGTGCCGATCTCGCAACTGCGAATGCCACCGGTTTGGTAGAGGGCCACCGCGAGCGCTTGTCCGGGATAGTGCAGCGGTGCGATGTGACCAAGCAACGCCTTGGCATCGATGTAGACGGCGTGACCCCCGATGGGCTTGACGACGGGGACGCCCGCCGCGTCGAGTGCGTCACCCAGGTAGGCGGTGGAGCGAATCCGGTAGCGCAGGTAGTCGGGTTGGACCGCTTCCTTCAGACCCTGAGCCAATGCTTCGAGGTCTCGCCCGGCCAGACCTCCATAGGTGGGGAATCCTTCGGTCAAGATCAACATGTTGCGACACTTCTCGGCGAGGTCGTCATCGTTCAAGGCCAGCCAGCCACCGATGTTGCCGAAGGGATCCTTCTTGGCGCTCATGGTCATGCCGTCAGCCAGCGAGGCGATCTCGCGCACGATGTCGCTGATTTCCCTTTGCGATTGACCCTCTTCGCGTTCGTGGATGAACCACGCGTTCTCGGCGAAGCGACAGGCGTCGAGGAAGAGCGGGACGTCGTATCTTCGACAGATGTCGCTCACGCCGCGGATGTTCGCCAAGGACACCGGTTGCCCGCCACCGGAGTTGTTGGTGATGGTCAAGAAGACGACCGGGATGTCGGCGCCACGCGACTGGAGCAGTGATTCGAGCGCCTCGAGGTCCATGTTCCCCTTGAAGGGGTGAATCGTCGCCGCGTCGTGACCCTCGGGTATCACGAGATCGCGCGCTTCGGCGCCGGAGAACTCGACGTTGGCCCGTGTCGTGTCGAAGTGGGTGTTGTTCGGCACGAGCTTTCCCTCACCGCCGACGACGGAGAACAGGATGCGCTCAGCGGCTCGACCCTGATGCGTGGGGATCACGTGACGAAATGGGAAGAGCTCCTTGACGGCTGCTTCAAAACGAAACCACGACGGCGATCCGGCGTAACTCTCATCACCATGCTGAATGGCCGACCACTGGTCACGCGACATCGCTCCGGTCCCCGAGTCCGTGAGTAGGTCGATGAGTACATCTTCGGCGTGAAGGTTGAACAGGTTGTAGCCGGCCTGTTCGATTGCGGTCGAACGCTCTTCGGGTGTCGTCATGCGCAGCGGTTCGACTGAGTGAATCCTGAATGGTTCGAAGATCGTCGAAAAAGTTTGGCTCATGGCCTGATGGTACCGTCATCGACACGTTGGTCCAGAAGCGATCGAGACCGCTCGTCATTCACGCGACATCGCGTCGCGGCTTGGGGCAGGGGCGCAACGTCCGCTGCCAGCCATCGACCGCGACGGTCAGTCACGGCGTGGTTGCGATTCTGCGGCACTTCTTAGTGACTCGCGCTACTCCTCTTATGCGTGGCCGCGAGAGTGTGCTCGAAAGGAGTTCGAGATGATCCCCATGGAACGCACCACACAAGAGCGGGACCGGCGATTCGCGCGCGTTCGACTCATTACACAAGCCGTGGCACTGGGATCGCTCACGACCTCAGTTCTCTTCGTCGGATACGCCGCCAATCTCGCGCACTCCGCGACTGTCGCGACGTCAGCCACCACCGTTGCTCTGGCGTCGACTTCATCGACTCGTACGGTGACGACGAAGTACGGCGAGGATGTCGAGTCTGACGACTCTTCAGCGGTCGCGACATCGCGAACGTCGACGAAGTCAGCGTCGAGCTCTTCCTATACGACGCCGACGACCGCCCCATCGAAGGCTGCGACGGTCTGCACGACAACGCCGTCAGGCCGAGTGGTCTGTCACTGAGGTAGTCCGAAACACTCTTCCGTCGCGAACATCGTCCCGACGTCGTCCTCGCCTGGTTCGTCACGATCGACCGACGTCCCCGTGCTGGAGAAGTCGCCACCAACTCGGCGACTCTCGGAACTTCGTAAGTTCGTCCTCCCAGCGGACAGACACTAGGAAAGGGGCGAAAGGAAAAGGAATATGAGTGCAGTGAAGCGAGTGCTGCTGGCGGTCGGCATCAGTGCGAGCGCGATGGCGGCGGGCTGTTCGGCGACGATCAGTGGCGCGCTAGGCGCGTCTGCCGCAACAGTGCGAAATTGCGCGCCCTCTCAAATCGTGGTGACACACGGCGCTGCGGACGGCACCGCCGGCACGACCTACTACCCGATCGTGTTCACGAACACCGGCGGAACGTGCGCGATCTTCGGGGTACCGGCCATCCAACCCGTCGCTGGAAGCGACCATCACGCGGTGGGACCGCTGGCGAGGAGCCTCTCGATGGGCGAGATGCCTGTTCGCCACGTCATAGCGAAGGGCCAGTCGGTCAGTGTGGCGTTCGGCGTCATTGAGACCGGCAACTACACGCCCTCTACCTGCGTCGCGCACTCGGCGAGTGGCGTCGTCGTCACGCTCGGGTCGTTCGTCTCATCGCGGTTCGTACACCTGCCGATCTCGGTGTGCACGAAGCGAGTCAGTATCACGACCAGACTGATAACCGCAGGTGTGACCGGTAACTAGTTGTTGACCTAAGCGGTTTCTCGATTGCCACGGTCCAGCAACTTTGGCACTCGTCGGTGAGTTCAACGACCTAACTGTGACATCGTGGGCACGACCTGTGACGCGAAGTGTGCGACCCACGCTGCGGGGTCGTCCGCTCGTGGCGTGACCTCGATGAGATCCACTCCAATGGCGGCGTACTCCTCCATGGTCTTCAAGAACTGGCTCGTGTCGTCGAGGTTCATGAAGGAGCTCGAGATGGTTCGCTCGATGGAGGATGGATCGCGATCGAGATCCGCGCAGTGTCGATCGAGGACCTCGAGTTTGTGTCGCACCTCATCGAGGTTGGTCGCGAAGATATTGCACGCGTCGGCGTACTGCGCCACCATGCGCAAGGTCTTCTTCTCGCCACCGCCGCCTACGAGGATGCTCGGCCGAGGCTTCTGGACGGGTCGCGGTACGCAGATCGTCTCCGCCAACTGGTAATGCTTGCCGTTATAGGGGCCGTCATTGTCGCTCCACATCTGCTCGCAGATCTGCAATGTCTCTTCGAGACGCTCGAATCGCTCCTTGAGCGGAGGGAAGGGGACACCGAGGCCGAGGTGTTCGCGTTCGTACCACGCGGCACCAATTCCCAGTTGGGCACGTCCGCCCGACACGATGTCGAGGGTGGTCACGATCTTCGCGAGCAGGCCAGGGTGGCGGTACGTCGTGCCGGTGACGAGCAGGCCTAGTTGCATGCGCGAAGTCACGCCGGCGAGAAATCCGAGCGACGTGTAGCCCTCCAGCATTGGATCGAGCGCGGTCGAGAAGAACTCCATCTGAAAGTAGTGATCCATCAACGTGAACTTCGAACAGCCGTTCTCTTCGGCGGCTCTCGCCGTGTCGGCGAGTGTCTGACCCAATCGTTCAGGTCCACCGGGGAGCGTGAAGTTTACGAAGTGCACACCGAGTCGCATGACGCGACACTAGTTGTTGGCGTTGGTTCCCAATGATCGGACTCGCACCGCGCACTGCGTTGATCTCGACGGACCAAAGCGAGCAATGTCGGCGGCGAAGTCGCGTCGGCCGGTACGTGGTCCTGACGCCGACAACTCGAGACTCCCCACGAGCCTGGTTGGTGCTCTCCCTCTGGATGCCCGGAGAATTTTTTCTACGGGGTTGTCGATTAATAATTCAACTTTGACCAGATGTTGTGATTTGGGAGAGGGCTCGTTGATGTTCATTTATAAGTATAAAACGCGCAAGGGCAGTCGTCTTTCTATTCACCCTGATCGGGTGACGTGGGGATGAGTTGCGCTTTCACCGAAGGCAGTTCAAACCAACCAGAAAGAGGACATAATGTTTACAAGTCGTACGAAGTCATCTACGACGAAAGCGGCCGCCGGTGCAATTCCCGTGCTGACGCGACGAGTTTCGGGTCGGGGCGCCCACCGCGCACCGACACCGTTGATCCGACGGGTTGTGGCGGCAATTGCCGGCATGGCACTCGTCGGTGGTGGTGCCTACGCCGCGACCAACTGGGTCGTGGGTGTGGCGGGCGGATCCTCAGCCCAAGGTCAGTCGGCAACGATCGCGAACCTGACCATCACGGCTGTCGCGTCGCCTTCGCCGAGCAGCCTGCTCTTCCCGGGCGGCAACGGTGACGTCGTGGCAACGATCACGAACCCCAACCCCTACCCGGTGACGATCACGGGTGTTGACCTGCCCACGAGCACGACGTACGCGGCCGGTTTCACGACCTCAGCGTTGAGTACCGCACAAACCGGCTGCTCGTCGACGACGAGTGACGTGTTGTGGAACTACTCAACGACCACGTCCGGCAGCGTTCACACCTTGACCACGGCGTTGACGGTGGCGGCCAGTGGCTCGCTCACGGTGACCTTCACGAATGACGCGTCGATGACCACGGCCGCTCCGGCGGCGTGCGCGGCGACGTACTTCTCCATGCCGTCACTGACGGGCGTCGTCGCAACCGGTGGATCCGCTACCGCAACGACCAGCCCAGCGACGGACGCCTGGACGAGCTAATGCCTACTCATCAGCTCGGTTCTTCCTCGGAATCGAACTCAGACTGTTTCGCGGCGGTCGCCGTTCTCCAAGTGGGGAGCGACGACCGCCGCGAACGTAAGAAATGCACGTGCCCGTCCCGATGAGATCGAGTACTGGAATAGCATCAAGGTCGTCCAACGGCCCGTGCTGGTGAATCGGGCCGCAGCACTCTGATAGCACCACCAACCATGGACTCCCCGACAGTCGAGCCACTGTGTGGCCCCTTCGATACGAGAGACAATGAAACGCGAAAAGAGACGTTGGACAGGCCGCCAGAGTGCGACGCTCGCCGACTCGTCGACCCCGCGACATCATGGGGCGACGACGGTACTCAACTCGCAGTCGAGGACGCGTTGGAATAGCCCATCGTCGCGAGGAGGCGGTGCACGGCCCCGGCGGACCTGGCGTCGGATCGTCTCATTGACCGTAGGGTCACTTCTTGGAACCGCCAGCGTCGCCGGCGCCACCTCGTGGGTCGTGGTCTTGACGTCGGGCACGCATCCGGCCCAGAGCCAGTCCACGTCGATCAACGCGCCGACCGGCGGAGCGGCGGCGAGCCCGAAGTCCTCGAGTCTCGCCCTGAGCTGGGCTGCGCCGAGTACCGGCGTGGCGCCGACTGGCTACCTGGTCACCAGGAACGGCGCCGCGGTGCCCAGCGGGAGCGGTTGCTATGGCACGCTCACCACTACTTCATGTTCCGACACGGGACTGGCTGCGAGTACGAAGTATACCTACAGCGTCAAGGCCAAGGTCGGCACGAACTGGACGAGCGTGGCGAGTTCGACCTTCTCCAACACCACCGTCGCGACCTTCGTGATATCGAGTATCACGAGTACCAACGCCAGCGGCAACACCGTCGGCGTGATGGGTGTGAACGACACCTTCGCAGTGACGTTCGATAACCCCGTGAATCCAAGCACTATCAACACCACCGCCGGGGCATCGACGATGACGCTCGTGGGAGCCAGCTCGTCAACGACCATCACCATCAGTGGTCTCAGCGCGTCGAGCGGATTCTCCGTGGCGTCTAACTACGAGACATCGGGCAGTACGAGCACCGCGGCCGGAACACTGAGCCTGAGCAATGCCAACAAGACCGTGACATTCACCGTCACCGGCACCCCGACCAATACCGCCAACATCAAGGCCGGAGCGGCCAAGACGTTCACCTTCGCGCCCCTGGCCACCATTCAAGACACCAGCGGCGACACCGCCTCGACGAGCTTCAGTCAATCGACCGCTCTGCAGATCTTCTAGGTCGCCGTGTTGCCCGCTCGCTCCGTTGTCGATTTGCGGACTCTTCTCGGTCAAGTGAACGCAGTCGAGTGAACGACACGACGTCGAACTGTCGAACCTGCGTAAAGATGGCGCTACGTACCGTAAAGGAGATCCCCATCACGACTTTCAAGCGGACAATGGCAGCATGTCTCGTCCTCGCGCTCGTGGGTGCGGTCGCTCCCGGCGTGGCCGAAGCGGCGGTGGCGCAACGAGTCGGCGTACATACGCGTCAGAGCGAGGCGACGGCGATCAAGGGCGTCAAGTGGACGTCGAACGTCACCCGAACGCTGGGGAATGGATCGTGGACGTTCGTCTCAGATGGCGTCCCGTCGACAAGATTCCTTGCGACGGATTACGCCGTGCCCTCCAATCCTTTCGACGTGAGTGCCACCGGCGCTAGCGTGATCGCGTCGGCGACGGTGTTGCAGAATCAGAACTACGACTACACACTTCCCTTGACGCCGGTCTACACAGCGAAGGTCACCTCGGCGAACCAGGGCCCGATCGGCGTACTGCTCGACGGTGCTGCGTTGTACAACCCCTACGAGGCCAATCACTCGACCGTCGCCACCAGCGACAACTTCATCGCGACCGTGAACGGCGTGTCGGCATCGTTCTTGGACACGTGTGATGGGCATCCCGGTCCTGGGGGCCAGTACCACTACCACGGACTTCCGGCCTGTCTCGTCTCGTACGCGACGGGTGGGTCCACGCCCGTGTCGTCGGTGACGACACTTGCGGGCACGACCACGGGCGGGGTCGCCGAGACAAACGCTGCGTCGAAGAGGCCAGTGATTCTCGGATTCGCCTTCGATGGCTTTGGGATCTATGACAACGTCGCGATGAACGGCCGCGTGATCCCCGTGTCGGCGCTCGACGCCTGCAATGGCATCTTCTCTCCGGTGCCCGGCTATCCCCACGGTGTCTACCACTACGTACTCGAGAACGTGAAGGGCGTGCGATCCTCGATTGGCTGTTTCCATGGTGTCGTGTCGTCGTCATACACGCAAGCACTTTCGTCACTTCTCAGCGGCGCGAGTAGTCGCTCGATCTTCAGTCACACTCTCAACCGCAATGTCGTATCGACGGCGTGGTCGCTCGCGGCGAACAGCAGTGAAGACCGGCTGTTGTCGGCGATGTGGCGACTGAGCGGACGCGCGCGCGACTGCTGAGAGACGACACGCCCACACCATTCAAGGACGCCGCCAGCACTCGAAGAAGTCGTCTTGTACGGACGCGACTGGACCGAGGGGACCTGCGGATCCATCAGGTTTCAAAAGTGACTTTCGACCCTAGAAATGCGACGTGTCCGAAAATACTCTCCACTATTGAAGGGTCGTCAGTGGCTCGCAAAGGGTCGTACGGCTCTTCAGAAGGTGGGTGAGGAAATGCTTACGAAGTCTTCCTTGCGGGAACTTGACCTACCGGTGCGGTTCGGACCTCCATGGGCGTTTGTCGATGAAATGTTCCGCGATGGCGAATGGCGTCGTTCGTTCAAAGTCGAGGAATCTCGCGACGGTGCGTCGATGGTCATTCGCGCCGAGTTGCCGGGAGTCGATCCCGATAAGGACGTGATGGTTGAAGTCGTTGGTGACGAGTTGGTCATTAGGGCCCAGCGCACGGAGATCAAAAGGAGCGAGAGCGACCACGTGCACCGCAGTGAGTTCCGATACGGATCATTCACGAGGAGCATTCCAATTCCCGAAGGCGTCGACGAGTCCAAAGTCTTGGCGACCTACAAAGACGGCATCCTTGAGGTGCGTCTTGCGTTGCCGGACAAAGTTGACGACACAGAATCTCACCGGGTGCTAATCAAACACGATTAACGGTGAGCCATAGGCGGTGGGGCCGCCTTTGGGGGACGAGAACGCACGAGCAGGAGCTGCCCTCCTCCTCGTGCGTTCTCGGGTTCCCTCTCTCAAATGGCGAGCGTCGACTGGCGCTCGCGGTGCGTCGTGGCCAACCTACTGCTGGACGCGTGAACTGGGTGAGGGGAGCGATGTCGAGAGCCGCTCGAGTTGCGAGCGGATCTCGAGCCAAGGCAGGTCCGGCCGATGCAGCAGTGCGCGGCGGAGCGGCTCAGCGAACTGATTGAAGTCGATTTGTTCGGTTGCCTTGGTGACGGTCGAGAAGAAGCTTGCACCAAGTGACACGGCGATGATCGTGCGGATCATGCATCGCAGTTCGCCCTTCTCCTCTTCGGTGAGGTCTTCTAAGAGCGGAACGAGGAGTTCGAGTCCCTGCATCTGGTTCTCGACCGCCGCTCGAATCTTCTCGCTGTGCGCCGATGCCATCGCGATCTCCAAAGTGAAGTTCTTGCGAACCTCGTTCTGCGGACTCGTCGCGGAGAAGATCAACTGAGTGAGGGCGCCCTCTTCCAGGATGTCGGCGAGTGTGGTGATCGTGATCCACGGGGCCTGCATTATTCGCCTCGTCGCAGCGATGACGAGGTCCTCCTTGGACGGATAGAGCTTGTAGATATTGCCCGGCGAGCAGTTCGCTCTGCGCGAGATCCGAGAGATCGTTGCGCGGGAGTAGCCACTCTTTCCGACCGCCGCGAACGTGTGGAAGGCGAGTTGGGATCGAAGATCGCTGGTCGGAGTGGGAATGATGCGGTCCATTGGATCGCGAAGTTCAACGACGCCGACCGACTCCGGCGCGATGCTGAGCGCATCGAGGAGCACGGACTGGAGAAAGTTGACATCGCCTTCATTGGGTCCAAAGAGCGTGTGTTGGAGTATCTCGATCATGACGAGGGCGAAGAGTAGGAGTGCCCGTGACTGCGTCGCCTTCGTGACGTCGGTCGACATCGTCTCTAGGTCGTCGTGAATGAACGTCTCCACTTCCTCGTGCAGGACGACGAACCGGCGTGATGAAAGCAACACCAGGACCATTGCGGCGTCGGTCGGCGACGCACCGCGGACGAAGTCAAAGACATCCCTCACGGAATCCTTACTGGGGTGTGATGCCGCTTCCAAGGAGGCCTCGAAGAGAGCCACCGCCCGTTGCGAGAGGACTTCGTCCCACAGGTCAACGAGCAACTCCTCGACGTCTTCGAATCGTGCGTACAGCGCGCCGTGGGTCAGACCGGCGATTCGACCGACGTCGCGAAAGGAGATGGCGTCGATTCCGTCGCGCAACACCAACTCGATTGCGGCCGTGCGAATGGCTGCGTCATTATTGAGGGCACGCGTGCTGCGGCGCCTGGTGACCATGAGATGCCGATCCTCCTCTGCCCTGCATCGCCTGGCGCCTGAGGAAAACAACCCCGACCAGGCGCCCGAGATGGGGGCACCTTAACATCTGCCTTGGTCCAACTCAAAGAATTTTCATGAAACTCGTGCAGTGATACGACATCAATTAACGCGCGACTTCACCGAGCGTGCGGCGCTGCAAACTTATGTCGGACCCGTGTAACTTTTGGCGCAACCAGACACTCACCCCCTCGCCCGACGCAGTGCTGGCAGCACCTTTCGTCCGTACATCTCGAAGAAACCGTCCGTGTCATCACCGACCTGCTGCACGAAGATCTCGTCAAAACCATCGTTGATGCGCCGTTGCAGTGCCGCGACGTGCCGGTCCGGATCGGCGCCGCACGTGAACTCGGCGGCGACCATCTCTGGAGTGACGAAGGATGCGGCACTCTCGATGTGTCGGGGCTGTGCCAACTCGCGATTGAGTTGGCCTGGGTTGAGTTCCACGGCCCACAATCGGTGGATGGCACCGACCGCGCGCGCCTCGTCCAGGTCGTAGGCGACCTTGAGCGCCGTTTGGGCGATGCCCCGGCCACCGTTCTGTCGGTACTGCTCGAGTAGTGGCCGCTCGAAGGTGACGAAACCGTCCGCAATCTCCGCTGCCATCTGGGTGGCGAGTGGCCCGAGCCCCGAGATATACACCAACGGAGGTCTCGGAGGGAGCGTATAGAGCCGGGCGTTGACGGCGCGATAGAACCGCCCCTCGAAATCGATGTTGCCGCCCGTCCACATGAGCCGCATGAGTTCGACTGCTTCGCGGAGTCTTTCGATTCGCTCCTTCGCGGGGGGCCACGTGGCACCCCACACGTGCTCGTTCAGGTGTTCGCCCGTGCCGAGGCCAAAGATGAAGTTGCCATCATGAAGTACCGCAGCCGTTGCCGCTGCCTGGGCGAGGATGACTGGACTGATTCGAATTATGGGACAGGTGACCATCGTCGATAGTGGGAGCTCCGGCGTCAACTGGGAGAGCGCGCCGATGATCGACCAGACGAAGGGACTGTTGCCCTGCGCCTCGTTCCAAGGGTGGAAGTGGTCGGAAATACACAGCGCTTCGAACCCTGCGTCACGGGCTCGCACTGCTTGCTCAAGTAGTTCTCGTGGTGTGAACTGCTCCGCTGAAAGGGAGTAACCAATCTTCATTGCTCTCCATGAGCCGACGCCGCCGCCGGCCGTCTATTTGGCGTTGACGGCCCTTTCGAGTGCCTTCTTATTCATCGTCGAGCGGCCCTTGATGTTCTTTCGACGGGCCTCTTCGTAGAGCTGCTTCATGGTTCGACCGCCAGGACCAGAGTGCGATCGCAGTCCACCGCGTCGTCCCGAGGAGATGTCCTCAGTCGACGTCTTGCTCGCTGTCGTGGACTCGCCGTTCCTCGCTCGCTCCTTGTTCACCGTGCGCGCGGCGATCTCCTCTGCCACTGCCTTCGAGCGCCCCTGCTTGCGTTCACTCTCCATGATGTGTTCATACTGCCGTTCGCGTTTCTTGCTCCATGCTTCGGTGGGCATTCGCTCTCCTTTCCACTAGGTGTTTCTAAGGGGGTCCACTTCCCTCGACCACCGGTGTCGGCGGGGAGGTGGTCGAGGGAAGCGAAGGGGGGACTAGTCGATCACGACCGCGACGAAGTTGAGCATTATCTCAAGGTGCTCTTCCTCGAGGGAGAGGATTCGCTGGAGGATGCGACTCGATGTCGGGTCGACGTCGGCGAGCCAATTCGACATCACGCCATAGGTCTCGACGGCGATCCGCTCGGCATCCAGGTCGACGCGGATGATGTCTTCGAACTCGCTCGACGACTCGCAGGTGATGTGACCGCGACTGGTCATCGTGGCGCGCTCGAGAGTGATTTCACCGCCCAGCTCTTTGATCCGTGCGGCGATGAGGTCTGAATGTTCGGACTCTCGGACCGTGTGCTCGAGGAATTCCTGGGCGACGACGCGTGCGCCGAATCGGTCGGCGGTGACGAAGTGTCGCATATGGCGAAGCACGCACACGAAATTTAGTGCGAGCGCTTGATTGAGGAGGCGGATGGCCTTCTTGGTCTCACGCCTCGCCCCCCGGTCGATTTCCAGTTGTACGCAAACTCGCACGTTCTCCACGTCATTCAGAAAATCCTTCACTCCCGCCCTCCTCGTTCAGTGAAACAATTCGGTCAAACAGATCTGTCTACGAGTCGGATGCCTTACGCACGCTCCGACTCGGTGTCCTCGTCTTCATCAGCGTCTTCGTCTTCGTCCTCGTCCTCGTCCTCGTCCTCGTCCTCGTCATTGCCGTCATCCGTTGAATCGGGATCGTCTACGTACGGCTCGTCAATCGTGTTGGTCGGAGCTTGCATCGCCATCAACCGGTTCATCGCGATCTGGTCGCGACCCGCGCACCACACACCTCGACTCTCGGCGTTTGGCAGACCGCACACTGGGCAACGATCGCAGTGGAGGATCGAATCCGATACGTCGAGTACGTCAACGTTCGCGAAGCCGAAGTCGGGGCCGTCAAATGAATATCGTCGCTCACTGAAACCGACGTCCACACTTGTGAAACTCATGGTTCTCTCATTCCTTTTGGACTCGTCTGTCGACGGTCGATCGAACTGCCTCGTCGTCATTGTTAGAGGGCTGGATTTCGAATTCAAGAGTCAATTCGTATCAACAGCACTCTTTACGGTCGCCACACTTCGACCCCGTTGTCGAAACGTCATGCCGCCCTTGCCCTTTGCGCGATGACGTGCACGTGCGCGTTCGATTCACAGTTCGTCGCACTTTCTAGGTCACAGGAATCTGTAAGAAAGCGCGATCCTAAGGAAGCGAAAGTCACAGGTTAGAGACAACTGTCGATAACCAAGTGACTACTTCGATGGACCGCCTTCGAGCAGTCGCGACACCAGCGCCGCGAGCGTTCGCAGTTCACCCTTCGTGAGAACGTTCATCGCATCAGGCGGTCGCGACAAGATGGCGTCGGCGATCTCGATTGACTTCTCGCCCGCTGCTGTGAGTGCGACGAGCTTGCGCCGGTGGTCGGCGGGATCGGCTTGACGAGTGACCAACTTCTTCTCTTCGAGTTGATCGACGATCAACGTCGCGTAGGGTGCGTCGAATCGTTGAGCTCGAGCGATTTCGCTCAAGGTCAGTGGTCCTGAGCGAAGCAGGAAGAGTACCTTCGCTCGTCCCGCACCGGCACGAAATCCGAGTGCCTCCGCGAGGTCGCGCCGGCGACTGTTCTCTTCGACGAACGAGTGCAGGAGGGACCACGCGTCGCGTCGCATCGCTTCTACGTCGTGCGAATCACTTGGCATTGGACATCTCGTTGTTGACATTGTCTATGTGGATGGCAGTTCGCTCGGCGGACCGCAGTGCCCACGGACCGGTAGAGATATAGCCGAGGAGAAAGATCGCGACGCCGCATCCAGCGATGACGTCCCATGCAGTGTGACTCGACGAGACGAAATTGGTCGTCGCTCCGGCGACAAGAGAACCCGATATCGCCACCCCAAGCGATGCTCCAATCTGTCGACCCGTTGACGCGACGGCCCCGGCCACGCCGGCACGCTCACGGGGCATCCCCGACACGGCGGTATTAGAGATCGGTGCATTCACCAATCCGAATCCGATGCCGAAAACGCTGTACGAAGTCAGCAACGCGGCGTCCGATGCGCGGAGGCCGAGTCGTGCGAGTAGCAACGCCCCTGCGGCCATGATCGCGCCGGAGAGCATCAATGGAAGACGCGGACCACGATTCGCTACCAAGCGTCCCGAAAGCGGCGCGAAGATCAGCGTCATGAGCGCCATCGGTGTCGTGATCAGTCCCGCGTGTAGCGGTGAATAGCCTCGAGCATCTTGGAGATACAGGGTGTTCAAGAAGAGGAAGCCACCGAGCGCGACGAACGCGAAGAGGGCGATGGTCGTCGCGCCCGAGAATGGTGCGGAGTGAAAGAAACGGATGTCGAGCAGCGGTTCGCGACGACGTCGTTCGACCAAGACGAAGGCCAACGCCGAGAGCGCAGCGACTGCGAAGCACGTGATCGTGGTCGTCGAGACCCACCCTCGTTGAGGTCCGTCGATGATCGCGTACACGAGCATCCCGAGCGACAGCACGATGAGGGCTTGCGCCGGCGGATCGAGCCGTCGTGCGCGAGGTGCCTTCGATTCGGGGACGAAGCGTTGTGTGAGGATGATGGCGGCGGTGCCGATGGGGATGTTGATCCAAAAGACGGACTGCCAGCCAATACCGGTGACCAACACCCCGCCGAGGACCGGTCCGAGGGCCAGACTCAGTCCCACGACGCCACCCCATATGCCCATGGCCTTCGCCCGCTCCTTCGGGTCGGTGTACGTGTTGGCGATGATTGAAAGGGCAACGGGGTTCAACATCGATCCGCCGATCGCCTGGAGCGCGCGAAAGGCGATGAGCCAGCCAATAGAAGGAGCCACACTGCACAGCAGTGAACCCAGCGAGAAGATCGTCAAGCCGACTTGAAAGACTCGCTTGCGACCAAATCGGTCCGCCACTGACCCTGACAGCATCAAAAGACAGGCGAGGACGAGGGTGTAGGCGTCGACCGTCCACTGAAGACTGCTGATCGAGGCGTGCAGGTCGTGTTGGATTGACGGCAACGCGACATTGACGATGGTGACGTCGATGCCCACGATGAAGAGGCTCAGACAACAGATCGCGAGCGTCACGTGTGGCCGACTCTGAATACTCACTCGTGCCTCGTTTCATCTAGTTTCGTTGTAGGAGTTACAATGATTATACTCACTATAAGTAAGCGCGGTGCGGGTGAGTGGTCCGGTTCGCCGGTACAACGGCCGGCGGTGACGTCGTAGTGTGCAGCATGGAAGTGTGCAGTACTTTGGCGGCTGTAGCTCAGCGGATAGAGCATCGGTCTTCGGAACCGAGTGTCGGGGGTTCAAATCCCTCCAGCCGCACCCAGGTGCAAATCAGTTACCCCGAATCACCTCGCGATTGTGAGGTTTCGAGCAGCCGGCGTGATTGGATCTCGTCGGCCATTGGTGGCCGACTCGGGGCGTAGTGCGGTACCGAGGTGCCCCCGCAACCATCGGGCCGCAAAGAGAGCAGCAGAACGGTACGCCTCGATACGGATCAGGACGAGGCGGTAAGCGTTATGGTCAGCGGCCGCAGCGATGCTGGAAAGCCTTTCGCACCTGGCAGCACGATTTGCGTGCGGTAGATCCCCGGTGGGAGCGACGACATCTTGGGCGGGTTCCCGCAGCGCGGGACGGAAGTGCCGCCGCATGATTGATAGGTGGTCTGCACCTTGGTGTGAAAGACGTGGACGCCCGGGGAGATGGTCCCCTCGCACAAGACCGTCGAGACGGCGAGGCTGTTGGGGACCTTCGCATTGCCAAGACCTATCTCGTAAACAACTCCTGGACACCCGACGAGGTTGGCGGAGCGGCCCGTACGATTGTCGACGGTGACTGTTGCGGGAATGGTCGTCCCTGACTTCGCAGTAGTTCGCGCCACCCACAACCTCACTGTCCACTCCTTCGAGGTGGCCGTGACCGTGTGTCCGGTCGATGCTTGGGCGACGCCCGATGCGAGCAGAACGATGGCAATCATCGAGGCCGCAGACCAACGATGCGAGCGTCTCCGATTTGCGGTCATCCACTCACCTCCCACGACCCATGACTCAGCACCGGTTCGGTTCGAGAGAGTCGGTAGTCCAACTTACCGTCGATGCCACGAGTGGGGGTAGTCACGCGAACATGTGGTCCGTCCTTGACGTCCAGCGTTCGCGACGTCCGCGTCGAGGTGGTGAGCGCAGGACGTGACGCTGCTGGAGAGTCCTTTGACGTCCTACGGTTGTGACGCCGCCATCTGGAGCCCCAACGCGAATGCGCCGACGACGCCTGACGCGCCACCCAGGCGCGGCGCCACCAAATAGTCGGAAATGCGCGGCCCGAGTTCGTCCTTGTCGATGTAGCCGGCCAGGCGCTCTTTCGTCTTCGCTCGGACCTTCGCGAGTAGGCCCTCGGTCGCCATGATGCCGCCACTCAACACAATGACCTCAGCCGACGTGATCGTCACGACGTTCACCATCGCCATCGCCAGGTAGTCGCTCTCGAGCTCCCAGGCCGGATGATCGGGAGAAAGGGGAGCACCGGAATGACCCCAACGTTCATCGATCGCCGGCCCGCAGGCCAAGCCCTCGAGACAGTCGCCGTGACTCGGACAGTTACCGGGGAAGGGGTCGCTGCTCAGATGCTGTACGACCATGTGACCAAATTCCGGATGGAGCAGACCGTGAATGGGAGTGCCATCGACGATGACCCCGCCGCCGATTCCCGTCCCTACGGTGACGTAGACGGCGACACGCTTGCCTTGCGCCGCTCCCCATCGCCACTCCGCGAGTCCGGCGGCGTTGGTGTCGGTGTCGTAACCAATCGCGATGTCGCCCAAAGTGTCGCGGACCGCTTGTCGCCAGCTAAAGCCGCGCCACGCCACCTTGGGTGTGGACATTGAGATCGACGTTGACGAAAAGTCGATGGGACCGAACGACGCAACGCCGATCGCTTGAATCGGGTCCTCTCGATGTCGATCGGAGAACCACTCCATAACGCGCTGCGAGGTCTCTCGTGGTGTCGTGGTGGGGACGACGTGCTTTTCGGCGTCGCGAACTTCTTGCCACGAGCGTCCGACGGCACACACCATCTTCGTGCCGCCTGCTTCGATGGCCCCGATGACGTCACCCGAATTCATTCCCCGCCCTTCCTCCTCTGCGCATCGAACGACGGTAACCGACGTACGCGTTCTCCGAGTCCGGGAAATCCTGGCGTCGGAGGTTGCGCCGAGTTGTTTCATCAAATGGTCCCCGTCGATTGCGAAGCAGTCTCGCACAGGTGCGTGCGACGGGTTAGTCCATATTCCGTTGTCGCGACGCGATGTTCTCCACCGCAGCGATGACCGCGTCGGCATTCGTGCCGGTCCAGACGTCCGCGCCGAGTTTGAGGGCAATTTCTTCGCTGGTAACGGCGTGACCACCGAAACAGATCGGCGTATCGATCGCGTCGCCGCGCAAAGCCGCCGCGATCGGCGACAGATTCGCGACGGAATCCTGCGACGTGGCGCAAACCAATATCGCGACCAGTCGGCTCGCGCCGTGCGCGCACTCGACGAACGACGCGACGGGAGTATTGGCGCCGAGGTCGAGCACATCGAATCCTCGGCCGCGCAGCAAGTCGGCGATGATGGCGCTCGGGAGTGCGTGAAGATCATCGCGCGGCGCTCCGAGCACGATGGTGCCGCGCGACAGTCCCCGACGTGCGAACAGTGGTCCGAGACGCCCGACGAGCCGAGTGGCAACGGCGCTCGCTCGGTGTTCGTCCGCGATCGATAGGCGACCGTTCTCCCACTCCTCGCCGATCGTCCACAACGCTGGTATGACCATCTCGACGTAGATCTCCTGAGGCGAGGCACCCGAGGTCAGTGCCTCCTCGACGATCAACCACGCGCCCGATTCATCGCCGGCGACCAAACGGTCTACCAGCCACTTCGGACGAAGCTGGCGCGAGTTGCGGTTCCTCGATGGTCGGGTGTCCGGCGCACGTAGGTTCTCAAGGTCCTTGATCGCCACCTTCCACGTGGCGCCGTGGCGTTCGGCGCGAAGTTGGCCGATGCGCACGTAGCGATACACCGTCATGTAGTGCACACCGAGCCGCTCCGCCGCTTCGCGAAGACCGATGTAGTCCCCGTCTGACATCATCGAATCCTGACATCTGGGCTAGATCCATCGGAGCGTTCGGCGTCGGCGACGATGCCTTGAAGCATCTGTGGGAAAACCCAACGATGAAATGGGGCGATGGCGTACCAATAGACGAGACCGCCCAAACCCTTCGGGTGAAAGTCCGCCCGCTGGACGATCTTCGTGCCGGCGTCCTGGGCTTCTAAGTCCCAGGTAAGCCATGCTTTGCCCGGAAGGCGCATTTCGGCACGCAGCCGCAGACGCCGCGGAGGTTCGACCTCTTCCACGCGCCAGAAGTCGAGCGGTGCGCCCGCCACGAGCGTGGCTGACCTTCCCCGGCGCAGTCCCGGACCTCCGAGTAGCTGGTCGAGCCAGCCCCGAATGGTCCAGAGCCATCCCCCTCCATACCAACCGTTCGCGCCACCTATGCGCTCCAGCGCCGCGAAGAGAACGACCGGGCTGGCCGAGGATGTCGCGACGCGCGTGTCGCCCCGGACCGTGGTGCCCGACCATTCCGGGTCGGTGTCCAGTCGCGCAAAGGCGTCAAGTGCTCCATCGTCGCGCGCGGCGACAGCATCGTCGTCGGCTGAGAGGGCCCGCTCCATGGCCTCACGGATGCCCAGTGGCGTCACGCCAAGCGCTTCGCACGCCGATTGTCCCGCGACGACGACCTCGTTGACGAGCGACTCCACTAGTTCGCGAGCGAGTGGCACCGGGAGTGGTGTCACCAGTCCCACCCAGAGCGACGAGAGACGTGGCGTGAGGAGAGGGACCTTCACCAGCCATCGCCGCGGTAGACCCGAAACGTCGGCGAACAGAGAAATCATTTCGCTATAGGTGATCACGTCGCGGCCACCCGCGTCATAGACACCAGGTAACAGATGATCCGCGGATGCGGCGCGCACGAGGAGTTCGATCATGTCGCTGATCGCTATTGGTTGGCAACGCGTCTCGACCCACTTAGGGGTCACCATGAAGGGCAGTCCTTCCACGAGTTTGCGCAACATCTCGAAGCTGGCCGACCCTCCGCCCACGATCACCCCGGCGCGAAGTTCGACGACGTCAACGGACGTGGAGGCGAGGATACGACCGACGTCATGGCGGGTCTGCAGGTGCAGGCTCAGTGAGTCGTCATCGCGTCCGAGGCCGCCGAGGAAGACGACCCTCCGCACGCCCGCGGTGTCAGCGGCCCTCGCGAAGTTTCCCGCGTCGCGATGTTCGGTCTGAGCCCAATTCGGACCTGTGCCAATCGAATGGACGAGGTAGTAGGCGACGTCGACATCGCGCAGCGCTGCGGTGAGGTCACCCCCTACGTCACCGCGCATCACGTCGACGTCGTCTCTCCACGACGCGACGTCGAGCCGCTCCGGGTTCCGCGACAGACAGCGAACGGCGAAACCCTCGGCGAGAAGCGACGGCACGAGACGGCTGCCCACGAAGCCCGTCGCCCCAGTGACGAGGACTTGACCGCGGGTCATCGTCTCGTCGAGTCGGAGTTGCGCGTTCGGCTGCGTTTCTTCGTCGCCGCTGTGTCGAGCGAAGCGGATTGTCGTTCACGACACGCTTCGCACCGCGCGGCCAACTCTCGCAGTGCCTCGTCGACGTTGACTTCCCCCGCGGCCGCGTTCTCGTCGAAGTCGGCAGGGAGCGGTGACGCGTGCCGGTAACCACGACGCAACATCTCGTGCGCCAACTGTTCGTGGCGATCCGCCAGCGCCCGCGAGTCCAAGAGACCGGTCTCGACGAAGCCACGCACGGATTTGCCCTTTTGCAATGAGCCGCGGAACATGTGGCATTCCACGTGCTCGCCCAGCAGGTGTTTTCGGCACAGCAACTCCGGGTCCACCATCCACATCCTCATCGCTCGGTTCCTGACTGATCGTCCAGCCCGGCCCGTTCGACGCAGAATTGCCAAAGACGTCGCCGCTGTGCGTCGGTGTCGCTTCGTCGAGTGCGCCCCAGGCGGTGCGCGCTTCGGGCGCGACGATCGAGCCAAAGGCTGCCGGGCTGTGTGGCAGATGATGTGGTGACGAGCCAGAGGATGGTGTCGACACCCTGCGCGGGCGAGCGAAGGAACGGACCCAGTAGTCGAGCGAACGTTGGCAGTGACCGGCGAAGTCCGGGGGTGTCCACCCAACCGGGATGCATTGCGGTCATCGTGATGCCGAGCGGTTCAAGACGCGGAGCCCAGGTTTCGTTGAGCGACACCTGAGCGCGTTTGACCCTCGCGTAGGCCTTGACGCCGTCGTAGTCCTTTGCGGGTGATTCGAGCCAGTCGACGTCGAGCGGTTCCGCGTACATGCCGCCCGAGGTGACCCACACGACGCGGGCGCATCCGGATTGCAATCGGTCGCGAATAAGGGTCGTGAGCAAGAAGGGTCCGATTAGTTGCACGGCGGCGGTGCGTTCGATTCCCTGCGGGGAGACCTCAAAGGTCCCAGACATCGTGCCGGCGTTGTGGATGAGGACGTGGATCGCTGGGAGTTCGTTCAATTCCTGTGCCGCGCGACGAACGCTGTCGAGATCACCCAGGTCAGCGACAATCATCGACACGTCGCGATTTCCGGTCGACCGCACAATCTGCGCGCAGACCGAGGATCCCAGTTCGCGATTTCGTACCAGCACGATCACTTTCGCACCCAGTCGGGCGAGCGCTGTCGCGCTCTCGAGTCCGAGGCCCGACGTCGCGCCGGTGACGACGCACACTCGGCTGCGAACGGACTCTGGGTCAATGGCGGACCAGTCGAACAAGCGACGGCGCAGTACCGGGCCGACGCGCGAAAAGCTTCCCACGACCGAGTACTCAAGGAACGCGTCCACGCTACGGCGCGCGGCGTCAGCCACTCTCACGTGGACTCCGGAGGATTTCGAGCAGCGAGTCGCGTGCCCGGTCGCCGAGTCGGCGAAAGAGAAGACCGAGCAGCGGGTTGGCGAGGGCCGCCACGCCCTTGAATCGAAGTTCGGCGTTATAGGTCATCTCGCACCCGTGAGCGCGAGGCTCGAAGGTCAGCGTGTCCCTCGACAAGAGCGATCCGGTGGAGGAGGAGAAGGTGACGCTGCGTGGCGCTTCGATCGACACGACGCGATAGCGCAGCGTCTGGTCTCGCCCGGCGACTCGCACGGTCAATTCGAACTCAGAGTCGATGGACACGTCGCCGTCGTCGACGCGGCTCGCGGACACGACGCTCGGATCCCAGAACTGCGCGTTCGAGAAGTCACTCATATACGAGAACGCCTCGTTGACACTCCACGAAGAGGGGATGGTGGCGACGTACTGCGGCATGGCGTGGACCTCTGTCTCGGGATATTCCTTCTTCGTGTAGTTTAGTACTAAATCACAGACCTTGGGTCATCGGAGAAAAATGGAACGAATTGCGATCATCGGCGGCGGCGTCTCGGGGCTCGTCGCCGCCCATCACCTGCACCCTCGGGCTGAAGTCGTCCTGTTCGAGGCCGCCGACCGTCTCGGCGGCCACGTCAATACGGTCGAGGTGCACGAGGCCACTCAGTCGCTCGGGATCGACACCGGGTTCATCGTGTACAACGAGCGCAACTATCCCGGTTTCAGTCGCCTCCTGCGCGACCTCGGTGTCGCCACGCAACCGAGCGACATGAGTTTCAGTGTGACATCAGCGGTCACGGGACTCGAATACCGCGGTACGAACCTGAACACGTTGCTGGCCCGTCGCAGCAACGTCGTCCGTCCGTCATTCCTGCGGATGATCGCCGACGTGCCTCGCTTCAATCGCGCCGCGCGCGCCATGCTCGATGACGATGACATCTCGCTCTCGCTGGAAGACTTCCTGCGGCGGGAGCGATTCTCGCGACCGTTCGTCGATGACTACCTGATCCCGCTCGGCGCGGCCATCTGGTCGGCCAATCCCCAGGAGTTCTCGGCGTTCCCCGTGACATCCCTGGTTCGTTTCCTCGATCAGCACGGCCTGCTCTCGCTGGGCAATCGACCGCCGTGGAGGACCGTGGTCGGTGGAGCACAACACTACGTGTCGGCCCTCGTCGCCCCCTTGCGCGCCCACATTCGAACCGGGTGCGCCGTGCGCCAGGTGGAACGTGATGACGACGGCGTCGTGGTGCGCACCAACGCCAATCCCGACGGTGAACGCTTCGATCGGGTCGTCTTCGCGACGCACGCCGACACGGCGTTGTCACTTCTCGCGCAGCCAACGACGCAAGAGACGGCCATCCTTGGCGCCTTTCGATTCCAGGACAACCGCGCCACGCTGCACACCGACGAGCGCCTCCTGCCGCGTCGACGACGGGCGTGGGCCAGCTGGAACTATCGCCGTGTCGACGACGACCAACAGGTGCCCGTCCTTACGTACTACGCCAATCGACTCCAGAACCTCGAATCGGCCACAAACTATTGCATCACGCTCAACGCCGACGACATCATCGATCCCGCGAAGGTGATCGCGTCCTTCGACTACGCGCATCCCACCTTCGACCAGTCGGCCCTTCGCGCGCAGCGCCGTCACGGTGAGATTGACGGAGCGATGCGCAGCCACTACGTGGGCGCGTACTGGGGCTACGGCTTTCACGAGGACGGGGTCCAGAGTGCGATGCGAGTGGTGGAAGGAATGCTGGGCGCCGACGACGTCGTGATGGCACGGTGAGGACACCCTCGATCTACGAAGGGACTGTGCTCCACGAGCGGCGCGGTGCGCATTCTCGGCGATTCACGTACCGTGTCGCGATGCCCTTGGTGGACCTTGATCGCCTCGAGTCGATGGGCACCTTGGCCCCACTCTGGCGCAACGAGCGCCGGGCCGCCATGACCTTTCGCCGCAGTGACTACATGGGTGATCCGGCTCGACCACTGGCCGCGGTGATCCGCGACACGGTGGCGCAGCGAGTCGGGTTCACGCCGGAAGGTCCGATCCATCTGCTGGCGCAGCACCGTACGTGGGGCTGGTGTTTCAACCCCATTGCTCTCTACTATTGCTACGCACTCGACGGCGAAACGCTGCAGGCCGTCGTGGCTGACGTGACGAACACGCCGTGGGGAGAGAGGCATGCGTACGTACTTGACACACGTGGCGGGACGAGGCACCTCGAAATGCCCAAGGCGATGCACGTTTCGCCGTTCTTGCCAATGGATCTCTCGTACCGATTCCACGTCGCGGCGCCCGATGAACGCTGCGCCATGTCGATCGTGGTCGTTCGTGGCGACGAGGTCGTCTTTCGGGCCGCTCTCTCGCTCGAGCGCCGGGAAATGAGCCGTCGAGGACTCGCTCGGGCGTTGGTGCGGTACCCCTTCCTCAGCCATCGCGTGTCGCTCGCCATCTACGTGCGAGCGTTGCGGCTCTGGGCGTCGCGCGTTCCGTTCATCGCTCACCCCTCCGCGGCGCAGTGACTCGGCGACGCTCGTCCCTTGGTTGGCTGCCCGGTCGCACCACCGGTTCTCGATGGCTGCTCACCGCGCTCGCGCGCCGAGTGCGACACGGCACGATCACGATCTCCGAAGGCGGTACGCGACGCACCTACGGGGCCGACGGAGTGCCGGGACTAGAGACCGACCTCGAGGTCATCGACGAGAAGGTATGGCAGCGTGTCCTCAGCGGTGGGGGCGTTGGCCTGGGCCGGTCGTATTTCATGGGGGAGTGGGACAGTTCGGACCTCGTCGGGTTGTTGCGCCTCCTCACCTTGAACCTCGACCGCATCAACCGTGTCGCGCGGATGCTCGCGCCGCTGACCAATGCACTCCGGCGTCCGTTTCGCGATCGGGGCCGACCGACGAAGTCACAGGACCGTGCGAACATCGCCGCGCACTACGACCTCGGCGACGACTTCTTTCGTCTCTTCCTCGATCCATCGATGGCGTACTCCAGCGCGGTGTTCCCTTCGCCCGAGAGCACGTTGGCGCAGGGATCGATAGAGAAGTTCGATCGCATCTGTCGCAAACTCGCTCTCGGAGTCGATGACCACGTCATCGAGATCGGGACCGGCTGGGGCGGCTTCGCGGTGCACGCGGCCACCAAGTACGGATGTCGCGTCACGACCACCACGATCTCGCAGAAGCAGTACGCGTACGCGACGCGCCTCGTGGCCGATGCCGGTTTGAACGATCGAGTCACGGTCCTCAACACCGACTACCGCGACGTCGAAGGGAAGTTCACCCACCTCGTGTCGATCGAAATGATCGAAGCGGTCGATTGGCGTGACTACGAGACCTTCTTTTCCACGTGCGCGAAGCTGCTCGTGCCCGAAGGTCGGGCGGCACTGCAGTGCATCGTGATCGATGACCGCGAATTCGAGCGCTACAAGACCCGTCAAGACTTCATCCGACAGTTCATATTTCCCGGCGGCGGCCTGCCGTCGATCACGGCGCTCGCGAAGGCGATGACGAAGTCGTCGGATCTGCGTCTGACCGACCTCGAGGACCTCGGCCCGCACTACGTGCGGACGCTCAATGAGTGGCGCGAACGACTCGACGCTCATCGGGGCGACGCACTGTCCCTCGGGTTGAGTGATTCCTTCCTTCGGATGTGGCGGTTCTATTTCGCCTACTGCGCCGCCGGCTTCGCCGAGCGCCACGTCTCGGTCGTCCAGGTCGTGCTGGCCCGATCACAGTGGCGAGGTTCGACGACGCTGCGAGCCAGCTAGCTCGACCGAGGGCCGTGTCGGACGTCGGAACCATCGGTCCGGTCCGGCGGCGAAACCACGTCGCTGCCGCTCGTGCAACGCTGGTGCGCTCGATGACGGGAGGGCCACCTCGTCGCCAACATTGTCTATGGTTCTTTCTATTCGAGGACGCGACCGCGTCCGTTCGAGAGGAGGCATCGTGGCTGATGTAGTCAGAGCGGCGCTCGTACAGAGCGCCTGGACCGGTGACAAAGCGTCGATGATCGACCTTCACGAGCAGTACGCACGCGACGCGGCTTCCCAAGGCGCGCAGGTGATCTGTTTCCAGGAACTCTTCTACGGTCCGTACTTCTGCCAGGTGCAAGACGCCGCGTACTACGACTACGCCGAAGCCGTGCCGGAAGGACCGACGGTGCAGCGCTTCATGGCGCTGGCGGCGGAACTCAACATGGTGATCGTGCTCCCGGTCTATGAGATGGAACAGGAGGGCGTCCTCTATAACACGGCCGCCGTGATCGACGCTGACGGCACGTACCTGGGCAAGTATCGAAAGACGCACATTCCCCAGGTGAGCGGTTTCTGGGAGAAGTTCTACTTCCGGCCCGGGAACCTCGGCTATCCGGTCTTTGACACCGCGGTCGGGCGAATCGGTGTCTACATCTGTTACGACCGGCACTTCCCCGAGGGTTGGCGGGCGTTGGGGCTCGCGGGCGCGAAGATCGTCTTCAATCCGTCGGCGACCAGTCGGGGGCTTTCGGCCTACCTCTGGCAACTCGAGCAGCCGGCGTCGGCGGTCGCGAACGAGTACTTCGTCGGTGCGATCAACCGCGTCGGGGTCGAGGAGTTGGGGACGAACGACTTCTACGGCCAGAGCTACTTCGTGAGCCCGCGTGGACAGTTCGTGGGCGACGTCGCCAGCACGACCGACGCCGAGCTGGTCGTTCGCGACCTGGACATGGACACCCTGAAGGAGGTGCGCGAACAGTGGGCCTTCTACCGCGATCGCCGTCCCGACATGTACGAACCTCTCACCGAGTGGTGATGCGATGACACGGATCCTCATCACCGGAGGCGACGTCATCTCCGCGACCGGTGCGCAGCGCGCCGACGTCCTGATCGACGGCGACGAGATCGCGGCCCTCGGCGCTCCCGGTTTCTTCGACGACCTGAAGCCAACCTGCGACCGGGTGCTCGACGCCCGCGCCAAGTTCGTGCTGCCCGGCGGCGTCGACGTCCACACCCACATGGAACTGCCCTTTGGTGGCACCGCGGCTTCGGATACGTTCGAGACCGGCACGATCGCCGCGGCCTACGGCGGCACGACGTCGATCGTCGACTTCGCGGTGCAGCGAACCGGTGAGGACGTCCACGACGGCTTGGCCGCGTGGCACCTGAAGGCCGACGGCAACTGCGCGATCGACTACGGCTTCCATCAGATCATCGGCGGTGTCGACGACGCGGCACTGAAGGCGATGGCCGACCTGACGAACAACGAGGGCGTGACGAGCTTCAAACTGTTCATGGCCTATCCCGGTGTCTTCTACTCCGACGACGGCCAGATCCTTCGCGCGATGCAGACGGCGTCGGACCTCGGAGCCACGATCATGATGCACGCGGAGAACGGACCCGCGATCGACGTGTTGGTCGCCCAAGCCCTGGAGCGCGGGGAGACCGATCCCCGTTATCACTCGCTGACGCGTCCGGTGGAGATGGAGGAGGAGGCGACGCACCGCGCGATCATGCTCGCCAAGGTCGCCCACTGCCCGCTCTACATCGTGCACGTCAGCGCACGCGAGGCGGTCGAGACCATTGCGCGAGCTCGCGGCATGGGGGCCAACGTCTTCGCCGAGACCTGCCCGCAGTACCTCTACCTCAGTCTCGAGGAGCACCTTTCCAAGCCCGGCTTCGAGGGCGCGGCCTACGTCTGCTCCACGCCACTTCGAGCCCGAGCCGACGGACACCAGGACTCGTTGTGGCAGGCGCTGCGCACGAACGACCTGTCGGTCGTCAGCACCGACCACTGTCCTTTTTGCATGAAGGATCAGAAGGAGTTAGGACTCGGGAACTTCTCCAAGATCCCCAACGGCATCGGATCGGTGGAACATCGAATGGACCTGCTCTACCAGGGCGTCGTGACCGGCGAGATCGGCCTCGCCCGATGGGTCGAGTTGGCGTCGACCACCCCGGCGCGGATGTTCGGTCTTTATCCGCGCAAGGGCGTAATCGCTCCGGGGAGCGACGCGGACATCGTGATCTATGACCCCAAGGGGACGACCGACATCAGCGTGACGACGCACCATATGAACATGGACCACTCGGCCTATGAAGGTATGCACGTCGATGGCCGCGTGGAGACGGTCCTCTCACGCGGGCGCGTCATCGTCGAGGACAAGAAGTTCGTGGGCGCCGTCGGACACGGGAAGTTCCTTCGTCGCGGCCTCAGTCAGTACCTGTTGTAGACCAGCGTGCACGTGCACCAGAGTGAGACGGAGGGATAGTGGAGTTCGGCATCGTCCTACAGACCAATCCGCCCGCGTCGCGAGTCGTGGACCTCGCGACCCGAGCCGAGCAGCTCGGCTTCCACTACGTCTGGACGTTCGACTCGCACATCTTGTGGGAAGAGCCGTTCGTGATCTACAGCGCGATCCTCGCGGCGACGCGCAAGATCAAGGTCGGTCCGATGGTCACGAACCCCGCGACCCGCGACTGGACCGTGACGGCCAGTCTCTTCGCCACGCTCAACGAGATGTACGGCAACCGCACGGTCTGCGGCATCGGACGCGGCGACTCCGCCGTTCGCGTCACCAACGGCAAGCCGACGTCGCTCGCCACCCTGCGAGAGTCCATCGAGGTGATCCGTGAGCTCGCGAACGGTCGATCGGTCGACTATCACGGCTCGACACTGCGCTTCCCGTGGGGGGAGAAGAGTTCGCTCGAGATGTGGGTCGCGGCGTATGGACCGAAAGCGCTGCAACTGGCCGGCGAGGTCGGCGATGGTTTCATCCTGCAACTGGCCGACCCCGACATCGCGCGCTGGATGATCACCTCGGTGCGCGAAGCCGCGGCCAACGTCGGACGTGACCCCGCCGCGTTGACGTTCTGCGTCGCGGCCCCGGCGTACGTCGGCGACGACCTCGAACATCAGCGCGACCAGTGCCGTTGGTTCGGGGGCATGGTGGGCAATCACGTCGCGGACATCGTGGAGCGTTACGGCAATGATCCATCCTCCGCGATCCCCGAGGCACTGACCGACTACATCAAGGAGCGCAAGGGCTACGACTACAACCAGCACGGTCGCGCCGGTAACACGCACGCCGATTTCGTGCCGGACGAGGTGATCGACCGATTCTGCCTGCTCGGGCCCTCAGCGCACCACATCGCGCGCCTGGAAGAACTTCGCGGCATCGGCGTCGATCAGTTCGCGTTGTACCTGCAGCACGACGCCAAGTCGACGACGCTCGAGGCGTACGGGGAGACCATCATTCCCGCCATGATCGACGCCGCCACCGCGAAGTCGTAGGGCACTATGAGACGGTGTCGCGTCCGAGAGGTGGCGAAGCGTTGACGTCAGGGCGGATGGAGGCGTTCAGCGACGGTGTGATCGCGATCCTCATCACGATCATGGTGCTCGAACTTCGCCAGCCCCACGGAGCGACTTTCTCCGCACTGCGTCACACCTTCCCGTCGCTGCTCGCGTACGTGCTCAGTTTCGTGAACCTCGGCATCTACTGGGTGAACCATCACCATCTCGTCAAGACCGTGCGCAACGTCACGGGCGCAATGTTGTGGGCCAACCTCAACCTTTTGTTCTGGCTCTCCCTTTTTCCCTTCGCGACGGCCTGGATGTCCGAGAACGGCTTCGCGACCAACACCGTTGCGGCGTACGGCATCGTGCTCGCCCTGGCGGCTCTCGCCTTCACCGTCCTGCAGACGGTCATCGTCCGCTCCTACGGGTCCGACCTCAGCCTGCGCCAGGCACTGGGGCGCGACCTGAAGGCGAAACTCTCGTTGTTCGGCTACGTCGTCTCGATTCCAATGGCCTTCGCGTTTCGCTGGGTGTCGATCGGGATCTTCATCGCCGTGGCCCTTACCTGGCTCATACCGGATCGCCGCCTGGAGAGTTTTCTGCAATCGTCGGCGAAGGCCAGCCTGGATTAACGGTGCCCGTTGCGGGTCCTTGGTCCCGCATCGGCCCACGAGGCGACGAGGGCGCGCTGGTAAGGTCGTTAGGTTGCGATTGACCCGGAAAAGGCGTTTGTTGCACAGTAATGGCCGGCGAGTCGGCCTCGACTGAGGAGATTGTATGAAGGTATTGGTACTCGGCGGTGACGGTTTCTGCGGCTGGCCGACGTCGTTGCACCTCTCGGACCTGGGCCACGAAGTCACCATCGTGGACAACCTCAGCCGTCGCGAGATCGACCTCGAGCTCGAAACTGATTCACTGACGCCGATTCGACCCATGGGGGAGCGCCTACGCGTATGGAAGGAGTTGACGGGCAACGTCATCGACTTCGTCCACCTAGACCTCGCCGAAGAGTACGACCGCTTCGAAACGTTGTTGAAGGAGATCCGTCCCGACGCGATCGTGCACTTTGGCGAACAGCGTGCCGCGCCCTATTCGATGCGCAGCACCGCGGCCAAGCGCTACACCGTGGACAACAACGTTCGAGGCACCCACAACGTCTTGACCGCGATCGTCGCGAGTGGCCTCGACATCGCGCTCGTGCACCTGGGCACCATGGGCGTCTACGGCTACGGATGGTCCGGTTCGGCGCCCATCCCCGAGGGCTACCTCACGGTCATGGTACCGACGCCCGACGGCGAAATCGAGCGCGAGATCCTGCACCCCGCGAATCCCGGTTCGGTGTACCACATGACCAAGACGCTCGACCAGTTGCTCTTCGCCTTCTACTGCGCGAACGATCAACTTCGCATCACCGATTTGCACCAGGGCATCGTGTGGGGCACGCAGACCCCCCAGACCGCGCTCGACGAGCGACTCATCAACCGATTCGACTACGACGGCGACTATGGCACCGTGCTCAATCGGTTCTTGATGCAGGCCGCGATCGGCCACCCGCTGACGGTGCACGGCACCGGTGGACAGACGCGCGCGTTCATCCACATCCGTGACACCGTGCGCTGCATCCAGATCGCGTTGGAGAATCCTCCCCAGCGCGGCGAGAAGGTCAAGGTCTTCAACCAAGTGACCGAGGTGTACCGAGTGCGCGACCTGGCCGAGTTGATCTCCAAGGAGACCGGCGTCGAGATCGCGAACCTGCCCAACCCTCGTCGCGAAGCCGTGGAGAACGACCTCAACGTGAGCCGCGATCAGTTCCTGGCCCTCGGCCTCGACCCGACCTACCTGTCAGAGGGCATGCTCGAAGAGATTCGCGACGTGGCGCACAAGTACAGCGACCGCGCCGACACCAGCAAGATCATCGCCCGCTCCGTGTGGCGTAAGGGCATGGAGACGTCACCCGACTTGGTTGGTTGATTCACGACGGGCACGATGAGCGCTGAAGAGACCATCGCGCTCATGCGCGAAACCGCGCCCCCGGCTTCAGCGGAGGCGCACGAGCGCGTACGACTGACGAGCGCCGCCGAGATCGTCGCCTCGCTTCGAGCGGCCGGATTGTCGGCGGCCAACAGTGTCGGCGTCGGCCAAACCTGGGAGGCATTTCACCACGATGACGAGTGGTCCTCGCTCCTCGCGTCACTCGTCACCATGGTCGAGGCACAACGCGGTGACATCGACGTGCCGATACCGATCTGGGACGACCTCGACGACGCCGGACCATTCGGGCAGTATTTGTACTTCTATCTCTTCGTGCTGTGCGCTCCAGGCGCCGCCGACTACTTGCGCGCCAGCGGCTGTCGCGCGGACGTGATCGAACGAACGATGAGCGCCCTTGAACAGCTCAGTCGTCTCCATGAGCGCAAGTGGCGATCGTTGGGAGTCGAGACGGGGTGGTGGCTCTTTCCAATACTTCGTGGCGAATTGATTCAGGTGGGCAGTCTCTGGTTCCACCGGGTCACGCTCGGAGTTGGCAACCTGTCGCCGGACCCCTGGTACGGCGAGGAGGAAGCGGCCGAACTGGGCGTCGGATTTCGCAGGGGCGACCCGTCGATTGGTATCCACATTCCCCAAGACACCGCCCTCGACCCCGCGAGTCTCGACCAGACCTTCGACGACGCGCGTCGCGTGGTCGCCTCGATGTGGCCGACAACGTCGCGACGCCTCGCGACGTGTCAGACGTGGATGCTCGACGCACAGTTGTGCACGTACTTGGACCCCCAGAGCAACCTTCTGGCGTTCCAGCGACGATTCCACGTCATCTCGTCCTGGGCACCGACCTGGGCCGACGGCGACGCGTCAATCATCGAGTTCGTCTTTCGAACGCCGGGTGTCGAGCTCGCGGACCTGCCCAGGGTCACGAAGCTCCAACGTGCCGTCCACGACCACATCGAGCGCGGCGGCCACTGGTTCGTCCAGCCCGGTTGGCTTGAATTCGACGGCGTCCAAGCGTAGAGCGCGTGTTCGCTCGCAGTGGCTCGGGCGCGAAAACGTGTGAGAATTCGCAGATGCCGAATATTTACGAATACGTGCGTCACCCCCGGGCGGAAGAACTGCGACTCTCCGGTCCGACGAAGACTCGCGACCTGCGACCGCTCGATCACCCGAACTTCTTCGTGCGTTTCAACGCGCGGTTCGGTCTCAGGGTCACGCTCGTCGTGGGCACGATGTGGGCCGCCTACCTGTTCACGGTGATCGCCCTCTTCGCGCTGCCTGACGCCATCAAACAGGGTACGTATTTCATCATCGTGTGGCTGTCGAGCTCGTTCTTGCAGTTGGTACTGCTGCCCATCATCATCGTTGGCCAGAACATCCAGGCGCGGGCCGCGGACAAGCGTGCCGAGGACACGTACAAGGACGCGGAGGCGGTGTTGAAAGAGTCCGAGGAGATCCAGAAGCACCTGTTGGCCCAGGACGAAGCGATCTCGAGCATCCTCGAGCGTCTCGAGACGCTGATGGCTCAACAAGAGAAGAAGTCGTCGTAGACGAAGTGCAAGCGGCGCCGGCGCTGAGCGTCGCCAGAGTGTGGAGGTTGTTCCTGGTTGCCATCGTCGCTGCTCTGACGACCACGAGCGTGCATCGTGGGTCGATCCTGCCCGCCGCGCGGGTCATCGTGCTCGGGGTCCCCTTGACGTTCGCGTTCCTGTACTGGCTCCTCATCGTTCGCAATAGGAATCGGCCGAAGTGAGCGATTTTCCCTACGTTCCACTCGAGGCGAAGGGCTGGCGATTGGCGATGGGGCTTCGCCCGCTCGATATGAACCAATGGCTTGAGGTGGACGAACGGCGCGACGTCGAACTCGAGGAGAAGCGAGAACTCCTGGCGACGAAGTACGACGTCGTCGTCGCGACGAATCCGCTGGGCGACGCCGGGAGTGTGGAGCTCCTCGCCGACGTCACGGCGTTCTTGGCGACGTATTTCGCGACGTTGCCCGTCGTCGTGTCACCTGACGACCATCCGATCGTCGCCGCATCTCGGTTGGTGCAAGAAGACCTCTGCGTGCTCGTTCGAACTGATGCCTGGCGACTCCAGGCGGCGTGCGTGTGTTTCCCCTCGCGGTGGAACCTCGCGTCGAAGTTGGGCACGACCTTGGACGACGTCCACCGACCGGTGCCGAGTTACGACGCGGAACTCAGTCGACCGACGAACGCGTTCTTCGAGCGACTCAGGCCGGAGCGATCGTTCTGGCGCCTCAACTGGACCCTGATCGACAGTCCCGCGCTCCATCAACCCACGAGTGCCCGCCAGAGTCCCCACGGCGACCTCGAGAACTGGTACTTCCGCGTCGAGCGCCAGACCCTTCGACGCCTACCCGAGAGCGGCGCGATCGTGTTCACCATACGCAATTACGTCGCGTCGGCGCGGTCCCTCTGCGACCAGCATGAGGAGTTCGCGGCGACGCTCTTGCGAAACCTCGACACGGCGCCACCGGCCATGCGCGAGTACAAGGGTTGGGTCGGGGTGGCGGACCGCTTGCGCGAGTCACTCAGCGCGCGTTAGTCGCGGATGAGGTCCTTCGCGATCGCGACCACCTGCATCTCGTCGGTGCCGGCGTAGATGCGCAGCACGCGAGCATCGCGACTGAGTTGTTCGACGCGGTACTCGGCGATGTAGCCGTTGCCCCCGAAAATCTGGATCGCGTCATCGGCGACCTGGCACGCGGCCTGGGCGGCGTAGAGCTTCATGGCCGACGCTTCGGCGAGGGTCGGCACCGCGCCCGCCGAGGAGCGCTCGATGTGGGCGAAGACCATATTGCGCACGTTGATCCGTGCGACTTCCATCTGAGCGAGTTTCAGCTGGATGAGCTGGAAGTCCGCGATCGCGGTACCCCAGAGGCGTCGGTGTTTGGCGTAGTCAATGGACAGCTTGACGCACTCCTCGATGATGCCGAGCGACATCGCCGCGACGCCGGCGCGTTCGGCGACGAAGTTGTCCTTGGCGCTCTGGCGACCACCGCCCTTGGTCTCCTCGCTTTCGCCCAGTAGGCGGTCGCGACCGACGCGCACGTCACTGAGGAAGACCTCGCCGGTGGGCGAACCGTGCTGACCCATCTTTCGCATGGGCTTGGCCTGTTCGAGACCGGGCATTCCCTTGTCAAGCACGAAGGTGAGGACCTTGCGATTGCGCATCTCCTCGCCACTTCCGTCATCGAGCTTGGCGTAGAGGACGATGGTGTCGGCGTAAGGCCCGTTGGTGATCCACGTCTTCTGCCCGTTCAGCACGTACTCATCGCCATCGCGCTTGGCGCTCGTGCGCATGCCCCCCAACGCGTCAGAACCACTGTCGGGTTCAGTGATGGCCCAGGCGCCGATCTTGTCGAGCGTCATGAGATCGAGCGACCATCGCTGCATCTGCGCCGGGGTTCCAAGCTTGTTGATGGTGCCCGCCGCCAGCCCCGTCGAGACACCGAGTGAGGTGAGTAGCCCCGGGCTGACCCGACACAGTTCGATCGTCGAGATCAACTGGGCGGCCGGATCAGATCCCCGGCTTTCGCGCACTGCATCCTCGCCCGAGATCTTGCGCTCGAGCTGTCGCGCGAAGCTCTCGCGCGCCATGTCGTTGAGACCGAAGGTGGCGTACATCTTTCGCAGTATGTCGTAGGGGGGCACGCCGTTGTGCTCGAGGTCATCGAGGTGGGGCCTGATCTCCTCGTCGACGAATCGACGAACCACGGCGATGATCGCCTGCTGCTCCTCGGTCCAGTCGTACACGAATTACTCGTCGCGACGTAGCAGCGTCAGCGTGTTGCGGTCGGTGTGCATCACGATTGAAGGGTACTTCTTGTGCTCGATCACCGTTGTCTCGTCGTAGGTGAAGGTGTCCTCGGTGAACGAGACGGTGACGTCGAAACGTGTGGAGTGGGCGACCTCGTCGATGTGCTGATTCGACAAGATGCCGTACGTGTTGGATCCGATGAGCGCCTCGAGTCGAAAGGTCGTCGCGTCAGGTTCGACCGTGCCGCCCGCGATCAACGCCTGGCCCATGGGCAACACGAAGCAACGCGTCACTTGCCTGTCCTTGGCATCCCACATCCAGTAGCCGACCTCGGTGTGGAAGGGGTTCGTGTCGCCCTCGCGCCAGGCGGCGGTGCGGTAGTCGAGGCCGTAGAGACACTGCTCACCACGGCCGACCGGACCGAAGGGCTTGAAGGTCGTCTTCTCGCGAAAGGGTGTCTCGTGGATCTTGCCCATGTCGTTGTGAAAGGCCACGTCGCGGCCCTCCCAGCCCGACTCCCACGTGCCGATCAGACCGGCCAACGGCCCCCAAAGCTCTCGTGACACGGTGGCGACTCCCTTAGTGCGTCGACGACGTCGAAGCGCATGCCATCCTAAAGCGCGGGCGTCGAGGTGGTCGGTGAGCTCAGCAGCTTCTCGATCAGTGCGGTCACCCACGTCGACTCGCCGACCGCCAAGATGACCGGTGCGACGCAGAGCCACATCTCGTTGTGGTACTGCACGACGAAGAGCACCAACAAGAACACGTCGGCGCCGACGCGTTGAATGGGTCGACCACCGAGGCGTCGAGTGACGACGCTCAACACCGTGAAGAGGTTCACGACGGGGACGAAGGCCCACCAGCGCCAGTCACCCGCGAGCTCGCGACCGGCGAAGGCGAAACAGACCGTGCCAAGCAGTACCAGGGCGACCGCGATGTTGGCCAGCGTCACGGCGAACGTCTCTGAGACCGGCTTGGCGCTGCCGGGCCAGTGGGCCTGGACACTGACGAGGATCGTGATCCCCACGAAGAACATCGCGATCCCGTAGCGGACGAGCCGGTGAAGCGCCTGGATCAGTGCGATCTGCGACACGACGCTCACTGGCGCCACGGGCTCTCCGTAGGAAATGGTGGACGCGGTCCACGCCGCACCGGTCCACCATCGCCACTGACGCGCACCCGAGGGATCGGGATACCAGCCCATGGGAACTCCGGCGGTCTCGCTCACGCAACTAGCCTCGCATATACAAAGTAGGGGGGGTAGTGACGTGAGCCAGATCCGAGGGGCTGCGGCCCCGACCTCGGGAAGTCAAGATCACATCGCGTTTGATGAGGCGTCCCTCGATGACGCCGTCGCCGACGTCGCGACCAAGGCCCAAGAGTGGGCCGCGACGTCACCGCGTCAGCGAGCCGATCTACTGGCACGAATCGTCACCGACACCTTGGCCGTCGCCGAAGCCTGGACGAACGCGGCGTGCGTCGCCAAGGGCCTCGACCCGATGAGCCCCGAAGGAGGGGAGGAGCTGTTCAGCGGCGTCGGCATCTTCGTGCACATGGCCCAACTGTTTCGTCGTTCGATGCTCGACATCGCCGAGAGGGGCCGACCGAACTATCCCGGACCGGTTCGACACAAGCCCGACGAACGAATCGCCGTCCAGGTCGTGCCAGCGACGATCTTCGACCGATTCCTCTTCAGTGGCATCACCGGCGAGGTCTGGATGGAGCCCGGCGTCACCGAAGAGCAGGTGCGCGCGACCCAGGCCGAGGCGTACCGCTCGCCCGAGGAGCACTCGGGGGTTTCGGTGGTGCTCGGCGCCGGCAACGTGGCCTCCCTCGGGCCACGCGACGTATTGACCAAGCTCTTCGCCGAAGGCAAGGTCGTCGTATTGAAGGCCAACCCCGTCAATGACTATCTCGTTCCGTACTGGAGCCAATCCCTGGCCGCGCTCATCGATGCCGGTTTTCTTCGAATCGTCCGCGGTGGGGCCCAGGCGGGCGCCTACCTCGTGCAGCACGAGCTGGTCACCGACGTTCACGTGACCGGCTCGGACAAGACGCACGACGCCATCGTCTTTGGTGTCGGTGCCGACGGTGCACGGCGTAAGGCCGAGAACGATCCGTTGGTCACGAAGCCGGTGACCGGTGAACTCGGCAACGTCTCGCCGGTCGTGATCGTCCCCGGGGAGTGGACGACGAGCGAGATCGAGTACCAGGCCCGGCACGTCGCGACGATGTTCACGAACAACGCGGGGTTCAACTGTTTGACGCCGCGCGTGATCGTCACGCACACTGGCTGGGCGCAGCGCGGCGAGTTCTTCGCGGCATTGGAGTCCGTGTTCGCGTCACTGCCGACGCGACGCGCCTACTATCCCGGCGCGGCCGAGCGCCACGCCTCGTTCCTGGCGGCACATCCCGACGCGCACCAGGTCGGTGACGCGACGGGCGACCGCTTGCCGTGGACCATCGTGCGCGATGTCGACGCCACCAAGGTGGACGCCATGTGCTTCAACGTCGAGGCGTTCTGCGCGTTGACGAGTGAGACGGCGCTCGAGGCGGCATCGACCGTTGAGTTCATCGGTGCGGCCGTTGACTTCTGCAATGACGTCCTGTGGGGCACGCTGTCGATGACGTTGCTGTGCGACCCGAGGACGATGAAGGACCCCCTCGCCGGTCCGGCCGTCGAGCAGGCCGTGGCGGACCTTCGCTACGGATCGATCGGTGTGAACCTGTGGCACGCGATGAGCTACGCCCTCGCGTCGACGACGTGGGGTGCGTACCCCGGACACCCCATCACCGATATCCAGTCCGGCAACGGCGCGGTGGGCAATGCCTACCTCTTCGCCCGTCCACAGAAGTCGGTCGTCCGAGGTCCCTTCGTCGCCAAGCCCGCCCCGGCGTGGTTCGCGACCAATAAGAACGCCGGCGCGGTCATGCGCAAGCTGCTCGCCTTCGAGGCGAATCCTTCGTGGGCGAAGTTGCCCGGCCTCATTGCGGCGTCGCTTAAGGGTTAGGGGCGAAAGGTCAACAACGTCGTGACGCCGATGCCGGCGCAGACTTTTGGCCCGCAGGCCAGTTGGAGAATCGGCGAAGGGACGTAGTTCAGTTTTCGCGTCGTCAGAGTGCCCTCGTCGTAGGAGGCGAGCCAGGGTGTCGAGTCGTCCTTGGTGCCAGCAATGGCGCAATGCGTGATGCTCGAGCACGCCAACGTCGGCGTGGTGTTCACGGCGACCTTGAACGCCGACTTCACCGACCACGTTCGACCCAGCGTCTTGGTGCGAACGACGTGCCAACCCGACTGCTCCTCGGCGAGACCGAGACAGACCAGCTTTTGACAGGTCAACGACGTGAGCGTCTCCCAGCCGGCCGTGGTGGACGACGTTCGCGGTGTCCACGAAGCGCCGCTGTCGACGCTGGCGTAGATGGCGATGGAGTCGTTCGACGACGACATCGCGACGAGACAGTCAAGCGCAGCGTTGCACGCCAGGGAGCGAATCGCGTCGTCGGGTTCGGGCAGGGTGACGGGCGTCGACCACGTGACACCGCCGTCGCTGGTCACTTCGAATCGGTTGCCGATGCGCGTCGCGTCGTCGATCGTCGCGCACGAGAGTGGTGCGAAGCAACTGACCGCCTGTTCCGCGGCCCCACCCGTGGGCGTCGTCACGGGCGACACCGTGTTGGTCGTTCCGTCGTAACCCCACGCCACGTCGCCACTCGCGTCTTGACCGACGAACAGGCAGGAGTCGGCCCAACACGACGATCCTTCGAAGGTGACCGTACTGGTAAGCGTCGGAGTGCTGAGTGGTTGCCATCCACCGCTCGCGCCGCGAGACTCGCCGACGGACGTTGGGGTCACGTCCGTGCTCGACGTGCCGAGCGCGACGCAGGCCGTGGTCGTACACCCCACTGACGTGAGCGGAACGGTGATGCTGATCGACGGTACGCCGGACACGAGCGGCAGCGGTGCGACGGCCGCCGTACCGCACGATGACAAGACCAGCGCGGCCATGGCGCCACCGACGGTGACGCGCGCCCATGAGCGCGCTCTGGCTGATGCTCGGCTCATGGCTTCCTTGTCATCGCTACGGCTGTTGTCTCTGTGTTGATGTTACCGAGCGGCAGTTCTCGTCGACTGAGTTTCGAAGAACCCTACGTCTACCCTTGGGTCGTGAACTGGGTCGACATTCTGATCGTGGCGATCGTCATCGTCGCGGCCATTCGAGGGTGGTACCAGGGGGCCATCCGTCAGGCGCTCGGGTGGTTGGGCTTCGTCGCGGGCTTTCTCATCGGTTCGACGTTCGCCCCGTCCTTGTCGTCTCGCGTCACGCACGCGCCATGGCGACCGTTGCTCGCGATCGGCATTGTCATCGTCGTCGCGTACATCGGACACTTCGTCGGGCACATCCTCGGTGCGACGATCCGCAAGTCGATCAAGATGATCAAGCTGGGCTTCGTCGACTCAGGCCTCGGGGTCGCCGTCGGCGTCGCCGGGGCCCTGCTCACGTGCTGGCTCCTCGCGGCCCTGCTGGTGGCGACGCCGTGGACCGCGGCGGCGGAGGGAATTCAGGGTTCGAGCATCGTGAAGGCACTCGATAGCGCGCTGCCCCCCGTGCCCTCATTCGAAGCGAAGTTGCAGACGCTGTTGCACAACGCCAATTTCCCCAGCGTGTTCGCGAGTGTCGTCGCTCCCAGCGTGCCCTCATCAGGAACAGCACCGAAGCTCGCTCGCAACACCCTCGCCCCGAGTGGCCCGACCGATGTCGTGAAGGTCATCGCCACGGGATGTGCGCAGACCCATCAGGGCACCGCGTTCTTCGTCAGTCCCCACATCGCGGTCACGAATGCGCACGTCGTCGCCGGTGCCACCAGCGTCAGCGTCGCCGGCGCCAGGGCGACGGTCGCCTCGTTCGATCCGGTGAATGACATCGCGGTCCTGCGGGTGCCGTCACTCAACCTCTCACCCCTACGTGTGCTCGGTACTTCGCCGAAGTCGGGAGCGGCCGCAACGGTTGTCGGCTTTCCGCTCGATGGCGCGCGCACGCTGAGCCCGAGCGTCATCAGCGGCCAGATCACCGCCCAGTCGCGCGACATCTACGACCAGAATCTCTTCGATCGCACCGTGCTCGTCCTGTACGCGAATGTCCAACCAGGTAACTCGGGCAGCCCGGTGATCGTCAACGGGCACGTGGTCGGCGTCTTGTTCTCGAAGGCACTGAGTCAGACGTCGACGGCGTACGCCATCCCTGCCTCGACGCTCGAACACGATCTGGCGGTAACGCCGGCGAGTGGCGTGGCGTCGACCGAGAGTTGCGTGAACTAGCTGGCCGACCGCACCGCGGCCGCGAGGACACCCAAGCCGTCCGCCAGTTGCTCGTCGCTGATGACGAGCGGGGGAAGGAGTCGCACGACGTTGCCAAACGTGCCGCACGAGATCGCGAGCACGCCCTGCTGGTTGCAGTAGTTGACGATCGCCTTGGCCGCCGCGGCGTTCGGGTCTTTCGTGCCGGGGTGGACGAACTCCATGGCGACCATGGCGCCTCGGCCTCGAACCTCGCCGATGATGGCGACGTCTTGTTGGAGCGAGCGGAGGTTCGCGAAGAGGATCTCACCGATCTCGCGCGCACGCGCGGCGAGATTACGGTCCCGCAGGGTCTTGATGGTCGCCAACGCCGCCGCGCACGCCACGGGGTTTCCTCCGTACGTGCCACCGAGGCCGCCTTCATGGACGGCGTTCATCAGCTCGGCTCGGCCCGTGACGCCCGCGAGCGGCATACCACCCGCGAGGCCCTTCGCGGTCGTGACTATGTCGGGGACGACACCCTCGTGGTCGACGGCGAACCAGTCGCCGGTGCGACAGAAACCGCTCTGGATCTCGTCAGCGATGAAGACGACACCGTTCTTCGTCGTCCACTCCGAGAGCGCGGGCAAGAAGCCGTCTGCCGGCACGATGAAGCCACCCTCGCCTTGTATCGGTTCGATCAGCACCGCGGCGACATTGTGCGCGCCGACTTGGGTTTCGATCATCTTGATGGCCAGCGCGGCGGCTTCCGGTCCGCTTCGCCCGTCCTGGAACGGGTAGCTCATTGGCACGCGATAGACCTCTGGCGCGAACGGGCCGAAACGGTCCTTATAAGGCATGTTCTTCGCGGTGAGCGCCATGGTCAGGTTGGTGCGGCCGTGATACGCGTGGTCGAAGACGATGATCGCATCGCGACCCGTCGCGAGGCGCGCGACCTTGACGGCGTTCTCGACGGCCTCGGCGCCAGAGTTGAAGAGCGCGGTGGTCTTCGCGTGCGAGCCGGGCGTCAGTGCGGCGAGCTCTTCACAGACATCGACGTAGCTCTCGTAGGGCGTGACCATGAAACAGGTGTGCGTGAACGCGGCCACCTGGGCACTCACGGCGTCGACCAGTTCGGGCACGGCGTGGCCGATGGACGTGACGGCGATCCCTGAGCCGAAGTCGAGGATCCGGTTGCCGTCGACGTCGACCAAGATCGCGCCTTCGGCCCGATCGATGTAGATGGGGAAGCCTTGGGTCAGGCCCGCACTGACGACGGCCTTGCGTCGTTCGTGCAGCGCCCGCGACTTCGGTCCGGGCAGTTCGGTGACGACGTTTCGTTCGGTACCGACGGAAGAATCGATTGAAGAGACCATGACTTGCTCCTGGGTCGCGTCGGCTCGCGCTGACGGTTCAATCGTACCGCCAGTTCCTCGCGACTTTCCCTGAGAGCACAAACGGGTGACCGAAGTCACCCGTTTGCCGCTGGCGGAGGAGGTGGGATTTGAACCCACGGTGCCCGGAGACACAGCAGTTTTCGAGACTGCCCGATTCGGCCGCTCTCGCACCCCTCCGTCGAACAGTCTACAACGCCAACTTGTGGGGACTTTTGGGCGGGGGTCGTCGCGGCGCGACCATCTACGCTTCGACTTCATGGAGAACACGCCCGACGACGAACTATTCATGCGCGCGGCGCTCGACCTCGCGAGAGTGGCTGGCGCGCACGACGACGTGCCCATTGGCTGCGTGCTCGTCGAGGACGGTGTCGTGATCGGCGTCGGAGAGAATCGCCGGGAGCGCGATCATGACCCGAGTGCGCACGCCGAAGTGGTCGCGCTGCGTGACGCGGCGCTCTCTCGCACGACGTGGCGAATGGAGCGAGTGACGGCGTACGTGACGCTCGAGCCGTGTGTGATGTGCGCGGGTGCGCTGTTGAACGCACGTGTCCAGAGGGTCGTGATCGGCGCGCTCGACGAGAAGGCCGGCGCCGTTGGTTCTCGCTACAACCTCTTGAGCGATCCGCGTCTCTTGCACGAGGCGTCGATCGCCTACGGCGTCTTGGCAGACGAGTCAAGCGAGTTGCTCAGGTCGTTCTTCCAGGAGCGCCGTCCCGCGTAGGAACCCGTGAAAAGTGTTCACCGCACGACACGAAGTCGTCACCGAGGTGAAACGTGCGCGACATAACTTCGCGACGTGTTGCACGACATCGAACAGACACTTGAGGGACAGCGCGTCGTCGTCGTGGGGGCGGGTGTGCTGGGCACGATGCACGCGTTCTTCGCCCTCGCGCGAGGCGCCAGCGTCGTCCACCTCGAGCGCGACCCCGTACCCAACGGCGCCACCGTTCGAAATTTCGGCCTGGTTTGGGTGAGCGGACGTGCCGTGGGCGCCGAACTCTCGATGGCCCAACGCGCGCGAGACCTCTGGGAGCACATCGCGATCGACGTGCCGGGCATCGGCTTTCGGGCGAACGGTTCGATCACGTTGGTGAGCAATCTCCACGAACTCCAAGTCGTGGAGAAGGCGCTCTTGCGAAGTGACGCGAACGCACGGGGTTTTGAACTGCTCGACCGCGAGGCGGTCGTCAAACGCAATCCGGCGCTGCAGGGCGACTTCGTGTCGGGTCTCTACTGCGGACGCGACGCCGCCGTCGAGTCGCGCAGTGCGCTTGGCGCGATACGACAGTTCATGGAGACGACCGGGCGATACGACTACCGGCCCGGACGCGAACTCGTGGGCATCGAGGAACACGGCGTCATCGACCACGGTGGCGTCCACCACGGCGGTGACCGGGTCATCCTCTGTCTCGGCGCCACGCTGAGTGGCTTCGCCGCCGAGCTGTTCGAGGAGGAACCCCTGCGAAAGGTCCGCCTCTACATGGCTGAGACCGAACCACTCGGTCGACCGCTGACGACGTCCATCGCGAATGGTGACTCGTTTCGCTACTACCCGGGATTCACCTCGTTCGCCGATGAGTTCCTCGATCGTCAACCGCCACTCGCGGCGCAGTACGCGATTCAACTGCTGTGCCAGCAGCGCCTTCACGGGGGACTGACGATCGGCGACACGCACGAACCTGAGACGCCGGGCCTCTTCGAGACGCACGACCGTCCGATGGACCTCATCGAGGCGGCGGCCCGGCTGGTCATCGGGCCCGAGATGCCTCGAATTGAACGTCGATGGAGCGGTGTGTACCACCAGCTGCGTGATCCAATGCCCGACGAGGTGTACTTCCGCAAGGAGGTCGCTCCCGGGGTCAGCGCTATAACCGGAGCCGGGGGACGGGGCATGACGCTCGCGCCGGCCATTGCAGAGGAGAGCTTCCAGTGAACGACGTTGAATTGATCTGCTTCGACATGGCCGGCACGACGGTCATCGACAACGGCCTGGTACTCGAAGCGTTCCGTCGAACCATCAACGATCTCGACGTCACGGGTGACGAGGCGATCGCCGCCGAGGAGTACGTGGTCGAGACGATGGGTCAGTCGAAGATCGAGGTGTTCACCGCGCTCTTCGCCGATCGCGCCGTGTCGGCGAACGAGGCGTTCGAGCGCAACTTCATCGACGCTGCCCAGGAACTCGGCGTCAGTGAGATACCCGGAGCGAGATCCACGGTGCAGACGCTTCGTGACGTCGGGATCAAGGTCGCACTGACGACGGGATTCTCACCTTCCACTCGCGAGGCGTTGATCGAGGAACTCGGCTGGAGCGATCTCTTCGAATTGCGCGTCTCGCCCGCGGACGCGGGTCGGGGTCGACCGGCACCCGACATGTTGTTGTGGTGCGCGCTGAAGTCACAGATCACGGCGATGAACGCCCTCATGGTGGTCGGCGACACGTCGTCGGACATGCAGGCCGGTCTTCGGGCGGGCGCTGGTTACTGCGTAGGTGTCCTCTCGGGCAACGACGACGCCCCTCGGCTCTTGGAAGCGGGCGCCGACGACGTCATCGAGTCGGTCGTCGACTTGCTCAGCTTCGACCTGCTCACCGAACCGCGAGCGTGACGAGTCGTTCGCGAAGAATCCGTGTAGCCGTCACACTTGTTGCTCCGACGCGTCACACTCGGCTAACCCTCGACACTTACTGTCATCGCGAGTCACCAACGGGGTGAACTCACCTTTAGGAGGACAACGCGTGTCGTTAAACAAAATGAAGGTGGCGGTGGCCGCCGGACTGTTAAGCACCGTGGTTGCCGGTGTTTCGATGACCGTCGGAGCCAACGCAGCCACGAAGAAGGTCAACTGGGCAACCGTGACATCGGCGAAGGCCGGTGGTGGCATGGCCGCCCTCATCAAGGCGGCGCAGAAGGAAGGTCACGTCAACGTGATCACCATCCCTCTGGCCGGATGGGCCAACTACGGCGCCATCATGAAGGACTTCACGGCGAAGTACCACATTCACATCAATGACGCGAACCCCAACGGTTCGAGCGCCCAGGAGATCACCGCCATCCAGCAGGACAAGGGTCGAGCGGGGGCACCGGACGTGGTGGACGTCGGAACGACCTACGCCACGAACAACCTCGCCCTGTGGGCACCGTACAAGGTGGCGAACTGGAGTCAGATCCCCGCGAGCGCCAAGGACCCCAAGGGTCGTTGGTTCGATGACTACGGCGGCTACGTCGCCATCGGCTGTGACACGAAGATCGTGACGACATGCCCGACGTCATTCGCGCAGTTGACGAACCCGATGTACAAGAACGAGGTCGCCATCAACAACGACCCCACGTCAGCGTCGGCGGCCTTCTACGCCGTGTGGGCGGCGGCCATCGCCAATGGCGGCTCCTTCAACAACATCACACCCGGCATTGCGTTCTTCGCCAACCTGAACAAGATCGGTAACTTCGTCCCCGGTGGTACTGCTGCGACGGCGGCCGCCGGATCGACACCGATCCTCATCTGGTGGGACTACCTGCAGAACGGTGTCGCCTCGAGCGTCGCCGGTTGGAAGTCAGTGATTCCTTCGGACGGCACGATTGCCGCGTACTACACCCAGGCAATTACGAAGGATGCCCCGGACCCCGCGGCGGCCCGCCTCTGGGAGGAGTACCTGTACTCGGTTACCGGTCAGAACCTGTTCCTTCAGGGCTACGCGCGACCGATTGAGTTGGCGGCAATGACGGCGAACAAGACGGTGAACCAAGCCTTCTTGTCGAAGTTGCCACCCGCTCCAAAGGGTGCGTTGACGCTTCCGACGATTGCGCAAGTCACCACGGCGACGTCCACCGTGGACGCCAACTGGGCTGCGGCACTCGCCGCAGGTTGATCGAACAGATCATTCATCACCATGACTGACCTCGCCACTGACACCAGACCTTCCCCTTCAGGTGTCAGCGGCGAGGTCGGCGAAAAGAAGTTCACGGCGGGTGCACTGTTTCGGACGATCCGGACCAGTGCACCCGTCGCACCATTCCTTCTCTACGTGACGCTCGGCCTCATCATCCCCACCGTCGCGATCATCAACCTCGCGTTCCGATCAAATTCCGGAAAACTCACCTGGGCCAACATCACGACGATCCTGGCGCCGGGCAAGATGACCGACGGCATCATGATCGGCGGTCAATTTCGCGCCGGCTTCGAGAACAGCATCAAGCTGGCACTCGTCACGGCCATCGTCCCGGGCATTCTCGGCACCTTCATCGCGTACGCCATCGCCACGTCAAAGCATGAACCGTTCAAGCGCATCACGGCGGCCTGTTCGGGTGTCCTCGCACAGTTCGGAGGAGTGAACCTGGCGTTCATGTTCATCGCGGGGTTCAATGCGATCACTGGCGTCGTCACGAAGTGGCTCTCCAGGATCGGTTTCGACCCATGGAACCATGGCTTTGATCTCTACAAGTTTTGGGGTGTCGCCTTCGTCTACATGTACTTCCAGATTCCACTGATGATCCTGATCATCACCCCGGCGTTCGCCGGACTACAGGAGTCATGGCGCGAGGCGGCGGGCAACCTTGGTGCTTCGTCGTGGCGTTACTGGCGCCACATTGGACTGCCCGTGCTGGCTCCGGCGGTGCTCGGAAGTATGTTCCTCCTCTTCGGCAGCGGCTTCTCGGCCTATGCGACGGCCGAAGCTCTGACCGGTGGCACGATCGCGATCACGCCAATCCAAATCGGTTCGATCCTGAATGGCAACGTCCTCTCAGGACAGACGCACATTGGCTACGCCTTGGGCTTCGCGATGATCGTGATCCTTCTCATCTCGGTCGTGTTCTACGCGCTCTTACGTAGAAGGACGTCGCGATGGCTTCGCTAGAGCTGGGGCAGGTCCTCGAGCACGATGACTTTATGCCCGGTTTCAGTACTGGGATCGAGGTGGTGTCATGGTGGCGTCGAGTGAGATGGGGGCGCGGCATCGTCTTGTTCCTCGCCGCGGCGTACTTCATCATTCCTTTCTACGCGGCGATGCAATTCTCGCTCGCCGACAAGAATGGACATTTCTCGTTGCAGCCGCTCACGCAGATCGCTGACGCGCCCGGGTTCTTGTCGGCTCTGTGGCTCTCGACGCAGTTGGCCGTGGCAACCATGGTCATCGTCATGGTGCTCATGGTGCCCACGATGATTTACGTCCACTTGCGAATGCCGCGATTCCGCCGGGTGATGGAAGTCATCACGATCCTCCCCATCGTCATTCCGCCGATCGTGCTCATCGTGGGCGTCGATGGCGTCACCCCGAGCTGGCTCAAGGCGTCGCAGTGGCTCCTCGCGCTGGTGTACGTCGTGCTGGCGATGCCCTACGTCTATCGGGCCCTGGACGCGGGATTGGGCGCGCTCGACCTGAAGACCTTGGTCGAGGCATCACGATCGCTCGGGTCGGGTTGGACCACGACGATCGTGCGGGTACTGGTCCCCAATCTGCGCAGTGCGCTCATGTCCGCCTCGGTCCTCACTCTGGCGCTGGTCTTTGGCGAGTTCACGATTGCCAGTCTCGATGGATGGCAGACCGTCCCCGTGTGGATCTACCTCGCGCCCACCGACAACCCTCGCATCAACACACTCGTTGCGATGATGGCGCTGCTCGTGACCTGCATCGTCCTTACTGCCATCGTGTCCCTCGACCGCTCGAAAAACTCTAGGAGGAGCTGATGCTTATGGATGTAGAGACCCACGCACCAAAGGCGGATGCCACGCTGCAACCCAAGAGTGGGGCTCCCGTCGTACTGGAGAAGCTCACACGCCAGTTCGGTGCGACCAAGGCCCTTGACGGCTTCTCACTCGACATCGCGCCGGGCGAATTCGTTGCCTTGCTCGGACCCTCAGGATGTGGCAAGACGACGGCGCTGCGCGTGCTCGCTGGCTTCGAGCGCCCCGACGTGGGTCGGGTCCTCGTCGACGGGAAGGACGTGGTGCACGTCCCCGCGCAGAAGCGTGACATGGGGATGGTCTTCCAGAGTTATTCGCTCTTCCCGAACATGACCGCGCGAGACAACGTCGCGTTCGGATTGCAGCTACGCCGCCAAAAGAGTGGTCCGCGTCGCGCCCGTGCGATCGAACTCTTGGGATTGGTTGGTTTGGACGAACACGTCTCGAAGTACCCACACCAGCTGTCCGGCGGCCAACAACAACGTGTGGCGCTGGCGCGCGCACTCGCAATCGAGCCCAGGGTCCTCCTCCTGGACGAACCGCTCTCGGCCCTGGACGCGAAGGTTCGCGCTGAACTGCGCGATCAGATTCGAGCCCTCCAGCAGCGACTGGCCATCACCACCGTCTTCGTGACTCATGACCAGGAGGAGGCTCTCTCCATGGCCGACCGTGTCTGCGTCATGTCACGTGGGCGAGCCGAGCAGGTCGCGACGCCGGCCGAGTTGTACTCAAGGCCGTCGACCGAGTTCGTGGCGAGGTTCGTCGGGATCTCGAGTCGCGTGCACGTAACGCGCACCGGCGACAGCGTGCACCTCTTTGGACGCGACGTGAAGATTCGCGGCGACGTGCCAACGAACGACGGGCCACTCGACGCTCTGCTTCGACCGGAGGATGTTGACGTCACGGTCGCACCGACAGGACTCGGGATCATCACGCATAAGAGCTTCCTCGGTGCGACCACGAGACTCGAGATCGGCATCGCGGGCGCCACGGTGAAGGCCGACGTGATGAGTAGCGCTGCCGACGACTTCGACCTGGGCACGCGCGTCGACTTGAGTGCCAACGCCCGCGACGTGCTCGTTACCGAAGCGCAGCCAACTCCCTGACGATCGGCTCCCAGTCGCGAAATGCTCCGACGGCGAGTCCTTCGACCTTCCCGTCGTCGTCCCACGTGCGCAGCGCCACGGCGTCGTTGAAGCCAGGGTGCGCTTCGAACCGTTCGCACTCCTCGTCACTCAAGATGCCGCCTTGAGCGATCAATGTTGCCTGTGAAGCGGAGGAGAGTCGTCTCCGGTACTCAGGCTCCCTACTGCAGAGCCAACGCTTCGCAATCACGTGCAGAGCGACCGGCTGTGCGACGCGGGGACCGAAGATCGGCGCGAGAATGCGCGCTCCGATGGACTCATGACGATCGTCGTCACGACTCATCTCGTATTCACCGTCGTCCTGCACATCCATCGCGAGGTGGCCAACGTCGTGGAAGAGCGCCGCGACCATGAGCGCGTCGTTCGCTCCGTCGGCTTTGGCGAGGGCCGCGCACTGCAGCGCATGGTCGATTTGGGTTATGCCTTCGCCGTAGTGCTGCGAGCCTCGAGACTCGTACAGCGCGAAGAGGTCATCAACGGTGGTCGGTTCTGTCACGCGCTCATCGTACGCAGGTGCGTTGATCGCCCCGTGACGAATCGACGAACCACTCGACGCGGCACCGTCACGGATGTCTCACGTTCTACGAGGGTACGAAGATCGGTAGGTCGATTGAGAACACCGACCCTTTACCGGGGGTGCTGTCGAAGGAGAGCGTGCAGCCCATCGCATCGCTCAGGCTCTTCGATAGTGCGAGTCCGAGACCGGTGCCCTCGATCCCCGACGCCTCGGCGTCGAGGCGGTCAAAGGGTATGAAGAGGCGTTCAGTGAGTTCGGGACTGATGCCGAGGCCGGTGTCGACCACCGAGAGTCGAACGTAGTCGTCGAAGACCTCGCTCGAAATCGTGACGTGGCCCTGAGGACGGTTGTATTTGATGGCGTTGGCGAGAAGGTTCAGGAGGACCTGCTTCAACCGCTGTTTGTCGGCGCGCACGGGCACGCTCGAGATCTCGTCGACGCGCAGTTCGATGCCGGCGTCCGACGCCTGGAGCATGACGGTGCCGACGCACTCCTCCACGAGTTCATCGAGGGCCACGGCGCGAAGCTTCACGACGATTCGGCCGGACTCGATCCGAGAGATGTCGAGGATCTCGTTGATGAGGTTCAAGAGGTGCTGACCGGAATTGTTGATGTGGCCGAGCATCCGAAGGACGTCGGCGTCGTCGAGTTCCATCTGCAGCAGCTGCGAGAACCCAATGACCGAATTGAGCGGCGTCCTCAGTTCATGGCTCATGCGTGACATGAACTCGCTCTTGGCCGCGTCGTGTCGTTCGGCCTCGGACTTGGCAATCTCGAGAGCGTGCTCCAGGGCGACGGACTCTGAGATGTCACGCGTGATCACGACGGCCGCCACGGGAGGCTCCCCGCCGTTGTCGAGCGCGCGCCCTCGCGATTCGACGGTCACCCAATGGCCGTCGGCGTGGCGCACGCGAAATCGCGCGGTCGAGGCCTCACCATCGTCGAAGATTCGCCGCATCGCCGCGACGACGATCGGTCGGTCGTCGGGGTGGATGAAATCGAGAGCGTCGTGGCCGCGTCGATTCTCCTCAGGTATGCCGTACATCTGCTCGCTTGAAGGACTGACCTCCATGATGATGAAGTTCCGGTCGACCACGGTGATGGCGTCGACGGCGGTGTCAATGATGGCGCGCATCTTGACGACGCTCTCCGAGAGCGCGCGTTCCGTCGCCGCCGCATCGGTGACGTCGCGGGTGATGAAGACGGCGCGCGACGGAGGACCGTCAGCATTGCGAAGAGCTCGACCCCGCGTCTCGAGTGTGATGTGATGACCGTCGGCATGGCGGGCGCTGAATCGGATCGTGGTGACATCGTCGACCTCGAAGGTGCGTCGTAGCGCTGCCTCGACGGCGGGGCGGTCTTCATCATCGACGATGTCGAGGCCGCTGCGACCGCGCCGTCCCTTCTCGGGATAGCCGTAGATCTGCTCGCTCTCGGGACTCGACTCAACGATGTTGAGGGAGCGGTCGATGATCACGATGGAGTCAGCGGCCGCTTCGAACATCGCGTCGGCGACCGCAGCGGTCTCGTTGAGTTGATACTGCATCGTTTGACGATCAGTGATGTCTTGGCCCGTCGCGCAGACCCAGCCGTCCTTTCGGAACGAACTCCACGAGATGGTTCGATAGGAGCCGTCGCGGCTGCGCTGGCGATTGACGAATCCCCTGCGGATCTCGTGGCTGCCCTGCATGACGACTCGAAACTCTTCGTTCGTCGCTTCGACGTCGTCGGGATGCACGAAGTCGGCGAAGAGGCGGCCCTTGAGGTCCTCGAGCTTCCAGCCGAGGGCGTCGTGCCACGCCGGATTGACCAGGACGAGCTCCCCGTCGCTGCCAAAGACGGACAGGAGGTCCGGTGAACTCCAGAAGAAGTCTCCGAGGTCAGGAATGGCCGTCTTCTCGTCCGACACGATTCAGTTCCCCACTTCGCAGCGCCCGCTACGCATTTTGAACTTCACACGGTGACTCGTCCACCATCCCAAAACCTACCTTCAAACGTCGTTCGCGCACGGGTGATCGTCGAGAGATTGTTGGAGGGGCCACGGGCACCATGGTGCGCGGAGCCGCCGATTCTCCTTGAATTGACTGGCGCACCGGCGCCGCGCTCATTCCAGTACCAGAATCTATCCGTGAGGTTGAACCCCAACGTCGAGTGGCGCTCGTCGCGCACGCGCAACACGCGTGCTGCATCGGTGACCGCCCAGGAGTGGCGCGACTCCGATCAGTCGGGCGAGATCGAAGGGACGGTGCGACGCGCCGATCGATGGGCGACGCCGATGCGGCGCGTAATTCGCACGTCAGGGTTCGGAGCCGCGGTGGTGGCTGCGTTCATCACCGCCGTTCCCGTGACGTCGTCGGCCGCTCCCATCAGCCATGTTGCTCATCGCGGAGGGACCAGCGTGTCGCGTGCTCGTCTCGCGCCTAGGTACGAAGGACTATCGATCTGCACCGACGCATCGGGTCTCAAGCTCGCCCAAGGTCGCACCCAGATCGTCTCGGGTATTTCGTACGTCACGATCATCTTCGTCAATGCCGGAACGTCGAACTGTTACCTCAACGGCACGCCGTTCACGCAGCCAGTGGGCGCGAGCTACACACCAGTCTCACCGCCGGCCTCCGCGTACTTCGACCCCAGTCGGGGCGGCTACGTCGTGTTGGACGCCGGCGGCGGCACCGCCAGCACCTCATTGGGCATCGCGAACGCTTCGAGGTACTACCCGCGGTCGTCGTGCGTGCTGCGCAAGATGATCGGTGTAACGCTCCGTTTCAGTTACCCCTCGGACTTCTTCTTCCGCCTTGGCGCGGGACCGGTCGCCGTGTGCAGGAAGATCACGACGACGAGCATCACGGGCGTCGCTCGTGGCGTCGTTCTGGGCCCGTAGCGGTGCGCGACTTTGAGCGTCGCATTCGAAACGCGCTCAACCCCGCGTCGACGGGGTTCGCCACGCTCTGGGCACATTCGTCGCTTCGGCGATGGGCGTTGCGACATGATGTGCGAGTGTTGACCGGCCGACGGCGCCCACGTAGATCCCGGTCGACGCCGCGCCGATAGCGTTTTTCGCTCAACTTGTCGTGACGGTTGTCGAACGTGATCGACGTCTTCATTGTTACGAACAGTTGAAATTCCGGTTGCGAACGAGTGCTTTACACGTCTAAGTCAGTATTTTGTTGGTGAATTGATGTTCGAATGAGAAGGTCTTGGACCAATTCCAGGTCTCATGAGGAGGAACGATGCGTCGATTGCGGGCATTCGCATCGTGGATGACGACGGGGGTTGTCACGCTGGGACTCGGGCTCGCCATCGTCCTCTCGGGACAGTTGACAAAGCCGCCAGCGACAATCGTGAGTCCAGTGACGACCACCGTTGCGCATCATCGAACGGCGACGACAACGAAACATCGTGCGCCGCAATCGACTCAGTCCCGTTTCGTGTCGACGGCACCCGTCACGCCGACGACCCTGCATGTCGCGCCGGTTCATCACGCCAGCGCGACGACGACAACGGCGCCCACGACCACCACCACGACCACCACCACGACAACCACCACGACGACGACAACGACCACGACCACCACCACGACGCTGCCGCCGCCCGTCACCACTACCACGAGACCACATCATGGCGATGGCGGGGGATCGGGGAGTGGCGGTGGTTCCGATGACCCGCCAGGGAGCGACTGAGTGGCCCGCTTCTTCGCAATCCGACGAACAACGGAGCGTCCTGCTGTCGCGTTCGAGGTCCGCCGACGAAGTTTCACGCGAGTTCGCCAACTCACCCAGGCGATCTTCCTTGGCTCGGGACTCGTATCGGCGTTCGGGGTCCATTACTTTGCGGACGCGGCAAACGCAGCGAACGCTGCGAATGCGTCGAGCGCGTCCTCCGTCACGGTGACCTCAAGTCCTCACGCGACCTCGAGTACCGTTCCCGCGTCGGGGAAGCGGACCGCGACTGGCGCCCACGGACATTCCACGACGACGACCGCTCCAGGTCACTCGGTTGCGGGCCAGGCTGCTGGTGGAGCAACCGGTCACTCAAGTACGACGCTGCCGTCGCGCTCAAACTCGCCCACGACGACCTTGCCGACGTCACGGGGTGGAGCTCCTGCGACGACGACGCCGGCGAGCACGCCCACGACGGCCCCGGTGACCGCGACGACACCCACGACGGTGGCGACGCCGACGACCGTTGCGTACGTGCCACCAACGACCGTGCCGATCACGACGACCACCGTGTGTACGACGACCCCGTCGGGTAAGACCAAGTGCACGTGAGCATCACCTTCGACGTCGCGCCCGCCGGAACCACCTGACACTGGACGCTGTCCAGTCGGTAGCAGGGGCGCGGACCGCCGACGTCGCGCGCTACACGGAGGGCGGTTCGTCGGTGAGGCCGAGCACGTCGCGTTCCGCTTCGACCATCTTGTAGTCGCGGAGCCTTCGGGGACGTTGCTGGACGCCCGCGTCCTGGGGCAACGCCGACATGGTGACCAGAGCCATTCGTCGGTAGAGCCAGAAGAAGAAGACGCCGAGCGGCAGTTCAGCGCCAAATCCCGTCAGCATGGTTAGCCATTCGTCACGGTGACCAAAGGAAGTGACCATGTCGAACCAGGCATCGCAGAAGAGCAAGGTTCCCGCAACCATGGCGATCGCGGCGAGTATTTGGCGTCGAAACCACGCAGCCCACGCGGCGAGAAGGAGCACGGTGATGAGCGCCGCATCGAATCCGGTCCAAAGAAATCGCCAGTGGCCCGCGTCATATTTCGGGGGGAGTGTGAGCCCGAGAAAGATGGTCCAGGGGATGAGGACCGCGGCGCCCACGAGAAAGAACAGTGAAACGAGTTGTGCGCGGCGTGACAGAGAAAGATGAAGGTTCGGCGAAAAGAGTCGCGTTCTTAGCGGTCGTACATCAACAGGCTGCCGATGGTCGCCACGCACGCGCACATTTTGGCACACGACTAGTGAACTCGTGCCTGCACCTCTCACACCAGCCGTAGGGCAGATTGGCGTTGTCAAAGCAATTGCACGAATGAGGCATCAACGGAACCGACTCAATTGATCGGCGCAATCTTGTACTTCGGATTGCCTGGAAGCACCGTGAAGTTCGTCCCGCCGCCGAATGGACCAGAACTGTTCTCGAAGGTGTTCATCCACTGCTGCATCGCTGCAGTACAACCTTCCTCAAACTGTTCTGACGCGGCGGCGCTCGGAGGGGCTAGGGAGCAATTGAACGATCCATCGAGATTGGAATTCCAACCCCGGATGTAGGAGGGTGATGGACCTCCAGCGCAGGCGCTGAGCAACATCCCACTCGCGACGAACATGATGGTGAGCAGAGCTCTCCGCATCAGTCATGTCTACTGCGGTGGAAATACAGCTCCGCGTTACTGGCGAACTGCGCTTCACACCGCGATGATGACCTTTCCTTGGGCGTGACCCTCTTCCAGGTAACCCAACGCCGCCGGCGTCTCACTGAGTGGATACGTCCGGTCGATCAGAGGTACGACGTCGCCGGACGTCACCAGTAGGCACAGTGTTTCGAGGTTCTCCGCGGTCACGCCGGCCATGACGCTCTTGAGTTGCTGGCGTGCGAAGGGCGCGGCGACCGTGACCTTCAAGAGCAACACCATTGGTCGGATCCACTTTCCACTGCCTCCACCGGCGACGACGAGCGTCCCACGTGGCTTCAGTACCCGACGAAGGTCGCGCAGCGAGCGGTTGCCCACCGCGTCGACGACCACGTCGTAACGATGGGGCTGCCGAGCGAAGTCATCACTCGTGTAGTCGATGACCTCGGCGGCGCCGATCGACCTCACCCGCTCGACATTCCTCGTACTGCAGACGCCGGTCACGTTGGCCCCGAGTGCCTTCGCGATCTGGACTGCGAACGATCCCACACCCCCTGAAGCGCCGTTCACGAGTACCGACATTCCAGATGAGACCTGCCCCTTGTCGCGAACGGCGATGAGGGCAGTATTCCCTGCGCAGGGGAGTGACGCCGCTGACTCGAACGACATCGCGTCGGGCTTGGTAGTGAGACGTGTTTCATCTGCCGCCGCATACTCAGAGAAGGCGGCTCGAGCGAGACCAAAGACGTTGTTGCCCACATTGAACCTCGTCACCTTCTCGCCAATCGAGACGACGGTGCCCGCGACATCGATGCCCATGTCGTGGTTCTTTGGACGCCGGAGGCCTGCGCCGAGACGAAGCAGGTACGGCTCGCCCCGCAAAATGTGCCAGTCATAGGGATTGACTGAACTGGCGTGGACCTTCACGAGTACGTCGGTGTCGCCCAGCGTGGGCATCGGAGCATCGACGAAGGACAGGCTTTCGGCCGGCCCATACATAGTTCTGGTGATTGCCTTCATCATCGGTCCTTCCCAATTCCCGGTCGCCACTTACATTGTATCCTTACAATGTAAATATAGGCATACTGTGTAAGTATGTCAAGCGTGCCGCGGGCGTCAAGTACCCATCGAACGAGAACCCCGCTTAGCCGCGAGCGGGTCCTCGGCGCGGCGCTGGAGATGGCCGACGCCAGTGGCATCGACGCCGTGACCATGCGTGCGCTCGGCCAAGCCCTCGGAGTGGAGGCGATGTCGCTCTACAACTACGTGGAGGACAAGGACGACCTCCTGTCGGGCATGGTGGAACTCGTGCTCTCTGAATTCGAGTTCGTCGCACCCTCCAACGACTGGCGATCAGACATGCGAGCAATGGCGGTGTCGGCGCATAAAGCCCTCTTGCGTCATCCCTGGGCGACGCAACTCGTGCTCTCGCCGACCTCCGCACGAATGATCTCCACGAGGATGGGGTACATCGAGTCGGTGCTTGCTCGGCTCCGTGACGCGGGGTTCACGGCCGAGGCAGCCTCTAGGGGCTACCACGCACTCGATAGCCACATCTTGGGATTCACTATTTGGCAACTGGGGCACAACCTTCCCGCGGACGCCCCGGCCGATTTCATGGAGACTCTCATGCGCCAACTCGATGCCGAGACCTTCCCCTATCTCCTCGAACACGCCGCGGTGCACATGGAGGCGGCAGAGGGCTTGGTGGAAGGTGAGTTCGAGTTCGGTCTCGATCTCATCCTCGACGGACTCGAGCGATACGTCAACGCATGATGGCGACTCGTGATTGATGATCGCAACCGTTGTGCGCTTCGCCATGGGCAACTCACTTCGGTCCCGGAGTGCTCTCGTTTCGATCAACCGACGTTCGTTCGACGGGGCCGCCGACGCCATAAGCGTCTGCGCAGTCGGTGCATCAGGACCCAATGGGTACTATCGCGCACGACCTGAGTTGAGTGCGAGCGTGCAGATCGAATTGGCTCATCGCATTGGTCACGGGGGTCGTGGAGATCACGCCATCGATGTCCTTGCGGTAGCGGTTCAACTCTGATCGAAGCTGGTGCGTGGGGGCTGCAACCGCTGCGAGCTGGACATCATGGAGCAAGATGGACACCTGTCTCCGTTGCGTTGTCGTCAGCGTGGGCTCTGGTCGGCTGAAGCTCTGCGAAATCATGACAGCGTCAGCGCCCACGACTCTGTTGACTGGGCCACAGAAGGCCTCGGGCCACTTCGTTGCTGGCCAGAGCGCCCACATGACGCCCGCAACCACCAACGCAAGAGCGGCAACAATGACGGCGCGGCGCATACTCACGTACGTTACCACATTGTACTAATGTAGTAGTACACATGGACATTCGCGACGAAATGATTCACTTTCGATTGGACGCACGATCGGGCGTACCGCCCTATCGCCAACTCGTCGACCAGGTCCGTCAAGCAGTGAGTTTGGGACTCCTCCGGCCCGGCGATCAGCTACCTCCCGTACGCGAGGTCGTCCGACAGATAACCATCAATCCCAACACCGTGCATCGGGCCTACCGCGACCTCGAGGCCCAAGGGATTGTCGAAGGACGCGCGGGGTCCGGTACGTTCGTCCTGGCGCTCACTGCGCCGGTGACGGACCCACAACGTCAGTCGGAACTGCAGAGGGATTTTACGATATGGCTGGCGGAGGCGCGCGCGTCGGGGATGGACGATGAAGCGATTGCGGCGTTGGTGAGCCTTGCGATGAGAAACGAGTACGTCGCCAAGACGGGACGACGCGTTGAGTGACGTTGTTGATGCCGCGGAGACGATCGGTCTCGGCAAGAGGTATCGGAGGACCTGGGCGCTCCAAGATTGCACCTTCTCACTTCCTCGGGGCCGGGTGGCGGCACTGGTCGGTCCGAATGGAGCGGGCAAGTCGACGCTCCTTCGACTCCTGGCTGGGGTCAGCGTTCCGAGCACTGGAACACTCAGTGTGCTGGGCCGATCACCGAGGACCCAGACGGTCGAGGCTCTGGCGCAAACGGCCTATCTCGACCAAGATCGTCCTCTCTATAAAGACTTTCGTGTGAGCGAGATGCTCAGATTTGGGCGTGAGCTAAACCCCCGTTGGGATGATTCGAGGGCGCGACGCCACTTGGAGGAACTGCGCATACCGCTGTCATCGAGGATCGAGAACCTGTCTGGTGGTCAGCGGGCCCAAGTGGCAGTGGCCCTCTGCCTCGCGAAACGACCGGAGCTACTACTCCTCGATGAGCCCGTCGCCGCACTCGACCCGTTGGCGCGAGACGAACTCATGCAGATCCTGCTCGAGTCGGTGGCGGATGACGCGACCACGGTGTTGCTGTCCTCGCACGCAGTGAGTGATCTTGCAACCGTTTGTGACTACGTCATCATTCTCTCTTCTTCGCGCGTCCGATTTGCAGGTCCATTGGATGAAGTGCTCGCCTCACATCGACTGCTCGTCGGACCCGCGAACACCGTTCCAACGCTCGACGATGCCGACATCATCACGTCGGTGATGTCGGGGCGTCAAAGCACGATGCTCGTGCGTGGAGCCCGCTTGATCGTCGATCCATCGTGGGAAGTGATCGAACCCACGTTGGAAGAAATCGTGCTGGCCTACCTCCGAGAAGATGCCATGGCGAGGCTCGTGGTGGATGAGGCACGGTATCGGCGAGGGCGTAACGCGCGTAATTCGATTCGGATAGTGCAGTGACCTGGGTCGCCTGGCGCGTCCAGCGATTGCAACTTCTCGTGGCGGCGGGGACTCTCGTCGCATTGGTGATGTGGCTGCTCGTCACCGGTTCGATCATGGGTCACAGTCAGACGTGGAAGTACTGGACGGACGGCGACATCTACGTCCTCTACGCGCTCCCCGGGGTACTCGGCTTGTCGCTTGGTGTATCTCTCATCGCCGGCGAATCGAGTCTTGGTACTGACCGTCTCGCGTGGACCCAAAGCATGACCCGCACGCACTGGCTGACCACGAAACTCTTCGTCGACGGCTTCATCATCGTGGCGTTCGGAGCGGTGTTGACGCTGATCACCCAGTGGTGGACGGGTGCCGTTGCAATTTCTGCAGCGACGCAGTCCGGTGGCTTCTCGGGTATCCACGTCCAGCCGGAAGCTTTTGACATCACCGGTCTGGTGGTCGTGGGCTACTCCCTCTTCGCCTTTTCACTGGGAGTCGCAATTGGCTCGTTCGTGCGACGACCCGGATGGGCCTTCGTCGTCGGCCTGCCGATCTTCGTCGCGGTGCGCCTCCTGGTGCAAGGGATGCGACCTCACCTCGTTGCGCCCGCGATCTACACGAGCTTCCTAGAGAAGGCTTCCACGGCAGTCGCTCGAGGTTGGCAGTTGAACATGGCGCTGTTGCCGTCGAGCCGAACCAGTCCACCGATCGGAAAGACCTGGCTGTGGTGGGACCAGACGAGCGCATTCATCAGATGCAGCCACAACGTGTCGAATGCTGTCTACATGCACTGTGTTGCCAAGGCTCACGTGCACTTTGTCTTTCAGTATCAACCCGAGAGTCACTACTGGCCGCTCCAGGCCGTCGAGACCTTGATATTTCTGGCCTTAAGTGCCATGCTCGTGAGCGCATCGATAGTCAGGGTCAGGCGTTGGCGTATCTGATGACGTGGTCGCGAAAACTTCGAATCTACGAAGTCGTCCCATTCGGCGTCCTGTTCAGTGTCGTGATCGCCATCTTGTTGCCCCGACCCGCATGGTCAGCTACGACGCCATCGACGACCGCGCCGGCGGGGTCATCGCTCTCAATTGCGTCGTTCGACTTTGTCAACCCGTCGACCGGATTCGGAGTCTTCACTCGAGAGACTCCAAGTGGCACCACGTGCTCGGACCTGGTGGGCAAATCGAAGGACGACGGAGCCGTCTTCACATCACTGGTCACGATCATGACGTGGGACTGCGCCAACAGTGAATTCAGTTCCACGTTGGCGACTGATGGACACGGTGACGTATTCCTCTATGGTCCCCAGCTCTACGTGAGCCACGATGACGCCGCGACATGGGCCAAGAGTCCCCAAGGGGGACTCGTACTGGACGTGAAGGCAATCGGTCGTTCGATTTGGATCGTTGTCTCGACGTGCACGCACGCCGACAAAATCTCCAACTCGCCGTGTCCGGTCCACCTTCGTGCGTCGAACAATGGTGGGCGTACCTGGGAGTCATCGATAGCGAGTCCCAAAGGCAACAGCGGCGGGATTTCCTATGGTGCCCACGGGCAGACCTATTTGGTTCGCATCAGTCGATCGAGCGCCTACTTCATGACCGCGCCGCCTGCCATCACCACGGGTGCTCCGAGCGTTGTTCCGCTTTGGTTTACCTCCGATGGAGGTCACGCGTGGTCACGTCGCGACGTGCCATGTCACACCGGCGCCCTTTCGGCGGTCCTTTCAGCAACCTCCGAGAGATCGTTGATGACGGTGTGCGCCTCGGGTCCGAGCATGGGTTTCCAAATCAAATCTGTGCTCGTCTCGAGTGATGGCGGTCGCACGTGGGTTCTGAAGACCAAATCGAACATCGACCTCGGATATCTCGGAGGCGTCGACTTGGTCACCGGTCGAGAGGCGTTCTTGGTCGGAGCCCGGAGTTCGCTCTCGGTCACGCACGATGGAGGCGCCACTTGGAAGCCGGTGCAACCACTGCTGGGTGGTTCGGATGGTGGCACCACTGAAGTGCAGTTCTTCGGTGTCGGTCACGGCTTCGTGTTGGGCAACGACGAGCACAACAACGAGAAACTCACGCTTTGGCGCACCTCTGATGGCGGCAAGCACTGGACCTCGACAGTGCCCCAAGCCGTTTTGCCCCGCAACACGTCTGTCGTCGCCTCTGCGCAAGCACTAGTCCAGCATCACATTCAGCGATGATCCGCAACTAGTCACAGGGCGGTGGCGCACTTCGTCACGAGGCGGGGGTGCACTTTCGTCGCGACCTTTGGTGGCGTGGTGTGGACGGAACTCCCAACGCCCTGAAGGGGCCGGACTGGTTGATCTTCCAGAAGTGACCTTCCGCATGAAGTCGAGTAATCCGAACACCCGTTGCTCGATGTGGTCAGTTGTGCGGCGTTCGTCACGTCGCGGATACGTGCCAGGCCAAGCCACCGTCCCAAGTGATGATCAGCTCCGACGTCGTCGTCGTTCTCTGGACGATGGCGTAACCGAGCGTCGAGGAAGCGAACGTCACGAACTGAATGACCGGGAAGAACGAAGTGAGCGGACTGGCGTAGACCGAACGCCAGGTCTGGCCGCCGTCGCGGCTCAGGTACAAGTGGTCGCTCGTCTTCATGCCGTGCGGCACCGATTTGGCGACGAGGATCCTTCCTGGAGCTGGCGACGCCGGCAGAGTGGTGACCGAATCGAGGAATTCGGAAGATCCGCCGATCGTGACTTGAGACGTGGGCTTGAACGTCAGGCCGGCGTCATGGGATACGAAGACCCAATTCGATTGCTGCTTCAAATAGTGGGGAGTTCCCGGAACCACGTTCCCACCAAATCCGCCAATCGTGCAAACGTCGGCAAACGTGGTCGAGTCAAAGGGGACGGGAACCGAAAAACTATCGCCGACGTTGGCACACGGGGCGTTCCAATGAACCCAGCGACCTGAACTCTCCAGACGCGCGCTGGCGGTCGTGCCTCGGTCATTGCCCAACATCAACCACCCGTTGACGCCCTTGAAGATCAACGCACCTTCCATGTTCGATCCGCCGGCCGCTGGATACAGGGTCGGCGTGGCGACGCGTCGCCACGCGTCGGTGGCGACCGACGAGCGCCAGAGCCCGAATGTCGCCCCCTTCCAACTGAGTGCGTAGACCGATCCTCGGCTCGCCGCGACGGTGAGGATGTCGAATCTCATTCCCAGCGACGTCGTGTTGAGGGCGGACCAACTTGCACCACCATCGTGCGTCGACCAGATCTCCGCGACGTAGGAGAGGTTCGTGTCCCCAATAGATCCAACGGGTGACACCGACCCGTAGATCCAGCCATCCTTCGCGTTCGCGAAGTAGATGTTCTGCTGAACGAGAGGGAAGTAATTCGACGTGTTGGGACTGGCGACCGTGCGAAGTCGAGGCGGAAGTGGGAGTGAAGTCCACGTCCTTCCGTAATCCGTCGTCCGCTTGACCGCAATGCAGACGCCGGTCGAGCAGTGATACCCCGATAGGGTCCAGCCCTCCCCGGAAGGCAGAAAGGTCGCTGACACGGGCGACGATGCGGCCATCGTCGACGTGGTGGCGGAGCTCGCCACCATGACATGGAGAGGGGCGATGGTCAGGCCGAACGCGATTGACAGGCCGGCTGCCACGCGAGATTTGCGGAGAGATGGACGCACGCCCTCAGTATCTCAGTCGCGCACGCCAATGACCAGGGAGCCTTCGACACTCTGGCGGAGCCGTTCTGGTTCGACGATCCACCCGACGACCCCGCCGCGTAGGCGAGCAATCAACTCCAACTACTGGACACGGGACCGGTCGCTACCCGTGTGCAGTTTCCGCCGCGCCGTTTGGAAACTCTCCGGGTGAGCGGCTCTGAAACCTCGATGGGCGGCTAACTCACCGACATTTGACTCGGGGTACCCATCGAGTCATTCTGCTCGGACTTTCGTCAGCGGTTGGGTCTACTTCCGTAAAGGCCCTCTGGCTTGGCGGAGGAGGTGGGATTTGAACCCACGGAAGGTTTCCCTTCACACGATTTCCAATCGTGCCGATTCGGCCGCTCTCGCACTCCTCCGAGTACCGACACTCACCTCTGCGAAATGAATACCGGCGTGCAAGGTTACCCCGAGTCGCTCCATCGCCTTCTCCGGTAGCCTTTTATCGGCCGAGGTCCAAAGCAGTGGTCGGGTCCCGTGCGACGACCGTCTGTGAACCGAGTCAGGGGTGGAAGCCAGCAGCTCTCAGCAGATCGTGTCGGGTGCCACGGATCGCCTGACCACTGCTTTGGACCTCGGCACCGAACACCTCACCGTTAGCATGCGTGCATGGCTGAAGCGTCCACCACACCCACTTCCATTGACGGGGTGACCTCTCTTTACCGACGATTCCGCCCGGGGAGGTTCGTTGAACTTCGGGGTCAAGACCACGTCGTGCGCGCTCTTCAAGGAGCGGTGAAGAACCAGCGCGTCTCGCACGCCTATCTGTTCTCGGGGCCTCGCGGCACCGGCAAGACCACGACGGCCCGCATCCTCGCCAAGGCCCTCAACTGCGAACATCCGCTCGACGGTGATGCCTGTAACGAATGCGCGAGCTGCGTGGCCATCACCAAGGGAACGTCGCTCGACGTCACCGAACTCGACGCCGCGTCGAACAACGGCGTCGACGACATCCGCGACATCACCGCGGGCGCGTGGCACGGGACGCCGGGCAGCTGGAAGGTCTACATCTTCGACGAGGTGCACCAGCTCAGCAAAGCGGCCTCCGCGGCACTGTTGAAGACGCTCGAAGAACCGCCGCCGCACGTCGTGTTCGTGCTCGCGACGACCGACCCGCACAAGGTCATGCCGACCATTCGCTCGCGTACGCAACACCTCGAGTTCCGACTCTTCAACGGCGACACGCTCAACTCGTTGTTGCACGAAGTCGAGAAGGCGGCCGGTCTCAAGGCCGACGACGCGACCATCGAAGCGGCGGTGCGGCTCGGGCGCGGTTCGGCGCGCGACGCACTCAGTGCGCTCGATCAACTCATCGCCACGGGCTCACTGATCGAAAGTCAACCGGAGTTCGATGGTCTCTTCCATGCGCCTGGTGAACGCCGACGCCGTCGAGGCGCTGAAGTCGCTGGCGGTCTTGACGAGAGAAGGCTGGGACCCCGAACAACTCGCGGAGAGTTTCGCGGGCGAAGTGCGACAGGTCTTCTTGCTGCAGGTCGCACCCGAGGTGGCCGACGCGGTCGACAGTGACCGAGAGCGACTCACCTCGTGGGGACAACAGCTCGGACTTCCCCGCACGGTCCGCATTCTCGAGACCGTTGGGCGCGCGATGCGCGAAATGAAGAGCGCCCCGGAGAAGATCGTGATCCTTGAAGTGGCCCTCGTGCGGCTCATAAAACCAGAACTCGACAGTTCCTTGGAAGCGATCGACGAACGGGTGACTCGCCTGGAACGTGACGGCGTTCGCGTGGAGCCGGTCGCGCCCGTCGCACCAGCGGTGCTTCGACCTATCGGCACGCCAGCAGCGGCACCGAACGCGCCGATGGCGCCCAGGGCGTCGGCCGTCAGTGAAACGACGACCGAGCCGATGGTCGCCGAGACGGTTGACCTCGCGGGCACGGGCGACGTGTCGACGCGTGTCGACCTCGACCTCGATGACGTGCGTGAACGATTCGTGGAAAAGGTCGTCCCGCGCACGTCACGCGGAGCCCAGCTGCTCCTCAAGTCGGCGTTCGTTCGCTCGCTCGAAGGATCGCATCTGACGATCGCACTGCCCAGTGAAGAGATGCGTCAGAACACCGAGATGATCCTGCAGGGACTGAAGAGCGCGATGGAACACGAATTCAAAGTGCCGCTGCAGATCACCTGGGCGGTCGATCCCCTCCCTCGCGACCTCGATGCCCGCACCGGCATCGGCGCCACGTCGCGAGCCTGCGCGGACCGTCGAGATCGAAGAGGCGTACTCGCCCGATGAATCGGTCGTTATCGTCGACTCGGCGGGCGAACACCTCATCACCGAGATGTTTCCCGGCGCCACGGAGATCAAATGAGTTATCCACCACCGCTGCAGGCAGTCGTCGACGAACTGGGACGCTTCCCTGGTGTCGGACCCAAGTCGGCGCAGCGCATTGCGTTCTGGCTGATGCGCCAACCCAATGAAGACGTGGCGCGACTCGCGCAGTCGCTCGACGAGATGAAGACGAAACTCTCATTTTGCGAGCGCTGCTGCAATATCGCCGAGACCGGGGGGCTGTGCCCGATTTGCGCTGACGATCGGCGTGATCAGACCACGATTTGCGTCGTGGAGAACCCTCCCGACGTCGTCGCGGTGGAGCGCTCCGGCGCGTTCCACGGGACCTATCACGTATTGCACGGTGTGCTCAATCCCCTCGAGGGCGTGACCCCCGACCGGTTGCGGATTCAAGAGCTGATTCTTCGACTCCACGGTCCGGTCAAAGAGGTCATCCTGTGCTTCAACTCCAACGTGGAAGGTGACGCGACCGCCATGTACCTCAGTCGACTGCTGCAAGTACCGGGTCTCGTGGTGTCCCAGCCCGCGAGTGGACTTCCCGTGGGGGGCGACTTGGAGTTCGCCGACGACCTGACACTCGGTCGTGCGATCGACGGACGGCGCATCCTCACCGACTAGGCGAAGCGCACCACACAGAGCAGACCGACGACGAGGCTGTAGAAGCCGAAGGGGATCAAGGTCTTGGTCGTGAACCACCTCGTGAGGAAGTGCACCGAGATGACGGCGGTCACCATCGCACAGAGCGCACCGACGACCGTCTGATAGCGCACGCCGTCGCCGAGGGGACCTAGGAGGTCGGGCAACTTCAAGACGCCCGCGAGGAGGATCACTGGCGTCGCGAGCAAGAAGGCGAAGTTCGCCGATTCCTCGTGGTCGAGTCCTTCCATCAATCCGGCCACCATGGAGATACCACTGCGCGAGATGCCCGCGAAGAGGGCGAAGATCTGCGAACACCCGATGGCGAAGGCGCCGCGGGCGCTCATCGTGTCGATCGACTTGAACTGCACGTGGCGACCGCTGTTGCGCCGCAGTCGTTCGCCCACGAGCAGGATCACGCCGTTCACCGAGAGGAAGATCGCGGCGGCGAGCGGCTTGGCGAAGAGTACGCGAAGTTCGTGCTCGAACAACAGTCCCGCGATCCCCACCGGTACCGTTGCGACCGCCAGGATGAACAACAGTCGATAGTTCTTGTCGATGTCGGGATCGGAGAGGTGCCACAGCGACGCGACGCCGTTCGTCCGGGTCCGTCCCAACTGTCGGCCGAGTCCCGCGAAGAGCGCGATCCACGTCTTGCGGTAGTAGACGAGGAGACCCAGCGCGGTGCCGACGTGCAGACCGACGATGAAAGCGAGGAAGAACGACTCCGGCTTCGACTGTGCACTGACGAGGTTGTGCCATCCGAGTACGCCGGGCAGCAGCACTGAGTGGCCCAGACTCGAGATGGGGAAGAGTTCCGTGATCCCCTGGGTGAGCCCCATGATGATCGCCTGGAAGTACGTCAACGCGTGCATCCCCCAACGCTAAACCACGCGACCAGTGGTGAAGGCCACGCTGATGCGTCAGTATTACGGGGTGCGGTATCTGACCATCGTTCGACACGCGAAGACGTCGCCCGCGGGGCCGGGGGAGTCCGACTTCGTCCGCACGCTCAACAAGCGTGGACGTGACGAGTGCGAAAAGCTCCGCGAGTGGGCGCTCGACCCCAAGGCATTGGGTCGCTACGGGCCGACGACGGCGCTCGTGAGCTCGGCCGCACGTACGAGAGAGACCTTTCGGCGGGCCTTTCACGGGACGCCGTTCGTCGCGCACTGCGAGTTCAGCGAGTTGATCTACAACGGCGTCCGTGACGTCTCGGCGCAGGATGTCCTGATCGACCTCGCGGCCATCGACCCGGTGACGACGTCCCTGCTGGTGGTGGCGCACAACCCCACGGTGCACGAGTTGATGTTCGCGTTGGCCACGGAGTTGCCGAAGTCACTGCGCAACGATCACTACCCTCTCGGGGGCGCGTACGTGCTGGCGTTGCCCGACGACCGCACGGTCGGTCTTGAGCGCTACGAGGTGGTCGCCAGTTTCATCCCCGACTAGAGGGAGCGAAGGATGGCGGCGTCGCCCTGACCGCCGCCGCCACAGAGCGCCACCGCGGCCACGCCGCCGCCGCGTCGGCGCAGTTCGCTGAGCGCGGTGAGCGCGACGCGAGTCCCCGACATCCCGACCGGGTGACCGAGCGCGATCGCGCCGCCGTTGACGTTGATCTTGTCCTCGTCGATGCCGAGGTCATCGGCCGAAGCCAGTCCCACGGCGGCGAACGCTTCGTTGATCTCGAAGAGGTCGACGTCCTTCAGGTCCATGTTCGCCCTCTTCAGGGCCTGGCCAATGGCGCGCGACGGTTGGGTGAGGAGTGAGGCATCGGGACCGGCGACCTGGCCGTAGCTGACGAGTTCGCCGAGTGGCGCGAGACCGAGTTGCTCGGCCCGCTCGGCCGACATGACGAGTACCGCGGCACCACCGTCAGAGATCTGCGACGCGTTGCCCGCGGTGATCGTGCCGTCCTTCGCGAACGCCCCGCGCAGTGCGGCGAGCGACTCGACCGTGGTTTCGGCGCGCACGCCCTCGTCGGTCTCGACCAATACGGGGTCACCCTTTCGTTGGGGAACCGCCACCGGAACGATCTCGTCGGCGAACTTGCCCGACTTGATGGCCTCGGCCGCCAGTTGGTGACTTCGCGCCGAGAACTCGTCCTGTCGTTGACGCGAGATGCGGCCGTCGTTGTAGCGCTCGGTGGAGAGACCCATGGCGCACTGGTCGAAGGCGCAGGTCAGTCCGTCGAACATCATCGAGTCGACGACGCTCTGATCGCCGATGCGGTAGCCGGCGCGCGCGCCCGGCAGGAGGTAGGGCGCGTTGGTCATGGACTCCATGCCGCCCGCGATGATGATGTCGGCCTCGCCCGCGCGGATCATGAGGTCGGCGAGGTAGATGGTCTGTAGACCCGACAGACAGACCTTGTTGATGGTCGTCGCGTGCACGGTCATGGGGATGCCACCCTTCACGGCGGCCTGACGGGCCGGGATCTGGCCCTGACCGGCCTGGAGGACCTGTCCCATCAGCACGACGTCGACGCTCGCGGGGTCCACACCGGTGCGATCGAGTACTCCCTTGATGGCGGCGCCGCCCAGGTCCATCGCGCTGAGCGACGCGAACGCGCCCGCGAGCTTTCCGATGGCGGTTCGACTACCGGCGACGATGACGCTGCGTGACATGACGGCTCCTCTATATCGAGTGAAACTCGATTTCAACGATAGACGGTTCTTCGTGGCGCTCAGCGGGCCGACCCACACATTCTCTCCGACTGGCACTGGCGCCTCACTCAGTGGTCGAAGAATGCCCCGTCCCATCCAAACTCAAGGGTCACAATGAGTTGAGTGTTAGATCCGTAGAAGTCTGGGGATGGTCTCTATTGAATCCTCATCGAGTTGAGCATCTTTCGAAGTAGCCGTTGATCATCCGACACCCCGGGGTTGCGGAAGTACACGTCGAACTGGTAGTAGTTGTCGGGCACCCCTCTATCAATGAAGATCCAATACTCAGTGGTCGCGTTCAGCGATCGGTTTGGCTTCCTGATCACAGTCTCTCGAGCCGCGTGATGGTCCACAATAAGGTGTCGTCCTGTATCGTCAGCAATCGTCCATCCCGGCATACCCCCTGCGATAAACGTGACCAGCACTCCGCCGCGCTCGAGCGTCTTGACCGGAAAGCCACAACTGACCGTGGTCGAAATGCCTGAACGAGTGGTCTTGCAAGGTTGGTGCATCGGCTGATTCGATAGGAAGGCAACAGCGGTTGTCATGGTTGACTCTTCCGTGTAGTCACTCAAAGTCCAGCAAGAGGGATAGCGGAAGCTGGTCCCGCCTGTCCTTAGGACCTTGGTTCCGAGGCATCTTCGTATATTCGCGGCGCTCGGTGGCGGATGACTGGCTTTGGGCTCCAGCGCATAGTGGTCAATCAGGAGCGCTAACGCTGCTACGACCACTACGCCAAGTGCAATCAGAAACGTCGGACGTCGCTTCACAATGAGATGGTACTGCTGCGTGATGGCGAGGGCGGGCCGACCTGCACATTCGACTGGCGGATCCAAAGGTGGACGCAATGAATCAGTTGCTTGGTGCCGACAACGGCGCGAAAGATCCGGTCCTAGTCATTGCCACCCACGTGAAGGATCTCTCGAATCTCCTTAACAACCTGCTGCTGTTTCCAATAAGTCCATTTGGGTTGCTCTGATCCAACTTGCTCGCTCCATATCAGAGGTTCGAGGACCAATGACCTGCCGTTGCGAAGGAACAACGTTGGAGTTGTGGATTCGGACCCGAGGGGGTCGCTGTGAATTATGTCCAAGGAGTTGATGTCATCTTTGCGAGCAGTCCGATGAATGTGGTTGCGAGTCTTGATGTCAGAGTCAGTCACGATCACTAGACCATGTCCAAAATCGCGCGCCCATAGAGATGCCACGCCTCCCAAAAAGCACACGATCGGAAGAATGACAGGAAAGTGGCCACCGCTGTGTGTCTTTGAAAAGATCGTCAATACGCCCAAAGCCAACAAAAGGAGCCCGCATAAAACCATAAATACGCTAAGGAATCGGAACAAGCGATTTGTCGCCAAGGAAAAATACTGAACTCTCGAAAAAGCCTTGCGATTTCGGTTCCGGCGCTTAGTCAGATTCATCTCCACCCACTATTGCACTGCTCCGAAATCAAGGATGATGGCCCAAAACTGAGCACAGCTTCTGCGGGCCGACTTACACAATCTCCGATTGGAGATTGTCTCCATGGTGCTTACGGTAGGGACTCAAATTTCATCAAATCGCGTTCCCGCCATAATCTCACCTGTCAGAGGGTTCAATTGAATCGTGGAACTTCCAGAAATGACGTATCGATTACAAGAAATCGCTGCTTCACTTACACTTTCGACCCGCAAATCATCCAATGCCAGTCTCTGACTTCGCCATGCAATGCCTGAGGAACCCAATGCCACCATGTCGCAAAAACTGACGAGGAGTACAAGTGGCAATGTGGGGACTCTTACAACCTGAGTTACTTGGTTCGACACCAACGAAACACCTTCACGAGGATTATCAACCCTCACGACATATGCCAAGCCATCATTTAGCACGCATGACTCTGTTGGGAGCGGACACGCAAAGAGGCCGGTAATTCCTCCGAGCCCACCTGCCGCAAAGAACCCCACCCATCGACCAGGCTGTGTTGCGTCATAAGCGACTGTCACGGGACTGCCAAACCGGGATTCGAACGGCTCCATGAAACCGCCGTCGCGATCAAATCCAAAGACAGGGCATTGCCACTCTCCGTTTCCTGGAAATTCAGGCTCGGGCTCCACGGAATATTCCGAGACGAAGCCCAATGAATCAAAAGTTAACGTCACAGTTCAATTCTGTCGTGTTTCTCGGGATGCCATTGGGGATGTTTGGACTCGTCAGTCTTGGGTCGCTTAAAGATCAACGACTAAAGGGATCCGGTCTTCCGAGTCGAGCCAACCCTTCGTCTCTTGGGATGATTTCAGCCTCTGATTGAATAAATCAGCCGCAGCGACAATGTCTGTTAATTGAACTCTCAGAGGTCCGCGGGCGATTTCAACGGAATAAGTGAGTCTGCTCTGGGTGTCGGGGTCGAACCTGGCGCTCGACATGATCACGCCCCAGGCGTAGTGCGAACCATTCACTTGTAAGTGCGACCCGAGATGCTGGACGTAGTCACGGAATTCTTTTACTTTGACGAGTTCAATGAGCACAATTCGAACCGCTGGCTCTCGCAGTTGGAGTTTTGGAGTCGTAAGAATTAAACCTTTAAGGCGGTGGGCCCAATCGATGATTGACCAAGCATCGAGAGTCATTCGATCCCAAGCGGAGTCTGAAAACGCCATCGAGTCGTCCCGAAGGCTCAGCGAATCGATCAATCGTTCGTGTGAGACACGCATGGCAGTAACACAGTAATTAAGACCGAAGCAAAAGTCCTTTTGAACTGGATCCATGTCGATCCAAAATAGTGATTGTTCACGCCGTGATTTTCATGGCGAGTGGAACCGGGTGCGAACCCTGTATAACAGCACCCGCAAACTGCATAGGCTCTTTCAGCCGAAAACGCCTTAGGGCGTCAAGCGACCAGCACAATGATGATGGCGATGAGGTCGAGTATCAAGAATGCGAACCAAATCTTCTTCAAAGTGGGCTTCCATCGGCCATCGGCCATCGAATTGACACCTTGAAACAGTTGCGACTTGACTCCTCCCTCTTCTGACCATTCTTGAGGGACCTTGCCAGAGTCAAGCCCTCGCGAATAGATTCGGCTCAACACAAAAGCGATGCCGACTAAGAACGATGCGACAACACCGACCGCGACGAGATTCACTGCAATTGTCGTCTTAATGTCAACCTCCTCGGCACTCTCTCTCTGGATTCTTCTGAAACTTAATCTTCACGCACCGCGCTGCCATAGAACTTGACCCACCGTCGATACGTGAATAAGAGAACTTGCAGGTTGTGCCCCCCCCTAGTCAATGCCACGAACTGCCTAGACGCCGAACGGCACGAATCCAATCTTCATTGCCGCAACATCGGTGGGACGACGACGGGATTTGATGTTGTTCTCGAAGTCGGCCATTCGCTTGCTCGCGCGTTTGACGATCGGAAGAATTGCGGGATTGTCAACGTAGGGAGCAGGTGAGTCAAGCATCGGAAAGGCCTTCTTGAAGGCGGCGTGATCGCGGTAGGCAGTGCGAACAGAGGCATTCCAGTACTCCGCGACCTCTTCCACAGTGGGATCGTGCTTCAGATTCTCGCGAGTGATGCCCCAGCACCATGCCCAGGTGATGGCGGTCGCCCCTTTCATCATCCCGGCATTGCTGACGGCAACCTCGATCCACGTCGGCTGGCGTCGAGTTCCCTGATCGCTCATGTTCCCCCTGCTGGTGTCGAAAACATTCTGCCACAGTTTGGCAGCAAATGTTATACTGCCATCTGATGGCAGAGACTTCTCCCTTCGATTTCGGCGCAGACCGGACACGCGAACTCGCCTCTGGCGTGGACGCGCTCTACCTCTCCGGGCGTGCCGCATTGCCGGTCGCACTGCTCGATCAGTTGCGCGATTTGCGGTTACTCGCCGATCAGAAAGAGGGTCCGCTGGAGATCACCCTTGGGGGACTCGTGATGCAACTACAGCCGCGCAAGTGGGGTCTCTATCGCTACTGCCTCGATGATCCCTTCGCACGCATTGGCTTCACGCCCAAGACGAAGATTCCCGCGATTCGTATCCAGCCTCGCGCGGAGTTTCTCCACGGTGCTGGCGTCGACTTCGTCGTGGAGTGGGCGCGATCACTCATGGAATCGATATGCGGTCCGGTGCTTTTCCAGGTGAGCCGCCTAGACCTCTTCGCGGATTTCCAAGGTCTGAGTTTTTCGGGAGACCGACGCCACGAATTTCTGTGCCGCGCCGACGCGCGCCACCTGTTCGAAGTGGCCGAAGAGTTCAACGGACTGCAAATCGGCTCGCGGAACTCAGGCACGATCTTTGCCCGCATCTACGACAAGACAATCGAGTCGACCAAGACCGGAACGGCTTACTGGAAGGACGTGTGGGGTGATGGTTACGACCCCAATCATCACGTCACGCGGGTCGAGTTCGAGTTGCACCGCGAAGTGCTGCGTCAGTTCGGCATCTCCACGCCAGAGGAGGTGCTGGGGGCGAGTGGCTCTCTGTGGCACTACCTCACGCACGAGTGGTTGACGCATCGCGTCCCCAATGATGATGAGACCAAGTCTCGTTGGCCCATCTCTGAGGACTGGCAGAGTGTCCAACGTGCTCGCATTGGTCAGAACGCTGTGGGCATCAAGCGTGCCTACGAGGCCAAGCAGGAGGGCGTCCTGGAGAACCTCATGCCGTCGCTTGTCGGCCATCTGGCGAACTTCGGCGCCCTGACCAACTGCCAGTCCAGTATCGAACTCATCCCGACCTTGGAGCGTCATTTGCAGCACTACGCGCGAACCTCGGAGCGTTCCATGACTTCTCGCATTGCCGAGAAACGATTGAAGTATGGACTGCCATGATGCCGCCACCCGACTTCGACGCGGTTGCTACGGCGCTCGTGTCGATCGGGCTGCGTATTGTGAACAAGAACCGAGGACCCAAAGGAGGTCTACGTGTTAACCCTGGCGTACTGCCGAGTCTCGACAGAGGAACAAGCGGAGGAGGGCTGGTCGATCGAGGGTCAGACGGACAAACTCCGAGCCTATGCAAATCTGCACGATCTTGGCGAGATCACCGTCGTCTCCGATCCCGGTATCTCTGGCAAGAATATGCTGCGGCCTGGCGTGCAGCAGTTGTTGGCGGCGGTTGAGGCGGGCCACGCCTCGCACGTCATCGTGTGGAAACTCGACCGATTGTCGCGAAGCCTGCGCGACTTGATGGAGCTGCGCGACACCTTCGATAAGTACGGCGTTATCTTGCACTCGGTCTGTGAGAATCTCGACCTGTCGTCTCCGGCGGGTAGGTGGTTCTTCTCGATGATGGGTGGACAAGCGGAGTACTACCGCGAAGCGCTGTCCGAGAACGTCAGCATGGGTCTCGATCGGTTGGTGAAAGAGGGTCGCTGGCCGAATCGACCAAAGACTGGCTATGACATGATCGACGGACTGCTCGTGCCGAACGTTGACGCGCCCATGGTCATCGAATGCTTTCGACTTAGGGGCGAGCGGATGTCCTACCGTGTCATCGAAGAGCGGACAGGATTCAAGTACTCGACCGTCAAATCAATTCTCGACTCGCGTATCTACTGCGGCGAAACATTTCGCAAGGGCAAGTGGACTCGCGGCATCCATGATCCGCTCGTGAGCGAAGAGGAGTGGCAGAACGCGCATCGTGGGACCGCCAAGGGCGTGCGACAGTCGAGTGATCCTCTCTCGGGTCGTGTGGTGTGTGGGCTGTGCAATCGAAAGATGGTCGTCGCCCAGAACGGCAAGGGCCATCTGACCTACAAGTGTCGTCACCGTGGCCAGGGATGTGATCAGCCGTCACGAAGCAACCTGGGACTTGCTCGGGCGGCGGTCGTGGGACTTCGCGAGATTGGTCACAATGAGGGCTTGCGAGGGGCTATCCGGCGGCGGCTGGCCGGTGGGGACCCGCACGCGGCGGGGACGCCGCGTCGGACCCGACGGGCGGCACCGGCGAAAACCCTGAACGTTCTCAATGGGGAACGAGACAAACTGCTTGGCCTCTACTACGCAGGGAAGATCAGCGCTGACGGTTTCCATCGTGAGGAGACTCGGATAGCGACTGCCATTGAATCTGTACGTCGTCAATTGGTCTTAGAGGGCCACGAAGAGCAGATGAAAAGTGACCTGGAGTTGCGATTCGAGGAGGTCGCGCGATTACTCGCTGACCTTGACATGGACGCGGTGTGGGCTGAGGCCGACGATCGGGAGCGTCGAGTCCTGGTCGAGAATCTGGTCGAGTGGATCAAAGTGTTTCCCGATCACCTGGAAGTGAAAGTTGTGGGAAGTGTGGTGCTCAACGTCCTGCTCTCCGAAGTTGGTCTAAAGGTACCGGAGAATGTTGGTGTCGGAGGGGCGACGAGAACAGCAGCACCGTGGCCAGCGCGATGAGCCCGACCGCCGAGAGACCGGTGAGCCATCGGCGCACTGAGGGTTTGGCGAGCACGGTGGCGGCCCGGTCGACCGAGGTCACGAGCGTGGTGTACCAGCAGGTGGCGACCAGTGACTGCACGCAGGCGAGCACGATGATGCCGCTCGACAGTGAGAAGTCACGCGGCACGAACTGCGGGATGAACGCCACGGCGAAGACAGCGGCCTTCACGTTGGTGAGGTTGGTGATCAAGCCGAGTCGAAAGGCCGCCAGCGGGCGCACGCGCGCCGTGCCCTGGACGTCGAACTTCCCCGCGACGTGGCGCAGTTCAATGAGCGTCTGGAGCGCGAGGAACATGAGGAACGCAACACCCGCGAACTTGAGGATGTTGTAGGCGAGGTGGGAGTGCGCGAAGACCTGGCTCAGGCCGACCGCTGACGCCAGTCCCCAGATGATCAGACCGACTGAGTTGCCGGCGACCGAGATGTACGCGCAGCGTGCGCCGCCGACCATGGTTTGGCGCAGCACCATCGCCACACCCTGGCCCGGCACCATGGCGAGCACCAACGCCGTCAGGGCGAAGGCCGGGATGATGTGGAGGAGCGCCATCGAGCGAGTTTAGAAATCTGTCGGCGTGTTGAGAACTGACCACCACGCCACGCCCACTAACCTCACCTCGATGAGTGAGATTCTCGATGCGGTGCGCTCCGGTGCTTCGGGTGCGGTTTTGGCGTCAATCGACATGCCCGCGACGACGCGAGCGGTCTTCGTGCGACGTGACGAGCAGTCGATGTTCGAGGGCATGGCGAGTGCCGACAAGGATCCACGTCGGAGTCTGCACGTCGACGAGGTCCCGCTGCCCGAATTGGCGCCGGACGAGGTGTTCATCGCGGTCATGGCGTCGTCCATCAACTTCAACACCGTGTGGACGAGCATCTTCGAGCCGCTCTCCACGTTCGGGTTCCTCGATCGACTCGCGAAGGAGTCGTACTGGGGAAAGCGGCACGCGCTCGACTATCACATCATCGGCTCGGACGCGGCCGGCGTCATCATCCGCGCCGGGTCGGCCGTGCGCAACTGGAGCGTCGGCGACGAGGTGACGGTCCACTGCAACTACGTCGACGACCAGGATCCGTCCGGTCACGACGACTCGATGCTGTCGTCCAACCAGCGCATCTGGGGGTTCGAGACGAACTTCGGTGGTCTGGCTGACATCTGCGTCGCGAAGGCCAATCAACTGATGCCCAAGCCCACGCACCTGACGTGGGAGGAGTCCGCGGTCAACGCGCTGTGCAACTCGACCGCGTATCGCATGCTGGTGTCGCGCAACGGCGCGCCGGTCACCCAGGGCGACAAGGTCCTGATCTGGGGCGCGTCGGGCGGCATCGGGTCCTTCGCCGTGCAGCACGTCCTCAACTCCGGGGGCACGCCAATCGGCGTCGTGTCGAGTGCGAACAAGGTCGAGACGCTTCGCGAGCTGGGGTGCGAGCACGTCATCGACCGTCGAGCGAACGACTACCGATTCTGGAAGGACGAACACACCCAGGACGAGAGCGAATGGCGCCGCTTCGGCAAGGACATCCGCGCACTCGTCGGCGCCGACCCCGACATCGTCTTCGAGCATCCCGGACGCTCCACCATGGGCGCGAGTGTGTTCGTCGCGAAGCGCGGCGGCACGATCGTCACCTGCGCCGCGACGAGCGGCTACATGATCGAGTACGACAACCGTCACCTCTGGATGAAACTCAAGACGATCAAGGGCTCGCACTTCTCCAACTACCGCGAGGCGTGGGCGGCGAACCAGACGATCATGGACGGCAAGGTCGTGCCACCGTTGTCGGCGGTGTTCCCACTCGTCGAGACCGGCGAGGCCGCCTACGAGGTGCACCACAATCGGCACGAAGGCAAGATCGGCGTGCTCTGCGTGGCGGAGCGAGAAGGGCTGGGTGTCTCCAACCCCGAACTGCGAACGAGCGTCGGCGACTACCGTCTCACCATCTTTCGTCGACACGACTAGGAGAGCCCGTGACATCGTTACTGACCGAGATCGACCACATCGCCATCGCGGTGAACGACATGGACGCCGCGATCAACTGGTACGAAGAGGTCTTCGGCGCCGTCGTCGTGCATCGCGAGGAGGTCGTCTCCGACGGCGTGTACGAAGCACTGATCCAGGTCGCCGACTCCTACATCCAACTGCTCACGCCCACCCGTGACGATTCGCCGGTGGGCAAGTACCTGGCCAAGAACGGCGAGGGACTGCACCACGTGGCCTACCGGGTCGATGACTGCGCGGTCGCGCTCGACGCGGTGAAGGCATCGGGGGCGCGCGTCATCGATGAGGCGCCGCGTCCGGGGTCACGCGGCACCATCGTGGCCTTCGTGCATCCCAAGGCCTCCTTTGGGACTTTGATCGAGCTCGTCCAAGAGGGCCAGTAGCGACGGAGCGTTACTACGCGTCGAGCATGGGCTCTCCGGTGATTGGATAGCCTTGCAACTCATGGAACATTCAATGCATGATCGTCTGACCGATCTCGACGCTCGCAAGTCCCAAGCGCGTAGGGCGGGCGGCGAGAAGGCGATCGAACGCCACCTTTCACGAGGGAAGATGACCGCGCGCGAGCGCATCGAGTACCTGGTTGACGAGGACACCTTCCAGGAACTCGACATGCTCAGTCGCCACCACGCCGACGGCATGGGCATGGAGGACAACCGTCCCTACACCGACGGAGTGATCACCGGCTACGGGAAGATCGACGGCCGACAGGTCTGCGTCTTCTCCCAGGACTCCACTGTCTTTGGCGGGGCCGTCGGCGAAGCCCACGGCGAGAAGATCCACAAGATCATGGACCTCGCCACGACGATGGGCCTGCCGATCATCGGTCTCAATGATGGCGGAGGCGCACGAATCCAAGAGGGCGTCGCGGCGCTCAACGCCTACGGCGGGATCTTCATCCGCAACGCGCGCGCGTCGGGCGTCGTCCCCCAGATCTCGGTCATCCTCGGTCCGAGCGCTGGCGGCGGCGTGTACTCGCCGGCCCTGACCGACTTCGTCTTCATGGTGAAGGACACCAGTCACATGTTCATCACCGGACCCGACGTCGTGAAGACCGTCACGGGCGAGGACGTCACGCTCGAGGAACTCGGCGGCGCGATGACCCACGCCACCAAGTCCGGCGTCGCCAACTTCGTCATGCCCGACGAGAAGAGCGTCCTCGACGAGGTCCGCTACCTGCTCTCGTTTCTCCCGTCGAACAACATGGAGGAGGCCCCGCGCATCCTCACCGGTGACGACCCCAACCGTCTCTGCGAGGACCTGCGCAGCGTCCTGCCCGGTTCACCCAACCTCCCCTACGACATGAAGAAGATCATCACCTCGATCGTCGACGGCGCGGAGTTCATGGAAGTCTCGGCCGCGTTCGCCCAGCAGATCACTTGTGGCTTCGCGCGCATCGACGGCCACTCGGTCGGCATCGTGGCCAACCAACCCAACGTGCTCGCGGGCGTGCTCGACATCGATTCGAGCGAGAAGGCGGCGCGCTTCGTGCGAACGTGCGACGCGTTCAACATCCCGCTCGTCACGTTCGTGGACGTGCCAGGGTACATGCCCGGCACCGAGCAGGAGTACGGCGGCATCATCCGTCACGGGGCGAAGCTGCTCTACGCGTTCTGCGAAGCGACGGTGCCGCGCATCTGCGTGGTGATCCGCAAGGCCTACGGCGGCGCGTACGTCGTCATGAACTCCAAGTCCATCGGTGCCGATCTCGCCTACGCGTGGCCGACCGCGGAGCTCGCGGTCATGGGTGCCGGCGGGGCGGTCGAGATCGTGCACCGTCGCGACCTCCTCGCGTCCGACGACCCCCAGACCTTGCGCAAGCAGTTGGTCGGTCAGTACGAGGAGGAGTACGTCTCGCCCTACATCGCGGCCGAGCGCGGCTTCATCGACGACGTCGTCGACCCCGCCGAGACGCGTCGACTCATCAGCCGATCGCTCGAACTGCTACGCAGCAAGCGCGAAGAGCTCCCCAAGCGCAAGCACGGGAACGTCCCGCTGTGACCTACGGCCTCACGCCGCGCCCGACGCTGGAACCCGACGAATTGGCGGCGCTCGTCGCGACGGCCGAGGAGCTGTTGCGTCAGCAGAAGTCGGCGCCGCCGCTGGCCGATCCGGTGCCCAACTGGCGCTTCTCGGGTCGATGGTTCAACGCGGGCCACTTCGCGAACCGTCGTCCGCGTCTCTTCAACTAGAGCGACTCGACGATCCCCAAGAGGTCGTCCATGATGGTCGCCAGCGAGAAGTCTTTGGGCGTGTAGACCGCCGCGACGCCCAGCGCGCGCAGCGCTTTCGCGTCCTCGTCGGGCACGATGCCCCCGACCACGACCCTCGTCTCGAGACCGGCACCACGTAGTCCCTCGACGACCCTCGGCACGAGCGCGAGGTGCGAACCCGAGAGGATCGAGAGGCCGATGACGTCCACGTCCTCGTCGCGAGCGGTGGCGACGATCTCCTCGGGGGAGAGGCGGATGCCCTGGTAGACGACTTCGAAGCCGGCGTCACGTGCGGCGACCGCGATCTGTTCGGCTCCGTTGGAGTGTCCGTCGAGACCCGGTTTGGCGACGAGCAGTTTTGGTGGTGACCCGCGCTTGGCACTGAGCGCCTTGGATCGTTCGACGAGAGCGGCGAAGAGGGGACCGCGCGCCGCGACCCCGGTGCGCACGCCAGTCGGGGCTCGGTATTCGCCGAAGACCTCGCGTAGGGCACCGGCCCATTCGCCGGTCGTGCCGCCGGCCTTGGCGAGCGCGATCGTGGGCACCATGATGTTGTCGCGCACATCGGTGCTGGCGGCGACGCGACGCAGTTCGTCGAGGCAGGTCGCCACGAGCGTCGCGTCGCGCGCGCTGCGCCACGCCACGACGTCGTCGACCAGTTGACGTTCGACCGCGGGGTCGACGGTCATGATGGCCTCGAGCGCCGTGTCGCTCGTGAGCGGGCTCTCGGCGGTCTCGGTGAACCGGTTCACGCCGACGACGACCTGCTCACCGGACTCGATTCGCGCGACGCGCTCGGACTGGCTCGCGACGAGGCGGCCCTTCAACTCCTCGATGGCGTTGAAGGCGCCACCGAGGGCCAGCACGTCGTCGAGCTCGACCTGCGCGGCGTTGTTCAACTCCTTGACCTTGCTCTCCATGACCTGGGAGCCCGCGAAGATGTCGGGGTACTCGAGCAGGTCGCTCTCGAAGGCGAGCACCTGCTGCATGCGGAGGCTCCACTGCTGGTCCGAGGGGCGTGGGAGGCCGAGCGCCTCGTTCCACGCGGGCAGTTGGATGGCCCGGGCCCGGGCGTCCGCGGACAGGGTGACGCCGAGCATCTCGAGCACGATCCGTTGGACGTTGTTCTCAGGCTGCTGCTCGGTGAGTCCGAGCGAGTTCACCTGCACGCCGTAGCGGAATCGGCGAAGCGACGCGTCCTGCACGCCGTAGCGCGTGCGACAGATCTCGTCCCACATGGCGGTGAAGGTCCGCATCTTGGCGATCTCTTCGATGAAGCGCACGCCGGCATTCACGAAGAAGGAGATCCGTCCGACGACGTTGGGCATCTGTTCGGGTGCGACCTTGCCCGAGTCGCGCACCGCGTCGAGGACGTCGATGGCGGTCGCGAGCGCGTAGGCGATCTCCTGGACCGGGGTGGCCCCCGCCTCTTGGAGGTGGTAGCTGCAGACGTTGATCGGATTCCACTTGGCGGCGTGATCCTGGCCGTAGGCGATCATGTCGACGATGAGCCGCTTGGAGGGCTCGGGAGCGAAGATGTAGGTTCCGCGACTGAGGTACTCCTTCACGATGTCGTTCTGGGTCGTGCCCTGGAGTTGATCGAGGTCGACACCCTGCTCTTGGGCGAGGGCGAGGTATAGACCCCACAGCCACGCGGCGGTCGCGTTGATTGTCATCGACGTGTTCATCTCGGCCAGGGGAAGCCCGTCGAAGAGCTGGCGCATGTGACCGAGGTGCGCGACGGGCACCCCGACCTTGCCCACCTCGCCCTGCGCCGAAATGTCGTCGGGGTCGTACCCGGTCTGGGTCGGCAGGTCGAACGCGATGGAGAGCCCGGTCTGGCCCTTGGCGAGGTTCTGGCGGTAGAGCTCGTTGGACGCCACGGCGGTGGAGTGGCCCGAGTAGGTCCGCATCACCCATGGCTTCGAGCGTTCGGCCATCATCCTCCCTCTAGCGACGGTAGTCGTAGAAGCCCGAGCCGGACTTGCGCCCGAGCTGACCGGCGCTCACCATTCGCCGCAGCAGCGGGCGCGGTGAGAAGTTCGGCTCGGCGAACTCGGCGAAGAGGGCGTCGAGGATCGCCACCGACGTGTCGAGCCCCACGAGGTCCAGGAGCGCGAAGGGGCCCATCGGGAAGCCGCACCCGCCCTTCATCGCGATGTCGATGCCTTCCTTGGTCGCGACACCCTGCTCGAGGAGTCGCACCGCGTTGTTGAGGTACGGGAAGAGCAGGGCGTTGACGACGAAGCCGGCCTGGTCCTTCACGTTCACCGGTTCCTTGCCGCACGCGAGCACGAACTGGGTCACCATGTCCATGGTCTCGTCGCTCGCGCAGAGGGGGCGTACGACCTCGACGAGCGACATCACCGACGCGGGATTGAAGAAGTGCAGTCCACAGACGCGGTCTGGTCGTGACGTCTCCATGGCGAGTTCGATGACCGAGAGGGTCGAGGTGTTGGTCGCGAGGATCGCGTCAGGGTTGACCACGCCGCTCAGTTCGTTGAAGAGCGCGCGCTTCACCGCGAGGTCTTCGATCACGGATTCGATGACGAAGTCGCAGTTCGCCAGGTCCGCGAGGTGCGTGGTCGCCGTGACCCTCGAGAGAATGGCGTCGGCCTCGGCCTGGTCCTTCTTACCCTTCTCCACCTGTTTCGCCAGTGACTTCTGCATCGTGGTGATCATGGCGTCGGCCGTTGCTTGGCTGCGGCTTCGCACGATGACCGTGGCGCCGGTGGCGGCGGCCACTTCGGCGATGCCGCTGCCCATGATGCCCGAGCCCAGTACGCCGACGTTATGAAAGACCATGGAGAGACATTAGTTGCCAGGGTGATTTGCCCCGGATGCGAGACTCAGTGAATGACGCCTTCGACGTTCGCGGTCGGTTCACTGCCCGCGCTCGCTGCACTCTTCGCCGACCACGCGACGCTGCCTCTTCGAGATGACGCCGACGTCGTGATCGTCCCGACGGCGGCCGCGTTCACCGGGATCACCGAGGCGGCGATCGCGATCGCCAGCGAGTGTGACGGTTTCGACCTGCGCGTCGAGGCGCTCATGGCCGGCGACCGGGCCGCGCTGAGCGATCCCTATTTCGCTCGACGGATCGGCGAGGCCGACGTCGTCATCCTCGGTGACGGTTCGGCGCTACACGCACGATCGGTCTGGCGCGACAGTGACGTCGGCGCGGCGATCGACCAGTCGGCGACACTGGTGGCGATCGGCTCGGTGTCGACCGTACTCGGCGACGTCATGATCGATCCTCGCGGGGGAGCGCCCACGACGGGGCTCGGTTATCGCTCCGGTGCGGCGCTGTGCGTCGCGTCGAGCGACGAGCAAATGGCTCGGACCCGTTCGTTACTCGCGAGCGACATCGCGTTGGTGACACTCGGCCCGACGGGCATCGTGCACCACGACGACAACGGGTGGCGGATCGTGCGCGGTGACGTGGTCGTGACCCGGGGACAGGACCCGGCGAACCTCTAGGACTCGGTGATCGTCACCGACTCGATGACCACGTCCTCGCGGGGCTTGCCCGACGGCGTGCCGATCGCGTTGATCGCCTCGACCACGTCGAGACCCTTCACGACCTTGCCGAACAGCGCGTAGAGCGGCGGGAGGCGGATGCCGTCGGGACCGGAGATGACGAAGAACTGTGAGCCGTTCGTGTGGGGACCGGCGTTGGCCATGGCGAGCGATCCGAGCTCGTAGCGACCAGGCTTGGGCAACTCATCCTTGAACTTGTAGCCCGGTCCGCCGGCACCGGTGCCGGTCGGGTCGCCGCCCTGGAGCACGAAGCCGGGAATGATCCGGTGAAAGACGATGCCGTCGTAGTAGTGCCAACGGGCGAGGAAGACGAAGCTGTTGACCGTGTTGGGCGCACCGAGGGCGTCGAGCACGATCTCGAGCGTGCCCTTACTCGTCACCATCGTCGCGGTGTAGGTCTTGTCGGTGTCGATGATCATCGGCGGCGCGGCGTCGAACTTCTGTCGCTTTTCGCTCGAACCGTCGGGGTTGGGGATGTTGTCGCTCATGGACGCTCCTAGGACTCGGTGATCGTGACGGACAGCATGCGGTTGACGACGACGGGTGGAACGCCCGAACCTGGAAGTCCTTCGTTGTTGATGGTGGCAACGACACTCTGGCCGCTGACGACCTGACCGAACAGCGAGTAGGTGTTGGGCAGTGATTCGCCCGACGCGCCGGTCACGATGAAGAACTGACTTCCGCCGGAGTGGGCCGCCCCGGTATTGGCCATCGCGACCGAATACAGCGGATAGGTCGGGTTGCCCGCCTTGGGGTACTCGTCGGGGATCGTGTAACCGGGACCGCTCGTGCCAGTGCCCGACGGGTCGCCGCCCTGGACGACGAAGCCCGGGATCACGCGGTGGAAGATCACGCACTTGTAGAAGTCGTGTTGAGCGAGGAAGACGAAGTTGTTCGTCGTAATGGGCGCGGTGGCCGCGTCGAGCTTGACGACGAAGTCGCCCGCCGTCGTGACGAAGTGCGCTTCGTAGGTCTTGGACTTGTCGATCGTCACGGCCGGTGCCTTCGACCACGAGAGGTTGTTGACCCGCGTCGACGTGGAGGCTGGGCAGCCCGCTGCCACGGCCTTGGCGTTGGCCGCCGCCTGCAGCGCCACCGCCTTCGCCTTGGCGATCGTGGTCGGGGTCGTGGCGACGGTGGTGGTCGTCACCGACGTGGTCGACGTCGACGTCGTGGTCGTCGTCGTGGTCGAATTCGAGGAGAAGAGCAGCGTGCCGGCGCCGAGCACGAGTACCGCGACGATGCCGAAGATGATGCCGCGCCGGATGTTCTGGCGACGCTTCGCCTGTCGCTGCATTTGCTCGATTTTGATGCGGCGCGCCGCTTTTTGACGTTCACGTTTCGAAGTTGCCATAGGGGTAAACGTTACTAGCCCGTCTGAGGCGCCTCGAGAGCCTCAACTAACCTTTGTTTGCATGGCGCTCATCGTTCAGAAGTTCGGCGGCACGTCCGTGGGCGACGCCGACCGGATTCGAGCCGTCGCCGAACACGTGTCGCGCACGAAGGCAGCCGGAAATGACGTGGTGGTCGTGGTCTCGGCCATGGGCAAGTTCACCGACGATCTGATCCGTCTCGCCGACGACGTCTCGCCGACGCGTCCACCGCGCGAACTCGACATGCTCCTTACCGCCGGTGAGCGAATCTCGATGGCGCTCGTGTCGATGGCGCTGGGCGCCTGCGGCGTCGACGCCGCGTCCTTCACGGGAAGCCAAGCCGGGATCATCACCGACACCGACCACACGAGGGCCAAGATCCTTGAGATTCGACCGGACCGACTGCGAGAGGCACTCGACAGCGGGCTGGTGCCCGTCGTCGCCGGATTCCAGGGTGTGTCGACGGAGCGTGACATCACGACCCTCGGACGAGGCGGGTCCGACGTCACCGCGGTGGCGCTGGCGGCGGCCCTCAAGGCCGACGTGTGCGAGATCTACACCGACGTCACCGGTGTCTTCTCCGCCGACCCGCGGGTCGTGTTGAAGGCGCGACGCCTGCCCAAAGTCTCCTTCGACGAGATGATGGAGATCGCGGCCACGGGTGGTCGGGTCCTGATGCTTCGCTCCGTCGAGTTCGCGCGGCGCCATTCGGTGCCGCTGCACGTCCGCTCAAGTTTCACCTGGGAACCAGGGACCTGGATCGTGGAGGAGGACCCCACTATGGAAGAAGCCGTTGTTTCGGCAGTGACCGACGACACCTCGGAGGCGAAGATCACCGTGGGTGGTGTGCCCGACCGTCCCGGTATCGCGGCACGCCTCTTTCGCGAGCTCGCCGACGCGGGCATCAACGTCGACATGATCGTGCAGAACACGAGCGCCAAGGGCATGACCGACATCTCGTTCACCATCGGTAAGACCGATCTCGAGGCGGCCACCAAGGCGTGCGAGTTGGTGAAGGAGGAGATCGGCGCGGCCGAGGTCACGAGCGATGACAACATCGGACGGGTCTCGATCATCGGCGCGGGCATGAAGTCCAATCCGGGCGTCACGGCCCTGATGTTCGAGACGCTGTCCGAGCACGGCATCAACATCGAGATGATCTCCACCAGTTCGATCCGTATCTCTTGTGTCATGCGGGCGGAGAAGGTGGCCGACGCCGTCCGCCATCTGCACACCGCGTTCGGACTCGACGCGGCCTAGGCCGGCGCTGGCGGCGAGCGTTCGCCCGCGTCGTCGTAGACTTGGCGCATGCGAGTCGCGGTCGTCGGAGCAACCGGTCAGGTAGGGACGGTGATTCGCGCGATCCTGCGCGAGCGCGGATTCCCGGTGGAGGAGATCCGCTTCTTCGGGTCGTCGCGCTCCGCCGGCACGACCCTCGAGTGGGACGGCCGCGACATCGTGGTGGAAGACGCCCACGGCGCCGACTTCTCGGGCATCGAGATCGCTCTCGCCTCCTCGGGAGCGACGTCGTCGAAGGTCCTGTCACCTCAGTTGGCCGCCGCCGGCGCCATCGTCATCGACAACTCCTCGGCGTGGCGGATGGACCCCGACGTGCCGCTGGTGGTGTCCGAAGTGAACCCGCACGCGTTGCGTTCGATTCCCAAGGGGATCGTGGCCAATCCCAACTGCACGACGATGGCCGCCATGCCGGTCCTTCAGCCGTTGCACGCGGCCGCTGGGCTCACCTCGATCACGGTCGCGACGTACCAGGCGGTGAGTGGCGCCGGTCGTGAGGGCGTCGATGAACTCGCCACCCAACTCGAGAAGATCCCCAGCCATGACGTGCGACTGCTCACGTTCGACGGCTCGGCCTACCCCTTGGACTTGGGTGAGAAGTTCCCCGCGACGATCGCGCACAACGTCATCCCGATGGCCGGCTCAATCGTCGAGGACGGCTCGCTCGAGACGAGCGAGGAGAAGAAGCTACGCGACGAGAGCCGCAAGATCCTCGAGATCCCGAACCTGCTCGTCGACGTGACCTGCGTGCGCGTGCCGGTCTTCACCGGCCACTCGCTCGCGATCACCGCGGGCTTTGAGCGCGCGCTCTCGCCCGAGGACGCCACGGCGTTGCTCGAGGACGCCCCGGGAGTGGTGGTGTGCGAAATGCCCATGCCGCGCTCGGCGGCGGGCAAGGACCCGAGTTACGTGGGACGGATCCGCCACGCGCAGACGGTGGCGAACGGCCTGTCCTTCTTCGTGAGCAACGACAACCTGCGAAAGGGCGCCGCGCTCAACGCGGTGCAGATCGCCGAAGCACTACTCACCCTGCGCTAGACCCCCGGCGACCGCCGTCATCGGCCGTGTTTCTGGAATCAGTCCACAATTAGACAAACCCCAGAATCTGCTAGTTTCACCACTATGAGCATCACGGGCCCCGACGCCGTCGAGCAACTTCGTGAGCACGGCCTTCAGGCGACGGCGCAACGCGTCGCGGTGTTGCGCGCGATCTCCTCGCACCCCCACGTCTCGGCGGACGAGGTCACCGATCTCGTCCTCTCGGACATCGGCGCGATCTCGCGCCAGGCGGTCTACGACGCGTTGGCCGCGTTGTCGGCCAACGGGCTCCTTCGTCGAATCCAGACCGACGGGTCGGCCGCCCGCTACGAAGACCGGGTGAACGACAATCACCATCACCTCTTGTGCCGAGAGTGCGACCGGGTCGTCGACGTGGACTGCGTCGTGGGTTCGGCCCCGTGCCTCAGCGCCGCCGACGACCAGGGCTACGAGATCGATGAGGCGCAGATCGCCTTTTGGGGTCGATGCCCCGACTGCCAAGCACGTAATGTGACATCGAAGCTCGCCGATGACACGACCGCGAACGGTCCCCGCTCGCACCAACCTCGCCCCTCAACAACCACCTCATCACAACCTGAAAGAAGCGACATCACATGACTGACATCGATCCCATGATCCAAGAAGGCAATGACGAGAGCAGGTGCCCCGTGGCCGGCGGCGCCTTCACCAACTTGAAGGACAGTCTGCCGAGCCAGAAGTGGTGGCCCAATCAGTTGAACCTTCGCATCCTTCATCAGTTCGCGCCGGCCGCCAATCCTCTCGATGACGACTTCGACTACGCCAAGGAGTTCGCGACGTTGGACCTCGACGCCCTGAAGAAGGACGTGCTCGCGATCATGACCGACTCACAGCCCTGGTGGCCCGCTGACTACGGCCACTACGGGCCGTTCTTCATTCGCATGGCGTGGCACAGCGCCGGTACGTACCGCATCGGCGACGGACGCGGCGGTGCCGGATCGGGCATGCAGCGCTTCGCGCCGCTCAACAGTTGGCCCGACAATGTCAACCTCGACAAGGCCCGTCGACTGCTCTGGCCCATCAAGGAGAAGTACGGACAGAAGATCTCGTGGGCCGACCTCTTCGTCTTCACGGGCAACGTCGCACTCGAGTCGATGGGCTTCACGACCTTCGGCTTCGCCGGTGGGCGAGTGGACGTCTGGGAACCCGAAGACGCCACCAATTGGGGCCCCGAGACGACGTGGCTCGGTGACGAGCGCTACAGCGGCGATCGCGACCTGGACGACCCGCTCGGCGCGGTGCAGATGGGTCTCATCTACGTGAACCCTGAGGGGCCTAACGGCAACCCCGATCCTCTCCTCGCGGGCCGCGACATCCGCGAGACCTTCAAGCGCATGGCGATGAACGACGAGGAGACGGTGGCACTGATCGCCGGTGGCCACACCTTTGGCAAGACCCACGGTGCCGGCGACCCCGAACCGCACGTCGGGCGCGAACCAGAGGCCGCACCCATCGAGCTCCAGGGTCTCGGTTGGAAGAGCAGCTTCGGCACCGGGTCCGGTGACGACACGATCTCGAGCGGACTCGAAGGTGCGTGGACGTCAACGCCCATCACGTGGGACAACACATTCTTGGACCTGCTGTTCACGTTCGAATGGGAGTTGAGCAAGAGCCCGGCCGGAGCGTTCCAGTGGAAGCCCAAGGACGGGGCCGGAGCCGACACCGTGCCCGACGCCCACGATCCGTCAAAGCGCCACTCGCCGACCATGTTGACCACGGACCTGGCCCTTCGCTTCGACCCGATCTACGGGCCGATCGCGAAGCGCTTCCAAGAGAACCCCCAGGAGTTCGCCGACGCGTTCGCCAAAGCCTGGTTCAAACTGACCCACCGCGACATGGGTCCACGTTCGCGTTACCTCGGTCCTTGGGTCCCGAGCGAACCCCAGCTCTGGCAAGACCCGCTGCCTGAGGTCACGCACGAACTCATCGGCGCTGCCGAGGTCGCGCAGCTGAAGGCCACGATCCTCGCGTCCAATCTCTCGATTCCCGCGCTCGTGGCCACGGCGTGGGCGTCCGCGTCGACCTTCCGCGGCACCGACAAGCGCGGTGGAGCGAACGGCGCGCGAATTCGACTCGAACCACAGAAGGATTGGGCGGTCAACGATCCGGCGCAGCTGGCACAGGTACTGGCGACCCTCGAAGGTATCCAGCGGGACTTCAACGCGTCACGCAGCGACGCCAAGGCGGTCTCGTTGGCCGACCTGATCGTGCTCGGTGGCAACGCGGCCGTCGAACAGGCGGCCAAGGTCGCCGGGCGCCCCGTCGAGGTGCCGTTCACCCCCGGACGTGCCGACGCGACCCAGGAGGACACCGACGTCGAATCCTTCGCGGTGCTCGAGCCGACGACTGACGGGTTCCGCAACTTCCTCGGACACGATCAGCACCGTCTCGCCGAAGAACTGCTGCTGGACCGCGCGTGCCTCTTGACGCTCAGTGCACCTGAAATGGCGGTCCTGCTCGCGGGCCTACGCGTCTTGAACGCCAACGTCCAGCAGTCCCAGCTCGGTGTCTTGACGACGCGACCAGAGACACTGACCAATGACTTCTTCGTCAATCTCCTCGACATGGACACGGAGTGGTCGGCGACGACGTCGGCTGAGGACGTCTTCGAAGGACGAAGTCGCGTGACCGGTGACCTGAAGTGGCTGGCGAGTCGCGCCGACCTCGTCTTTGGCTCGAACTCGCAGTTGCGAGCGATCGCCGAGGTCTACGCGTCGAGTGACGCCCAACAGAAGTTCGTGACTGACTTCGTCGCGGCTTGGACCAAGGTGATGAACCTCGATCGATTCGACGTCGCGGCCCACGGCTGAGCCGCGCGTCGAGGTCGACGTCGCGGTTCGTATTCGAGGCGACGATTTAGTCGGCGCCGTCGCGTCCGACCTGGCGGCGAGCGAGGTTGACGCAGTGGTCGCCGAAGCGCTCGTAGAAACGAGCGAGCAACGCCAACTCGACGGCCACGGGGAGCGTCATCGAACCTGACGTCAGCTCAGCCGTGAGCGAGACGTGGAGGTCGTCAAGTTCGTCGTCGATCTCCTCGATGGCGCCGGCCTGTTCCAGCTTTCCGTCGATGATGACGTCGGTCGCCTCGCGCCATATCGTCGAGGCCACCTCACCCATCCGCTCCACGAGTCCGCGACTCCGCGGCGACATCTCGTTGCCGAGGCCGCGCGCGGCCCGACGAGCGATGTGTTCGGCGAGGTCGCCACTGCGTTCGACTTCGGGCAGGATGCGCAACAACGTGAGCAGTCGACGACGATCGGCGATGTTGAGCGCGTCGTTCTCCAAGAGTTGCATCTCTGCGGTCATCACAATGGAGTTGACGAGATTGTCGATGGCGATGTCCTTGTCGACCACTCGCTTGGCGAGCTCGCGGTCGCCCGACAGCAGCGCGTGCGTGGCACCGGCCATCGCCTCGCCGACGAGGGCGAAAATCTGGACGATCTGGGGGCGAATCTGCTCATCCGCGGTGGCGACCAAGGGGACGTCGTGGTCCGGTTCCGTCCGATTGCCGAAGAGCCGATTCATGGTCCGAGGTTAGCGGCGTCACAGCGGATATCTATGGTGGGGTCGTCAGATCGAAAGGGATCGAATGGTTGCAGCCCTCAGTGTCGTCGTAGGTCTGGTCCTAGGCGTGGCGGGCACGTTGGCCTTCTCGCTCAAGCGCTCGCAGGCGCTGCGCGACGACGTCGCGAGCGCGCGCTCGGAACTGAAGGTCCGCGACTCGCAACTGGCTGACTCCCACGCTCGACTGGAACGTCAGAGCCTCGACCACGCGATGGCCCTCGATCAAATGGGCCAGACCTTCAAGAACCTCTCGACCGACGTACTGCACGAGACCGTCCTGCGATTCAACGCGTCTCAGGAGGACATCGTGAAGTTGCGCGACGAGAAACTCGACTCGACCCTCAAGCCGCTCGAGGAGTTGCTCGGTGAGTACAAGAGGAACTTGACCGAATTCAACCTCCAGAACGCGGGAGCGCTCTCGGACGTGAAGAACAAGGCCGCGGAGCTGCTCGACGCGCAACAGAGGACCCAACAAGAGACGCGCCGACTCAATCAACTGCTCGGGCGATCGAGTCAACGTGGCGCGTGGGGTGAGATCCAGTTGGCGAACGTGATGAAGGCGTCGGGGCTTCGTCAGTCGATCGACTACGAATTACAGGTCTCGGCGTCGAACGAGGAGGGTCGAACGCTGCGACCAGACTGCGTGATAAATCTTCCCAACGGGATTCGCTTAGCGGTCGACGCGAAGTTCCCCTTCGCGGCATTCGAGGCCTCCCTCGACGAAGAGGACGCGGACAGGCGTCACGAACTTCAGGCGAAGCACGCGCGCGACCTTCGAAGTCACGTGAAGGTCCTGAAGGAGAAGAGCTACTGGGAGGTCGTATCACCGGCGCCCGAATACGTCGTGTGCTTCATCCCGAGCGACGTCGCCCTCTCCGCCGCGCTCGACGCCGATCCCGACCTCCTGCACTTCGCCGCCGACGAGCGCGTCGTCATCGTTGGTCCGACGAACCTGCTCTCACTGCTGTGGTCGGTCGGCTTCATCGTTCGCCAACACCAGATCGCGGTCAACGCCGAGCAGATCTTTGACACCGCGAACAAACTGTTCGACCGAATCCGCCTCATCGCCGAACCGGTGGGGCGAATGGGCAAGTCGGTCGATTCGTTGGTACGCGATTACAACGCGATGCTGAGTTCGATCGAGAGCCGACTCATCCCCGCCGCGAACCAGATGCGCGCGCTCGGCGGCGCGCAACGTGCGAAGGATCTGCCCGAACTACATTCCGTCGACCAACTCACCAACCAACTGAGCGACGCCAAATGGGGCATCAATGGTGACAACGTGCTCTTCACCGGCGTGGACGACATCCTCGAACTTGACGCGCTCGACGACGAGTAGGGCAAAAAAACTCGTACGAGTAAGTTTGACGTTCGTGGCCCGAACACGCGCACAACGTCGGCGACAAACGTTGCTCCTGACCCTCGCGGTTGCGGTGACCCTCGTGCTCCTGGTCTTCGCTCGCGACGTCACCCGTTCCGCGCACAGCTCCCTCGACACTCGTCGAAGCGAGAATCGGAGCTTCGGCGGACTGGCCAACGCGCTCATCGTCCAGCAGAACGACTTCGACCAGAGCCTCGCGACGTTGTTGCGCAGCGGCGGGACGCTCACTCGGCCCGTCATGGACACGGACCTGCGCCAGCTCCGACTCGATCTCCTCAACTGGGGCACGGAGGCGCAACTGCTTCGTCGACCCAAACTGGCCCACGACGTCAACGACAAGTTGGACCAGTTGACCGAGCAGCGCATCGACGCGTACAACACGATCCTCAGCTCGATCGCGAGCCAGCTCAGTCTTCCCGCCTTGACACCGGTCTCGACGGACCGACCGGTGTCCTCGCCCGGACAGCTCGTGATCACGACGGGCATCGCGTGGAACACTGACCGCTACGACCTGACCAAAGAGCCGGGACGTGTGCATCTCAAGGCCATGACGTTCGGTGGGGCGAAGTACTTCGTCGCCTACGGCGCGCGGAACTTGACGTCATCATCAACGCTCGCAGTGGTCCGTGGCATCGGCGTGGCGGCGGTGTCGATCTCGCCGGCGCCGTTCCCGTCGACGCACGGCGAACTGCTGTTGCCGCCCGTGAGTCAGTTCCACATGGGCGTCTCGGTCGTCAACACCGGGTACGTCGATCAGTCCGCGACGCTCACCGTCACGTTGACGCCGTCGAACGGACCCCGTCCGGCCGTGCGACAGAGCTTTCCCCTCCACCTCGCTCCGCTGCAGTCCTACGCCGTGGTGCCCCGCAACTTCGCGACCGTGCCGAGCGAACGCGCGACGCTGAGCATCAGCGTGACGGGCGCGCCGGCCGGCGCGAACCTCACGACGACGCGCACCTACGACGTCGTGATGTCGCCGACCGACGTGCCGGGGGCGGGCGTGGTGGCCGTGAACCTGCTCCCGACGGCGTCGTCGCCCCAGCCCCACGAACTGGCGCTGCCGGCGGTACACAGTTTCCACGCCCTCGTGTCGGTCGAGAACTCGAGCTCGAACCAGCAGCCCCTGACACTGAGCGTCATGCTGCGACCACTGAACGGCTCGCTGCCGGTCGCTCGACAGGCCTTCATCGAGAGTCTGGCGCCCCAGCAGACGCTGACGATCTCCACCAAGAACTTCGTCACGCAGCCGGGCGAGCGCGCCGACCTGGTCGTCACGGTCTCGGGGACACCGATCGGTACGGGCCTCGCCAAGACGCGAACCTACGTGGTGGTGTTGTCACACTCCTGACACCATTGAAGACCGGGTTACTGGCCAGTTGGCATACGATGGACTCGCCCCCAGAGAGATGAATTGAGGAACCGTGTCTGAGTCAATTACCGTGACCGACAACCGCACCGGCGAAACGCGAGAGATTCCCATCGAACATGGAGGCGTCGCCGCTTCCCAGTTCTCACGCGCCGTCCCCGGCGTCTGGTTCTACGATCCCGGATTCCTGTACACCGCGGCCGCCGAGTCCTCGATCACCTTCGTGGACGGTGACCTCGGCATCCTGCGTTATCGCGGCTACCCGATCGAGCAGCTCGCCGAACACTCGACCTACCTCGAGGTCGCCTACCTGCTCAACTACGGCGAACTTCCCACCGAGGCGCAGGCCGCGGTGTGGGAGGAAGAGGTCACGCACCACACGTACATCCACGAGAACGTGCGTAAGCGATTCCTCGAAGGTTTCAACTACGACGCGCACCCGATGGGCATGTTGGTGTCGGCCATCGCCGCACTCTCGACGTACTACAAGGACGCGAAGATCCTCGACGACCCCGAGATCTTGCATCGCCAGGTCGTGCGACTCATCGCCAAGATGCCCACGCTCGCCGCGGCCGCGCACCGCTTCTCGGTCGGCATGCCTTTCGTCTACCCCGACAACACGCTCGGGTACACGGAGAACTTCCTCTCGATGATGTGGAAGGTCGCCGAGCCCCGCTATGAGCCGGACCCCATCCTCGCGCACGCGCTCGACGTCCTGTTCATCCTTCACGCCGACCACGAGCAGAACTGCGGGACGACCGCCATGCGCGTCGTGGGCTCCTCGCACGGCGACCCGTACTCCGCGACCGCCGCGGCGACCGCGGCGCTCTATGGTCCGCGACACGGTGGCGCCAACGAAGCGGTCCTCAAGATGCTCACCAAGATCGGCAGCATCGAGAACATCCCGGCCTACATCGAGACGGTGAAGCAGGGCAAGGCACTGCTCGAGGGTTTCGGTCACCGCGTGTACAAGAACTTCGACCCGCGCGCGACGATCATCAAGAAGACGGCCGACGAAGTCTTCACCGTCACGGGGAAGAACCCGTTGTTGGACATCGCCCTCAAGCTCGAGGAGATCGCGCTCGCCGACGACTACTTCATCTCGCGACGGCTCTACCCGAACGTGGACTTCTACTCGGGACTGATCTACCAGGCCATGGGCTTCCCGCTCGAGATGTTGACGGTACTGTTCGCGATCCCGCGCACGTCGGGCTGGCTTGCGCACTACCAAGAACTCCTTCAACAAGACGTGAAGATCGCGCGTCCCCGACAGCTCTACATCGGCGCCGACGAGCGCAAGTACGTCCCGATGGCGGCGCGCTCCTAGTCCCTAGGCGTTCACCGCTTCGACCAATTGGGCCGCGTGGGCCCTCGGGTGATCGATGTAGACCTCCAGCCACGTCGCAACCGTGTAGCGGCCGGACTCGGAGTGCTGCGCGTAGCGCTCGAGGTCCGCGTCACCGAGACGGCGCAGCACGTCGAGCGACGCCGTTCGCACCGCGCGAATGACGTCGAGCGAGTGTTCGATGGGCAGTTCCTGGTAACCGAGTTGTGCGCACTGCGCCCAGGCCGCCTCGTCGTAGCCCTGAAGGATGGAGCCGGCCGGTTCGGCGAGCAGACGTCGGAGTCGGGCGTAGGACTGGGCCTCGGAGTCGGCGACGTGGTGGATCACCTGACGCGCGCTCCAACCGCCCTCGACGTGACGGTCGAGGTTGTGCTCGGTCACGACGAAGGCCTCACGGAAGAAGTACTCGGTCGACTCTTCGTAGGCGCGGACGGACTCTTCGATGCTCATGCCGTTTTCGCTTTCTTGGGATCGACGACGCGCGTCAGGCCCTCTTGCACCATGGAAATCATGAGCTGACCCGCCTCGTTGTAGAGGAACCCTCGCGCGAGGCCGCGACCGCCGTGCGTGATGGGCGAGTCGGTGTCGTAGAGCAGCCACTCGTCGGCCTTAACGATGCGATGGAACCACATGCAGTGGTCGAGACTCGCCAACATGAACGACTCGTTCTCCCAGTCGATCGCGTGCGGCTTGAGCATCGCGTCCATGAGGCTCATGTCGCTCGCGTACGTGATCACGCAGGCGTGCAGCAGGGGATCGTCGGGCAACGTACCGTCGGCGCGGATCCAGATCCGCTGGAAGGGATCTCGGTTGCGATTGGCGCTCCACGGGAGCTCGCCCACGAATCGTTGATCGATGGGGTGCTGGCGCTTGTCCCACTCCTCAGCCCATCCTTCGTTCGTGATGCGATCGGAGAGTCGCGCGATTGATTCGGGCGCCGGGACCTCGGGCATGACGAACTGATGCTCGAGACCCTCCTCTTCGCTATGGAAGCTCGCCTGCATGTTGTAGATCGCCTTGCCGTGCTGGATGGCGACGACGCGTCGCGTGGAGAAACTCTTGCCATCGCGGATGCGGTCGACTTCGTAGAGGATCGGGATCGTGGGGTCCCCGGAACGAAGGAAGTACGAGTGCAGCGAGTGGACGTTCCCGAATTCGACGGTACGACCCGCTGCCATCAGGGCTTGTGCGGCGACCTGGCCCCCGAACGTTCGCTGACGCTCCTCCTTGGGGTGACGGCCGCGGAAGATGTTCACCTCGATTTGTTCGAGGTCGAGCAGATTCACCAGGAATTCAAGGGCTTCAGACATACACCATTGTTGCATCTCGACGCTCTGGCCTGACCGAAGAAATAGACTGGCTGGCATGAGCACTCTTCTGGAGCGATCCGTCGCGTGGTCAAAGACCCACGAGGGCAAGAAGCTCATCCGCTACACCGCGAGTTCGGTCATCACGACCGGCGTGTCGTTCGGCTCGATCGTCATCCTCTACGGATTCAAGATCATCCCCGGCGTCATCTGGGCCACGCTCGCGGGCAACGTCATCGCGACACTCCCGTCGTACCATCTCAATCGACTCTGGGCGTGGGGCAAGCGCGGTCGCAGTGCGTTTCGCAAGGAGATCGTCCCGTACTGGTTACTGGCGTTCGCCGGCATCGCGTTCTCCCAGATCGGTGCGTTCTGGGTCCGCGCGGTCGTGCACTCGCACCACTGGAGTCACCTCGCCAACACCGGGCTCGTGGCCTTCACCAACCTCGTGTGCTTCGCGATCTTCTGGGTCCTCAAACTGTTGGTCTTCAACCGCATCTTCCACTTCGACAAGTTGAAGGTGATCGACGAGGAGCTGGTCGCCGAGGAGCTGTCGAGCGAGATCGATCAGATCGAACACCTCTGAGTCCTCGGATCTTCGATCGCGATCTGACCGGTTCGTGAACGACGTGTGACGTGAAGTTGACGTGAAGGGTGCGCGCACGACGGTGTCGTTCGAGTTCGTTCGTCACGCCGATCGACGCCACCACCGACAACCTTCGACACGAACGTGAACCCTTCGCGCGGCGTCTAAGTTGCGCAGTGGCGCCTTCGTCTGATGGTCAATCAAGAGAGTGAGCAATCGTGAGTTCAGACCGCTCTGACGCGAACCCCAGGTCCACACCCAAGTTGCTCGCGCCGCTCGACCTCTCACCCGCGGTCAAGCACGAACTGGACAATCGAAAGACGCAGATCATCCTCGCCGCGATATGCGTCGCGCTCATCGTGCTCGACGTCGTGGCCGCGATCATCTTCCCGTGGTGGCGCGCTCGGATGTCCGCTGACTTCTGGCCGATCGACTCGTCGAGGATCGCGCCCAAGATGGTCGGCACGCTCGTACAGGCAATCCTTGGCATGATCTTCATCGCGATCTTCTGGCCACCGCTGCGCCGACGCATCGCGGCGCTGTTGGAAGAGAGTAGCCACCGCGCGAACAGCGAGTTGCACCACAAGCTCGCCGAGGCGCACGAGCGGATCGACCACATGTTGAACCACCACATCGAGTTGCACGAGAAGTTGGATCACATCATCCGCCACCACCCCGACATACCGACGTTTGACGAAGGGGCGACTAAAAAAGCGCCGGATGACGCATGATGGGGTGGCGCCGAGGCCCGTCATGACTCGGTAACTAAGGTTGCAGAAGTGCTCACTCGCCTTCGCTCGCTCCACGCTTGGTCAAGAACTCACGAAGGCCGGAAACTGATCCGCTTCACCTTGGTGTCCGCGGTCTCGACCATCACGTCGTTCGTCGCGATCTCGCTGCTCTACGGTCTGAAGATCATTCCCGGCGTCCTGTGGGCGACGCTGGTCGGCAACCTCATCGCGTCACTGCCCGCGTACAACCTGAATCGTCGTTGGACGTGGGGCAAACGCGGACGCAGCCACTGGCGCAAGGAGATCCTGCCGTTCTGGACGATGACCGCCCTCGGCATCGGCGTCTCGCAACTCGGGGCGCTCCTCGCTCGTCACGAGGTGAAGACCCACCACCTGAGTCACCTCATCAACACCGGACTCGTCGCCGGCGCGAACCTCGTCAGTTTCGCGATCTTCTGGGTGCTCAAGTTGATGGTGTTCAACCGGATCTTTCGCGTGCACGAGATCGAGGAGATCGAAGAGCACCTCGCCGCCGAGGAGTCGGCGCCGGGCTAGTCGCGGAAGTTGGTGAACTGCAGCGGCACGTCGAGGTCGGACTGCTTGAAGAACGCGATCGCCTGTTGCAGGTCGTCGCGCTGCTTGCCCGTGACGCGCACCTGATCACCCTGAATCGAGGAACTGAGGCTCTTCACGCCCATGTCCTTCACCATCTTGTTGATCTTCTTGCCGACGTCCTGGGTGATGCCCGCCTTCAGGGCGACCTTCTGGCGCGCGGCACCCTGGCTGGCCTCTTCGATCTTGCCGGGGTCGAGGGATTTCAAGGAGACCGAGCGCTTGACGAGCTTCTCTTCGAGGAGCGAATAGAGCGCGCGGAGTCGGTCCTCGGTCGAAGCCGACAGTCGCAGATCCTTGTCGCCGATCTCGATCGTGGCGTTGGTGTTCTTGAAGTCGAATCGGGTCGAGGCTTCGCGATTGGCTTGGTCGACCGCGTTGCGGACTTCTTGCATATCGAGTTCGGAGACGATGTCGAAACTTGGCATGCGCAAATCGTAGACGCAGGCGGTTGGAAGTGGCCTCGTGGGCGCTAGTAGCATTGCCCACGGGTCAGTGCCCGAGCGGCCAATGGGATCTGGCTGTAAACCAGACGGCTTTGCCTACGGGGGTTCAAATCCCTCCTGGCCCACCAAGGTCAATCCAGCACGGCTGGATTGGCCCTGCCCGAAGTGGCGTCGAAGAAATAAGGTGTCCCTGGGCACTGGAGGAGTTGCGTGAACCGGCTGAAGTCCACGGCGAAGTTCGTCCGACGCAATTACGAGCGCGTCGCCGAGCGTTTCGAGACGGGCGTCACGCTGCTCGAACACCGCTACACGCCGCTTGGCCGATTCACGCCCGGACCCTTCGAAGGCTGGGGATTCCTCTGGCAGCCGGCCCTGCTCGGCTTCGTCGCCATGGTCTCGATCCTCGTCGGGGGCTCGCTCACGGACTCGCCGTTCAAGCTCGCGATGCCCAACACCTGGTTCTTCGGCGCGCCGTCGGCCCAGTTCACGATCGTGCCGAGCGCGACCTCCTACATCGTGTCGATCATCTTGATGTACGGCGGGCTGTTGCTCTTGATGCGGGTCTGGCTGCGTCTGGCCGAAGTCATGAAGTTGCACCCCGGCGCGTCCATCAAGTCGCTGTGGTGGATGCTGGCGATCTGGGCGACGCCGATGGTCGTGGCCCCGCCACTCTTCAGCCGCGACGTCTACAGCTACGCCGCCCAGGGCGAGATGACGTTCTCGCACATCAGTCCCTATCTCTTTGGTCCCTTCACGCTCGGTTCGACGCCCTACGTGAATCTCGTCGACCCGCTCTGGGGCAACGCGCCGGCCCCCTACGGCCCGTTCTTCCTCTTCATGGACGGCACCATCGACCGGTTCACCCGGCCCCACGAGCTCTGGACCGTGCTCGGACTTCGTCTCCTCGAGACGGTCGCGGTCGCGATGATCGGTTACGGCATCGTCATCCTCGCGCGCGGCCTGGGGCGCGACCCGGGCGAGGCATTCGTGTTGTCCGCGATGAACCCCCTCGTGCTGCTCACCCTGATCGGCGGGGCACACAATGACGGCATCATGGCGGGCTTCCTCGTCGTGGGCATCGCGCTCGCGGTCAAACGCCACCCGGTCTGGGCCTTCGTCTTCATCTCCTGCGCCGCGGCGATCAAGGCGCCCGCCGCCATTGGCCTCGCGTTCGTGGCCTGGACCTGGTTGGGTCCGCGGGCGTCGATCAAGGACCGGCTGCGGCCGATCGCGCTGGCGAGCGCCATCGCCGCGGCCACGCTCGGCGTGTGGACGTGGCTCGCGGGCTTCGGCTTCGGGTGGGTCGGCAACCTCCTCTCCAATGGCACGGTGCGCTCATGGGCCGCGCCCGCGACCGGCGTCGGTCTCGCCCTGACCAACACCCTGCACGCGATTGGCTTCCACGGTGTCGCCACGGGGTCGGTGCTGTCGGTCACGAGACTGCTCGGTCTGCTCACGGCCGTGGCGTTCACGTTGTGGCTGCTCTGGCACGCCGAAGACCGTGGCTGGGTCCGATCACTCGCGCTCTCGCTCATCCTCTTCGTGGAGCTCGGTCCAGTCGTGCAGCCCTGGTACCTCGCGTGGGGACTCGTGCTGCTCGCGGCGAGCTATGAGGGTCGCGAGCACTTCTGGCTCCTGGCGCTCTCGATCACGGGTCCGTTCATTGGACTGCCGGGCGGTCGACAGCTCCTCGGGGACCTCATCCACTCGAACCCGCTGCTGACCGCGCTGGCGGTCGCGATCGTCGGGGGCGTCTTGCTGTTGCCGATGGGACGCTGGACCCAGTGGTCGTGGCCGGCGAAGGAACTCGAACCGGCGGCCTAGCGGCGACGCTCGGGCATCACGTACTGGTACTCGACGACGTCGAGCCAGACGCCCTGCTTTCGCCCCACCTCAATCTCGGTGCCGACCAGGGTGTACCCGCACTTCTCGTGGAGGCGGATCGAGCTCGCGTTCTCACCGACGATCCGCGCGATGAGCGAGTGGAAGCCCGACTCCTCGGCGAGACTCATGAGTTGACGCAGCAGCACCTCGCCGACGCCGCGTCCTCGCGCCCCTCGATGGACGTAGACCGAGTTCTCCACGGTCGTGGCGTACGCGGGGCGGTCGCGAAACGGGTGCACGAGCGCGAAACCGAGGATTCGCTCGCCGCGCGCGCCGACCTCGCCGACCTCGTCGTCGTCGTTGATCGCCACGATGCAGGGGTGGGTCACCTGGTGGGCGCGGATCCAGGCCTCTTGTTGTTCCAACGTGCGAGGGACCAGATCGAAGCTGATGGCGGCCTCGACGACCTCGGGGTTGTAGATGTTCATGATCGCCGGCGCGTCGTCTAGTTCCACCAAGCGGGTTCTCATGTCAGTCAAGGGTACCGGTGACCGGCTGGTGAGAATAGGCTTCTACAGAGTATGATTCGCTTCGCTCCAAAGTGGATGCGAACGCCCTCTTAGCTCAGTGGTAGAGCACTTCCATGGTAAGGAAGGGGTCGTCGGTTCAATCCCGACAGAGGGCTCGCCAGGCGGCGTAGCTCAGGTGGTTAGAGCACACGGCTCATAATCGTGGTGTCGCGGGTTCGACTCCCGCCGCCGCTACCAGGCAGGAATTGTGAAGAACGCAGTGAAAGAGAGAGAACGATGGCGAAGAACGAAAAGCGAGTGCAGGTCACGTTGGCCTGTGAGGACTGCAAACGGCGCAATTACATCACGATGAAGAACAAGGTCAACGACCGCGAGCGCATCGAGATGTCCAAGTACTGCCAGTGGGAGCGCAAGCACACACTGCACAAGGAGACCCGCTAGTTGGAGTCCCCGGGGCAGGGTGGTAAGATTCATGTTCCCTAACGCCACTCGTCACGTTGTGGCGGGGTAACGAAGGGCAGTGGCTCAATTGGTAGAGCACCGGTCTCCAAAACCGGTGGTTGGGGGTTCGAGTCCCTCCTGCCCTGCGCAATGAGAGTTTTTGTAGAGAAGTACGAACGAGAGACGTGAGATGAATCGCGAACAGAAGCGAATGATGCAGAAGCAGGGTCAGGTCGGTGCCGACGGCACGGCCACGGCTCGTCGCACCTCGCCTCAGGACGTGCAACGTCGTCGCACCCAGCGCACCGGTCCTCGCCAGTTCTTCAAGGAGATCCGCGAGGAGATGCGCCAGGTCTCCTGGCCGACCCGACCCGAGGTCATCAACTACACCACGATCGTGTTCTTCGTCCTGGTCTTCATGACCTCACTCATCTTCGGACTCGGCTACGGCTTCTCCAAGTTCGTCACGTTCCTCTTCACGAAGTAAG
>CAWDPR010000002.1:0-6752 GCA_963804305.1 uncultured Acidimicrobiaceae bacterium | reverse complement strand
CGGGGCGCTGACCCGACTCGCCGTCTTTGGACTGGGCGTCATGCCCTACATCACGAGCTCCATCGTGATCCAGCTCCTCACGACCGTCATCCCCAAGCTGACCGAGTGGCGTGATCAGGGCGCGGTCGGGCAGAAGAAGATCACCCAGACGACGCGGTACCTGACGATCGGCCTCGCACTCTTGCAGTCGACCGGCCTCATCTACGCCTTCCACGGCCACGACCAGGCGCTGCTCGGCTTCAACATCGACCTCATCCCCAAGTTCAGCCTGTCGCTCGGTCTGTTCATGGTCGCGATCATGACCGCCGGTACGGCCTTCGTGATGTGGCTCGCCGAACTGATCACCCAGCGCGGCATCGGCCAGGGGATGAGCCTGCTCATCTTCGCGAACGTCGTCGCTGGACTGCCGTCGGGCGGTCGCGCGGTGTGGACCCAGGGCGGACCCCTGAAGTTCTTCATCATCTTCGCGGTCTCGATCGGACTGCTCGTCTTGATCGTCTTCATGGACAACGGCCAGCGCCGCATCCCGGTCACGTTCGCGCGACGGGTCGTCGGGCGCAAGGAGATGGGCGGCAACTCGACGTACATCCCGCTCAAGGTCAACCAGTCCGGGGTTATCCCGATCATCTTCGCGTCGTCGGTGCTCTACATCCCGATCCTGATGTCCAACATCGTGCCGTGGGCCTCGTTCACGAACTTCGTGAACTCCTCGCTGCACCCGACCAGTTTCTTCTACATCATCTCGGACTTCGTGCTCATCGTCGCCTTCACCTTCTTCTACGTGTACATCGCCTTCGAGCCGCACCAGCAGGCCGAGATGCTGCGCCAGCAGGGTGGCTTCGTGCCGGGCATCCGTCCGGGCATGCCGACCGAGCGGTACTTTGCCAAGATGCTCTCGCGCATCACCGTCGTCGGCGCGTTCTTCCTCGCGTCGGTCGCCGTCGTGCCGAGTATCTTCATGGCGCTCTGGAGCATCACCACGTTCCCGTACTACGGCACGACGCTGCTCATCGCGGTCGGTGTCGCACTCGAAACGATGCGCCAGATCGACAGCCAGCTCATGATGCGTAACTACGAAGGCTTCCTGAAGCGATAGTCATGTCACCACGACTAAATCTGATTGTCCTGGGCAAGCAGGGCGCGGGCAAGGGAACGCAGAGCACGGTGCTCGCCGAGAAGTACGGCGTCCCGCACGTCTCGACCGGCGACATCCTTCGCAACGCCGTCGCGGCTCGCAGCGAACTCGGCCTGCAGGTCGAGTCGATCCTGCGCGCCGGGGACCTCGTGAGCGACGACCTCGTCAACCGACTGGTGCGCGAGCGCTTCAAAGAGCCCGACGCACAGAAGGGCGTCGTGCTCGACGGCTTCCCGCGCACCATTGGCCAGGCCGAGGCGCTCGAGGAGATGTTGGGTAACGACGGCATCAAACTCTGCATCAACCTCGACGTACCGACCGAACTGGTGACCCAGCGACTCTCGTCGCGCAGGGTCTGTCAGGAGTGTGGCACGACCTACAAGGACGCCGACGTCGAGGCGATCTCGGGCACGTGCTCGAACTGCGGCGGCGACGTCATCCAGCGCGCCGACGACTACCCCGACGCCATCCGCACGCGCCTCGCGAACTACGAGCGCGACACGGCGCCTCTTCTCGCCTTCTACGGGGAACGCGGACTGCTCGTCACGGTCGACGGCGATCAGCGACCCGACGACGTCACCGCCGAGATCATGCGCGTGGTGCTCGAGCGAGGGTTGGCGTGAGGCGCTCGGCCGACGAGCTGAACAAGATGCGCAAGGCCGGCAAGGTCGTGGCCGAGATGCACGAGGCGACCCGCGCCGCGATCCGACCAGGCGTGACGACGATGCAGCTGAACGAGATCGCCGCCGAGGTCCTCGCCAAGCGCGGCGCGCGCTCGAACTTCCTCAACTACCACGGCTTCCCAGCCGTGATCTGCACGAGCCCCAACGACATGATCGTGCACGGGATCCCCGGTGACTACAAGCTCAAAGAGGGTGACATCATCTCGGTCGACGCGGGCGCGATCATCGAGGGCTACCACGGCGACGCCGCCTACACCGCGGGGGTGGGCGAGATTAGCGATCAGGCCAAGCGCCTCATCGAGGTCACCGAGCGTTCCCTCTGGGCCGGTATCGAACAGCTCGTCAAGGGCAATCGTCTGAACGAGGTCGGTCGTGCCGTCCAACAGGTCGCCGAGGCGGCGGGCTACAGCGTCGTGCGCGAGTACGTAGGCCACGCGATCGGCACCGCGATGCACGAGGACCCCCAGGTACCCAACTACTGGCCCGGGACACCCGGTCCGACGTTGAAAGAAGGCATGGTCTTCGCGATCGAGCCGATGGTGAACGTCGGCGGTTACGAGACCTATACGCTCGACGACGGCTGGAGTGTGATGACCGAGGACGGCCAACTCTCCGCGCACTTCGAGCACACCATCGCCGTCACCGACCACGGGCCCGAAGTTTTCACCGCGAGTTAGTCGGCCTTGGGGTGCGTGCGGTCCTGCTGGCGCTGCGCGAAGAGGGCCGCTTCGGTGCGACGCTGGAAGCCGAGTTTCGCGAGCAGGTTCGAGACGTAGTTCTTGACCGTCTTCTCCGCGAGGAACATCACGTCGGCGATCTCGCGGTTACTGAGGCCCTCACTCAGCAGGTCGAGGATCCGATGCTCCTGGGGACTCAGGCTCTCGATCCGGATGTCCTCGGTGATCTGGCGGCGCAGTCGCTCGCGCGCCCGCTCGACCTGGTCGGTCGTGAGCAGCATCTCGCCGTTCGCGACGCGGCGAATCGACGTGATTAGTTCGTCCCCGCGCACGTTCTTCAAGACGTAGCCCCGCGCGCCGGCGAGGACCGAGGCGTTCAGCGCCTCGTTGTCGGCGAACGACGTCAACATCAGGCATCCCAGTTCCGGCCGTTCGGTGCGCAACTGGCGACAGAGGTCCACACCGCTGCCGTCGGGGAGGCGCACGTCGAGCACCGCGACATCGATGGAGGAAATGTCAAGGGCGAGCGCTTCGTCGAGGGAGCCGGCCTCGGAAACGACCTCGAGGTCCCCTTCGGCCTCGAGCAGTTCGCGTAGGCCCCGACGCACGATTTCGTGGTCATCAACGAGAAGTAGTCGAATCATGTCAGTCCATTCGATTGGCGGTCCATCGAACCATAGTGCCGCCGCCGATTTTTGAGACAATAGTGCAGTCGCCACCCAGTTCCTTGGCCCGCGACGCGAGATTTCGAAGTCCCCGGCCCGAGCCGATATTGGGCGTGAAACCAATGCCGTTGTCGCGCACGACGACCTCGATGAGGTTGGCCGTCGTGTCGACCTGGATCTGCACCATGGACGCCTCGCTATGTCGCACGACGTTCGAGAGGATCTCGCGCAGTGCCTGGACGACGTGGCGCGCGCAGTGGGGGCCGATCTCCTGGTCGATGCCCGAGGCCACCTTGAGCTCGGCGAGCACCCCGAGTCGCGATTCGACCTCGCCCGTGAGCTGCGCCACGCTCTGCTCGAGCGTCTGACCATTGGCTTGGTCCTGATCGATTTCGAAGATGGTGGTGCGGATCTCGTGGATCGTCGAGTCCAGTTCGTCGAGCACGTTGTTGATCCGCGTGCGCACGTCGTCATCGAGCACTGAGGAGAGCGAGATCTGCAGGGCGAGGCCGACACCGAAGAGTCGCTGGATGACCGTGTCGTGCAGGTCGCGCGCGAGACGTTCGCGTTCCTCGCTGAGGGTGAGTTCGCGCATGCTCGAACGCAGCATCTCCTGGTCGATCACGAGTCCGGCCGCACGACCGAACGCTTCGAGGAGGTGCTCGTCATCTTCGCTGAACGACTCACTGTCGAGCGGTTCCGTCAGGTAGAGGTTCCCAAAGATGTGGCCGTCGCCCGTCGCGACGGGCACGCCGAGGAAGCAACGCATCGCGGGGTGGTTCTTCGGGAACCCGAACGACATGGGATGCGTCGACAGGTCGTTGATGCGCAGCGGCCTCGGGTGAGCGATGATCTCGCCGAGGACACCTTTGCCCTCGGGCTCAGGCCCGATCGCGGCCCGCTCTTGGTCGCTCAACCCGAAGGTGATGAAGCGCGACAGCGTGACGCCGTCGCCCGCGATGACACCCAGCGCACCGTAGCGAGCGCCCACCAGTCGGCTGGCGGTCGCGATGATCCGCCCGAGGAGTCCGTCGAGGTCCGCGTCGGTCTCGATGAGCATGATTGCGTCGATGAGCGCATGAAGGCGTTTGGGATCATTGATCTTGTGGAAGGCCACTCCCTACAGCCTCCCACACCCGGTCATTCGTACGACAGGCCCTAGCGACCGCGTTGGCCAATGACAACGGAGAGGGGGAGGGCCAGCAGTGTGGCACCGCGGTCCAATGAGGCCTGGATCCTTGGGTTTTGCACTTCGTCGTGGGCGACCACCGTGGCGATTCCTGAGACCATGACCGACCACGTGGCGCCGTCCTCCTCGAGACCATCAATCTGCACAGAGATGACGTCGCCACGGCGTGCGGCGAGGATGACGGCGTCCTCACGACTCGCAAGGACGAGGTGATTGCCTTCCACGAGGGCGATCCGTGCCGGCAGCGCGGCGGGGAGACAGCGCACGGAGAGCACGACGCGAGCGAGGTCCGCTCGACCGAGAAGTTGGAGGCAGTCCTCTCGCGTGAGGGGTTCGCTGGAGAGAGACTCGTCCATAACTGACATGAACCCAGCATGGGTCCATTCGCGTCAGGGCGACTAGGGCCGCCAGTCACATTTTCGAGAGGAGGGACGAAAACGACATGCCGCGCATCGTCGCTCGGGCTCGCGTTGCGACGAAGATCTCGGTCACGGCGGCCGCTCGCGCCTGCCCACGGGGTCCCGGTCTGGGGCGGCCCGGGCGCAAAATTGGGCTGCCCTTGTGAGCAATTTGGCCCCTCTGTGGCGGTCCTTACGTAGGCTTGTCCTGGTGAAAACGCATATCTAACTCTTAACAAAAGACCCCATTCATGGGTTTTTTGTACCTACTAAAGTCGTGCGGGAACCGCCTCGCGTCGGAAGTAGGTGGGTTTGAAGTTGTTTTCTACGTGAAGTGAACGTACTTGAAGTCCATTTCAACTATGCGTAGCGCATCACTCGTTTGACATTTTGTTAAGGGCAGAACACAACGTGAAACTGAGGTTCCGACAGTGAAGTGGTCTATTCGCCGCGTAGGCGATTCCGTTATTCAACGACGAAGGTTGACGCCGCCGCTCGCGGCGCTCGCCGTCGTCGCGTCCTTCGTCGTACCGTGCGCGGGCTTGACCGTCGCGGCCACCACACTCCAAGCCGGCGCCGACACGACGACGCCGTATCCGCTCGGCACACCCAATTCGTCAGAGCCTTCGGGCATGGCACCGCCCAGCGCGTCGGCACTCTCGGGCTACTCGCCGACCTACGTACAAGACTTCTCGGGCTCGACGTTGCCCGGTGAATGGACGCCCTTCAACGGTTCGCCCTCGGGCGACCCCGGTGGCGAATGGCTTCCCTCGCAGGTGACGGTCGGCGGCGGCATCTTGCAACTGACCACCCAACAGTCCGGCAGCACGTGGCTGTCGGGCGGCGTCAGTTTGGGCACGCTTCCTCAGCTGTACGGCGCGTATTTCGTCCGTTCTCGCATGACCGGTCCCGGACCGACGCAGGTCGAACTGCTCTGGCCCACGAGCGGCTGGCCGCCCGAGGTCGACTTCGACGAGACCTACGGTGACACCGCGCTCAGCCAGGCAACCGATCATTACGACTCGAACAACGACACGATCCACCTGAACCTGACGTCAATCGGATCGACCCCGCTCGACATGACGCAGTGGCACACGTGGGGCGTGGTCTGGACACCGACGTCACTCATCTACACGGTGGACGGCCAAGAGTGGGGTTCGGTCACCACTGCGAACGCTGCCGACGCGATTCCCAACGTGCCGATGACCCTCAACATCCAACAGCAGACCTGGTGCTCAGCGGGCTGGGCGTGCCCGACCGCGGGAACGGTCTCGTCGACGCAGGTCGACTGGGTTGAGATCTACGCGCCGGGTACTTCGACCACGACCACCACCTCGCCGCCGCCTACGACCACCACGACGACTCCGCCGACGACCACGACGACGAAGCCGCCAACGACCACCACGACGAAGCCGCCGACCACCACGACGACGAAGCCGCCCACGACAACGACCACGGCTCCGTCGACCACCACGACCACCCAGCCGACCTCGACGACGACGACCACGACGCCGCCTACGACCACCACCACGACCCATCCGACGACGACCACGACGCTCCCGTCGGTGCCGGCCTCCTCGGACCTCGCTCAATCGGTCGCCGTGAGTCCCTTCGCCGAGAATTCGGCCAATCTCTCGACCCCCTTGAAGGACCAGGTCGTGGCGCTGGCGCGCAAGATTAAGAGCGATCACAGCCACACGGTCCTGCTGGTGGGCATGGCCGGGCGAGTGACGACCACCAAGAAACGGCTCGCCGTGAGCCGGGCCAGGGCCGACGCCGTCGCCGGGCTCCTTCGAACCCAACTGAAGGACATCCACGCCAAAGGTGTGACGATCAGCGCCTTTGCCCAGTTCAGCTTCAATGGAGCGACGCTCGGCAAGGCCCTGACCAGCAAACTGAAGACCGCGAGCGTCGTCGCGCTCATTCACTAGGCGATGGGCCCGTACGCGAGTCCTACGGTCGGCGATCGTCGGGGTTCGGGCGTTTCAAGTGGGCCTCGTTGGCC
>CAWDPR010000001.1:0-119400 GCA_963804305.1 uncultured Acidimicrobiaceae bacterium | reverse complement strand
GGGTCATCTGACCTTCAAATGTCGTCATCGAGGTCAGGGTTGTCCTCAGCCGTCACGAAGCAATCTCGGGTTGGCCGAGCTGCGGTCGTGGGACTTCGACTCGTTGGTCACGACGAGAGTCTGCGAAGGGCCATTCGACGGCGGCTGGCCGGTGGGGGCCCGGACGCGGTGGGGACGCCGCGCCGGACCCGACGGGCAGCACCAGCGAAGACCTTGAAGACCCTCGATGAACAGCGGGACAAACTCCTCGGCCTCTACTACGCCGAGAAGATCAGCATGGACGGATTCCACCGTGAGGAGACGCGCATCGCCACCGCGATTGAGGCTGTTCGTCAACAAATGGCACTGGAGGGCCACGAGGAGCGATCAAGAGCGATCTAGAAGTTCGGTTTGAGGAGGTCGCGCGGATCCTTGCTGACCTCGACATGGACGCGGTGTGGGCGGAGGCTGACGAGCGCGAACGTAGAGTCCTGGTCGAGAACCTGGTGGAGTTGATCAAGGTGTTTCCCGATCACTTGGAAGTCAAGGTGGTCGGCAGTCCGCGATCAACGTGCTGCTTTCCGAAGTGGGACTGAAGGTACCGGAGAATGTTGGTGTCGGAGGCGGGACTTGAACCCGCACGCCCCTGAGGGCACCAGCCCCTCAAGCTGGCGCGTCTGCCTATTCCGCCACTCCGACGCGGAGTCCTACTTTAGCGTCTACGGCACCACGCCCTGGTCGAACTCAGGTTGGCGTTGACAGTGCACCAACGGTCCAAACGGGAATCTGATCGATCAGTCCAGGAACGGAGAAACTCGTCGTGACACCGACGAGCGAAGTCGACCACGCTTGCAGGGACGGTGGCGTGAAGAGCGGACGGACCCAGTAACTCTTTTGGATCTGCTGGTCCATGGTGAGCCAGGTCGAGGTCGCCGTCACCGGATTGAAGTTCTCCACGGCTTGACTGAACAGTTTCGTGATGGCCGTCGAACGCCAGCTACTGGGGTAGGCGTCGTCGTACCCGGGACCGCTCCAGGAGCGTGCCGTGTAGGAGACCGTCGTGATCGTCGGTCGGGTGTAGAGCGCGAGGTCGTCGCTATTGGTCGCGGTCGCCACGGCCGCGGCGATCTCGCTCGGTTCGTGCACGACGTGGACCTTGACGCCCAACGACGTCCATCCAGCCGCCACACTCGACGAGACGCTCTGATCGAGGTCACTCGGACCGACCGCCAGGGTGAGCGCCAGGTACTTGCCCGATTTCGTGACCCAGCCCTTGGTCGTGCGCGTGAAGCCGGCCGAGGTCAACACGTCACCGGCACAACTGAAGCAGTCGGCGAGTCCGTTGTGCGCGGTACTCGGCGCGAGCGTCGTGGTCGTCGTCTGGGACGTGGGCGGCGCGCCGGTCGGACCGGGATACTGCGCCTGACCCTGGGAGTACAGTGCCGACACGCTGGCCGACGGCGAGAACGTGACCGCGCCCCACAGCTGGTCGATCAACGACTGGCGTGCGATCGACCAACTCAGCGCCTCGCGCACGGCGATGCGCGCGGTGAGGGGACGCGTGGCCGCGAAGGAGAGTTCCTCGATCTCGCTCGACGAACCGATATGGCTCTGGATGTCGGGGTGCGCACTGATGTTCTGCACCTCGGCTCGGTTGACGATCAAGGAGAAGCTGGCGAAGTGCGCGCTCGACGATGACGGGATCGCGTTCGAGTCGGTGATGACGATGCGACCGAACCGGTTCTTGTCGACGGGCCAGTGTCGGTTCATGACCAGCACGACCCGGTTCCTCGCGACCGACATGAGGTCGTAAGGACCGAGGGTCGGGCGAGCGGACCAGTCGGCCATCGTGCAGCCCGGTTGGGTGCCGAGCGCCTCGACGTCACGAAAGAGCAGGTTCCACTCCGCGTAAGGCGTGGTGAAGATCGCGGTGACCTCGAGGCCCCCCGGGGCGACGCTGAGCGACTTGATGTCGCGGTAGCCGTCGCTGAGCACGCTCCTCAGGGCCCTCGCGCGAAGCCACCAGCCGACCAGGTCGTTGCCGTTGAACGTGTTGCCGTTGCTCCACTTCTCGTTCGCCGCGATCGTGTACTTCACGGTCTCGGGGGTGAGCGAGGTGAGCTCCGCTGACGTGATCGGCCCGTTCTCGCCGTAGAGGTTGCCGGCGCTGCTCGTGAGGAAGGCCGAGGGCAGCAACAGGTCATTGATGGCGTTCGTGCTCGGCGTCGCGCCGGGATCGAGGAACGAGCAGCCGTTGAAGGGTCCAGGATCGAGATCGTGAGCGTCTTGTCGTTGTTGGAACTGGAAAGCGCGGCGCTCGGGAGCGTCTGAGCGAGAGGGACCAGCAGCGCCGCGACCACGAGGGCGCCGAGGGCGAAGCGGCCGCGCGATCCTCTGGGGACCATGCCCGCTACTGCAAACGCAGGTCGAGGGTCAGCGTCGCGAAGGTGAAGATGAGCGCCACGGCGATCGTGATGCGGTCGAGATTGCGCTCGACGACGGTCGAACCCGAGGCGGCCGCCCCCATGCTGCCACCGAGGAGGTCCGAGATGCCCCCACCGCGTCCCGAGTGCAAGAGGACGAGAAAGATCAGCCCGATGGCCGCCAGGGCCTCAATAACGATGAATGTCGCGGTGAACAACGTGGCCTCCGATTAGCGCTTTAAAGCGTAGCAGTCGTCACAGGCGCTCACGATGGCAAGGAAGGACTCGGCCTTCAGGCTCGCTCCCCCGACGAGGAAGCCGTCGACGTGGCCCTCGGCGACGAGCGACGCCGCGTTCTCGGCGTTCACCGATCCCCCGTAGAGGACGCGGCTCTCGGGCAGGTCGAGCCCCGCCAGCACGCCGCGCACGTGGGTCATCATCTCGTGGACCTGCTCACTGGTCGCGGTCAAGCCGGTGCCGATCGCCCAGATCGGCTCGTACGCGACGGTGACGAGTTCCCCGTAGCGCTCGTCGAGGCCCTCGAGGGCGGCGCGCAGTTGACGGCGGACCCACTCGTCCTGGTCGCCCTCCTCGCGCACGTCGAGCGCCTCGCCGACGCAGAGCACCGCTCGCAGTCCGCTGCGCACGACGGCACGCAGCGTCGCGGTGACGACGGCGTCGTCCATGGCGTACATCGCGCGGCGCTCGGAGTGACCGACGAGCACCCACTCGACGCCGAGGCGCTGGAGCATCGCGACGCTGACCTCGCCGGTGTGCGCGCCGTTCTCGTGGGCGTTCACGTGCTGGGCCGCGACGCTCACCGCGATGCGCTCCGAGGCGACGATGGAGGTCACGCTGCGCAGGTCCACGAAGGGGGGCGCCACGACGACCTCGGTGTGCTCGGCCGGACGGTTCTTCAACAGCACGCCGATCTGTTGGCCGAGGTGGACCGCTTCGACGAAGTCGAGGTTCATCTTCCAGTTCCCGATGACGAGGGGCCGCTTCTTCTCGCTCATTGGTTGAACGGACTTTCGCGCAGCGCCTTCAGTCCCGGGAGGTCGCCCAGCTCGACCAATTCGAGCGACGCGCCGCCACCGGTCGAGACGAAACTCACGTCGCCCTCGAGGCCGAACTGTTGGAGGGCCGCGACCGAGTCGCCGCCGCCCACGACCGAGGTCGCCGAGGAGGCCGCGACCGCTCGCGCGACCGCTTCGGTGCCGGCGGCGAAGCGCGGATCCTCGAAGACGCCCATCGGACCATTCCAGAGGATCGTCGCGGCGCCCGCGATGGCCGCCTCGAAGGACGCGACCGACTCGGGACCGATGTCGAGTCCGACGTAGCCCTCGGGGATGTCGCGGCCGAAGGGCAGCGCCGGGTCCGCGCCGCCCCTGCCGAAGTCGGCCCCGGTGGCGAGTCCCCACGCGTCACTCGGGATCAACACGTTCCCGGTCGCGAGCAGCTGGGCGCACTGGTCGACGTAGGAGGCGTCGAAGAGCGACGAGCCGATCGTTCGACCTTGGGCGACCTCGAAGGTGTAGGCCATGCCCCCGCCGACGATGACGGTGTCGGCCTTGTCGCAGAGCACCTTGGTGATGGCGAGCTTGTCGGCGACCTTGGCGCCCCCGATGATGGCGACAAAGGGCCGCTCGGGGCGCTCGAGCAGTGACGTGATGGTCGCGAACTCACGAGCGAGGTTCGGACCGGCGGCGCTCGGGCGCAGCGTCGGAGGGATCATGATCGACGCGTGGGCGCGGTGCGACGCGCTGAAGGCCTCGTTGATGTAGTAGTCGAAGCCCTCGACGAGCGACGCGCCGAAGGCCGGGTCGTTGGCCTCCTCGCCGGGATTGAATCGCAGGTTCTCCATCAGCGTGACGCCGGGACAGAGCTCGGCGAGACGTCGGCGCACCGGCTCGACCGAGTACTTGTCGACCACCTGACCTTTGGGGCGACCGAAGTGCGTGCACGCGACGACCGTCGCGCCGCGCGCGAGGAGCTCCTCGAAGAGGGGCAGCGTCGAGCGGATGCGAAAGTCGTCGGTGACCTCGAGGCGTCCGTCCACGTCGGCGACCGGCGTGTTGAAGTCGACGCGCACGAGTATCCGTTTGCCGACGAGGCTCCCCCAGCGCTCGTAGGACGGGAGGGACTCGGCCACGACTACTTCCCGATGATGGCCGAGAGGTCCACCAATCGGTTCGAGTAGCCCCATTCGTTGTCGTACCAGCCGAAGATCTTGACGAGACTCTGGTCGTCATCGATGCGCTGGGCGATGGTCATCTTCGAGTCGAAGGTGCACGACGCCGGCGTTCCCACGATGTCCGAGGAGACGAGGTACTCGTCGCTGTAGACCAGCACGTGCTTCAAGGCGCCGTTGGCCGCGGCCTTGAAGGCGGCGTTGACCTCGTCCACGGTCGTCGAGCGCACGATCGCCGTGAAGTCCGTGATGCTGCCGACCGGGATCGGCACCCGCAGGCTCGTCCCGTCGAGACGTCCCTTCATGGACTCGAGCACGAGGCTCGTGGCCCGCGCCGCACCGGTGGAGGCCGGCACGATGTTGATGGCGGCGGCGCGCGCACGTCGCATGTCCTTGTGCTCGAGGTCGAGCAGGTTCTGGTCGTTCGTGTAGGCGTGGATGGTCGTCATGAGGCCGGTCGTCACGCCAAAGGCGTCGTCGAGTACTTTCACCATCGGCACGAAGCAGTTCGTCGTGCACGAGGCGTTGCTCACGATGTGATGGTTCGCGGCGTCGTAGGTGTCGTCATTGACGCCCACGACGAACGTCGCGTCGACGTCGGTCCCCGGGGCCGAGATGATCACCTTGCGCGCTCCGGCACTGAGGTGCTGGGCCGCCGCTTCGCGCGAGGTGAAGCGCCCGGTCGACTCGATCACCACGTCGACCTGGAGTTCGCCCCAGGGAAGCTCCGCTGGGTTTCGCTCGGCGAGCACCTTGATCGAGCGGTCGCCGACCGTCATGCCCTCGGCGCTCAGCCCGACGGGCACGTCGAGGCGTCCCTGGGTCGAGTCGTAGCGCAGGAGGTGCGCGTTGACCTCGGGTGACGTGAGGTCGTTGACCGCGACGACGTCGATGTCCTTGTTGTTCAGCGCCGCACGAAGGTAGCCCCGTCCAATACGTCCGAATCCGTTGATTGCCACACGTATTGCCACTGTCACTCCTTCGTCGGGCGGCCTTGGTTATCGCACGTGAGCGAAAGCCGCGTCAGCCAATTTTTGCACATCGTGGACACGACCATTTCTCCCCGCGAGGTCGTGTCGGTGAACGCTGAGTGAACAGTCCTGTGTCGCGAAGACCGACGCCGTGTCGACGAGGACCGCGTCGGGGTTGACCCCGTGACGGACCAGTGCGTCGACGTGGTCCTGGAGCGAGTAGCCCTCGGTCTCGGGGACCTGTTCGCGCAGGTTCGCGACGTAGAGCGTGCGCGCGCTCGTCCCGGCCAACGCCTGGGTGATCCCCGGCACGACGCAGGCCGCGAGGACGCTCGTGAACAGTGAACCGGGACCGATGAGAATGAGGTCGGCGCGTTCGATCGCCTCGACCGCGGCGATGGGTGCCGCGGCGTTCGCCGGCTCCACGCGGATGCGCCGGATGGAGCGTGACTTCATGACCTCGGTCTGACCCCTGGTGTCGCCTTCTTCGGTGGCGGCGACGAGCACGACGCCCTCAGTGCTCGCCGGCACGATCTGACCGGTCACCCCCATCACCTGCGCCGCGGCGCGCACCGACTCCTCGAGGTTCCCGGTCGCGTCGATCAGTCCCACGAGCAGCAGGTTGCCCACCGCGTGGTCGGCCAGTTCGCCCACGCTGAAACGGTGTTCGAAGGAGGCCGCGAGCGGATTGTCCGGATCGGCCAGGGCCACGAGGCACTTGCGCAGGTCGCCCACGGCCGCCACGTTCAACATGGCGCGCAGTCGTCCGGTCGATCCCCCGTCGTCGGCGACCGACACGACGCCGGTCACCTGGTCGCTCAGGCGACGAAGCGCCCGAAGTGACACGGCCGTGCCGTGGCCCCCACCCACCGCCACGACGTTCATCGAGCGATATCGCGGTGAAAGACGGCGTGCTCGATGTTGAGGCGGCGGCGAAGCTCCTCGGCGATCGCCACCGAGCGGTGCCGTCCGCCGGTGCAACCAATCGCGATCGACAGGTAGGACTTGCCCTCCTTCGCGAACTCGGGTATCTGCCATTCGAGCATCGACACCACGTCGTGCAAGAAGTGCTGGGCCGGCTCGGGACCGAGGACGTAGGTCGCGACCGGCTCGTCGAGACCCGAGAGCGGTCGCAGCGCCTCGACCCAGTAGGGGTTGGGCAAAAAGCGACAGTCAAAGACGAGGTCCACGTCGCGCGGCAGTCCGTTCGAGTAGCCAAAGGAGAGCAGCGACACCCGCAACGACCCGAACCGGGTCATCTCGGTGAAGGTCTCGACGATGCGCGATCGCAGCTGGTTGGCGTTGATCGACCCGGTGTCGATCACGAGGTCGGCGGCGTCACGGATCGACTGCAGCAGTGCGCGCTCACCGGTGATCGAATCGGCCAGGGTCGGCGCGTCGAAGGGGTGGCGGCGCCGGTTGCCCTCGAACCGGTGGATCAGCACGTCGTCGGGCGCGTCGAGGAAGAGGATCTTCGCGTTCTCGTGGAGTTGGCGCAGTTCGCGTTCGACCGCGAGCCACGCGTCGGGTTGGACACCTCCGGAACGACCCACGATGAAGGCCACGCCGGCATACTCGCGTGAGCCGGCCGTCGCGAGCTCGCCCACGCGCGCGATGAGCTCGATCGGCATGTTGTCGATCACGAACCAGCCGATGTCCTCGAGCGCCGCCGACACCGTGGAGCGCCCGGCGCCCGACATCCCGGTGACCAGCAGCACCTCACTCATCGTCACTCCCCTTGGTCGGCTTCGGCGTGGCCGGCGCCTGCAGATGATCGTAGAGCCTCGTCGCGACGTCGCTCGGGAGCCACGCGAGCGCACCGAGCTCGTCGAGGCTCGCTCGGCGAAGGTCGTCGAGCGAACCGAACTGCGTGAGCAGGCGCTCCTGTCGCGCCGGACCGAGCCCTTCGACGCCCGACAAGGTGGAGGCGACCATCGACTTGCCGCGCTTGGACCGGTGGAACGTGATCGCGAAGCGGTGCGCCTCGTCGCGGATCCGCTGGACGAGGTACAGGCTCTCCGAACCGCGGTCGAGCGCGATGGGGTTGCTCGAGCCCGGGCGATAGAGGAGCTCCTCTCGTTTGGCGAGAGCGGTGAACTCCACCTGTTCGGCGAGGCCGAGCGTCTGGGCCGCCTTCTGGGCCGCGTGCAGTTGGGGCAGTCCGCCGTCGATGATGATGAGGTCGGCGCGGCGGAACTTGGTCGCGCGCTGTTCGTCGTTCCAGTAGCCCAGGCGCCGGCGCACGACCTCCTCCATCGCGCCGACGTCGTCGTTGCCGAGAACCTCTTTCACGTTGAAGTGCCGGTACTCGCTCTTGAGGGCGAGTCCGTCCTCGAAGACGACCATGGACCCGACGTAGTTCGTACCCTGGAGGTGGCTCATGTCGAAGCACTCGATGCGAAAGGGTGGCTGGGGCAACGTCAGGGCCGCCCCGAGTTCCTGGAGGGCGCGCGAGCGCACGTTGTGGTCGCTCTGGCGGCGCAACGAGTCGCGGTCGATCACCGACGTGGCGTCGCTCACCGCGAGTTCGATGACGCGCTTTCGCTTGCCGCGTTGGGGCACGGCGACCTCGACCGGCTTGGCGCGAAGTTCACTCAGGTACTCGACCATCAGCGGTGTCGAGGCTTCGTCGCTCTCGACGAGCACCGTCGGCGGTACGGACTCGGCGTCGGGGTAGAGGTCCGTGAGCACGCTCTCGAGGATCTCGGCGTCGTTCTCGTCCATGGAGCGGTCGATCAGTTGCACGCTTCGTCCGATGATCCGACCGAAACGGACCCGGAACCGCACGACCGCCGCGCGACCGCCGTTGGTCGCCACGCAGAGCACGTCGAGGTTCGAGTGGTCGTCGAGGACCACGTTCTGCACGCTCGCCGCTCGCTCGAGGGCTTCGAGGCCGTCGCGCGCCTTCGCCGCGGCCTCGTAGTGCTTCATCTGCGACGCCTCGTTCATCTGGCGCTGGAGCAGGTTGCGCAGCTGACGCACGTCGCCGTCGAAGAACCGCGCCCACGCGTCGACGAGCGCGCGGTAGCCCGCGACGTCGATGGCCCCGACGCAGGGCCCCGAGCAGCGTCCGATGTCGTAGAGCAGGCAGGGCCGTCCGATGCGCTGGTGGTAGTTGTACTTGTGCTTGGTGCACGAACGAAGCGGGAAGGCCTGGATGAGTTCGTCCATCGTCGTGCGCAGCGCGCGCACGTCGACGAAGGGACCGAAGTAGCGCACGCCCTTCACGTGCTTGGACCGTGTCGTGTAGGGCGCGGGGAAGTCGACGCGGGTGTCGAGCGCGACGTAGGGGAAGCTCTTGTCGTCCTTCAGGCGCATGTTGTAGCGCGGCTGGTTGTCCTTGATCAGCTCGTTCTCGAGGACCAACGCGTCGACCTCGGTCGGGGTCACGATCCATTCGACCGAGGTCGCCTCGGCCATCAACGCCTGGGTCTTATGGGTGAGTCCTTCGCTGCGCTGGAAGTAGCTCGACAGCCGCGAGGCGAGGGACAACGCCTTGCCGACGTAGATGATGTCGCCGCGTTCGTTGCGAAAGAGATAGCAGCCGCTCTGGCGCGGGATGCCCGAGGGCTTCTCGAACACCTAGAACCGTCCGTGCGCGGCCAACGACTCCTTTAGGACGGTGCCCGTCGCCGTGTCGAGCATCGCGATCTGCTCGGGCGTGCCCTCACCGACCACGCGCCCTCCGCGTCGCCCGCCTTCGGGTCCGAGGTCGATGACCCAGTCGGCGGTCTTCACGACGTCGAGGTTGTGTTCGATGACGAGCACGGTGTTGCCCTGGTCGACCAATCGGTGCAGCACCTCCAGGAGTCGATTGACGTCCTCGAAGTGCAGACCGGTCGTCGGTTCGTCGAGGACGTAGAGCGTGTGGCCGGTCGGGCGACGCGCCAGCTCGGTCGCGAGCTTCACGCGCTGCGCCTCGCCGCCCGAGAGGGTGGGCGCCGGCTGGCCGAGTCGCACGTAGCCGAGACCGACGTCGCTCAGGCTCTGGATGTGTCGAAGGATCGACGGCTGGCGTTCGAAGAACTCGAGGGCCTCGGTAATCGGCATGTTCAAGACGTCGCTGATCGACTTGCCGCGGTAGCTGATCTCGAGCGTCTCGCGGTTGTAGCGCGCCCCGTTGCAGACCTCGCAGTTGACGTACACGTCGGGCAGGAAGTGCATCTCGATCTTGATGGTGCCGTCTCCGGCGCACGTCTCGCAGCGCCCACCCTTCACGTTGAAGGAAAACCGACCCTGGGTGTAGCCGCGCACACGAGCTTCCTGGGTCTCGGAGAACAGTTTGCGGATCTTGTCGAAGACGCCGGTGTACGTGGCGGGATTCGATCGCGGCGTGCGCCCGATCGGCTGCTGGTCGACGGCCACGACCTTGTCGAGGTTCGCGACGCCGGTGATGGTGTCGTGCTCCATGGGCGAGGTCTTCGCCCGGTTGATCTGGTGTTCGAGTGATCGCAGCAGGATGTGGTTGATCAACGTCGACTTGCCCGAACCCGACACCCCCGTCACCGCGACGAAGTCGCCGAGGGGGATGTCGACGGTGACGTCCTGAAGGTTGTTGGCCCGCGCTCCCTTGATGGTGAGCTTCTTCCCGTCGCCCGAGCGACGTGACGTGGGGATCGCAATGGACCGCTCGCCCGAAAGGTACTGGCCGGTGAGGGACTCGGTGTTCTCGAGCAACTCCTTGTAGGTGCCGGCGTGGACCACCCGTCCGCCGAACTCGCCCGCGCCCGGTCCGATGTCGACGACGAAGTCGGCGAGGCGGATCGTCTCCTCGTCGTGCTCGACGACGATCACCGAGTTGCCGAGGTCGCGCAGGCGCTCGAGGGTGGAGATGAGACGTCGGTTGTCGCGCTGGTGCAACCCGATGGACGGTTCGTCGAGGACGTAGAGGACGCCCACGAGGTAGCTGCCGATCTGGGACGCCAGGCGGATCCGCTGCGCCTCGCCGCCCGAGAGCGACGCCGAGGCCCGTGACAGGGTGAGGTAGTCGAGGCCCACGTCCATGAGGAACGTCAGCCGTTCGGTGATCTCCTTCACCACGCGCAGTGCGATCGTCTGCTCGCGCTTGGTGAGCTTGAGCTTGGCGAAGAAGTCGATCGCCTCGTCGATGGTCATCGAGTTGACCTGGGCGATGTTGTGCGAGTGGATCTTGACCGCCAGGACTTCGGGCTTGAGTCGCTGGCCCTTGCAGGTGTGGCACTCCACCTCGCGCATGTACTGCTCGGCCTGTTCGCGCGACCAGTCGCCGTCGGACTCGTTGCGCTTGCGCTCCAGCCAGTCGACGATGCCGGCGTAGGTGGTGTCGTAGGTGCGGACCTTGCCGTAGCGGTTGCGGTACTTGACCGGCACGGAACGCTTCTCCACCCCGTAGAGGATCAGCTTGCGGTCCTTCGCCCGGAGTTTCTTCCAGGGCGTGTTGACGTCGAAGTCGCCGAGCGCCGCGATGCCGTCGATCAGGCGTGCGAAGTACTTGAAGCGCACCCCAGCCCACGGCGCGAGCGCCCCGTCCGCCAGCGACAGCGAATCGTCGGGCACCACGAGATCGGGGTCCACTTCGAAGCGGGTGCCGAGACCGGTGCACACCGGGCAGGCACCGTAGGGCGAGTTGAATGAGAAGTCGCGCGGGGCCAGCTCGCTGAAACTGAGTCCGCAGTCGCTGCACGCCATCTTCTCGGAGAACTGGACCAGTTCGTCGCTGTCGATGAACAGGAACGAGACCAGTCCCCGGGTCAGTTTGAGCGCGGCCTCGACCGACTCGGTCAGGCGCTGGCGCACCGACGCCTTCACGCTGAGACGGTCCAGCACGACGTCGATGGAGTGCTTCTCGTAGCGCGCGAGGTTGACGTTCTCGCGTTCACTCAGTTCGATGACCTCGCCGTCGACCCGGGCTCGAGAGAATCCCTGCGCCGCCAGCTCACTCAGGAGCGTGCTGTACTCCCCCTTGCGGCCGTCGACGACGGTGGCGAGGACGAGGAAGCGTTCGTCGTTGGTGCGCGCGAGCACCTGGTCGACGATCTGCTGGGGCGTCTGGCGAGTGACGACCTTGCCGCAGTTGGGACAGTGCTGGACCCCGATGCGCGCGAAGAGCAGTCGCAGATAGTCGTGGATCTCGGTGATCGTGCCCACCGTCGAGCGCGGGTTGCGCGACGCGGTCTTCTGGTCGATCGAGATCGCCGGTGACAGTCCCTCGATGAAGTCGACGTCGGGCTTGTCCATCTGACCGAGGAACTGGCGAGCGTAGGCCGAAAGGCTCTCCACGTAGCGACGCTGTCCCTCGGCGTAGATCGTGTCGAAGGCCAGCGAGGACTTGCCCGAACCCGACAGCCCGGTGAAGACGACCAACTGGTCGCGCGGTATCTCGACCGAGAGGTTCTTCAGGTTGTGGACGCGTGCACCCTGGACGCGGATAGTCGAAGACATGTAGGGAATCTACCGGTCAGACATCGAGGGCCAGGTCGTCGATGACGAGTTGGTCGATCTCGGTGGCGAGTCCTTGACGCTGCAACAGGTGGAGCATGTCGCGCAGCGCCGCGGCCTCCTCGAATCGCAGCTCGCTCGCGGCGACCAGCATCGCCTTCTCCACACGGGCGATCTCGAGCGACAGGTCGTCGGGCAGCATCTCCTCGAGCGACGTGACCCCGTGGACCTTGTTCGCCGGTTCGACCATGTGCTCGCTGCGCAGACGGCCGAGGATGTCCGCGACGTTCTTCATCACCGTGGTCGGCTCGATGCCGTGCTCCTTGTTGTACTCGATCTGCAGCATCCGGCGCCGTTCGGTCAGGGAGATCGCGGCGCGCATGGAGTCGGTCATCCGGTCGGCGTAGAGGACGGCCTGGCCGTTGGAGTTGCGCGCCGCGCGCCCGATCGTCTGGATGAGCGCCGAGCGCGAACGCAGGAAACCCTCCTTGTCGGCGTCGAGGATGGCGACGAGTGACACCTCGGGCAGGTCGAGGCCCTCGCGCAGCAGGTTGATGCCGACCAGTACGTCGAACTCGCCGAGACGAAGGGAGCGAAGGATCTCGATGCGCTGGATCGTGTCGATGTCGCTGTGCAGGTACTGCACGCGGTAGCCGGACTTGGTGAGGAAGTTCGTGAGGTCCTCGGCCATGCGTTTCGTGAGCGTCGTGATGAGGACTCGCTCCTGACGATCGATGACGACGTCCAGACGGGCCCGCAGGTCGTCGATCTGATTCTTTGTCGGCATGATCGTGACGACGGGATCGAGGAGTCCGGTCGGTCGGATGACCTGTTCGACGATCTGGTCGCTGTGCTCGATCTCGTACGGTCCCGGTGTCGCTGAGACGAAGACCATCTGGGGCACGAGCTCCATGAACTCGTCAAAGTTCAGCGGTCGGTTGTCCATCGCGCTGGGCAGTCGAAAACCGTGCTCGACGAGCGTCTCCTTGCGCGAGCGGTCACCGGCGTACTGACCTCGCACTTGGGGTACCGCCACGTGCGACTCGTCGATGACCACGAGGAAGTCCTCGGGGAAGTAGTCGAGCAACGTGAAGGGTCGCTCCCCCGGCTTTCGACCGTCGAGGTGCGCCGAGTAGTTCTCGATGCCCGCACAGACCCCGGTCTGCTCGAGCATCTCGAGGTCGTGCTCGGTGCGCGAGCGCAGCCGCTGGGCTTCGAGCAATTTGCCCTCCTGGGTGAACTTCGCGAGTTGCACCTGGAGTTCGTCCTCGATCCCGCGACAGGCCCTCGCCAGTGTGGCCGCGCCGGTGGCGTAGTGCGACGCCGCGAAGAGGGTCACTTCCTTCACCTTGCCGCGGCTCTCCTGGGTCAAGGGATTGAAGAAGGAGATCTCCTCGACCTCGTTGCCGAAGAACGAGACGCGTACGGCCTCGTTGCTGTACGCCGGCTGGATCTCGAGGGTGTCGCCCTTCATGCGAAACGTGCTTCGATCGAGGACGAGTTCATTGCGGTTGTACTGCATCTCGATGAGCCGTCGCAGCAATGCACGCTGTTCGAAGGTCGCCCCGACTTCGAGGTGGAGCATCCGTTCGCGGTACTCGATGGGTGAGCCAAGACCGTAGATGCACGACACCGACGCCACGACGATGGTGTCACGATGGGTGAGCAGCGACGACGTCGCGGCGTGACGAAGCCGGTCGATCTCCTCGTTCACCGAGCTGTCCTTCTCGATGAAGGTGTCGGTGCGCGGGATGTAGGCCTCGGGTTGGTAGTAGTCGTAGTAGGAGACGAAGAATTCCACCCGGTTCTGGGGCAGCATCTCCTTCAACTCCGACGCCAACTGTGCGGCGAGTGACTTGTTGGGCTCGAGGATCAGCGTCGGGCGCTGCACGTGTTCGACCAACCACGCGATCGTGGCGGTCTTGCCGCTGCCGGTGATCCCTTCGAGCGTCTGGTAGCGAAGGCCGTCCTGCACGCCCTGGGCCAAGGACGCGATCGCCGTGGGCTGGTCACCGGCCGGTTCGAACGGTGATTCGACGAGGAACCTATCCATGCGCGAGCCCCACGAGTTCGAGCGCGTCATCGAGCTGCGTGAACAGTTCGTCACGCGTCCCCTCGTTCCAGATCACGCGGTCGACGATCTCGCTGCGTTCCTCGTTGCTCATCTGACTGGCGAGCCGGGCGCGTGCGTCCTCCTCCTTGAACCCCCGGCCTTCGACCAACCGGCGCACGGCGGTCTCGGGTTCGACCTGCACCGCCCACACCTCGTCGATGGCGAAGCCGGCACGCATCTCGGGGCGATAGAGGGGCACCGCGACGAAGACGGCGTCACCGGTGGCCTCGTCCAATTGTCGTACTAACTCCAGACCGATCTGACCGTGCGTGATGCGATTCAGGCGCCGCAGCGCCGAGGGGTCATTGAAGACGATCTCGGCGACGAAGGCGCGGTCGAGCGCGCCGTCGTCCGCCAACACCGCGCTGCCGAAGGCGTCCACCAGCGCTTGCAGCGTCGGGCTGCCCTTCGCGGTGACCTGGTGGGCCACGTCGTCGGCGTCGATGACGCTGTAGCCGAGTGTTCGCAACCGGTCACTTATCGCTGACTTGCCGGCACCGATGCCCCCGGCGATCACAATTCTTTTCACCAGACCACGGTAGTCAGACGGTGTTACATCGCCAACAGGCGCTTCGGGGTGGTACGAAGTCCGCACCGGCGTTGAGTATTGTCAGGTCAGTCGCAAGAGGGGGAAGCGTGCTCAGATATCTGGTGAAGCGACTGATGCTGCTCGTCGGCATCGTCTTCATCATTTCGGTAGGGAGCTACTACCTCATCCACCTCCTGCCCGGCAACCCCGCCGTGGTCGTGCTCGGCTTTGGCGCCACGCCCGCCGCCAAGGCGGCCTTCTACGCGCAGGTTGGTCTGAACAAGCCCCTCTATCTCCAGTACTTCGTGTGGATCGGCCACGTCCTGCACGGCAATCTGGGCACTTCGTTCATCTCACAGGACACCGTGTGGTCAAAGATCCGCTCCGCCCTGCCGATCGATCTCGAGATCATCTTCATCAGCCAGATCCTCGCGTTCGCCACGGCGATTCCCGCGGCCATGCGATCGGCCCGCAAGCCCGACGGCATCGTGGACCGGATCCTGGGCGCCGGCAGTTTCACCCTGCTCTCCATTCCTCCCTACATCATCGTGGTCTTCGCCGTCCTGCTGGTCACGATCAAGTTGGGACTGTCGGCGACGGGACCGTCGGCGTACGTCGGATTTGGGACCAGTCCGCTCAATAACCTCGAGAGCCTGTCGCTACCGGCCTTCACGCTGGCGATCGGCAGCTTCGTCGTCTACTACCGGGTTCTTCGAAGCGACCTCATCGCGACCCTGCAGGAGGAGTTCATCACGATGGCCCGCTCGAAGGGGCTTAGCCAACGACGCATCATGTGGCGCCACGCCTTTCGCCCCTCCTCGGTGGCGCTCCTAGGGGCCGCGAGCGTGAACATCGGCGGACTGCTCGCCGCCGGTTTCGTCGTCCAGTACCTTCTCGACATCCCAGGACTCGGGTACACGCTCATCACCGCGATCAACAACGATGACTTCCTCCTCGTACAGGGCATCGTCCTGGTGGTGTCGGTCGGGGTCGTCCTGATCAACTTCATCTTTGACTTCATCATCAACGTCGTCGATCCGAGGATTAGCCGTGAGTAACGTCACCCTGGCCGAAGTCCAACTGCTCGAAGGCAGTCGGAAGAAGGGCGAGCCCCTGGGTATCCTCTTCTGGATCTGTGTGGGTTGGATCGCGCTCAACGTCTTCGTGGCAATCTTCGCCAACGTGCTGCCGTTCCAGAATCCCCTCAACGAGCAGTTCACCGCCCTGAACTCCGGACCGAGCCTCCACCACCTCTTCGGTACCGACGACCTCGGTCGAGACATCTTGGCGCGCGTCGCCTACGGGTCACGGGTGTCGATCTCGGTCGGCGTCGGCGCGATGATCATCGGCTTTGGCATCGGGGCACCGCTCGGCATGCTCGCGGCGTACCGCCGGGGGCGCTTTGACGCGATGCTCACGACCGTCATGTACGTCATGCTGGCGTTCCCCGCCATCATCGCCACCATCGCGGTGCTGTCCTTCTGGACGCCGCGCTCGCTCACCAAGATCATCATCGTCATCGGCATCGCGTCGATTCCGCTCGTGTACCGCGTCATCCGCACGGCCACCCTGAGCGTGGCGACCAAGGACTACGTCATCGCGGCCAAGGTGCAGGGCGCGACCGATCGACGGATCCTCATGAAGGAGCTGCTGCCCAACATTGCGCCCATCGGGATCTCCTTCTTGTTGATCGGCATCGCGACGGTCATCACGCTCGAGGGCGCACTGGCCTTCCTCGGGCTCTCGGTGACCGCCCCCACGCCCTCGTGGGGCAACATGATCAACGAGGCCCGCACCATCCTGCAGACCAATCCCTGGTTGGTCATCTTCCCGTCCCTCGCGCTGTGTCTGTTCCTGCTCTGTCTCAACTTCATCGGGGACCGCATCCGCACGCACTTTGACGTGACCGAGGTGAAACTGTGAGCGACGACGAGAAGCTGTTGGTCGTCAAGGATCTGAAGACGACCTTCGACACCGCCAACGGACTGCTCCCGGCGGTCGGCGGCGTCTCCTTCGACCTCGAGCGCAACCAGACGCTCGGCATCGTCGGTGAGTCGGGATCGGGAAAGACGGTGCTGTCGCGCACGATCATGGGGCTCCAACCGAGGAATAAGGTCACGGTGACCGGTTCGGCGGTAATCGACGGATTCGAGGTCGTGGGTGCGAGCGAGAACGACAAGCGCAAGATCTGGGGTACCGAGGTCGCGATGATCTTCCAGGACCCCATGACCTCGCTCAACCCGGTCATGCGCATTGGCAAGCAGATCGATGAGGCGCTGCGCGTGCGCCTCGGCATGGACAAGGCCGCGGCCAAGGCCCGTGCGATCGAACTGCTGGAACTGGTCGGCATCCCGTCGCCCCAGGAGCGCTACAACGCCTATCCCGGGATGTTGTCGGGCGGTATGCGTCAACGCGTCGTCATCGCCATCGCGCTCGCCTGCTCACCCAAGCTCCTCATGGCCGACGAGCCGACGACCGGTCTCGACGTCACCATTCAGGCGCAGATCTTGAACCTGCTCGACGAACTGAAGGACCGACTGAAGATGTCGGTGATCCTCGTGACCCACGACCTTGGCGTCGTGGCGACGCGCACCTCACAAATCGTCGTCATGTACGCCGGGCGCATCGTGGAGACCGGCACCACCCGCGACGTGTTCTACCACCACCGCATGCCCTACACCAAGGCCCTGCTCGAGAGTTCGCCCAAGGTCTCGAACCACAGCCACACCCGTCTCGTCACGATTCCGGGTCGTCCGCCGAACCTCCTCAATCTGCCTGACGGCTGCGCCTTCGCCCCGCGCTGTGCCTACGCCACCGACCAGTGTCACCTGGTACGTCCCGAGCTGGAACCGTCGGTCGAACCGGGTCACACCTTCGCCTGTTGGAACCCTCTGCCCGTCAACGAAGAAGGAGCCCTCGCGTGAGCGACGTCCGCGAACCACTGCTCAAGGTCCGCGACCTTGAAGTGACCTTCCATATACACGGCCATTCGGTCAGCGCCGTCGCCGGCGTCAGTTTCGACATCTTCGAGGGCGAGACCCTCGGCCTGGTGGGTGAGTCGGGCTGTGGCAAGTCGACGACCGGTAAGGCCCTCATGCGCATCGTGGAGCCGTCGGGCGGCACGATCGAGCTCGAGGGCACGAACGTCGCGTCGCTGTCGGGAAAAGTCCTGCGTTCGGTGCGCACGAAGATGCAGATGATCTTTCAGGACCCGATCAGCTCGCTCAACCCGCGCCGCCGCGTGAAGGACATCGTCGCCGAGCCACTCGACTGCTGGAAGAAGGTCACGGGCGACGAGCGCACGGCGGTCGTGCACGACCTGCTGAGCAAGGTCGGCATCGACCCCGACGTCTACGGCGACCGCTACGCGCGACAGTTCTCGGGCGGCCAGTGCCAACGCATCTCGATCGCCCGGTCACTCGCCATGCGCCCGAAGTTGTTGATCTGCGACGAGATGGTCTCGGCCCTCGACGTCTCGGTGCAGGCACAGATCCTCAACCTCCTTGAGGACCTGAAGGCCGAGTACGGCCTGACGCTTCTCTTCATCGCCCACGACCTGGCCGTCGTGAAGAACGTGAGCGACCGGGTCGCGGTCATGTACCTCGGCAAGATCTGCGAGATCGGTCCGGCCGACACGCTCTACGAGGCCCCGGCCCATCCCTACACCGAGTTCCTGCTCGGCGCGGCCCTGGAAGCGGACCCCGACTCGCCCATGCACTCCCAGACCCTGGAGGGCGAACCGCCCAGCCCGATGCACCCACCGAGCGGCTGCCGTTTCCGCACCCGTTGCCCGAACGCGACCCAGAAGTGCGCCGACGAGGAGCCGCTCCCCCAGGAAGTGGCGCCCAATCACCTCGTGTCGTGCCACTACCCGCTCACGATCACCCACAAGGTCGCAACGCCCACGGCCATCGACGGCTGAGAAGCGCGAACCACTTCGCCCATCCGCCACCTCGTGCTGAGACGGGGCCGATGCAGCACCACGCGGAAAGACCCGCGAAAACCTTCACGTGGCTTGACTTGGCATCGGGCGAGACAGACTGTGTCCGATGAGCAACGATGACGACGTTCAGAACGACAATGTCGATCTTCACAGCGACGTCGCGCACGAGCAAGTCGAACTGCGCGACGATATTGACCTCGTTCGTCGCTACGGAGAAGCGCACCCTGACGCCTGGGTTGGCCACTGGTTCGAGAACCAGCCGACCGTTCGAATCGTGGCGGAGTTCGCCGGTACCGAAGTGGATGAACACGAAGCGACGCTTCGGGCTTTGGTCGCGCACCCCGACAAGCTCGAGGTCCGTCGATCGGACCGCTACCCACGGGCCCACCTTGATGGAATCGCTGCATCGATACGCGAGTTGGCGACCACCACGGAGCGCGAAGCCTTCCAGAGTTGGGGGATCGGCCGAGGCAGGCTGAACGTCGTCCTTCGCGCCAGCCGTTCGGACCTGGCGCAGGTGCTCCTTGACACCTACGGCGACGCCGTCGAACTTCGCGTGGGATTCTTCAGCTATCCCGATCCGATGATGATCGACACCGACGTCGCACAACGAGCGACCCCGGTGACCGAGCGACCACCCCTTCTCCCCGCGTCGGAGTTGCGACTCTCGCTCGAGCGTGCGCTAGAGGTGCAGTCGGGTGAAACGCTTCACGGCGTCCTCCATGTCGACAACATCGGACCGAACGAGCTGGTGATCATGACCAACGGCGCCGTGACGGCGCGCATCGTCGATCCGCAGACCGGTGCCTCCGTCGGTGGGTACGAGTTCGCTCAAAGCGCGGTGGGCGTGCCGTATCGGGTCACGTCCGGGGGTGGCGTCGACATCACGTTGCTGGTGGGGACGGCCTCAGCGAATCCACTCCTCGGCTACTGCGTGCCGCCCGGCCACTGGGCGATCGAAGTCCCGCTCACGCTCGAGGGTCGCGGCGTCTTTCGATCACCACTGATGCCAATCGTTGTCGTCCCCTGAGGGACCGTCGAGTCGACTACTCGGCGTCCGCCGTCTCGTCGACCACGGTGGCCCCGGCGTCGCCCACTTCGGCGGCGTCGGCTTCGTCGCCGTCGTCGGGCTTGCCCGAGACCTCCACGGCGTACTCGGCCCAAGCGGCCTGCGCCTCGGTCTCGGGGGTGAACTCGCCGTACTCGATGCCACCGATGTAGTTGCCCTCATTGTCGTAGGCGTGGGACCCGAACGCTTCGCGGTACTCCTCGGAGACCTCGCCGCCCTCGGCCGCCTGCTTGATCGAGAGGCTGATGCGACGACGCGCGGTGTCGAGTTCGATGATCTTGACCCACAGCTCCTCGCCGGCCGTGACGACCTGGTCCGGTGACTCGACGTGGTGCGCCGCCATCTCCGAGATGTGCACCAGACCCTCGATGCCCTCGCCCACCTGGACGAACGCGCCGAAGGGCACGAGCTTGGTGACGCGGCCGTAGACGAGCTGGTCGACGCTGTGGCTGTCGGCGAACACCTGCCACGGGTCGGACTGGGTCGCCTTCAGCGACAGTGAGATGCGCTCCTTGGAGAAGTCCACGTCGAGCACTTCGACGTCGACCTCGTCACCGACGGTGACGACCTGGCTCGGGTGGTCGATGTGCTTCCAGCTGAGCTCGGACACGTGGATGAGTCCGTCCATGCCGCCCAGGTCCACGAACGCGCCGAAGTTGACGACCGAGGAGATGACGCCGTGGCGACGCTCGCCGGGCTTCAGGTTCGACAGGAAGTCCCCGCGCTGTTCCTTCTGGGTCTCTTCGAGCCACGCACGACGCGAGAGCACCACGTTGTTGCGGTTGCGGTCGAGCTCGATGATCTTGGCCTCGACGGTCTTGCCGATGTAGGGCTGGAGTTCGCGCACGCGGCGCAGTTCGACGAGGGACGCCGGGAGGAACCCGCGCAGACCGATGTCGACGATGAGGCCACCCTTGACGACCTCGATGACGACACCCTTGACGACTTCGTCGCGGTTCTTCAACTCTTCGATGTTGCTCCACGCCTTCTCGTACTGGGCGCGCTTCTTCGAGAGGACGAGACGACCTTCCTTGTCCTCCTTCTGCAGGACCAGGCACTCGATGCGCTCACCGATGGAGACGATCTCGGAGGGGTCGACGTCATTGCGGATCGAGAGTTCGCGAGCCGGGATGACGCCTTCGGACTTGAAGCCGATGTCGAGCAGTACTTCGTCGTGGTCGATCTTGACGACGGTGCCGGTGACCAGGTCGCCGTCCTCGAACTCGAGGACGCTGTCGCCCACGAGGGTGGCGAGGTCCGTGCCGACCATGTTGTCTTCGGTGATGACGCGGGGAATGTAATTGCCCTCTTCGTCAAAGGTGCCCATTTGCTGGGGGGAAAGGAGGCTGGTGCCGTCCGACATGCGTACTTCTTTCATACGACCACACCGGGGTCAGCTAGGGAATAAGGAGTGGGTCGCCGGTGTAAACCCAAGTGACAATGCTAGCAAAGGGCGCTTTAGCCCTTGGCGTCGGCCCAGTTGTCGCCCCAATGCAGGCTGACCTCGAGCGGGACGCTCAGGTGCGCGGCGTTGGTCAAGGCGTCGAGCATGACCGCCTCGACGCGCTCCTTCTCCTTCGGCGGCGCCTCCACGAGCACCTCGTCGTGCACCTGGAGGATGAGGCGCGCCTCGAGCCCGTCACTGCGCAGTTGTCGGTCGAGGCGCACGAGGGCCGACTTGAAGATGTCGGCGGCGAGGCCCTGGATGCCCGAGTTCATGGCCTGGCGCTCGGCCGCCTGGCGTTGGGGGCCGGTCGCCGTGGCGATGTCGGGGAAGGGGCGGATCCGACCCAGTTCGGTGCGCGAGTAGCCCTGGGCGCGGATCTCTTTGATCGTGTGGTCCATGTAGGCGCGCAGTGACGGGAAGCCGGCGAAGTACTTGTCCATGATCTCCTTGGCGGTGCCGACCGACACCCCGAGGCGCCGGCTCAGCCCGAAGGCCTCCATGCCGTAGGCGAGGCCGTAGGAGACGGCCTTCGCCTGTTCGCGCTGCTCGGGCGTCACCTTCGCCGGCGCGACGCCAAAGACCGAGGCCGCGATCGTGCGGTGCACGTCCTCGTGCGACGCGAACGCCGCGAGGAGTCCCGAGTCCTGGCTGAGGTGCGCCAAGATCCGCAGCTCGATCTGGTTGTAGTCCGACACCGCGAGCTGCCAGCCCTCGCTCGGCAAGAAGGCGTAGCGCAGGCGACGGCCCTCTTTGGAACGCACGGGGATGTTGTGCAGGTTCGGGCTGTCCGAGGAGAGCCGACCGGTGCGCGCGACCATCTGGGCGAAGGTCGCGTGGATCCGACCGTCGGGTGCGACGGCGTCGATGAGCGGCGCCCCGTAGGTGCCGCGGAGTTTCTCGACCTCGCGGTAGCGAAGGATGAGCGGGATCACGGGGTGCTCGTCCTGGATCGCCTCGAGGCTCGCGGCGTCGGTCGAGAAGCCCGACTTGATCTTCTTCACCGCGGTCAGTCCGAGTTCGTTGAAGAGCACCACCTGGAGCTGCTGGGGCGAATTGACCTTGAACTCGTGCCCGGCGACCTCCTGGATCTGGGCGTCGAGTGACTTCGCCTCCTCGGTGAACTCCTTGGCGATCGTGCGCAGTAGATCGACGTCGACGCGGATGCCGCGCGCCTCCATCAGCCCGAGCACCATCACCAACGGCAGTTCGATCTGCTCGTAGACGAAGTTCAACTCCCACCGGGCGATCTCGGCGCGCAGGTGCTCGCGCAGTCGCGCCACGAGCGCGACCTCGTAGAGCAGGGTCTCGTCGCTCGTCGTCGAATCGAAGAGCGAGGGCGCGCTCGTGACGACCGGTTCGTCGAGGAAGCGGTTGGCGACGTCGGCCAGTTCGTAGCGGCCGGAGTTCGCGTCGAGCAGGAAGGCCATGATCGCGGTGTCGTCGGAGGGCTCGAGCATCACGCGCTCGTGCTCGCCCGCGATGCGGTAGAGCTCCTTCAGGTCGTGACCGCTCGGCGCCACCCGCGCCAGTGCGTCGATCACGTCATCGAGGTCACAGAGCGCCACCGCACCCTTCGCGGCGTCGAGCACGGCCGCGCGCCCGTGGCGATACGCAATGACCGGGGTCGTCGTGCCCGAGAGGACTTGGGCGAGGCTCACGGTGCTGAGGGCCGTTGCCGGTGCCTTCTTCGGGGACTTCACCGGCTCCTCGTCCAGTGGGGACGAGGTGTGGCCGGCCTCGCCGAGCAGTCCCTCCTTCATGATCTGACCGAAGCGCGTGCGCATCTGGTTCATCTCGAAACGGTCGAAGAAGGCGTCGACCTCGGCGCGGTTCCAACCGCCCAGCGTGATGTCGTGCAACGTGAAGTCGAGGGGCACGTCGCGGATCAGCAGCATCACCTTCTCGTTGTTGCGGGCGCGCTCTTCGTAGGTCGCGAGGTTCTCGCGCAGCTTCGGCGTGAGATCGCCCAGGTGGGCGTAGAGGTCGTCCATGTCGCGGTACTGGGCGAAGAGCTTCGCCGCCGTCTTCTCCCCCACGCCCGGCACGCCGGGCAGATTGTCCGAGGTGTCGCCGCGCAGCGCGGCGAGCAGCGGGTAGCGACGCGACTCGATGCCGCACCGTTCGAAGATGCCGCTCTCGTCGTAGAGCGAGTAGTCCGAGACCCCGCGACGGTTGTAGAGCACCTTGACGAAGGGATCCTCCACCAGCTGGAAGGCGTCGCGGTCGCCGGTGACGACCACGACCGGGATCGACTCGTCGCGTCCCCAGGTGGCGAGCGTCGCGAGCACGTCGTCGGCCTCGTAGTTCTGGACGCCCGAGCACCGGGATGTGCAATACCTCACAGAGGTTGCGGATCAGATCGAACTGGTGCTCGATCTCGGGCGGCGTCTCGGCCCGTCCGCCCTTGTAGTCCTCGACCATCTCGTCACGGAAGGTTCCCCCCGAGAGGTCGAAGGCGACGGCGAGCGCCCGGGGGTTCTGGCTGCGCACGAGTGAGATGAGCATGGCGGCGAAGCCGTGCAGCGCGTTCGTGACGACGCCCTCGGAGGTCGCGATGTCGGTCGGGAGCGCGAAGAAGGCGCGAAAGGCCAGGGACATCCCGTCCAGCAGCACCAGGGGGCGCTGGTCGGCGTCGACCTCAGCCAACGAACTCGCCCTTCAAGATCTGCTGGGCGATGTCGCGCATACGCGTGCGCCCGCGCATGGCCGACTGCTGGATGATCTCGAAGGCCGCCGGCTCGTCGAGACCGCGCTCCTTCATGAGCATCTCCTTGGCTCGCTGGACGATCTCACGCGTCTCGATCTTGTCGTCCACGTGACTCACGTCCGCGTCGTGTTCCTCGACGGCGGCCGGGCTCAGAAGCGCCGCGAGTTTGGGCAGCAGTTCGCTGGAGCGGAACGGCTTGACGAGGTACGCCACGACCCCGGCGTCGCGCGCGCTCTCGATCAGGCTGCGCTGGCTGAAGGCGGTCAACAGCACCACGACGGTCGCGCTGCCCTTGAGGGCCCTCGCCACCTCGATGCCGTCGAGTCCGGGCATCTTCACGTCGAGCAGCGCCAGGTCGGGCTGGAGGTCCTTGATCATCGCGAGCGCGTCGTCGCCGCGCGCCGCCTCGCCCACGACGAGGTACCCGTCGCCCTCGAGGATCTCCTTCAGGTCGAGTCGAATGATCGACTCGTCATCGGCGATCACCACACGTTTATCCATTGTCATCATCCGGGGACCAGTCTCTCAGGAGTTCATCTCGTGCTTCAAGGAGCTCTCGTACTTCTTCGGCGCGGCGGTTCATCTCGGCGTTCGCGACCGCGACGTGGCGCGAGAGGTCGTCGTAGTCGTGGGCGAGCAGCGGGGTCTCGGACACCAGCGCGCGGATCCGCGCGTCCTCGAGGGCGTCGTTCCAGACCGCGACCTGCTCGGTCAGCACGTTCAGGCTCTCGCGGGCCTGGGAGAGCTGGCGTTGGACGTCCTCCAGACGTCGTTTGTGCAGGCGCGAACTCATGGAGGGAGTCTAAATCGCCGCTCAGAGGTCCAGCAGTACGTCCGCCGCCGCGAGCATCTGGGGAGACGGCGTGACGGCGAACCCGTCGGAACACTCCTCGCTCTCACGCTCGTAGCCCTCGAGCACCACGCGTACCGGCGACAGGTCACTGGGCTCTTCGACGCAGTTTCGCGCCAGGAGGGCGTGCACGTGGCGCGCGTAGGGCGACTCGAAGAACCCGCCGAGGTACGGACGAAGCCCGGCCTCGCGCGCCGCCAGCACGATCGTGCGCGCGTTGGCCAGTCCGCCCACGCGCGCGGGCTTGACGCAGATGATCTCGGCCGCGCCGTAGCGCACGATCTGCGCGACGTCACGCACGCTGCGCAACCCTTCGTCGATGCTGAGCGGGACGCTGAGCTTCTCAGCCAGGCGCGCCGAGTCGACGACGTTGCCCGGCGCGTAGGGCTGCTCGACGCCGGCGACCACGACCACGTCGCCGAGCACCCTGACGTGTTCGAGCACCTGGGCGTCGTCACTCGCACAGCAGTTGTAGTCGAGCAGCACCGGGACCGAGAGCGCACCGAGTCGTCGACGGGCCTCCGCGCCCGGTGTCGCCGCGGAGATCTTCGCGCGCACCCGGGTCGCGTCGGGTCCGACGTGCCACTCCTCATCATCGAGCAGCGACACGGTCGCCTGGTGGGGCGTCACGTAGTGCGATGGCCACAGCGACGTCGCCACCTCGCGCGTTCGTCGCAGTTCACGGTCGAGGACCGCCATCTCGACGAGGGCGACGGCCGGGTTGCTCGCCGCCCGCGAGCCCGCGAAACGTGCGACGCGCGTCCACGACGGCACGTCACCCTCGCGGTCGAGCATGGAGTGCAACTGGGGGATCACGAAGACGCGCAGTTCGTCGAGGACGTCCGCGAGTGCCGCGTCCCCGTTCAGCTCGTGCAACTGCGGCGCGACCTCGCCGTACCCGGCGACGCCGGCGTGCTCGACGCGCAGGAACAGTCGTGACCTCGTGTCGTGGTGTTGTCCCGCGGCGAGGACCCGGTGACGCATCGTCACGTCCTGTCGCCAGAGGGTTGTCTTCACCGACTCACTTTAAGGTGCGGTAACGTGGTCGCCCTAGCCCGGATGGCGGAATCGGCAGACGCGGAGGCCTCAAAAGTCTTTACTCGAAAGGGTGTGTGGGTTCAAGTCCCACTCCGGGCACTGTTACCGTTGGAGGATGTCTGATCCCACGGCACTACCCTTCCGCGACGACATCGTCGCGCTGTTCCCCGGCCAAGGTTCGCTCAGCGGCGGCGCGGGCGTTGACTGGCAGTCGACGCGTTTCTGGGACCTCATCGCGCGCGTCAGCGAGGCGGCCCGACTCGACGTCGCGGCCCTGCTACTCAGCGCATCCGACGAGGACGTCGTGCGCACCGACCGAGCCCAGATCGCGACCTTCGCCCTGTCCCTCGTTGGTTGGCACGACCTCCTCGACCAGGGAATCCGACCTCGCTACCTGCTCGGTCACAGTCTCGGGGAGTTCAGCGCGCTGGTCGCCTCGGGTCTCTTGACGCTCGAGGACGGCGCGCGACTCATTGGCGTCCGCGGCGCCGCGATGGCTCGAGCGGCGGCGTCCACGGAGGGTTCGATGGTGGCCCTGATGGGCGGCGATGACGGGTCACGCGAGGCGCTCAAGAGCCTCGACGAGGTATGGACCGCGAACATCAACGGCACCGGTCAGATCGTGGTCAGTGGGACGCGCGCCGGTCTCGACGACCTGCTCGCGCGCCACAAGGAACTCGGTTGGCGCCGGGCCACGCCACTGCCCGTCGGCGGAGCGTTCCACTCGCCGCTCATGGAGCCGGCGCAACTCGAACTCGACAAGGCGCTCGCGAGCGTGTCGTGGGGAACGACCGAGTCCATCCTGATCTCGAACGTCGACGCGGCGGTCCACACGTCGGCCGAGGAGTGGCGTGAGCTGCTCTCGCGTCAGCTGACCTCGCCCGTGCAGTACCTTGACGCCGTGCTCGCGCTGCCCGAGTCGGTCACGACGACCATCGAGATGCCGCCGAGCGGGGTGCTCAACGGTCTGACCAAGCGCATCCGGTCCTTTCCCGCGCAGTACGCGCCGGCGTCCTTTGCCGAGCTGAAGGAGATCGAACTGTGAGCCGCCACGTCATCGTCACCGGCGCGAGCCGCGGGATTGGCGCCGCGATCGCTGAGCACTTCATCGCCCAGGGCGACACCGTCGTTGGCATGTCACGTTCGGGCGACGCGCCGAGCGGCTGCGCGAGCTCGGTGGCGGTCGACGTCGCCGACTCGGGCGCCGTCAACGACGCCGTGAAGGCCGCGATCGCACAGTTCGGACCGGTCGACGTCGCGGTCGCCAACGCCGGCGTCACGCGCGACGGCCTCGCGCTGCGGATGTCCGACGAGCAGTGGCGAGAGGTACTGGCGACCAACCTCGACGGCGCCTTCTTCCTCGCGCGCGCGACGTTGGCCTCGATGGTGCGCGCGAGAAGCGGATCGATCATCTTCATCTCCTCGGTCGGCCCGTTCATGGGCGTGCCCGGCCAGGCCAACTACGCCGCGGCCAAGGCCGGCATGGTCGGGCTCGCGCGCTCGCTGGCCAAGGAGGTCGCCTCACGCGGCATCACGGTCAACGTCGTGGCGCCGGGGCTCATCGAGACCGACATGACCAGCGACCTCGGCGACGCGAAGGACGCCATGACCGCCCTCATCCCCATGGGCCGCGCGGGCCTACCGGGCGATATCGCCGGAGTTGTCGGGTTCCTCGCCAGTAACGAGGCGCGCTATATCACCGGTGCCGTGCTCCCCGTCGACGGCGGAATGGCGATGGGCCTGTAAAGGCCGAAGCGGGCGAGCCGGTTGACTACGATTGAGCGAGACAAAAAAGGGGCATTTCCATGGACCGTAACGAAGCATTGAGCAAGTTCACCGACAACGTCGTCGAAGTACTGGCAGTGGACCCTTCCAAGGTGACACTCGAGGCATCCTTCAGCGACGACCTCGGCGCCGACAGCCTCGACCTGGTCGAGCTCGTCATGGCACTCGAAGAGACCTTCGACATCGAAGTCGCTGAAGACGAACTGAAGGACATCCGCACCGTCGGCGAGTCCTTTGAACTGATCTACGCCAAGCTGTAGTGCTCGTCGCGGTCACCCCGTCGGGTCCAGTACCGGGCTACCGGGTTGCCGTCACCGGCCTCGGTGCCATCTCGTGCGCCGGGTTGGGCGTCGAGGAACTCTGGAACGCGCTCTTGAAGGACGTCGCGCCTGAGAGCAAGCGCATCGCCCCCTTCGACGCGTCACACATCGGCGGCCCGAAGGAACTTCGTCGCTTTGACCCCTTCACGCTCTACGCGTTGATGGCGGCCGACGAGGCGTGGCGACAGAGCGGACTCGCCGGTCCCCTCGAGGACGCCGGGAGCATCGTCACGACCGGCATCGGCGGTCTCCAGACGGTGATCGAACAGTTGCGCGTCCTCTCCGAGAAGGGTCCCGACCGCGTGTCGCCCTTCATGGTGCCCATGATGATGCCCAACGCCGCCACCGCCGCCGTCTCGATGCGATTCGGACTCGGTGGGCCGTGCGAAACCGTCACCACGGCGTGCGCCGCGGGCACCCACGCGATTGGTAACGCTGCACGATTGGTCGCGACGGGTCGCAGCACCGTGGCGGTCGCCGGAGGTGCCGAGGCCGTGATGGTCCAAATCGCGGAGGCGGGATTCGCCAACATGACCGCGCTCAGCAACACCGAGTTCTCTCGACCCTTCGACGTCGACCGCGACGGATTCGTGATGGGCGAAGGCGCCGGCATCTTGATCCTCGAAGAGTGGGAGCACGCCAAGGCCCGCGGCGCGACGATCTACGCCGAGGTCATCGGCGCCGCGTCGACCGCCGACGCGCACCACATCACCGCGCCCGACCCCTCCGGTCGCGGCGCCGTGCGCTGCATGAAGCTGGCCCTCGCCGACGCCGGGGTCACGACCGCCGAGGTGTCACATATCAACGCGCACGGCACGTCGACGCCACTCAACGACCTGGCCGAGTCCGTGGCGATGCACGAGATCTTCGGTGACGACGTGCCACCGGTGACCTCGATCAAGGGTCACCTCGGTCACTCACTGGCGGCGGCCGGAGCGCTCGAGGGCGTCGCCTCGGTCCTGACGTTGATCAACCAGGTCATCCCGCCGACAGCAGGCACCACCGTGATCGACCCGGCGGTCGGACTCGACGTCGTGATCGGCACGCCGCGCCGCGCCGAGGTCGAGGTCGTGCTGTCGAACTCCTTTGGCTTCGGCGGCCACAACGGCAGCGTCGTCTTTCGCCGCGCCGGCTAACTACATCGGCCACTCGTCGTGGTGTCGAACCACGTACGCGTTGTCGTAAGCCCAACGCGCGTTGGCGATGAACTGACCGAGTAACACCGGATCCTTCTCCCCCGGCGACTTCTCCACGCCGGCTCGCACGTCCACTCCCCACACGGGATAGTTCTGCACGATGTCGACGACGTTGCTCGGCGTGAGTCCTCCCGAGGCGATGATGGGCGTGCGCACGAGGAGGTCACTGAAGAGTTGCAACGAGTCCATCAACGAGTAGTGGTCGTCCGATTCAGGCACGACGACGTAGTCGACGCCCACCAAGGAAGCGACGAGGTCGTGGTTGGCGGTGCTCGCCAGCATGCGCAGCACCGTGTTGACCCGTTGGGCGACGTAGTCGAGGTCCTCGCTCGACATCGCCCCCTCGACCTGGACGGCGCTCAGGCCCAGGGTGTTGGCGATCTCCACGATCCGCTGGGGCATCTCATTGCGAAAGACGCCCACGGACGTCGCGCCCGCCGGCAGCCGGCGCACGATGTCGTGCGCGGCGTTGACCGAGATCTGTCGGGGCGTGGGACCGAAGTCGAAGCCCACGGCACTCGCGCCCAGTCCGATCGAGAACAACGCGTCGTCCTCGGTGGTGACGCCGGAGACTTTGATGAAGAGCCCTTCGGTGTTCAGACGCACGTGATCTCCTTGCGACCAACGTTAACGGCCCGTTCGCGAACTTTCAGACAATCGCTTCGACGTGGACGTCACCGGCGGCCACCAATTCGTCCGAACCCAAAAGGGTGCGATGCGCGAAACCCAAACCGACGACGCCGTCGCCGCTGTGCATCACGGTGGTCAGACCCTGGGGTCCCTCGGGCCCCCTCGACGTGAGTACGTCATTCACCCGTTCGACGTTCGGGCCGGCTGCGCGCACGAGACGCCACGGCACGCTCGAGCCGCGCGCGTCGAGTCGGCCGACCAGTTCTTGTCCAGTGAAGCAACCCTTCGAGAAGGAAATGGTCGTCGCCACGAATGACGCGCCAAAGCTGTGCGGCGTCAGGGCGCGCGCGAACTCCGCCGGGCCCGGTACGCCCGCACGAATCTGCTCGGCGGCCGTCGCGAGGGGACCTTCCACGACGTCGATGAGTTCGAGCGTGCACTTCGTGCGAAGGAGGAACCGACGCAGTCGTGCGAGTGCGATCTCGCCGAGTTCTCGCGGCAGGCACAACGCGTAGCCGTCGTCGGTCGCCGTCACGAGGCACGACGTGATGACGACGCTGTCGGGCGCGAGCAACAGCGCCCATCGACCCTCGTCCGGCAGCTCGGTGAGGTCCTGGCTCAACTGACCCTGCAGGAACGAGTGGGCCTCGGGACCGGTCGCGACGATGTGCGACCAGTGAGGGGGTGCACCGAGTGGCGGCGACGTGGTCTCGTTCATCGCCAATTACTCTAAGGGCGAACGCTACGGGCTCCTCACGAGAAGGCAGTTGTCGATGACCATGCAGACCGAACTCAACACGATCACGTCGACGATGAACGAACTCGCGGTGCGCATCACCGCGCTCGTCGAGACCGAGGGGTCGGCGATGCCGCCCGACATCTACACCGAACTCGTTGCGGCAGAGCGAACGATCGGTGCTCTCCTTCGGCGCCTCAACCGCGTAGCCGGTCGAATCGCCTGACGCGACGGTAGCCTTCGACCATGACCGAATCGTGGCAACGAAGCCACTCGCTGACGCCCGAACGCCGACTCGAAGTCCTCAACCTCCTCAACCGCACCGAATCACTCCTCGGACGTGAAGCGATCGACGAAGGCCGTCGTCGTATCGTCGTGCACGGTTGGCGCGCGGAGCACTGGCTGCTCTATCACGAAGGAATGCTCGTCAAGTACGCGATGGCGAACGGGACGAAGACCGCGATGGTCGAGATGTGCGGAGGCGAGGTCGACGAAGAACTGCTGCACAATCTTCTCGAGCATCACGAGGTCCTCGAGTGGTGGACCCGTGGGGCACAGGTCTTCGTGCATGACGGCTGTGAAGTGGTGCGCACGCTGCAGTTGATGCAGGTCGCGCTGCCCGTGCCCACGGTCGCGGTGCCCGATGGCGCGACGCTGCGCAACTACGAACCCGGTCGCGACGAGGATGCGTGGCTCGAGCAGAACAACGCGGCCTTCTCCCATCACCCCGAACAGGGCGCGTGGACCAGGTCGGACCTTGACGAACGCACGAGTGAACCGTGGTTCGACCCGTCGGGCTTCCTGCTCTTGGAGATCGACGGGCGACTCGCCGCGTCGTGCTGGACCAAGGTCCACGAACTGCACCCCGATCGTTTCGGTGAGATTTACATCATCTCGGTGCACCCTGACTTCCAGGGCCGCAACCTCGGACGGGTCATGGTGACCCAAGGTCTCGACGCGCTACGGCGCAAAGGGGTGGCGACGGCGATCCTCTTCGTCGACCAGTCGAACGTCAACGCCGTCGCGCTCTACGAGTCACTCGGCTTCAAGGTCGAACGCGACGATCAACTCCTGCGCATCACGCGCCACTAATGCACGCCGACGAGGCGTCCTATACCGAAGGTGACCGCGGCGGCGAGCGCGCCGACGAATATCTGGCGAATCGCCCACTTCATGATGCCGTTGCGCGTGAACCAGCCGATCATGCCGCCCACGACGCCGGCCGCGAGCACCGCGAGGATGATGGACCACAGGATCGGGTCGCCCGAGGTCGTAACGATCCAGGGCAACAGTGGGATGAAGGCGCCGACGCCAAAGGAGATGAGCGAGGAGATCGCGGCGCCCCACGGTGAGCCGGTGGCCGACGGGTCCACGCCCAACTCTTCGCGAGCGTGTGTCCGCAACGCCATCTCGGGGTCGCGCATGAGGTCGGTGGACAACCGAGCGGCGAGTTCCTCGTCGATACCGCGCTCGACGAAGAGTTCGCGGAGTTCTTCCTGCTCTTCAACCGGCGAGGCCTCGATGGACCTTCGTTCGACGTCGATCTCGTACTCGAGGAGTTCCTTTTGCGCGCGCACCGACACGTACTCCCCGCTCGCCATCGAGAAACCTCCCGCGACGAGCCCCGCCAAGCCGGCCAAGCGAACGATGTTGTGACCGGGATTCGCACCGGCGAAACCCAGGATCAGCGAGGCGTTGGTGACCAGACCGTCGCTCGCGCCAAAGACCGCGGCCCGGTACCAGCCCCCGGCCACCTGGCGATGCTTCTCCCCGTGGAAGTTCTCCGTCACCGTCTCATCCTACGTTTCTCGCAGCGTCAAGTTCCGTGAACAAACGGCTAACTACACTGGCTCGTGGAGGTTTCTATGACGACCCACGTGAAGAGCATCGCCGAGTTGACCCCGCTCATCGGCACCCACCTCGGCTATTCGGACTACCGCACGGTGACCCAGGAAGAGGTCAACCTGTTCGCCGATGCCACCGGTGACCATCAGTGGATCCACGTGGACCCCGAACGGGCCAAGGCCGGTCCCTTCGGCGGACCGATCGCCCACGGCTACCTCACGCTTTCGCTCATCCCGGTCCTGCTGGGCGGCGTGATGAAGGTCGACGGCGTGGCGATGGGTGTCAACTACGGCACCAACAAGGTCCGCTTCACCAGTCCGGTACCGGTCGGCTCGGCGATCCGCGCGGGCGCCACGCTGGCGTCGGTCGAGGAGGTGCCCGGCGGCGTCCAGGTCGCCCTCGACGTCGTGGTCGAGGTCAAGGATGCGCCCAAACCCTCCTGCGTCGCGCAAGTGGTCTTTCGCTACTACAGCTGAGCATTGCCCGTCACTCCACTCCCCCAAGGCGAAGAAAAGACTCGTCAGGTCCGCGTCATGTTCGACGCCATCGCGTCGCGCTACGAACTCGTCAACAAGCTGATGACCTTCGGACTGGATAGCCGATGGCGTCGACGTGCCGTCGCTGACCTTCGACTGCCTCCGGCGAGCGTCGTCCTCGACGTCGCGGCGGGCACGGGCGACTTCACGCGCGAACTGAACCGCCAAGGGATGCGAGGTGTCGCGACGGACCTCAGTTTCGGGATGCTCCATGCCGGGCGAGCCATGGACGACCGCGTCCAAGCCGACGCGTCCAAGTTGCCCTTTCACGCCGGCGGCTTCGATGGCATCACGTGCGGGTACGCGCTGCGCAACTTCACCGACCTCGCGGCCACCTTCGACGAGATGGCGCGCGTCGTGCGTCCGGGCGGACGGATCTCGCTCCTCGAGGTGGCCGAGCCCCGGTCCGGGCTCTTTCGAGCCGGTTTTCGTGTCTGGTTCCGCAAGGTCGTCCCCTTCATTGGCTCGCTCATCTCGGACCGCGCGGCGTACCACTACCTGCCCGAGTCGACGGCGTACCTGCCCTCGAGCGAAGAGATCGCCCGCATGCTCAATCGAAGCGGGTTCTCAGCCGTGAATCACCGTCGCGTCATGGGCGGTCTCAGTCAGCAGTTCGTCGCGACGAGGTCGTCATGAGGTTCGTGCGCTCACGTATCGACGCGCAGCGCCGCGACATACTGCGAGCCATCGGGGCTCGGTCGGGTTGGCTCCTCGAGACCAATGACGTCCTTCGCGTCGGTTTCGGCGACGTCGTCGACGTCGTGCGACTGATCAACGGTCTCGAGGACGATATTGACGTGACCGCGCAGCTGCGTCGCCACGCTCTCGATGGCGTCGAGGGACCTTCGGGGTCGGGCGTCGTCGCCTTTGGCGCGATGCCGTTCGACCGGGCGGCGAGCGGCCAGTTCGAAGTGCCGCAGTTCGTCATCACCCAACGAAGTGACGGCGAGGCGTGGATCACCGCTCACGATGGTGCGACGGGTTGGTCGGCGCTGCTGGAGGCGACGGCCGTTCCGGTGCAGGAGGCGCAAAGCCTTCGGTCACTCTCGATGCAGCCAACGCCCGACGAGTACGCGCACAACGTCGCGCTGGCCGTCGAGATCCTTCGAACCAAGGAGATCGACAAGGTGGTGTTAGCCCGATCGGTGCACGGCACGGTGCCCGACGCGATCGACCCCGCCGCGATCGCTCAGCGACTGCACGGACGCGAACCACTGTGCACCGTCTATTCGATGCCGACGACGGACGGACGTCGATTCGTGGGGGCGACACCGGAGCTCATCGCGCGACGCATTGGCGCCACGCTCTCCTGTCACCCGCTAGCGGGCACGATCGCGCTCCCGCCCAACGTGGCGCCTGACGATTACCTGAACTGGCTGCTCGGAAGTTCCAAGAACCAGTACGAGCACAGCGTGCCGGTCAACGAGATCGTCACGGCGCTCGCGAGCGTGTACGACGACGTGCAGGCCGAGTCGAGTCCCACCATTGTCGCGCTGCGAACCTTGGCCCACCTCGGGACGTGGATCAACGCGTCGTGTCGCGACGTCGCCGACGCCCCCGACGCGCTGGCCGTGCTGCGCCTGCTGCATCCGACGTCGGCCGTCGGCGGTGTGCCGCGCCAGAGCGCGTACGAGCTCATCCAACGACTCGAACAGCACGACCGCGGCTACTACGCAGGACCGCTCGGGTGGATCGACGCGAACGGCGACGGCGAGTGGTGGATCGGCTTTCGCGGCATCGAAGTGAAGGGCAACGAGTTCGAAGCATGGGCCGGTGCGGGCATCGTGAGCGAGTCCGATCCCACGGCCGAGCGAGAAGAGACCAAGGCGAAGCTGGCGAGTTTCCTCTCGTCGGTGCTGGTCGACGTCGTCCCCTAGGACGGCTACGGGACCTTGGTGGTCTTCGCGTGGCCCGACGACGTCGTAAAGGGACGTTCGATCGCCCACTTCGTGACCAACCACAGCGCCTCGAGCACTATGGCCTGGGACATCTTGGACTCGCCGTGCTCGCGGTCGGTGAAGGAGATCGGCACCTCGATGATGGAGGCGCCGGCGCGCTTCGCCCGATAGGTCATCTCTATCTGGAAGCCGTAGCCGTCGGCCTTCACGTCACGGAAGTTGATGCGTTCGAGGACGTCTTTGGAATAGACGCGATAGCCGGCCGTTGAGTCGGCCACTCCGAGTCCGAGCATGAGCGACGCGTACTGGTTGCCGCCGCGTGAGAGCAGCCGTCGCGAAAGGGTCCACTGGGGAATGTGCCCGCCGGGCACGTAACGAGATCCAATGACGACGTCGTGGTCCTCCGCCGCGCTCAAGAGCGACGGCAGCGCCCGAGGGTCGTGACTGAAGTCGCAGTCGATCTCGACGAAGTGGTCGTATCCGTGCTCGATCCCCCACGCGAAGCCCGCGCGATAGGCGCCGCCGAGTCCGCTCTTGAGCGAACGGCGCAGCACGGTGATCTGGCCGACCTCTTGGGCCACTTCCTCAGCCAACGTCGCCGTGCCGTCGGGGCTCGCGTCGTCGACCACCAGGACGTCGCACTGGGGCGCGACCTTGCGCAACGTGCGCAGCATCGGCTCCACGTTCTCGATCTCGTTGTACGTGGGTAGGACCACGAGCGTACGCATCGGACAATTCTACCGATGCCCGCCAATCGGCCCAAGGGCCTTGCGGTGTTTGAGGTCCGCCGGGGGTCGCGTTTAAGGTACTGCTATGCCAGAACCGGTCAAGAAGAAGCGATTCGCGCTGCCCCGCGAAGTCCGCATCATTCTGAGTGTCGGCTCCCTGGTCTTCGTCTTCGAGTACTTGGTGCTGCCGCAGTTTTCCTCCGCTCGACGTAACTTGCATCTCCTCGCCACGGTCAACCCGATCCTCGTCACCTTGGCGGTGCTGTTGGAGATGTCGGCCATCTACGCCTACGTCGAGTTGACCAAGTCGGTGCTCTACCCCTACGCCCCGAGCCGTTTCAATCTGCTGCGCGTCAACCTCGCCGGGCTCGCGATCAGCCACGTGGTCCCCGGAGGCACCGCGCCGGCCGGCGCCCTTTCCTATCGGATCTTCAACGAGCTCGGCGTACCCAAGGACACCAACGCCTTTGGTCTCGCGGTCCAGGGCGCGGGCTCAGCCGTCGTGCTCAACATGATCTTCTGGTTCGCCCTCGTCATCTCGATCCCGCTGCGTGGTTTCAACCCGGCCTACGGCTTCGCGGCCCTCGCGGGTATCTTCCTGATGGCCGCGTTCTTTGGCACCATTCTCCTGATCACGAGGGGTCAACGCCAAGCCGCCAACTGGCTTCGCTGGCTCGCACGACGGATCCCGGCGCTCGACCCGGAGAAGGTCACGCGACTGCTCGCGAAGGTCGCCGACCGCATCACGATGCTCGTGAACAATCGGCGGACGCTGTGGTCGGCCTTCATGTGGGCGGCGCTCAACTGGCTGCTCGACGCCGCGTGCCTGTGGGTCTTCATCTGGTCCTTCGGCCGCGTCATCTCGCCGATCGACCTGCTCGTCGCGTACGGACTCGCCAACATCCTCGCCGCCATCCCGATCACCCCTTCGGGCCTTGGAATCATTGAAGGCGTGTTGATCCCGACCCTCGTCGGCTTCGGCGTGCCGCACGCCCAGGCGATCCTCGCGGTGCTCGCCTATCGACTCGTGAACTTCTGGATCCCGATTCCCGTGGGCGGAGTCTCCTACGCGACCTTGATGTGGCGCAAGGAGAACGGGCTCGCGCCTAAGCCAGAGCCCGGGACCGGAGCAGCGCCAGCCGTTTGAACTCACTCTGCGCCGAGAAGTTGTTCACCGGCTGGAGTCTGCGCCAGCGTCGGTCGGTGCCGAGAACCCAGGTGTAGAGGTCGTCACGCCACGTCACCTCGAAGGCCTCGAGGAGTTCTTGTTGCAACGTGCGATTCTCGATTGGCACCTGCACCTCCACGCGTCGGTCCAGGTTGCGCTCCATGAGGTCGGCCGATCCCATCCAGATGGAGAACTGGTCCTCACCGGGTGAGCCGAAGATGAGGATTCGTGAGTGCTCGAGGAACTCACCTACGAGGCTGTGCACCGTGATGTTTTCCGACAGTCCGGCGACGCCGGGTCGCAGCGCGCAGAGGGTGCGCACCTCGAGGCGAATCTCGACGCCCGCGGAGCTGGCCTCGTAGAGCGCGTCGATGATCGGCGGGTCGGTGAGCCCATTCACCTTCATTGCTATGCGCCCCGCCGATCCGCGATCGCGCTGCGCGTTGATCAGTTCGATGACTCGGGACCGCGTCGAGAGCGGACTGACCATGATCTTCTTGTACTCCCCGATCCGGCTGAAGCCCGTGAGGAAGTTGAATAGCTCGCCCACGTCGTCGGTGATCGCCGGGTCGCAGGTGAGGAGGCCGAAGTCCTCGTAGGAGCGGGCCGTCTTGCCGTTGTAGTTGCCGGTCGCGATGTGCACGTAGCGCACCGTCGTGTCCCCTTCGCTTCGCAGCACGAGGGCGGTCTTGGAGTGGGTCTTGAGACCCACGATGCCGTAGACCACGTGGACGCCCGCGTCTTCGAGCGCCTTGGCCCATTCGATGTTCGCCGCCTCGTCGAAGCGGGCCTTCAACTCAACGAGCGCGACCACCTGCTTGCCAGCCTCGGAGGCGTGGATGAGCGACGCGACGATCGGCGAGTCACCCGACGTGCGATAGAGGGTCTGTTTGATGCCGACGACCTTGGGGTCGGCGGCGGCCTGCGCGATGAACATCTCGACCGAGTCGGTGAAGGACTCGTAGGGGTGATGCAGAAGGATGTCGTCCTCGCGGATCGCGGCGAAGATGTCTCCCACGTGGTCACCGTCGAGCAGGCGCCGCGGCGTGATCGGTGACCATCCCTCACTCTTGAGATCGGGACGATCGATCGCGTAGAGACTCCACAGGTCGTGGAGTCCAAGGGGTGCGTCGGTCACGTACACGTTCGAACGGTCGAGGTCCAACTGATCGACGAGCAGTTCGAGGAACTCCGGTGACATGCCGCTCTGGATCTCGACGCGCAACGCCTCGCCAAATCGTCGACGGCGAAGTTCGACCTCGAGCGCCACGAGCAGGTCGTCGGCCTCGTCCTCTTCGAGTGAGAGGTCGGCGTTGCGCGTGACACGAAAGAGGTCGGCCCGTCCAACGGTCATGCCCGAGAACAGCCGCCCGAGGTTCGAGGTGATGAGGTCTTCCAACATGCACCACTCGCCGTCGTTGGCCTGCAAGAAACGTGGCAGCGAGTTGGGGACCTTCACGCGCGCGCTTCGCTCCTCACCTGTCACGTCGTCACGTACGTAGACCGCGATGTTGAGCGACAGGTTCGAGATCATCGGGAAGGGGTGACCGGGATCGACGGCCAAAGGAGTAAGCACCGGATAGACGTTCTCGTCGAAGTACTTGGTCAGACGGTCGTGATCGGTCTCGTTGAGTGAATTGAACGGCACGATTGCGATGCCCTTGTGCGCCAGTTCGGGCAACAGCACGTCCAACATCAGTCGGTCTTGGCGCTCGACGAGCGAGAGCACGCGTTCGCGAATCAGTTCGAGCTGTTGACGCGGACGCACGCCGTCTACCGAGGCCGTCTGCACACCGGCCGCCACCTTGTCCTCGAGGCTCACGACGCGAACCTGGAAGAACTCGTCGATCATGTCGGCGAAGATCGCGACGAACTTGAAGCGGTCGAGGATCGGGAGCATGTGGTCGTCGGCGAGGTCGAGCAGTCGCGCCCCGAACTCCAGACGCGAGAGTTCACGACTCGAGAACCTCTCGGGACCGAAGGCCTGCACGTCGATGTAGGGTGCGCCGGATTGCTCCGCGTCCATAAGGTCCATCCGTACATCGTACGACTACGATTGATTTGTGGCGAGACACGCAAGCACTGCATTGCCTTCCGCGCAGCGCACAAGCGTCACGCAACCGTCACAGGGCCGTCTGACCGAACTCGGCCTCATGATCCTGGCGTGGATCATCATCGGCTCGTTCTACGTACTCGCGTCCCTCGGCGAGAAGGGCCACCTGCCCACCCGACTCGGATTCTTCTTGACGTTCATCGTCGCGATCTCGCTGGCGTTGCACTTCGCGATTCGCTACCTCGCACCAAATGCCTCCCAGGTCCTCCTCCCGATCGCGACCCTCCTCAACGGCATTGGCTACGTCGAGATCGCGCGATGGAACCCTCAAGCGGCGGGCAACCAGTCGCTGTGGGTCCTGCTCAGCGCGATTGCGCTCGTCATCACACTCGCGGTCGTACGTCACGTCAAAGACCTCGACCGCTACCGGTACTTGACATTGCTAGCGGCGATCGGACTCCTGCTGGTGCCACTCGTCCCACACTTCGGCCAGAACATCGGTGGCGCGCGACTGTGGGTCAGGGTCGGTCCCATCTCGTTCCAGCCCGTCGAGATCGCAAAGATCCTCCTGGTCTTCTTCTTCGCCTCGTACTTCGCCGCGAACCGCGAGTTGCTCTCCACCCCGACGCAACGCGTTGGCCGTCACTTGATCGTGCCGCCCAAGACCCTGCTGCCGATCCTCTTCGCGTGGGGATTCTCCATCGCCATCCTCGGGGCGGAGAACGACATTGGCTTCGCGATGCTGCTCTTCGCGTTGTTCATCTCGATGCTGTGGGTGACCACGGGCCTGAAGACCTACGTGGTCCTCGCCTTCGCGCTCTTCGGCGGCGCCCTGTACGTCGCGGCCCACTACTTCACGCAGATCCACGACCGCGTGACGTTGTGGCTCGATCCGTGGGCGGTGTGTGCCGGCGTCACGCAGAACTGTCAGATCGCGTGGGGCTGGTACTCAATGGCCGCCGGCGGCGTGACCGGCACCGGCCTCGGTCTCGCGTCCACGCAGACGGGCAACATCCCCCTCTTGACGACCGACATGATCTTCGCGGCGGTGGGCGAAGAACTCGGGTTCCTCGGGATCATCCTCATCCTGTGTCTCTTCGCGTCCTTCGTCGGCGAAGGATTCCACATCGCTCAGAAGGCCACGTCGGACTACGTGCGACTCGCGGCCGCCGGCCTCGCGGCGCTCATGGGCTTCCAGGCCTTCATCATCATGGCGGGTATCCTTCGGATCCTTCCCTTCACCGGCATCACCCTCCCCTTCGTCGCCTACGGTGGCAGCTCACTCTTCGCGAACTACCTCATCGTCGCGCTGCTCCTGCGCATCTCGGATGAGAACGCGATCGACCGTCGCGGCGGCGAGGTGGTCGCCGTCAAGTTCAAGAAACGTCAAGCCGTGAACGATGAATCGTCGCGGCGACTTTGAGTGACCTCGGCCGTCGATAACTCCGCGCCACCGTTTCGGGGCGAAGGTGACTTCGCCCTGTGGCACTACTCTGAGGACCCGACCCTCGGACGCTTCGCCCCCCACACGCCGAGAACGAATCCTTTGATGCCACCTCTCGTGTGGGCGATCGACACCCGCCATTCGCCCACCTATTGGTTCCCGCGCGACTGTCCGCGAGCATGCATCTGGACGTTGCCGACGACGAGCGAACGAGATCGCGAGGCGTTCTTCGCCCAGAGCGACAGCCCGCGGATCCACGTCATCGAGTCGACGTGGCTCGAACGGATGCGCGCCTGCCGGCTCTACGCGTATCGCATGCCGAGCGACACCTTCCGGCCCGACTCGGTCACTGGCTACTGGGTGAGCAATGACGTCGTCTACTCGACCGAGCGCGTCGACGTCTATGACCTCCTCGACCGCCACGTGGACGCGGGCATCGAACTTCGCGTGACGCCCACGCTGCTGCCCTTCTGGGAACAGGTCGTGGGCTCGACCCTCGGCTACAGCGGGTGTCGCCTGGCGTTCGCCGGCGCCCCGCTCGACCCGTACGACCCGTTGTGAGTCAGGCGTAGTAGTCGCGCAGCACCGACTCCGCGCACAGGACCGGCGCGCGCACGCCCTGGCGCGTGGCGAGGATCAGCGCGTCGCTCGTTCGACAGTCGAACACGTCGTGGCCGCTCGGTGACATCACGTCGAGTTCGGCGAAGAAGACCCCGTTCTCGTAGCGCGTGATGCGCGCCGCGACGATGTCGGCCTTCAATTGGCGCAGGATCGTGGCCATCACTTCGTGGGTGCCCGGCCGGCGTCCCTCGATCTTGTCGAGGGCGTTGTGCAACGCGACCGCTTCGGGCAACGCGATCGGGATCGCGAGGTAGCGGTAGGGGCTCTCCTGCTCCGTGAGGTGCACGAGCGGCGAGGAGTCCGAGAGGTCGTAGAGCACCGAGTCGAGGGTCATCACGTTGAACTTGACGGTGTCGGGGTCGACGGCGACCTCGTCGTGCACAGCGATCGTCTCGTCAACTGCGACGTCGGGATCGGGCGCGGCGTTGGTCTCGGCGTTCGCAGTCAGGTCGTCGCTCATAGCCCAACCAATCTAATTGCCGGTGCGCCGTGAGACGCTGAGCAACAGTCCGCCGGCGGTGTAGAACACGAGCACGGCCGACCCGCCGTAGCTGAGCAGTGGCAGCGGGATGCCCGTGACGGGCATGATGCCCATCGTCATGCCGATGTTCTCGAAACAACTGAACGCGAAGAAGACGAAGACGCCAATGCAGATGAGCCGCCCCATCGTGTCCTTCGCGAGTTGTCCGATGCGGAACATGCGAAAGGCCACGTAGCCGAGCAACAACAAGATCGCGAGCGAACCAATGAAGCCGACCTGCTCGCCGATCGCGGTGAAGATGAAGTCGGTGTGCTGCTCGGGCACGTAGCCGAGGTTCGTCTGGAGTCCGTTGAAGAGCCCCGCGCCGTGCAGTCCGCCCGAGCCAATGGCGTTCTTGGCGTTCACCACGTTGTAGATGTACTGCGCCCACTGGGGGCTGGTGGCGTCCTGGTGCAGGAAGGCGGCGAATCGGTCGATCGCGTAGCGCTGGACGAGGTCGAGGTAGAACGCGACGACGACGCCCGCGGAACCGAGCACCGCGAGCAACGTCATGAGGCGCGGCGGGACACCCGCGACGACCAGCATCGCGCTCACCGACAGCACGATGATGATCGACGTGCCGAGGTCGGGCTGGAGGATGATGAGGAGCAACGGGACGGCCGCCATCACGAGCAGGCGCGCGACTTCGTACATCGAGAGTCCGTCGGGTCGCCGTTGACAGAAGGTGGCGATGGCGAGGATCAAGATGAGCACCGTGAACTCGCTCGGCTGGATCTGCAAGATGCCGATGCTGTACCAGCGCTGCGCACCGAGCGCACTCTGACCGATGAAGTAGACGCCGACGAGCGAGAGCAACGTGAAGACGTAGAGCGGCGTCGTCACTATCTCGAGGCGCCGATAGTCGATCAACGACACCACGTACATCACCGCGATGCCCAGCACGACGAAGAATGCCTGGCGTTCGAGGTAGTAGTGCGGGTTGAAGCCCTCGTTGATGAGCGCCTGACGCGTCGCGCTGTAGATCATGACGACGCCCGTGATCCCGAGCAGGATCAACCCCGCGGCGAGTCCGAGGTCGAGGCGTTCCCTCGTGCGCGGTCGAAACGAGATCGTGCTCAGCGTGTCAGTCATGCAATGACCTCGAGGAGTTTGGCGCCGTCAAGTTCGACACCCCACCACCATTGCATCTGCCGCGCCGCCTGATAGGCCAGCATCCCGAGCCCGTTCGCCGTGCGGCAACCGGTCCGTTCGTGCAACGTGCGCCACTGCGAGACCCGCGGTTCGTAGGTGATGTCGACGGCCAGGGTGTGACTGCCCACGCCCTGCATCACGGCCGCTTCGGGCGCACGGCCGTCGACGGGTGTCGTGTTCACGATGAGGTCGACGGGTCGGTACGTCAGCGAGAAGTCGTAGACGTTCGGGTACTTCGCCACGAGCGCCTCGACCTTGGACTCGGTGCGTCCGTGCACCGCGATCGACGCGACGCCGGCCTCGACCAGTCCGTCAACAATTCCGCGCGCGGCACCGCCGGCGCCGAGCACCACGACGTGCGCGCCTTCGACGTCGGTGTCGAATTGACCGCGCACCGCGTCGACGAAGCCGGCGCCGTCGGTCGAAGTGCCGAGCAACTTACCCTCGCGCACCAACAGCGAGTTGACCGATTCGGTCCGTTTGGCCACGTCGTCGAGCTCGTCGCAGATCTCAAAGCCGAAGCCCTTGAGCGGCATGGTGAGCGAAAGGGCGTCGAACTCCTTGCGCACGACCTTGTTCAACTTGGCTCGGTCCTTGGCGCCCAGCTCGACGCGCCGCGACGTCCCTTCGAGTCCGGCCATCGCGAGGGCCGCTTCGTGCAGCTGAGGCGTGAGCGAGTGCTCGATGGGTGAGCCGGCGACGCCGAGGCGCCACATCATCCGATGCCCCGGGACTCCGCGATCTTCTCCTCGTGGAGCTGCTCGGCGAACGTCGTGGAGAAGGCCATCGTCCCATCTTTATTGATGAGGGTGAAGTAGAGCCAGGATCCGGCCGGTGGGTGCAGAATCGCGCGCAACGCGAAGGTCGAGACGGCGCAGATCGGGGTCGGCGTGAGCCCCACGTTGAGGTACGTGTTGTACGGCTCCTGGGTCTGGAGCATCGCGGGGGTGACCGTACCGCCGTCTTGTTTCAGGTAGTACAGGACCGTCGCATCCATCTGCAACGGCCCTCCGCGGGCGAGGCGGTTGAAGATCACCCGCGCGACGCGAGGCATATTGACCGGGTAGTACCCCTCCTTCTCGACGATGGAGGCCGCGATGACGAGTTGGTAGGCGTTGAGACCGTTGAGCGTCGTCGTCGGCGTGAGACCGACGGACGACGACTCCTTCACGAATTGCGCCACCATCTTCTTCGCCAACGTCGCCGGTGACTCGCCCGGCAGGATGAAGTACGTGCCCGGGCCGATCAGACCCTCGAGCGATCCGCTCGAGGGGAACGGACTGGGTGTCTTTGCCTGGGTGACGTCGGCCGTGAATTCGTTCGCGTACTGCACGCCGGCGGCGTTGGCCACGTTGCCTTCGACCTCGTAGAGCGTCTGTCCCGCCGACACGGTGACGTTGGGCACGTTGGGCAGCGAGTTGAGCACCGAGTGGATGGAGAAGAACGACGAACCGGTCCTCAGCTCGTACTTGCCGGCGAGCACGGTGCCCCCGCCGATCGTGTCGGCGTAGATCGAAAAGGCCAGCGGTGACGCGATGACGTGGTCGTCGTGGAGCGTCGACGCGACCGACGACATCGACTCGTCGTGAGCGACGGTGATGATGACCATCGTGGCGCGCCCGTGGAAGACCGGCTCGACTTGGAGCGCGAACCAACCCGCTACGACGATGAACGTGACGACGAGACCGAGGAGGATCCGGCCCAGTGGCTTACCCAGCATTGAGCCCATCTAGATAGTTTTGCAGCATGATGACCGCGGCCGCGCTGTCGACGCGGCTTCGTTGGTCCTTCGCGCGCAATCCTGCCTCTGACAACGACTTTTGCGCACTGTGCGTCGTGAACCGTTCGTCGACCTGAAGGACTTCGACGTCGCCGAATCGCTCTGACACCTCTTCGAACAACTGCTGCGCGTCGACCGTGCTCGGCGTGTCATTGCCCGAGAGCGCCACCGGCAGACCAATGACGACGGTGCTGATCGACTCCTCGGCCACGAGCCGCGCGAGATGCTCGAGGAGCGCGGTGTCGCGCGGCAGCGCGGGACGAGGGAACGCCATTGACCGCGCGGAGTCGCTGATCGCGATCCCGCAACGCTTGGTGCCGGGATCGATGCCGAGGACTCTCGTCACCGGCCTAGAGCGCCGCCGCGGCGCGCAACACGGCGTCGATGCCGCTCGGATCGCGGCCCCCGGCGAGCGCGAGGTGAGCCGCGCCACCACCGCCACCGCCGACGAGCTTCGCGAGGTCCTTGACCGTCTGGGTCGCGTCCAGGGTGTCGTTCGACGCGACGGCGATCGAGACCTTGTCATCACTGGCGCCCACGACCACGACCGCGCGACGTCCGCGCCGCTGCAAGTCCTGGGCGAGCGTTCGCAGCTGCTCACCCGAGTAGCCGTCAACGCGTGCGACGAGGAGGTCGCCTTCCACGTTCGCGTGCAACTCCTCAGCGAGGTGCGCGAGTTGTGACTGTCGAAGCGACGACAGCTGCTTCTCGAAGTCACGCTGGCGTTCGACGAGTCGCTCGAGCGCCGGCACGACGTCGTCGAGTGACGTCTTCAAGATCGCCGCCACGGTGCCGAGCGCGCTCTCCATGTCGTGGCTGCGCTGGTAGGCGCCCATGGCGCTCACGGCCTCGATGCGACGCGTATTCGAGCCAATGGACCCTTCGCTCACGATCTGGATCTGGCCGATGTCGCCGAGGCGGTCGACGTGCGTGCCGCCGCAGAATTCGAGGCTGTGCGAGCCGGCGCGCACGACGCGCACCCGGTCGCCGTACTTGTCGCCGAAGAAGGCGATCGCCCCCATCGTCTCGGCTTCCTTCTTCGTGGTCTGGATCGTGTTCACCTCTTCGTTGGCGACGACGTCCTCGTTGACCAAGGTCAAGATCGCCGACGTCTCCTCGGGGCTGACCCCGCCACCGTGGGAGAAGTCGAAGCGCAGCCGGTCCGGCCCGACGAAGGATCCCTGCTGACGCACGTGGTCGCCCAACACCGATCGAAGTCCGGCGTGCAACAGGTGCGTCGCCGTGTGGTTGCGGCGGGTCGCCTCGCGTCGATGGGGGTCGATCGTCGCGATCGCGGTCTGGCCGGCGTGGATCTCGCCGCTCAGGAGTCCGCGGTGGGCGTAGAGGCCACCGGCGACGCTCTGGGTATCGAGGACCTTGAACGACCCGGTCTCGGTCACGATGGTGCCGGTGTCGGCGACCTGACCACCCGACTCGGCGTAGAACGGCGTCGAATCGAGGAAGAGCTCCCCGACGCCGTCCTGGCCGCTCAAGAGGGCGAGCACTTCGGTCTCAATGCTGTAGCGCGTCACGTCGCGGCCGACGAACTCGGTCGTCCCGTGGCGATCGATCAGGTCGCGATACTGGGCGTCGTCAGCGAGGTTCAACGTCTTGGCCGACGCGCGCGCCCGCTCGCGCTGTTGGCGCATGGCCTCGTCGAAGTCGTCGCGGGCGACGCTCAGGCCCGACTCGGCGACGATCTCCTCGGTGAGCTCGATCGGGAAGCCGTGGGTGTCGTGCAGCTTGAAGGCGACGTCTCCCGGGAACACGGTCGAGTCACTGGCACGCACGTCGCGCTGGGCCTCCTCGAGCAGGGAGAGTCCGGTGCGCAGGGTTCGGGCGAATCCGGCCTCCTCGCGTTCGAGCACTTCGACGATCAGTTCTCGTTCCTTCACGAGCACCGGGTAGGCCCCGCCCATCTTCTCGATCGTCGCGTCAACCAGTGACTGCGCGAGTTTGACCTCCGAGCCGGCCCGTCGAGCGGCGAGCACGGCACGGCGAATGACGCGGCGCAGCACGTAGCCGCGGCCTTCGTTGGAGGGCAGGACGCCGTCGGCGACGAGCATCGTCATCGCGCGGCCGTGTTCGGCGATGCGTCGAATGGCGATGTCGGTCGTCTCGTCCGCGCCGTAAGCGACGTCGAGCGCGCGTGACGCCGTCTCGAGCAGGGGCGCGAAGAGGTCGGTCGCGAAGACCGAGTCGAGACCGTTCAGGATCGAGAGGACCCGTTCGAACCCGGCGCCGGTGTCGATGTTCTTCTTCGGCAGTTCGGTCAGCGAACCGTCGGCGCTCTTGTCGTACTGGGTGAAGACGAGGTTCCAGAACTCGACGAAGCGGTCTTCGCCGCCGGTCGCGGGCCCGCCATCGGCGCCGAACTGCGGACCCTTGTCAAAGAAGATCTCCGAGCTCGGTCCGCACGGTCCCGTCGCCCCCATCTCCCAGAAGTTGTCCTCGCCGAGGCGCTGGATCCGATTCGCCGGGACCCCGATCATGTCGCGCCAGAGCTCTTCGGCCTGGTCGTCGCTCGTGTGCACCGTGACCCAGAGCCGATCGGGGTCGAGTCCGAAACCCTCGGTGATCAGGCCCCACGCGTAGCGGATGGCGCCCTCTTTGAAGTAGTCGCCAAAGGAGAAGTTGCCCATCATCTCGAAGAAGGTCAAGTGGCGCTGGGTGATGCCGATGTTGTCGATGTCGAGCGCTCGAAAGCACTTCTGGACCGACACCGCGCGCGGCCAGGGGGCCGGCTCCTCCTCGGTGAAGTACGGCTTGAACGGCACCATGCCCGCGACCGTGAACAAGAGCGACTGGTCGAAGGGGATCAGGCTCGCCGAGGGCACGACCGTGTGGCCGTTGTCCGCGAAGTAATCCAAGAAAATAGAGCGAAGTTGGGCTGCTTCCACGGGCCTTACTCTACTGGGGAGGGTGAATTGCCCTCGTCCTCACGCGCGACCATGGCGCGCCACTGCTCGACCAACGCCTTCTCACGTCCGTAGTCACTGGGATCGAAATAGGTCTGGCCCACGAGCGTCGTCGGCAGGTACTGCTGGTCCACCCACCCGCGCTCGTAGTCGTGCGGGATACTTGTAGTCAGTCCCGAAACCCTGTTCGGACGCGCCGCGGTAGGCCGAACCGCGCAGGTGGTCGGGCACCTCGACCTGTCCGCCCTCCTGCACGGCACGCGTGACCGCGCCCAACGCCCGGGTGACCGAGTTGCTCTTGGGCATCAGCGCCAACGTCAAGGTGGCGTGCGCGAGGGTGAGACGACCTTCGGGCAGACCAATGAACTCGACCGTCCGGGCGGCCGCGTCGGCGAGCACGAGCCCCATGGGGTCAGCGAGTCCGATGTCCTCGCTCGCGAGGATCACGAGGCGACGCGCGAGGAACCGCGGGCTCTCCCCGCTCTCGAGCATCGTGACGAGCCAGTACAGCGCGCCGTCGGGGTCCGATCCGCGCACCGATTTGATGAAGGCGCTGATCTGGTCGAAGTGGGTGTCACGCGACTGGTGATAGAGGCGACCATCGCGCGCCTGGGCGACGTGTTCGAATTCGACGAGGTCCGACGCCGGTTCCTGCGCTCGCGCCAGCACGATGGCGGTGTCGAGGGTCGTCAGCGCGACCCTCGCGTCACCGTCGCTCGCCGACGTGATCGCGTCGAGCGCCTCGTCACTGATCGCGCTCTGACGAAGCGCCACGCCCCGCTTCACCAGTATCTCGAGGTCCGAGGGTCCGAGCGGGTGGAGCCGCCAGAGGGTCGAGCGGCTCATGAGTGCGGCGTTCACTTCGAAGTACGGGTTCTCCGTCGTCGCGCCGATCAAGACGACCTGGCCGGTCTCGGTGGCGGGCAGGAGGAGGTCCTGTTGGGACTTGTTGAAACGGTGGACCTCGTCGATGAACAGGACCGTCCGCTGGTTCTGTTCGCCGAGTCGGTCGCGGGCGCGCCCGAGCGCCTCGCGCACGTCCTTCACCCCGCTCGTGACCGCCGACAGGCTCTCCGTGGCGTAGCCGGCGGAGTTCGCGAGGATGCGCGCCAGGGTGGTCTTGCCGGTGCCGGCCGGTCCCCAGAGGATCATCGAGGTGAGTTCACCGGCCTCCACGAACCGGCGCAGGGGTCCGTTCGGGCCGATCAGGTGGGTCTGGCCCACGAGTTCATCGAGCGTGCGTGGTCGCAGCAGGTCGGCGAGCGGCGCAGCCTGCGCCAGGCGCTGGGCGACGGCGTCGTCGAAGAGCGACGTAGGTCAGCCCTTGCCGGTGGGCTTGAGGCGCAGTTCGCGCAACTGCTTCTCCGCGATGCCCTTGGGTGCGCCGGTCATCAGGTCCGTGCCGGACTGGGTCTTGGGGTAGGCAATGACCTCTCGGATGTTCTCCTCGCCGGCGAAGATCGCCGCGAGGCGGTCGATGCCAAAGGCGAAGCCGGCGTGCGGGGGCGCGCCGTACTTGAAGGCGCCGAGCAGGAAACCGAAACGGCTCTCGGCCTCCTCGTCACTGATGCCGAGCGCGCGAAAGATCCGCGACTGGATGTCGGCGCGGTGGATGCGCACCGAGCCGCTGCCGAGCTCCCAACCGTTCAACACCAGGTCGTAGGACTGGGAGCGGACGGACAACGGGTCGGTCTCGATCTTGTCGAGATCGTCGGGGTGGGGCATCGTGAAGGGATGGTGGGCCGCCTGGGGGTTGCCGTCCTCATCGAGACCTTCGAAGAGCGGGAACTCAGTGATCCAGACGTAGTGGTGCGGTCCGTCGCTGACCGGTGGTCCCCCGATGGACGTGCGCAGCGCGCCGAGGACGTGACAGGCCTGGACGTACTCGTCCGCCACGCACAGCACGATGTCGCCCGCCGTCGCACCGTCGACGGCGGCGATGACCGCCGCCTCCTCGCCATTGAGGAACTTCGCCAACGGTGAGTCGAGGCCCTCGTCGGTGACGCGGAACCACGCGAGGCCCTTGGCGCCGAGTTCCTTCGCCTGCTCGGTCCACTGGTCGAGCGTGGCGCGCGAGGTGCCCGCACCGCCGGGCACGCGCATCGCCTTCACGGTCGGGGCGGAAAAGGCCTTTACCTCGGTCGTCGCGAAGACGTCCGAGAGGTCGCACAGCACCATGCCGAAGCGCAGGTCGGGCTTGTCGGTGCCGTAGAGGTCGAGGGCATCGGCCCAGGTCATTGAGGGTATCGCGCCCGGTCGAACGCCGGTGGCCGCTTCGGCGGCGTCGAGCACCGCGACCGAGACGAAGGCGTGGATGTCCTCTTGGCTGACGAAACTGGCCTCCATGTCGAGTTGGGTGAACTCGAACTGGCGATCGGCGCGCAGGTCCTCGTCGCGCATGCATCGCGCGAGTTGGTAGTACCGGTCAAAGCCTCCCACCATCAAGAGTTGTTTGGCGATCTGGGGACTCTGGGGCAAGACGTAGAACTCCCCGGGCTGGAGTCGCGAGGGCACGACGAACTCGCGCGAGCCTTCCGGAGTCGGCGCCCACAGCAGCGGCGTCTCCACCTCGCAGAAGCCCTGCGCGTCCATCGCGCGGCGAATGGCGCCGTTCACGACCGCGCGAAGGCGCAGGTTGCGCTGCATGTGTTCACGGCGCAGGTCGAGGAACCGGTAGCGAAGTCGCACCTGTTCGTCGATGTCCACACGGTCGTCGAGCTGGAACGGCGGAGGCTCCGCGGCGGCGAGGACCTCCACCGCACAGTCCGTGAGCTCCACCTGGCCCGTCGCGAGCTTCTCGTTCACCGTGCCCTCGGGACGGCGCGTGACGGTGCCGGTCACGCGCACGACGTATTCGCTGCGCACGTCGACGGTACCGTCGACGACGGCCTGGATGATGCCCGAATGATCGCGGACGTCGAGGAACGCGAGGTGCTCACCGTGTTCGCGACGTTTCGCGACCCACCCACAGACGCTGACCTGGACGCCGACGTGGCTCTCGTTGAGCGACGCGCAGAGAAGGTCACGCATGCTCGTGGATTCCAGATTGTTCGACATGCTCAGCTCTTCGTCAGTAGTTCCGCGACCACGAGCGCGACGTCGCCTCGGGCGACCTTGCGCTGTGCCTGCTCGAAATTGTCGCTACGCAGGTCCCTAATCGTAACCTCGCCGGTGGCGAGCTCCGCGGGACCGATCAAGAGCGCGTAGCGGGCCCCCGACTTGTCGGCGACCTTCATCTGGGCCTTCATCGAGCGGTTGTCGTAGGCGCGCTCGGTGGCGACGCCGCCGCGTCGCAGCTCGTCCACCAGTGCCGTCGCCTCATCCTCGCCGGTCGTGTCGATGACGAAGACGTCCATCGCGCGATTCACGAGGTTCCTCGGCTCGACGCCCTCGGCCTCGCGCACGATCAACAGTCGCTCGATCCCGCTGCCGAAGCCGATGCCGCTTACCGCCTTGCCGCCGAGCTGTTCGGCCAGGCCGTCGTAGCGCCCTCCCCCGCCGATGGCATTTTGGGCGGAGTCGAGCGCGTCCGAGACGAACTCGAAGGTCGTGCGGGTGTAGTAGTCGAAGCCGCGTACGAGTCGTGGGTTGAGCTCGCTGGCGATACCGATGGAGGAGAGCCCGGCGATCACCCGGTCAAGATGTTGGCGACACTCGGGGCAGAGCGAGTCAATCAACATCGGTCCCTCGCTCGTCACCGCGACGCAGTTGGCGTCCTTGCAGTCGAGCACGCGAAGCGGGTTGCGGCTCCACGTGTTCTTGTGCTCGTCGGTCAGCCGATCGGCGTTGGCGCCGAGGTGGGCGCGCAACAGTTCGACGTACGCGGCGCGACAGACGGCGTCGCCCATTGAGTTGATGAGCAGGCGAAAGCGCGTGAGCCCGATGGCCTCGTAAAACCGGTGCGCCAGCGCGATGACCTCGACGTCGACCGCCGGGTCGTCGGTGCCGAGCACCTCGACGCCGAACTGGTGGTGTTGGCGGTAGCGGCCCTTCTGGGGACGCTCGTAGCGAAAGGCCGGCGTGAAGTACCACGCCTTCCACGGGGTCGTCGGGTTGTGCTGGATGAAGGCGCGCACGACCGGTGCGGTCCCTTCGGGACGCAGGGCGTAGGTCCGCTCACCGCGGTCAGTGAAGACGTACATCTCCTTGGTCGCCATCTCACTGTGTTCGCCGATGCCGCGATTGAAGACCCCGATGTCCTCGAACATCGGCGTGATCACCAGTTCGAAGCCGTAGCGGTAGGCGAACTGCGCGAAGGTCGCAATGAGACCCTCCCACTCCGCGGACGCCTCCCCGAGCACGTCGTGGGTCCCGATCGGGGCCTGGAAGGGTGTGACGGCGTCGCTCATGAATTCTTGTTCTGCCCCGGTAGTTGACGGAAGGCGTCAAAGACGCCGTCGACGCTCTTGAGCGCCGCCAACAGGCTACTGAGGTGGGTCGGGTCGGCCAGTTCCACGTCAAAGACCATGCGAACGATGCGAGACCCCGACGTCGAGGTCGAACTCGAGATGATGCTCAGGTGGTACTCGGCGACGACCTTCGAGACGTCGAGCAGCAGTCGCGAGCGGTCGAAGGCCATCACCTCCAGCACCGCGCGGTACTGACCGCTGACCGAACCGTCCCACTCGACGTCGATGATCCGCTCGCCGAGGCGCTGGGCCAGGGCGACCGCGTTCGAACAGTCGTCGCGGTGCACCGAGACGCCACGTCCCTGGGTGATGAAGCCCATGATCGAGTCGCCGGGCACCGGTGAACAGCACCGAGCGAGGTGGATCATCACGTCGTCGAGTCCCTCGACGTAGACGCCGGCCGTGCGTCGTGTGGTGCGACTGGTGCGGGGCATGCGCGTGACGGTCGTGGGCATCTGTTCGGTGTCGCCACCACCGCGCAGCTCGCGGTCGAGTCGCTGGACGATCGCGAGCGCGGAGATCTGTCCGCTGTCGATCGCCATGAAGAGCGCGTCGATGTCCTCAAGATTCATGCTCGAGATCACCGCGTCGAGCGCGGCCGATGACAGCGACGTCGCGATGGGCAGGCCCTCTCTTCGAAGGGCCTTCGTCAATTCCTCGCGACCGCCCTCGATGGCGTCGTCGCGACGTTCGCGCTGGAACCACTGGCGGATCTTGGACTTGGCCCGCGAGGACTGGGCGATCGCGAGCCAGTCGCGCGACGGACCGGCGCTGTCGGACTTGCTGGTGACGATCTCGACGACGTCGGCGGAGCGCAACACCGTGTCGAGCGGGACGAGCCGGCCGTTCACCTTGGCGCCGACACAGTGGTGACCGACCTCGGTGTGCACGGCGTAGGCGAAGTCGATCGTCGTCGCACCCTCGATGAGCGCGATGACCCGGCCCTTGGGGGTGAAGACGTAGACCTCGTCCTGACCGAGGTCGAGCTTGAGGGCCTCGAGGAACGCGATCGGGTCGTTCTCCTCCTCCTCGACGTCCGCGAGGCGCTGCATCCAGGCGACCTCTTTGCTCGTCGCGCCCTCCTTGTAGCCCCAGTGCGCGGCGACGCCGAACTCCGCGCGCCGGTGCATCTCGTAGGTGCGGATCTGCACTTCGACCGACTTCCCGCGCGGTCCGATGACCGTCGTGTGCAGTGACTGGTACAGGTTGAACTTTGGCGAGTTGATGTAGTCCTTGAAGCGCCCCTGGACCGGCGACCAGAGCGCGTGGATCGCGCCCAACACGGCCCAGCAGTCTCGTTCGGCGTCGACGATGACGCGCAGTCCCACGAGGTCGAAGATGTCGTCGAACTCCTTGGCGCCGATCACCATCTTCTCGTAGATGCTCCAGAGGTGCTTCGGACGGCCCCGGACTTCGCCCTTGATGCCGAACTCGTCGAGTTTCGACGACAGCGTCGTCATGACCTCTTCGAGGTAGTCCTCTCGTTCGGGCTGGCGCGCGGCGACCATCTGTTCGATCTCGGCGTAGCGCTTGGGTTGCAGGGTCGCGAAACTGAGGTCCTCCAACTGCCACTTGACCTGCTGGACACCGAGTCGGTGCGCCAGGGGCGCGTAGACGTCGAGCGTCTCTTGGGCGATGGCGCGCTGGCGCGTCATGGGCATCACCGAGATCGTGCGCATGTTGTGGAGCCGGTCGGCCAGTTTGATCAGCAGCACCCGCCAGTCCTGGGCCATCGCGATGAACATCTTGCGGATGGTCGCGGCCTGCTGCTCCTCCTTCGAGTCGAACTCCAGTCGGTCGAGCTTCGTGACCCCGTCGACGACCGCGGCGACCTGGTCGCCGAACTCCTTCGCGAGCCACTCCTTGGTGATGCCGGTGTCCTCCACCGCGTCGTGCAGCAGGGCCGCGGTGATGGTGGTCTCGTCGAGCCCGAGGTCCGCGGCGATATCCGCCACGGCGATCGGGTGGGTCACGTAGGGCTCGCCGGTGCGGCGAAGTTGCCCCTCGTGGGCCTTGATCGCCGAGGCGCCCGCGCGACGTATCACCTCGACGTCACCGTCGGCGTGGTGCTCGAGGAAACGTCCGATCAGGCGCTCGATCGAGCCCGACAGCGCCGGGTCGGCGGACGAACGTGAGGTGAGACTGACCATGCAGTCAGCCTAACGGCGCACTAACGCCGTTTTTGCTTGCGCGCGCGGGCCTGGATGGTCCCGCGCGAAGGAGTACCCGGCACGTTTCGCGTCGGTCGCGTCCCGGTCGAGGAGGTCGCGCGCACCTGGCGCTGCGCGCCGTCGCCCGCGAACAACGCCGCGGACGCCGGGGTCAGGATCGTGTGCCCACTGCGCATCTTCACGCGTTCGGACAGTTCGCGGAACCGCGGCTCGCGTTCCTTGAACATCGCGAGCAGCGGGCTCGCGATGAAGATCGACGAGTAGGCACCACTCATGAGACCGACGAAGAGCGCCAAGCCGTAGTTCTGCAAGGTCGTCGCGCCGAGGATGTCCGCGCCGACGAAGAGCACGGCCATGACGGGCAAGATCGCGACGAGCGACGTATTGATCGAACGAGCCAACGTCTGGTTCATCGAGAGGTTGACCATCTCGCCATAGGTGATTTCGCCGCTCTTCAAGATGCCGCCCGCGTTGTCACGCACGCGGTCGAAGACGACCACGGTGTCGTAGAGCGAATAACCGAGGATCGTCAGGATCGCGATGACGGTGTCCGGGGTTATCTGGAAGCCGAACAGCGAATAGACGCCGACCGTTACGAGCAGGTCGTGGAGCATCGCGATGAACGCCGCGATCGCCATCTTCGGTTCGAAACGGATGCTGATGTACAGCGTGACGGCGATGAAGAAGACGATGAGCGCCTCGAGGGCGCGGTTGGTGATCTGGCCGCCCCACGTCGGACCGACGCTCGTATTGGACACCGCGTTGGCGTTCGTGCCCGCCGCCTCGCCCATCGCCTTGGCGACCTTGTCGATCAATTTCGTCTGCGCGTCGCCCTTCAGGGAGTTGATGTCGGCCGACACTTGATAGGTCTGCGAACCAAGTTTCTCGACGACCGGTTGACTGAGTCCGGCGTTCTCGACGGCCTTAGTCATGTCAACGACGGACGAGTGCGGAGCGAGGACTTCCCAGGAGGTGCCGCCCTTGAAGTCGATGCCGAGGTTGAAGCCGCGGATCGAGAGCGACGCGATCCCGATCACGATGATGATGATCGAGATCGTGAACCACGTCCGCTTGCGTCCGACGAAGTCGATCGAGGTGCGGCCCTGATAGAGACGACCAAGTCGTCCCGGGGTCTTCGTTGCGGTGTCGGTCATGTCACTCATGGACCGCGACTCCCGGTGTGAGACCGGCCGCCATCGAGAGCGCCGACGAGGACTCGGTGCTGCGCCGACCGAGCAGGATCACGAGCGGTCGGGTGAAGTACCACGTGATCAAGACGTCCATCAACGTGGACAGTCCGAGGAAGAAGGCGAAGCCCCGCACGTCACCGACCGCGATGAGGTACAGCAAGATGGCGGCGAGCAGACTCACCGTGTCCGCGGCCAACACCGTGCGCCACGCCGACTTGAACCCACGGTCGACCGAGGTGCGGATCGAGCGCCCTGCTCGGGCCTCGTCTTTCAATCGTTCGAAGTACACGATGTAACTGTCGACGGTGATACCGATGGACACAATGATCCCCGTGATCCCGGCCAGGTCGAAACTTGGGGCCAGGGACGTATGGCCGAGTGCCGAGATGATGGCCCACAAGAGGGCGGCGGTCGTCGCGAGGCCGAGCACGATAACGAGTCCGAGGGCTCGGTAGTAGAGGATCGTGTAGATCAACACCAAGAGCAGTCCCACCAGTCCGGCGCCCAAGCCCGCGACCAATGAACTGTGGCCGAGCGTTGGCGACACCGCGACGGAATCTTGGGGAATGAGTCGAACGGGGAGCGAACCGAACTCCATTGCTTGGGCGAGGGTCTTGGCCGACGCTTCGGTGAAGGATCCACTGATCTGACCCTGTCCGTCGAAACTCGTGAACGTGGCCTGGTTCGGAAGGATCAGCGGCGCCGACTGGACCACGCCGTCGAGTTCGATGCCGACCTCGGCGTGGAAGTTCTCCTGGGCGACCTTGTCCCAGGCCGGGCTCCCGGTCTTGGTCAAGGTGTAGTTGACGAGCCACGCGCCCGCGGGTGTCTGGCCGATCTGCGCCTTGTGCACGGCCTTGCCCGTCAACTGCGCCGGCCCGAGCACCAGGCGCACACCCGGTGAGCCGAGCAGCGGCAACAGCACCTCATCCTTCTTGTAGTCCTGGGACGGTTTCGTGGACTTGATGCCGTTGAAGGCGGGGTCGAGCGGGATGTTATTGGTCGGGTTGCCCGTCGACGTATTGACCGCGAGGTTGGCCGCCGTCATCAAGTACTGCGATCCGCACTTGGGGAGTTTGCCCGGCTTGACCGCCACCGTCTTCTTGGCGATGGACGTCTCACAGAGGACCGGGCGAAAGAGCAACTGGGCGGTCTGTCCCACTTCTTTCAGCACGGCGCGCGCGTCGGTGACGCCCGGGACGCTCACGACCACGTTCTTGCCCTGCAAGTTCACCGTCGCCCCCGACACACCGAGTCCGTTGACGCGGTTGCTCAGAACCGTCACGACCTCTTGCATGTCGGCGCTGGAGGCGTGGGTCGCGGGCTTGTAGACGACCGAAAGGCCTCCGGCCAGGTCGAGGCCCAGCTTGGGGCCCCAGCCGAGTCCGAGCGTGACGCCCAGGGCGCTGAACGCGATGGCAATCGTGAGAACGAGGCTGACGAGCAAGTTCCGTCGTGAGCCGACCTGTTGGGCCATTACTTCTTGTCGCCTTCTTCGTTGTGTTCGTCGTCGCTCGATTCGGGAACCGGCGTCGGTGGGTCGAAGCGCTTGGCGATGGCCGTCGGGATGAAGTCCAGTTCGACGCCGCTGGCGCCACGAAGGGTCACCAGACCGTCATCCATCTTCACGACCGTGCCGACGAATCCTCCGATGGTCTGAGCGCGTTCGCCCAGTTCGACCTTGCGCGAAGCCAGTCGGGCGGCCTTGTTGCGCTGGGAACGGGGGCGGAAGTAGAAGAAATAGACCCCGCCATAGACCACGACGATGCCGAGGAGAAGAATGGAACTCGACCCGGAGCTCTTCTTGGCCGTTGTCGCAAACAGCATGTGAACCGCATACAACATAGAAATTCCTCCGTGATATCAACAAAGAAACCCTAGTCGTTTTGGCTCTCTGGTTTAGACCAGCCCTCCCCCACGAGGGGTCAGGCCGAGGTGGTGATAGGCCCGCTCGGTGGCGATGCGCCCGCGCGGCGTTCGAATCAGGAGACCATCGCGCAAGAGGAAGGGCTCGTAGGCGTCCTCGATCGTCGAGGGCTCCTCGCCGCACGCGTGCGCCAAAGTGGTCAGACCAACGGGTTGATTGGCGAACTGCTGACACAAGAGCCCGAGGATCCGACGGTCGATCTTGTCGAGTCCGAACTCGTCGACGCCAAAGAGCGCGAGGCCCTCGACCGCCACGGCGTCGTCGATGACGTCATGGCCCTGCACCGCGGCGAAGTCACGGACGCGCCGCAGCAATCGGTTCGCGATCCGTGGTGTCCCGCGACTGCGTCCGGCGATGGTGGCCGCGGCGTCGTCCTTCAACGTCACTTCCAGTAGGCCCGCCGATCGGCTCACGATGACGGTCAACTCCTCGACGTCGTAGAGGTCGAGCTGACCGACGAAGCCGAAGCGGTCGCGCAGCGGCGCCGCCACCAGGCCGGTGCGGGTCGTGGCGCCGACCAACGTGAAGTTCGGCAGGTCGAGTCGGATGGCGCGAGCCGACGGACCGCGCCCGATCATGACGTCGAGGCGGCGGTCCTCCATCGCCGGGTACAAGATCTCTTCCACCCCACGCGACAAGCGGTGGATCTCGTCGACGAAGAGGACGTCGCCGTCTTGGAGGTCGGTCAGCAACGCCGCGAGGTCGCCGGGACGCGACAGCACCGGGCCCGAGGTGATGCGAAGGCCGGCGCCCATCTCACTGGCGACGATGCTCGCGAGCGACGTCTTGCCCAGTCCCGGCGGACCCGCGAAGAGGAGGTGGTCAGCCGTCTGATTGCGCGCTCCTCGCCGAGCCGAGGACGATCTCGAGGTGTCGGACGAGTTCGCGTTGGCCGACGAACTCCGCGAGCGTGTTCGGACGCAGCGAGACCTCCGCGCGGCGGTCTTGTTCGTCGGCGACCGGCGCCACGACGTGCCGGGTGAGCTGCTCGACATCGATCTCGTGGCGGCTCACTGGCGCCTCAGCAAGTGCAGTGCCTGGCGCAAGGCCACACCTTCGTCATCGGACAGCGTCGCGCCGCCCAGGGCCTGGCGGACCTCTTGGGTGGTGTAGCCGAGTCCGCGCAGCGCGTCCTCGATGGCGTCGTTCTGCGCCGGTACCCCCTTCGCGGGCACGAAGGTCCCCGACACGAAGACCTTGCCCTTCAGTTCGAGCACGATACGACTGGCGGTCTTGGGGCCGATGCCCGGGATCGTGGCGATCCGCTTGGCGTCGTCGCTCTCGATCGCCTGGGCCAGTTCGTCGGTCGTCATGGTCCGCAACGCGGCCAACGCCGTCGACGGGCCGACGCCTGGTGTCACCAACAACAGTTCGAAGAATTCGCGGTCGAGGTACGTCTTGAAGCCGTAGAGGACGATGGCGTCGTCGCGTACCGCGGTGAAGATGTAGAGCCCGATGACGTCGCCGATCGCGAAGTCATCGAGTGACGCGACGTTGACCTCGTAGCCGACGTCGTGGACGTCGAGCACGAGCGCGCCACTCTTGTGATGGTGCAGCACCTGTCCGTGCAGCCACCCGATCACGCCGGACTCTCCACGGGATACTTCTGCTCACTTCGCACCACCATGAAATACGTGATCGCCAGGGCCAACGCGTCGGCGGCGTCCGCGGGCTTTGGCACCTCAGCGAGACCGCAGAGTCGCGCGACCATGCCCTGGACCTGGACCTTGCTCGCGGCGCCGTAGCCGGTGACGGCCAGTTTGACCTCCTGCGCGTTGAACTGACGCACCGGGAGGTCGATCGCCGCCGCCAGCGCGACCGCCACGCCACTCGCCTGGGCGACGGGGATCGCGGTCTTGGCGTTGCGCTGATAGAACACGCGCTCGACCACGACGGCGTCGGGACGGGTCTCTTCGAGCAGCGCGCGCAGTTCGTTGAGCATCTGGCCGAGTCGAAGTTCGACCGGCGTCTCGTGATCGGTTTCGATCGTGCCGGCCCGCACGGCGGTGAAGGACTCCACGCCGAGGAACGACCCCTCGACCAGGCCGTAGCCACAACGGGTCAAACCGGGGTCAATCCCGAGTACGAACATACGTTCGATACTACAGCGCGTCGACGGCGATTTCGAGGTTCATTCGTGCCCAACGAACCGGCAACTGAACGTCCAACGACACCGCCGCTGCGGCGTCGCGAGGTTCGCTCAGCCCTCGTAGGCCGCCATGACCTCGTCGGCGATGTCGAAGTTCGAGAAGACGTTCTGCACGTCATCGTGGTCGTCGATGGCGTCCATCAGGCGCAGGATCTTCTTGGCCTCCGCCTCGCTGTCGACGGGGATCAAGTTCTGGGGCACCAGGGTGAGTTCCATCGAGAGCACCTTCGCGCCGAAGCCCTCGAGGGCGTTGCGTACCGCCCCGACGTCGTGCGGTTCGGTCGTCACCGTGAAGTTCTCGCCGTTGGCTTCGAAGTTCTCGCCACCGGCGTCCATGACCCACTCCAGGAGTTGGTCCTCGTCAAGTGGTCCCTTGACCTCGATGATGCCCTTGCGATCGAACTGCCACGACACGGCGCCCGGTTCCGCAATGGTGCCGCCGTTGCGCGCGAAGACGTGTTTGATCTCGGCGCTGGTGCGGTTGCGGTTGTCGGTGAGGGTCTCGACGATGATCGCCACCCCGTCGGGTCCGTAGCCTTCGTAACTGATCGGCTCGTAGCGGACGCCTTCGAGCTCGCCGGTGCCGCGCTTGATGGCGCGCTCGATCGTGTCGAGGGGCACCGAGGCCTCGCGGGCCTTCTGGTACATGGTGCGCAGCGAGGCGTTCGTGTCGACGTCGCTGCCGCCTTCGCGCGCGGCGACCTCGACTTGACGGATCAACTTGGCAAAGACCTTGGCGCGCGCGCTGTCCTTGGCACCTTTGCGGTGCTTGGTCGTTGCCCACTTTGAATGGCCGGACATGTTTCCTCCCGCCCGTTTTGGGCTACATCAATCTATCGAATCACAGGGCGTCGACGAAGAGACGGTGCACCCGGTCGTCGCTGGTGAGTTCCGGATGGAACGAACAGCCCCAGACGTTGCCCTGTCGCACCAGCACCGGGTGCTCGCCGTCGCCGTGGTCGTGCCACGCCATCACCTCGAGGTCGTCTGACCACGTCTCGATCTTGGGCGCCCGGATGAACACGCCGGGTACCTCCCCCACGCCCGCCACATTGACCGGTGACTCGAAACTCGCGATCTGTCGCCCGTAGCCATTGCGCCGCACCGAGAGCGGTAGGACGTCAAAGCTCCACTGGTCGCTTCGCCCGTCGAGGATCTCGTGCGCCAACAAGATCAGTCCCGCGCAGGTACCAAAGACGGGCAGTCCGTCTTCGATCAGCTTCGCGAGGACCGGTCGGATGCCCGAGGTCGTGAGCAGGTACGCGATCGTCGTGGACTCTCCCCCCGGCATGACCAGGCCGTCGAGGTCGTCAAGGTCGTCGATGGCGCGCACCGTCACGACGTCGGTTCCGACGCGCTCGAGCGTCGCGACGTGTTCACGCACGTCGCCCTGGAGGGCGAGTACGCCGACGCGGGTCATGCCTACCAGCCGCGCTCGGCGAGTCGCTGCTCCAGGGACGCGGTCTCCATGCCCTTCATCGCGTGACCGAGTCCGGTCGAGACCTTGGCGACGATGTTGGCGTCGAGGTAGTGCGTCGTCGCCTCGACGATGGCCTTGGCCATGCGCTCGGGTTCGTCGCTCTTGAAGATCCCCGAACCGACGAAGATCGCCTCGGCCCCGAGTTGCAGGACGAGTGACGCGTCGGCGGGCGTCGAGATGCCGCCAGCGCAGAACAGCGGCACGGGTAGCTTCCCGGTCAGCGAGACCTCCTGGACGAGGGCGAGCGGCGCCGAGAGGTCCTTCGCCAGCGCGAAGAGCTCGTTGGCGTCGGCCGACTGCAGGCGACGCATCTGCGCGTTGATCGTGCGCAGGTGCCGGACGGCCTCCACGACGTTGCCGGTGCCGGCCTCGCCCTTGGAGCGGATGAGACAGGCGCCTTCGCCAATTCGACGTAGCGCCTCTCCCAGGTTGGTCGCGCCGCAGACGAAGGGCACCGTGAAGTCCCACTTGTCGATGTGGTTCTCCTCGTCGGCCGGGGTCAGCACCTCGGACTCGTCGATGTAGTCGACGTCGAGGGCTTCGAGGATCTGCGCCTCGGCGAAGTGGCCGATGCGGGCCTTGGCCATCACCGGGATGGTGACGGTCGCCTGGATCTCCTGGATCATCTCGGGGTCGCTCATGCGCGCCACGCCGCCGTCGCGGCGGATATCCGACGGAACGCGCTCGAGCGCCATGACCGCAACGGCACCTGAATCCTCGGCGATCTTGGCCTGTTCGGGGTTGACGACGTCCATGATGACGCCGCCGCGCAGCATGTCGGCGAGCCCGCGCTTGACGAGGGCGGAGCCAATGGTGGAAGGGTCGTGGGAAGAACTCATACCCACAGCCTAATGAGGCGCTTTACCACTCTTCCAACGCGAGGGCGCGCAGCTGCGCGTCGTCGAGGTTGCTCAGGTCGCTGCCCTTTTGGTCACTCCAGATGTCGAACCAGATCCAACGCCACTGGGCGTAGGTGGCGGAGGTGAAGAACGAGTCGGACCCGAGCTCCTGACCCGCACAACGGCGCAGGGCGCCCGCGATGCCGAGCGGGTAGCGAATGGCGGCGGCGGCGACTTCGTCCGCGCGGTACGCCATGCCCGCGCCGGCGAGTGCGCGACGGGCCTCTTCGTTGGTCGAGGCGACGGCCGCGACGCTCTCACGAGGGAGCAGCCCGAGGCGGTGTCGGGCCAGGCAGTGCGCGACGACGCCTTCGAGTTCGATCAACTCGAAGTCGCGCATCAACGAGTCGGTGACGAAGAACGAGAGTCCCGCGCCGTTGGGTACGAGGGCCGCGTTGTAGCCCGGGTCGCTCACGATATAACTGGTGACCGCGTCGACGCCGAAGGTCGCGGTCAATCGGTCGAGCACCGTCGTCAGGCGCAGCCGGTCGGTCGGTGTGCCCCCCGCCTTGAACTGGTCGAAGACGAGGTTGCCGAGGAGGAGACCCTTACCCTCGATGCGCACGAGCGCGCGGCGTAGGTCCCACGCGTAGAGCAGCGCCATCGCGACGCCCACGACCGGGAGCCACGGGACAGCGACGACGCCGACGATGAGGGCGAGCGAGAGAAGGGCGACGAGCACGGTCTGGGGCAACTTCTTTCGCAACGCGTAGCTGCGGACGACCTTTTGGTTGGCGTGCTTCTCGCTCGCGGAGGGCGCGTAGGGGTTCTGCCAGGTGGGATCGAGCACCGGCGCCACGTAGCGCGGGCCCCGGTCCCTGGACTGATTCGAGCGGCGCGCGCGCGATCGTTGCTTGGTTGCCACTGACCAAGCCTACTTACTAGGCGAATAATGTTCGACCGCTCGGGCGTAGAGCTCGAGGTAGCGGTCCATGAGCGTCGACATCGACCAAGCCTGGGCGTAGGTGCGGGCCGCCTCGATGCGCTCGGGCGTCTCGGTCGCGAGGGCCTCGGCGATACCCGCCTCGAGGGCGACGTCGTCGCCCGGCGCCACGAGCAGCGCGTGTCCCCCCGACGCTTCGCGGTAGCCCGTGATGTCACTCGCGACGACCGTGGTTTCGCTCGCCATGCCCTCGAGGAGGATCAACCCGAAGCTCTCCCCGTGCAGCGCCGGCGCGATCAAGGCGTCGGCCCGTCGAAGCCACGCCCGCTTCTGTTCGTCACTGGGGGCGCCCGCGAAGACGATCATCTCGTCGTGGGCGGCGAGCGACTCGAGCGTGCGACGCTGGGGTCCGTCACCGAGGACCACGAGGCGCCACGGGTCCTCGCCCTTGGCGTTGTGCGCACGAACCGCGTTGATCGCGTGCGCGACGCCCTTGCGCTCTTCGAAGCGTCCGAGGGTGACCAGCAGCGTCTCGTCGCCGCGCTCGCGCGGCGTGGCCACGAATCGTTCCATCTCGAAGCCGTTGAAGAGGACGACGGGCGTGCGCCCGCACGCCGCACCCATCGTCGCCGCTGCGGCCTCGCTGACCGCGGCGACCTCGTCGAGTCCGCGAGCCAGCCGACGCAACAGCGGTCTCGTCAGTCGGGTGGCCGGTCCCTCGCCGCTGCGGTGGAAGGTGGCGACCGCGGGCGCGCCGTGGGCGCGCAGGGTCGACCAACCGAGCAGTGGGGCGAACGGTTCGTGGAAGTGGACGACGTCGGGAGCGAAGTTCGACACCGCTCGCGCGGCCGTGCGCGCCGCCAGCGGCGACAACGTCAACGGTGCTCGACTCCCGTTGGCCGGCAGCTTCACGAGGAGCCCGAAGCGCAACACCTGCGCGGGCGTGTCGTACTTCGTGGGATCGCTCGCGTCGGGCGCGACGATCAGCACGTCGTGGCCTCGACGACTGAGTTCGCGGCTCATGGCGAGCACCTGTTCCTGGGCCCCGCCGAACACGCTGAGCGCGTAGGGCGACACCAGTGCGACGCGCACTACGCGCCCTCGAAGCGCGGCTGGAGGATGTGCCACTGCTCGGGTGCGCGGCGGATCAACCCCTCGAGTTCATGAGCCACCAGTTGGGTGACGCGCGTCACGTCCTCGCGGAGGCGCCCGGTGCGCGTCGAGTCGATCGGCTTCGTGACGACGGCGAAGTGATCGTCGCCCGGTCCCGAGTAACAGGCGGCGGCGACCAGCGTGGCGCCCGTGCGAAGTGCGAGCGTCGCCGGCCCCGCGGGCAGCGCGACGCGCTCGCCGAAGAAGTCGACCTCGATGCCGTTGCCCTGGATGTCGCGGTCACAGAGCAGACCAACGGTGCCGCCGTCCTTCAACGTCTGGAGCAACACCGTGCCCGCGTGTTCGTCGAGCGGCTCGATGCGGATGCCGATCGACTCGCGCTTCTGCTTGAACCACGCGAAGAGTTCGGGCGGATCGAGGTCCTCCGCGACCGCGGTCATGCCGAGACCGAGGGAGTTGAGGTAGGACCCGCCCCACTCCCAACTGCCGATGTGCGGCAGGGCGATGATCGTGCCGAGGCCCTTCGCCTTTGCGTCGTAGAGGTGTTCGAGTCCTTCCGCGATGCGAAAACGCTCGAAGACATGCATCGGTTCGATGCCGGGGAGCTTCGCTCCCTCGGCCCAGTACTGGCCGTAACTGGCGAAGCCGCGAGCGACGAAACGGGTCAGCAACGCGTCGTCGACCTCGTCGGCGCCGCTTCGCAGTGCGTGCGCGATGTTGGTGCGCAGGTTCGCCGCGGCGCTGTCGCTGCGTTTCCATAGAGCAGGGCCAGGCGACTCGCGAGGGCGACGTCGAAGCGTTCGGGCAGGCGTTCCATGACGCTGCCCAGCGTCTTAAAGAGCGCGACGCGCGCCTTGGTCGCCACGCTTAGCGACGCGAGGTGCGACTAACCCCTCGACGGAGTCCTCGGCTGTGGTGGTGGATCCGTCCGGCCTGGCTCATCGGCGGTTCGGGACGGGCCGCGATCTGCCAGATCCGGTAGAAGCGGCCCGCGGCCGTGAAGGCGGTCAGCACGAGCATCACCCACAAGATGGGGATGAAGGCCGGTTTGGCGATCAGTCCGATGCCGAGGAGGATCATGCGCTCGGCGCGCTCCATGAGCCCACCCTTGGCCGCGAGGCCGAGGCTCTCGGCCTTGCTGCGCTGATAGGAGATCAGGTAGGTCGTGGTGAGGATCGCGAAGGGCAGCAAGACAAGTTGACCGTGCTGGTGGGCGGTCAGGTAGTACGCGACGCCACCGAGGATGAGTGAGTCGGTGATCCGGTCACAGACCGAGTCGAAAAAGGCGCCGCGCTGGCTCGCGCGCTTGGAGGCCTTGGCAACGGGACCGTCGAAGAGGTCGTGAAAGCCGGTGAGGGTGAGAAGGACGATGGCGATCCAGAAGTGTCCGAGCGCGATCATCCAGGCCGTCGCCATGGAGAAGACCAGACCAGAGAACGTGAGCGCGTCGGCCGAGAAGCCAATGCGCACCAACCAACGTCCCGTCGGGAGCGTCACCGTCTCTACCGACTTCCTAAAGTTTCCGTCGAGCATCGATCCTCCGGATCTTCCCCCAAAGTCTACCGAGGCGCTTGTCTACTCTTCTACCTCGAAGACGGCGTGGACCTTTTGCCACGTCGATTGCAGTGATTCAGGCAAAACTCGGGTCTCCCCGATGGTGGTCATGAAGTTCGTGTCCCCCAGCCACCGCGGCAGCACGTGGCCGTGCACGTGACGCGGGATGCCCGCGCCGGCCGCGCGGCCGAGGTTCATCCCCACGTTCATCCCGTCGGCGCCGTAGGCCTTCTCGAGCGCGGTGACCGTTCGTCGCAGCATCGCGAAGAAGTCGGCGTACTCGTCGTCACGCAGCTCGCTGAGCCCCCCGACGTGGCGCCGCGGCAGCACGAGCAGGTGCCCGGACCCGTAGGGGAAGGCGTTCAAGACGACGTAGCTCAGTTCGCTGCGCGCGATGACCCCCGTGCTCTCGTCGACCGGTTCGTTCGCGAGCACGCAGAACACGCACCCCTCGTCGTCGACGTGACTCTGCGCGACGTTCGCGACGTAGTCCTCGCGCCACGCGGCCGAGAACCGTTCAAGGGCCACTACTGGTCCTCGGGTGATCCGTGGACGGCGATCTCCTCGGCCAGTCGTTCGCGGAACGCCGCGAGCGAGACACCGCGTTCGGGGTCGTTCGAGCCGCGCGCGTTCACTCCCAGGGTCCCTTTCTCGACGTCGTCGTCACCGACCACGAGGATGTAGGGGATCTTCTCGAGCTTGGCCTTGCGGATCCGCGCGCCCAGGGGCTCGCTCGCCTCGTCGACGCGGATGCGAACCCCGTCGAGGGCGAGCGCGTCGGCGACGTAGCGCGCGTAGGTGTCGTGGTCGTCGCGCACGCCCAGTACCCGCACCTGTTCGGGCGAGAGCCACGTCGGCATGTTCCCGGCGTAGTGCTCGATGAGGACCGCCATGAAACGTTCCACCGACCCGAAGAGCGCGCGGTGGATCATCATCGGCCGCGTGCGGGCGTTGTCGGGCGCCACGTAGGTCGCGTCGAAGCGCTGGGGCGTCTGGAAGTCCAGCTGGATCGTCGACATCTGGTGGGTGCGACCAATCGCGTCACGGGCCTGGACCGAGATCTTGGGTCCGTAGAAGGCGCCGCCGCCGGGGTCCTGGACCAGTTCGAGCCCCGCCGCCAGCGCGACCGTCGACAACGTCGCCTCGGCTTCGGCCCACTCCTCGTCGGTGCCGACGGCCTTGCCCTCAGGGCGAGTGGAGAGCTCGAGGTAGAAGTCGTCGAGTCCGAAATCACGAAGCAGGTCCAGGACGAACGTGAGCAGGCTCGCCAACTCGCCGGCCATCTGTTCACGGGTACAGAAGATGTGGGCGTCGTCCATCGTCAGTCCGCGAACCCGGGTCAGGCCCTGGACGGCGCCGGACTTCTCGTAGCGATAGACCGAGCCGAACTCGAACAGACGCAGCGGCAGCTCGCGATAACTACGCTGACGCGCCTTGAAGATGAGCACGTGGAACGGGCAGTTCATGGGCTTGAGGTAGTACTTTTGGCCGCCGTCGAGCTCCATCGGGGGATACATTCCCTCGGCGAACCACTGGAGGTGACCCGAGGTGTTGAACAGTTCTTCCTTAGCAATGTGCGGGGTGTTGACGAACTCGTAGCCGCCCTCGACGTGACGGGTGCGCGAATAGTCCTCCATCACGCGACGCATCGTGCCGCCCTTGGGGTGAAAGACCGCGAGACCCGGGCCAATCTCGGTCGGGAAGGAGAACAGGTCGAGTTCCGCACCCAGTCGTCGATGGTCGCGCAGTTCGGCCTGCTCCAGGAACTCGAGGTGCGCCTGCAGGGCCGCCTCGGACTCCCACGCGGTGCCGTAGATGCGCTGGAGTTGGGGACGAGTCTCATCGCCGCGCCAGTAGGCGCCCGCGACGCGGGTCAGTTTGAAGTGACCGAGTCGCGAGGTCGAGGGCACGTGCGGTCCCCGGCAGAGGTCCGTGAAGGCGGGAGAGTTCGCGTAGGTCGACACGGCGTGGGGGCTGACCTCGCCGAGGTCCTCCTCGTCGCTGGCACCTTCGGCCACCGCGTTGATGATCTCGACCTTGAAGGGCTGGTCCGCGAAGAGCGCGAGGCCCTCATCGATCGTGTACTCGTGACGCGTGAACGGTTGGTCCTCGGCGATGATCGCGCGCATCTCGGCGTCGATCCGTGCGAGGTCGTCGTCGCTGAAGTGCGCCTCGCCCGGAAGTTCGAAGTCGTAGTAGAAGCCGTCCGCGATGGCCGGGCCAATGGCGTACTTGGCGCCGGGCCAGAGTCGGGTGACGGCCTGGGCCAGTACGTGCGCGCTCGAGTGGCGAAGGACGTCGCGGCCCGCGTCACTGGCCGGGGTCACGATCGCGACGTCCGCGCCGTCGGGCAAGGGCGACGCGAGGTCCTTCAATTCGCCGTTCACCTGGGCCGCGAGGGCGTCCTTCGCCAGTCGCTTGCCAATCGCGGCGGCGAGGTCCAGAGCGGAGGACCCGTCGGGCAAGGACCGGCTCGAGCCGTCGGGGAGTTGCACGAGCACTTCGGACATTTCGGCCTTTCTTTCGTTACAGGTTAATGCCGAGCAACGAGGCGGCCGGGGCGACGTCAAAGCCCGCGCTCGCGGCGTCGTCAATCGCGGCGAGTGCTCCGGGAGCGTCGAGGTCGTTACGCAGCGCCGCGCGCACGTCGTCGAGCACTGCACTGGGGCGACCGTTGGTCACGGTCGAGCGCCACGTCGCGAGGCGTGATTGGGCCATGGAGAGCAGTTCGTCACGCCACTCCCAGTCCTGGCGATAGTGGTGGTCGAGGAGCGCCAATCGAACGGCCGTCGGCTCCGCGCGGGCGGCCAGGTCGTCGACGAAGACCAGATTCCCCAATGACTTGCTCATCTTGGTCCCGTCGAGGCCGACGAGGCCGACGTGCATCCAGTGTCCGACGAAGCGGATATCGGTCACCGATTCACTCTGCGCGGCCTCGCATTCGTGGTGCGGGAAGGCGAGGTCGCGTCCGCCGCCGTGGACGTCGATCGAGGTGCCGAGGTCGCGCAGGGCGATCGCGGAGCACTCGATGTGCCAGCCGGGTCGTCCCGGCGCCCCAGCGTGACTCCCAGGCCGGCTCGTCCTCGAGCGACGGCTGCCACAGGACGAAATCCAGGGGATCTCGCTTGTTGGGGTCGTCGGGACGGCCGCCGTGCACCTGAGCCAGTTCGAGCATCGACGCGCGGTCCTGGTGGCTGATCTGTCCGAAGCGAGCGAACTTCGCGACCTCGAAGTACACCGAGCCCTCGACCTCGTAGGCGAAGCCGCGGTCGAAGGTCTCGCCGATCATCGTGAGGATCGACGGGATCGCCCCGGTGGCGCGCGGCTCGCCGTAGACCGGGAGCAGGTTGATCAGTTGCATGTCGCGATCGAACTTCGCCATCTCCTGGGCCGCCAGGTCGAGGTAGTTCACGCCCAGTTCACGCGCCTTGCGCAACATGTCATCGTCGACGTCGGTGACGTTGCGCACGCAGCGCGTCTCGTGACCGGCGTCGCGCAGCGAGCGTTGCAGCACGTCGAAGCAGAGGTAGACGAAGGCGTGGCCCAGGTGCGCCGCGTCATAGGGCGTGATGCCACAGCTGTACATCGTGACGACGGGTCCGGCGTCGAGGGCGAACACGCCGCCCCTCGCGGTGTCATACAGTTGCACGACTTAGAGCCCGGCCATCTTCACGTAGCTGTGGGCCTTGTGTCGGATGTTGATCGAGATGCACACGGCGGTGAAGGCCTCGATGGGACTGGCGAGTGACATCGATCCGGCGATGACCGCGCGAAGTCCGGGCGCGCGGTCGACCATGTCGGCGACCTGACGACGGGCGTCGTCGTCGTCGGAGAAGATCAGCACGTCGGCGTCGAGTCCTGAGTCGAGGTCCTCCATCTGGGCCGCGGGCAGGTGATGGAACGCGCCCACGACCACGCTCTCGGGCAGCGCGTGCGCAATCTGCGCGGACATCGAACCGCGCGAGGGGTACAGCGCCACCATCTCACGACCTTCGCGCGACAAAGCGTTCACCATGGAGATCACGATCTTGCCCTTGAGCATCTGACGCAGAGCGCTCACCGTGGCGATCGCGGAGTCCCAGGGGGTCGCCACCACGACGAGGTTGCACGCGGCGGCCTCTTCATTCGAACCACCGTCGATGGTGCCCTCGCCGCGAGGCGCGAGGCCACTCGCCGCGCTCTTCGCGCGCTCGGCGTCGCGCGAACCGAGCACCACGCCGTAACCGGCACTCGCGAGTCGCACCGCGACCCCACGACCGGCCGGACCGGTTCCACCCACTATGCCCACAGTCGCCATCGTCGTCCTCGAATAATAGAAGTTGGCAAGTACAGTACCCATATGGGACTGCTGAACGATCACCGTATCCTCGTCACGGGTGTTTTGACCGATGACTCGCTCGCGTTCGGCATCGCCCAGCGCGCCCTCGAGGAAGGTGCGACCATCGCGCTCTCGGGTGCCGGTCGCGGCACGTCACTCACCAAGCGCACCGCGCGCAAGCTGGGCGACATCGGCGAGGTCATCGAACTCGACGTCACCGATCCCGCCCAGATCGACGAGGCCGCCGAGGAGTTGACGTCGCGCTTCGGTCGTCTCGACGGATTGGTCCACGCCATTGGCTTCGCGCCCCAGACCTGTCTCGGGAGCGGGATGTTCACCGCCCCTTTCGAGGACGTCGCGCTCGCAATGAACATCTCGACGTACTCCCTCGCGGCGCTGGTGGGCGCCTTTCGACCCCTGCTCGCCAAGAGCGAGGCCTTGGGCGGCGCGTCGGTCATCGCGCTCGACTTCGACGGATCTCGGGCCTACCCCCAGTACGACTGGATGGGCGTGATGAAGGCCGGACTCGAGTCGCTCGGCCGCTACCTCGCCCGTGAGGTCGGCCCGGACAAGATCCGCGTCAACATGCTCGCGGCGGGGCCGGTGCGCACGATCGCGGCGAAGTCGATACCCGGCTTCTCGACCTTTGAGGACGCCTGGACCGAGAAGGCACCCCTCGGATGGGACGTGTACGACTCGAGCGCGGTCGCCGACACCGCGATCGCGCTGCTGTCACCACTGCTTCGCGGCACGACCGCATCCATCGTGTACGTCGACGGTGGCTTTCACTCGATGGGGTGAACTACTCCTGACCGGCGAATTGGGTCTCGTAGAGGTCGCGGTACAGTCCACCCTCCTTGAAGAGTTCAGCGTGGCTGCCCCGTTGGGCGATCGTCCCGTTCTCCACGACGAGGATCTGATCGGCGTTGCGGATCGTCGAGAGTCGGTGCGCGATCACGAGTGACGTGCGCGTCGACATGGTCTCGTCGAGCGCGCGCTGCACCGCGGCCTCGCTCTCGGCGTCGAGGTGGGCCGTGGCTTCGTCGAGGACCACCAGGTGCGGGGCCTTCAGCAACAACCGCGCCAGCGCGACACGCTGCTTCTCGCCACCCGAGAGTCGATAGCCGCGCTCGCCCACGACGGTCGCCAGACCGAGCGGCAGTGACGCGACGAGGTCGTAGATCTGGGCCGCTCGAAGTGCCGCGTCGATCTCCTCGTCGGTCGCGTCGGGCTTCGCGAAGACGAGGTTCGCGCGCAGCGAGTCGTGGAAGAGGTGCGGGTCCTGGGTGACGACCCCGACCATCGCGTTGAGCGACGCGGTGGTGGCGTCGCGAACATCGACGCCGTTGATCGTGATCGAACCGCGATCGGCGTCGTAGAGGCGAGAGACCAACATCGAGATCGTCGTCTTGCCGGCGCCACTGTGCCCGACGAGGGCCGTCATCGTGCCGGGCTCCACCCGGAACGAGACGTCGTGCAAGACGTCGGTGCGCGGCGTGTCGTCGAGGCGCGCGACCGCTTCGAGCGACGCGAGCGACACCTCCTCGGCGCCCGGGTAGGAGAAGTCCACGTGGTCGAAGACCAGCTCGGCCGGACCGTCGGGGATGGCAACCGCGTCCGGGCTCTCCTTGATCATCGGTTCGAGGTCGAGGACTTCGAAGAGACGCTCGAAACTGACCATCGCCGACATGTAGTCGATGTTGAGGTTGGAGAGCTGCGTGAGCGGACCGTAGAGGCGCGCGACGTAGGCGGTCAACGCGACGACCGTGCCGACCGCGAGCGCGCCGTGCAACGCTTCGACGCCACCGAAACCGTAGGCGAACGCCGTCGCGAGCGAAGCGGTCAAGGTGAGCGCGATGAAGAAGAAGCGCTGATAGGTCGCCTGGCGGATGCCGATGTCGCGAACCTCGCCGGCGCGACCCTCGAAGTAGTTCAACTCGTCATGTGGTCGCCCGAAGAGCTTCACCAGCATCGCGCCCGAGACGTTGAAGCGCTCGGTCATGACCATGTTCATCTCGGCGTTCAGTTCCATCCCGCGCTGGAAGAGCGTGCCCAGTTTGCGTCCGACGCGCCGGGCCGGGATCAAGAAAACCGGCAACAAGACGAGCGACACCAGCGTGATCTGCCAACTGAGGATGAGCATGGTGGCGATGACGATGGTGACCAGGATCAAATTGCCCACGACGTTCGAGAACAGGTCGGTAAAGGCCTGTTGGGCGCCGATGACGTCGTTGTTCAACCGACTGATGAGTGCACCAGTCTGCGTGCGCGAGAAGAAGGCGATCGGCATCTCCTGGATGTGTGCGAAGACCCTGGCGCGCAGGTCGTAGATCAGACCTTCACCGATGACCGCCGAGATCCGGCGCTCGAACAACGAAAGGATCGCGTCGAAGATGGCGAGCCCGGCCGTGAGCAACGCCAGCCCCACGATCAGGTTCTCGCGGTGACTCATGACGACCGTGCTCTTCACGTGGTGCTTGACCACCAGGTCGATGATGCCGCGAAGCAACAGCGGCGAGACCGAACTCACCACCGCGTCCAAGATGACAGCGCAGAGGAAGACGACCAGCATCGGGCGATACTTCTTGGCGAAGGTCAAGATCCGCGGGAGCGTGCCCTTCTTGATCCGATGCTCGAGGAGTGTGCGGTCGCGGCGCATCGAGCGCATGCCCATGGGGCCGCCCATACCTCCTCCGTGCATACTCATCGCGTCTCCTTCGCCATGACGAGTGTACGAAGCGCTCGAAGGCCGCCAATCGTTCTCAGGCGCGTCGCAGTCGTCCCTCGATCTCGAGGAGGGCCTCTTGGTAGTAGACGCGGCTCTCGTAGAGGAGGTCGTCCATCGTGCGATCGTGCGGCGCGCCCATTGCCCACGTGCGCACCGTCACCCGGCGACGCAACGTCTCGCCCAGCACGTGCACGACGGCGTCGTGCGTCATCGAGACCAGCGCGAGTAGTTCGACGTCATCCTTCGCTTCGTAGCGCCAATTCGGCCGTGGACCGGGCGCCGGTTCCAACCACCCTCGAGCTCGCAGCTCGTCTTCGTCATCGCGCGTCAACGCAATCGCCGCACCGATGTTGAGGTTGGAGACGACCTCTCCGATGACCTCGCCCTCACTCGTCGCCCAAAACTGCACGTAGCGACCGTCCTCGAACTCGATCACCGCGACGAGGCACCGGGGGTCGTCCTTCATCGCCCCGAGCATCTCGGGCAGGTTCGCGAGGAACGACCCGACGCTCGAGGTCACTTCGTTTCGATAGCCCGTCACGTGCACGTTGGTCATGCGACCACGGTACGAAGAGGGTGTCACGCGACGCGCTACGACGTGATCGCGCTCACCACGATGATCACGCCCAAGGTCATCATCACGCACGCACCGACCGTGCGCAGGACGACCAACCGATGCGGCGAGTCGGCCAGCCACTCGCGCGCCGTGCCCGCGATCATCCCCCACGTGCCGTCACTGAGGAACGCCATCACACTGAAGATCGCCCCGTAGGTCAGTAGTTGGTAGGTGACGTGTCCCTTCGCTCGGTCGACGAAGTGCGGAAAGACCGCAGCGAAGAACACGAGCGACTTCGGATTGAGGATGCCGACCGTGAACCCTTGGCGCACGACGGTCACGTTCGACGGACGGAACTCCTCGCGTTTCTTCATCGCCTCGGCGTGCGCGTGTCGATGGCGCATCGCGCCGACCCCGAGCCACACGAGATAGAGACCCCCGGCCAATTGCAGCGTGATGGAGAAGGCTTTGGAGTCCGACAACAGTGGACCGAGCCCGATCGCGACGATGACCGAGAGGACGAGCGTGCCCAGTGAGTTGCCGAGTACGGTCAAGACCGCGACGGCCCGTCCCCACGCGACACCTCTCGCCAACGTGAACAAGACACTCGGACCGGGCACCATGATGATCGTGATCGACGCGATGAAGAACTCCGCGAGCTGACTGGTGTTGATCATGCCGGCACCTTCTTCACGACGCGGTCAAGAAGTTGGAGACTCGCACCGATACTGAACCCGATCGTCGCGGCGAAGAACGCCGTCGCCACGCCGACGGTGCCGCCGAGCAGCCATCCGATCATGAGGATGGTGACCTCGATCGACAGCCGGATGTAGACGACGCTGACGTGCAGGTGACGGTGAAGGCTCGTCATCAGTCCGTCGCGCGGCCCCGGTCCGAGGCCACAGGTCAGGTAGAACGCGCTGCCGATGCCGATAAGGGCGACGGCGCCCACGGCGTAGAGGACCTTGACCCACGGATCGTGGGCCACGGCGACCGTGGTCGTCGTGAGCTCGAGCACGTAGGCAATGATGACGAGGTTGGCGAGCGTGCCAAAACCGGGCCGTTCTCGAAGCGGGAACCAGAGCAGCAGCACGGCACAACTGATGAGCGCCGTCGCCCAGCCGAGCGATATCGACGCCTGTTTGGCGATGCCCTGGGCGAACACCGTCCAGGGCGAGGCTCCCCACTGACTCTGCACGAGGAGGCCTTCCCCGACGCCGAACATCGCGAGTCCGCCGACGAGCGGCGCCACCATCCGGGGGCGCAGCGACCACGTCGACGTCGCGCGCCAGGGGGTCATCGGGATGGTGTGGCTCAGTTTCATGGTGACGCAACGCTAGCCGCGCTGAGCGCCGACTAAGGACCAAAGTCCCTATAAATCAGGGGCTTTTGGTGACCTTTGGCCCTACGGACCCATCGTGGCACGACGTGATACTGGATAAAGAAACCATAAGGAAGCAAACAGAAAGTGGGAGTCATGAAGTCACTCAGGATCACAGGAATCACGGGGGCCGTGGCGCTCGTCACTCTCCTCGGGATGTCCGGCGCCGTGGGCGCCAGCGCGGCGACCACGTCGGCATCGACACACAGCATCACCCTGCACGCCAAGGCGGCGGCAAAGAAGAAGACCCTCGTTTGCTACAAGGGCACGGCCGTACGACACGTCGTCGCCGTCGCGCCCCACTGCCCAGCCGGCTGGACCACCAAGAAGCCCGCTGCGGCCAAGAACGAAGCGTTCTCGGGCACCTACCGCGGCACCATCGCCATGCTCTGGAGTTCGAGCGCGGTCACGGTGACCGCACTCACGGGCACCGGCACCGGCACCGACCTCGGTCTGAGCGCCGTGTCGGGCACGGGTTCGTCGAACCCCTCCGGAACGTGTGACCCGATCAGCGGCATCGGTGTCCTCACGGGCGGCGGCAGCACGCTGCACCTGAAGCTCGCCACCTCCAGCAAGGGCTGCGCCGCCGATTCAGCGGCACCGACCTCGGTCACGGTGACTGGCAGCGCCACGGTCGTAAGCGGCACGGGCAAGTTCGCCGGCGCCACCGGGACCCTCAAGGTGACCGGTTCGTTCTCGATCAAGTCCACCACTGCGGGATCGAGTGAGACCGACGCCTTCACGGCGACCCTCACCGGCAGCCTCAAAGTCAAGTAGTTCCACACACAAATAGGAGGCAGTACAAAATGAAGCGAATTATGTCAGGCATAGCGGTCGGGGCCATGATCCTCGGCAGCATTGCAGCCTTTGGCGTCACGGCCGCCTCGGCAGCCACCACGACGCCAACGGTTGTGCTCAGCGGTGGAAGTGCCGTCTTTGGCATCTCCCCCGGAACCATCACCGCAACGACGAGTGTGGCTGGTGCAGTGACCTTTACCGCCGGTGGCGTCGCAATCACCGGATGCACCGCGGCCCCCACGGCCACCACGGCTCCGTTCATCGCGCTCTGCACCTGGACCCCCAGCGCAGCCGGTGCCACGGCCCTTGGTGCGACCTTCACACCAACGGACACGACTGACTACTCGACGGCGACCGCCGCCACGTTCAACGTCGTCGTCGGTTCGCCCGTCCAAGGCACGACGCCGAGCCCGATCTCGCTGTACGTCGACACGATCGTGGCCAGTGGCTCAACTGGCGTCCTCGCACCTGAGTTCGGTGCCGGTTGTGAGATAACCAGTGAGTTCATCGTTGGCCAGACCATCGTGTTCCGCGTCTACGGTAACGACTTCGCCCTCGGCGGCGCCGTGCTCACACCGCTCAACGTCTCGAGCGCCACAGTGACCATCCCGGGCGTAGCAACACCGCTCGCCTTGTCCTATGGCAACCACGGTGGCGTCGCATTCTGGACGACACCACTCAAGACGGGTACCGCAGCTGGTCTCTACGACACGCTCGGCATCATCAACTACAAGGTGACGTTCAACACGATCGCCGTTCCCGCCGTCACCAAGAAGGTCACCTTGACCAAGTTGGTCCCGGTCATCAAGAACGGCAAGCACGTGATCGTCAACCACAAGGTCGTCATGCACCGCGTCAGCTACCAAAAGACCGTTGTCGTGACCGCCGCCGTACCTGGCGCCGTGGGCACGTTCAGCTCGAACTTCAACCCGCTGTCCCAGCCCACACTCAACGCGGTCCCCGCTGCGTGAGCTGAACCACCGCATCACTGAAGCACCGCATCACTGAAGCACCGCATCACTGAAGCACCGCAGTTGCGAAGTACCCGCAGTACCGCAAGCCCGAGCGAAGTGTTGATCATTCGCTCGGGCTTGCGTGCAACAAGAAGCAAAGCAGGGCCTAATGACCACGACCTAAGTCCCGGAGTTCCCGGGAGGGCAACGCAGTACGAAAGGAATGCCATGAAATTGATTCGAACTAACCGAGGGGTGCGCTCAGTGTTCGCTCGGGTCCTTTTGGTGGCGGTGCTCCCCGTCGCGCTCGTCACGACCGTCAGCTCCGCTGACACGACGACGACCACCACGACGACGATCCCGACCTCCGCGCCGGCACCGATCGTCTTAACGGCGCCGAGCAACCTTCCTGGTGTACCCGCGCTTCCCTTCACGGGCGTCACGGCCGCACCCTTCACCATCCCCGCGACGATGTCGAACCTCACCGTCACTCCCGACCAGGGCGTGAGCGGTACACCCATCGTCATCACCGGTGCGGGCTTCCCCGACAACTCGTCGGTGACCCTGACCTGGTCGAGCAACAACGCGACCTGGGTCGCGGACGTTGAACCCAACACTGTGAACTACATGGGCACGAACTACACCAAGACCACGCTCAACATGACGACCGTCACGACGAGCGCCACGGGCACACTGTCGTTCTCCACGACCGCGCCTTCGGACTTTGGCGGAGTGCACGACATCTACGCCGTCCAGAACGGAGTAGCGCTCGCCCACGGTGGCTTCGAGCTGCTGCGCATCCTCTCGGTCAGTCCTCGTAGTGGCCCCGTCGGCACGCCGATCACCATCACCTACACCTCCATGGGCGCGAGCCTCTACACCGGTGGTGCGTCGGTCCTCTGGGACAACCACTACGCCGGCGAGATGATGGGCAACTGGACCCGCGGCACCGCAAGCGTCACTATTCGCGCCGCGGGAACTCCGGGCACGCATATCATCCAGATCGGCAATGCGATCAGCTACATGTACTTGAACGTCATCCAGTCCCCCATTCCCTACACGAACGGCGGCACCGTCAAGTTCACCGTCACCAAGAGCTCCAAGCTTCCGGCCCCCTACATCACGTGGCCGGCGAACGTCACACCGACGGTCAGCCAGGTGACGACCATGTCCCAAGCCAATTTGAGCCCCTCGAGCAAGGCCGTCGCCTCGCTTTCGCTCTCGAGCGGTGCGGTGCTCTCGAGCACCGACCTCACCGTGACCGGCCTTAATGGCAGCGGAACCGACAGCCTCGTCTGGTCGACGGTCGTGGGCAACCGCGTGAACTGCGCCAGCACCTGCTGGGCGTTCAACTCGATCCCCCTGGGCTCAGTGACCGTCACCAACGGCACAATCAACCAGAACGTCACCATCCCCGACAACCTTGGTGGCTGGCACGTCATCCAGGTGCTCAACGGCACTACGGTCGAGGCGCAGGTCCCGTTCTACGTGAAAGAGAGCATCGTTCCCTTCACGAACGCGTCGGGCAAGGTCATCTCCATGGGCGTTGCGACCGCCAATGACTCGGACACCACCGCGGCACTCGCCGCCGGTCAGTCGGGCACCGGCAGCTACACGTTCAAGGAAGGTCAGGAGTTCACGATTTCCATGAAGGGTGTTGGCTGGACCCAACTCGACAACACGCTCGGTGTGGACTACGACAACAGCTACATGGGTTACGGCTGCGGCTTCAACTCGAACGGCTACATGGTCATCCACCTGAAGGCGACCGGTGGGGTGGGTGTGCACGTCATCGACCTGTTCCCGATGCTGTACTCGCTATCACCGTCGTTCGCCAACACGCCCTACGGCATGGTGCCGGTACTGTCCTCGAGCCGTGACTACCCGGGGCTCGCCCTCGGCTACCAGGTTCCGACCGTGCACTTCGCAATTCGCATCGTCAAGTAACTACCTCCTAGGTACCGACACTGCCCCGTTCCCTCGTGGGAACGGGGCGGTGTCGCGTCACGACGCGGCGAGGGCGGCGCGGCGCGTCGGCCACCACCAGTTCGCTCGACCGATCAGCGCCATGACGCTCGGCAACAACAGTCCGCGAACGATCGTGACGTCGAGCAGTACCCCGGCGCTCAGACCAACGCCCAGTTCCTGCAGACCGGCCACGTGACCAAAGACGAGCCCGCACAGCGCCGCGACCATGATCACGGCCGCGGCGCTCACGACGGCGCCGGTGTTGGCCATGCCTTCGACGATCGCCTCGGCGTTGGTGGCGCCGCGCGCGAACGCCTCGCGCATCCGAGAGACGATGAAGACCTCGTAGTCCATCGAGAGGCCGAACAACGTGGCGAAGAGGAAGACCGGCACCCAGCCCTCGATCTGGCTCACCTTGTACGTACCGAGGACCGAGGAGAGCAGTCCGAAGCGAAAGACCAGCACGAGCACCCCGTAAGCCGCACCGACCGACAACAGGTCCAGCACGACCGCGAGCAGCGGGAGCACGAACGAGCGAAAAGCGCGCACCAGGACGAGGTAGGCCAGCAACAACGCCAGGGCGACGATCCACGGGAAGGCGCCGTAGACGGCGTTGAGGAAGTCGACCCCCTGGGCCGGGGCGCCGCCGAGATAGATCTTCGTGCCGGCGGGAAAGTGAGCCCGGGGAATGTAGTCATCGCGCAGTTGACGCACGAAGCGTTGCGACGACGACGCCCCGAACTCGCTGCGCCCGATCACGAGGATCTGCTCGTAGCGGCCCGTGGCGTCGACGAAGGGCGCCTTGGTGTCGATCGCGACCGCCACTACTTCCTTGTTGTGCAGGATCGCCGTGGCGAGACCCAGGCGATCGGCCACCAGCGCGGGCGTGTTGGCCAAATGCGCTCGCCCGAGATCGATGACGATCTGATTCGGCGTGATCAGCCCGGGTCCGACGCGAGTACTCACGAGCGCGATGGCCCGGGTGGAGGGAAGGTCGTGGGGCACCGCGACCACCGACCCCGGCGTGAGCGTCAGCCACAGGGCCGAGGACATGAGGGCGAGCAGCACGACGAGTGCGCTCAGTAGCACCGTGAGGGGACGACGAAGGACCGACCGGGTCACGCGCGCCCACGCACCTTGTTCATTGTCGCGTCGAAACAGCCCGCGCACCCCGACCGGTGCGACGCCGCGTCGGCCCAGCAGCGACAAGATCGCGGGCTGCAACGTGAGGGCACCAAGGATCGCCACGATCGGCACGACCAGACCGGCCGCACCCAGCGACCGCATGAACGGGACCGGCACCAACAGCAATGTCGCGACGCCGATAGCGACCGTGAGCCCCGACAAGACGATCGTGCGACCGGCCGTCGCCATGGTCGCCACGATGGCGTCGTCCACGCCGCGTACCGCGACCTCACTTCGATATCGATGGAGCATCAACAACGAGTAGTCAATGGCGAGTCCCAAACCGAAGAGCTCGACGACGTTGGGGATATAGAGCACCATCAAGAAGTGATGAGCGAGAAGGAAGATCACCCCGATCGACGCGGCCATCGTAGAGGCGGCCACGAGGTAGGGCACGAGGACCGCCCAGCAGAGTCCGAGTACGCCGATCAACAAGAGCAACGCAAGGACGCCCGCCAATAGTTCGCCGCGCGCGAGGTCCGACGCCAGTACGGGCGCGATGTCGTGGTTGAGGGCCGGTGGTCCGGTCACGAGCGCGGTGCTCAGTCCCTCCTCACGCAGCGCCGATCGAAGGTGCACGGTCTGGTCCGAGGCCTTGAGCAAGTTCAACGAGGTGCTGACGTCGGCGTAGACCACGCCGCCCAGCGCCTGTTGCTCGATGACCTTGCCCTCCGGGATCATCGAAGCCGCCTTCGCGATGGCGCCCTCGATGGCGCTCAGTCGTTTCTTGGTGGCGTTCTTGAAGGGCACCACCACGGTGAACGATCCTTCGACGTTCTCGCCAAAGTGTTTGGACAAGATCGTGTTGGCCTGGGTCGAGCCGGTACCGGGCACCGACAATGAGGTCGTCAGTAGATCAGGCAGTCGTGTCGACGAGAGCAGCCCGAGCACGAGCACCACGACCCACGCAGCGATAACGACGGCGCGATAGCGGACCACCGCCCGAGTCCATCGTTCGAGCATTGACTTGAGTGTAACGACGTGTCGAGCGACGACCTCGACGACTGGCGATCAGCGGGGCGTACCGCAGAGTTGTTCGACGGCGCTCGTGACCGCGGTCACCACGAGTGGATTGAAGACCGTCGGCACGATGTAGTCGGCTGAGAGTTCGTCGTCGCTGACGACGCCCGCGATCGCTCGACCGGCGGCGATCTCGATCTCCTCGGTCACCTGCTTCGCGTTCGCGTTGAGCATGCCCCGGAAGATCCCCGGGAAGGCCAAGACGTTGTTGATCTGATTGGGCTCGTCACTTCGCCCCGTCGCCACGACCGCCGCGTAGCGACGCGCGAGGACGGGGTCGACCTCGGGGTCGGGGTTCGCCAAGGCGAAGATGATCGAGTCGGGCGCCATCAGTTTGAGTTGTTCCTCGGAGACCAGGTTCGGACCTGAGACGCCAATGAACACGTCCGCGCCGCGCATGGCGTCCTCCAGCGAGCCCGTGCGACCCTCGATGTTCGTGTTGGCCGCGAGCCAGCGGCGTTCCTCGTCGAGTTTCTCGTCGTGGGCGCTGATGATGCCGCCGCGGTTCACGCCGATCACGTCGCCGACGCCCTCCTTCATCAAGAGTTTGGAGATCGCGACGCCGGCCGCGCCGACGCCCAGGACGACGACCCGCACGTCCTTCATCTCCTTGCCCACCACGCGCAGGGCGTTGAGGAGTGCGGCGAAGACCACGATGGCCGTGCCGTGTTGGTCGTCGTGGAAGACCGGGATGTCGAGGAGGTCGCGAAGACGCCGCTCGATCTCAAAACAACGCGGCGCCGAGATGTCCTCTAAGTTGATGCCCCCGTAGACCGGCGCGATGCACTGGACGATGCGCACGATCTCGTCGACGTCCTGGGTCGCCAGGCAGACCGGCCACGCGTCGATATCGGCGAAACGCTTGAAGAGCAACGCCTTGCCCTCCATCACCGGGAGCGCCGCTTCGGGACCGATATTGCCCAGTCCGAGCACCGCCGAACCGTCGGTGACCACCGCGACGGTGTTGCGCTTGATGGTGAGTTTGCGCGCCGCGGACGGGTCCTTCGCGATCGCCATCGAGATTCGCGCCACGCCAGGCGTGTAGGCCATGGACAGGTCGTCACGGGTCTTCAAGGAGACCTTGGGCTCCACCGAGATCGTGCCACCGAGGTGCAAGAGGAACGTCCGGTCGCTCATCGCGATGACGCGCGCCCCGTCCACGACCTCGACGGCGGCGCGCAGCAACTCGGAGTGGCCCTCGTCCACCGCGTTACACGTGAGGTCGATCGTCATGCCGCGCCCGTTGGGATCGACCACGTCGAGCGCGGTGACCGCGCCGCCGGCGTCGTCGAGCGCGGTCGTCACCGCGCCGATTCGCGAGTGGCTTTCGAGCGCGACGCGCATCGTGACCGAATAGGAGGCACTGGGAACACTCATGACCATTCCTTACGTTGAACGTCCGGGCCGTTGCGCGAAGCGACGACGTCGCCCGGTACAACACAATTCTAAGACCGGTGTTCGAAGCGACCAAATCGTCGACGCGTGCTCGCTCGTCAACGCACGCGCGACGCGTCAGGCCGGGCGCGACGCACCGGGTGCCTGTATCGTGGAAGTAGTCGAGTGAAGGAGACCTCATGGGATTCATGGACAAGGTGAAGGAACAGGCCGCGCAGGCCGCGTCCGCAGCCAAGGACGCCGCGGCGAAGGGTCAGGCGAAGGTCGGCGAGATGCAGGCCAAGCGTGGAGCCGACGGCGTGCTTCGCCAGCTCGGGCTCGCGGCCTACCTGCAGACCCAGAACCGTGCCCCGGCGACCACTGAGGCCGACATCGAGAAGTACATCGAGACGTTGAAGGCCTACGAAGCCGAGAACGGCGAACTCACCCCGTCTGAGGACACCTCGAACTAGCTCCTACGGGATCAGCAACACCCGACCGAAGGCCTGACGGCTTTCGATGAAGGCGTGCGCCTCCTCGGCCTCTTCGAGTGAGAAGGTCCGATCGATTTCGACCCGCAGGTCACCGACCGCGACGTCGGCCAGCAGGTTCTCGATCATCTGATACGCGCGCGATCCCACGAAGAGCTCCGGCCCGAGGAAGTAACCGATGAGGCTCTGATTCTGGGTGCCAAGGTTTGAGGTGTCGATGGTCGTCGGCTCCTCGCGTCCGGCGTTGCCAAAGGTCACGCACCGACCCCGGTAGGCCAACGCCGCGAGACTTTTCTGGAGGTTCGTGCCGCCCACCGAGTCCAAGATGACGTTCGCGCCCCGGTTCTTGGTGAGCGTCCGCACTTCAGCCACGAAGTCCTTTTCCATGTAGTTGATGCCGTCATCGAGTCCGAACTCGCGAAGGCGCGCGAGGCGTTCATTGCTCGACGCCGTGGCGAGGACCCGTGCGCCGGCCTTCTTCGCCATCTGGATGGCCGCCAGCCCGACGCCGCCCGCGCCGGCGTGGATCAACACCGTCTCGCCGGGCACGAGGCGCGCGAACTCGAAGAGGCTGTCGTGGGCGGTCCCGTAGGCGACCGGCACGCAGGCCGCGACTTCGGTCGCGAGTCCATCAGGGATCTTCCAGGTCGTCAGGGGATGCGCGGTGCGCATTGAGGCGTGCGAGCCGTGGAAGGCCAGCGTCACGACACGGTCGCCGACACTGAAGCCGGTGACCTCGGGCCCGACGCTCACGACGGTGCCGGCGTTCTGATAGCCCACGATGTGCGGCGTGGCGACGAGCGGTCCACCCAGACGATTGAGGGTGTCGCCGCCTTCGACGCTCACGGCCTCGACCGCTATCAACATCTCGCTCGGTCCGGCGACGGGGTCGGGCACCTCCTCGTAGCGAAAGACGCTCGGTCCACCGTTCTCGTAATAGACCGCAGCCTTCATTGTGCCCTCTCTGGTCGCTGTGCGTTCGACAAGAAAACAGTAACGCCGCGCGCCCGAGGAATACGCACTCTTCGCGCGACGATGACGACCGCCGCACCACGTTTCGTTGGGTCCGCGAGGTCTAGTCTCCAGTGGTTGAGAAGATTTCATCGAGCGCGTGGGGACGATCTCGGCGAATCGAACATGAGGGGGTTTCATGAGTACCGCTGTCCAGCACGAGACCGGCGACACGGCGTTGACTGAGCACTTCGACGTGCTCATCGTCGGCGCGGGCATCTCGGGTATCGGTTCGGCCTACCACCTGCTCACCCAGAACCCCGAACGCAGCTTCGTGATGCTCGAAGCCATGGACCACTTCGGCGGAACCTGGAAGACGCACCGCTACCCCGGCATTCGCTCGGACAGTGACCTCTACACCTTCGGCTATCGGTTCAAGCCCTGGACGAGTGCGCCGATCGCCACCGCCGCCGAGATCCAGAAGTATCTCGGGGAGGTCATCGAAGAGAATCATCTCGATCGCCACATCCGCTACAACCATCACATCGAGACGGCGAGCTGGAACAGCGCGGACAACCTCTGGACGGTGACCGCTCGCCACAACGGGAAGGTCAAGGTCTTCACGACGAACTTCCTGTGGATGTGTCAGGGCTACTACCGCCACAACGAGGGTTACACCCCTGAGTGGCCGGGCATGAAGAACTTCAAGGGTCCGATCGTCCATCCCCAGACCTGGCCCGAGGACCTCGACTACAAGGACAAAGAGGTCATCGTGATTGGCTCGGGCGCGACGGCGGCGACGCTCGTGCCGGCCATCGCCGAGGACGTCGCGCACGTGACGGTGCTCCAGCGCTCCCCCACGTACTTCTTCACGGGAGAGAATCGCAATCTGCTCGCCGACCATCTGCGCGAGCTCGAGGTACCCGAGGAGTGGGTGCACGACATCGTGCGCCGCGAGAACCTCTTCAACTTGCGCGCGCTCACCCAGCTGGCTCTCGAGGAGCCGCAGTTCGCCAAGGACGCGCTCATCGATCTCGTGCGCGCGGCGTTGCCGGAGGGTTTTGACGTCGAGACCCACTTCACCCCTCGGTACATGCCGTGGCGCCAACGCATCGCGTTCCTCCCCGATGGCGACCTGTTCAAGGTGATCAGTGCGGGACAGGCGTCGATCGTGACCGACGAGATCGAAACGTTCACCGAAGAGGGCCTACTGCTCAAGTCAGGAGCCGAACTGCACGCGGACATCATCGTGACCGCGACCGGCTTTCACCTGAGCGTGCTCGGGGACATCGCGTTCACCATCGACGGCGAGCCGCTCGACTTCGCCAACACCGTGACCTATCGCGGTCTGATGTTCTCGGGCGTGCCGAACCTGGTGTGGGTGTTTGGCTACTTCCGCGCGAGTTGGACCCTTCGCGTCGACCTCGTGAGTGACTTCACCTGTCGCATGCTCGCCCACATGGACAAGCTCGGTGCGAAGCGAGTGACACCGCGACTTCGAGCCGACGAGAAGAACGACACGCCGCTCGAGTGGATCGACACCGAGTACTTCAATCCCGGTTACCTCATGCGTTCCATGCATCTGATGCCCAAACGACTCGATCGGCCCGAGTGGCGTCACACGCAGGACTACTGGGCCGAGCGCGATGAGTTGCCACTCGTCGACCTCGACGACGGCTGCCTGGTCTTCGAGTGACGAGCTAGCCATGGCCTACGCGACGAACGGCCCGGTCGAGCTCTACTACGAGACCTTCGGCGACCCCGACAAGGAGCCGCTGCTCGTCGTCAACGGCCTCGGCAGTCAGTGCATCAACTTCGACGTCGCCCTCGCGCAGAAGTTCGTCGATCGGGGATTCTTCGTCGTGCGCTTCGACAACCGTGACGTGGGACTGTCCACCAAACTGGACGACTTCACGCCACGCATCGCCGACGTGGCGAGCGCGGTGCGACGCGGCGAACGGGCTGACGTCCCCTACCGACTTTCGGACATGGCGAGTGACGCCGTCGCCGTCCTCGACACGCTCGAGATCCCGGTCACGCACGTGATGGGGATGTCCATGGGCGGGATGATCGTCCAACAGATCGCGATCGACCACCCAGCGCGGCTTCGTTCAATGACGTCGATCATGTCGACGACCGGTGACCCTGACGTGGGTCAGGCCACCGCCGAGGTCGCGGCGTTGTTTTACGCCCCGCCGGGCACCAATCGCGCGTCGGTGATCGCGAACAGCCAAGCACTCGAACGTCTCTACACGAGTCCTTCGCAGTTCGACCCCGAGCAAAGCGCAGCGCGCCTGGGTGCCGCTTTCGATCGATGCTTCAGTCCCCGCGGCGTCGCTCGTCAGCTGGCCGCGATCATCGCGTCGGGCAGCCGGAGCGAAGCGTTGCGAAGCGTGCACGTGCCGGCGCTCGTGCTGCACGGCGACGCCGACACGCTGATCGACATCAGCGGAGGCGTGCGAACGGCGCAGTGCATCCCTGGCGCGCGCTTCGTGGCGATCGACGGAATGGGTCACGACCTCGCGCCGATCTTCTGGGACCGGATCGTCCAACTCATCAGCGGGCACGCGTTGGCGTCGATGAAGCCCGTCGACCCGAGCCACTGACCCACCGGCCCATCACCCGGAATTCACCAGTATTTCAGTTGCGCCTTACGTAAGGCGTCGCTTACACTAACGCGATGGACGTCGAGCTCAAGGCAATCGCGGACCCGCGACGACGCGAGATCCTTCGCTTGGTGTGGAATGAAGAACTGCCCGCGTCGACGATCGCCGCGCACTTCAGCGACGTCACGCGCTCGGCCGTCTCACAACATCTCAGTGTGCTGCGACACGCCAATTTGGTCTGCGAACGTCGTGACGCCACTCGCCGCCTCTATCGCGCCAACGTGCGAGAGATCGAGAACCTTCGCACGCTCCTCGATCAGTACTGGTCGAGCGGCCTTGACCGATTGAAGAGCGCCGCGGAAGCGGCTCAGAGAAAGAAGGATGCTGGCCATGGCTGAACTGACGTGCGAGGTACTCGTGAAAGCGGACCCGTCGACGATCTTTGAACTGCTCACCGATCCCGAACAGCAGTCGTGGATCGGCTCGGACGCACAGTTCGACCTGCGCCCGGGCGGGATCTACAAGGTGACCGTCCTCGGCGACCATCCGGCCCTCGGTGAGTACCTCGAGGTGGTCCCCAACGAGAAGCTGGTCTTCACCTTCGGGTGGGACCAACCAGGGCACCCGATCCCCGCGGGTTCGACCCAGGTCGCCATCACCCTCATCCCCGAGGGAGAAGCGACGCGCGTCCGCCTGGTCCACAGCGGCCTTCCCGAGGACGCCGTGACCGATCACACCCAAGGTTGGACCACGTTGCTGGACCGGCTCGGCGTCGTGGCGACCGGTGGCGACCCCGGTCCCCTCCTCGCTCGCGAGGAGCGCTCGTGAGCGACGCCGACACCTGGGCGATGATCCACGCCGAACGAGCACGCGTCGCGGACATGCTCGAAGGTCTCACCGCGCAGCAGTGGCAGTCGGACACACTCTGCCAAGGCTGGAACGTGCACATGGTCGCGGCGCACATGATGAACGCCGGTGAGCAGTCGACGTCCAAATTCTTTCGCGGGCTCCTGGCGAGCGGCATGCGGTTCAACGTGATGATGGACCGCCAGGCCCGCGAGTCGGCGACGCTGTCACCGAGAGAGATCATCGAGCGGATCCGCGCGCGAACGACGACCACGAACAAGCCGCCGGCAGCCACGATGGCGATGCTCGGTGAGGTCGTCGTACACGGCAACGACATCCGCCAGCCGCTCGGCATCGAAGACGACACGTCGGCCAAGGCGAAGATCGCCTGTCTCGACATGTTCAAGGGATCGAACTTTCCGCTGCCGGCGAAGAAGGCCATCACCGGCCTGCGACTCAACGCGACCGACGCGGACTGGTCGCATGGAACCGGGCCCGACGTCAACGGACCACTGGTGGCGCTCTTGTTGGCCGTGGCGACCCGCGAAGCACCCGCGACGCTCAGTGGCGACGGAGTCGCGACCCTTCGGAGTCGCCTCGCCAATAACGCAGGTAAGTGAAAGAACAGTCCAAAGGAGTGACTATGGCCGAAGGAACGAAGGACCAACCGTGGAAGTTGACGACGCCACCGGGATCGTCGACGTACGAGATGTACGAAGACAAGGACGGTGATCCACCGGCGCTCGTGTGCGTCGTCGGCTCGACCACCCTCAAGTACCACTTGTCGGCGGTGAAGGACCTGCACGCGTGGCTCGTGAAGCAGGGCGACTGGGTGGCGCTCGGCGCCGCCGACGAGAACAAACCGGCCGCTGACGGCACGGTCGAGGCGTGGGGACGGTCCGAGTCGAATCCCGTCAAGGGTTGGTACGGACTGCGCAAGGGCTACCGCGGTCGCTTCGGCATGTACCTTCCACCGTTGCTTGAGAAGCTCGGGCTCGCCGAGGTCACCCACGACGCGCGCAACAACAAGATGCGAGCCATCTAGGACGCACGGTTCTCAATCGAGGCGTCACGTCAAACGAGACCCCACGTCGCTACTTGCCTCGGCCGTCACACGACATACCCTCTGACGAGGTATTTCGAGAAATTCACGAAATACTGTACGGTTTCGTACACTCAAGGTGTACGATACAGTTCTGTACAGCAAGGGCGACGAGAGACCGGACCATGGACACCACCGAGACAATGGAAGTGACCCCCCAGCACGAGGCGGAGCAGGACGTCCAGCATCAAGGACGGGTCCTTGATGCGAGTCGCGACGTCGCCATCTGTCAAGCCACGCTCGATCTGCTCGCCGAGATTGGCTACGACAACCTGACGATGGACGCCGTGGCGGCTCGCGCACACGCCAGCAAGGCGACGATCTATCGTCGCTGGCCCGGCAAGGCGGCACTCGTCGTGGACGCCCTCCAGCGTTCCAAGGGTGCGAAGGCCGATCCCGACACCGGCTCGCTCCGTGGCGACCTCGAAGCGATCAGCGCGGGTATGTGCAGTCCCGAGAACAGCTTCAACGCGAAGATCATGCTCGGCTTGATCACCGCGCTCGCGCACGACGCCGAGATTCGCGACGTCTTTCGAGCCCGCATGATCGAACCTCGCATGAACACGATGCGCACGATCTTCGAGCGCGCGGTCGAACGCGGCGAGATCGCTCGTGACTGCAACTTGGACCTACTCGGTTCGATCTTTCCTGCCCTCATGATTCAACAAGTGCTCATCACCGGCGAGATGCCAGATGACGACTTCGTCGCGCAGATTCGACGTGACGTCATCCTTCCGCTCGCCACCGCCTCAAAGTAATCCCCCAATCCCCCACCACCCCCACAAGGAAGCCCCATGACAACCACCCAATCGCCGGAACTGACCGGCAGTAACACCGAAGGAAAACACCTCGGCCTCGCCCTGGCGGTGATCGCCAGCGCACAGCTCATGATCGTGCTCGACGCGACGATCGTGAACGTCGCGCTCCCCACCATCCACCGGAGTCTCAACTTCTCCGTCGACAACCTTGAATGGCTCGTGACGGCCTACGCACTCACCTTCGGCGGCCTGCTGCTGTTCGGAGGGCGAACCGGTGACCTGTTCGGGAAACGTCGGATGTTCATGATCGGAATCGGCATCTTCGCCGTGTCCTCGCTCCTCGGGGGCTTCGCGACCACCGATCTCTGGCTCATCATCACGAGGGCGTGTCAAGGCGTCGGCGGCGCCATCGCGGCGCCGACCGCGCTGTCACTCATCGCGACGAACTTCCCCGAGGGTCCACTGCGTAACCGGGCCATGGGCGTGTACGCCGCGATGGCGGGCGGCGGCGGTGCCGCCGGACTACTGCTCGGCGGCCTCCTGGTCGACCTCGTGTCGTGGCGCTGGATCTTCTTCGTCAACGTCCCGATCGCCGCGCTGATCCTCTTCCTCACGCCGCGTGCGCTGAACGAATCGTCCACGACGACCGGTCACCTCGACGTACCGGGAGCCCTGACCGCGACCGGCGGCATGTTGTCGCTCGTCTACGGCCTCTCGAACGTCGCCAGTCACAGCTGGACCGCGACGAGCACGCTGGTCCCCCTTGGTCTCTCCGTGGTGCTTTTGGCGGCCTTCGTGCTCATCGAGACGCGCACCATCGGTGCGTTGATGCCGCTGTCGATCTTCGCGGACCGCAACCGTTCCGGCGTCTACGCCATGATGCTCTGCATCGGCACGGCGATGTTCTCGATGTTCTACTTCCTCACGCAGTTCCTGCAGAACGTGCTCGGTTGGAGCGCGCTTCGCACCGGCCTCGGCTTCCTGCCGATGACCGTCGGCCTGATGGGTGCCGCGATCATCACGTCGCGGCTGATCGGTCGGATCGGGATACGTTTGCCGCTGCTCGCCGGTCCCGCGGCGTCAGTGATCGGACTCGAGCTGTTGACACGACTGAGTATCCACAGTCACTACATCTCGATCCTCATCCCGCTCCTGATCGTCTCGGTCGGCATGGGACTCTCGTTCGTGCCCCTCACCCTGGCCGCGGTGTCAGGCGTTCGACCCGACGAAGCAGGTCTCGCGTCGGCGTTGCTCAACACCACCCAGCAGGTCGGTGGCGCGCTCGGCCTCGCGATCCTCTCGAGCATCGCCATCAACGCGGCACGCTCGAAGTTCACGAGTTTGGTGGGAGCGAACGGCCACGCGACGCACACCGCCGCCAACATCGCCACGACCCACGGCTACACGACGGCCTTCCAGGTGGGCGCCATCATCGCGTTCCTCGGACTGATCATCTCGGCGCTCGTGATTCGCACGCCCGCCAAGCTCGACACGTCAGCCCCCGTCCACGTGGGCGCGTAGATCGACAACTCACGCATGCGCTGAGGCGCAGGAGCAGCACGTAAAGCGACAATGTCACGCCGATCGGTTCGTCCGATGGCGTGACATTGTTCGTTGCAGCGACCTCAACGTCGTGAACCGCATGCGCCACGTCGTGACCAGTGGCTCGTCCCGTCAATTGCAGGCAACAGTTTGAGAATTGCCTGAGAGCTGTCGTTGCTGCCGATTGTTCACGAAAGTCCACCCGTAAGATGGGTTCTCCTTCAACCACGAGGGTTTTGTGATGGTCGACCATCCATAATCCGAAATCGGGTTCGTGACTTTTCACCAATTGAAGGCGCGACGTGCGAGCGAGTAAGCGAGCGGCGTCGTGGTCGAGTCTCCGAGACAGACTCATGGCAAAACGCAGTCTCGAAGTGCGAGCAGACAGCATCACCACCGAAGAACCAGTCGATGTCCAGATAGTCGTTCAACCGCCGTGGAGCGCAGCGCACTACCCCGCCCTGGACCTCATGGCGAACTGGACGAACGATCGGCCGTCGATGTCCCAGATTTTGGACGGCCAGGAACGACAGGCAGCAGTCAACGTACATCGTCAGAGCGGCGATGCACTGGACACATGGGGGTCAGACAATGCAACGAAGTAAGACACGAACGAGCAAGCTGCGGGTGGCCGGTGTCATCCTGCTCCCCTTCGCACTCGTCATCTCCGGACTCGTCCTGGGTGTCGCCAGTACGGCGAGCGCCGCGGCGGCGAACGGCACCGGGACGATGACCACCAAGACCACCAGCGTGACCTCCGGATCAGGTGGCCACACCATCGCGTTCACCTACAGCGCCGCGACCGGCGGTGTGTCGGGCGGAGGCGTCCATCTGAGCGTGCCGAGCGGATGGTCCGCGCCATCGACGACGGGTACCGCGCCAGGCTTCACGACGGCCAGCACCGGCACCGTGTCGATTGACGGACAGACCATCGTGGTCCTCGGCGTGACGCTGGCGGCCGGCGCCACCCTCACCATTGACTACGGCGCGCGCGGATCCAAGGGTCCCGGGGCAGTCGCCACGCAGAGCGTCGGCCCTCAGACGTGGGCCGCCACCGAGAAGTCGACCTCGGGCGGTACCGAGACCAATCTGGCGAAATCGCCCGTGATCACCGTTACCCAGACCTTGGCGACGCCGCCGGCTCCCTCGGTGTCGTTGGTGTCACCGAGCTCGATCGTCGTGAACTTCACGCCCGTCGCCAACGCCTCGTCGAGCACGGTGACGATCCGACTGGCGAAGGACAACTCCATTGTCAAACAGGTGACCGGCAACACCAGCGGCACCGAGACGATCACTGGACTGACCCCTGGCGACACGTACTACGCCACGATCACCGCCGTCGGCAACGGGACCGACTACTTCACGTCGAGCACCGGTGCGCATTCGACCCCGATCACGCCGGGCATCTTGACGATCACGGCTCGCGCCACGAACGTCACCGTGGGCCAACCCGTCAACGTCGTCGCCGTCGTCACCGGCCTCACCAGCGTCGACCGGGCGGTCGTGACCAAGGAGACCTTCACCTACACCGGTGTGGCCCCGACCGTCTACGCCGCGTCGACCGTCGCGCCGTCGGCGGTAGGTACCTACCTGGCGCTGCCCGCGAACGCGACCGTCGTCGTCACGCCCAGCGCCGACCAAGGCATCTACGCCACCACGTACAACTACAACGCCGGATCGCTCGTCATCTCGGCGATCTCGCGCGTTCCGCTACGTGCGACCCGCGTCGCTGGCAATGCGTGGACCGGTCAGACAAGGACCTTGACCATCATCGGCTCGGGCTTCATCGGACGGCCGCGGATCGTTAGTAGCGTTGGACGCAACACCATCGTGCGCGTGCTGCATGACACCGGAACTCGTCTGAGCGTTCGCGTCACCGTCAAGGCCGGTACTCCTCGCGGCACGCACACGTTTCGGATCACGCTCTCCAACGGCAAAATCTGCAACGTGCACTACAACCAGTTCTAATCGGCGCTCGCTGCGCTAGGTGATGATGAAATCTCTCGTCACCGAACCGGCGCCACAGGTGACGCTCGCCCGCGCCGTGCCGGGGTCCGTGTCTGGCCCGATCTCCCAGGTCCAGGTCACGTTCCCCGCAGCGTCCGTGCGAGCGGCACCCAGGCCGCGCGACTGGCTGACGTAACCACTGGGCAGCACCACCCGAAGCGAGCACGAGTCATCCGCCCTTCGCGAATGGATGCTCAGCGAGTCCTCGGCGCCGCGGGCGATCGATCCCTCGAACACCGTGATCGACACCGCTCCATTGGACGGCGCCGACGTGGGCGTCGACGCCACGGCGGTGACGGTAGTGCCCGACGCGTAGTCGTCGTCGACCGCGACGGCCACTGCGCGGATCGCTGCGGGCGTCGACGTCACGAGGCCGAGTTCTCGGTTGTAGGAAAGCGACGAGGTGGAGAAGTTCTCGCTACCGATGAAGACGGTCCCTCGACCCGCGACACAGTCCACGCAAATGACCTTGGCGTGGATGTAGAGCTGGCTCGGGCCGAGCACGTGTACGTGCACACCATCGCTCGCCAGTCCTCGCAGTGTCACGGTCCACTCCGTTGACGACGTCATCACCACCTTGACGTCGACACCGCGTGCGGCGGCGGCGTCAAGTGCCTGTTCGATTTCGGGCGAGTCCATCTCTTCGTTCTCCACGAGGAGGGAGTGTCGCGCTGACCCGATGAGCTGCACGAGCGCGGTCGTTGATCCGGGACTCCAGATGAGCCCCGTCGATGGTCGCGCCGGCGTCGCGCCGTGGGCGATGTCGGTGTCGAAAGTCGAGACGATGGCGCGCACGTCACTGGCGTTGGTGTCGAGGACCCAGAAGTCACGCGTCGTCGCGTAGTCGCGTGACGCGAGGTTCCCCGTACCGACGTACGCGAGCCGCTGATCGACGACGACGTACTTCGCGTGGAAGATCTGATTGGGCGAGGCCCACACCACGTGGACGCGACTCGCGTGGAGCAGCGCGTAGGACGCCGCGTTGTCGCGTGCGCCGTTGAAGTCACGGTCGAGAAGCACTCGGACATCGACACCCGCGTCCGCTCGGGCGATCAGGTCGTGCTCCAACGTGGTGTCGGACAGTTCGTACATCGACAGGTCGATGCTGTGCTTCGCCTGCCCGATGGCGTTGTCGAGGAATCCGTAGCCGCTCGATGGCTCCGTCCATATGTGCGCCACCACCGACTGCGCGCTGTGCGATGCGCCACCGGCCGGCGCGACGACCAGGAACGCTCCACACAACGCACCCACCAACGACCATCGAAAACTTTTCACGCGCTGAAAGGTCCGCACGAAGTCGACATGCGAGTGACAGTACAACGCGACCGTGTCATCGCCACACGGTCGGCGCGACAACTGCGCCGTCACCCTTAGGATGCGCGAACGATGAGATGACCCGAGGGGCCACTCAGTCGCTTCTAGCAATCGGAGAGTTCTCAATGCGTCGACTCGATAGGCGGTGGTTGACCCTGATCGCGGTCTGTGGCGCCACGTTCATGCTCTTGGTCGACATCACGATCGTCCAGGTGGCGCTGCCCACCATTCAGCGACGGCTGGGCGCGAGTTTCTCGGACCTGCAGTGGGTGATCGACGCCTACGCGCTGGCGTTGGCGACACTCATCCTGTCCTGGGGCTCACTCGCAGACCGATTCGGCCGCAAACGAATATTCCTTGCGGGGCTCACCGTCTTCACGGTGGCGTCGTTCCTCTGTGGCATCGCGACCTCGGCCACGTTCCTGATCTGGTCGCGTGCCCTCCAGGGCGTGGGGGGCGCGGCGATGTTCGCCACCAGTCTCGCGCTCATCGGTCAGGAGTTCCACGGCCCCGAGCGCGGCCGCGCCATCGCGGCGTGGGGGGCGACCGTGGGGGCCGCGACGGCCGTAGGACCACTGGTCGGTGGCGTGTTGACGAGCGGACTCGGCTGGCGCTGGATCTTCTTCGTCAACCTGCCGATTGGCGTACTCACGGTGTGGCTCGCCGTCAAGACCATGGTCAATGTCACTGACGGATCGGCCGCCCGCCTCGATTGGGCGGGGCTGGTGACCTTCTCGACGTCGATGTTCCTGCTCGTCTACTCCCTCATCCGGGCCAACAGTGACGGATGGACCAGTTCGACGATCATCACGTTGTGGGTGTTGGCCGCGTTGGTCATGGCGCTCTTCATCGCCGTCGAGCATTTCCAGCAGCGTCCGATGTTCGACCTCTCGCTCTTTCGTCGACCGTCGTTCGTGGGCGTGTCGCTGGCGACGCTGCTGATCGGCGGCGGGATGTTCGCGATGTTCCCCTACATCACCTTCTACATCCAAAACGACCTCGGGTACTCACCGCTGCAGGGCGGACTGCGCATGCTTCCCTCGACGGTGCTCAGTTTCGCGGTGCCACTGTGGTTCCAGCGTCACGCCAACCGCCTCGCACCACGGCTCGTGCTCGGCGCGGGCATGGCGATCACCGCCGTGGGCATGCTGACGATGTTGGCCATGAGTGCCTCCTCGACCTGGCTCGTCCTCATTCCGGGGTTGTTGCTCACGGGCCTGGGCATCGGCATCGTCAACCCGGCGATCGCCCGGATCGGCTTGGGCGTCGTGGCCCCGGAGCGATCGGGCATGGCTTCGGGGATCAGCAATACCTTTCGCACCGGTGGGCTCGCCATCGGTGTCGCGGCCCTGGGCGCGCTCTTCGAGCGCAATGTGGCCAGTTCGCTCGCCGCCGCGTACCACCATCCGGTGCCGGGCGTCTCGAGCATCGTGTCGTCGTCGGGTGTCGCCGCGGCGCTGCACGCACCGCACGACCTCGCCAATCTCGCGCACCACGCGCACGTCGCCTTCGTCGCGGGGATGCACGTGATCCTCGTCATCGGCCTCGTCGCGGTCGCCCTCGGAGCACTCGCCGGATTCGCCATGGTGCGCGGTCGCGATTTCCAAACCTCCGCACCGCGGGTGTCATCCACCACCGACGCGCCGTAGGTTCCGTCAGCACGGCGACACGCCGCGCTGACGAGAGACTGGCTACTTTCCTTCGCGCAACGTGGTCGCGTACTTCGTCCACGCCTTCTTGCCCGAGAGTCGGTAGAGGAGTCGAACGGGCGGCGGCAACACGCCCAACATGTAGGCCCGATCGGCGTCGTTGAGGGATTCGAGGATCATGCCGAAGGCGATCATGCGCTTGCTCGCGGGTATGGACGCCACCCCGTGCTTGCCGAGGCTGTCCCACTCCTTCTGGGTGACCGTCACCGCGGCCAGTGGCACGATCTCGCGCTCCTCGTTGTCGAGGTGCGTCACGAGCGACGCGTTGAGCGTCTCGAGCGACGTCGCGAGCGCTTCGGCGCTGTCAACGGAGGGAGCGGCGCGCCAACGAGCGCAGGCCGACTGCGCCTCGTCGATCTTCCCTCGCACCTCTTCGTGTTCATGATCGATCTCCTCGGTCCGCGCCGCGTGCTCGGGAGAGCGAGCCTCGAGCAGCGGGTAGAGGATCTCGTCCTCCCCTTCGTGGTGGTGGTGCAACATCGTGAGACCGAAGTCGATGTGATCGGCGAGGAAGGTCACCCGCGCGCTCGAGGGCGTCGGCGTCGCACGAACCAGGTTCGCCGCCTCCTGATACGCCCGTCGAAACGTCTGGTGGATGATCGCCATGTCGCGTACTTCTATCGGTGCCGTCGTCGCCATCGTTGCTCCCGTGTTCGCCCTCGAGTGGTGGCGACCTTATCCGAGCGCCGCCCTCCACGACGTCGTGCTACCTTCACGGTCCGCCCAGGCCCTCGCCACCAGGCAACCAGTCGTTTCGGGGCGAACGATTCGACACGGACGGTGCCGATACTGTCTTTGCTATGTGGACGCCCGCCCGTACGGACAGATGGCGTCCCGCGCGCCGTACCGGCCCCGCGCGCCACGGCCTTCGAACCCTGCTCAGTCTGCTGGTCGTCGCGGGGACCGTCGCGGTCCCCATCGTCGAAGCGGCCAACGCGAGGGCGAACACCCTCCAGATGTCCTCGGACAGTTCGAGCACCGGTTGGTACCCGAACGAGGCCCAGCTCTCCCCCGCGACCGTCACGGGCGGCAACTTCGGCGAGATCTTCGACACGCAACTGAACGGCCCCGTGAACGCGCAGCCCATCGTCAGTCAACCCACGGTCCTCGCGGTCACCGAGACCGACTGGGCCTACGGCCTCAACTCCTCGACCGGCGCGATTGAGTGGCAGGACAACTTCGGCGCACCCGAACAGCCCCTCCAGAACATCGGCTGCGGCGACGTCGGCACCAACCTCGGCATCACCGGTACGCCGGTCGTCGACCCCGCCACCAACATCGCCTACTTCGTCGCCGCCAAAGAGGAGCCGGGCAACACCGGCGGTGACTTCATGGAGGCCGTGAACCTCGCGACGGGCGCCACTCCGGCCAACTGGCCGGCCGGCGGCGTGCCGATCCAGGGCTCGGCCGACGGCGATCCTTCGACGGTCTTCAGCGCCACGTTCCAAACGCAGCGCGCCGGACTCGTCCTGGTCAATGGCGTCGTTTACGCGGCGTTCGGCTCCCAGTGCGACTACGGCAACTGGAATGGATGGCTCGTGGGCGTCTCCACCGCGACCGCCTCCATCACGACGATGTGGGCCACCGAGGAACACACGACGATCACCGGTCAGTACCAGCCCGGTGGCGGCATCTGGCAGGCGAGCTCGGCTCCGGTCGTCGACGCGAACGGTGACATCTTCGTGTCCACGGGCAACGGTTTCATACCCTCCGCACCCGAGCCCGGCACCGACCTCGCGAATCAAGAGTTCGGCGAAGCCGTCGTCGAACTCCACACGAACGTCAACGGCAAGCTCGCACCCGTCGACTGGTTCATGGTCGCCGACGCGGCGCTGCTCAATACGCAAGACGGCGACCTCGGCTCGGGAGGACCGGTCGCGTTGCCGGCGAGCATGGGTACCGCCGACGATCCCGATCCCATGGTGGTCGACGGGAAGCAAGGCATCTTGTACGTGCTCAACATGGACAACCTCGGCGGCTACCAGCAAGGTCCGAACGGCACCGACGCCGTCGAGTCCGAGACGGGACCTCTGGGCGGGGTCTGGTCGAGACCGGGCGTCTGGCCCGGTGACGGTGGCTACATCTACATCCCGACGAGCACGTCGACGTCCTTCGCGCCCCAGAGCGGTGACGGATCGCTCAACGTCTACCAACGCACCGACACCAACGGCGTGCTGTCGTTCCCGCTCGTGGCCTCGACCAGCAACAGTGGTGACTACTTCGGCTTCGGTGGTGGCGCGCCGGTGGTGACGTCTGACGGCACCACGTCGGGCTCGGCGTTGGTGTGGATCGTCCACTCGCCCGGTCCCGGCGGTGCCAACTCACAACTCGAGGCCTATAACCCGGTGCCGGTGAACCCCGGGTCGAACGGAACCCTTCAGGAAGTCTGGAGTTCCGGGTTCTTCACGTCGTCGACGTTCGCGCAACCGGCCGTCGACAACGGCGAGCTCTACGTGGGGACCAAGGACGGCTCGCTGCTCGGCTTTGGCGTGCTTCCGTCACCGACGCCGGCCGTCGCCGGGTCGAACCTCACGTTCTCGCCGACCGTCGTGGGCCAATCGACGACCCTGAACGAGACCTTCACGGCCAGTTCGCCTACGACGATCTCCTCCTTCGCCGTCGCGGGCAGTGCGTACAGCCTCGGCACGCCAGTCCCTTCGCTGCCGGCGACGCTCACGACCGGTCAGTCCGTCACGGTGCCGGTGACCTTCACTCCCACCGCCTTTGGCGCCAATGGCGGGACGTTGACGGCCAACATCACCGGTAACACCGACGCGGTGACCCTGAGCGGTGACGGTGACAGCACGAATCCTTCACTTAGTTGGTCGCCCGACGACGTGGCCTTTGAACCCCAACCTATTAACGGCGTGCCGGTGTCGATGCCCGTGACCGTGACCAATCTGTCGACGAGTGCGATCACGATGACGAAGTTCGCCGTCCCGTTGCCGCCGTTCTTCGTGACGAGCCCACCGACGACGCCATTGGTCCTGGCACCGGCCGGCCAGGCGGGCGACTCCTTCACCTTTACGGTCCAATTCTCGCCGCCCGGCTCCTCGGGCAATTTCGATCACGAGTTCGACTCCGTCGCGACGATGACGACGAGCGTGGGGAACTTCGGCATCGCCATCAGTGGCTCGGCCGATCCCCCGCAACAGATTTCCACGGTCCCGTCCACGCTCAACTTCGGCAGCGTCGCCCAGGGAACGTCGGCGACGCTCAGTTTTCAACTCGGCAATCAAGGGGGGCTGCCGCTCACCATCATCCAGTCGACGCCGCCCACGACGAACGGATTCAGCGCCTTGACCGACCCATTCACCCAGCTACAGAACACGTCGCCACCCAACACCATCGCGCCTCATTCGTCAATCCAAGAGACCGTGAAGTTCACGCCGACGTCGAACGGTCCGGTTTCATCGACCTGGTTGATAGAGGGTAACGATGGCAACGGCGCGCAAACCGTCACCTTGAACGGCACGGGCTTCACCCCAGCCACCACGACGACGTCGACGTCCTCCACCACACAACGACGACGACCACGACGCACGACGACCACGACGACCGTACCGACGACTACGACCACCGCACCACCACCTCCGCCGCCTCCCCCACCGCCACCCACGACGACGTCGACGACGACCACGACGTCAACGACGACCACCACGACGACGACGACCGTGCCGACGACCACGACGACGGAACGGCCGACCTTGACGTTGACCACCCGCTCCGCCACGGTCGGCTCGTCGCTCACGCTTCGGGCGCTCGGCGATCCCGGTGGCGGTCCGCTGACGTTCCACGTCCACTCTGCCGGTACGTCCAAGTGCACGCTGCACGGTGTCGTCTTGAGCGCGAAACGGCCGGGCACCTGTGTCGTGAGCGCGTCCAGGGCGGCACGGGGTGCGGTCCCCGAGGTGACGTCGCCGCTCACCGTGATCACCTTCAGCGGAGCCTCCAACGCGGCGCTGCGCGTGGTGGTCCAGTTCCGTGGCTCGAGCAACGCACTCGACGGCACCGCCAAGTCCGTGCTCGCTACATTCGCGAAGAAGGTCAAAGCCGGTGACGCGATCACCGTCACCGGCTACGCGCACGGCGACATGGCGCTGGCTCGTTCTCGAGCGAGCGCCGTCGCGCGATACTTGATGGGACGTGTGAAGGTCGACGTCAGTGTGAAGGCCGTGTCACGAACCACGATGCACGAGGTCTCCCTGATCCGCACGTAACCTTGGCCGCTGCAACGTCGCATTCCTTTGGATAGTGTCGCGATTATCACGGAGGGGAGGGGTCATGGACAGGGACCTGGTAGATCAAGTCATCGATGTCGCGCAACGGGTGGTGGCGAGCGGCGCGATCTCCGCCAATGGTCATGGCAACGTGAGTCTTCGCGTCCCTGGCGCCGAGGAGATGTACTTCACCGCCGGACCGTCACTTCGCAATCACGCAGCCGCTGCGGTCGCGCGCGTGGGTCTCGACGGTGTCCTGCTCGAGGGTGATCTCCCGCCCATCCAGGGGGCCGTCGTCGCCATGCACACCGCGATGTACGCCGACCACGATGACGTCGGTTGTGTGCTGCACACGCACTCGCCCTACGCGACGGCCTACGCGGTCGCCCACCAACCGATTGGCTGTTGGGTCGAGGCACTCGCGATGTTCGGGTTGCCGAGCGGCGTCCCCGTGGCGCAGTACGGACCACGCGGATCGGCCGAGGCGATCGCCAATATTCGAGCCGCCATCACCCCCGGCGTGCCGGCGGTGTTGCTGGCGAACCATGGCGTCCTCGTCTTTCACCGGACGCCGGAGTTGGCCATTCAAGTCGGTGGCATCGTGGAAGAGGCCGCGATGGCCGGCATCAACGCCAGCGGACTGGGCGGTCCGGTCGAGATCCCGAGCGAGCTACGCGAGGCTGCGCTGCAACGCGCCATGCTCTTCGAACACCACGGCACCCAGCACGCGTAAGGGGCCAGCGAGCACTCGACCTAGTCTCGAACAGTGATCCTCGAGATGTCGTCGCAAGAGATTGAAGCGTTCGTGCTCGCCCAGAAGGTCGGACGCGTGGGCTGTCACGTCGACGGTGAGACGTACGTCGTGCCGGTCATCTTCGGGTGGGACGGCGACTGCATCTACGTCTATACGACCGAGGGTAAGAAGGTCGACATGATGCGTGCGAATCCGCGCGTCTGCTTCGAGGTCGACGAGTACCTGTCGAGTGGCGGGTGGCGAAGCGTGATCGCCCAGGGCGTGTTCGAGGAGTTGCGCGGCGACGACGCCAATGAAGCGCTCGCGGTCATCACCGCGCGAGTGACGTCGAACCGTGAACCGCGCAACGAACGCCCGCGGGGAGAGGGGCGAACGCCGGTGGCCTTTCGAATTCGAACCATCGACGTCACCGGCCGCAAGGTGGACGTCGCGTCCTAGGGCGCTACGAGATCAGCGGCACGTGGCTGACGCGAACGCACGCGGGGTCCGAGGCCAACGGGTTCGCGTACGTGGCGAAGGCCCGCGAGCGTGAACCACCGCACATATCCGAATGTTCGCAGCAGCCGCACGGTCCATCGAAGTGCGCGGCGCGAATCGACGTAAGGAGCCCGCTGTCGCGGTACACGTCGATCAAAGATCGCTCGCGGACATTGCCGAGGGTGATGGGCAGGAAGCCCGAGGGGAAGATGTCGCCGTTGGCGCCCACGAAGATGATGCCCTTACCGTCACGCGTCGCGGCGCTCGGCGCGCGCACCGGCGCTGAGCTCGGACCGAGCAGTTCGAGCAGTCGGGTGCGCAGGAACGCATCAATGGGGTCGGCGAGGTCGTCCGCCACGACGCCTTCAGTCCGTTCACGAGCGACGCGTCGAAAGAACGGGGCCTCCACCGTTCGAACGGTGAACCCATAGCGAGCGGCATCCACGAGGAAGTTGCACACGCCTTCGTTCTCGCTCGCCGAGGTCGCCGTGACGTCTGTTCCCCTCCCGGTCGTGATGAGGAAGAAGACCTCCCACACGTTGACCTTCAGATCGTGGAGGAGTTTGGCGACGTCGGCCAGTTCGCGAAGGTTCGCCGGCATGACCGTCGTGTTGATCTGTGTCGTGAAGCCGTGGTCGCGAAGTCGCGCGACTGCCTCGAGCGTGGCGGCGAAGTGTCCGTCGATACCTCGGACGGCGTCGTGGGTCGAGGGCGTGGCACCATCGAGGCTGAGCGAGGCGCTTTTCACACCGACGTCGCGGAGTGAACGTAGGACGTCGTCAGTGAGTCGAGGGGTCACCGAAGGGGCGATCGCGACGGGCACGTTCACTGACTGGGCGTGCGCGGCGAGTTCGACGATGTCGTCGCGCATCAGACAGTCACCACCCGTCAGGATGAGAATTGGACGGGGCCGACCGATAGCCGCCAGCGAGTCGATCAGGAGGCGACCCTCGAGTGTGGTCAGTTCGTCGGGTCCGCCCGTGAGTTGCGCGTTCGCTCGACAGTGGAAGCAGGCCAACTGACAGGCCTTGGTCATCTCCCAGAAGACCAGCAGCGGCCGGTCGTTGAACTGGCCTTTCGCGGACCCGAGGGCGTGCGACGTCGACTCGAGGAGCTGCGCTTCGTCGGCTGTCTGCACCTTCTTCAACGTATGGCGCTACGTGGCGTCACGGCACCACTGCCCTAAGGGCGAAGGTCACATCGTGGGCCAACGGATCTGCCCCGGCGACGACTGTCCGAACAAGGAGTCTCAGGACCATTGAGGATCTCTCGAGAGGTCTGTGAAAGACTCCCGGGGTATGGAGATCAATCGAGGCCGATGGACAGCATCCTTGGAAGGCGACTTCGTCGTCTTCCTGATCGGAGCCGAGGACTGGGGACCGGAGCAAGGCAGTGCCGCGTCAGACTTGTTGCTCGGCATGATCGACATGCTCGCGGAGCTCGAGGCCGACCCGACGAAGGGACTCCTGGGCTATCAGGTCTTCGGGGGCTTGGGTGGTGTGATCGTGCAGTACTGGAGGTCATTCGAAGCCCTCGAGTCCTACGCCAAGAATCCCGACGCGAAACACGCCCCCATTTGGCGAGCGTGGAACAGGTTGGCCGAAGGCGATCGAGCAGCCGGCGGCATCTGGCACGAGACATTCCTGGTTCCCGCGGGCGGATTCGAGGCCGTGTATCAGAACATGCCCGTCATGGGTCTTCAAAAGGCCGGAAGGCCAGTGACCGTCACCGAGGCACGAACGACGGCACGTCAACGCCTGGCGCCTTGACGTCGGCGCGGTGTCGTTGCGAATTTCCGTGACGAAATCGCGAGGTACTTGATGTCGCGGCACGACGCCTCGTCGCTCTGACTCGCAGCGAGACTCGATCGATGCCGACCACGCAGGCAATCCTCCAACGCAAGCAATGGGGTCATCGCTGGGTCGTGATCGCGCATCAGAAGTGTCTATTCAGTGGGCGCTGGGGGACTCGAACCCTCGACCTCAGCCGTGTGAAGGCTGCGCTCTAACCAACTGAGCTAAGCGCCCGAGGCAACAATCCTACATGCAGTGTTAGCCACGTGCTTTTGACCGGCGAAGTAGCCTTCGAAGGTGCCGAGCGACGAAGATGTGACCCCCGAGAGAGTGTCGCGTTTCACTCGACGACCGAAGCGACCCGCAATGGTGCCCCGCGAAGTAATCATGGGCCTTGACAAGAATGAGCGAGCGTTGAGTTTCGTCGGCGCGGGTGTTGCCTTCGTCCTCGCGGCATTCCTGATTCCCCACCTGCTCAAGAACACCTTCGTCACCGACAAGGCCAAGAAGGCAGCGACCAAGCCGTTCTGCACGAAGCCGTTCCATCTGGTCGCCAACACCTGTCAGCACGTCCGTCTGACCCATCCCTCGGCGTGGTGGCCACAGTTCATCGAGCTCCTCGTGTTCGGCGCCGCGATCCTGGTCTTCGCCCTCATCCGCCGGCGCGTCGGTGTCGTCGTGGCCAGCTTGATGAGCTGGCTGGCGCTCTCGGTCACGGGGCTGCCCTTTCTCTTTCTCGGCGGCTGGCTCATGGTGCGCGCCTTTCGACTCCAGAAGTGGGGCGACCCGACGTTCTCGGGTTCCAACCGGGTGGCGCGAGAGCAGGCCAAGGCGAAGCGTGGAGGTCGGGAGGTCGCACCGCGCACACCCCGGTCGGCGAAGGGATCGAAAGCATCGAACGAAGTGGTGGCCCCCCGTCCCGCCCCACCCGCACCATCGAAGCGCTACACACCCAAACAGAAACCGCGCAAGCGCTGAGCCGTGGCGAAACTCGGACTTGACTATCCAACGCAATGGGGCCGCACCCGGGCGACGCGCACGCTTCGTAATCTGATCCACAGCTCGTTCCTCGTCCCCTACACCCGCTACCTCTCGACCCTTGACGTGCGCGGGATCGAGAAGATCCAGGGAGAGGGGCCGTTCATCTTCGTGGCGAATCACACGAGCAACATGGACACGCCCCTCGTACTCGCCGCACTGCCGCGCGCCATCCGCAAGCGCCTCGTCGTCGCCGCGGCGATGGACAACTTCTTCATGGAGTCGGGCAAGGCCTTTCGCACCGTCTTGATCTTCAACGCGATTCCGATCGACCGGCACAAGGTGAACCGACGAAGCGCCCAGATCGCGTCGGAACTCGTAGAACAGAAGTGGAACCTGCTCATCTACCCCGAGGGCGGCCGCTCGCCCGACGGTGAACTCCACGAGTTCAAGGGGGGTGCCGCCTATCTGGCGGAACGCTCCATGGCGACCGTGATCCCGACGTACATCCATGACTCGGGGTGGCTCCAGGGCCCCAAGTACGCCAAGGCTCCTAAGTTCGTCACCGCCCCCGACCAACATCGCCACCACGTGATCGTCGCCTTCGGCGACGCCATGCACCTGCAAGAAGGCGAGAACATCCGTCGCTTCAACAATCGGATCGTCGACGCCGTTGAGTGCATGGGTCGCGAGGTGAGTGGCGACCCCGACTACGGCATCAAGGCGCCCGACGGCCTCTAGCTGGCGAGTACGCGACAGCGCTCCTGGTAGAGCAAATCGGCGGCGCTCTCCAGAGGTTCCAGTTCGCGCTGCGTGACGGTGGCGAGCACCTCGTCACAGAACCAGGGATTCATCGCGAGCACCGGACCATGGGCGTAGGTCGCCCAGATGTTCTTCGTCCGGTAGCCGTCGAGTTTGGCGTCGTTGCCCCGGCCCTTCACGACCGTGCCGAAGGGCTCGACACCACCGTGCAGCGACGTTCGCCCGCCGTGATTCTCGAAGCCAACGAGCAGGTGCGTACCAACGCGCGTCGCGAGTTCGCCCACGGACCGGCGCTCACCTCGACTGGTGACGACGTCGACGAGACCGAGCCCTTCGAACTCCTCGTCGCCTTCGACGCAGAACGTGAGGCCGAGGATCTGCAGTCCGGCGCAGACCGCCAGGACGTGCGCGCCGTCGCGCACGCGCGCCGCGAAGTTCGAACGTCGCAAGAGATCGGCCGCGAGACTCTGCGGTCCGTCCTCTCCCCCGCCCAAGAGGTAGAGGTCGGCGTCGGGCACTTCGTCGTTGAAACCGGCCTGGATCAACGTCGCGTCGATACCGCGACGCGTGGCGCGTTCGCGCAGCACCAGACCGTTGCCGCCGTCCCCGTAGGTGCCGAGGAGGTCGGGGTAGAGCACACAGATCGTCGTCACGGTTCGGACTTCTCCAGCCAGTCGCTGAAGGCGGTGTAGTTCGCCAGGAGCGAGATGGTCTCCTTCGCGACCGGCACCTGCGCGTCGTCATCGACGATGACGCAGTCCACCTGCGCGTAGTCGAGGCGCGTCGCGAGGTCGAGGCGCCGGTCCCCGAAGCAGTACACGCGATGACCGCGCAGACGCTCGAAGGGCACGTCGTACAGCCACGAGGGGTCGCGACCGTCGGCGATACGCGCGTTGATGGCGACCCACACGTCCGACGCGTCCTGAGCGATGGTCGCGAGCATCGCCTCGAACCCGGAGGGGTTCTTCGCGAGCAGGAGGCGCAGCACGTGGCCGTGCCAGCGACGGACACTGAATCGACCGACGACACTCTGGACCGCGTTGATCCTTGTCACCGCCGGCGCGAGGTCGACCCCGACGCAGTGCAACGCCGTGAGGGCCATGGCGGCGTTCGAACGGTTGAACTCGCCCGGCATCGAGAGATCGAGCGCTACGCTCTCGCCGTCGACGACCAACTCCTCGCCGAGCACGGTCGTGACGTTCGTCGGTTTCGCGAAGCCGCAACTGCAGTGCCACTGACTTCCCACGTGACTGATCCCGAGCGTGCACTTGGGGCACGAGACGGCGTCGGCCTGCCAGGTCGTCGGCACGTCGCACCAGCGAACGTGGGCGGCCGACTCCGCGGCGTAGACGACGAGAGGATCACTCGCGTTGGCGACGACCACCAACTCGGGATCGTCGTGGGCTTCGAGCGACTTTCGCCATCGCTCCGCCATCTGACGCACTTCGTTGGCGCGGTCCAGCTGGTCGCGCGAGAGGTTGAGCAGGACCACCACACGTGCGCGCGTCTTCGCGAGCGTCTCGGGGAGCCACGCCTCGTCGACCTCCAGGGCCACCTGGTGGCTCGTCGAGGTGACGAGCGCCGCGACGTGCCCGGCGGGCATGTTGGCGCCCGTCTGGTTGGTGGTCACCGGGAGTCCCCAGCCGGCCACGATCATCGAGGTCGTCGTGGTCTTGCCGTTGGTGCCACTCACGAGCACCACCGTGCGTCCGCGGCTGAGCGAGGTGACCAGGTCGGGCGAGATCTTCATGCCGACGCGTCCCCCGACCACGGTTCCCGACCCTCGACCGGTCATCCGTGAGAGTCGGTTCACGGCCCGTACTGCGGCCGACGCGACGTCATCACGAAGATTCGTCGTCTTGGCCATACCAGCAACGCTAATGATTTAGAGAACACAAAAGGCCCAACCGGGGGGTGGTTGGGCCTTTTGCAAAACCAGCGCATTTACATTTGGGGGAAACGTAAAGCGGGCTGACACCAGTATGGCGGGCGCAGTCGTATCTGACAACAGCATGGGGTAGATACTTCCTATCTGTATACTTGATATGTGGAGATACGACAGCTTGAGGCCCTCATTGGCATCGCCGACCACGGATCCTTCTCCGGTGCGGCCGAGGTACTCGGCACGGTGCAGTCCAATATCTCGAATCGCATCGCGCACCTTGAGACCGAACTCGGCACCGAACTCGTGAACCGCTCAACGGGACTCCTCACCGAGTCGGGCGACATCGTCGTCGACCGGGCGCGGCGAATCCTCAACGAGCTCAGAGGCATCGCGTCGGACGTGTCGGAGCTGAGTGCGGAGATCCACGGTCAGGTGGTGCTCGGCATGATCGGTTCGGCCGGACGTTGGATCGTCCCCGTGCTGCTCGACACGATCAAGGTCAAGTATCCACATATCGCGCTGCACATCGTCGAAGGGACGAACTCGGTCATCGAACCACAACTCGTCAAGGGACAGCTCGACCTGGCGGTCCTCGCGTGGCCGATCTACGCCGCGGAGTTGACGGGCGTGGACCTCTTCCGAGAGGACCTGGTCCTGATCGCCGACAAAGATCACGAACTAGCGAAACTCCCGGCACCGCTCAGTTTCGCCACCCTCGCCCAGTACGAGATCCTCCTCCCCTTCAAGGGCACGCCGATACGACGAGAGATCGACGAGGCCAGTCGCCTCGTGGGCGTCGAACTCAAGCCCCTCATCGAGCTCGACGGTCTTCGCACGATCGCGTCGCTGACGTTCGACGGCTACGGTCCCTCGATCCTTCCCGCGACGATGCTGTCGCGCCACTTGCGCGACAAGTTCGTCGCGCGACCAATCGACAAGATCGCGAAACGTAGGGTCCTGTTGGCGACGCGACGTTTCGGGTTCCCCGCCGCCCCGGTGCGCGCGCTGCACGCCCTGCTCATCGACGTCGTGAAGAACGCATCAAATGTTCCCGAGGGCGTCTACCTCGACACACCCCCTCGTTAGAGTTCCAGCGTGCATTCATCGCCCCAAGAGGTCGCCGCCTACATCGCCAAACGTGACAAGGCCTTTCGTCCGATCATCGCGCTCGCCGGACCGCCGCCCTTTCGCCGACGCGCCGAACCGATTGACCGTCGATTCCCTTCACTCGTGCGCTCGATCACCCATCAACTGCTCGCCACCAGTGCCGCGACCACGATCCATGGTCGCGTCGTCGAGGCCTGCGGCGGCACCGTCACGGTCGACTCGATCATCGCGGCCGGACCCGACCGGCTGCGCGCAGCCGGCCTCAATAACAACAAGGCCCGGGCGATGGTCGAACTGGCGACCGAGGTGCGTGACAGTCGACTCCAACTCGCCAAGCACGGCCGTATGAGCGACGACGACATCGTGGCCGACGTCGCTTCGGTACGAGGGATCGGCCCGTGGACCGCGCACATGTACCTCATCAGCACGATGGCCCGACCCGACGTCTGGCCGGTCGGCGACTACGGCGTGCGCGTCGGCTGGTCGCTGCTCCACGGCCTCGACGAGACGATCTCCGAGGCCGGGCTGCGTGACGCCGGACAGCGCTTCGAGGGTGTGCGCACGGCGGTCGCGTGGTACTGCTGGGAAGCCGTGCACTTTGCGAAGGTGGCGAAGGCCGCGAAGTAACGTCGTTTCCATGCCCGCACTGAACCTTGCCGACTTCGAGCGTGACGCCCTCGACACCCTGACGACCTACGCCGCGATCCCCTGTCTGTCGCCGATGTACGACGCGGACTGGATCCGACACGGCTACATCGACCAAGCGATCGAGCTCCTCTCGGACTGGGCCATCGCACGCACGATCGCCGATTTCGACGTCGAGATCCGTCGACTCGGGGATCGGACCCCGGTGCTGGTGGTCACCGTCGCGGCGACGGCGCCCAGCGACGGCACGGCCGTCCTCTACGGTCATCTCGACAAACAGCCACCGCTCGGTGATTGGTCCGAGGGCTTGTCGCCATTCGAGCCGGTGCGACGCGGCGACAAGGTCTTCGCGCGCGGCATCGCCGACGACGGTTACTCCACGTTTTCCGCGCTCCTCGCCATCGAGGCCATGGAGGCCAAGGGCATCCCCCACAGCCGTTGCGTCGTCTTGATCGAAGCGAGTGAGGAGAGCGGCAGCACCGACCTCGAGGCCTACCTCGACGACCTGAAGGAGCACCTCGGCAAGGTCGAACTCATGATCTGCCTCGACTCGGGGGCCTTGACCTACGACCGCTTGTGGGTGACGACGTCACTGCGCGGGGTCCTCAACGTCGACCTCACGATCAAAGTGCTCGAACAGGGCCAGCACAGTGGTTCGGCCAGTGGCGTCGTGCCGTCGTCCTTTCGCATCCTGCGTCAACTGCTCGACCGAGTGGAGGACGCCGCCACAGGCGAGGTGCTCGTACCCGAGATGAACGCCGCGATCCCCGACGTCGAGGTCGAAGCGGCCAAAGCCGTCGCCGCGGAGTTCGGTGACATCATCGCGCGCGGTCTGCCGACCCTCGAAGGGGTGGAGCTGATGGGGGCCAGCGCCGAGGAGCGCATCCTTCGCCGCACCTGGTATCCCACGTTGTCGATCGTCGGCATCGGCGGCGTGCCGGAACCCGAGATCGCGGGCAACGTCCTGCGTCCCCACACCACGGCCACGTTGTCGTTTCGCCTGCCCCCCTCGGTCGACGCCGAGGTTGCGCGCAAGGCATTGATCCCCCTCCTCACCGAGGACGTGCCCTCCTCAGCGGTCGTCTCACTCTCGAACTGGTCCATCGGCAGCGGTTGGTCCTCACCCACCCTGGCACCGTGGTTGCGCGGTGCCCTCGAGTCGGCCTCGATCGACGCCTACGACCACGCCCCGGGCTACACCGGCGAGGGCGGCTCGATCCCGTTCCTCGCGTCGCTCGGCAAGCGCTACCCCGACGTCCAATTCGTCGCGACCGGCGTCCTTGGTCCCCACTCGAACGCGCACGGCATCGATGAGAGTCTGGATCTGCCAATGGCGGTCGGCGTCACGAATTCGGTCATTACCGTATTGGGTGAATACGCCCGCACACGATAGGAGTGTCATGAGCCAACAAGTAGATCTCTGGGTTGACCCCGCCTGCCCTTGGGCGTGGATCACGTCGCGCTGGCTGCTCGAGGCGGCCGCGGTGCGCGACCTCGACGTGCGCTTTCACGTCATGAGCCTCGCCGTCCTCAATGAAGGGCGTGACCTCTCGCCCGAGTACATGGAGTTCATGACCAAGGCCTACGCGCCGGTTCGCGTGCTGATCGCCGCCGAGGAGCGCCACGGCAATCAGGTCCTCGAGCCGCTCTATTCCGCGATGGGCGTGCGCAATCACGTCAACGCCGAGAAGGACTGGAACGAGAGCATCCCTAAGGCCCTCGCCGACGTCGGACTCGAGGCGGACCTCTTCGAGGCCGCGACGTCAACGCAGTACGACGAGCGCCTTCGCGCCAGCCACAAAGAGGGCATGGACCCCGTCGGCTACGACGTCGGCACCCCGGTCATCCACGTCGACAAGATCGCCTTCTTCGGTCCGGTCATCACGCCCGCGCCCAAGGGCGAGGCCGCGGGCCGTCTGTGGGACGGCGTCTTGATGGTCGCCGGGACGCCCGGCTTCTACGAGATCAAACGCTCGCGCATCGACGGTCCATCCTTCGAATGAGCGACGAATCGCGCCCAGGAGGGTTCCCGATCTACGCGTCGGGCCAGACCGGCGCCAGTCGAGCCGTGATCGTCATCCAAGAGGCCTTTGGCGTCACCGATCACATCCGCAGTGTCGCCGACCGCTTCGCCGGTGAGGGATACCTCGCGGTGGCGCCACACCTCTTTCATCGCGACGGTTCGCCCGAGGTCCCCTACGACGACATCCCCCAGGCGATGACCTTCGCCGGCACCCTCACGAAACAGGGCATCACCAACGACCTGAACGCGACGACCGAGTTCCTCACGACGCTTGGCTTCGCACCGGCCAACATTGGCATCGTCGGATTCTGCATGGGCGGGACGGTGGCCTTCTGCGCCGCGACCCTGGGCACTGTCGGCGCCGCGGTCACCTTCTACGGGGGCGGGCTCACGGCCGGTCGATTCGGCTTCGCGCCCCTCGTCGAATTGGCCGCCGATCTGCAGTGTCCGTGGCTCGGCCTCTTCGGTGACCTCGACCAGAGCATTCCACCCGAACAGGTGGAGGAGTTACGACGCGCGACCGACGCAGTGTCGGTGTCGACGGACATCGTGCGCTACGCCGACGGCAAGCACGGGTTCCACAACGATGCACGACCTGACGCGTACAACGAGGAGGCCGCTCTCGACGCGTTCCAACGGACGCTGACCTTCCTCTCGGCGCATCTCACCGACAAATAGACGGTCGCACAAATCAGCCGCACTCTCGCGGTGGAGCGAATCGGGCGAGATCGGCGACAAACCTTTGACTCTCGCAGCACCATCGCCATGGTCTACGCTTCGGCGCTAAGGAGGTATCAATGGCTCTATCGTCCAGCTCCGTTGTGACACGCTTTCGGGACACGACATTGATCGCGTTCCTCGTGGCGTGTCTCGCCCTCGTCAGCGTCGTGACGCCGTCCGTCGCGTCGGCGCAGGGAACGAAAGAGATCTACGGCTTCTCGTGTTGCGGCGGCGGGTTCGGGACCGTCAACTATCACCCCGGCGAGAGCGTGAAGGTCCAATGGGTGAAGAAGGGACTGCGCACGGGCGCTCTGGCGAGGACCGTGGACCTGTCCGCGATGGCGTCGGGACCGTTCGCCACGCTCGCGGCCGCTAAGTCGGCGATTACTGGACACCACTCGGGCACGAAGGTCTTCAAGGCGAAAACGCTCATCGTTTCGGACCAAATCACGTCGACTCCGGTTTCGCAGCTGACTATCCCGACCAACGCGGCGAAGGGCTTTTACGTCCTCAGCTTCAAGATCGTGAAGGAAAGTGCCACCGGTGGCGGGAGTCTGATCTTTTACGTCGTGCCATGAGAGGCGAGTTCGCACTACACTCGCCGCAGAGTCAATCGCCGTCACCTCTCGAAGTCGCCGCAGAGTCAATCGCAGTCACCTCTCAAAGACTGAATGGACCCAGGCCCTAGACGCCTGTCGGAGACCAGCAACTGCCCGTGCCGCCGTAAAAGATGTAGTCGTTCGCAGTAGAAGCATTTTGTATGAAGAACGGTCCACCATCCAAAGCCACATTGAACGTATTGACGCTACCCTGCACTATCGATGCAAACTGCGGGGCCGAAGTACCTTCAATTACTTGAACCATTGCAGTGTCGCCCGGTTTTGAATTGGCACTGTCAAGGGCAATCTCCAATGAGAGGGACCGGCAAGTGGTAGCTGGAAAGTCGATGATTGTTCCGTAGATTGGCGGTTTATTGAGTTGCAAGTTGCCTTCAATGGCGAACGCAAATAGATTCAATCCGACTTGTACAGCGCCACCCTGGCAACCGTCGCCACCGATGGTCGCTCCTTCAGCGTGGCATAGAGCATTCAGTGAAACTGTTCCGTATGAGTACAGTCTTTGCCAACTTGAACCAGTCATGAACTTCCCATCGGGGTACACGGCGACAACTCGGTAGTGATACAAGCCCATTGGTACTCGGGCAAGTTTCACGTTTCTCGAGCCCTGGCCGCGAGCGGAGAATCGTTGCACCACGCGTTGTAATGACGTCGCACCATTTTCAACCACGACCTCAACCATTGATCCGAGTGGCATTCGGGCGTACCGCAATACTGCAGTGACGGAACTTCCGGCAGTGACCTGAGAACTTGACATCGACCACGTGACTGAGCCCTTTTCGAGCCCCGCGGCGGGGGTACTCGGGACGACCAGCATCGCTATCGCTGTGAGAATTAATGGTGCGGCGAGGCTGACGAGTCGCAGGTTTGGCTTCATTGCTATTCACCGTCCTTGATGTAAGTATCGTCAATCTCTCCTACAGCTGGATGCGGAGTACACGAATTGGTCTTCTAACTTCGCGGTACGTCTTTCCACGAGACGTCCTTGTCCACCCGAGGCTCACCGGGAAGACCGAGCACGCGCTCGCCGATGATGTTGCGCATGACTTCGCTGGTGCCACCTTCGATTGAGTTGGCGCGCATGCGGATGAAGGCCTTGCGCATGTCGCCACCGGTCATCGCAGACTCCGTAGGACGGACCTGGGGATAGTTGGTGCTGTAGAGCATGCCTTCAGAGCCCATGAGGTCGACGCAGAGCTCACTCGTCTTCTGGTTCTCCTCGGCGAACGCGAGCTTCGCCACCGAACCCTCGGGACCAGGGGTGCCGGCCTTTCGAAGGTCCATCGCACGCCAGTTGGTGAGGCGCCCCACTTCGTTGCGAACCCACGACTGCATCAGTTCGCTGCGCACCGCCAACGCGTGTGCGTCGTCGCGGCCGGTCCAGTGCTTCTTCCAGATCTTGACCGCTTCGCCGATCAATCCAGAACCTCGTGGCGGCACCGTCCCGCCGATCGACACCCGTTCGTTCATCAAGGTCGTGATCGAGACACCCCATCCCTCTCCGACGCCGCCGAGTCGTCGGGTGTCGGGCACGCGGGCGTCATTGAAGAACACCTCGTTGAACTCCGCCTCGCCCGTCGCCTGGTAGAGCGGACGGGTGTCGACGCCCGGTGCGTGCATGTCCACGAGGAACGCGGTGATGCCACGGTGCTTGGGCACGTCGGGATTGGTGCGAGCGATGATCAGTCCATAGGCGGCTTCGTGCGCCAGCGTCGTCCAGACCTTCTGGCCGTTCAAGATCCATTCGTCACCATCGAGCTCCGCTCGACATGCCAGACCGGCGACGTCTGATCCGGCGCCCGGCTCGGAGAACAACTGGCACCAGATCTCCTCACCGGTGAAGAGAGGTCGAAGGAAGCGCTCGCGCTGCTCCTGCGTGCCGTGCGAGACGATGGTCGGCGCGACCATGCCGTAGCCAATGACGTTTCGCCCGATCGCCGACGGTGCGCCGGCCCTGGCGAATTTGCGCATCGCGTAGAGCTGGTCGGTCGGACTGCCACCGAGTCCGCCCTGGCCCTCGGGAAAGTGCACCCAGGCGAGTCCGCGGTCGAACTGCTCGCCGAGGAACTTGACCGGCTCGGTTGAGCCCGGCGGGAACGACGCGATCAGGTCGTCAAACAGTTGGTCGATCTGGGCTTCGGTGGTGGCCATTGGACTCCTCGATGATTCGCTCGTCGAAGGAAATACTAGAGGGCCGGCGCGATTCCCGAATGAGACATACGTGGCGCCAACAACCACGTGGTGTCCACTAGAACGTTCAGATGACAACACGACGAATACTCGCGACCTCCGGTGGCTACGTGATGGGACCGGTGCAGATGTCGTGGCGCCTTGGCACCATGCTGAAGGACGCCCTGGCCCTGACCGGAAAGACCCGACCGCGGGTCTGTCTCGTCAACACGGCGCTGGGCGACTCGCTCTCGTACTACGCCATGGCCTACGAGGCGTTCAACGAGGCCGGTTGCGACGTGACCGAGATGAAGGTCTATCCCCAACCTTCGGCCGACCCCGAGGAGCGCCTGTGCGGCAGTGACCTCGTGTGGGTGGGCGGCGGGTCCGTCGCCAACCTCCTCGCGCTCTGGCGCCTGCACGGCATCGACAGTGCCATGCGCAGCGCGTGGGAACAGGGCGTGATCCTGGGTGGCGTCTCGGCCGGCAGCCTCTGCTGGCACCTCGGCGGCACGACCGACTCCTTTGGACAGATCCTCCAACCGGTCACCAACGCGCTCGGGTTCTTGCCCTACGCCAACGGAGTGCACTACGACGCCGAGGCGCAGCGCCGACCGTTGCTCCATGACCTGATGAAGCGCGAAGTCCTCGGACCACTGGCCTACTCGACCGACAACACGATCGGCATCTGGTACGAGGGCGTCGAGGCGACCACCGTCGTCTCCGACGCCGACGTCGACCCCGACAGTGGTCCGGCCGCCTACAAGGTGGAACTCGTCGGTGGTGCGATCGTCGAGACGAGGTTCGGGGTCGGCAGCTCCTTCGCCTGAATTCAGGTCAGTAGCATTGACGTTGTAACGGTCGACGAGAGTAGGTCACCGCTCGCGCCAACCGAAAGAGACACATCTTCATGTTCCTCGCCACGTCAACACTTGCGCGCACCTTCGGGTACGTCGCGCCCACGCTGACGATTTGGCAGTGTCTCGCCCAAGCGGCGCGAATCCGAAAGACCGGCGCGCACGGCGTGTCGCTCGCGACGTGGATCCTCTCCTGCTTCGTGTCGATGGTCTGGTTCTGTTACGGGTTCGTCTTTCACGTCACCGCCGAGGTCGTCGCGAACACCCCGGCGATCATCGTGTCGGCGATCGTGGCGTTCCTCGCGGCCCAGAGCCAGGAGAAACTCGCGCGCAGTTTCGTCGGGTTCTGCTCGGTCACCGCGGTGACCGCCGTCGCCACCACCATCGGGAGTCTCCACTCACTCCGCTGGGTCCTGGCGACCGTCGCTGTCGCCAGTTCGATCATCATCTACCTGCCCCAACTCGCGCTCGTCATCCGACCGAAAGATCTGAGCGGGGTGTCGATCGTGAGCTGGCTCCTCGCGAGCCTCACGTCCCTTGGCTGGTTCGTCTACGGATTCCTCATCCACCAGCCGGCCCTCGCGGTGCCGAGCTTCGTGATGTTCCCCGCCGCGTTCACGGTGTTCATTCAGATCTTGCGTCACCGGCTTCGAAACAACCCGGCCGGTCTCCAGGCACCGATCGTCGAGTGATCAGCGCGTCGGGGTCGGCAGCGCAGCGCGCACGTCGTCCATGCGCGCCGACAGCTTCGACGCACGTTCTAGGGCGTCGACTGATCCGCACTCGCCCAGCCAGTTCGCCACCATGATGTAGCCGTCCTGGGTGAGGACTGACTCGGGGTGGAACTGCACGCCCTCAAGGGGCAAGTCGTGGTGTCGCATGCCCATGATGAGACCGTTCGAGCGAGCGGTCACGTCGAAGAAGCTCGGCAGTCCCACGTCCTCGACGACCAACGAGTGGTAGCGACCAGCGACCAGCGGCCGATGGACACCCTTGAAGACACCGGCGCCCTCGTGGTCCACGAGGCTCGAGCGGCCATGCAGCAGCTCCGGCGCGCGCGACACCGTCGCGCCGAAGGCCTCGCCAAGCGCTTGGTGACCGAGACAGACCCCCAACATGGGGATGCCCTGTTCGGCGCAGTACTGGATGATCGCGACGCAGTTGCCGGCGTCGCGGGGGTGACCCGGTCCCGGTGAGACGAGGACACCGTCCGGGGCCATCGCAGCGACGTCATCGACGCCGACTTCGTCGTTGCGTCGAACCGTCACCTCGGCGTCGAGCTCGCAGAGGTACTGGACGAGGTTGTAGACGAACGAGTCGTAGTTGTCGACGACGAGGATGTTCGGACGGTCGCTCATGTGGAAATTCTACGTGTGGGGAGTTACTAGCATTTCTCAATGGAACCGAACGACCTCGCCGCCTTCGTCGAACTCGTGAACCAGGGCTACAACGTCGTGCCGTTGTCGCTCACCCTGCAGTTGGACCGTGAGACCCCCGTGTCGCTGTATCAGCGGTTCCCGGGGCGAGCCATCTTCCTGCTCGAGAGCGCCGCGCTCGGCGAGTCGACGGGCCGCTACTCGTTCATCGGACTCGATCGGCTCTGGCGCGTGACGACCCGCGACGGCGCCACGGTCGTCGAGGGCGTCTACCTCGACATCGAGGAACTCCAACCGCTCGACGCCATCCGCCAGATCCTGGCGCGCTACACGACCTACACACCTCGTTCGCTGCCCGACTTCTTCGGCGGAGCAGTCGGTTTCGTCAGTTACGACTACGTCCGACGACTCGAACGGCTGCCGCGCGAATCGACGCACGACATGTGGCCCGACGTCGACTTCTCGTTCCCGGGCGCCGTGCTCATCTGTGACCACGTGCAACACTCGACGACCGTCGTCGTCAACGCGGTGCTCGAAGGCGACGAGCCCTCCGCCGTCTTCCAGCGTGCGAGCGTCCAGTTGGCCGAGATCGTCGACCTCTTGCTCGGTCCCGAGCCCGCGAGCGACCCCGTGACCGAACGACTCGTCGCGACGGCTCCGGGACAGCGCGCGGCGATCGACGTGCGCGACATCGCCAAGGGTCTGTCGGACTTCAGCGCCGACGAGTACGGCGCGGTCGTCGAACGCGCGCGCGAGCACATCTATGCCGGTGACGTCTTTCAGGTCGTGCCGAGTCAACAGTTCCGACGCCCGACCACCGTCAACCCGCTCACCTTGTACCGGGTGCTTCGGGCCCTCAATCCCTCGCCGTACATGTACTTGCTCGACTCTGGCGAGAACCAGATCGTCGGTGCCTCACCCGAGATGCTGATGCGTGTCCACGACGGACTGCTGAGCTACCGGCCGATCGCCGGCACGCGTCCGCGCGGCGTGAATGAGGCCGAAGACCTCGAACTCGAGCACGAACTGCTGCACGACGAGAAGGAGATCGCCGAGCACGTCATGCTCGTCGACCTCGGTCGCAACGACGTCGGACGCGTGGCCGTCGCGGGCACAGTCCGTGTCGACCGACTCGCGCACATCGAGCGCTACTCGCACCTCATGCACCTGGTCAGTCACGTCGAAGGGCGGCTCAAGCCCGGTCTCGACGCCTTCGACGCCTTCGACGCACTGTTCCCGGCGGGCACGCTGACCGGCGCGCCCAAGGTCCGCGCGATGGAACTCATCGACGACTTCGAACCGGTCTTTCGCGGCCCCTACGGCGGGGCCGTTGGCTACTTCTCGCTCTCGGGTAACGCCGACTTTGCCATCACCATTCGCACGGTCTCGCTGCGTGATGGCGTCGCGACCATGCAGGCCGGCGGCGGCATCGTGGCCGACAGCCAACCAGTGTTCGAGTACCAAGAGTCGATCAACAAGGTCTCGGCGCCCCTGCTCGCTCTCGAGATCGCCGACCCGAGCCGGAGCTGACGGCTATTCGTCCTCGTCGTCGAAGGACGGCGCGGGCCGGGGCTTCGATCCACGGCCCTTCTTCTTCTGTACCGCGACTTCCTGTTCCCGACTGAGTTCCTGTTGGACCATCTCGTCGCGGATGGTCCGCCAACTCTCCAGGCGACGCGGCGCCAGGACACCATCGAGGACGGCCTGCTCGACGGCGCACCCGTCGTCCCCGGAGTGGCTGCAGTCCGAGAAACGACAGCCCTTCGCCAGTTCGGTGATGTCGGCGAACGCCTCATCGAGTCCTTCCTGGCCAATGGTGAGGTCGAGGAGTCGGATGCCGGGGATGTCGAGGAGCACTCCCCCACTCGAGAGCCGATACAGCCGCCGCGTGGTCGTCGCATGGCGACCTTCGCCGCCGCGGTTCACTTCGCGCGTGACCTCATCGATGCCCTCGAGCGCGTTCAACAGTGACGTCTTGCCGGCCCCCGAGGCGCCGAGCATCACGGCGGTCACGCCGACGTGAAGAAGACTCCGCAGTTCCTCGATGCCGTGGCCGCTGGCCGAGCTCGTCGTGAGGACCTCCACGCCGGGCACCGCCTCGATCGCCTGGTTGACGGCGTCCTCGACGACCTCGGAGCCGTCGGACTTCGTGAGGACCACGTAGGGACGGGCACCGCTGTCAAAGGCCATCACGACGAGGCGCTCGAGCATGAGCGAATTGAGTTCGCGGTCGATCGGCAGTACCACCAACACCAAGTCGATGTTCGCCGCGAGGAGTTGGACGTCACCCGGCGTCGACCCCGGACGGCGCAGTTCGGTGCCGCGTTCGGCGACCGCGACAATGTAGCCGTCACGCACACTGACCCAGTCGCCCGCCACCGGTGTCAGGTTGAGGTTGGTGGCGTACTGCATCGTCGATGTCTGTTCGAGCCCCTGCGCGTTACTCCACGTCACCTCGGCGGTGGTGCCGTGCACGATGCTGATCCGCCCCGGATCGGCGTTCGGCTCAAAGGCGACGTCCGACGAGTCGTTCAGCCCCAGCGTCACGAGCACGTCGCGCGCGTGGTCGCGTCGGCCGTCGTTCTCTGAATCCAAGATGCCCAGTTTCTTTCGTCGTTGCTGGACGAAGTTGCTCGTTGCCCAGTGAAAAGGCTATTTCACCCAGCGCACGGACGACAGTTCAATCCAAAATGCCTGGATTCAGCGAGGGTCGGTGAGAGGATTGCGTCATGAGTACCCCTCGATGGCAGTCCCAATGGCATCTTCACCCCGGTGTGCGACACCAGGAGGACCTGTCGCTCGGTGAACGGGCGGCCGATCGCATGCGCAACATCATGGGATCGTGGCCGTTCGTCTTCTCCTTCTTCGGCGTCATGATCCTGTGGGCGGGCGGCAATACCTACTTCCTCCAGCGCGTTATCCACCACAAAGCCTTCGATCCTTACCCGTATATCTTGCTGAACCTGTTCCTGTCCATGCTCGCGGGTGTCCAGGCGGCGGCACTGCTCATCGCGGCCAAACGCACCGACTCCATTGCCTCGGAGATCGCGCTGCACACTGTCAAGAACACCGACGACATCAAGGCGCTGCTCGACGAGAACACCGAACTCACCCGGATCGTGAAGACGCAGACCGACCTCTTGGACGAAATCCACCGTCATGTGGCAGCCCTAAGCCCCGGGGCCGGACTGTTCCCTCCTGGAGGCCAACCGCCGAGTTCGCCTTAGCGTTCCGCGAGGTCGTTACCGAAGGCTTCGACCAATCTTCAGTGCACAGAACGTGACGCCGGCAGCCGCCTACCGCCCCTTCGCATTGCACTCGTCGATAAACGCATCGAAGCGCGCATTTGCGTCGTCGAGCTTCACCAGATACCCCTTCAACGTGGGCAAGCGCTCGCGAATTCGCTTTCGAGTTTCCTCGAGGCGCCGCGTTAGGAGATCCTCCAGCTCGTAGTTTTCCGATGTCAACATCGAATTCGCCAACGCGATGAACTCCTCTTCGAAGGCCAACGTAGAACTCACGAAGTCGAGTCGCCACCGCGTCATCTCGCCTGACAATTCTCGAATCGAACGGGCATGTTCTCGGAACCCGAGGGTTTCCACCGGATCGTGTGGCCCGCTCTTGTTCCACTCATCAATTCGCGTTTGGAAATTCTCCGTGTGAAGTCGGGCACGTCCAATGAGTTCCTCGAGACCAACACGCGCCTGATCCGCGGTTTCGATGTGCGTCACATACAGTTCGAACAGTTGTCTGTCAACCACGACTACCCCCTCGGATTAGAGGGACCTACGCGCGAACATCGGGCCCTGGCGCATCATGCTACGCCCGCACGTCGTTTCCATGATGACCTGACAACCCGGAAACGAACGTCGTCACCGCTAGTCTCTCAGTGGCCCTCAGACGGAGGTTGCGTGGCAGATCAGAATCTCGAGTTGATTGAGCAGATCGCTCGCCTGAGACGCCACATCACGTCAGACGTCAAGGATCTGCGGGCGAGAGTTTCGTCGGCCCGCATAGAAAAGAAGAGCCGCCTCGGATTCATGGTGCAGACAAGGTTCGATCCCGTCAGGGCTACGTTCCTCGGCGAGAACATGAAGCAACAGGCCGAAGTCTACGCCGACCTTACTGAGTGGCTCCGCGACTTCGCGGAGCGAAGCAAATCCTACGATGCGAGCATTGCGGCGGTGAGCGCGGCGGACCGAGCGTCGGTACTCTCGCAGCTGTCCACTATCAAGGATTCGTGCGAACACGAAATTGACGTCAAGATACCTCAACTACGCCAATTGGTCGACTCCATTGAGGCTCTCAAACGAAGCTACGACGAATTCGTGAAGCGCTAAAAGGGCCGATCCGGCACCAAACTCCGTGAGGCCAGCGAGGCAGTCACTTGACACTCTTGCTGTAGTCCTTGTTCCGTTTGTACAGGTAGAAGAGACCACCAATGAGTGGTGCGATCAAGACCACGGCGAAGATTGAGATCGGGTGACCACCGACTTCGCGCACCGTCGCACCATTGGCAATCCGCTTCTTGGCGTCCAGTGCCGCCCATACGCCAAGACCACCGAAGATGACCACATAGACGACGAACTGCATGCGGTGAATCCCTTCCTCGACATGAATCTCGAATC